>CAZVTT010000001.1:0-311403 GCA_964629685.1 uncultured Gammaproteobacteria bacterium
GAGCAACGGGAAGCGCCGGACCCACCGGTTCAACCGGCTCCACGGGGGCTACCGGCTCTGCAGGTCCAACGGGAGCTACCGGAATTTCCGGACCAACCGGTTCAACCGGAACCACAGGTGCCACGGGAAGCGCCGGACCCACCGGTTCAACCGGCTCCACGGGGGCTACCGGTATATCCGGACCAACCGGCAGAACCGGAGCAACCGGCATGTCAGGACCAACCGGCGCCACCGGAACCACGGGTGCCACGGGAGTTACCGGCCCCACGGGTAGTACGGGATCTACAGGGTCAACAGGTTCAGCCGGACCCACCGGTCCCACAGGAGAAATGGGAGCCGGCGGATCACCATTATTTAACGAATCAAATAATCTTATATATCCGTACCCCGTAGTAGATAGAAGTCTTGCGTTGGGAAGCACACTGGGAGGTGGACAATCCAGCACGGCTACAAATACAGCCCTCATTCTATTAAATGGTGTTACGGGTACAGCCAGTATTTCCAGTCGGCTAACACTCAGAGGAACTGCAGCAGTCATCGACACCGTAAATATGAACCCGCTTACTATTGGAGGAGCAACAACCGGAAAAATAACATTATCAACCAAAGGTACCAACGGACTTGTAATTGATGGTGAAGGAAACACGGGTTTAGGAACAGCTTCACCCGATCAACAACTCTCCGTCTTCCAAGACACGACACAAAATCCAAGAAATAAACCGAATGCGCTTGGAATAATGGATGGTGCGAACAACACCACTTTCGCCATTGGAGATGGTGGCACAGCAACGTCTTCCGCTACAGCCTTTGACAGCGTCCAACGGGATAACGGATCTTCGTCATTTACGGATAGCACCACTGAGGCAGCTACCAGATTGGGAAACGTCTTCACCGTTCTGTCGGCAGAAGGTACCAGCAATGATGAATTCTACATAGGGCTTGATCATCCGTTCTCTACTATATATATAGATATATCAACTGCCTGTTCCGGATGTACGTCATTCACCGGTCAATACTGGAACGGAGCATGGACGGCTATCGGCGCCACATTTACCGACGGCACGAATCACCTAATCAATGATGGTACGATTCAATTTACGGCTCCGACAGATTGGTCTAGTACCACCGTAAACAGTGCCACTAAATATTGGGTCAGACTCCGTTCCAACGGAAATAATATTACCACTGCCCCCACCGCTTTCTCCGTCTCCCCGACTATCGGATCCCGCCTAAATATATACGCCATGAAGAATGACAACACGCCGCGCTTCAGCATCGATGACGCAGGCAATATCGGTATAGGTACATATTCAGCATCCATGAATTTGGAAATTCTTGGTACCACAGGTGAAGATCCGTCATTCGGAATTTCCGACGTAGAGGTTGCCCATGGACTTACCGCGTTAACTGCAACCACAAACACCTTTTTTCAAACGGAAATTCTCTCGTCTCTCGCGGGAGGAGCACAAATAACCGCCGTATCCGACACGGATGCCCAAGCACTCAGCGTAAGAGGAGTTATTGGTGCAACCAACCCAACAGATACTACACCGGCCATCGAACTGATTGGCGGCAAATCAAACGGCAGCACGGGAATAGCAGCATTAGGGAGCACGGAAACGGTATTCCAGATCGCTAACAATACCACCGACATGCTTACCATTTTGGGAAGCGGGAATGTTTCCATCGGCACAATTACCGATCCCGGATACCTTTTGGAGCTCGCCACCGCGGCATCTTCTGATCCTACATTTGCCATGTCTGATGGCGATACCGCACATGGTATTACAACCGTCGCGCAAACCGACGTCATATTCCATATAGCACCTATCTCCTCCACAGACGGAGGGACCAGAATTAATTCATTCTCGGATAACGTGTCTTCCGCTCAACCACTGGAAATCAGAGGGATATTCGGAACAAACAATCCCACAGATACGGTTCCGGGAGTAAAAATTGTCGGTGCCAAAGCTAACAGTACTGGTGTTCAGGATGTAGGAGATGCAGAAACTGTTTTCCAAATCGCAAATAACGATAACACTGCTGCAATAACATTATTGGGAAATGGAAACGTAGCAATTGGCAATAATGTAACACCAGCTGCTAAACTTATTATTACATCAAATCCCCTGTCGGCGTCCCAAACTACGGGAAAAGCTGCGGTAATTATTGATCAATATGAAAACCAAGATCTGTTTACGGCTTCAGCTTCCGGAACTAAACGTTTCTGGGTAGAAAACGACGGAGATGTAAATGCTGCCGCATATAGGGATTCAGCCAATCCCAGCACATATTTCCTCGACCCTGCCGCTTCAGGGGCCACCGCCCTTGCTATCGCCGGGAATGCCACTATCGATGGAGACATATCTCTTACCAGCGGCGGCACTATAGCCTCGACAGGTAATAATAATATTAATATAGACGCCGGAACGGGAACGGTAATCGTAGGAGGCGGCACCGGAAAAGTAGATGCCGGCACCGTTGATCCTCCGTACACTATTAACGGAGAAAAATTCGCAACATTCCTCCCGAGCATGGTAGGTGTTAAAGAAGAAATTACGGGTTCGGTTACCACCTCCATCCGTGATGGTATTAGTTATAAGGCAGTACTGGATTTCACAACAGTCGAAAAAGCCTCTGACCTTTGGCTCTTCGCAAAAGTCACGGATATCCAAAAGCACATAAACGATCTCATAGTCCTCCTATCAGCCAACGGAAGAGTCACGACCTGGTATACCATTGATCCGCTCGCATACACAGTCACAATTTATTCCTCACAACCGACAACGGTTTCCTACCGGTTAACCGCTCCCCGCTTTGATGCAGAGCAATGGACAAACACGCGTGACGGTGCCAGCGTCGGTCATATTATAAATAGCGGGAATTTAATTCCCCTGGACACAAACGGGAATATTACCGACGGGATCGGAAACTTTGACAGCATTACCCTTATCCCCAACACTTCAGACACCACGGGTTCAGCGTATACTGTACAGACTCAATCTGGGCAACCCATCAATGATGTCGGTATATTCGCCGATACAATCACCGGATCACTCAGATCGGGGATCATCACCACACAGGAAGCTTGGGTAGAAGGAATTGTTCGTGCAAGAGAGCTCGTTGCAGATAGCATCACTATCGATGGAATACCGCTGGCCGAATACATTCAGTCGCTTATAGAGGCAAACAGAAACGTAGCACCGGCGCTCGTTACACCAATTTCAACAGACAGTGCCGGACTGGCGGTAAAACTTAATGATGAACAACAATTCCGGATCGAAAATACCAACGGCTCGCCCGCAACTGCATTTGATAGCCTCGGGAACGCAACGGTTGCCGGAACGATCACTTCAAAAAATGCCGATATTACCGATACGCTTCAAGCCGATAAACTCAGCGTCGAAGAAGATGCCACAGTTTCCGGAACGTTGTTTGCAAATACCATCATCACAAGTTTCGGGGAATTAGGATCATATCTCCAGTCACTGCAGAATGAAGCGGCAAATGCCATTAATACCCCGCCATCCGGGATAGATGCTACCAGTTCAGCACTTTTGGCTATGCTTGATCAGGAAAGCGAAAACACTGAACACCTTACCCTCCCGGCCACCTTAAACCTTAACGTTCAGGCTGATTTGGCAGTATTGGGAAACACAAGTTTAGGAAATACTACGGTAGCAGGCTCACTGCTTATCGGCGGAGATCTTCGGATATCAACCAACGGACTGGAAACATACGGCAGCACGTTGTACCTTCAAAAAAATAAACTTGCCGGACTCGATATCATGAACGGAACACTCAGCATAAACACCCACGGAACGGTCACAGTTTCCGGTCAACTAGCGGTAAACGGAAACCTGTCGGTCCAGGGAGTATTGGGAGCATCCACCATCACCAGTCTGAATCAGGATCTCAGCATTGATCTGGGGAAATCACTGGTCGCACCCACTGAAAGTAGCCCGGGAGGCACGCTTTCCGGCGGTTTCGGGCAACTGCTGATTAAAGGACCAGGAGGATATACGGTCTCCGGATTCGATAGTGTCGGAAATGCTACGCTTAGCGGATCGCTCGCCGCAAAAGAATTGGTTACCACCAAGCTGACACTGAGAGCCGAAGCTACTGGTTCAGCTCAACAGGAAAACGCTCCTTCTATCGGTCAGGGAACATTGCTCACGGGGAAAACCAGCATTACCATTACCACACCATCCGTTACGGACCGTTCTCTCATATTCATCACGCCAACCTCCCCCACCAATGGCACACTCTACGTCATGGAAAAAACACCGGGAAGCTTCACTGTAGGGATTGGTTTAGCACAAACGACCGACATCGGATTTAACTGGTGGGTTATCAACTAGCCGCAATCTGCACTCTTAACAGGCTAGTTTGATTATAAAAAGAATATTTAATATATATTTAAATACATATTGATATCATTTATATTATATTGATGGTATAAACGGAAACGGCCCCTCGCGGTCACACGGAATGTACAACTCTAGGGACACGGAAGATAGGATTGGATGGATTACCCTTGCGTAAGACTGGCGAGGAATTCACTGTTTGATTTCGTTTTAGATAAACGATCAATCAACATTAACGTACGTTCTTCATCGGAAAGCATAGATAACATATGACGAAGTGTGGTTACCCGTTTCATGGTCTCTTCTCCGAGTAACAACTCATCGTGACGGGTACCCGACTTTGCAATGTCGATGGCGGGAAAAACCCTTCGTTCCTGCAACTGTCGTGACAAGTGCAGTTCCATATTTCCTGTCCCTTTAAATTCTTCGTAAATTAAATCATCCATACGGCTGCCGGTATCTACCAACGCGGTTCCGATTACCGTAAGTGAGCCGCCTGTTCCCTGTGGCGTCGGTCCGGCTAGCACAACAGCTGCAGGCGTACCATCAGGATTAGATTCCTGTCCGGCCGGTTCCACACATCGTGCAGCTCCCAGAAACCGTTTAGCCGGATAGAGGGCTGCCGGATCAAATCCTCCGGAAAGTGTCCGTCCTGAAGGATTAACGACCAGGTTATACGCCCGCGCCAGTCTGGTAATGGAATCCAGCAAAATAACCACATCTTTCCCCATTTCAACCAACCGTTTGGCTCGTTCTAAAGCCACTTCTGCAATTCTGGTCTGTTCTTGGGGAGATTCATCAAAATTACTTGCCAATACCTCGCCTTTTACGCTACGGCTAATGTCGGTAACTTCTTCCGGCCGCTCTCCTATAAGTGCTGCCATCAAATGAACATCAGGATAGTTAGCGGAAATTCCGGCAGCCAATTCTTTCAGAATAGTGGTTTTTCCGGCTTTCGGTGGTGATACAACCAGACCGCGTTGACCGAAACCAATCGGTGCCACTAAATCAATAATTCTGGTCGACAATGGTTGTTGTTCCGTCTCGAGCCGTAATAATTTATTAGGATAAATTGGCGTTAAATCTTCGAATCGGGGCCGGCGCTCCATCTGATCAGCAGTTTTTTCATTTACGCTTTCAACTTTCAGTAAGCCGTAATACCGCTCATTCTCCTTGGGAGCACGGGCTTGTCCCTGTACGACATCGCCATTCCGTAGTAAAAAGCGTCGTATTTGCGAAACGGAAATATATACGTCTCGCTCGCTCGGTGTAAACTTAGGACGCAAAAATCCATGCCCTTCGGGCATTATATCCAGCATTCCTTTCACCGTTTCTGTTGGTACATTTATATCCTGAGTAAATCCGTTTCCTTCGCTGGGCGCAAAATCCCGACGCGGCATGGCATTTCGCCTGTATCCGCCATTACGGTCATTATTGCGGTCTCCCCCGCCATAGTATCGACCACCACCGCGATGTTGCGAATGATAGCCACCTGACTGCCGCTCATGATGCTGACCTTGAGGTCTGTATGATTGAGCTGGAGCTTGCGGTGTTGACCGCTCTTCTTTCTGTACCGGCGGTACCGGTACTGCTTTCGGAGCGCCGACTATGCTGGAAATATCAAATGATTCCGGACTGGGAGCCTCTTTCGGAGGAGCAATAACCGGTGGAGGTGCCACCAAAGCATCCGCCGAAATTTCCACCGGAGCCGCAGCTGGAGGCTCAACGTCTACTGGCGCCTTTTTTGGTGCTTCCGCAGACTTTGTTTTAGATTTTACTGTTGGTTTACGAGTGGCACGAAAAGCCATATAAGCTCACGAACTTGCTAGCAGGATTAACATTCGTTCAAGGAAAATTGCATAACTCTGGGAATACTTAGTGTTTAGTTTACTTCGGGAAAACTCGAGATCTTTTATTACACAGAGGATATCTTCAATCTCTTTAGCGTATTTAACCACGTTTTTTACGTTCTGTCAATTACTGAGTTTTGGCTGGTGTTATCCTCTTACCGCCATCCTTCTCCTATTAAACCCCTTTACTATCTCTTCCGTAACCGGCATCAATACCGCTATTGCGAGTAACCCCAGTACCGTATTTGCATCAAGCGGTTGCATAGTAAACACACCCGGTAAAAAATACACCATGGTAAACCATACGCCAATAACCAGCGGGAAAGCTATATTCATTAACTTGTTGGTAAAAAATCCATACGTCAACACGGATTTGGTAAAACTTCTGGCGGTAAACGACCGTAACGCTTTCTGGAAAATATATACCGTAAACACACATGTCTGAGCAAATATCAGTCCCTGCGGCAAAGCCAGATAAAATACCGTCCCTAAAGCGACGGTTGAAACGGTTGCCTGTGTCAGTATCCCCACCACCACTTCTCTCGATATAATCCGTTTCGGCAAGAACTCCGCGCGCCGTTTGGTTATATCCGGATCTTCAGGTTCAATCGCCATCGCCATAGCGGGCAGCGCGTCCGTCAGAATATTCAGCATCAGCAACATAATTGGTGTTAAGGGAACCGGCAGTACCATGAAAATGGCAAAAAAGAACACACCTATCTGACACGCATTCCCCGATAAAAGGTAGTGCAAATACAACTGTGTACGGAGCTTTACGGTTCTTCCTATACTTACTGCCCGTATCAGCGCATCATATTCGCCTGTTACCACCACGTCGGCAATATCACGGGTAATATCCATCCCGTTGCTCATGGCAATTCCGACGTCTGCCCGCTTTATGGCTGCCGCATCGTTTACGCCGTCACCGGTCATGGCGATCCGACAACCAAGTTGCTGATACATATCTATAATCATCACTTTATGTTCCGGACGTACCCGGGCAAACACCCGCGCACGCATTAACTTTTCTTTCGTACCCGGCAACAATGCATGACCGAATAAATCGTCTAAGTCTGCTCCGGTAAGTACCAGTTCTTTTTTCGGATGTTGAATTATTCCGGACTGCTCGGCGATATACCGAGCGATTTCCGGGTGATCACCGGTAATCATCAATGGTGTAATGCCGGCTGCTTTCAAGGCTTTTACGGTATCTTTTACCGTAGAACGAAGCGGGTCCATAAGCGCCACCAGTGCCACAAAATTCAACCCGCGTTCCGCCTCTGTCCTATCGTCCTGGCCTAATGGACCATCATGATGCTTATCGGCAACGGCCAGTACCCTAAATCCCTGACCTGCCAGCTCTACGGCTGCAGCCAGTGCTTTATCCTGTTCTGCCGCCGAAAACGCTTTGTCATTCCCCTGAGTCGTACAAAGCGGAATTAAAACTTCCGGTGCCCCTTTACTGAACAAACGCATCCGACCGTTATGCCGGTAAACCACGCTCATTCGCTTCAGGCTGCTGGTAAACTGATACTCTACCCTTCTCCCCTCCAGTTCATAACTAAACCCGTTCCGGTCCAGGAATGCTACCAGCGCCTGCTCCGTCGGTCCTTTGTTGTTATTACAAAACCGGATAATATCTATTAACCTGGGAAAAATTCCAATTTTCGGTAAACCGGGATCTGCCACATCATAAAGCTTGCCGCTCAGAAACACTTTCGTCACGAACATGCGGCCTTCCGTAATTGTCCCCGTTTTATCGGTAGCAATATGGGTAATTGAACCCAATCCTTCCGCAGCCAACAACTTCTTCACAATTACTTTCTTTTTCACCATGTCAGCTACGGCCAATGCCAGTGTTACGGTAAGCACGGCACTTAACCCTTCAGGTATAAATGCAATGGCCAGGGATGTAGTGGTCAGCAACGCTTCCAATATAGTCTCCCCCCGCAAGAAAAGCACGATTAACATACCAACGGTACTCAGCAAGGTCGCAATCAAAATAAAACGCCCCACCAACGTTAACTCTTCTTCTAGCGGTGTACGGCGGATAACCTGCTTCTGCAAATAAGATGCAATAACTCCCAATTGGGTTGTTTCCGCGGTATGAATGACAACTGCTTTTACAGCGCCTTCGATTACCGATGTCCCGGCAAAAATCATGTTCTTCCGCTCCGCCAAAGTCGTATCGGCAGCAAGGACGGTATCCCGTTTTACCACCGGCAACGATTCCCCGGTTAATGCCGCCTCATCTACTTTTACATTCACCGTTTGTATCACCCTGGCATCTGCAGCGACTTTATCCCCTTCCGCCAGCAGTAAAATATCTCCTGGTACGATTGTTTCCGTAGGAACATGTTCTACCTTTCCGTTTAACAAAATAGACGTCGTGTCGGATTGCAGCTTTTTCAATTTCTCCAAAGAAGATTCGGACTGACGTTCCAGGAATACACCCACAGAGGCCATAAAAACCACAATAGCGGCTATGAGCACCGGTTCCACTACTTTACCGGTCAAAGCGGAAATAACGGTGGTTCCCAACAGCAGCAGTACGATAGGATTCTTAAATTGTGTCAGAAAATGCTCGAGAAGTGTCGGTTGTTTGGGTTCCGGTAAACGATTATATCCATACAGCTTTAACCGGCGCTCACGCTCTTCAGCGGTTAATCCCTTTTCCGGATCAACCTTCAGTTTGGAAAGTACCTCATTACTACTGAGATGAAACATCTGTACTTCTGTTGCCATACGTTACCCCTGCATTATGTTTAATCCGGAGAATCGGGATGAGCTACTGCTCTACCTGATAAATAATAGTGTTACCGCTACGGAATACTTCCCGTGCAACCCGTTGAATCGCCAATTCATCCAATCGTTCAAACTTCTGACGTTCAAGTGTTCCTACAATAATGTATTGTACCCGGTATTTCAACAAAATATTCAGTATCGCCGCATCATCACCGGATTCGTATATTACCCGCACTTCTTCCCTACGGGGTGCAACTATATCATATGAACCCCGCCATAGCCATTCGTGTACCGGCCAACCGATAATTGTAGGCAATCCCGTAAACGCAGAGAACCTGGCATAGTCTGTATAGCTTTCACCATCAGCTTCCACAATTACCGGAAGTTGCGTAGCAGGGGTATTACCTCTCCATATGGCATTATTCTTTACCTGTTCATTCAACCAACGAACTGCGGCGGCATCATCGGCAAATTGCTCCGAAAACCAAGTTAATCCATTTAATCCCTTATATTCCCTCAAATTTCCGAAATATGACCCGACGGAAAAGTACGGATAGATACTTACTAAGAACAGGAGCGGGATCAGACCGATAAAAAATAGTGTCCGCACTATGCGTCTTCCGGGAGCAGTTAGGATATGAATAATGGTATATCCGGATAAAATCCCCAACAGCATAAATGCCTGGTACCCTAACTTAAACATGGTATTACTGCGAAAATGCGCCGGATATATATCTTTAAAATAGAAAAACTCGGCAAAGCTAATTAACAGCAGACAATATACAAATACGTAAAGAAAAAATTTGTCCAGTTCAAACGGTCCGGAACTCCCCTTTTTCATCCGAATATTATGCCAGATAAACCATACGCCGCAGTACAGAAAGAATCCCCATAACAACAGCAGCATCCACGCCGGTGAATGCTGACACTTATCTACCGTTTCAAATAAAATCATGCCGAACTGTTTATTGGCTAAAAAGGCCGGCGGACAGTTTACACCGATACCGGATACAAATGATTTAAAACTTAAAATAAACGGCAGGCTGGTTAGTGCAGCACTTACGATCACAGTCATACCCGAAAGAACGGTCTCCCGGACTTTAGCGGCAGATTTTTTTCCAACGTTCCAGCTAACCAGTAACAGGAAAAAAAACAGACCGCCATAGATAGGACCGTCGAGTGCATTTGTCATAAACGAAACACTCACCAAAAATCCGTACAACACCAGAGTACCCGTATATCGGGTTAACCGTTGTGGGTGCTCCGTCGTACGCATCAGCACAAAAAGGGTCAGCAATACGGCAAATGCCAGCAACACAAACGGAATACTCAATACGTGCCCGTGAATATCCGATACGACAAACGAATAGCTGGGGAACTCATGAATGGTAAACGGAATAAACCTGGTGGCATTGGCATACCAGTATTTGGCAATCCCCTCAGGCAACTTTGACCATAACTCCGCTCTACTCCAAAGCAAAGTCCATACCGGTGGCGGATTTTCTCCGGTATAGCCTTTGGTAAATGCATAAATCGTCTGCAAATTTCCCGCCATGGTTACCAGGTATCCCGTCAGGAGACCCGCTACCAGTTCCCAGAGAACAATCCGGGCCCCCAAATGTTCCCGGATAAATGTTTTCCCCTGACGCAGTAAAAACCCGATTCGGGTTACCTGCACTCCGATACTGAAACTCATGGTGGCGCACAGAGCAAACAGCGTAGCCAACATAAGGTTATAGGTATACGCGAGTTCTATACCGGAAAATTTCGTCAACACCGCCATCACGGTATGGCCGAAATAGTAGTAATTAATGGTACCGTCGGCATACCAAATATCAGGTGCCGGAAAATACCGACTGTCCAATACCGCCTGAGTAAACCCGAAATCCATAAATTTTTCCAGGCTGTGGATACTTGGTTCATGTGCTTTCACCCAGGACCAGAATAAAAGCAGCGTAAAAAACAGTAACTCTTCAAATATAATCGCATCCCAGGGAATCCTCCGTGCGTCCGGCGGACGCTTCATTAGTCGAAGCTGTCCGTGTCGGAAACTTACGCTAAACATATGCAAGCCGATACCGCAGGAAAACACACACGCCATTGCAAGCAAAATAGTCCAAGTAGTAAACGGAACCAGTTGGGCACTTCCTAACGCATACACAACATAGGTGATCACGGACATGCTTACGGCTTTTGCCAAAATATATCCTTCATCCCACCATAACGCGAAAATCCGACGGGTTAGCGGAAACGCCACGACACCGAAAAGAAACATCACCGTCCACCAGTACACAACTAAGGAAAAATCAGACCCCATGAAAGCAATTATACGTGTCCGAAAGAGGTCGTACCAGAGCCATAAGATCAAGCAGAAATTAATCACTGTAACAATAATCCCAAGCTATATAACTGAACACAAAAAATCCGATTACCGCTCGGCCAAAGTCGGCTCAGCCCGCACTTCTACCAAGGAATGAGAACCGGTGGCTTGGACATTCCACACGATGTTCTCTTCACCTGCCACGACACAGTCGTTTACTCCGTGATGAAATATGCCCTCATGATGAACATCACGCCGTAATTGAAATAACGCAGCTGTCACGGCATGAGGTGCATATGCGGAGAGTATATCCGAATACGTCGCAAACATATCACGGATCACCTGCCTGGTCCAACCGACGTTATTATGCGGCGATTTAATCGTGTATTGGCCGTCCCGCGGTGCATGCATCAGCGCTCCGATCACAATTCGCTCCAGGCTAAAGTCAGCCGGTTTACCCTGTGCTAACAGTTCCACTTCAGCACGCACCTGTTGCTCTACTGCCGGCCGAAGGAATTGCCTGAATTTACTTTCATTTGCATCATAGGCAGCCTGACTTTGATGCACCATAAGTTGAGCAACTTGTTTTTCTGCACTATCCCACTGCAACACCAGTCTAATGGGAAACGAACCAAACTCCCGGGGACGAAATGCAGCGATAAACCGCGGATTCTCGGGATCATACGCATAATGCTCACCAGTAATCCTGATATCGGAAGCGAAAGTAAGTTTTTCCCATGCCCGTTGCTGGGCAAACATATCCATAAACCATTCCGGTGTATGACGCCGGTCTATCGGCGTCGTCAATATAAATGATCTGGTCTGGTAATTTGCATGACATACCGCTTCCATCATGGTCTGTACCTGTTCAGGATCAGATAGTTTCATTACATCTGCCTTCGCTCTCCGTTCCGTTATCCATTCCTGTAAAACCGGATCAACACGTGGCTGTAATCCGATAGCCACACGCGCGTTCTGTACCCCGCGGGCAACAGAAACCGCTAGGTTCCACTGCTCCGAAAATACTACCGCTGTTTCCGATTGCTGAGCAGAATTGGATACACTACCCCGCAGACCTTTCAGCACAGTCTGTACCGTGGTATCTCCATCCGTATACGGATGAGAATCTAACCGCCGCATCTCGGACAGTATGGCCGGAAGCACCTTCCGTACGGTTTGCTCCGGATCAACCGTTAGTAAAACCGGCAGTATATACAATGGACCGTCACAAAACATATCCGTATGAACATCACGAAAATGCGTAGGAATATCTTCTCCGAAATAAATGGCTTCCCTGCTGGATAGAGCCATATTTACGCCATACGTCAAATCATAAGAAGACAAAAGTCTATCCGACTCCGCCTGAGCAGTTAATGCAGTCTTGTCACCGGTGTATTTCCGCAAAATATCAGGTGCTTTGACCGCGGCTTCCCGGGACGCCAACGACGTTCTCAGGGGATATGAAAGCGCTTCGTGAAAATATGCCATATACGTATTTGCCCTATTTCTTCGGTACTATCTGAGCTATTCCAACCACAAAAAAAGGAGTTTTCGCTGTCGCGCAAAAACTCCAGCAGGTCGTATGAATTATAGGATAAAATGACTCCCGTTTCAAGTCTATTTCTTTCATTCTCACCCGACGCCGATGCTACAATATACCTATGAAACACGTGGTTCTCCGTGTCAGAAAACTATTACCCGATTTCTGCTTCCTCCTCTTTGTGTGCGGCCTGGCGAGCGGTTCCTGGTGGCTCATGGTACACACATTTTCCTATAGCCAAACATACGGATCTATGTTGCTGTCATCAACCATCTGGAGTGATTTCGGGGCACACATTCCCATGATCAGATCCTTCTCACTCGGCGCAAATTGGCCGCCAGAATATCCTTTATTCCCGGGTTCTCCTATCCGGTACCATTATTTATTTTATCTGGTGGTGGGGGTGCTGGAACGGATCGGTTTACGCATAGACTACGCGCTCAATATTCCCAGTGCGCTTGGTTTTTTGGGATTGCTGATAATGATTATGCTGATTTCATATGAACTGTTCCGCAGTAAACGCGTGGCAGTTCTGGCAGTTATTTTTTTCCTTTTCAACGGATCTCTGGCATTTCTCCAATTTTTTGAGAAACATCCATTGTCGCTCAATACCGTTATGGATGTGGTTCAGGCAGGTGAATTTCCTGCGTTTGCCCCTTGGGATCAACGTGACATCTTGGCATTCTGGAATCTCAACATATACACCAATCAACGACACCTGGCAGTCGGGCTCGGTATTGTACTCGTCATTATGTACCTACTGCTACGGATAGAACGGAGCCGCAACCGGAAACGCTATGGTATCGCCGTCGGCATAGGACTGCTTACGGGAGTACTCCCGCTACTGCACCAACCCGCCATGGTTATTGTCGCGGTCATTTTTACCTGTTATTTTTTACTGTATTCCGGCTTACGAAAACCATTAGTACTTACCGGTATCATTTCAGCGGCAGTCATACTCCCGCAACTCTATTTTCAACCGCGTGGATCAACGGCCATTACCTGGTACCCCGGATTTTATACCCATGATCATTTCACCGTACTGCGCTTTCTCTATTATTGGTGGCAAAATATTGGGTTACATCTGCTGTTCATTCCCCTGGGCTTCCTGATTGTCCCCAACCGGATTAGAAAGGCACTCATCCCATTAGTCATATTATTCATCCTGACCAACCTGTTCCAGTTTTCCAAAGAGCTTGCGGGCAGTCATAAATTTCTTAATTTCTCCCTTCTTCTCGGACAAATACTTACCGGTTACGTAATCACAGCCTATCTCGATAAAATTCAACAACTCAAACCACTCATAGTACGGATAATTTTACTCATATATCTGCTCTTCCTGCTGTTTCTGCTTACGTTCTCCGGTGTCATCGACATGTTCGTCATCGTGAACGATAGAAATCTCCTGCTTTCAGA
This sequence comes from uncultured Gammaproteobacteria bacterium, assembly GCA_964629685.1. Classification (GTDB taxonomy): domain Bacteria; phylum Patescibacteriota; class Microgenomatia; order UBA10105; family UBA927; genus CAZVTT01. The sequence continues at coordinate 14,239 of CAZVTT010000001.1, forward strand.
CCTCCCCACGAATCCGGAAGCCCGCTGGTTCGTAGAACACACCCCGCCTGACGCAGTCGTGCTCAACCACACCTATTTGTATCATCCTGCTTCACTGGCAGGCAGAAAAATATTTCTAGGGTGGCCATATTTTTCCTGGTCCGCCGGGTATGACACGGACGGACGATGGGCACTGCAGAAGCAAATATACGCTTCAACCACAAAACAATCACTCTGCCCGCTCCTATGGCAAAACAATATTCAATATTTTACGCTCGATGATCATGTACCCGATCAAGACGAACCTCATCCGTCTGACCTTATCAAACAGGAACTTGAACCGTCCTATACCAAGCCGGAAGGGTCATACAAAATTTTTGCTACCCAACAAGTCTGTACCGGAGTTGAACAATTCAGATAATAGACTATACTGAATAACTTATATGTAACCCGAAAGAGATAGGGATTTCATTCATCGGGTTTAATACTCGCTATGCATACAGCATCTAAAAAACGCAAAGTGGCAATCATCGGCGGCGGATTTACCGGTTTAACCGCTGCCTATAAACTCACGCCCCACGCAGATGTAACGGTATTTGAACGAGATACGGTTCTCGGAGGACTTGCGCATGGATTTACCCAACCGGAATGGAACTGGTCACTCGAATTTGCATATCATCATGTATTTACCAGCGATACGGCTATCCTCACCCTCATGCGGGAGAGCGGCTACGGTCATGGGATCATGATAAAACGACCGATCACTGCCACACTGATCAACGGGAAGACATACCAACTTGATTCACCCGCCAGCCTGCTCAAATTTTCGGCATTACCCCCGCTCGACAGAATCAGGACCGGTCTGATGGCCGGATTCTGTAAACTTAATCCCTTTTGGCAACCACTGGAAGCCGTTACCGCCAAATCATTCTTTCCGGCGATAAGCGGCCGAAAATCCTGGAAGACACTCTGGGAACCCTTACTAATCGGAAAATTCGGCGGATATGCGGACAGCGTAGCTGCCTCCTGGCTCTGGGCCCGACTGCATGCACGGACGACTGAACTTGTTTACGTACGGGGTGGATTTCAAACGTTTATTTCCCATTTAGCCAAGAACATCCGCGAGCAACACGGTACGATAAAAACAGACACGGTTGTCCGCAATATCCGCCCGTCGGCAAAAGGATTACTGGTAACGGTCGACAACAAAACGTCACTGTTCGATCAGGTATTGCTCACTACCCCTACGCCAATCGCCGCCAAATTGGTACCCGAACTTTCCCCTTCATGGTTACAGCCGGCTCTCACCATTCCTCACCTCTCGGCACAGTTACTGATACTGGAAACGGATAAGCCCATCATGCAGGATATTTACTGGCTTAATATTAACGACAGAGCATACCCATTCTTAGCCGCAGTAGCACATACTAACTTTATGTCTCCGGAAGACTACGGCGGGCATCATCTGACATATTTCGGCAACTACCTGCCGCCGGATCACCCGTATCTTTCGTACTCAAAAGAAAAAATACTGAAAATATTTCTGCCATTCATCAACACATTAGCGGATACCGGAAAAAACCCATTCAAAATACTTCGTTCTTACCTCTTTGCCGGACCTTATGCGCAACCCGTACAGCAACCCGGCTATTCCCAAAAGGCGCCAAAGCTGAATACACCCATACCGCACCTGTACCTGGCAAATATGGATAGTATCTATCCGTGGGATCGTGGCACAAACTTCGCCGTAAACCTGGGACAGACAGCGGCGGTAGAAATGCTGAAGTAATACGCACAAAAAAACCCGCCCATTATGGGAGATAGCACGCCTGCCCAACATACTATCCCCCATAACAAGCGGGTAACCTGTTATATGCTTATATTTTCAAATGTAAACCTGCCTTCACACTGGAAATTGCGTGAGCAATTTGCAGTGCAACCTACTATTCCCCATCTAAAGCACGTATCGCATCAATGTCTATAACAAACAATTTTACGAAAAAAAGGTTTGTTCACTGAAACTGTTCGTTTATTTCAGTAAAGATCAATGTGGCAGGATTGTAACCCGATAAATTATCAAAGTCAAGTCTGCTCTCCATTTCCCGTAAATAGCAGTATACTGTACACATGATTACGATCTACCAACGATCTCTCCAAGATAACAAACCGCGGGTCGTGAAAAAAGTGGGCACGAACTCCTGGGTTATCGTATCCGAACCTACACCCGAAGAACTTTCCTGGTTAGAACGGGAATGCAAACTGGATAGCAGCCTGATTTCCGATGCACTGGATCCGTTTGAAGTTCCGCGTATCGAGGTAGAAAATCATTCTACCTATATTTTTACCCGCTTTGCAGCATATGAAAACAATACCATCGAAACCCGGTTACTGCTCATTGCAATCACGCCCAATACCATCGTCACCATCTCACCGACACCGTTTCCGAGAACAATGGACATACTCCATATGCCCGATCACCAAACACTTAAACCCATCAGCGTGGCGTTATCAATCCTTTCCGAAATAAATGACACCTATAACGATACGCTCAACAGTATCACTAAGCGCGTCAGAAATATCAGTGTAAATGTGGAACGCATCCGGAACAAAGACATTATTTCGTTCATCGGCTATGAAGGAATCCTAAATAATTTCAGTACGGCATTGGTCAGAATGGAAACCATGTATGCCAATATTGCACACGGTAAAATACTCGCATTAACGGACTCGGAAAAAGATTTGGCAGAAGATATTTCTCTCGAAACCGCACAGCTTACGGTGGTAAACCAGGAGAGCCTTAGGGAAATTCATACCATCAGAGAAGCCTATTCCACTATTCTCACCAATAACCTGAATCAGGTAATTAAACTTTTTACCTCACTCACCGTAATCCTCACGATTCCTACGATGATCGGAACATTTTATGGTATGAATCTTACCCTGCCGTTTGCCGATCATCCGATGGCATTTATCGGCATAGTGGGAGTAACGTTGGTGTTTTCGGTAGGAATGCTGATTTTCTTCAACAAACGGGATTGGTTGTAACACTTCCGAGGTAAATCGCTATCGAAACACAAAGCTGTGATTCATGGCGTACCAACAAGAAAAATTCAATATACGCGCCTCGAAAAAATATTTGACACTAAAAACAACACCTGTTACTTTAGGTGTATCGTATCATTCTTCTGCTCAATAAGGGTGATACAAATGTAAAAGGCATTACTACTCGTAGCCCAAACCCAATTTTGCTAGCGGTAGTGATGCTTTTTTATTGGTAAACACCCTGCTCTTCTCTTCAATTCCTAGAGCGTAAATATCGGTATCGACAATCCTTTTTTTTGCAGTTGTAAAAACTGCTCTTTCACATCTTCAGCAAATTGTTCCCGTTCTGCTGCGACAGGCGAGAGCCGCTTCGGCTTGTGAAAAATGCCTGATAGGTAGCCCCATACGGAAAACGTTGTGCGATTTCCGTAACCCAATTGTCCTAGCGGTTTCATAGATGTATACCCATTCAAACACTCGTCACATTTCTTGTCAAGTCCCATAGGAAATCTCAATCGAAAATAACCGCATCTTATAGTATTATTAATTCAATTCAGAGCATTAGAACGTTCTAAATAAATTAATACTATTTTATGTGGATAACTTTGGGATAACATCAACCACACAAGACTATGCATCCACAGGAAAAAGACTCGCAGGGAGTATCACCGTTCTTCACAGCAAGAAGCACTACCGCGGAGGAAATTTAATATGCACCACCATCGCATTACTGAAGTCAGACCCACCACCGGATCTAGTCGTAACGCCATTTTGCCGTAGCTGCAACGCTAACCAACGAGAAACGTCCGCATCCGTAATCTCTTTTTGCGTTTTGGCTCGTTCGTTTTTCATATAAAATTTACCACCCTCAACTTCGACGTGTTCGTACCCGAATTGCGCTGTAATATTTAGCGCGGAATCCAAGCCCAGCTTCCGCGAGGCTTTATATAATTTTAGAGTAGTATCTATCCGGTCAATCCAATCTTTTACCTGCATTCCGGTACCCACGGAAGCGATAAAATCCGCACCTAAATCTGAGGCTGATCGAGACATGGTCTGTAGAAACCGGGTAGGATCGCCCGCAAGCAGAGCCGGGTCGAATCGCCAGGCAGTAAACAATGTTACCGGTGCTGCTTCTCCCCGTTTCTGTTTATCGCTTAATTGTTGCAGAAATTTAAGTCCGTCAGATTTAACAGTCCTGGCTATATTAAGCGGAATACCTGCTTCTCGCAGATATTGAAAATTCAGTTTGGCTAATTCCAATGCGGATTGATCAGTATCTACCAGTGTAATAGCTTTGGGTGCCCTATATACATATGCCACGTTCCCGTCATGTAGTTCTACTCGTCCGTGCATTCCAAAATCAAGTTCGCCTGAACTTGCTCCTAGCCCGACCTGCACCATGGTTTCCGGAGACTGGGAATATCTTCCTGTGGCACGCAGAATTTCTGTCTGACGGATCGCGTCACCAACCGCCACATCTACCTGCTGAAATGCAAATCGGTTCATCCGGTCTGTATTACCTAAAAATTCCACCAATGCTCCGCTCGTTGCCGGAAGCATCATCTTCACCATCACAGACTGCATTTCATCGTTACTAATCACCGGCCGTGACCGCACCGTCCCGTCAGCGGCATCCACGACAAACACCCCACGGGAATGAAGATACGCGGCGTTAGCCAAATCTCCCATATCGGATTCCATCAACACTCCCTGCTGGTATCGACGAAACGCGAAAGTGGCTGTAGCAGCTTCCTGAGCAACTGAACCATTAAAATCCCTGACAGTATGGAGTAAATACAGCATTAACTCTTGAGGCTCCTGTGGCAGCATCCGTACCTCTGGGTGAGCAAGAATACGCTCACGGACGCCGAGCATGTGTTCAGTCTGATCGTCTGACATAGTACGTCTCTACTATATCAAGTGTATTTCGCGAAATAAAACATCTACCAGCGGAAAACGGTATTTATTTCAGCCGGCCGAAGAAGAGTTGCCCTGCAGCGGTTTGGTGCACCTTAGATATGATTACGGAAACATCCATACCCACTTTATCTTTTGCGCTATCAACGATCACCATGGTACCGTCAGCCAAATAGCCGACTCCCTGTTCCCGTTCTTTTCCTTCGTGGGTAATTTTTATCGTCAATTCTTCACCGGGAATAATGGACAATTTCAAAGCCTGCGTCAGATCGTTCACATTCATTACCTTAACCCCATGTGCCCGGGCAAGCTGTGCCAAATTAAAATCAACTGTCATCAGTTTGGCTTTCCAGAATTTAGCCAGTCCCAATAATTTATGATCTACTTCTTTTACGTCTTCTACATCATCTTTTATGGTTCTGGTCTTTACTTGTTCATTGGCTTTCTGGGCTTTTAATTTCATAACTACTTCCAGTCCCCGCCTGCCTTTTGCTCTCCGCAGCGAATCGCTGCTATCGGCAATATGCTGCAACTCGCCCAGTACAAACTCCGGGATTAAAAGTGTGCCCGCCAAAAAATTACTGTTCACAATGGGAAGCAGTCTGCCATCCACTAAAACACTCGTATCTACCAGCATGAGGTTATTTCCTTCGGGCGTGGGAATCTCTTTAAAATCTTCCAAATCCACATCGCGGGAAAACGGCCGCATCTTTCCGATTGTGGAAAGACTTCGGACCACTTCAAAAGCCACCATCCTGGCAAACTCGGCAGGATTAGTCGGCTGTTTCGGTGAACCTGCCGGCGCCACTTTCCCATTCTGCGTAGCTTTCTGCATGCTGGTAAATGTCTTGGGGTCTATTATCTGCTCAGACTCGACCGGAGCCTTGCTTGCAGCTTTTGGAAGAAATTTCTGTTCAGTTTTCGGTTCGGTATTTGTCTCAGTCTTATGCTCAGTCGGAGCGGCTGTGGCAGCAGTCGTAGCCGATCGTTCTGCCTGCTTACGGTTAGATACCGGAGCAGCAGAACGAGGTGAATTCTGCTTTTTCATTCTAACTATTGTAGCATAAAACACCGATCTGAACCACCAAAAAAGGACCCGTTCTCCGTGCGTTCACGAATAAGGATCCTTGGGCAAATATCGTCAGTACAGTTCCGTCTCGCCTCAAATTATCCCGGTCTTGGGAAAGGCCGGAATGAAGAGAGGCGAAACGGGGGCTGTCATGAAACAAAGACCGGATGGTCAATGTGTCGCCTCTCTTCTTGGTGGTCTTCGATGTGTGTTAACGGCGATACTGCCCCAGATAGAGAAAAGTCAGAATCAAAGGGACAGACGAAAACATCGCCACGATGCCGGATGTAAGAACGATGCCGCCGGTATTTCCGAGGTAAAACAGCACCAGATGTGCCGCCATCACCGAGAAAAGGACGAGCGCCAGTAGACCGGACAGGATGATGACATTGCTATTCTTCGGTTTCCCTATCACCGCGACAATCACCACCGACTGGAAGACGAAGATAGTGATATAGGTGATAATGGCGTGGGTATTAGTGGTCAACCCGAATGTGTGCAGAATGGCAAGCATCAAGGCGATGGCTGCCGCGAGCAGAAGAGTGCGTTTCATGATGTAGCTCCTGTAAAAGTACGTTAGCGAGATTTGCAACAACCATTATACTACTATAGGTCTTATTTGTCAAGCAAATCGAGGCTAATTTCTTCTTTTTTAGCTCACAAATCGCGAGTTTAGTGGTTACGGTGATATATCACATACGTTGGAAATTCATGCGAAATGGTAAAAAAACGCTCCATACCGATCCATGAGGGAGTTAAATCCACTAACCCAAAATACGGCAGCAACTGCCATTTTCGTTTCAGGATTACCCACTCTGCCCCACTATCCGCAATGATCTGAGCCATGGCACCATAATCCACCGGATATGTTCCCAACTGCAATTGCGAAAATGACAACGGATTTGTGCGTCCGGTTACGGCAAAAAACGGGTCTTCTCCGGGCAAAAATGCTACCGGCTCATTTTTAGGAATGGTGGCATCGGCATACCGGAAAAGCTCTTCCATCTCCGTAATCCAGGTCCCATTTACCGTTAAACCCCGTAATTTCCCGTCACGTGCAGTCTGCCTGGCGCCGTCCAGAGATACATACCGCTGGGCATCCTTCCGCAGTAAAGACATAGCCAGAATTCCACAGAGGAACAAACTCCCCAACACGACGAAAACTGTCGTTTTCGTCGTCGGAAATATCCGTCTAAAGTCATGCACCGCAATAGCTGTCAAAATAACGAACAAAGGCCAAAGACCATAGGCAGAACCGACGACATGGTGCGATAAGTAGGTGGCATTAGCCGCCAAAACTATTGGCAACGGAATCAAAAACCCCAACATGTGTGCTGATCTGGTAGTAACAAATCTGAACACCATTTGGATTATCGTAACAATATAAACACTGATAAATGCGTAAAGAACAATAATTGTATACAAATGTATTTCCGGAGCACGAATTACCAATAAATACATATAATGAATGACTACCGCCATCATCGCCAGAAAAATTCCCAATGACAGTATCCGGATTTTATGGGTAGCGGAAGGACCTGCATCGGAGCCGGCCATTTTTTTGACCAGCTCCAAACTCACTGCCCCCAGTAAAAATGCGGCAAAATGCAGTGAACCGTCCCGCAGTAAAGAAAAATACCGCAAATACTCTCCACGTATGGCTTTCAATTCAATTTCAGGCGATTTCATAACCCGGGGAAATTCGATAGTTTGCCGGATAAACGGCATAAACGCCTGCTGACTAATCAACCATCCCACAAAAGCTGCCAACGTCAGTACGACCCCTCCGAAAAACACGATAAATAGCACGAAATCGTTTCGTTTTCGCCACCGGAGTGCCCATACCCCAACTACGGAAAAAAATCCCGCCAGGTATGCTGCACCGGTATTCTGCTTAAAAAAGACCGGCACGGTCGCCATCACGCCCAGCGGGACATACCACCACCACCGTCGTGGTCTGTCCGTAATCACCAAAAACAACCATATATGAAACACAATCGCTGCCACACACCAGATGTCATACAACGGAAACGGATAAATCACATGCCCGGTAAATAACAGTGGTAACAATAATGCGCCCTGAATGATCGGATCTTTTATAAATCGTTTAATGACAAAAAATGTGGTTATGACGGTAAAAAACGACACGAACATACACGCAAACACTAAAGGTATATGCGAGTAGCCGCCATAAAGTTTCATTACGAAAGCTGTCAACAGATACGTTCCCGGAGTAAGTACCAGGAAAAAATCCCGATATGGCATCTGACCAAGAAAAATTCTGTATGCGTTTTCCACCTGATATGCATAATCTACCAGCGGCGTTGCAGTAAGCGATTGCCAGGCTGTCATCACGCCGGCAGCTAATCCCAGAACAAGTGTCAGTAAAAACGATTTAGTCGGACGGAGATGACGAAATGGTGTTGCGGACAGCATAGCTCTTTCCGTAAAACGAACCTGCGGGTCAATATTTTACTTTTTTCGGAATAGGTATATTTTGATTTCGGCAAATCATGGCTACATTCCAGCACAACAAGCCCAGAATCGGAAATGCCTTGAGTATCATCTGATCAAATCGTTCCAACGGTTTATACAACCACTCCCACGACTCCGCCTCTTTAATAATAGACTTCCAATACCGCTCTTTATTGGGGTTCCGACGCTGAACTACTGCCATTATTACAAAAATTACAAGCGTAGAAAGCCAAAACCACCGAATTTCGGCATGGGGAAATTCACGTTTAAATACGTCTATATCAGCCATGGTAAACGGCCGTTCGTCATGTGACCGGACGCTCGTTGCAATCCGCCGGTACACATTAATAATCGGATTGTAATGCAGCGGTTCCCACAGCACGAGTACTCCGGTCGGTTTTAAATATTTGTGTATTCCTGCCAGTGTCTTGGCTATATCGACATGATGAAATACATTCCCGACATACACAATATCAAAGGAAGTTCCCGAAGGGAATTTCAATTGTTCCACCGAAGCCTGAACCGTACGGACCGAAACGTTGTAACGTTTGGCTAATCGCTGGACTACATCCAGCATGGGTTTTGATAAATCTACCGACGTCACCTTTGCACCCCGTAACGCAAAATAGACACTGGCTTCGCCCAGACCACACCCTAAATCCAACACCCGCTTTCCCCGGATATCGGGCAACGACGCGTGAATAAAGCGTAACTCGGGCACGGTACAGACAGTATTACTGCGGACCACATCAATGGTTTTCACATCAATACCTTCCGCCCAAACATCGGAAAGTTTTTCCTCATCTTCTATCTTGGCAATGGCCTGCTGACTAACAACCGTCGTGCTGCGGGAACTCAGGGGAATATCCGCCAACCGGGCAATTGCACGAATCGTCTGTAAAAAAAATGCATCATTCTGTTTTCTGATGGCGTCTTCTCCAAACGGTAAATGCGTTTTTGCCTGTGCATCCCGGAATACTTCAGTATCTCCTCTGGTGTAATAGCGTACCGACTTCAGCGAAAATGTTGTAACGCCCCGTTTTGGGTATGTCCATTTCACCCGGATAGTCTCACTATCAACGGGCGTAAACACGAATGAGTTCACAAATTTCTCCCAAACCTTATAGCGCTTTGGATCTATCTGCCTTTCCCGTTCTGCTAATCCTTTGGCTTGCAAGAGCAGGTGGTGAATAGCACTTTCAAAATATGGTTTCTTCGGCATAATTGTCATTCTGAACTTGATTCAGAATCTCTCGTATAATTCTTATCCTTTATTTTTCTTTCTATTTTTACCATTTGTTGCTGACTTACCGTGTCCGGTTGCTTTGCGGAATCGTTGTTTCTTTTCGGTTTCCGCGAGGACAGTTTCCGCTGTAGAAACTAATTGTTCATACGTTAGGGGCCACGGTTTAGGGGGCGGCTTAGTTAAAAACGTCTGTATCCGCTGCAATTTAGCTTTCATAAACCGCATGGATATCGACATTTCCGGGTAACTCCCGTACATACACCCATGACAACCGCTGGTTATGGCGTACACGTCTTTTCTGAATACCTTGTCATAGTAGGCCTGGGGAAAATCATCCGCATATGTGTGCACCGACCGGGGTAACCGCCAGTCACAACACGGGGCAAAATCCCCGTTCGGCAGTACCGCAAAGTACAAATTAGGACTGTCACATACACCTTTATTTTTCCCTCTCCAGGTTGTCGGTTCATTCCGCACAAATCGCTTTATATCGTCCAGATACTGATCGCTGTCATACAGTAAAAATCCTGCTTCCCGCAGCGACCTCACGTTTTCAATTACCTCGTCAATTCCGGCAAATTCGTCCGGACGGAATCGTAAAGACTGGTCATATGTCCGAAAACCCAGCGGTTGAAAATGATCGGACACATGAATAGGCACCAGCGAGGTATACCATCCCACTCGGGTTCCGAAACGGATCACCCCTTCTATATCACGTAAATTATCCCGTTGCAGTACGCATCCGAACGATGCAAAGCTGTTTTCTTTAGGAAGATATTTAGAAAATATAGCGACAGACGCAAGCGCCCTGTTCCAGGAACGGACAAACCCGCCGTTAATTTCATCCTGAACCTGTGGTTTTAACGAATCAAGCGATATGGAAATATCATGACCGCCGTATTCTATGGATTTATGAATCTGTTCCTCTGTTGCCAGACCGTTTGTTTGCATGCGTACATGTATCCTCCGGGATTCAAACTCCCGGATTATTTCCGGCAAGTCCTGACGTGTGTACGGTTCCCCACCGGTAAGCAACACCATTGCCACCCCAAGCTTGGCAAAATTTTCCGCTATACGTTTAATTTCTTCCAGGGTACACTCGCGCATATCCGCATTCGCGTAACGGATATTGCATTGTTTGCAGGTTAAATTACATCGCGCGGTGATATAAAACTGTACATACACCGGACGATCCTGTAATAACGAAGAACGGAGCAGCGTTCCCTGCGAAGTAAATGAAAAAAATCCTGACGGCCTCATAAGAACTGACTCATCATAAGCCGTACGGTTCACCTTGTAAACCCTGTTTATCCGCCTCCATTTCACAAAAAAGGCCCCGCATATACCGCATTGGTATAATTGGAGCCCTATTATCCGATAATATAAGAAAGTACGTAACCGCCCCTTATTATCCCGATCCTTTTCGTAAAGACCGGAATGAAGAGAGGCGGTATACGGATTGGATTGGACATAAGGTCCACCCCTCTTCGCAACGAATCATGGAAAAATCGGTAAAGCTTTATACGCAATTTGCCGTGCGTAAAAAAGGCACAGCAATCCGGTGGTAACCACAAAACCGATCGTGATACCGCTCCGGTAGGTTACGGGAAGCAGAAATTTTAACATCAAACCGAACGCAAGAACCACAAATCCGATTCCGCCTATGCGGATTGCCGCCGCAAAATATGGTGGCATTGGTGCCAGCCGGTGCAATATCGCCCGCAGTTCGCCGCCAAACAGCCGAATAAACAGCAAGGCAAACATGGCACCGATAAATATACCTCCTAACTGTTCAGTTCGGGGTGTTAATGGTATCCGGTAGAACTGTACAAACGCCAGCATCATGGATGTTTTTCCTTCCTGCCGAATTTATTGGCATACATCTGCATGACCAAGCCGATATTCATCACGCCGCCGAACACGAGTCCGGTCAGAAACGAATTCGTCACGCTGAACAACATGAATATACCGATGACCGATATAACCATCCCGAATAACGACAAAGCTCCCCAGATTTCCTCAGAAAACCATGACTTGGCAATCCAACACATCCGAAGCGATAACGTAGCATAAACATAGGTTGCCACCATCGCCAGGACTACACCCGACAATTGAGCGCTGTCTTTCAGGAGAAAAAATGCCACTACGAGGAATATCAACACAATGATGCGTTCACGCGGATAAAGGAATGTCCACAACGGACGTGCTGGCACGGATTGGGCGTGTTTTCGCATGATTCGATCCTCACTTTCAAGGTGCGACGTATTGTACGTCACGTTACAATCGGACAATGGAGCTATTATACCCTATAAAACCGATATATCACCGCTGCGAAATGGATTGATACAGAGAGAACATAACCGGTAACGATGAAGGCTGGGAAAATACGTGTACCAGCCGTAAACGATCTTCGGGAGCAATCTGAGATACGTACTCCGCACGGGCATCCTGCAGCATCGTTAACGCCATAGGTGCAGTAGCACGAACATCGGCATAGGTAAGAGACGAAGCATCCTCACACAACGACTGCATCGCGTCCAACTCGCCTGTCTGCCGCAAGGCCGCCGTCATAGTACTTTCACAAGCATGTGTTAAATCGCTTTGCACATCAATAATGTCGTCAAACAGCTGCAAATTCGCCCCATACAGATATGCCAGTCTTCCTACCTGAAGTATTTCCCCATGATCCCGTTCCAGGAACAAGGCAGCCATTTGTGCGGAAGTAGCGGTCAAATATCCCGCTGCGTTTTCCCTCCAGGCCAACACTTCCGGAAATGGAAGCGTTTGCGCAGAATATCCGAACCGCGCCTGTAAATCATATTGTCGATACCGTTCAGCATTAACCAAAGAAAAAACTGCCAGTTTATACTCACGGCGTATCGGTGAGTCACAGACGGTCTGAATAAATGAAGAAATAAGCGGTGACACGCTTTCATGCGTTTTAACCTCGCGGGGTGTTGGTAAACGCTCAAGCGAATCGGCCACATCATCATAAACTTGAAATAAATTCACAAACCGACTCATCGTTTCCGGTAACCGGGTAGCCGAAACCGCAGTACGAGAAAGCCCCCACCTTCCCCGCAGCGCGTATAACCAAAAAGATGCCTGACGTTTCATCCGAAAGTCAGGGATATTCTCTTGGTAATTTCGCTTTTCCAGCATACCCATTACGCCGCCATATCCCATTGAGATTGCATTTTTTAATTCCGATAGCATGCTGGAATTACACCATATTTCGCCTCAAAACTCAATTACTATAACGTATATATTATTTATTCATAAATATCATTATTTCCTATTTGAACTGTATTATTACTACTATTTCTTCGGATATGCTGGCAGTTTGACTTTTTACCTATCGTATGTTGTGATATTTACATGCTGAAAGTATTTTTTCCGCTCATGGTGCTTGTTTTTTTATTCCAAACCGCACACCCACTCCTGACATAAGGCTTCTTCGTTTGCCCGCACAGCCAATCTAAGGTATCCTCGTAATAAGGAAATGAGAGCGAAATGCCGACAGAAAACCCAACTCCCGGTCAGGTAGATCAAGCCGAAACTAACCGCATCCTCAGTGATTTGGAAACCGTTACCGTACGTGACCAACCATTAGACGCCAACGCACCGGAATATAAAACGCTCACCGGATTTTCCAATCCCCTAGTGCTCCAAGCAGCAGAAGCCGTACGCAAAGCCGTTATTGTGGAGAATACGGTATTTCTCCCGGATACGGATCACGATCAGGAAGACGTCAGATTTCAGACCCGCATGGTAGCGGCCGATGCACAAGCGTCCAGCGGCGTATTCTTATCATTCAAACGGTGGGCTCTGACGACCACTATTGCCCGTGCTACCAAACTTCATACCGGAGATAAATCATGGAGGAAGCTCATGGTGGAGGGTACCAATAGTGCCATAAACAGAATTAAATCCATCAAAGAAACCGTCACCAGCCCAGCACATCCGTTTATTACGGAGTGGCGAAACAGACTCATGGCATGGCCGAATATTATGATGGGAGATCCGGAAAAACGATTATTAGGCGCAGCAGGTGTATACGGTATTAGAATCCGTACGGAAGATTTAACCATCGGGACATTGGGCACACCCTTAAATGAACATATACGATCGGAAACAAGCACACCGGCAGGGAGAGCCAGACTTCTTACATCTGCCACGCTTGCGGAAGCCACTGCCTTCCGCGGAAAAGCCAGCACGGTACTTTCTGCGGCAAAAGAATTTGTACGGTATTATGAAGGTGCCAATAAAACGAATCCAAAGGTCAGAATTATCTATCAACCTGCCAATGGCAATGAACCACCGGCCAGATGGGTGCTGTCTACGAATAAAACATTCACCCAGGATACACGGGTACTCGAGGAATTTATCCGGTTCTGCGATATGCGTGGTGAAAATCCGCTCAGTGTTGCTACCGTCGACCGTACGGGTAATGGTACAGGGGAAATATTCGATAGTTTTTATTCCCCGGACGGTATACGGGTTAATTTTTACGACACAGATGGCCTTTCCTCTGTCCCCCTTGTCCGGAACGGCCAACTTATTTCGGATGCCGAACTCTATCATATATTCCTCAATCAGGAAAAAAACGCACCTGACGCTCATCAGAAAGCACTCCGATCAGTTACCGCAAATGCATTTGATCGACTGGCATGGCTTCCCATGAATAACCCTATCGGACGGGCTGCACTGCAACGATTTATAAAAAGCCCGATTTTTGCACCGACCCGCGATAGTTTTCTTTCCGTCAAACTGAGACAAAACAGACAGGATGAAAATATAGGCGAATCCATGCATGTATTCGGTACTATCCGAGCCGTTACCATAGACGGAAATACCGGCGAATATATAAGTTACAATGCCCACGGTCAAAATGATGCCGGACCGGTATTTGATGAGTATGTGCATCCGGGAGAAAACGCAGGAATTCTCTTTGACTTCGCCGCAATTGGAGATCGGCTTTTCGGTCTCGATGAGCCGGATGTACCGCTTCCGGTCAAAAAACTTTTCAGACATACCCAGGCTGATACGGTTTGTCGTCAGGTATTGGGTACAGAAAAACTGGATAACCCTACCCGGGTTATTGCTCTTGAACCGCTGGTGGTTGATACGAAAGCGCCGTTAACCGATGCCAGAAAAGCAGTAGATCAGGTTACCCGCAGACTCGTACGGGGAACCCGCACCGCGGACACGACGGCATTATCAGGAGCAGAATTGAAAGCCATACAAAAATTCAGCCGGATTGGGGTAAATCCCCGGCTCACTATCGAACTAGCTGTATTGCAGACGTTATCGGAAATTGATGCGGAAATTGCTGACGTAGATCGCCCAATCACCCCCTGTCACCATGATCTTGTCAGTCATGAAGCGGCACTCCGTTTAGCCGTATTACCTCAGGTCATCGGATATCAGCAAGAACAAGAACGGACAATTATGGCTATTCTCAACGGTGCCGATACCGCTAAAACGGTGGACCAACTACGTTCGTATGTCGAAACGATAGTTGTGGAAACACACACCATGCGGCGGGATTTTGAACGTGCAGACCGCCCGTTACTCGTACATCAGGTTCTACGTGAAATATTCACTACCAACGGGAAGGTACACGAAGCAGCATACAAAGATGTGAATTCAGAGAAATGGATGCAGGCAAAACAACGTATCTACCTTCGATATAATCACGTACCGGAAGGCGGGACCTGGACTGAACAACGGATTATGGATGGCAGGGGCCGCGCCTGGACCTACCGCAACGGCGATCTCGCCATACATGCCACGGATGGACAACTCGATCAGATCGTCGCCATTTGCATTGGCGGAGATCACGGAACTCATACCATGAGTAATTCGCGCGGAGAGCGGACAAGCGCAATTGCCAAAGCCGGTCAAATGGTCTATCCGGAAGCAGCGAGTTTGTACACCGATACGGCGGCAATGTTTTCAGACGCCAGTTCCAAGGGCGACGGTTTACTGGAGTTAACTAACACCGGCGCGGATGGTCCGTACCGGATTGTTACGGCTATAAACCGCACAACGGACAGCACGGGAGGAGATGCGGCCAAATTATGTATGAGTATCCGCAGGGATGTTATCGTAAACCTACTGAACAAACGAGGCATATCCCAACCGAATGAAACGCAGATACAGCAGACTGCCGCCGAAATACGGTTACGGATAGATCGTGCCTATAAAGATGTTCAACTCTTGTTCGCCACCTATGCGGAACTCTTTGATGACAGTGGAAAACCAAAAGACGCTGCCAAAACGAAGGAGATTCTGGCAGCTGCAAAAGTAGCAGGACAGACATACAGCGAACCTTATGCAGACCGCAACATCCCCCGCTTCCATGAACCGATTACTGCAACGCCGGTAGATACTGCCCGGGTAAATTTGTATCGGATTTTTACCTCCGGATGGCGCGGACTCGGAAAAAAACCGAAACAGTAAACACTGTTACAGAAGATACTTCGCACTTTGCGTGATACTAGAGATCTTGGGAGGAGCCAGTACCGTCGTAAAACCTAACCGTTTAGCTTCCTTACTGCGACGCTCACCCGAACCTATGGCGCGAACTTCGCCCAGTAGTCCCATTTCACCAAACACTGCAGTATCTGATGCTATCGTTTTGTTTTTAAACGAAGACAGCACTGCCATCGCCACTGCCAAATCCGCTCCCGGTTCGGAAATTTTCAAACCCCCGCTCACATTCACAAATACATCAACTGACCCGAGCGGAACATTCAATCTTTTTTGCAAAATCGCCAATATTAACTGTAAACGGTTGTAGTCAAACCCATTAGCCACCCGTCGGGGAATGGCGAGTTGGCTGGGAACCGTTAACGCCTGAATTTCTACCAGCATGGGTCGGGTTCCCTCCATAATAACGGTGACAATAGACCCGGGTACATTCTGTACCCTATCCTGCAAGAAAAGAGCTGAGGGATTGTTCACTTCTTTTAGTCCTTCGCCTTGCATGTCAAAAATACCCACTTCTTCCACAGCACCAAATCTATTTTTTAACGTTCTGAGCACTCTGGCGGAAGCAAAGCGCTCTCCTTCTAAATACAGTACGGTATCCACCATGTGTTCCAGTATTTTCGGACCGGCAATGGTACCTTCCTTCGTTACATGACCGATTATAATCATGGGAATGCCTTTGTCTTTTGCTAACCCAACCAATTGCTCGGCGCTGTAGCGTATTTGTCCCACAGACCCGGCCATACCTTCCAAATTATCGGAAGAGAGCGTCTGGATTGAATCAACAATGACGAGAGGCAATTTTTCAGTACTCTCAATCGCAGATCGAATCGACTCCACATTTGTTTCCGGCAGAATAATAATATTTTTTCCGTTAATTCCTAAACGCTCCGCCCTCAACTTCACCTGCTCCGCAGACTCTTCCCCGGAAATATATAATCCACCGACTTTACCGATAACGTGTAATAGCAATGTAGATTTTCCTATCCCGGGATCACCGGAAAGTAATATTACCGACCCCGGAACAATACCCCCACCCACCACTCGATCAAACTCCCCGTACCCGCTCTGTAACCTCTGCTGTTCAATATGCTTCACTTCGGATAAACGCACAGGTGCAACAACCGTTCTCCGAAATGATGTAGCTGCACCTTTGGTTCCCGGTTCAGGTTGCTTTACCGTTTCCACCAGACTACCCCAGTTGCCGCAGTTAGGGCATTTTCCGTACCATTGGGGTGTTTCATAGCTACACTGCTGACAGACAAAGGATGTTCGTTTCTTCATAAACTGTTCCTCAACATCCTGTACCCTGAGTGCTCTCGAAGGGAAAGGATGTTCGTTTCTTCATAAACGTTCCTCAACATCCTGAACCCTGAGTGCTCTCGAAGGGAAAGGATGTTCTTTATAAACTGTTCCTCAACATCCTGAACCCTGAGTGCTCTCGAAGGGGAAAGGATGTTCTTTTCTTCATACAGGCACTATATCACAATAAACAATTCCTACCTGAGGATGGCATTCGTAAAATTCCACAAACCATGTGCCACACTTCCCGGCAAAATTGAACCGGTTAGCCACCGCACGCATCCGTGAATCAGACTCAGTACCAACAGTGTTGCGCTATACGATACCATAGCCTGCCAGGAATAATGAAACACAAAAATCATCAAGGGTACATGGAAGAAAACAAATAAACCCGAACTTAGCAGTAACGCCACGAACGATCCTTTTCCGGTTTCTTCAATTCTGGTAAAAAAGTATCCACGGAATACGAATTCCTCGATAAACCCGGTAGCCAACGACGTTAGTAACGCGAGGCCTATTCCCCCGCCATCCCTACCGCCGGGGATAGTACTCACGGCACCCTGCCGCAGGAAATGAATAAGTCCATTTTGGAGCATTAATATTACCCCTATGCCAAGTCCTGCCAACACATATTTATACCAGTCCTTTTTGGCTAATGCCAGACTGGACCAGGACCGCCGCTCGACGATAAACACCATAACCGCTATCGGCGCCACCTGTAACAGCGGTTTAGCAATCAGTTCATCTACCCACACCGGAACAAAAAAAACTGCCCGGTATCCTGTCCAGATACCCAACAATACGGCAAAAACCAACAAAATCCGCCACCAAGACGTACGCATTACATCTATGGTAATAGGTTTCCTGAAAATTGAATAGGGAATCTTATGCCACCGGAGCTAATATGAGTTGTTCCTGAAAAAATCCCAGCACACGGTACCCCAGTTTCGGGTATACCAGACATAAACCACTTTCCCGAATAGTAGCACGAAGCGTGGCAACGTCAGGAAGCGTATCCCCGTCCATTACAAGCGGAGGCTGTTGTAAATTTCCCAGCAAGTCATATACCGGATGGTCAGGCACCTGCTGCGGATAGTGGTCAAGCGCTTCGATAGTTTCGCCTGCTTTCCCGGGTGGATTCAGATAAAAATCTCCCTGCTGTTCCTGAACAAAATCATTAAACCGCTTGGTTACCTCCAGGGAAACGTGCATAGTGCCCCGGCACAGCGGGGTACCGCAATAACAGGGATATTCGTCATCCTCATCGTCCGGCGGTTCCAGAAGATATTCGTATACCAGTTCTTCTCCGGGGAAAATTTTCCGCAACGTTACCACGATCATCCTATCTTTGTATGGATACAACGCGCAGTTCGGCATACATGCATGATTTATCAAATGCACACCTGACTGAGTATGATCAAACGGAATAATAAGGAGTTCATCGCTGTACTGCAGACTATACAGTCCGTACGTAGGATCATCCTCAGTATGATGAATCACTTTGCCGGTATAGTCTCCGATTACGGCACCGGGATATATTTCGCGTGCTGCAAACACCCCCCGTCCACGATTAGGAGTCTTAGTAATCCGCCAAAATGATTCATCGAGCAGGAACATGATTTCGGATTTTACCGGTAGCCGATTGGTTTTTCGGTCAAGGCCAATGAGAGGCTGATCTTGCGCTTTTCAGGTTGAATATCCTCTATCGTACAGGATACTTCGTCTCCTGCTTTAGGTTCTTCACCCGGCGCAACTTTACTGATATGAATCAGTCCTTCAATTCCTGGGCTTAACGAAACAAATATACCGTATGGTGTAACCCTGGTAACCGTTCCTTTTACCTGACTTTCCTTTTCAAACATATCCAGAACGTGTTCCCATGGGTCCGGTAACAATTGTTTTAATGAAAGCGTTAATTTACCGGTATTGGCATCAATGCCGATAATTTTTACTTTCACGGAATCACCGATCTGAACATATTGTGCGGGATCTTCCACCTTCTCCCAGGCGATTTCCGAAATATGAATCAAGCCTTCAATACTGTGCTCTTCTCCGTCTTTCGTAATCGTCAACTTGGCAAAGGCACCAAAAGGGACCACACCGGTAATTTGTGCCTGCATCGTTTCACCCACAGTTAACGCATCTAATACTTCCTTTTGCTTTGCGAAGGCATCCGCTTCCGCAATGGCACGTTGGGAAAATACTAAACGATTACTGTCACGGTCTACTTCGATGACTTTAACCAATACCTTCCGGCCGCTCAGTTTATCCAACTGTTTACTCATGTTTGAGTCTAATTGGGATTGCGGGATATACCCGCGCAGTCCACCGTAATCGACGAGTATACCGCCGCGTACGGGCTCTTTGAGTAACACGTCAACCGGTTCGCCGCTCTTCTGGTGATCGGCAAGCGTATTCCAGCGTTTTTCGAATATAAACCGACGCAGTGATAATACGGATTGTCCACGATCGTTTTCCGTCACGATTACCTGAGCCACGACACTATCGCCGGGCTTAAGAGACATAAGCATGTCTTTGTACGTTTCAAGTTCGCGATCTATAACGACGCCTTCGGATTTTCCGCCGATATCGACCAGAATTTCCCGTCCCGTTACTTTCGTAACGTTTCCTTCTACGACGTCTCCTTTCTTTAAGCCTTTGAGGTTATACCCGGTAGCCGAGAGGAGTTGTTCCATTGTTTCGGCTTCTACCGTCTTTGGTGTTGCGGTTGTTACACCCTCCGCATCGGGTTTTTGATCAGACTTTACTTTTCTTGCCATTCATCAATACCTACCTTTCAATTAGGATGGACGTATTATACACGAAGGAACGGATTCTACCAAACGTCTATGGCGTAGGGGTTGCGCTAAGGGATTCCGTCACCGTGGAAGTGGGAATTTCCACCTCCGGTAACTCATTTAACTGCTGTTTTAATTGATCCTGTAACTGTTTTTGTAACTGATCTTTTAACTCCTGTTGCAATTGATCCTGCAACTGTTTCCGTAAATCAGCCCGCAGTTGTTCAGCCACACTATCTGCATTCAACTGACTACTTCCGGAAGCGGTTGTTCCTATTTGTAACGAAACACCCCCGGTTAACAGATAGTCAACTATATTTGCCCCTTCTGCTATATTTTTTACCTGAGTGGGTTTTTCCACGTTTATATTATCGTACTCATACGTTTGCGTGGTAATTAATCCGCCGAAACTTAAATCATCCCGGCGTAATAACAATTTGTCTTTATCAAACCAAAATATGCGCTTCGCCAAAGCATTTCCCGGTGCGGATTCCACATATTTATAACAGGTTAACGATCCACAGGCTTCTTCACCCTGACTCTCGTAAACCGATCCTTTTTTGGCTAATAATTCCGTTTTATAATCTTTCTGTACAAAGCCTGACTGCTTTTTCACTTCCGGAGTCACTTGTTGCTGCCACCATTTACTGTCCGTAGGGTCTTTAACGAAGATATCGTTGTCCCAAAAAACCGCCTCACTGATAATTGTATCTTTCGTTTTCTGCACCAACCGGACTCGAACGTCCGATCGGGTCCGTTCATAATCGGTTTGAATCGTCACAGCGGCATCTCCTTCACCAGTCCCGGATATAGTCCTGAAGGCCCGGGCATTAGCTTGAGCCACAAAATGCCGCTTTACATGGTCATCGGTAACAAAATCAAAATCTTTCGCAGACGCAACTGCCGGTAACGGCAACAATCGGGATATATCTACGTTTACTTTTCCTGACCGTACTAATACACCCGTACCCACAGCCAAAAATAGGAGTCCGACTATGATCAATGCTAATTTCCCAAATCCCGCGTTCCGAACATGAGCAGCCATACATACATCATCTCGAAGGCGGAGGCAGGTGTCAATATATGGGGGAAATTATCGGATTATATCAACCATTTTACGGGACGGGAGTAGGACTCACATGCTTATAACATTCGTTGTAACACGGTTGAAACCCGCCTTGAGGATTCTTCAGACAGGCATCTAGACATTTGGTCACTTCCGGATTTGGTGTCGGAGACGGTGTAGAAGTTACGGTTGTTTGAGCATTACCGGCAGTCGTGGGATCTAAAAGAACGGTAGGTGTAGGGGCAAACCCGCTCGCACGACTACGGAAATCAAATAGACCACTGCTCTGATTTGCCCAGAGAATAACACCTACGGTTACCAACACCATCACCAAAAATAACAAAAACAGAATTTTATTCGATTGTTCCTGCTGACCGCCGTCAATGTCTAACATAAATTCGCCCAAAAAGTACCTGTAGCATAGCGTGGATTGTAGTTAGCGTCAAATAGCAACTATCACATAGACGTACGGATACGAATCTCAAAAACGGTAATACGTAACCGACCTCCTAACAGAAAAAGAACGTTAATCTATTTTAAAATTGCCGCCGGTCATTCATATACGATATACCTATACTATGAAGATAGTATCCGGATTCATAACCGTACTTATATCACTGGGAATCGCTCTTGTTATTTCTTTCGCTATCATGGAATGGTATTTATCCCGGGTGCAGTACCAGCCACCGCCAATTGCCTGGAAATGGATCATTGGAGATACCACTCAACCCACTGAGTTTGACACCGATAATACTCTGATCTTCCGAACCAAAAAAAATATTCCCGGTGAAACCAACGACATGGGATTCAGGATGGATAATGACAACATACATAGTACGAATCTTATTCTTGCAATCGGTGATTCATTTACCTACGGAGACTTCGTCACCAGAGAACACGCGTATCCCCAACAGTTAGCAGATATTCTGGCGTCAGAGGGATACGCATATACTGTAGTAAATGCCGGTATAAACAGTTTTGGTCCGGATCAGGAATTGGAACTAACGAGAAATCTTGTAACCGTCGATCATATCGAACCTCAAATAGTCATTTGGCAACTGTTTTTGAATGATTTATCGGATACGGTTAAACATCCGTTATATATACCTCTCGGAAGAACAATGATAAAAATTCCTGCCTGGATCAACAGTACCTATATCACAAAAAAAATCACCGGTATAATCCCCCGTTATCTCGCTCAATATAAAACCACGAGTTACCTGATTTACCAATTCAGTCAGTTAAATACTGCATCATTTGCCGTGGGAAGTAATAAAAAATTATATCAGCAGAAAAAAATCAGCTTTCTTTTGCAGGAAATGGATACCTTATCACGAAATAATAATTTTAAAGTTATTATCGTTCTGGCACCCCACCGGGGGGTATTACGACAAAATCCCGAAGCTACGGCTGAGTATCTATTTATGAAAAAACTACTTGAAGAACAAACAGATTTTCCCGTTATCGACATGCATCAATATATAGCACAAATATCTGAAGCATCCGTCTCTGCGGGAATATCACCGAATCAGCCACTATTTAATTCCGATGAAGTTGAATCTCCCAATTACCCCTGGAAGCATTTAACAAAAGAAGGAAATACTCTACTGGCGCAAACTGTTTTTACCCAATTATTGCGGCATAATCTGCTACAAAAAAACCGCTCCACGGTTCCCCAGCCTTGAGTTATCTTCCCGGTTCCTTGCGAAACAGGTATTGTCACCGCTAACGCGTTTCACTTCTGAGTTCGGAATGGGATCAGGTGGGACCACGTCGCTCCAAAGACTGGAGAACCCTAAAGCGGTTCTCCTATCAATACACACAAACTCAACGATTACATTATATATAAAAAGTAATTACACGTAAGGGATAATCCAATAGATTCCGTTACAACCAAAATTTCACCAGGAATCAAGAGTCCTTCACCAAATAATTGATTCAGGATTCCTTTGTTCTCCGCAACTTCGACCGATTAGTACAGGTAGGCTAAGCACGTTACCGTGCGTACACCGTCTGCCTATCAACCCAGTCATCTTCTGGGGGTCTAATAACGATTCCTCATCTTGGGGTGGGCTTGGTACTTGAGATGCTTTCAGCACTTATCCCAACCAGATCTAGCTACCCTGCGCTGCCGGTTTTCCGACAACAGGCACACCAGGGATCTGTCCCTCCCGGTCCTCTCGTACTAGGGAGAGCTCCCCTCAAGAATCGAACGCTCACACAGGATAGAGACCGAACTGTCTCACGACGTTCTGAACCCAGCTCGCGTACCCTTTTAACCGGCGAACAGCCGGACCCTTGGGACCTTCTCCAGCCCCAGGATAGGATGAGCCGACATCGCTGTCGATTTTCTCCTGTTACCAGGAGGTTCTGACTATACCTTCACCCCGCCATCCTTCATATATATGATGAAGGCGGGGGCTAGCCGTTTGATAGATATATTAGAGAAATCTATCTCACCATGCACCGTATGGTACATGGATCAGTCGATACGGATCGAGAAAATGTTAAAAACATTTCCGAGACCCTCGGTATTACCCTTCACCATTCCGTTTCGAGCGGAACGTTGTTAGGGGTTCACCGATTTGAGCTAGTCAATTCCATTCCGATAGCGCAATGGGTTACATGCCTATCGGAACCAGACTTACATATTACTATATAGGCGCCCCGATGCATTATGCATAAGGTGCCAAACCGCCTCGTCGATATGGACTCTCGGAAGCGATCAGCCTGTTATCCCCGGGGTAGCTTTTATCCGTTAAGCCCGGTCCCTCCCACGAGGGATCCGAGGATCACTAACACCGACTTTCGTCTCTGCTCGACTTGTAGGTCTCGCAGTCAAGCTGGCTTATTGCGTTTGCACGACACGTCCCGGTTTCCATTCGGGATTAGCCAACCTTTGTACGCCTCCGTTACGATTTTGGAGGCAACCTCCCCAGTTAAACTGCCCACCAGACAGTGTCCTTCACCTAGATTTTTATGTAGGTGTAAGTTAGATTTCTTCATTTCGAAGAGTGGTATTCCATTGTTGACCGAAGTCTCCCACCTATTCTCGACAGTCAAAATAAAGTCCTCAATGCCAAGTTACAGTAAAGCTCCACGGGGTCTTTTTGTCCATGTGTGAGTAGGCCGCATCTTCACAGCCATTTCAATTTCGCCGGGTAATGGTTCAAGACAGTCATTATGTCGTTCTACCTTTCGTGCGGGTCGGAACTTGCCCGACAAGGAATTTCGCTACCATAGAACAGTTATAGTTACTGCTGCCGTTCACCGGAGCTTGAGTAACAGCCTTGATATAATCGCAACTACCACTCTTAACTTACCGGCACTGGGCAGGTGTCAGCCCCTATACATTGCTTTTCAGCTTCGCAGAGACCTGTGTTTTAGTTAAACAGTCGCATAATGTCATTAACTGTGCCCCACCTTACGATGGGGAAGGCATCTCCCAAAGGTTACGCCTAGCTTTTGTTGCCGAGTTCCTTGAACCATGATCGCCCGCTTGCCTTGGTATACTCTACCAGCGCACCTGTGTCGGTTTGCGGTACGGATAAAAAGTGCTTCTCAATGAGACTTTTCCCGAAAGCAGAACTATCTCTGTTGTCCGCTTCTTGCGATTTGGACTTCTATTCGTATCTCGTATTAAACATGATCGCGGATTTGCCTGCGTTCACTATTTCGATACTTAATCGCCGACGAATCGACGATGAGACCTATCCTCCTTTGTCATCCCCTTGAGTCTTTATTAACACTTCTCAGTAACGGAATATCAACCGTTTATACATCGACTTACGCCACCTTGCGGTGGCCTCAGCTTAGATCCGACTTACCCGAAGACGACGAACGTTGCTTCGGAAACCTTGCGCATTCGGCATGGAAGATTCTCACTTCCAAACGCTACTCATACCGGCATTCTCACTTCTTATCGCTCCACACCGCCTTACGGCGTATGCTTCACGGCAATAAGAACGCTCCCCTACCACTCATATCTCGCTTACGCTCGATATAAATCTCTGTCTTCGGCAGTATGCTTGAGCCTCGATCATTTTCGGCGCCACGGTTTTCATCCAGTGCGCTGTTACGCGTTCTTTAAAAGGTGGCTGCTTCTAAGCCAACTTCCTGGGTGTCTTAAAACCATGACTTCCTTAACCACTTAGCATACATTTAGAGGCCTTAGACGGGAATCTGGGTTGTTTCCCTTTAGACACACGAGCTTAGCCCCGCATGTCTGACTGGCCGAGTACCAACGAAAGTATTCGGAGTTTGATTGATGGTGATACCTTGCGATACCAAAATCATTCAGTGCTCTACCCCTCCGTTGGGATAATCGACCGCTATACCAAAATATATTTCGGGGAGAACCAGCTATCTCCAAGTTCGATAGGCATATTACCCCTAACCACAAGTCATCTCACAGTTTTGCAACACTGACGAGTTCGGGCCTCCCTCTCGCTTTCGCGAGAGTTCACCCTGCTCATGGTTAGCTCACCTGGTTTCGGGTCTATCGCCTGCTGCTAATCGCCCAATTAGGGCTCGCTCTCACTACGCCTCCGCCAGTTCTACTGGCTTAGACTCGCAACAAACGGTAACTCACCGGTTCATTCTTCAATAGGCACGATATCACCCACGGCTTACGCCGGGGCTCTATCTGTTTGTTAGTTGACAATTTCAGGTACTATTTCATTCCCCTTCCGGGGTACTTTTCACCTTTCCCTCACGGTACTTGTTCACTATCGGTGCGCATTTGTATTTAGCCTTGGATCGTGGTTGACCCAGATTCCCACAGGACCTTCGTGTCCCATAGTACTTAGGAACTCTTTAGAGGGGATATACATTTCGAATACGAGGCTGTCACTCCCTTTGGCCACCTTTTCCACGGTGTTCTTCTATATATATCCACATCTCATATTAAGAGCCCTGCAACCCCACCCCTTGCGGGATGGTTTAGGCTGTTCCGCTTTCGCTCGCCGCTACTAACGGAATCTCTTACTTGATTTATATTCCTTACGTTACTTAGATGTTTCAGTTCACGTAGTGCCCTATATTATGCTATCTCAATCTTGCGACTGCCTTTACATAACACTTCCGTCCAAAAGACGGAGGATTTCTCCATTCGGAAACCATCGGATCGCGGGATTATGGCTCCTCCCCGATGAATATCGCTGCCATATACGTCCTTCCTCGGCAAATGCGCCCAAGGCATCCATTGTCAACTTTAGCGTTGTGGAGAACAAAGGATCTGTCCTTCGCTTACGCTCAGGACCGAACCCTTGATCTTCCGGCGAAAAATTGTGCTGTAAGGGTGATCCATATGGATTACCCCTTACGATGCAACTACTTTTCAAAAAAATTGAATTCACAAAAAAATCTACAATACAAGGAATTTCACCCTATTGTAGACAATCGTTGAGTTGTTAAAGTACTGCACTCACAATAATTGTTAAGTCGTTACATGGTTAAACTGTTAGCTGTCTTGCAACAGGTTAGCAATTTAGCCATTTAACAAAATAACAATTAATCCGTGTGGACCTGGGCGGAGTCGAACCGCCTACCTCTTCATTGCAAATGAAGCGTTCAACCAGGTAAACTTCAGGCCCTTCGTCGCTTCGCTCCTCAGGGCTAGCCCTGAACAAATTCTAATTCGTGAAGGGTAAACCCTTCGTTCATTCGAAAGGCCTTGATCCGGTTTGTTTCTGTCCAATATTGTTAAACGTGCAAAAAAAATAAAAAAACCCCGCTTGGTGCGGGGGGCATAAAAGCACACTTCAAACAGAAGCTAATCCGTGCGCAATCGAACAGTAGTTGTGCTTGGATTCAAAAAAATTTGTTTGCTTCTCATGTAGTAAAGTTGTGCTCGGTCCGTAGAAAGTATATTATCCACGGTCAATGCCCTGCATCAAAGGCAAAAGCTATTGTAATACCTGCGTAAATTCTTGTCAATACAATAAATGAGACAATTTTATTGATTTACCGTTTCTTTTTCATGGATCTCAGAAAACGTGGCACCGAAATAACCAATCCACCGAGAAACACAACAATATTCAGTAAGATAAACACCGTTACCATTCCGCCTCCGGAAAGCAGGCTTAAGCCGAAACTACCTCCACCGTACGATGAATATCCCATTGGTGTACCCATATTTAACGATCCTCCACCGGTAATTGCTCCCATAGCCGGATTGGCTATTCCACTGGATTTAAACTCCATAGTGTTTAACGAATTTGTACTAAACATATCCATCATGGGCGCAGTATTCGTTATGCGCAGCGGCATAACCGGCATAACCGGGGGCTGCACGGAATCCGTTTCATATCTTCCGGTACCCTGGGACTGTTGATCTAACTGCATTTGCTGAATCGAATTTACCAAAGCCAGACTAGAAGAAAATGGCGTCACAATCCCGGCCGCCTGAGCTTGACTATTAAATGCATCCAATTTCGGAATATCTGCCCAGAGATCTCCTCCGGAATATAAGCGAATACCGGCGTAAATGGCTTGTTTTACTGAAATAGCTTCCTCCGGACTCACGCTCTCCCGCTTTTCGGGCAAAGGATTAGTTGGTTTTACTATATTCGTCCCTAAACCCTGAAACGAACCCTGAGATATCGGGGAACCCTGACTCCGTAACCAAAACCACCCGTTTCTGGCCAATTCACCCTCACCTAACCGTTTGGGTAAACGATAATACGCCTCGGCTAAACTATCTACTACCGTGCCACCACTCGCAAGAAGTGACGTCGTTACGGTATCCGGATAAGTAGGAATCTTTCCGTACACATGATAAATAAATACCGGCTGATTCAGCCGAACTCCCCGCTCGTCTGCAGAATCGGTAAAAATTGGTTGCGTATTTCCGGTCAGCAGAATTACTGCATCATAATTCTTGGCTATTGTCTGTAAGTCCGACAGCGTCGGCGGCAATCCAAAAAAGGCTTTTGGCGGAATAAACGAACCTTTCGTTAACGGTATTAAATCGCTTATCCCGCTATTATTGGCATAATACACATCGGCCATCCCACCCTGTAGGAACGTTTCATTGTCCTTAAACAATTTTTCCAAGTAACCGGTTAACACCTTACTGTTTGCGGCCGAAATATCTATAACCAAGGCCAATGATTTGTCCGATCTCTGGGGCAAGACCTTAGCCTGACCCGCACATACGTTGGTTTTATCATCAAACCCGAACGTTACCGCTACTCCCCCAAATGTCTGCGTACCGAATTTAACTTGGTCATTACAATATGCCATGCGTTGCGCGGTATCAGGAATTATGCTGTTTTCCTGATCCACTGCCAATATTTTTCCATTTACGGTAGCCGTCTGTTTCAAATTCAGCTCCGTCATATTCTGCTTTTTACTGAACGCAGGAAGCGGAATTCCAGACCAGCCTACCGGGGTCACATAGGTAAACCGTACTTTTTGGTTCCGACCATTTAACGTCGTGCGGTCATTCGTCCCGGGAATTGGAAACACCCGTAAGCGATATTGTCTGGGTCCGACCTGTTCAATGAGCGCCGGATCACGTCTGCGTACCAATTGTTGTTCGTATGTTCTGCGCGCGGCACCGCGAGGGGCAATTTGTCCCTGATATTCAAGCTCAGGACCTAAATCCAAATCCGTAACTACCGCGTCAGCCGGAAGCGAAAACTCATAAATTACTTCCTGCTCGGTAGAAGTAGTATTTCGATACTCCTCTTCATAAGTAACTGTCGCAAATAGACTTGTCTGTCCCGTTACGGCAGAAATCTGTCTGGTCACAATTTCTACATTTTTGGAGCTGGGTACTGTAGCTGAAATGGTCGTACCGAACGGTACGCCGTATACTGCCTGGTAATTCGTATACAGTTGTTCTGCCGTTACTCCGTAGGATTTATATACAAATGGTGATGCGAGTGAATAGAAAATTGATTCCAACCCCTTTGCCACACTCTCGGGGAGATGTAATTTATTCCTGTACTGCGCAGACAGCCACGTATCTCCATCTTTAAACGGATACTGTGCCGAAAGCGTACTCCACTCCGTAATTGCCGATCCGACCTCTTTTTCCTTACCTGTCAGCAGTACTGCTTTCTCCATTTTATCCGTAAACGTACCTGCATCATGGAACGTGGCCAATGCCTTGAGTAACGCGCTGGAAGAAGAGAACAGTGAACCCACAAAAACCAACGTTAACACGGCAAAAGGTATTCCCGCCCATATAACAGCTGTCCGTTTTGAATATTTCGCAGCTACTGTTTTGCCGGCCTTCCACACTAATAGTCCCAGCAATACCGGCAATGCAAACGGTACAATACTCAGGAACAGTCCGCCAAATAAACCCAATGCGGAAAATAAAAGTGTTAATGCAGTCCCAAAAGAAAATGCCGGCGTCCTGGGATATGTCGGCAACATCAGATCGCCGGATGAGAAAGGCGGGCGAATTACCCAGCGGAATGAATCGATAGCAGCGGTAAAAATAGAAGAAACCAAAAGCGGTAGTACCAAAAGTAATAATAAGCTTAAATACCCTACCACTACAAAAGCAAACGAACGCAAGAGCAACCCCCAACGCGATTCGCCGCTTTTTTCCTCTGAGGTTATGAATACAAGCGGCAACGATAATCCAAAAAGCCAAAACAATCCCAAAGAGGAAGGCAGACTTGGCATAAACATTACCGGCAACGTCAGAACAACCAGAGGAACTTCACCCCAGAATAAAATTTTTCCCAGTAATCCCGGATGCGTATATAACTTCCCGCGGATTACGATAAAAAGACACACGTACGGCAACAACAATAAGATCAGACCGGCCAGCAGATTCGCGGATGGCTGTTGTACAAGCGTACTTCTTCCCACGGAATTAAACGAGGCGGATAACAGATAAGGTATAAACGTCAAACCCAAAAAAATGTTATAAATTCCGAATAATCCGTTATAAATCCAAAACAGTACCGCTGAGAATGAAAACGGCGGCGTAAATCCGGGAATTATTCCGGGAGTATTCCGCATATCCTCGCGTACGGGGACCTGAGTGCTTTCCGTGTGGGATATCGCTTCGATAATAACCTGACGGGCTAGAGATGCTGCCTCGTCCTTAAAGCCGCTGGGTGTCACATCCTTTCCTTCGCTCACAAGATGTACGGTACCGCTTTGTTCATCAACTACCGGAGTAGTACTAATGGGAGCTTTGGGGTATTTTCTGGTGTATTCCGAAATAATCCGACTATGAATCAGCCCCAATATATCGGAGTGCCTTATCCCTTTTCCTAAAGCAATGTCGAGCAATGCTGCAAATTCACTTGGCATAAAACGGCCTACGTAGTGTGAGTATAACACGAATATACTCCTATCAGAAAAACGATAATGAGGGAGAGAAACGTAACGACAAATGTAGAATCATACCCCACGGGTAATATCAGATAGCAACAACATTACCCGTGGTACGGAAAATACGAGTTAATCAATCTGAATTCTTTGTTGTTTAAGCCACTCTATGATCGGATCATGAAAATCGGTAGTGCGGTAAAGAGGTTTCCCGGCGCGGATACCGAACAGAACGGCTGTCGGAACATCCAGTCCTTGTTCATAGTGGTATCCCCACGTTCTTTCGAGTCCCCATACCGATTCCCGCCGGACTTCAACTTCAATCACAGCGCAGTGCTGTCCCCCGTCGAAAAACTTCCACTGAATCCGCAGATTGTCACTCACGGTGTGAGTCCCAGTTTGTGTCGGCTGACCTTGTGCAAATTTCATAGCCTGCTCCTGTCGAACGTACGATAATTTTTTTCAGGGCCAAACCCCGTGCTCATCCAACGGACGAACCTCCCTGTACATATATATATGTACAAAGACGTCCGCCCGTTGCTCTCCCTCATTATGGAAAAGTGCGTACTATAGCACAGTCAAAGCTAACATTAACTGCTATAGGTTGCCTGAAGTGTACAAAATATGGTTGTTCGCGTCAAACTGAGCTAATTCACTGACACGGTATAATACCGACAGAATGAAATTCATTCGGGAAAAAATTGCCGTTATCGTTACCGCTTTACTACTTTCATTAGGAATTATTTCCCTGGCTTTAGTTCAATACGCACATAAACCGGAAACAAAAACACCGGTAACAATTACCAATATACCGTCAAATGCATATACATTCGCAACGCCGGATAAAATCTTTAAATACTTCTTCGAACCTACGCCGAATACGGATATTACCTGGACGCCTGACTGGTTGGCGACACCGATAGTAAATCATATAAATAGCGACACTATTCACGATACCCGTGAATTTTCGCCGAATAAAAAAACCGGTATATACCGTATTGTTACTATCGGAGATTCCTTTACATTCGGACAGTTCGTCCGCAGCGAGGAAAACTATTCTTCACGACTGGAAGTGCTACTGAACTCATCTCTCAAATGTCCGGGTATATCCGGTTATGAAGTTATTAATCTGGGTGTCTATGGCTACGACGTTACGTATAGCATGGAACGTCTTAAACGACGCGGATTAAAATATACCCCGGATCTGGTGATATATCTGGTAAACGAATGGAACATTACCTCGCTCAACGAACAACGCATTCCGCTTCAGGAATATCTGAATACTAAAGGTATTTTAACGTACGATCCGAACAACCAGAAAATTAACCCTGCGGTCATTTTAGCCATAGAAGCGGTGCGAAAAACTATGGGTATTACTACAATTGTAAATACACACGCACAGGCCATAGACTCATTGCGTCAACTCTATCGCGGCCCGATGATAGTCATCAGTAAACATTTTCCCGATAAATCATTGAATGAATTTCTCACAAAGGAAACGCAAAAAAATTCCATCATATACGACGATCTTGGCAATATCCTGGACGATCCGCAGTCTTTATTAGCGGATCGACACCCGAATGCATTGGGTCACTCACGTATTGCCGGAGCTGTCCGGAAATCTATTACTTCACACATACTGACTGCCTGTGTTAGCACCCGTTAATACTGCCATACTAAGCGTCCGGAACGTGTGGCTTGGTCCAGTGTTGCAAGAATGTTTTCGACAATGAGTTGATCACCCTGCCGCGTGGTATGTCCGAATATTCCGGCAAAATGATCATAAAAATACTCTTCAAATGCACCCTGCTGCAGAGCCGCCTCAAAATTTTTTTCATTCTCCACAAATAGAATTTCGTCTTGATTGGGGAAATATTCCCGTATGGTTTTAACATCCATCCGGGGATATTGCATCGCCACATGCACGGCACCGGTATCACGGATCATTTTTGATATTTCGGTATAGTGATATGCCGTAAGCGCAGGTACTTCCCTTCCTGATACGGGGACTAGCAGGGGTTCTTGACGTGCATTAACCGTGCCTAACCGTCGTTTTATTTCGGTATCGGATAATCCAAGTTTTGCGTAAACCCGCACCAATTGCTGCAACACCGTATCGGGTGCATCAGGGACAGTCAGGGAAGACTCCAATAATGTACGTGCCTCGGCAAGTTGATTATCCCGTTCATAATACTCTGCCAGCGTTACACTAAACTCAGCACTTACCGTGGCCAAAGACAAGTGCTCTGAAACCAGCTTACCGGCACGTTGCATATCGTTTTTCCGCAGTGACAGTTGCAGTAACCCGTTCACTACCCGGGGACTGGCCGATGCTTCCCGGTACGCCACGGCAAATTGCTCTTCCGCCGGTTCAAACTGATTTTTTTCCAAATACAGCCATCCTAACCGTATCCGTACCGCCGTTTCGCACTGCTGTGCACATACATTAAGATAATGCGTTATGGCTCCGTTCATATCTCCATTGGCCCTGAACTGATCCTCAATTACAACCTCTTCAGGAGAGATATCCCGGACCACCGGTTCCGAAATCCAAGAGCGCACCTGTTCCGTTCCCATGTGTGAAGACGGGGTGAACCGTTCTGCCAGATACTTCACCAGTTTGTATATTCTAAAATCGGTTAACAATAAACGCACTTCGGATTGCCAATTTTTTTCATACCGGAAAAACAATGTCCCGTCATTAATTCCCATCATGGTAATTACCATTTGTGGTCTGTACTTCCGCAATAACTCAGGTAACCTCGCTGTTATATACGCAGTATTCGTACCTCCCAATCCCTCATTTATTACCGTAAACGGTACCGTAGGATATGCGGCAAGCAATCGTTCCGCCAGTTGTTTCCCCCAGGAAGTAAATACCGAAGACGTCGTCGATTCCCCTATCAACAGTACGGTATACCCGTCTGGGGTTTTCCTATTCCGGTCATGGTAGTAAGAAATCACCCAACCGGATACCCGCAGGAGAATTTCCAGAATAATCAGCGAGAGAATAAAACTGGTGCCGAGAATGGCTATAATCTTTCGCATATTCAATCGTATATACCTGCGCCTACGCTATTTTTTCGGCTGCATTTAACAGAGGAACTGCAAAATCATTTACGATAGCACCTATCATATTCCCTTTATGCAATACGGATAAAGCACCGGGAATTTCAAATACAAAAGCCCGTTCTACTCTGGCGGCACCACGGTATCCTAAATCTACCGCATGATTTTCGAATGTCGTATCATAATGCCCCAGCGCCGGTACGAGGCAATACCCGTTATCGACATAATTTTTCAGTTCCGGATCATCTTCTCCGGAATGAAACGCATAACCTAAATTACTCAAACGACCCATCAGTCGCTGCCGGCATTCATTGACGATATCGTCCAGAGGAGTTGGAGCCTCCGTTCTCGGCGTATCATAAAAGTAAAACGGAAATTCATGGTCTATATGAAATGAAAATACATAGCGTATGGGAAACTTATCTATAGCCTGGCGCAGTAATTGGGCACGGGGATAAACAGGCATGCTCATCGGTTCGGGAAACGCACGGTTTAAATCTACTCCGGCATATCCGCGTGTTCCGGCAGTAATCGCTTCCGGATTTGCCCGAAAAATCCGCAGGTGTGATTGTGTAAGCGATCGGTCCATCACCGCACTATTCAGGTGATGTCGTAACCGCCCAATCACTCCGAATTCATCACCATGTATACCGGAGATAAACAATGCTCCCGGAGGCTTTCCGGTTTGAAAAACCTCATACTCTAACCGTTGTCCGTTAAGATGCTCGAACCGGTTCGCAATAAAACCTAAACTACTGGTTTCAAACTCCCGCATACCGGCGCAGTATAAGCCGTTTCCGCGGGAGAAACAATTGTACTCAGGTCACCACACGGAACACAGTATTGCTGGAGTTTACCAGTCGCCGCAGTGCCACGATAAAAGCGGCTTTCCGCATATCCGTTTTGTACTCTTTGGCAGTATCCCAGACAGCTGTTGTGGCTTTTTCCATCTTTACGGTTAACCGCTCATGTACCTCTTCTTTTGACCAATGCTGATTATTTAGATTTTGTTCCCATTCAAAACAGGAAACGGTAACACCACCGCTGTTACTCAAGATATCCGGTACCACCACCGTCTTTTTGGCAAACAAAATGTCATCCGCTTCCGTAGTCGTCGGTCCGTTTGCCATTTCCAGAATAATTTTTGCCTTAATATCCGCAGCATTCTTCACGGTAATCACATTTTCCAATGCCGAAGGCACGAGTATATCCACAGGTAACGTCAATAATTCTTCATTGGATATAGGCTTTCCTTTAGACAAATCACAAACTGAACCGGAACAGTAACAACCTGCCAAATATCCGTTTTTCCGTTTACACGCAGCGGTAAGTTCGGGATTAATACCTTCAGGAACGTGAATGCCCCCTCTACTGTCGGAAACTGCTACCACTCGGATACCCATTTCCGCCAAAAAATTAGTAACGTTATACCCGACATTTCCAAATCCCTGTACGGCTGCAGTTAGCCCTTCAGGCTGTATCTTCAACATGTTAAGCACGGAACGGAGCGCTATTGCTCCTCCTTTTCCGGTAGCTTCTTCCCTTCCTTCACTCCCACCCTCTTCAATTCGTTTACCGGTAAAGGTTCCCGTCAGCCGTGCCAGCATATGTGTGGGTAAATCCGATTGTCTTTTTTTGTATTCCAAAAACTCATCCAACATCCAGCCCATTATGACGCCATTTGTGTTTACATCCGGTGCAGGCACATCCAGATCCGGACCGATTACGTCGGCAATTGCCCGCACATAGGCACGCGACAACCGTTCCAATTCTCCGGTTGATAGTGTTTTAGGATCCACGCTTACGCCGCCTTTTCCGCCCCCCAAAGGAAGATCTACCACAGCACATTTCATTGCCATCCAAAATGATAGTGCTTTAACTTCATCCACATCCACCTCCGGATGAAACCGGATACCACCTTTATACGGACCACGAAAATTGTTGTATTGCACTCTAAATCCATGAAACATCTGCAGTGACCCATCATCACGACTTACCGGTACCATCACATCCACCATACGCATGGGTTGTTGGAGAACGGCCAACGTGCGCCGTATCTGTTCCGCTTCTACCGCGGAAGCTCCCGCAAACAAATACTCTACTGCCCGTTCGAGCTGAACTAAAGCCGTCTGAAATGGATTAACTGATTGCATATGCTCCTCCTCTACTACCATAACAAAATACTGTTTTCAGGTTTTGACAAAGCACTGACATATTTACAGAAAGGGATAATACATCCTGTACTCTCATTTCCACTGCAGAACAGTAAACAACCATACCGTTCGGAAACGAACGTGAGGATTAATCGTAGAACAATTCCGTTTTTATTTGGGAACGGGGCACCCCGAGAGATTCCAATTGCGGTATAACTTCCGACACCATTTGTCCGGCACCGCATAAGTAAAAATCACAATTCTTCAAATCCCCGACTTCACTATATATATGTGCCGTTACCCGACCCCTCATGCCTTGCCATTGTTCAGACGGCTGTGACAAAGTTATATGGAAAGAAAAATTCGGATGTGTTTCGGCCAACCGGGCAAATTCGGTAGCGAGAAAAATATCTTCTTCATGCCGGAGTCCCCAGAATATTTCCAACGGCGTAGTACCGCCTTTCGCCAAATAATCCAAAATCATGGAACGGAACGGTGCTATTCCTGTGCCCGTGGCGACAAAGACTTTTTTTCTGGTACTTTCCGCATCAAATGAAAATACTCCCAGCGGTGCCATAAATAGTGCAGTATCCCCGACCTGACGCTCCAGCATCCACTTGGACCCCGGACCTCCGGGCATCACGTCATAATAAATAGTTAATGCCGTGGTTTCCTGTGGTGGAGAGCCTATGGAAATAGCTCTGTTAATTCCTTCCGCCACGTATATCATCAAATTCTGACCGGGACGGAATGTAATAACGCTCGGTTCTTTCAGAGTAAATACGGCACGGTAAACCCGAGCGCTGATTTTCTCTTTTTCGCTCAACACGGCACTAAACTTTTGGGGTTTTATCCGTGGTACATCCATACCTGTCACTACTCTTGTTCAGCGAGCCAGGTTTGGACATCAATTGCTGACATGCATCCGAAACCTGCAGCCGTAATGGCTTGTTTGTATCTGGCGTCGTGGACATCACCCGCAGTAAAAATACCGGGAATGTTAGTTTTCGTAAAATATTTTAGTCCGCCTTTTTCATCACGCTCTTCTTCGCGCAGCACATACCCATGACTGTCCGTATGCAAATCCGTAAATACTTTGGTATTCGGATCTAAACCTATGGCCACGAATACACCGATCCTGGGTAGCAACCACTGTGTTTCGGACTGTTTCGTCCCGCCGAATTTTTTCACTAATTCATCAAAGTTCTGTACGTTTTGTTTAGGAGAAATAGCTGTCGTTTCCAGTATCATTCCCGTTAAGTTAGGTTCGCCTACC
The DNA here is from genome assembly GCA_964629685.1 of uncultured Gammaproteobacteria bacterium. GTDB lineage: Bacteria > Patescibacteriota > Microgenomatia > UBA10105 > UBA927 > CAZVTT01. The sequence goes on from CAZVTT010000001.1 coordinate 51,429, forward strand.
AAATCAACTACCCGGGTGTTATACAGAAATCTAACCTGTTTTAAAGCGCTTACTTTTTCCTGCATTGCCTGTTGCGCCCTAAACTCATCACGACGGTGTATCAGAATAACGTCAGGACTTACCTTCGCGATTACCTGCGTTTCTTCCATAGCGGTGTCCCCGCCACCTACAACTGCTACCGGTTTCCCCCGGAAAAAAAACGCATCGCAGGGAGCACAGGAAGAAACACCATGTCCGCGTAATCGGGCTTCACTGGGTACACCCAACCATCGTGTATCCGCGCCGGTAGCCACTATTACTGTTTTTCCCCGAACGGTTTGTCCATCTTCCAGAGTTACGGTAAATGGTTTTTTATCCGTTTGTAATCCCGTGGCCTGCAGATCAAGAATTGGCACACCCAGATGCGTCACATGGTCACGCATATTCTTCATCAGCTGCGGTCCCATGATTTGCCCCATTCCGGGGAAATTTTCCACTTCAGTTGTCAGCTGCAGTTGTCCACCCCATGTCTTCCCAGCCACTAATATGGTCGATAATCCAAACCGCTGACAATAAATGGAAGCAGTTAACCCTGCAGGTCCCGAACCGAGAATAACCACGTCAAATAGTGTTTTATTATCTTGTGCCATTTCCCTCCTCGGTTAATTAGACAGTTTACTTAACTCGCTGGCAAGCGTTTCTTTGCTCTGTAGCCCGATAAATTGTTTTACGACTGTTCCGTTTTTAAAAATCATAATCGTCGGAATAGACATCACGCCGAATTTCTGTGCCATGTTGGGATTTTCATCCACGTTCAATTTTCCTATCACGGCTTTCCCGGCGTACGTTTTAGCCAATTCATCCACAATCGGCCCTTGCACCTGACACGGTGTACACCAAACCGCCCAGAAGTCGACCAGCACCGGTTTATCATTTTGTAACACCTCTTTTTCAAAGTTTTGATCGGTAATTACTACATCTGCCATACATGCTCCTTTCACCAAAAATGCTTATATACCATAAACCCGATTTTCTTAACTGTCAATGATAGTAACGGGTGAATTTGCTAAACGGATTACCTCATAATATCCGGGAAAGCAATCCGCTGATTGTCTTCGACTTACGCAGCAATTTAACAGTTTAACAAAAATCTATTCCATCGTCTGTTCGGGGCCGTAATCACGATAATAATCGATAAAATCGCTTAGTTCCCTGTCATTAAATGTATGCCAAACTTCCATATGTCGCCAGGCGGTAGCAACAATATGCGCCTGCAAACTGCTGCGGGGAATAACTATCAATTTATGCAATCGTTTTCGGTTTGCCAAGTCCGTCAGTTGTTGCTGTAATTTACGACACGAATCGTCTTCCCATACTGCGCAGGTATAATAAATAATCACATACCCATGTTCCAATGAATGCAGTAATTCCCCATCGCTCCGTGGTTCGGAATAAATTCCGGAATTCACCCAGGTTAGTACGTGCGGGCCGGAAGTTGGCGGACTGCTGTTGTACCCGAACGATGCCACAACTTCTGCCGATACGTGTTCCTGTCCCTGATCGGAATATGAAATTCCCGGTTTCGGTACGGAAACATAGTGACCAAAAATGATACCGATTCCCAAGACAAAAGTAATAAGTATTATCTTCCACATACCCGTAGTATGGTAACGCCTATACCGGTTTCTAAACACCTCGCAATCATGTCTTTTGTCAGAATCATAAAAATAGACTATTTTATTTATTCGATAAAATAAGTTAATTCTTTAATTTTCGAATAATATTTGTATACACATATATTGTCCGGAAATATCGGGAAACTACGCGGCCTGAGCAAAATGCTGCATCACAGCCTCCACCGTGGTATCCGAAATGGCGTGCGTAAGGCTTGCTACCCTCATTACATTTGGGTGTAGCGTTAACTCTTCATGTGAATACAGCAACCCATTTGTCAGATCCTGAAGTAACACCACAAACACCCGTTCCCTATCGACTTCCGCAACGGCAAAAGCATCCGGAGGATTATCTTCAAAGTGTACGACATAAGCGGTATCCCGCAACACTTCACGAATCCCGCCCGCTTTACTGAGATGCGGATCTATTCCGTCGGGACGAAATACTGATTTTTCACGATCAAACATGGTATCTACACCTGCATTCCGCAATCCTTCCCAGGTGGTCTGTACCCAACTGGGGTGAAACAGGCGCGCGGTATTAAACACCATACGGTGATCCGATACTCCCAATTGCTCCAAATGCGGATGCATTAAATTGGGCCAAATACGCATGAGCAACGGAATATTAGGTGCCGGCGGCTCCATTTTTACATAGAATAATGCGGCCTTTTCGAATGGGGTTAATTCCCGCCCGGTACTTACCCGGACAACTTCTGTTTCAGGTGAGGATATTCCGAACCCGGTCTTCCGCATAACGGATTCTATAGACGAAGCAACGTGTACCGGAATCTGAGAAAAAATTACCCCGTCCAAATCAAAAGAACTCGTAAAGAATGGCCGATGTTCAGCTGTCATAATGTATTCTTGATTACATTTAACGGTAGTATACAGAATTACTGGCTAAATTCAATCATTTAGGCCTTTATAATAATCCATTTACCGTTACTGCAGATCTGGTGATATAATCACATAATCGGAGTATTTATGAGAATATTTTTTGGCGGTCCGCTTACGGACCTCACACATAAAGACGCAACCAAAGAGTTTTATAAGAAACTGGCAGACGTCGCTACTGCCAACGGCTGTGAATATTATTGGGCATTTATGCGGGGTACGGATCCGGAAGAAAATCCCGATGTGCCTGCATCACGTGTTTATCAAATTGATACCTACGAATTAGAAAAAAGTGACGTCATGATTGCCTATGTCGGTGAACCATCAACCGGTACGGGTCAGGAAATAGAGTATGCCCGGGATAGAAATATTCCGGTGTATTTACTGTTTGAAAAAGATAAACGGATAAGCCGCATGCTGCTCGGTGCGCCGAATGTAAAGGGTACCCTAGAATTTTCCGACGAAGCGGATGCACTCGCACAACTTGATACTCTTCTTAAAACGCTAAAGGCTGCGTAAGTTTACTATTGTCCTTCAGCAACTTTTGGGGTAACAATTCCGGTAGTACGCTGAATGAACCCCAGGACGCCTTCAACAAACGCATACGCCCCTTTTGCCATGCCAAAATCGCGTAACTGAGATCGAAATCCATCAAATGTTTTTACAAATCGCCGCATTTCCGGATCAACTGTAGCGCCGCCCACGATGGCGTGCGTAGTTACCGTTTTCGTTTCGGTACTTCCGTCAATTTCCGTCACGGTAACGGTTGTCGTGGCACCGTCCGGAGAAACAAAAGTCCTGGTCTCACTTGGGAGAGTATCCGCTTCAGGGTTCTCTGTAAATTCAGCCTCCGCAACAGTCGTATCTCCCTGCACCATTCCATGTTCAGATGGAGACCGCCAAAACGGCAGAATAGTACCGACTAATAACACTATCAGCAGTATCCCCCACGCTGCAGTCAAACGCGAAAAAAAATGATTATTAGAGGCAGGTGTAATCATGGATACTAAAACTAGATTAACATAAATTAAGACATTACTTAGCTCTATAAGGAGCTAACAAAAACCGTAAGAACTCAACTTTAGGACGAATAACGTTTCCTTCCGAATCGTATTTTATTTGAGCTTTCTGCGGCATTAAACCCACGGAATATATTCCGTAATAATCTCGATTTATATCTGGGAAACCTGCATTGCATGAATCGTCAGCTTCAAAATCGTAATAATACCGACCTGTTAATTCTGATTCTACCCCGGTTTTTTCTGAATAATACCGAATATCAAATTGAGTTCGGATCTTTCCCCGACCACTTAAGTACGTTGATACTGTTAACATTACTGGCATATCAACACTTACTGAATCGTGCTTAGGTAAAAAATTTTCAGTAACCGAGCTTACTCTTTTCATAGTCGTGCAACCATCGGCATTTCGAAACAGTCGTATTGAGCGTCTATCCTGACCTCCGAACTCCCACCTAAACCATTGATTATAGTATATATTCAGATTTACAAACAGGCTCTCTCTGGGAATAAATTCTATCGAGAAAACCGAGCTTCCTAAACACGCAGACTTGTATACAAACCGTGCGTCACGCTTACGTGGAGAAATAGGCAAGGTCGCTATACTACCAATGAATAATAGACTCGACAAATCGTCCCAATTTTCCGATGTAATCGGTAACCAATCTTTCGTGTAACAACTATTCCGTAAGTCCGAAATTAACCCATCCGATTGAGACAGACTGCTACTGTCAGTCTCTCCATTTACTTCGCCGATCATATTCCCGGGTGCTGGTGTTGACTCTATGCCATTCGTAGGTTCGTTTTTGGTATTACCAAGTAGATAAAGTTCTTTAGCAGCTAATAAATTGGGAGCAAAAACGATTAACAGTAAAACTAACGAAACTATTCCAACGATAAATACACCTATGGGTTTTTTACAAAGCGAAGTAATTTTCCTTTGTAATAAACGTTTTGGAACTTTGAAGGGGTCGGTGTCGGGCGGGCTCATAAAGGTTACATAATTGCCTCTGCGGTGTAAGTCACTCCATTTTTTTCTACAGAAGCGCCTTTCTTAATGTCCAATAGGATATCACCCAATTCAGAATTTGCCCCGTATACCTTACCCACAAGGTTTTTACCTTTGTAATCATATGGGACTATCATCACCACTTTATAAATAATCCCACCATTTTTTTCTTTTACTAACAGTAACATTTTTTTGTTAATGTTTATTTTTTTGTCGAAATGATTATCGTCCTGAATTAACATCTGATTGATATAGCTACTCAAATCACTGTATTCAAAAGTATGTTCATTACCTTTTGATTCCCGTAATAACCTTGAATAATAATTCTTTAACACGTTCGCAAATGCCATGGTGGTGTAGTAGTATTCCTTTTCGGCTATTGGAGATACAGTGTCCTGGAGCAATTCGACCATCGCATCGAGTAGTTTTACATTTTCAACAGTGGCCTCTTCGGTAATAAGAGTTACAAATACCGATCGAATGGAATCAATTTTATCAGCAACCGACGCCGGAATATCTTTCGAATTTGCTCGTTCTAAGAAGGCAGTAGATTCCTTCCTGAAAAAACTGAGTATTTCCGTATACTTTGGACTCTTTTTTTCTAATGCTTCCTGAATTTCATCAGTTAACCATTGTTCTCCTGCTTTCTCAGCAAGCCTAGACAATGTATTAATATGAACTAAAACTGCAATTGGATCCTTAGTTTTTGTAATGAAAACAACTTTTTTATCAGTAAGACTTCCTACTACATTCGACAATTGATCTCGTAATTCTCGCATTCCCATTTTCATGTAAACAAGTGTACCATAATAAGTATAGATTTACAATGTACATATGTGTACTCATTAATTAATTTCAAACACCACCGGGTAATGATCGGAAGCGGTATCAAACACTCCTCCCCGTGGTACATGTACGTCAGTCAAATACAGATCAGGAGTATGATACACGTAATCTATTCGGAATAATGATGATGGCACCCATATGGGAAAGTCTTCCAACTGTTTTGTCGGAAAAGTTTTATGTTCTGCATGAGTAGCACTTACAAATCCCGCCGCTTCCAACAGTCGCAACGGTTCCCAATATTCCCGTTCTCCCAAAAAATTCCGCAGCGTAGGATGCAGCGCTTGCAGACGAAGGAATAAAGATCCAATCTTAGACATATATCCATAGTCTTGAATAGCAATAGTATTCATATCTCCCATAATAATAGTTTTTTGTCTTGAGGCTATTTTTACCAATGCGGAAATCTGGGCGGCTCGGGTTTTCCAACGGATATCATCAAGATATACCACATAAATGGACACTGTTCCCTGCGGCGTCGGTGTAGTTATCTTTAAGCAATTTCTATTATCCAGCCGTACTGTTTCAAACGTAGTTCCCGCTACGGACGTTACCGCGGCTATTCCGTTATCGGACGAATCTGCCATAAGTCGCGAGTCTTCCAGAGCAATACTAGCGGCTCGGTGATATCCAAATAGGTCTGCTACTTGCGCTTCCCCATATATGTCCTTCCAACGGAACGTATCTATAAGCCCCACCGTGTTTGCATTGAGTTTGCTTATCGCCTGTCGGAGCAAAGACAACCGCTCGGGAGTTTTTGATATGCGATTATATCGTTCAAATCCCCCGGCCATAATGTTGTACACGGCAAATTTCATATCGGTTAACAGTACATCAACCATTTAATCATACCGGCGATACAACCACCAAGAGAAACCGGAAGGAAATTTAAAGAAGGGAATGAAACGAAGTCATCAGTGTTATTTTTTTACTTCAGACTCCAGTTTCTTTTGATCATGAACAATCAGAAGCCGTCCACGATAGCTGATCAGTTCTTTGCGCAGCAACTCTTCTACCTGTAAACTCGCAGTTTCCCTGGTAGATCCGATCCAGGCGGCAATTTCTCTGTGTGTTAAATGCAACACTATTCCCTTCCCCTGGGGATCAGTTTCGGCAAAGTTAGTACAGTAATAAATAAGGAGTTTAACTGTTTTAATGTATGCCGATTCCAATACTAAATCTTCCATCCGTTTCAATAGTCCGCTCGCTCCGCACAACAATCGGCTGGTTAAGTCATAGAGTACTTCCGGATGTATCTTCATCATCTGCATCACTTCAGCTCTGGGCGCACGGAATAATTCAACAGGAGTCATGGCTTCAAAGGTATATCTGTTCGGCGTATCGTTAATTGCCCATGTCATGGGGAAAAATGAACCGGGTTTAAACACGTGCATGACGAGCATTTCACCTGTTTCCGTCACGTTTACCTGACGCACAAATCCTTGAGTAAGATAAAAAATACCGGGAGGAGGATCTTCAGCACGCACAATCACTTCTCCACGTTTATACCGTAGTTTCGTAAATGCCGAAAAAAAAGTATCGAGTACACCGCGCAGCGGTTTTTCTGAATCGCTCTTCATAATAAATTCATGAGGTCGTACGCTTCTCACTATACAAATTTCTCACGTTTCTTCTGTAATGTATCGTACATAACACAAGAATGAAAGATCCGATACTGCATCCACCTATGAAAAATTCAGCCATTTTTTCACCGAAACTGCTTAACCGGTTTATTTTCATACTAGCCATTGCCGGTATACTCATGGCTGCCTACGTGAGCCAGAGCTTTCTGCGGCAATCGTCTATATTGTGCGTAAATAGTGGCTGTGAGCTGGTCCGGAAAAACCCGGCAAGTTATATTTTTGGTATTCCCGTACCCGTATTTGGCTTAATCGGTTACACGGGTATTGCCATACTCTCATTCCTCCGTACCACCACATCTTCCCCCATCCTATTACGGGGGATTGTCGGAATGGCCACGTTCGGAGTATTATTTGTAAGCTGGTTCACATTTACTGAGATTACCGTTATCAAAGCAGTGTGCACCTGGTGTGCAATCTCGGCTATTGCCATGGGACTGATTTTCAGTTGCAGTATCATTAGTCTACGAAAAGAAAGGAAGCCTTCTGTCTAAGTCCGCTATTTGCCGCACAATTCGGCAAGGTGGAGCAGAAGCAATGTATATGAAATTAAGCACAGAATCTAAACTGCTCCTCGCCATGGTTGTCGGCACAATCGCCATTGTCGGAATAGCGATCGTCGCCTTTTCCCGACCGGCAGCTACCTATACCCGTGCGGATATGATTCCGGCTACAGCCCAAATACGCGGTAACAAAGACGCAAAAGTATACCTGGTAGAATTTTCGGATTTTCAATGCCCCGCCTGTGCGGGTTTTGCTCCCCTGGTGGAAGATATTGTTAAACAAAATACCGATAATCTCACGTTCGTATACCGCCATTTCCCGTTAGACCAACATCCGTTTGCAGAACGCATGGCAATAGCTGCAGAAGCAGCCGGACGCCAGGGTAAATTTTGGGAGATGGGAATACTCTTATTTAATAACCAGGAAAATATGAGCGATGATACTATTACGCAACTTGCCAGCGACTTGAAATTAAATATGGATCAATTTGCCAAAGATCGCGCGGATTCGGCAATCAAAGACATAGTATTAGCGGATAAAGCGGCAGGAATGAGGTTCGGCGTTGATGCTACGCCGACATTCTACCTGAATGGCCAAAAACTCACCCTGACTACCCAAGCCGACCTAAAGGCACAAGTCGAAGCGGCCATAAAACAAAATCAATAATCAGCATACCGTCTTCCGTTCCACCGCACTACTGGTGTATGCTAATCCTATAATCGTTTGTGAGGGAGGTCCATCATGTTTGATTTATCCGGAAAAGTTGCTCTGGTAACAGGAGCCAGCAGTGGCATCGGCCGTGCCTGTGTCGTTGCGCTAGCAAAACAGGGAGCAAAAGTGGCGGCAGCAGCTCGTCGGATGGATAAACTGGCTGTACTCGCAGATGAATTAACACAGAAAGGCCATGAAGTAATTCCGGTCCCCATGGATGTTACCAAGCTGGAGGAAATTACTGAAGGTGTCAGCCAGGTTGCATCCCATTTCGGCCGTATAGACATTCTGGTAAACAACGCAGGCATAGGAGCAGCTAAACCATCATTGGAAATGACGGAAGCTGATTGGGATACGGTATTGGATACGAACCTTAAAGGCTATTTTTTTGTTGCACAAGCGGCTGCTAAGGAAATGGTCAAAAACCGTTGGGGTAGAATAATAAATATTACTTCAATTTTAAGCGGTGGAGTCGGCTCCGGATTTCCCCAAGTCCCCCACTATTGTGCCAGCAAAGGTGGGATTGTGGCGTTAACGGAATCGCTGGCGCTTGAATTTGCCTCACAAGGAATACTGGTTAATGCTATCGGTCCCGGGTTTATAGATACGGATATGACTATGCAAATAAAAGAAAATCCCACCATGTTTCAGTCGCTGCTCAACCGGATAGCACTAAAGCGTTTCGGCCGCCCCGACGAAATCGCTTCACTCGTAACGTTTTTAGCCAGTGAAGAAGCCAGCTACATCACCGGTGTCACCATCTACGCGGACGGTGGGTGGACAGCCGCATAACATATGAATGTTTCGTCGAAAGCCAGTAACGTATACATCACATATATCAATGGTCTTCGACTCATCAGTAAACACTACCGGATTCCGGCAGTCGGTTTAGGATTAACACTATTTATCCAGCTTACCGATGCATTTCCGTATTTTGTCTGGCTAGGTGTACTGGTAGGCATATATCAGACTATATACACCTTTGCCTTGCCAAAATTACTTGATCTGGCGGAAACGACAGGGCTAACGGGAAATGACATACTCTACATTCCCCTTACAATTCTTCGCCGGACGTGGCTACAGGGGATACTCCTTTTCGGTGTAACAATGATTCTTGTCTTCTCGTTTGTTGTTTTCGCGAAATCTACGAATGTTTTTCTTTCCGACGGAGCAGTACTGCTCCTGCTTATCGGTATTAGCGGCTGCGCCGCCTGTTTAGCCTATACACCTGTATTTGTGTCACTCTTTGAACAATCGTTGCTGAGCGGAATTCGTCTAAGTATAAAATACGCCATTCGTCACAAGTATATGACCGGCATATTTTTTGTCATCACGGTACTGGCTATGATTCCTGCTGCGTTCGGTATAACTTCCCGTATTTGGCTCATATTCCAACAGATTGTCATCCAATTCATCGCGTATGTACTTACCGCTAGTGCCTACATATATATCACGCAGAATTCAGATACTCGCCAATCTCCCACTGTTCCATCAAACGGCAAACATTGACAACAATTTTTGGCACCCATATACTTTGCCAAATACATGTCAAAATCAAAAAAATCTCTACCGACTGACCATCACCTTACTCCTATTCGCGTCCCCACCAACGACAATCCACTATTAAGAAAAACACTTGGGCTGATTAATTCCCACGAAGAAATAAAAACACTATGGAAAGTATTAAACGTTAACGCCATTGACCGCTTAGGGATGACGGATCACGGTCCGGTCCATTTCCAAATCGTAGCCAATATCGGATTGCGCCTTACCCGCATTCTGGCGAAAAATAACATCGAAATGTCCATCACGAAAAACTTTCAGCTTTCACACGAATATGCCGAACTGGTTGTTTTACTAGCCTGTCTGCTGCATGATTTGGGGATGTCCATTAATCGTGCCGGACATGAAGAATTCAGCATCATTTTAGCCAATACGCTCCTCCGCGAAATACTTGATTTTCTCCCTATAACCGAACGAACCATCGTCATATCCGAAACACTGCATGCCATTATCAGCCATAGGCGCAACGGACATCCCATTACCGTCGAAGGCGGAATTGTTCGGGTAGCAGATGCACTGGATATGAGTCAGGGTCGATCACGTATTCCCTACGAAGCAGGTGCTGTCGATATTCACTCATTGTCTGCTTATGCCATAGAAAACGTCGAAATAACCGAAGGTACTAACACACCAATTCAGATTACTATCCAGATGAATAATTCGTCGGGTATATTTCAGGTTGATGAACTACTCAGAGAAAAACTGACAGGTTCCGGCATAGAACGGTATATTGCCGTCAAAGCACAAGTCAAAGGTAAGACTGAAAAAAAACTGCTTAAGGAATTTACTATCAGTATGAGTCAGGCAGAAAAACCCAGGATAACCTCGGAGTAACCGTTTAAAGATATAACGCCACCGTCATATTCCAGAACACGTGTACCAGTATTGGCGCTACCAATGACCCGGTATAAAAATACACGATACAATTTGCCATTGCGAGCACAAAATCAGTAGCAAAAAAGAGTACCAGCGTTAGCCCCTGGAATTTTAATGACGTTACCAAAATGGGAACGTGCAGGAGCATAAAGAGTAAAGCTGATATCAACGAAGCTTTCGGAAGACTTTTTGTTTTTTCCAATATCCGGCTGAATAAAAATCCGCGGCTCAATAGCTCTTCCGAATATGCAGTAGCAATGGATATCACAATCAGGAAAAAACCATACTGCTTAAACGCTTCAATGGGATTTACGGATACCTTTCCGTATTTAACATAATTTGCCAGAATTCCTTCAAGCGCAAATACCATTCCGAATCCCAAACCCACATAGACGGCCTTAAAAAACTTCTTTTTCGTAATACCGATACTTTCCAGGCTACGTTTTTCATGACGCAGTACATACCAAAGCACCGGAGCTACAAAAACCAAAGGTTTAGCCACAAATTCATCGACCCATTCAGGAAGTTTTAAGAAGTACCGGTACAGACTCCAAATAAGCAGTATCCATCCCCACAGCTGATACGGTGTAAATTCAAATTTCGGTTTTGCCTTTGTATCAGTGACTGCTTTTGCTGCCATACAGTTGGATAAATACGTATGTCCGTAAAAGATACGTACAACTAGTGTTAAAAAATCACGTCTGTATCTACGATAACGCTCCACCGGGGTTATGGCAAGAGTTAAAGTGCATGTACTTGCGGATGTACATTCGTCTCACGAACTGCCTGTTCCATGGCATCGGAAATATTTTGAATCAGCAACATAGCCTGATCGCGGCTGAGCGCACGATAGTTATGCGGAAAATAGTGAAAAACCAGATTTCTGGATTCTTTCCAGGTATGCCATAACCGGGTTGCTAAATCTTTACTGTAGCGTGACTGCAGTTGCGCGTAAGCACTGCGTGGTCCAAGTCTGTTGGCAAGCGTTGGACTCAGTGCTTTTCCGATCCTGAAATGTTCACTTTTGTAATCTTCTTCGGTAATAATCCCCACGTCCCGTAAAAGCTGTTTCATAAATCCTTCATACATTTTTGCAAACGGAAAAACCAAATAGGAGTAATCCGTAGGTTCCGGATTTACGTGGTGTGAACTATCATTTACCAAAAATTCACCATCACCCGCCAATATTCTCTGTTGGGGACTCATGTACTGCCATAAGACAGAAGATTTCGGAATCATCGCAACCCACCTACCACAAACAGCAGACTCTGAATCAGAAAGAGCAATACAAACCCACCGGATATTATCCGTTGTACTTCAGGTTTTACTTGTATGGCAATAAGTCTATACCAACTGTCCATATTTTTCCTAAGTTGCCACTCCCCCAACTGCCAAAGGATAATATTTAGCGATAAACTTAACACTAATCCCACGGCAATAAGACTGTCGGAAGAGGTAACCAAAAACGTACTTACTACTCCCAAACCGGCTGCAAAGAGTATGCTGCGGAATGGTGAAGGATCCAGCTTAAAAAATACTTCCGCCGCATCCATAAAAAACAACCCGATTACTCCGCCGATCAGAAAATATACGGTTCCGAGTTGCGGAGACAATTGCCATTTCACTAATGCAACCATAAGGAGATATACGAAGGGAAGAACGAGTAACACCGGAGGTCGCCGTTTAATAATTGTCAGCAATGTTTTATACATAACCTTGGGCCTGTTGATACTATACCACGCTAAACTCACTAAATTCACCACTCGGCCGTATCCATTCCGTTTGCACCTGTTCCACCCAGGAAACTTCGGGACCGTGCTGACAACGGGAGACAAACTGTAACAAATCCGCTTTTTTACCTTCCGCCACTATTTCTACGGTTCCGTCTTCACGATTCGTTACCCATCCGGTAAGTAATAGTGTTCGTGCCTGCTTTCTGGTCCAGGAACGGAATCCCACGCCCTGAACCGTACCGGTCACAATCATATGCACGCGCTGCATATTATTTTCGTTCATAACCCGTTCCCTGCCCCTCTTCCGTTCCGTCTTTCCCGCTCCGCAGTTGTTTCATCTTCCACATAAACAAACGCGCCTTACTATTTGCCCGAGAGTCTATCGCGAATGATAGCGCTTTTTGTAATATCGCCCGCGGTACGGTTTTGGCAAGGCGAATATATAACGCTTTATGTTTATGATCCCCCAACTGCTCGGATAAATAAATACCGTACGACTGAAACTCCCGGGAAATATACTTGTCTTCAATCGGATTAAACTTTTTTAAAACTGAACCAATGGAGTCCATAACGAACGTGTTAACGACGGTTAAATTCGGTAGTCATTTAATTATACCTATTCATCGCTCTGTCTATGCCTTCTGTTATTGCCATTTGCACCGCATCCGTAGCGTGGTGAATCAACTTCCGCATTTCCCCGGCTTCATGGTCGGTAAACTTTGACAGAACATATTTAATAACCGTCCGGTGTTGCATCACGCGATCGGGATGTTCGGGATCTGTTTCCTTTCCCCGCCCGATGCCTAATCTAAACCGCAGAAATGCGTCCGTACCTACCTGCTCTATTATTGATTCCACACCGTTATGCCCACCAGCGCTTCCGCCAAATCGTATTCTGATTTTGCCTAACGGCAAATCCAGATCATCGTGAATTACCCATAAATCCGACGCATCCGATTTATAGTAACCAAGCAGTTTCTGTACTGCCATACCGGAATTGTTCATAAATGTTTTCGGCTTCACGAAAATATCTTCCCCTACCTTGGTTATTACGGCGTTTGCACGTTTATCTTCCTGCCAGAGTACACTGGTTGTACTCAACTCTTTTATTACGTGATCAACCACCATAAAACCCATGTTGTGACGGGTATCTTCGTACTGATCACCGGGGTTACCAAGTCCGACAATGAGCTTCATAACAGTATTGTAGCATCTTCAGTTTCACGCTCCACGAAAACGGGTGAATAACGTATCCCGAGTTTGGATAAATTATTCACCCGTTTTTTTTATTGCGAATACTTACTTCAATTTTGCCAACTGTTTCTGTGCTAAATCTCCGACATACGGAAGTTTATACATCTCACCCTGAAATGCTTTCCACATTAATACTATCCAAAGTATAAATGCGACAAAACTTAATAAGAGTCCTACTAACCACCCGAGAATCGGAATAAATCCCAAGGCAATATTGGCAATAAAGACACCTCCGAACAGAATAGTCGACTGCATTGCATGGAAACGGACAAATTTACTCTGTTTTTCCACCAACAGGATAATAATTCCGGTAACAAATCCCAGCAAGTACGACGCAGCTGCCATGAGGTTTTCTGAACCTTTTGCTTCGGCCATCGTCCTCACCTCCTTCTCACACTAAAACAATACCGACTTCTACAATACCGAGTGCAATTCGGCAAATAATTCCGGACTGTTTACACTCAATCGAGCATAAACCGGTCCTTACCTTTTCATACAACGTGTCTGCTAAGGTAGCTACCCTGCACCGTATGGTGCGGGGTCGATGTCTGCTGAATGTACGATATCACGGACAATAAAAATGAGTCAATGATGAATACCACAATTCCCTGGTATACCAGTTAAGCTCCCTTAAATTACCGCTATATGCTGTCTATACCATCTTGACAAGCAACCCGTCATATCGTATACCTGACATAAATCCGTATGAATGATTACACTTGTATTACTGACAAAATACATGACAATCTCATTGTATCAAGGATTTTACGCTCAATCCGCTTGGTTGCGGGTTTTTTTATATAAAAAAACAGATTATTGACACAGGGTAGTATAAGTAATATTATAGGTTTAATATATGACGGAACGTGACCTTCCCAATACCGACGGCAACGAACAGGGCGTAAAAAACCCTAGCCTACGAAATCTAGGTCGACGTTTCATCGACACAATTCGGGAGACGCATCAGGATAGTCAAACTGGTGCTGATCAATTTGCTGCGGCATTAGGCAATGTAGCAGACAGAATGTTTGCCAAAGCGGAAGACTATGAAGGGGTTGAGGCGATCTCTCCCAGTAAACGCTGGATGGTTACCGGAATAGTAGGAGCAATCAGGCAGGTTGGAGAATTTTTCGCAAACGCGAGTGAAGACGCACAGCAGGAAGAATCCACACCGAGTGCGCTCGATAACTTTTTAAATAGACCTATCCCCATGAGAGTTGCCCGTGTTTACGCGCCAATCGCTGCAGGATTTACGATGCTATTCGGACCACGCATTTTCGGCGGACTGCATACCGCTGAAGCGCAGGAAGCTCCCATTAATTTCGGTTTCTCGAATGTGGTACCTGATATTACAATCACCGCTGATGAACGAACTGCTTTAGCAGTATTACGCGGAGAAGTTACACCTGGAGTGCGCATGCCTGTTCCACTCGGAGTGCAACCGGAATATAGCTACACCTCTACCGGTGCAATCGTTAATTTAACCAATTTTGTTGATATTCCTAATAGTAGTACCGATTTTGCCCGTCTTATGACCGGTACCAGCAGGCGGGAATTTACCATTCCGGGATTTGCAGACAACGCAACCCTCCCCGTCCGCAATATGTTTCACTTGCTTGGTGAAATCGAATCACAAAATACCGAACAGTGGAGTTCAAGAACCGACGACGCTCCTATTCCCAATAGATTTGCTTCTTTAGTATTAAAAGCTAAAGACAACGATGCAGGAACAACCACTTCTGTTACTGCCGAAATTGTCGTCGGTGACCAACCAATTACATTAAATTTCCGTCGGGACGGCGAAAATAGAGTACTTAACTTTACACCGGGATCTCGATTAACACTTAATCCGGAAGATGGTACCTTCCGCTATATTAAAGCTTCTCTGGCGAACGGATTTAACGTCGATACTGTAGATGTTAATACTACTATGCGGGAAGCGTTGGCGAACTTTACTCTGGTCGGGAGTAATCAGCCGGCAACGGTAGATGCACCGATAAATACCCCGGCACTTATCGAACAATTTAACAATACCTTGCAGTCAATCGTCATTTCCAGTCCTGAAGGGATTGGATCATTAAGCTTTCGACGGCTACCGACTACTGTCGAATCCGGGACACGGTTCCGGAGTTCACCGGATCGTTCAGGCGGAGATGCAAATGTTGTAGGTACATACGTACCTGCTCAGGGAGATGTATTATCGCCCCAGCAACCGGTAACAGCAGCAGACTTTATGGGTTCAGATGCATATTGGCAACTCCGTCGCGCCTATCCGGGTCTCGGCGTTGATCAGAACGGATTAATGCAAGTAACGATTGATGCGTATGATGAAAACAATCCCGACAGATACTGGCATTTATTTACGAACGAAGTTGAAGACACACTCAATTTAGTCTGGTTCAGAAGTGACAAGGTAAATGTTAACCCCAGCAGTGCTGTGGTTCAGGAAATCCCCACGCCGGTTGCCGTGGCCATGGCACCGGAACTTTCCGCTTCAGGTGCACTGGGTATGGCTTATTCCGAAGAAAGATTATATGGTGGTGGACAAGTTTATACAATTGCATTTAACGGCAATAACATATATGAACCTCCGCTTGAAGATCCGGCAGTTACCGATATATTAGAAATTCCACAAACAAACGCGCAATGGCTTTCTACTCCCCGGGACATAATGTATACAGAATCCGGACAAGAACGATTCGCCCCCCTTGGTTTAATCGGATACTATGAAATTAACAACAATATTTTTGCAATATTACCTATAAAGGTAACCAGCGTTCTTCGGAGACCTTATGCAGGAAGAGGTGGTGCTGGAGATAGGGTGTTGACCTTCGAAATCCCGACCGCTGGTGGCACAATTTCAGTAGCCCAATCACTCAGTGACCGCATTAGAAACGATCCGGGTCAATCACCGACGAGGAAACCCGATGCAATCTTTACGCCGAACGCTCAAATTATTGAACGATTATTAAACTCAACAATCGACACACCACTTCCTATCGGTGATGTACTTCCATTTGTTACAAGTAACCCCAATAATCCCGAAGGTTTCGAACCGGAAGAAGAAATTACATACCTGCAACAAAGTGCAGAAAGTGATCGTATGATCTACGTCTCAATGATGGTTTCTGCTCAGGGAAGCCGATTGCCAAATGATATTCTTAGAATTGTAGAAAACCAACCACCCAGAGTTTCCGGGGTACAGGTTGATACATCGTTGGAAATGACCGGCTATCTCCGCTTCCGTTAAGAATTTTAAACCCATTCCAATCCATTCTTTGATTGACAATTCCATTCAGTTTAGTACGATGAATATAGGTGTAGTGTTACCGTATTTATGCAGTTTACCTTTCGCAATAGATCAGCGTATTTGTTAGTGGTTCTTCTCGGCATAGTTGTATTAATTGTCGCTATCCTGCTTGTTTATACCCAATCACAACTCGCGCTAACCCAAAAGGTTACCACACCCCCGGCTTCCGATTTAGCACCAGCCGATACGAATTCACCACTACAAACAGTGAAATTCGCAAACGGACGGGCATCATCAAGCTTGGCTGTAGAATTTTTGGAAAAACCACGTCTCTTAGGAAAAACATATATCGCCAAAGCCACAATACCCATTGGGGAACAGTCGACAAAATTTGACGTAATTATCGGCGGTTCTGATGGACAATCAGCCAGTGGAACCTGTGATTACATCAAAAAACAAAGTATGTTTAGCGGAAACAGTTCATATTTCCATGAACCAACCAGCCAATTAGCCGATAAAATTAAGCCCGGCGTTAAAGCACTACTGCAAATTAATCATGCTAACGCTACCGAAGAAGAATGGAAACGAAATCCCGGATTAATAGCAATGGAACGTATTTTTACAGCAGCAAAAGATAATAAGTCACTTACTGGTATTACGAGCATAGTCCCGGATGAATTCTGTATCGCGAATCCTTTATGAAACGTATCCTTTTCTATATTTTGGGATTTACTGCACTAAGTGTAGGATATTTCATTTATCCCAGCCCGGTTCAAGCTGAAGTATGTTGGACACAGCGGGTAATCAACCAACATCGGTGCACCTCAAATAACCCGCTGCAGAATGGTTGTATCAGATGGAGGGCTCAAGCAATTTATAATGGTGGATGTTCGGCTGAAAGTACATCTGGGTCAGGTGCTGCTAAATCCAGTTGTGAAGCCGCTTGCAGCGGTCCATATGCCGGAGATGCATGCTATGGAGCATATTGTGTCGACTACGGACCAACTACCACTCCCTATTACACATGTGAAGTTGAAAATTTTGTCGCCTCCTGCAATCCTGAACCAGCCTGTAATGCTATCGGAAATATCGTAAATTGCAATGTCAATTATAATGGCTCAGCGTGTACTAATAATTCCCAAACATTAACGTACGGATGTTGGGGTCCGGGAAATCCAACTGGCATACCGGGTAACTGTGGCAATGGCGTTTGTGGATCTGGTGAAACTTGTACAAACTGTCCTTCCGACTGTGGTGCATGCTGCGGAAATGGTAATTGCGGAGGAACCGAAAGTTGCTCTACGTGTGCTGCAGACTGTGGAAGCTGTCCACCGACGTGTGGAAACGGAAGCTGTGAAGGAACGGAAAGTTGCAGCACGTGCTCTCAGGACTGCGGAAGTTGCTGGCAGACACCGACACCCACCAATCCCCCGGCAAATACTCCGACTCCATGGTGTGGCAACGGGTCTTGCAGTAGTGGTGAAAATTGCACGAATTGTGCGGTTGACTGTGGCAATTGTCCTGTAGATACGCCGACACCTACGCCCACCCCTGCAGTTGGCCAGTGCTCTGCTCCCGCACCGAGAGATCCTCCTACTTCACAATGTGCAGCCTGTCCCAGTTGTAACGGGAATATTACCTGGTCATGGGATACTGTTGCCGGAGCGCTGGAATACGAACTGGCAATACTCGATAGTTCTAACGCATTGGTAGTTGATTTCGGCTGGCAAAGTGCAGCAACATATGATTGCGATTCTGATAGTATTTGCAGCTACACCACACCGCTCCCTCCGGGAACATATAAGTCCAGACTCAGGGCGAGAGGTTCATGCACCATTTCATCCTTTTCATATTCTAACGAATACACACTAAACATCTGCTCAGGAACGATCAGCGCAATCGGGAAAGAGATAGACTCCAGCGCAACAAGCTGTGATGACGTAAATCTCAGTAATGATTATGTATCTCCAATCACGTTTGATTTGTCTCCGAGCGTACTACCCGGTTCCCAAATTCAGACGGGATCAGATTATGTTACATGGACCGATGTTAATCCGGGAACGTATACACTTTCCGTTTCCCCTCCTTCCGGATACGTGGTCAAATTCATGTGCTGGCAGCGATCTTTCACATCGCCGCTTACCGGCGACGGTCCGTCCGCAAGCCTGGTAAATGGAGAATCCCTCACTTGGTATGGCATCGGACTCTCACTGGGGACTCCGTGGGTCCAAACAGAAGGCGGCGATGTCTTAGTTGCCACGAATATTCAGGCACACTTGGCAGATACGGTTGTTCCGCGCGAATTTAATACCGCCGGAACTGCCGGCGGGTATCCGGGTGTAGTAAGTTACGGCACCTCATACGATTTTAATCCCCTCTCAACCGATACCGGTAGCAACTTGGTTTCAGCCAACGGGTGGCTGGTCCGTGAATCAAGTCTGCCGATGTATTCCAAGGACTGGTATAACACTTTCGCACAGAAGTATGACTTAAGCGGGAACTCGCAAAGCTATACGGGACCGGCAGAACCGGCAAGCAGTGCTGTGCCGTATTATGTAAACGGTAACACCAGCGTCGGGAACTGGACAGTAGGAAACGGTGAGAATATAGTGCTCTTCGTAAACGGCGATCTCTCGATTACCGGCACTATTACCACGTCCGGGACCGGATTTGTGGCCTTCATTGTCAGCGGAGATATAAGTGTCGCCTCAACCGTAGGGGTAGCATACACCTCAAGTGTTCCCTCACTTGAAGGACTCTATGTTACCAACGGCACATTCTCAACCGGCACCAGTCAGCTGGGTGTACAACGCCTGGTTACACACGGAACATTTATAGCAAACGCATTTCAGTTACAACGTGATCTGGCGACTGCAGGCGGGGGTCAAAACCATACGACGGCATCCGAACTCTTTACGTACGACCCGCAACTTATGTTCAATATGCCGGATGAATTCCGTGATATCCGGCTTAAATGGGAAGAAACCGCTCCGTAGGATCCCCTGCTAAACTGTTAAATGGGTACACAGCTAAACTAAATTGCCGGTAGATGATTGTTGATTGCTGGTTGATAATGGCTACGCTGTTGAACTGTTTATTAACAGCTAACAATTAACCAGTAGCAATGTAAGAATTATCCGCCAATCCCAAGGGTATGACCGAGTATTTTTGCGACCTCGAGGAGACCATATACCGCTAAACCTATGAACGCAATGGTTCCGAAATATGATACGTATTCATTCTTAACGACCTTAATGGTATGCGCAGGGGAAATAAACAACGCGATGTTTAATAGTGTGTGTGCCAGTATTACTCCTACCGAAAACCCAAATAGGTTCACGATATTAAACAATGGCACGTAGCCGGCAAAATCATCCAGACCAAGTATAAACGGAATGGAAAAAGACAAAACCGCTAGCCCTTTCCAGGACAATCCCTCTACGCCTTTAAGCTTTGATCCCACATCCGGCAATACCCTGCGCACAATTGGCCCCACTATTTTTAACACCACATCTAAAAACAAATGGGTTATTTTATACAAAAATCGCTTTACTCCCCCGCTCCCTTCCCAATGAGCAATATGCTCCATACCGCCATGAGCAAGCTCAAACAGAACCAATGATGCTAAAAACACCATTAACGCCAACAGTAAATCGATATTCCTGAAAAATGTCCAAAGGATGATGACGATAATAGTGCCGAGAGCATTCCCTAAAGCCGTACCTATTTCCAATGCCACCCGATTACGCCAACCGGGATATACCGCCATTAGCCTACCCATAAATATGGCAAAATCTATCGCTGTCTTTAAGTAAATGGTCACACCAATAATCACATCTATCGGCCTGATTGCAAGCAGAATTGGTTGACCGAGGGGTAAAAGATTTAGACCGGAGATAAGCGCGGCCAATATGCCAATCAGCGCACTCATTATTACCACCGTTAACCCTAATGGGATTGCTTGCGACAATGCCGGCGACCTATCAATTGCGGAAATCATATCTTTTGGTTATACGATATTTAAACCGGAGTATCAACCTACCGGGCTAAATATTTACCGATAGTTCAAAAAATTCGCAATTGTTCTTTGGATGCATCCACGAGTGGTTTTTCTTCATCATCACGCCAAAGTTTTACTACACCGAATACCCCATCATATCCCGGATCTATCACGATATCTCCACGCCGGACCTTGGTGATACCTGCTCCTATTCTTTCCCCTGCTATGGTTTTTATCTCTGCTACAGAAGCTTTGAGCAACACAGTAAACTCACCCGCAAAATGATCAACCAATGCCTGATACGGTTTCTGCACTTTGGGACTCGTAACGGGCGAACCGAGACATTCCGCAATAATTTCCTGCAGCGGTACCAACATCACGTATGGTGGACGCTCCGGGTAGCGCTTACTGTAAAACACGCTAACTTCCTCCGCTAACCCATATATACTGTTCGTTGCTTTCATTTCCAAATCAAGTTCGCCTTCACTCCGTGCAGCTAACTCCTCAACCCGCTGCAATACTCCTTGTGTTAACGGCTTCCCGCATACCGGACAAGTTGTCCCGTTTGCTTTGGTATCTTCCGGATTCCAGCGGATATTGCAACTCCGGTGACCGGTAAAATGATACTTCCCTTCTTCCGGATAAAATTCGATGGTATACGCAATAGAATTTTTGGAACTATCTTTCCTGAGAAACGGAGCGGATATGGCTTCGTAAAGCGCTGTATACGTCATTTCCCGTAAATCAAATACTGTAGCCTCCCTACCTAACTTAGGACCGCTATGCGCATCGGAAAAAGAAACGATCGCCCGATGATCGAGTTCTGCTATTTGCCAGTTCATGGCCGGATTACTTGATAATCCGGTTTCTATAGCATAAATACGATCAGCATACGGCCCAAAGGCCTCGGTTAAACTATCAAACCCGGACATACTCCCGTACAAAGAAAACCATGGTGTCCAGGCATGCGCAGGAATAACGAGAGCTTTGGGTTCGATGGTAAAAACCAGTTCTGCCACCTGAATATTGGTCAACCCGATAATAGGACGGCCATCGGACAACAGATTACAACCTTGCTTTGTCATTTCCTTATTAATCTTCATAGCCGAATCCAACGTCGGTACCCAAATCAACGTGTGCACCCGTCGTCCTTTTCCATTTTGGGAATAAATACAGCTTACCTCCGTTGCCAGGAGATAGAACGGTGAATCTTGTTCTGCTGCTTCCTGCTTTAGCTTAAGAAAACCGGTTCCCAATTCCACCAAATGCTCCTGAATTTCTTTCATCCAGAGCGGATGTGTCCAGTCCCCTGTAGCAATAAGCCCAATCCCTTTCCGTTTGGCCCACAGGGATAAATTGGGAATAGTCATTTCTTTGGAAACGGCCCTCGCAAAACGGGAATGAAGTTGTAAATCAGCAATTACGTACATATATTCACCGTACGGCGGTTAGCGGGTTACATAAAAATAATTTTAGCGTATTCCGACAAATTATTTTTACTTTTAACCGAATAAATCCTGAACGAGTTGACGAATCTGTTGTTCAAACTGCTTAATGGGTATTGGTTTCGATTTCGGCTTACCGTACCAGTGTCCACCCATAATATACCCAGGCACGGACCGGGGAGCTTTACCGGTAAAAAGAATAGAGAACGTCACTTTGGTGTAAGTAGAAACCAACTTGAGTTTCCGTTCGTGCCGAAACCGTCGCAACGAAAACACATACAATGTCTCCCGCAACATATCCATGGGAATCCCCAAAGCAAAAATCCGGTTACTGAAATCATAATCCTCTCCCCAGGCGAGAGATTCATCGTATCCCTTTACCGTTGTAAAGACATCACGACGTACGCATGCCAGCGGACCGGGCGCTACCGGACGTTTAATCCTGATTGCTCCTTCATACAGCAAATTAGCCAACAATGTCACAATAGCATCACCGTTTTCCTCAGTATCCGGACGACACCAGGTCGTAAATAACTTAGGATGTTTAGCCCGGATAAAATGATCAAGTCTATCAAAAAAATACGGTAACAGAACGCTGTCGGCATCGATAAACAGTAACCATTCCCCACTGGCACGGGTTGCGCCTAAATTACGCTGTTTCGGTAAGCCGGGCGGATTACTATCGATTATCTGAAGTCCGGGAAGCTTCGGTATGAATGTTTTGGCCAACTTCACCGTTTGATCCTTCGAGTGGCCATCCACTACAATAACCTCTACGTCCTTACGTTTTATGACAGCCAAAGAATGTAAAAGTCTTGGTAAAAACTTTTCCTCGTTCAGGGTAGGAATAATCACTGAATACCGTATTTTTTTCATAGGTGGATGCATTATACGGCATTCTATGGCCCAGCGCCCAGCTTCGTATATAATAAACCAAACAATATGACACAAAAACCTAAAATATCCGTTGTAATCCCGGCATATAACGAAGAGCATTATCTTCCTACGTGTTTGGAGAGTCTAAAAAAGCAAACATTTACCGATTTCGAAATAGTGGTAGTAGACAACAACTCGACGGATAAAACAGCCGACATAGCACGTGCATTCGGCGCCCGCGTGGTGAAGGAAACAATACAGGGAATGACACCGGCACGGGAGCGGGGGTTCCGTGAAGCCAGGGCAGATATAATAGCAAGGACGGACGCCGACTCAACCGTCTATCCTGATTGGCTTGAACAAATAGATAAAGCCTTTCATAAATACCCGCAAGCCGTGGCTGTTACCGGATCTTTCCGTTCTCCTGACCCCGATGTACCGAATCGTTTTTTTGAGTATTATATCCGGCTTTATACCCGTTTTACCCGGATGCTAACCGGTCACATGCATTTGCACGGACCGAATATGGCGCTCAGAAAATCTGCCTGGGAAAAAATACATGTCCATATGGATGATACGTTGGTACATGAAGATGTAGATCTCGCCTGTCATCTGGCCGAGGTAGGAGAAATAATCTTTGTACCGGAAATAATCACCACGTACTCATTACGAAGACTTAAACAACGGTTTTGGTTTACGCTTGGAGAATATTTTGTCCGCTATATCCGTACCATCCGACTACACGGCCATGCCCACAGTCTGATAAGTATCAGGCGGCGTCTAAGTATGACTTCACGTGCGCGACGGCCAACTCGGGAGTAAAAAAACACCAATTATGATGTCCGGTCTCATACTGAAGCGAAGCGCCGGGTATTACCTTTTTCAGATATTCTGCATAACTCACCGGAAATAACTCATCCCCGGTTGCCCATAAAATCAATACAGGAGCTTTCACAGCCTTTAGCGTCGGATTATTTCCATACAAATTTTTGTTTATGATTAATGATAGGCGCGGCAGCACATAAACTTTCCGGACAAAGCTTAAAATAAAATCCCTGGCCAGACGTACCGGCAATGTTTGTTTCAGCATAACCATTCCCATCACGGTTTTTGCAAACACGTTGTATAACAACTTCCACCAGGGAATATCCAAAGGCACACCGGCAGGATTAATTGCTATCACTTTCGTCACTCTGTCACTGGTTGCAGCTATGCCGATACCTATTCCCCCACCGAACGAATGGCCTACTACGGCAACGTGTGTCAATTTCATCAATTTCAAAAATTCGTCCATATATCCTGCATAAGCCGAGAAATCCCACACAGCGGGTGGAGCATCCGCAGTTCCGAACCCGGGCACCTGAGGGGCATACACCGTGTAAAATCTTGCTAATTCATCTATCAGCGGTTTATACGTTCGCGGTGTAACGCCAAGTCCGTGAATAAATAATAATGGAGACCCATGACCCACTTTTATATAGTAGCTATCAATCCCGCGGATGCTGAAATCATACTTCCTGTAACTATCCATGATATAAATTCAACCGTTCCGCGCGACTTCACCTACTGCGGAATATTACGGTAGATTATTATAGCAATAAAAATTGCTCAGCCCAATATTTACCTTCCGAAGAATATTTCTGCTATCTCCCAGTAAGGAAGACATCCGTAGAGAAAAAACTAGTTTTTATTGACTGTAGCGCTTAGCTGATTCTGATACATTTGTGTTAACTCCGTTACGGTCGTGGCTTGTTCGGGATTTTTATCATGCCTTTCGCGCACTAAACGCGGAAAGCGCACGGCATAACCTGCTCCGTGTGAAGGGGATTTTGTAAGGTCATCACCGGCAATTTCCACCACAAGCATCGGTTTTAGCCAGACATCCGGCTCCAGCATGGCACTAACTTCAGGATATTCTGACGGGCGCACGGTAGTTTTATGCGTATTAAAATCCTTCACCAATGCTTTCCACTGCTCATCACTAACTCCCGTGCCGACTTTTGTTACGGAAAGGAATGTGTCTCCGGAACGGACACCTACCAAAAATGCTCCTATCCCGAATGTCGACCGTTTACCTTCCCCGCGGTAATACCCCATAACCACGGTATCTATCGTATCCGTTAACTTACCGGTTTTCCCTTCCTCTTCCTTAAACTTTACCCAGCTGTATCCCCGCCTTCCCGGTTCATAGGGACTTTGCCACTTTTTAATAACCACCCCTTCCAATCCTGCTTTTATTTGTTGATCGTGATATGAGCGGATAGTAGCGGCGCTATCTGTCACGATTTGTGGAGAAATCTCAAGCACGGTCCCCGGCTTAATAACGGCAGAAAGCTGCTCCCGTCTTTGCGATAAGGGAAGGGAAAGCAAATCCTTACCGTCCCGGTATACCATGTCAAAAACAAAAAATTTTAACGGTACGGCAGCCTGCGTTTCAGCAATGTTATGTTTCCGCTTCCGGGTGGTGGTCGCCTGAAATGAAGCAATGGTACCCGTTTTCGGATCTATTCCCACAGCTTCACTATCCAAAATAAGTTCGTCCGCGCGTACCTGAGACGCAATCGTATGCAGTTCCGGAAACATTCCCGTCGTATTTTCCAGATTTCGTGAATACGTTCTGATTGTGTCCTGCGGACCGGAAAATCCTTTCTTCCGATAATGGATCTGGACCCTAACCCCATCATACTTCGGTTCCACTGACACTGTCCCCATTTTCTCAATCATCTCATCCGCAGTAGGCAAACGCTGACACAAGGATGCCAAAATAGGTGCACCAATCCGGGCATGAACATGAGTGATTCCATCCAACCCTTTCGATTTAACCGCTTCGGCTATCAGTCCAATATCCGGCAACACGCTGTAGGCGGCTTCCAATTGATCCCGCAACGTTTTGTCTCCCGTTATCATCCACGATAAGGCATCTAGAATGGTCATATCCGAAAATCCTAACCGTAACTTATCCAACGGAATCCGCACGAGGTATCGGGCCGCTAACGGATCGACATGTAGCAACAAATCGGATAATAAACCCACTTTTTTGTCTTGGGATCCTTCACCGGTTATATGCGCTATATCCGATAATTTGGCAAATACGTCGCCCACCGAGAGCCCGGATTTATGCGGTATAAATTTTCCCTGATGGTATATTGCTTCCGCAGCGGTACCCAGGTCGCCGACCTTCCGGAATTCCGACAGTACATGCTGGGTGTCAACCGTATACGCCTGCGCAATAGCCCGCACCATAAACTTGTCGGCTATACCGAATTCTATAGCTTCATAAAGCGGAACTACCCTCCCCTGCAGCAGATAACAAATCTTACCTATTTCCCCGGCAGTAGCCTGTCTAAAAATTCCCGCCAATTGTTCGGTCATAGCCAAACGGGAATTTGTTTGTTCCAGCACTTGAAAATATTGAGCGAGGCGTTCGAACGTCATGGTTGATAACAGGCAGTTATCGGATCACGAAAAAATATACTCCCGCAATGAGGATCAAAAATAATATACCAAAACCTAAAATAATATTACCGCTGGGATCATGTTTACTTACCTTCGCCGCTCCCTGCGCTACAACCACGAGCGCAAATATCGTGGGAATGACCAGTAACACGTACGTTAACCCGGGGCTAGAAAAATCCATACATTAAGTCTTCAGAATATATCGGACACCTTTAGTCGTACCATCCTTTTTAACTATACCTTTTTTAATCAGGTCCTTCAATTCACGCAGCACTGTATCTTCCGAAATCATCGGAAATAATTCAAAAAACGATTTATTCTGGAGGAAACCATTCTCCTGTATGAATTCCATTATTTTTATTTGCCGTTCTGACAATGTAAGCTGTTGGCCTCCAAGTGTTTTTTTAATCTTTAAATCCGTAGATATGGATTTCACTTTTTCCTTAACCCGATTTAACTCGATTGCCAGTCCTTCGGAAAAATATTCCAGCCACCGGGTAAGATTTCCATCTAACTTAGCCACACTCTGTAGTGCTTCATAGTATTGGACGGGTTCCCGATCATAATGTTCTTCCAAAGAAAAAAACCGTTTTACATCATAGCCACCCTGAAACAACATCAGAATGGCAATAGCCCGTGCTACCCGCCCATTTCCGTCGAGGAAAGGATGAATCCGCACCAGTTCATAATGCACGATTCCGGCTTTCAGAACCGGATGTACGTGTTCCTCGTTGGTATTATTTACCCAGTGAACAAAATCCGCCATCAGAAACTGTACTTCCAGTGCGGGAGGAGGACGAAATGTAATTTCCCCGGTCTGACTATTTCTCACAACTACAGAGGCAGTTCGGTACTGTCCGACGGCATGGTCGGGCAGAATCCGGTGCACGGTAAGGGCATGAACATGTTTGACTACTTCTTCGGTAATATCGGGCTTTTCATACTCAGTTATAAACTTTAAAACGTTCCGATAATTCAACACTTCCTGAATATCACGTTCCCGCGCTACCACGTTGCCTCCCGAAAGCACTTTATCGGCTTCCGTATAATTCAAGCCGTTCCCTTCCAGATGTGTGCCGTGATAAGCAGAACGCACGAGAGCTTCTTCCCGGAATTTTGCTTCCCAAGCGGGAACGAGTGGTGCATTTTCGATTATTTCCTTAGCTGCTTCAATTCTCCCGATGGTGCGGAGAATAGTATTGGTAATAGCAAATGTTGGTTCGGTCATACCGTATTCCTCAATGACAATAGATAGCTTCACTCGTTATAATAGCCCCATAAGACAATAAAATCAATATTTACGGTATCTGCAATTATATTGTCACAACAATCTATTTATTATAAGTGAGAATAATAAACGCAAATATACCCGTAAAATACCCGCAAAAAATATGGCATTTGGAGCAGAACTTGCTGATTCAATACCTCTATTCGGAACAGTACGCCATGTTCTGGCAAGTCTGCTTTTGTCGTATTTCCGTTTTTGGGCACGACTGGCAATAAACATGCATACACCGACGGTGATCGGCATTGCGGGCGCAGTCGGAAAATCTACCGCCAGACAAGCCCTTTACGCTGTTTTAAAAGGATATAAACCGACCAAAATGATCGAAGGCAACTCCGAAACCGGCATTCCTTTGGGTATACTGGGGTTCTTCCCTGTTACCTATGGCGCATCCGAATGGCTCTCCTTTGTAATACTGGCACCATTCAGGCTTCAATACCTAAAACTTACGGATTATCTTTTGGTAGAAATGGGAATAGATGGTCCTTTCCCACCAAAAAATATGGAATACCTCTTAACTATTATTAAACCGCATGTTGCCATACTGCTTAATGAAAGTCCTGCTCATGTGGGAAATTATGAAAAAGCACTACCGGGCAAAGGCATTGGTCTGTCCGACAGTGAAAAACTCGACCGCATAATGAAACTCATCACCCGGGATGACGGGAAAATTATTACCGACTCACAGTGCCGGCTGGGAATTACCAACGCAGATGATCCCTACATTCAATCACTCATCATTAAACCGAATGAAAATACGTTAGTACCGATATATACTTTCGGATCAGGAAAGGAAAATACCGTATCATACGGCGGACATACTATCGCAAATGAACAGACAACATTCACGTATCTGTTAAATCAACCGCAATCCTCAACTGAAGTTACCATTACCTTTAAAAATATTGCCTTGCCGCAGGAAACCCAATCTCTTTTTGCAGCCGTCATTTTGGCTGCTCAGCATATTGGCGTCCCCATGGAACACATAGCCAAATCGCTGGAACAGGGATTAACCCTTCCACCGGGAAGAGGCAGTATATTCCGCGGCATCAAAGGATCAGAAATTATTGATTCCACCTATAACGCCTCCAGTGCGTCCGTACTTTCGTATCTCGGTTACCTTAAAACACTCAAAGATCAATCCAGCCGTCCGACCGTGTTCCTGTTTGGCGATATGAAAGAGCTAGGTCAGGCTGGTGCAATAGAACACGAGAAAATAGCTTCACACATGATCGGAGTCGTAGATTATCTGTATTGCGTGGGTGAACTTACGCAACAATACGTACTTCCCTTCGCTCATAAACACAAAAATTCATTTAAAGATATTCGCTGGTTCAGCACCAGCCGGGAAGCCGGCATGGCTATGGAAGAACTACTCCCGGAGTCTGCATTAGTACTTGCCAAAGGTTCTCAATTACTGGAAGAGGCTCTTAAATTCATATTGGCAGACCCTGCAGATTCAAAAAGACTTTGCCGCCAGGACGCGTTCTGGAAACAGGCCAAATTTACGAGGGGAAGCTGGGTGGAATAGTATAATTTGGCTGCTCGGAAAGTTGCATCGCGGGATACGACGTTTCATCAATAATCCGGATTAATTCTCCCGCACGCGTTTTTACCACAAACGTTTTAGCTAATTTGTCATGCCAGGCCTGCTGATGCTGATCGCGTAACGCCCACAGGAATCCGATTCCGAACGGAAACGTAGACAACAATTTCCCTATACACTCCCGTAAGAAAGCGGTTTTACCGTCAGGAGAATCGTATACTCTGGTTACTACGCGCATTCTCATCACTTGCTTACCGGCGGTAGCCCCTACCCACCAAACCAGTAAAAAATTATAAAAAACTCCCGTTACCAAATAAATACTTAAAAATAATACTTCATTCGGCGACGTTACCATCCGCAAACCGGAAATAACGACTCCTGTCCAAAGCAATAACACTCCTTCATCTATGAGTCTTGCTACCAACCTTTCCGGTATGGAGGCATGTTTATAGGAACGTGGTTGTACAATATCCATAACGCTTAGTCTATTATAACAGCGTTGAAAACGAAGAAAGTAAGAAGACAGCATTAATTAACGACTGCTCAAAGCGTGCCTGGCGGCAGCAAATTCATCCCAAGGAACTTCACCGTTTCCGTAATTCATTGATTTCTCATGACTCTTACCGGTAAGTATTACTACATCTCCCTTCCGGGCAATTCGTATTGCACTGGTAATGGCAGTTACGCGGTCCGGAATTACAACCAACACCTTCTGACCTTTCTTTATAGTATCTAACTCGGTCGGATTTTTTCTTACCCGACCGGCAGGGATGCCAGCCGCAATTTGTTCAATTATTGCTGCTGCGGATTCAGTACGCGGATCTTCGCTGGTAAGGATCATAATATCCGCGTATTTAGCAGACTGTTCTCCCATAAGCGGACGCTTACTGGCATCCCGCAGTCCGGCAGAACCGAACACATGAATTAATCTCCCCGCCGCATGCTGTTTCATTTCCGGCAATATTTTTGCAAAAGCGTTCGGTGTGTGTGCAAAATCAATTACCACGGTAAAGTCTTTATCGTAAATAACCTCTTGCCTTCCGGGAGGAGGAGTAAATGATTCTATCGCAGAACGGATACTCCGATCGGGTATTCCCAACTGTTGTGCCACTAGCGTGGCGGCCAAACTATTTAAAATATTAAATTCACCGAATAGTTTGGTTTTAATCGGAAACAGTTTTGGCGTGAGGGTTGCTTCATGGTGCACGGCGTATGTAAGTACTTTCTTACCGTCTAATGCCGGACGGACTAATTGATACGAAGCATCATCACGATTAATAATACAAACCGGTGCAGTCAAAAGCAGGCGTAGTTTTGCAGCCACATAGGCACGGAACGTCCGATGATAATCCAGGTGTTCATGCGTTATATTTGTCAGAACACCGATTTGATACTCCACTCCCTGTACCCGGTATTGATCTAGCGCGTGTGAGGTAGTTTCGAGAATTACAAATTCGTTTCCGGCATCAACAGCTTTCCGCAGATATCGCTGCACTGCAAACGCAGAAGGTGTTGTAACATGAAACCCGATGTCATACAGCGTATCGCCTATGTATGCGCCAACCGATGTAATCATGGCCACTTCTTTTCCGGCCCGCTTTAATATGTGGTATATCAGACTGGTGGTAGTTGTCTTACCGTCCGTACCCGTAACGCCTATCACAAAAATATGACGCGACGGATTTCGGTACAGTACATTAGCCAATATGGCTTCCACGTAATGCCCGACATTTTTTAGTCTTCTGATAATTGATGATTTCGCTTCCATACGTTATTGTCGTAGCCCTAGGACGTGCTGTTTAAACTGTTCCCCTCTGTCTTTATAATTTTTAAACATATCGAAACTGGCACAGGCGGGAGAGAGAATCACAACATCACCACTTCGCGCTATCTGTTTTGCTGCGGCGACTATTTCGGACATCGAACGACAGTTTTCAATAATTTCAAACGGATAGTTTTTCATAGGAATACTGGCTTTTATTCTGGGCCATTCCGCCCCTATTCCGATAATTGCCCGGAGGGATTGCCCGGCAGCTATCACTTTACCCAATTCGGAAAAATCACTATTTTTACTTGATCCACCCAAAATAACTATTTTTGGTTCCTGAAATGCGGCAATTGCCGCGATTGCTGTTTCCGGTGTAGTGGAAAACGAATCATCGTAATAGCGTACTCCTTTTATCTGTTTCACAAACTCAAGTCTGTGAGTAAGGCCTTTAAACGTTCGCAAAACGTGCCGTATTCTATCTGAAGTAACCCCGGCAACTTTTGCGGCACACACCGCCGCAGCTGCGTTTTCCCAATTATGCTTCCCCGGAATAAATACTTCCCCCACCGGCAGGATGGCCTCCCTGGCGTTTCCGTCAGTAAATATCAAAACATTATTCTCCACAAAGCATCCCTGTTTTACCGAATCCTTCATACTCACTGTATAAAGTTGGCTTCTGACATGTGTACTAATCACACGCGAATTTTTATAATCACTATTTATGACTGCAAAATCCGACGGTTGCTGATGTTGAATTACCTGGGACTTCGCCAGTACATATTCCTCCGCCGTTGCATGATAATCCTGGTGTTCAACCGTAGCCATCAACACAACGGCTATATGCGGCGATGTTTCCAAATCCATCAATTGAAAACTGGATAGCTCCAGTACCACCCAATCTCCCTGCTTTACTTTATCCAGAAAAGATAATGCCGGAACTCCGATGTTTCCACCCAAGTAGACCTCCCGCCCGGTATTTTCCAGCATTTCTGTAATCAATGATGATGTCGTACCTTTCCCCTTGGTCCCGGTTATACCGATCACAGGTACCGGACAAAAATCCAAAAAAAGTTGTGTGGCCGAAGTTACCGGTATTCCCTTTTCCCGTGCTTTAACTAAACTGGGATGACTTGGTTTTATTCCGGGAGACCGTACAATAACGTCATATCCGGAAAAATCAGGCGTTTCTGCAAACTTCCCCACTATCCCCTGTCTTTCCAAAAAAGATACGTGCTCTGTGGAAAATGCTGAAGTCGGTCTGTTATCACACACAGTAACTATCCCGCCGTGAGCATGGAGAAATGTTGTAGTAGCTATCCCTTCAACTCCATATCCGAATACCGCAATTCTTTTTTTCTCAATATCCGCTAGTTTGGGAAATACATGCTTCATAATACTGCAGCCATCATACCGCACTTATAGTCCAAACGGAACACTTACCGACCGGGAAGCAGAAACGGTACTGACCTGGGAATTACCTGAACTGTTGCTCTGGACACGAACTCATCACCCACTTCCGCATCAACATGCCAGACTGCTCCTTCGGGAAAATGGAATACAACATCTGAAGTTTCCAGCTGTGGTATGCTCTGCGCTTGTGCATTTCCCAGCGAAAGCGCAGTGTATCCAAGCGCCAAGCGGACGAGACCCTCTCCGGCGATACCGGACGGGACCATAAAGACCGTCATCAATCCATCCGTCAGTGTTCTTCCCGTCAGTTTCTTCCCCAATATATTCGGTCCGTTCACCGTTTCGATTAACAGTGTGGGTCGCTCATAAATCGTCGCTCCGTTCTGTTCCACCCGTACTTCCTGTGGTCGCATTTTATGTAAACTCCGCTGCGCTGCTATGACCACTCTGTCAATGATCCGCGAAAATCTGGAACGTACCTTTTCGTATTCCGATAAAAATGGCGGAACACCGATAAATCCGAATTCAATAAGTCCGGTTCTGGATAAAACAGACCCATCCGCCATGGTTATCTCAGCATGCTGTTGATCAATGGAGATACTTTGTTGTTGCTGGAACGCACGCAGAACGGATGATTCTTTTGGCGGTATGCCGAGTAATCGTGAATTAACATTTATGGCACCGCCAACCACATGAGCCAGTACTATTTTGCCTGCACTTTTATCCGCTGTGGACATATCTATCACCTGTTGCCATACACGATTCACCGTTCCGTCACCACCATACGTTAAGAGAACGGTATCACCGTCCCGCCGTAATGCAGCTGAGACCTCCCGCTGTATGAACAGATTCGGATCGCCCGCAGAGACGGATGAACCGATTTCTATAATGGGACCTACGGGTAAAGTTCTCTCCAATTCATCAACGGTCTGACTAAACCAAGCAGCATCTACCCTGGTTGATTTCACATTAGCGATAGGTATGACATGTTCAATATTCATATATCAACAATGACGTTTACACAGGCAGGTATACGAGGATGTATCAGTTGGTGTATGGAATCAAAAGACTAGGGCAGTACATTCAATAAACGATGCATAGTAATCGGAATCTGATTGGCCAAATCTGTAGCATTAAAAACCAGTCCCACTGTTTTATATAAGTCGTCTCCTGATTGTTTATTTATAAAACTCCCACACAAAGTCGCCAGCAAGGGATCATTTTTACAGGCAAGTCCCGAAATTAGTCCGGCCAGCACATCTCCTGTCCCACCCTTGGTCATACCGGCATTCCCGCCGGTAATTTCCCAAACGTCTTTCCCGTCAGAAACGTAATCAGACTCACCCTTAACCAACAAAATACACGTATACTTGGCTGCAAAACACTTAACCTGTTCAGGCAATAAAAATACCTCAGCATCCCGTGGTTCAATGTGTACATGCCGTTTCCACAAGCCCTCAAATTCACCATGATGCGGTGTTAAAATCGCACGGGATGGAATGTCATTCACATTTAACACTTGTAATGCTCCGGCATCCAACACCCATTGTTTCTGCGGATACCGTTTAAGGAGCATATGCGTCAATGCGACAGTCTGACTTGATTCCTCAGGTAGCTGGTCGATTTGGGTAATGTCCGTAAACTCCTCAGGAGTTACCTGTAACAACTGGTTGTCCGGTCTTACCATTCCCGGTCCGATAAGCACGCAATCATCTTCCTGAATATACGACTCGACATCTCGTCTATGAATGACTATGCCATTTCTGAATTCTTCTTTCATCCGTAAAATAAGTTCATTATTTTCCGGAACAGACGCATAGTGAACCAGATCTACTAATCGCGAAGCCACGGTAAGTGACCAGATACTGGCAGCATGGAACAAATGTGATCCGCCAATAATCAGCAATCGTCCGTTGTTGCCTTTATGTGAAGATCTGGCGGGAACGTACAGTCGTTGTAGGTCTTGCCGGGTTACGGTATTCATAGTATGCGTCTATATTGTATCTGATCGGTCCGGATGCTCCAAGGGCAGATGCAGTACATCCACTTTCGTATCGGGAATTCGCCTTATCATTTCCACCGTTTCCGGGTGAGCGGAAGTTATTACCGTTTGTTGGTGCTTAACTACATCCAACACCAATTGCTGATGCACCTCATCTAATTCCGAAAAAATATCATCCAGCAATAAAATGGGTCTGTCCCCCAACCGCTCCTGAATAAAAGAAAGCTCAGTCAGTTTCAACCAGAGCACTGCCAAACGTTGTTCGCCTCGCGACCCAAAACTCGCTAAATCCACCCAAACCGCTTCCGTACTTTCTTTACGTTTAGCGTCATTGTCGTAGTTTCGCTGCTTCTGAAATATGAGATCATCCCGGTGCGGCCCTACCAAAGTAACTTTTGCTCCTATTTCCGCATCCGCATACTGTTCCAGCCTGGATTCGGAAATCACACTTTTGTCATAGATGATATGAAAATCAAAATCTGATGAAGGAAATTGATTGACGTAATCTATAAACGCAGCCCGGGCATCCGTCAAATACCCACCGGCTTTAATTAATAATTGATTCCAAAATATAAGTTGACTCCGGGAGGCAAGTCCTTCATTAATCCGTTCCAGCAATTTGTTCCGTTGCCGCACTCCCCGTTCGTATGATAATAACGTCCGTCTGTATTCCCGGTCTACCTGTACAAGCACTGCGTTAAGGTAATTCCGCCGGATACTGGGGCTATCGGTAATCAGTTCCAAGTCTTCGGGCCAAAAAAGTACAGCCCGCACCCTACCCAACGCATCATACATACGGCGGGGTACGCCGTTTACCAAATACTTTTTCAACGCCGTCCTGCGTCCGCCCACATTTCCAGCCGTAACCACTATCTCAACTTCATCTTCACCTGTTAATCCTTTAATTCTGCCTACTTCCTCATCCCAGCGGAGTATTTCGTTATCCCGCTTCGCGCGGAAACTTTTACCGGTAGC
Organism: uncultured Gammaproteobacteria bacterium; assembly: GCA_964629685.1. Classification (GTDB taxonomy): domain Bacteria; phylum Patescibacteriota; class Microgenomatia; order UBA10105; family UBA927; genus CAZVTT01. Next base: position 87,143 of record CAZVTT010000001.1, read on the forward strand.
AAGCGCATACATTGCTTCCAGTAAATTCGTTTTTCCAATGGCATTATGCCCGACAATCACGGTTATATACGGAGAAAGTACTATCCTGGCTTTTGGATACGTTCGGATATTCGTTAAGTGTAATTCAGACAGTACCATGACGGCATTATACCTTTAGCCGAAAGAAGTTACATTCCGGAAGCCATTAAGAAATTATAGTACCGGTAAACGGTTTACCGTCAAGCGCGTCGGCCAAATTGGGAAGATTTTTCCCGTTCAGTATTTTCACGGTAATGCCGAGTTCATCCGCCAATCTGGAAGCGATGGGATCAAACGGCAAATTCATTCCGGGAATCCATTTTTCTCCGGTCATGGCTCGGTAATCCTTCCAGGTAGAAGATGTAAGGGGTTTTGCGTCGGGGAATTTTCTGGGGTCTTTGTCGTATACTTGGTCGATGTTTGTCAGATTTATGACTGTGGTAATTCCGTAATCCTGAGCTAGTGTTACCGCACAATAGTCAGTACTCCATCCCGGCTTCCAACCTGCCGCAATGGCGAGCGGTGCGTCTATTTTTAAAATAATTTCATAGTGTTTGATCACTCTGGGATCTGCTATATCACGGAAAATTGTCCTGACCATTTGTGCGTTTAATCTGGTAGCGTGAATTCCCAACCAATCCAGATCTACATCTTCAATGATACTGCCGCGAACCGTACGGGCTGCTTCCTGATATTGCCGCGTGGTAGCTCCCCCACCGACAACTACAAAAAATCTCCTTTTTTTGGAGGAGATTTGATCACGGATGAATGTGTTTAAATCGTTAAGGAACTGGGTATCAATACCAGTAGGAGGTACTACGAGCGACCCGCCGAGTGACAGGACAAATGTATCTTTCCCCAAACTCATAATAAAGACGGAGGGCAACAGACGTTTAAGCCTTTACGCACCTTCGTAATAGTATCAGAAATCGTTAGAATGTCAAACAAATGTCAGAAATCCTTCATCTGCCTGTACTTTTTAAACTTTTCGATTATTGTGGTACACACACGCATTAAAACCCCGGGACCAGCACCTACTTTTTTATCAATAAGCTCATAATCTTCCAGCGTAAACGACTCTAGTGCTTCTATGGTAGAGGCTCCCGACAGTCTGGGTAACGAATGCAGGAGTATAACGACAGAGTCGGTTAATTCTGATGGCTTAACATTTGATCCACCGATCATATCCTGAAACTCCGGATCAGCGGCTAAATCCTGCAACGATTGACGCTGTGATCTTGGCAGTACGGTATACACATCTACTGGAACGATTCTCCCCTGTCGGGAAACCCGGGATACTGGATGTCGCTTAATCATACCCAACACTTTTAAATCCAAAAACAGCTGCTTAAATTCATACAATTTATTAACGGAAAGCGGATATTCGTTGTATAAACGATCAAGTTCCAGCGCTGTTAAACCTGCCGGATAGCGCTGCATCAACATATAAATCGCTGCCGCTCCCGTCCATCGGCTGTCGGATAATTCGACGGTATGGTTGTATACCTCCCCCGGAACGCGTGCCTGTGTAGCGGCATAATACTCCTGCTGCAGGAATGTTCCTTCCGCTTGTTTCCAAATCTGCGATTTAGCCAAATTCAATGTCCGTTCTTCCTGATCCCCGAATTCGTCAGGCTGCCATAATTCCACGAACAATGTCCATTCGTTAAATTCATCCGAGCGGGAAACAACTCCCAAGTCCCTAAGTGCCCTGATAAATCGCTGTACGCCGTCAGTTTGTGGTGCAATGGTATGATTTTTTCCGTTAATATAAATATCCCGTTGCCTGGTCACAAACTCTATATCCCGGTCTTCCACACTTCCGGTCCGGTACGGTTCAACCACTAAGTGACGTGATGCCAGCACTGTTTCCCATTGTTCCCTTGTTACGTGCGATAGACCGGGAATGAGTGTGGCCAAACCGCCGTCACGTAGAGCCTGAATCGTAATATACGGATCGATTGTCAAACATAATGCTAATTCCCGTCTGGGAATGGTTAACGGATCGTTCAGCGTAGCCATGGCATCCAATAATCCGCGGGTTCGTGCCCGGAAAGAAAACAGCGTCCCCACTTCATACTGTGGCAACAGCATACCCAATTGAGGCAGAGTTAGTCGTCCTTCAGATACCGGAATATCCCTTACCGTATGCAGAAGATTCATACGCAACGAACGCAGTGCTATCTCCAATACATCCCCGGGTCTGTTGGATTCCGTCATTATTTCATCTTGCCCCTGCATCGCCGCAATAGCATCCTGCCGCAATGCATACCGAATTGTGGGATGTATTGAACCTCCTTGTTCAACCGTTAATTCTGCCACGCAAATATCCTGTTTCAGAGATGTTTTTCCCTGCCGTTTATCAGATTCGACGGCATTTCCGGTAGTCGGCAGTTCACCGATATCTATATGAAAACCGCGCTTACCGGTATTCTTATCGATAAAAGAAATCGTCATCATCTGCCGGGAAGGATTTGTCGGAACCGGCCCCTCATACAATTCCATGTCCCAGTCCGCATATGTAGGATGTTCAAAACGCACGGTTCTCATTTCGTGATGACCGTTATTGGGAATACCTTTGGCAGGAGCTCTGGTGACTGCGTCAGTCGGAACTCCATATAACGCGATAGCACGATCAAACATTAGAGGAATAGAACGGGCCGGACCGAAAATTTTGATATCAATATCCGCGGCGGCATCCGCAGATAGACTCCGGATTAAACGCATTTCTTCGGATTCAATGGGAAAAACACCTTCAAGTTGATCCAGTTCCTGTTGTAAACTTCGGCTATACTCCCAAAAGCGTTCGGGAACGCCGTGTGCCATACATTTGGCTACACTCCCGCTTACTTCCACATGGGTTACTTCTCCTACCGCAAAAACCGAATTTACAAGCGCGGTTTGTACTAAATCCGGGATATCAGCATACTGATCTGGCCCGGCAGCCATATACCCCGCTAAGAAATGCTGCTCAAGGAAATCCCGCAACGTACCTTCCCGCACTATCTCTGCCGGTTCCAATCGTTCACTATCGTCATCATCTGTCGGAAGATAATTTCTATATCTTCCGAGGTATTGTTCGTACTGTGTCATAATATTCTATATTTTCAATATATAACCTTTTCCGCGTACTGCCTGAAGTACTTTAGGGGAAACGGAAAGTTCAGCGAGTCGCTTGCGGACTCTGGCAATAATCTGATCAATTGCCCAGTCGGAATACTGCGCATCGGTGTCTATCGGCCATAACCTGGCTGCCAATTCTTCACGGGTAACAATCGTCCCTTTTCTTTCCAACAGGAGTCGCAGCACTCTGTATTCTTTACGGGGAAAAACCTGATCAATGGGTATTTGATTCATAAAAACATGATCGGTATCCATCGTCAGGGCTACTACTCCGGCTGCATGCTGACCGATATATTCCCCTAATACGCCCACTTTAAACGTATTGTCTGCATTTAGCACCCGCATATGCTTAAAATAATTTAAACTTTGTTCTTCTTCTGCCGAAAATCCCTGTTGGCCACGGGCGAGTTTTAATAAAATTTGTTGTTGATTTTGGGAGAGCAACGAGTATACCGTTTTAATCCTGAATTGCAAACTCTCATTCTCGATTGACCACTTTCCATTGTGTGCAATTTGCCGCATTGCGTCCTTCACAAACCAAAAATGTCCTCCACAGCGGGTAATAATTTCCTGTTCCTGAGCAGACGTCAATGTCAAATTCCATTTGGTTTTTAGGTAGGTAATAAACGCCTGAGTATCCGCATCATCATACAGCGGATAATGAAACACATTCTCCAATAAAAACGTTGAACTCGGCAACAAAGGAAGGTAAGACGGATGTGTCAGATCCGATTCATAGAACCCAATCGTCGTTATATACGGTGCAAATTCAATTACCAAATAGGCAATATACGAAAGAATAGTGTGGTTCGGCGGAATAAGATATTTTTCCATGTCAGGAAGAATGAGTACTAATCTGACATTTCTCTCGTGAAAATATGTCATCCACTCATCAAAAGATTTGGGCGGAACACCCAGGCTCGGCATATTAAGCATCCTGGCAATATAATCCTGAATATCCATATGGTCTTCTACCACCGTCAGGCTAAAATCGACCATTTGGAACATATAGGTAGGACCTTTGCCGAGCGTCTCCTGCAGAAATTGCCTATCCTCCAGCAACTGTTGTAAACGGCGTAATCTGTCCGTTTTCGGAAAGAAAAGCACGGAGACATTTTCTCCGCGTCCCAACGCCCGCAACCACTGTTGCGCAGCATCACGATATTGAGCGGTACTTACCAGGGGGTAATTAGCTGCCATATTTAGTGGTGAGTATACCACGGTTAAACCTTGCTGACAATATTATGTCAGCTAATTCGTCAAGCATTATCGGGCTATTTGCTCATAATACACTCAATATATGTCATTTGTATTTACGAATATGAACGCAGATCTCTCGCCATTTTCATCTCAGGAAATATCCCCACCCCCGGGGCACGATGATGATGCTACTCAGACCTCATCTGAGTTACCGGGAGCACTTAAACAAGACAATTGGACTACAGAGACCATAATAATTAACGGGTTACCGCAGACAATCATCTTTCCCGAGGGCTAACTTCCCCAGGACGCCCGCGCACCTACACAGCAACAATTAAAGTGATTGTCACGGGAAACCGTTACGAAGGAAGGTTGCGATATAGGCCATGCTGTCGAAGATAGCGACGCTCACAAGGCGGCAGCATGGCTTCCGCAACAGAAAATCATATTACCCCGAAGTGATCTGTAAACTCATCCAAATCTTCAGGAGTATCCAGATCGCCTACCCACGAAACACCATCAAGTAGGATTAATTTTCCGAGTACGCCGGCTTTTGCCAAAGCATTTATAGCTTCCTGACTGTTACGGGTACCCGTTACCAACATTTTTCTGGTATCGCACGCAAAAACCAGCTTTTTTATATGCACTCTTCCATCTTCCTCAGCATCACGATCACATGACAGAATACGTCCATCTATATCTAGCTTATAAGAATACTTAGACGTATCGGTAGGAATACCTACAACGACAAAAGGGTATCCTTCATCAACTAAGGCTGCTTTTATTCGCTCACCGCATACTCTTAAGTTCTCTTCCGGTACATCTACTACTCTATCACCGGCTAAAGAGAGCAAAAACGTAGATTCAGGTAAAACCGTAAATAAATTGTTTAAGCTATCAGCAGGTCCGGTCATTCGGTCGTAAGCCGGCTCAATAAACGCAATGGGGATATCAGGCTGCGTTTCGGTTTTCCAACCGTCAAATTCAGCCTCATGATCAGGTCGGCGCATCAACTGTATAGTCGGTTCAAAACCGTTTAGTTTTGTAAAAATCGTTAATGGCCGGATTGCCTTATCTAATACTGTATCTCCGTCCGGCAATCCCAACAATGATTTGGGACCATCACCTGTAATCGTCCGCAACCGCTCATTTTTTCCAGCAACCGCAATAGTAGTCTGTATTGTATTCGGATGATGGTAAGGAGCATCTTCATGCCGTACAAGCGATCGTAAATTTGTATGCATTTGCTGTTGAAAAATTTCCGTTAAATGCTTCGGCAATTTTCTGCCACCGGTGGTCGGATTCAAATCTATAAAATACCATAACCCGGTTTCAGGATTCCGGATAAAATCAAAACCTCCCCAATATAATTTAAATTCATGCATTGCAAATTCACAAAATCTGGCTATCTGTGGAGGACACTCTTGCGGTTCAGTATCTCCTGCCCATGAAAGGTAATAAAACACATTTGGCGCTACACCGTACACCTTCATCGTCTCCCCGTGAATCTGTTGTTGGAATACATAATCATCCTCTATCTGTCTGGCATGTGAAACGATAGTATCCCACACTTCACCTTGAGCAGGAATTTGATACACGTTGTTACAAATAAGCCGCGTCTCACCAATCGTAATTCGCGGCTTCACAATACTCCCGCCCAACTGTTTATCCAATCTGGACACACCTTCTCTCATCTTCCCGGATGTCTGCCAGGAAACGATTTTTTCTCTCGGAAGCATAATTGTAAGGGGCGTAGCTACATCATTTTGCCTGCACCAGTTATATAACTCCCATTTATCCACTGCCCGCACCATCTGTTCGGGCGTAGGATACATTTCTACACCTGTGCGTGCGACTTCCTCAAATCGCACAGTTGAAGACATGGCAATTACAAAATCATTATCCGGATCAATTTCTGTGGGTGTATCACGATCCCGATACACATAGGGTATACCCGATGACCTCAAAGCTTCCGCAAACGCGCGGGATTTGGGAGATTCTCCTATCCGTTCACCGTATGCCAGTACTAATCTATTTGGTGTATCAAACCCCGTGTCAGACATAAATATCCATACCTATGCTACTAGAAATTTCTCTATAACGCACATTTTAACCTATAGTTTACTTTGTTTTGGTTTACTGGTACAATCGACACTCGCTCAAAAACGTATATGCCGAGAATTGAAGCACAAACCAGCGAACGAATAATCAGTAGTGTCGGCGGTTCTATCATCCGGCCGGACAGGCTTAATCAGCCGGTAGTAGATACCTTCATGGAGTTTTGCAGGAATGTTTTACATCAAAACAAGGCCGGCATTTTTATTATCGGTGGTGGCGGACAAGCACGACACGTGATAGAGGATGCCAAAGCCATGGGCGTAACCGATCCGGACGCACTAGATCGTTTAGGCATCCAGGTAACCTGGCAAAATGTATTTATGCTTCATGAAATTTTTACCGCTGGTAATATAGCAGTAGCTATCCGTACGGCAGACCCGCAACCCCAGTCGGGCATAATTTATTTACAGGGAGGTGGTGCACCGGGTCATACCACAGACTATGAAGCTGTTAAAGCTGCAATTCAAACAGGAGAACACTTAGTAGTCAATATTTCCAATACACCCGGATTACACCCAGCTTTAGCTGACGGTTCACTAAAAACCGATGAAATAATAAGTGAAATCAGTATCGACAGATACCTCAATATGTTCACACCGGGACATGAACCTGGCAGAAATCTGCCGTTTGATACGAACGCAGCCCTGCTGGCCAGAGAACACGATATTACCATCGCGCTGTCAGGTGCCGACTTTTCCAACGTTTTCCATATTTTGAACGGAGAAAACTTTGAAGGTACACTGATAACTCCGGTGTCTCAAACGGTTCACCCCTGACAAACCGGACAGACATACGTTCCCCGCCCCATAAACATTACTTTCCGTATCAATGCGCCACACCGCGCACATGGTTGTTTTGCCTGCCCGTACACCCGGAAATGGTCCTGTACCGTTCCTTTATGCCCAAAAGCATCCCGGAAATTATCCGATGATGCCCCCTGCCAACGGATAGCTGCGCTCATCACCGATTCCAGACAATCAAATAATAACCCGGCTTGTTTCTGTGTTAACGAATTTGCTTTTCTCATAGGATGTAGCTTTGCACTCCACAATGCTTCATTCGCATAAATATTTCCTATGCCTGCCACCTTCTGTTGATCCAGGAGCAGTACTTTTATTGGACGGGTACTTCCTGTCACTATTTCCACAAATCGGGCTTTCGTTAAATTGCGGAAAAATTCCGGCCCCAACGTTTTTACGTAATTCAACTGCTCCACGGAATCGGTCGGAATTATCTGTACAAAACCGAAAGTACGTTGATCATGAAAATACAAAGATGTACCGTCTGTGAATGTCACCACCACGTGCGTATGCTTATCGGTAGCATACTCTACATCCCATTCCTGCAAAACTGTTTTCTGTGCAACCACCACTCTGCCTGTCATTTTCAAATGAATAATAACGGAATAATTACCGGTTACATCAATAACGAGTAATTTACTGTATCTGCGTACCCGCAGCACCGTTTGAGAGAGAAGAAAATCCACATTTCCATGAAATGATTTTGCGCGACGGATATCTACGGAAGATACTGTTAACCCCGGTAATATACCGGCAAGTTGTGCACGCACCGTTTCAACCTCGGGAAGTTCTGGCATGGAGTGTACTATATCATACGGACTCATCCGGTACGGTACGTCCTGCAAATTTTTCAGCTAAATCCGTAGAAACAATCCGATCATCAATCGTAACGGACTTGGTCCAGAGTGCAAACGCCTGCCGCATCACGGATTCCGACTCCGGCTTGAGACGCAGTAATCGGTCAATTTCATCCACTTGTTCATCGGTCAAACGAAATACTTTAAATAAACGCGTTTCCGCTAATTTTCGCTCTAACGTGTCAAGTCGTTCCATTAACGGCACGGATCTTGGCCGTTTAATTTGACTGTCTGTCATGTCGCGTTTAACCGAAAGCACGTGTTCAGCAGATTTTATCGTCGCATCTTCCCGGCGGATTAATGTCCCGCGTTTGCGGTATACCATTCCCCGTACGCCTTCTTCAAACACTAACACATTTTCCAGTTGTCCCGCTTCATTTACCAAACGGGCAAGATCCATTTCCGTGAGAATCATTGCCTGATCCTGCAGTGTTTCCAGAACATAAGGAATAACCGGCGCAACATCGTTTAACCTCCGCACTACATCGGCATCATCCCGTCGGATAAACATATCGTCGTTCACAACGTCGGCAGTCTTTCCGTACGCGATACACGTTTGAACCAATGCTTCCGTCGGTTCGCGCTGCGGACTACGAAAATGCCGTACAGTCAGCACGTTCATCATCATCTTCATCCGCTTTACATCTCCGGCTTGTGTGGGTATTGGCAAAATTTCCGCAGGAGAACCGTCAAGATCATCAAAAACTACCTCTTCAAGTAATAAATTATTTCCGACCGTTATTTCTTCCGCAGCTATAAAAACAGACTCAGGATTTATTCCCAATTCCCTACACCATTGCCCGATCACTTCAGCAGATATGTTCTGTGACAACGCGTAAGATAAAAGATTCAGTCTGTCTTCAAACGAGCCCAACGGCAAATCCTCATTTCGCTTAAGATGTCTGAATCCGCCGGGAAGATGCTTCGGAACAATATCCGACGCGTTGGCGGTCATGCCCGAGTCCTGATCGGCATCCACTACTCCACCACGATCCAGGTGCGGATACTTTTCTTTTTGCTCAGCGGTAAACTTCCGTTTATCTTTCATAAGAAACCCCCCGAGACAGACATCCGATTCACTGGCCATGCTGGCAACCATCGTTGCTAAAAAATCCTTGTTTATCTGATGTTTTGCAAGAATTTCCGGTAATCCTTCTGCCTCCGTTTCCAACAGATGGGAAATAGAATCTGCCAGTACTTCATCTTCACTAAACGTCACGCCCACGGTGGCATCTCCCCGCTTTCGTGTTTTCATAAACACATCTCCCCATCCGGGTGTCATCACATCATGTAAATACGCTGCCATAACCAAATATTTACCGTACTCCGTTGCCTGAAGTAATGCTTCCGTTTCCGTAGCATCAAAATATACTCCTCCGTTAGCAATAGATCTGGCTACCGCCGTTTTCGTGGACTCGGAGGGAACCAATACAAACGGATCGCTGACACGGCCGGCCATTTCCGAATACCGCTGCATATCAGTGTCAACTCGACGCAAATAAAGCGCAGGTCTCTGCAGGGCCATCCGGATATTGGTTTGTACCACCATCCGTGCCAAGTGCTGGCTATGATCTGCCCGCGTCAGTCTGTCATCCTGTAACCGCACGTCCGTCTGCCCAATACCAGCTAACCGTTTCATACCGGGAGTAGCATTTAACATTACCGTAAGCGCCTCTGGGTCACCGGTAAAACCCACATGCAATTCCACATTATCGTCACTGCCTCTTTCCGCTGCCTTGCGGGGAGAACGGATACCATACACGCGCTCGGCAATTTCCCGACGTACTAATCGTTGTTCACGGGATAATGAAGTAAGTTCCGTATGCGCGAACGCATCGGGGTTCACCGGTTTTACCGGCGTATCAGGCGGAAACAACACATCCTGCAGCAATCGGTCATATTCATTCATACTGGTGGTATCTACGATTACCCGTAGACGCTCTTCCAGAGACAAATCTGCTAAATCATGATGCTCTCCCGTCCTGGGATGTATCCAAGATTTTGGGGCATGTTCCGGAGCTGGTGTTAAACCACTATCGTGTTCGGCATGCAGCAGAACTTCAGGAGAATCGGGCATAACTCTATCTTACGATATCTTACGGGTAGTACCAATGTTATACCGATCTGGTTACAGCATTTTACGCCGGGAAGCATACTTTTCCTCTACAAACGTCCGGATTGCATGTTTAAACTCTGCAGTACCGAACTGTTCCGCCTGACGCGTACAAGCCGCGCTCCAATCTGTCTTTGTGCGTTCAAACGTAAACATTGCCGCCGCGAGTGCCGCCGCTGTCGGAGAAGTAAACCACACTCCCGTTTTTCCGTCGATAACCGTTTCTTTTACTCCACCCTGAGCCAGGGCTATAACCGGAACTCCGTAGGCCATAGACTCAACGGGCACCATACCGAAGTCTTCATCAAGAGCACAAAACAACAACGCTTTTGCTCCTGCGTATAACTCGGACAACTGCGCATCCGTAACTGCTCCGCAAAACTCTATCGTGGGTCCGGCTATTGCCCGCAAAGCAGCCTCTTCTTTTCCCGTTCCGACTATTTTTAATGGCTGCTTCCGTTCATTACAGGCAATAATTGCCAAATGTATCTGCTTTGAATACGTCAACCTTCCCACAGACAGATAGTATTCCCCTTTTATCTTATTCTGCACACGCTTCGGTAAATGTACGGGTGGATAAATCACCGTACTGTCCCGTCTGTAAAATTTTTCAACCCGTCGTGCCGTTTCCTGAGAATTAGCCACAAAATAATCAACTTTTTGTGCGGTTCGGAAATCGTATTTCCGCAGATAAAAATTAATGAGATGGGCATACGCGCGAACGATTCCGTATTTCTGCAGGGAGCTTCCGGTAGCGTACCCATATAAATTTCGCGGCGGGTGATGGATGTAACAAATATGCAATTGTGGTGGCTCGGTTATAACGCCTCTGCAGATATACCATCCACTGGAAGATAACACCACGTCATAACCCGACATATCAAATGATTCCCAAACCTGAGGAGCCAAAAAACGCAATGGCGAATGTAACCGTTTCACCAGTGGATTATGTTGCACCCAACTGGTACGGATATCCCAACCGTTAAACCTGGCGGCATGAGCACCCAAAGCATCCCAGTCGACAAATGAAGTATATAACGGTGCAGTAGGCCAAATTTCATGCATCACTTCTACTACTCTTTCGGCACCACCAAACTCACGAAGATAATCATGCACCAATGCCAATTTCATACGAGAGATAACTGCGTGTTCCCGGAATCATCTGATTCCTTTTTCTGATTTCTTTTCTTTTCCCCTGCTGCTTTCGGGACATCATTAGCATAGGACAATTGCACCCGCTTAAGCAAAGAATGAAATTGCAGTTTTGAAAGCATATCTACACCGTCAGGAGTTGCCAATGTGGTAAATACGAGCCTGTGCCAATCTATATCAATAGGAACATCTTTTTTAATAGTCGCAAGTGTCTTAGATAAAAAAGCTGATTCTTTTCCCTGTGTAAGTTTTGTCTTAATCGATTCTTTCAGATCGGTATTGCCGGACATAAGCGCGGCATATATTCCTTCTACCGTTTCGTACTTATGAACTAAATCTACCGCTGTTTTTGGACCAACACCCGGAACACCCGGGTAATTATCGGAAGCATCCCCTGCCAAAGCTTTATAATCTATGAGCTGTTTCGGAGTTACGCCTAAACGCTCAACCACTGCTTTTGAATCGTATAATTTAGCTTCTGATAAGCCTTTTACCGGCATAAATACCAATATCCGTTCATCATCCACCAGTTGCAAAATATCCCTATCACCGGTCACAATAACAACTTGTTCTATACCATGCGTGGCTGCCTGTGTCGAAATGGTTCCTAAAATATCATCGGCTTCATATCCATCCAGTTCATATACCGAAACGGAAAATGCTTTTGCCATGTCATGAACAATGGAAATCTGAATAGATAAATCTGCCTCCATCTCCGGCCGCGTTCCCTGATATTCACCATATAACTGCTTTCGAAATGTCGGTGCCGGTCTATCAAACGCGACCGCAATATGAGAAGGCCGTAAATCATGCAACAACTTTACCAACATACTGGCAAATCCGTATACGGCATTTACGGGAGTACCATCAGGAGCTCTCATCGGGGGTATCGCGTGATATGCGCGATGCAGAATCGCATTTCCGTCTATCAGTACAAGCCTGTTCATGAAGGTTTTACGCCGTGTGAATGGGTTCTCTATGCCCACCCATGAGTACTTCAAATTCTTCGCTTTCGATTGTCTCTTTTTTCACCAGTTCTGCTGCTATTAAATCAAGTTTATCTTTATGTTTCTTCAATAAACTCAGGGCTTTTTTGTACCCTTCTTCCACAAATCGTTTTACTTCGCGGTCTATAGCCCCCTGCATCTCGGGAGAGACCTGATTCTGTTCCATATAACTTTTTCCCCACTCCGTCATATCCATTTGCGGACCAAAATTCACCGGACCCAATTCACTCATACCGAATTCCATAACCATGTACCGTGCTACCCGTGTTGCCTGGTCAATATCATTAGACGCACCGCTGGTAAATTCATTAAAAATCAACTCTTCCGCTGCACGGCCTCCCATCATGACGGCAATTTGCTCTATAAGATGCGATTTCGTTTCATGCAGCCTGTCTTTTTCCGGAGGAGTTAAGGTATACCCTAATGCCATACCCCTGGATACAATACTGATTCTGTGCACGGAATCCATATGCGGAGACATATACGTTACTACCGCATGACCGGCTTCGTGATATGCAGTCATTTTCCGATCCAAATCCGTTTGCAGTCGTTTCTTTTCCGGTCCTAATTTTACTTTCGTAGCGGCTTCTTCCAAATCTTTCATGTCTATTTCCGTCTTGTTCCCTCTGGCAGCCAGAATGGCCGATTCGTTCAACATGTTTTCCAAATCAGCACCGCTAAATCCGACTGTCCGTTTGGCAACTTTGTCCCAATCTACTGTTGCAGCATACGGCTTTCCTCTCGCATGTATTTTTAGTATCGCTTTACGGCCTTCCATATCCGGCAAATCCAAAACGACTCTCCTGTCGAAGCGTCCTGGCCGCATTAAAGCCGAATCCAGTAAATCTCCCCTGTTGGTCGCTGCTACCACCATAACAGCGGTATTCGGTTCAAAACCATCCATCTCTACCAATATCTGATTTAATGTCTGTTCCCGTTCATCGTGACCACCCATGATTCCGACACTGCGCATTCTGCCGATGGCATCTATTTCATCAATAAAAATTATGGCTGGAGCATTTTTCTTCGCATTTGCGAATAGATCCCGTACCCGTGCGGCACCTACTCCTACCAGCATTTCCATAAACTCAGATCCGGCAATACTGTAAAACGGCACTTTCGCTTCTCCGGCCATGGCTTTTGCCAGCAACGTTTTTCCTGTACCGCTGGGACCGACCAGAATAACGCCTTTGGGAGTACGTGCTCCAAGGGCTTTATATTTTGTCGGATTCTTGAGGAAATCTACAATTTCTTCCAGTTCTTTTTTCGCTTCATCCACACCGGCGACATCCGAAAATGTCGTTCTGGGAAGATCCTTATTCCATACCCTAGCTTTACTTTGCCCGAAAGAAAATAAATTATCTTGCGCTCCACGTGCCTGTCGGAACAGAAAAAGAAAAAATACCACCGTAAGAACCAAAGGTAAAACATTGGTAATAATACCGACCCACAATTGTCCGACGCTCAAATCCTTAATGGAAATTTCCACCGATTTGGGATCAACGCCGGCACTTTCGAGTGTTTTATAAAAAGAATCCTGAGGTTCTTTCCGGGCGGTAATAGTCGAACCGTCTTTATAATGTGCGGTTAACTTATTATCTTCCACGTCTATCTTCTGAATTTTCCCGTCTTTAATATCGGAAACGACGGTACTCACGGGCTTTTCATCCTGCATTCCGGTCTGCCCGCTTAGGCTACCTACAAACGAAATAAACAGGAAAAATAAAAAGAGCACGATAAAAACATTTTTCAAATTTAAATTAAACTTGAACTCGAACATTTTCCCGTTTTTCTTCCCGGGTCCGTTATTTTTCTTCGTACGATTGGGAGTTTTTTCCATCATTCCAAGTGCGAGGATGAATACATCACACGCGTAGGCCAAAATTATACCACATGGGCAAATAATAGCATAGCGCACTCGTTAATCCACAATTTGAACCACGGTTATATTGTTCTCCGAGTAAACTACTTTAAAAAACGGAAAATCCATATACTTCGTTTGATCAAACGCAATCGAATCCGCGCCGAAGACTACATATGAAACATGATACCGGCTTAACAAAGCACGTACATCAACCTCAGGCATCGTACCGTAAAAAAACGTAATTATCTCTGTTCTCTTTAACCCGTAATCCGGATTAGTTCCTTCATGACCAATTAAAACTTTATTGTCGGTAAAACCCGGAATCATGACACTGAGCATCTCTCCTGCCATTACAATACTATTTTTTGGAGTAGACGCTAAAAATGCCAATACTTTTTTGGATGCATCAAGCGTGTAGTAATTATAAAAGAAAGAATTTTCCGGATTTGAAATATCTTTGCCGGTAAAATACCCCGGTACCACCGCATAGGCAAAAGTACAAACGAATACTCCCGCAGTCATAACGTATTGCCACCGGCTTCTTTCCAAAATACTTTCCAGACTCATGGCAGCGAGTAATGCGAATGGTATCTGCAGGAAAAGCTGCGACAATCGGACAGTACTTGTCGGTAATCTCAGATAGCCCAACACGTGTATAAAAAGTGGAATACATCCCCAAAGCACGACAAACCGACGAATTGCGCATGAATACGTCCTTTTCATGAAAAATGCCGGGATCGCCAGTATTAAAACCGGACCTATGGCTGCAAATAAATACCATATCGGATCTGCGGGTTGAGTCCAGATAAATGTTCCGTGTAAAGCCTGATACGATTTCCATTGATAGAGCAAAAGATGTCGGTAATACAGTGCAACAAGCACGATGGGTACAACAATCGCACCAGTTCGGAACAACAATGGTATATGCAGCTTTCGGGTACGTACCAGTTCCCAAATAAGAAATATGCCGATTAATATCGTCGTGTATCCTGCTATATACGGATGAACAAATCCGAATACAATTCCCAGCATAATTCCAATACCATACCAGTACCATTTTTTTTGGTTGGATAGCAGGTAATAGAAACTGACTATTACCAGTAAAACGGCTAAATAATGATGCGGAGGGATGGCAGTATACTTCAGTAGAATATTAAAAAAATTAGAATACGTCGTCGGCTCCCAATACTCCCACGACCATTCCCCTTTTCGTATCCACCAGAAACTAGTGGCAGTACTAAATAAACCGATAGCCAACAGTTTACTCCGTGTCCGGACAAAAAAATGCTCAGTCAACAGGATAACCCCACCCAAAAGTATTCCAAGCGACACCACTCTGGCTATTGCATATGCTTTAAAGGGAGACGTAGTAAACGGTTTGCTGAATAGGCCTATTACCGGGTAATGAGGTTCAAGAATATACGGAGAAACATCATCGTATCGGAATGCATCTTCATACAACAGTTTTCCCTGTTGTCCACTGCGGACTAAATATATGTATTGAAAGTAATCCTTCAAAAAGTACTGCGGATAACCATACATGGTACTTCCTGGCCATGTCCGTTCTCCGATACTTATCGTACCGAACAGGATAACGAAAATAAAACAAATAAATCCAAGACACCCGAACAAATACACGCGCACGGAATGCGGCACGGTAGTCATGTTATTTTATTGCGTAAATCGAAACCAACGGAACACCGTCTACGGTCTCCGAGAATAGAGGAGTTTTATTTTTATAATAATCCCAATAAACGTCCGCATTTACCCGAAAAAAGCCCTGTCTGGCGAGAATAATGGCATAGTCACAGGAGGAAAAATCACCGGAATATACTGTAGATTGATCAACCAGGGAAACCGGTATTTCTTTTACAATCCCCTGATACCAGTATCCTTTCAGTAAATCCGGCCAGGGAAAAACACAATACGTAGCAGTAGGATGTTGCTGTAAAAACGGAATTACTGCTTTATACGAGCTTCCCCAATATTCCGTTTCGTACCCCCGTAGTTGTGCACCCTTTACCCCTCCCACTAACTCACTGGCATACACGTACTGGTACGGATGAATTCTCAATGACACAAAACAGACATATATCGTTAACACCAATACCGTCAACGGAAAAATTGGCCTATGAGTTTGGATCATCCGGCGGAAACGGTCCAACCCGATAACGGACATTACTACCGCAAAAGGATAAGCAGGGAGAAACAATCGCTCACCATCATATTGAATCGCATACGGCAGCGTCATCATGACTAAGGGGACAAACAGATTTATCAGCATAAAACGCTCATATTTACGGGGCTTAAGGAGCGCACTGGCAATACCCACAAGTCCAAAAATTACCACCGGTAACGGAATGGTGGTAAACAGCAGCACAAACGAATAGTGCCAGGGGGCCATATTCCCTTCCACGTTTGTGTACTGTTGTCCTAAGTAGTACACATCAATCGGATAATGCTCTAGCATCAGCGACGTATAGAACCGGAAACGCCCGATAGGATCAGGCCAAAGATACGGCCAGCATATCAAAAAAATACCGAGAGGAATTAAAACTAATAGTGTTGTTTTTAATACCAACGGCAGTATCCAGAACCGGCGTCGGGAATGTATACCCTGCCAAAGCCCGACTATAGTGATATAGGATCCTACTGTCACACCTAACAACGCTCCCTGCAATTTTGTTGCGAGAGAAATTCCCAGGAGGATAAGTACCACGACATAACTTTTTATCGATGTCACTGCCTGTACGCTAACTACAGCTGTAGCCAACCACAACGCCGTTATCGGAAAATCTAATGCACCGAGATGCGCATGATAAAAGACTCTGGGGAGTAAAATTGCTGTCAAACCGGCATAAACCCCTAGCCACTTACCGTAATTTTTTGAAACGAACCATGTCATCGTCCCGGATAACAACATCACAAAAGGGAGTATTCCCAACCGAAATGCGTCTATTTGATTCATGAGACCAAACACATCAAAGAAGATATGTCGCGTTATGCCGCCGGAAATTTTAAATATCGGCGGATGCCTGTCATGTATTGGCCATTGCGCGACGATTGAATCCCACGTCGGATGTAATAACCAAGCCGTATTGGCTTTGGCAATGGACATATAGAACGATTCATCTGCAGAAAGTCCGTAATCCGGGATAGTAAAAGCCACCAGTAATCCGGCACACAATGCTACCAGGAGACTTAGCATCCCCACAGAAACGGAAAGTCTCTTTCGACTCATCTATTCAGCATAACCTAAGCTGCATGGTGATAGAAGTAGTTGCCTTACGGTTTTACCGTATCGTTGCTCCCAACGGCATTCCTTCACCGGGTATAAAAATTGGTTTATCCGCTCCGTCTACTGCCAGAATCATACCCTGCGATTCTTCACCCAACATTTTTCTTGGTTCCAGATTAACAGCAAAGAAAAACTGCTTTCCGATAAAGAAGTCTGCGGTATACCCGAATTGTCTTACGCCGGTAAATATAGTCCGCTGCTCATCCCCAAAATCGACATGCAGTCGGATCAGTTTCTCGCTTTTCTCAACATGTTCTGCAGCCGTTACCTTCCCCACCCGTTCCTGTACTGCTGCAAATTGATCTATCGTTATTTTACCGTCAGTCCGCTTGATGGGATAAGAAAAAAACGAATAACTATTTGTTAATCCCAGGGCTTCACGGACTTCTTTCATGGTCGCCCCTGCCACCGTCTGAGTTGTGGCGGCACCTTTTTCCAGGATAGACTTCACCAATTTCGGATCACTCCTAAGCTGCTCGTAACGTGCACGTGCAGGTGCAAATGTTTTCATAAGCGAGGTGAATAAATATTCCTTCACCTCCACATCCCCCACTTCCCCTTTTATATATAGCTCTTTCAGTTCCGTAACTTTTTCAGTTTCACCGAAAAAATCCAAATAACTGAATACCATATTCCCTTCCACATGCCCGGGATCATCAGCATGCTTTCTGGTCGGATCAGTAAACGTAGCCATTACCTGTTTTTTTATCGCGTCTTCCGACTCAAATATGCTTATCAAATTTCCCAGAGATTTACTCATTTTCCGCTGTCCGTCTGTCCCCAGTACTACTGCTACATTTTCCGGAATATAGGGTTCCGGGAGAGGAAAAACCTGTTTCCGGAATACCCGGTTAAACCTGTCGGCAATATCACGGGTAATCTCCACGTGTTGTTTCTGATCTTTACCAACCGGCACTAAATCCGGTTTATAGAGCAAAATATCGCACGCCATTAAGATGGGATAATTAAATAATCCCAAATTGATGTCATCCTCCATCACGTCTTTTGACAATTTGTCTTTGTACGCATGTGCCCGCTTAAGTAAACCCAGGGGTGTAATATTATTCAGAATTGTCTGCAATTCCGCATGCATGGGTACATCGGATTGTCGGAAAAATACTACATTGGGATTATCAAACCCCACTAACGCAATTTCATTCACAATTAACGTTTCAGTGTTCTTCTGTAATGTCTTTCTGTCCTGTATTGTCGTAAGGGCATGCAGGTCTGCAAACATCAAAAAACATTCGTGATCGCGGGACAATTGTACAAACTGCTTAACTGCTCCAAGATAATTACCTATATGCAGGCTGCCATCTCCACTGGGTGTTATTCCTGATAATATTCGTTTCATATACATACCTCCTCAAACAAAATCTTCTCCATTATACTGTACCTTCAGCAAATACACGCAAAGCCGAAACCAGATCAGTCACGGTAGTGTAGTATATCCGATCGTCTACCCGGAACAGACCGTATCGTTTATCAACCAGGAGCATCCGCTGATATCCTGATAAATTCCCGCCGTAGCGAAATTGAATATCCGCAAACTTTTTCGCAAGTTGCTTGTACATTATTTTCGGTCCATATCCATACCGGATAACGGAAATACCGCTAGCCGCTTGCAACGAAACTAATCGGTGATAGTTCTGTGGCAATGGTTGACGCGATTCTTCCACCATGTCCATCGTCATAAACACTTCGATTTTTGCACGCTTCACTAAACGCGTGGCAAAATGCACCACATCTGACGATTGCACTTGCGTTATAAATTTCATAATTCTCCTTTGGCGACAGCCATAAAACGAAAAACGGAATATATTGGCCGGTTAGCCCTAAACAGCACGGCATTGTGCGGGTTAATGGGAATATTTCTGGCCACCACGCTGTCCCCTGCTTTCAGATAAGACAAAGCAATCTGCATACCGCGCACATCATAGCGGTAGCAGGCCACGGGAGTCTTTTGTGAAGATGCGTATATGTGAAATACATCCTCGGTTATCCCTACCGTACGTAAATACGCATCCAGCGCAATAGTGGCTCTGAACACATCTTCCGCTGATCCCCGGAGATCAACGCCCTTTACAATCGCGGTTAGTCCTTCCAATTGTTTATCGCTCAAGACTGCCCGTTTACACCCTGTCATTTCTGCCAACGAAAGCAACAGAAACGGATCGGGGTACATTTTCGCCCCCTCACCGTTTACGTGTCGTCTCAGTAGTTCAACATATTCAGATGTATCCGTATCCACATTTAATATAAGTGCCAGATCTGTTGTCTTTAATACTGCTGTCTGGGAAACACTAATAGGGCGCACGGTAATGCCGTACTCCGCCAGTCTTTGTGTAAACGCCTGAATTTCCCGCCGCTCCAATACATCTTCGTGCTGCTGCAATACGGCATCACGGGTCACCAGGTGGAGTACCTGTTGATTAGCCAACCTGACGGTTTCCGCTACCCTCTCTACCACACTTTGCGCGAGTGGCATCATAACTTGCTGTATTTGCGCCAGCGCCGTATTTTCCTGTGGGTCGAGTGTGGTCAGAAATAAACCCACATCCGGTAACTGTATTTGATCTAGTACAGCTTCTCCATTTCGCATGAGTTGCACATCTGCCTGAAAATACAGCGGTGGATGGTATGGAGTATGCTGCCCTGATATACCATGCTTAAGACAAAATTTGTCTCTGGCATTCTTTGCATACTGTGAAAACATTCGGGCTTGTTCATGGATAACTTGTGTCGCCTGTCCAAACATTGACTCGGATACCCGAATGGACTCAGCAGGCGAAGACGGCCTGATAAAAAATAATGCCTCCCTGCCCACCTGTGCTTCCCTGGACGTGTAAATTCCACACGCCTCAGCTGCTAGTTGCAAACGCTCGTATGCCAATTGAGCTTCCGCTAAATCTTCTTCTCCAAACGCCGCTTTCACAGAGGATAACTCCTGCATCACTGTTACGGGATAATTATGTTGCTCTAACTGCACGGAAAAAAACTCCTCTTCTATACAAAAACCTGACGAACCGGCAATCGTATACGGCCCAGTCCCGTTTTCGTGTCCTGCTTCAAATGACAGGAATTGTCCCGCTCCCTGATCCGTTTTTAGAATCGGACGGGATAAAAGCGCACCATTCCGGAATTGATCTTTAGTCGCGCGGCTCCGGGGGAAAATTCTATTCCGCAGTTCGTCAGGCGGACTATGCCGCAATCCCAAAAACACACTTCCGGTTTCACGCGCCGCCTCCGGAGTACCTATTTCGGAAAAATGCAATCCCGGTTCAAAAAGTACATCAAGCGGCACTCCCGCGGCTTTTACTCTTCCGCTTCCGAAAATTTCATAATCCTCTTCGGAATTATTCCCGCTTTCATTTTGTTCCGCGCCAAGGCAATCCTTCAGATTTATATCCGGAAATTCCTCCCCGGACTACTATTTCTGTATCTTTTGGTCCATATTCTGTTGACATAGGACCTCCTTTCCCTGTCCGTTTTACCGGACAATGCTTTCTATTCAGGCACTAAAAAAGCCCTTATAAATCCCCCAGTGTATTACTGGTGAACTTACAAGGGCTTTTTACGGCTGTGCCACCTTGCTTCGCTCCCTCAGAAACGAAAAACTCTCCACCGGGAGAGTTCGTCACTTCATAAGAGAACCTTATTCATGACGAGCTCCATTTATACCTCTTCTTTACAAGCGAAATGCTTGCATGGAACAAAGTGAAATGACACTCGTTGCTGACTATTACGGTTTCGCCTCCGTCTCCGCAGACTAATACAGTTTTAGCGGAGCCGCCCGGGATGCACCGTCTGATGCGTCCCTAATCCGGTTCCAACCCTCCGGATCATAGCGTTTCTCTTTAATTATGGAAGATAGTATACCACAAAGGGGCAAACAGAGTTGCTTTGAGGCAAAAAACGGAGTATACTCCATATGCTTAGACCGTATAAGCCGCGGGGTAGTGTAAAGCCGCACAGGAGGCTCATAATCTCCTAGGCCGGGTGCGATTCCCGGCCCCGCAACTAAGGACATGAAAAAGGCTCCCAAATGGGAGCCTTTTTCGTCCTCAGCGGATTGCTGTGCAGTAAATACGCCACGGTGCTATAAAATCTGTGATCACTTCTAAACTTCACCTAAATCACAATATCTGTTATAGTCAGGCACGGAAATCATAACAAAGCTCTAAAAGCTGGGCTTTTCTCGTGATTATCTTAAGTTCTACGTACCTTTACACCTACCGATTCGCTTTTCTCATTGATTAGTTCGATGAATCTTGACGTAGTTCAACATTCACGAGCTAATCAATAGGAGGCATGAGCGAAAAAACCTGCAGAGACAGTCCGTCAGCAATACCTAAAGGAGTAGACGATGTTACTGTGGAGTCAGCTATTTCCCGATCATTACCCGTCGGATGAGCAACAGGAGACCCTCGGTCTTACGAATGCTCATGAAGCCGTCGAAAGAATGACACGCCGGAACTTTTTCATTACGGCAGTCATCGGTCTGGTGCTTTTCGGTTACGTAGCACTATTTCCGCCATCTGTTTGGATTACCGTCGCCATCCTGATCGTCAATACGCTTCTCGTCGCTTCCAGTCTTTACAATGGCTTAGATGTCGTCATGAGTTACGCCGATCTGGAAGCAGCCGCGAGGCGCGGGATCATCGTACCGGGGGTAATGTACATCGCCGTAATAATAAACGGAGTTTACATCTTCACGTCAATCTGTACACTGCTCAGTTAGCGAATCGGTCAATCACACCCCCTCCTTGGAGTTCTCGCCAGCGATGGTGAAAATGTTGAAGAGGTGGGGGTGTCGTTTTTGTTTACGTTACTCTACTAATTCGGCTGTAAAACCCGAAGGCTGCCAGTTGGTCCCCGTTTTATCTGCACAAAAATCTACCGCTTTATTTACTCCATGCGCAGGTAAATAGCTTATGGATTTGAGTGGTGTAACTACCGTTTTCCCGTCCGTAGTAACTTTTGTTCCGCCATAGAACCTACTAAATTTCCCTTGATTCAGTGAAAATGTTACTTTCCAATTGTCGTGTCTCGTATCGGTTAAATTCTTAACTACCACTTTGGCACAATACCCTTGCGGCCACTCTTCTTCCATTTCAAAGGTGGTAAACAGACCATTTTGCTGCGTTATTCCTGTAGGATAATATACCGTTTTTCCGTCAACGTAATTCCATAAGTTATAGTAGACTACAACCCGAATTTCTGTCGGTTCTCCTGTAGATAACGGTATCCCCTTTTCTTCTGAACCGAACGTATACGGATAAGTTAAGTCGCGGGCTTTCCATTTTCCGTTTACGTAGAATGCTACCTGTGTTGGCGTAAGCGAAGCATCTATTTCCGCCTTTAAAAATACATTTCCGTTGCTGGGTGCTTTATATTCGGTCAGTACGATTTTCGTATTCGTATTCGGTAAAATTTTAGGATATGTCCCTGTACCGGTCGATGGTACCATCCGCGGAGTAGGTGTAGGAGTAAGCTTAGGTGTCAGCTTTGGCGTGAGTGTAGGAGTTAATTTGGGTGTAACCGTTGGTGTCGGTACACCAGTCTGGGAAGGTTTAGGCGTAACTGTTAATGTGGGTGTAGCCGTCATCGGGCGGGATGTAACTACCGGCGACGATGCCGGAACAGATACGCTACTTACTTGGGAATAGTAATTATCGACGACCAGCTTTCCATAGGTACTCAAATCTACCAGGTTATCCCACGCAGCGGTCATATTGTTGGAATCGCACCAACTCCACATCCACGGAAATACGCCGTTGTGACCGTTGGGTATACCCGTTTTAATAACCCGAGAAAACACATCTTTTACGTATTGGGGGGTATCGGGAGTCGCATTGTATTGTCCTAACTCTCCGATAACTAAAGGAACGCTGGAGGCTCCATTCATTGTGGCGTCTACATTGCTTAACCCTATATTGGGATACCAATGATTGGAAAATACCGTATTTGCTGTGCTTCCGAGCAATGATGCATCGTATGTTTGTATTTGTTTCAGACTGGGAATATCAAATGCGGCCGCCCATGACCTGGTATCTAGCACGACTATTCCTTTAAACGATAAATCCTGCCGTAAATATCTTAACGTTTCTTTATTTGCAGCAATCCAATTCGTCCACGTGTTTGCGCTTTCATTTTCCCCGTACGGTTCGTTGTACGGATTCATAATCAGATATTTCTCATAGCCGTTAGCTCGGGCATGTTCAACAATGGATTTGAATAACGGAAATGACGTTTTATCGTAATTTGCTAATACATCACCGGTATATGTGTGATCCGTCGGCATTACATATATTCCGTTTTGCGCGAAAAGTGCCATTAACTGTCCGAATTGTTGGAAGTTACTCCCCTGCGCTAACCAGGAAGCAGAATAATTCAGACGTATCGCATTAATACCTACCTGTTTCATTTTGGCAATCATTTCGTTCCGTTGTTTCCAGGTATTTTCCGTCACATAAGAACAACCGTTATCCCGGTAAAATTCCACGTTAACCCCTTCCACAATGAACCGTGCTCCGCTCGCAGTAACGATAGTGGTATTTTGCACCCGCAATTGTGGATCTGCGGTTTGCGCAAACGTCTGAAGCGAACCCGTTTGCTGCTGACTTACCCGCAGGAACAGCAGCAATCCTATGGCTAATAGTATAAGAATCCCAAATCCGAAAACAGACGCTGGAGTTAAACGATACGTTTTTTTTCTGGACATATAATTATGACACGCTAAGAAAAGTATAGAGATTGCATAGGTTGAGTGCAAACAGAAGTGATACCGTGGAATCGTAATACGAAAACAGAACGCGCAGGCATCGAAGGAATCACTCTCCGCGGTAAACCGCAGAAAATAA
Source organism: uncultured Gammaproteobacteria bacterium (assembly GCA_964629685.1). Taxonomy (GTDB): domain Bacteria; phylum Patescibacteriota; class Microgenomatia; order UBA10105; family UBA927; genus CAZVTT01. Next base: position 111,556 of record CAZVTT010000001.1, read on the forward strand.
CAACCTCGATGCCTAAGCCCCTAGGCTCAAATGCGCGATCCATTCAGAAAATTACCAGCCCTTCGTGCCTCCCCCGGTCTTGGGAGCAGCTGGCGCTGACCAGTGGTGCGTGCCACCGCTGGTGCTGGGTGTAAATGATGGAATAGACGGCGACGTGTGATGGAAAGACGGAGAACTAGATGTAGTCCCCCACCCGTTATAAACGGAAGACGAGGAGGTATACCGGGGCCGACGGGCTTCTTCAGCGTCGTCGACATTATCCTCTGCCTGTTCGTATGCGTCGCGGGCTTTTTCTTCCGCATCTTCGACCATTTCAATCTGCTTGGTCAAATTACCGGTTTCCTGCGCCCGACGGAGTAGTACCTGAGCTTCCAGCAACACATCTTTCGCGTGCTGCTCGACATCACTTTCGTGATCTGCAATGTACTCTTCCGCCTTGCTTACAGCCGCCAGCGCATCCCGTAATGCCTTCGCAGCTTTCTTCCGCAAACGGTCTGCCGCATCAAACTGCTCCTGCGCGGTTTCGGCAATGGCATCCACGTCCGTATCCGCTTGCTTTAGCAAACGCAGGGCTTCAAGGTAATCCGGTTTAGCTTCTCCGAGTATTGCCTGCACCTGTTCCGCCAAACGCTTCGCCGCCGCCAGCCGATCTTCGACATCTTCATCGATGTCCTCGTCGTGATCGGCAACAAACGCTGCCGCCGTATCAATATCACGAAGCAGATCAGCCAAATCACCGGACGCGGTGCGTTCGGCCTCGGCTAATGTCTGTTCTAACGCGGAAATGGAGCGCATGTAACTTTCACCCTCGCCCAGCCACGTTTCAACCTGAACGACAAGCTGTTCAGCTTTTTCCCACTCCTGATGCTCGATACTCATTGCGGTCTCAGCCTCGGTCAGCGCGTCGTCCGACCAATTGAAGCGGTTTTCCGCTTCCGTACCGTTTCCGCGAACCGCACGCCAGCACGCCTCAGCGTACCTATCATCAATATCGTCGAAAATCCGCCGACCATCGGTAATAGCGATTTGAAGTTCACCCAAACGATTCCGGGCTAACTTCACCGTAGTCTGAATACGAATATGACGCGCCATCACTTCCGTCGCGGCGGTAAGCTGTTCATCAGCCTGACGCTGGATTTCCGTGCACTGCGTCCGTGCGGCACCGTATTCCTTCGCTTCGATCAGCTTTCGGATTTGCGGCACCACGCTGGAAATAAACGTGTCAACCTGACCACGCATCATCTGCACGCGATAGCCATGCGCGGAAACTTCATCTATGCTCGTCAGTACGCGGGTCAGATGGACTTCGAGACTCGCTACATCTTGCGGTGCTTGTTCAGCATCAACCTGATGTTGCCGCAACGCCTCTTCCAGTGCCGACGCACCACTTGCGACAGAATCGAGTGCAGTGTGAATACGCGAATATTCATCCTGAACGTTGAGTGCTTCCTCCAACGTTAAACCTTCGCGGAGCGGATCACCGTAGGTATCAGTTAGTCTGAGCAGTGGCTCTGCCTGTACCCCCAGCAACCCGTCTACCCGCTCATGCTCACCAAGGAGTGTAGAGTACGTCGTTTCCGACAATTCCCCCTTCTTCGTGTTAAGCAACGTCAGGAAATCCTGTAGCCGATTAAACAGTGAGGAATACAACTCACCCGTTATCCGTTGTTCTTCGGTTGCGTTCTCCACCACTAACCGCCGCTTTGCGTTTTTTCGTTGTACTGTCACGATGACGATAACAATCAGCACAACGCCAGAACCTACTCCGAGAACCAGAATCAACCAGCCAGCCACTTCAATCACACGGTTCATATCAAAACCCACCTGTGGCTGTGCCTGTACCGGTTGAACAGGAGCGTTAACCGTCGCTGGTATGGAGGTGGGAACAACCGGAGCTTGTGTGGGTGGTGGCGGCAATGTCGGTGGATGGAGGTGGAGGTCTATCACCCTCGACGTTTCCGTGATCCCATACACAAATCCGCCGGAGAAATCGCGTCCGGGAAAATACGTGTTCATCCCATCCACGATTCTTTCCCACTGGGAGTCGAGCATCGTCGCCCACCGATTCCCATAAACCAGCGTGGTGTCACGCTGCTCGTAAGCGATCATAAAGACGATGAAGTCGTCGTTTAACTCACCGTTATATGCCCGCCACGATTCACATCGTGCCACGACCCGTTGATTCACTGCCGGGAGTGTATCTGCCTGAATATCAGTGAATGTCCTGATCCTAACAATTGCGCCGGATTGCGCCTGCAAAGTTAAAGCCGCCTGCTCCACCGATGTTAGATTTCCGCCAAACACGTTGGCTTCGTCTACCACGACAGTGTCACAGTCCGACTGCGCCTGTACAGGGAGTATGTTCATCCCGAATACAAGCAGAAGGAGACTAACAATCATCCTTCGCATCTCACTGTCCTTCCTGCTACATTTTCGATATCAAACACTGCATTAGCGTCTTGTAAAGAGACCGCTTATCGATCCGGATGTATTATCTGAACCGATTGTCGATCTCTTTACTACATTTTCTGAATGGATGTTAAAGTGCGTCTCTTACGGCGCTTTATGCCGTCAGAGACAACTGCCTATTGTACCCGAAACCAATGGAAACTTAAAGATTATAGGTTTTACTACTGAAAAGCTGAAACATTCCTAAGCTCGGAATATATGTACTTTCGGTAGTAATAAACGAATTAAGTAACCACACCTTAATCTGCCACGAAAAAACCGGGCTGGTACCTTTAACATCGCATCCGCGACATTTGCTGGTCCATACCCGGTCCTTGTACTCAACACGCAAACGAAAAAACTAAGCATTCACGCTATTCGGATCAGGCGGATTGTACGGACGGATAGGTGTGTATATGCCGATTTCAGCTTCAAAATACTGAAGCCCCGAAGGCAACGCCCTCTGTTCCGTATCATCGTCAAACCACATCCGCAGACGCGATGATCGGATTTCTACCATCCCCGGCTGTCTCACTTCCGTGTACAAATTCCCAAGCAGAAAGTGACCGTCAGCTAAACCGACAACCGCATCGTCGATCTCCAGAAGTACCTCACCCTGATTTCGGATTACCAGATGATCTTCCATCGTAAACGGAAAAACAAACCAACCGTCCTGAACTTCCGGATAAATCCGTCTACCGTTCACAGACAACAGTATCGTCGAATCCGCCTGAATGGCAAAAAACTCCTCCTCTTCGGAGAAAATTACCGACATACGCCAATAGGCCACAGGAGGGGCGTCTTCATTCGGTAATGCCGCCGCTATGGATTCCCATCCCGGACGACCATACACCATCAACCACTGGCGCTGCCCTGCCACTGCGTTCTGTCGGCGATACAGTGAACGATCAGGATATTGATCAGGTACGCGTGGGGTTGGATAATACGCTCCGTCTATTACTTCTTGAGCAGGATCAGCCACCCGCCATTCCGACTCCCACCCGGAAACCAGATGAATTACGTAACTCCCATAGCCCGGTGTGGTTATTGCCGAATTCGGAATTTTCCAAAGACCACCCAGCCCATTCACGATGTAATACACACTGCTTCCCCAAGGTTGGAAAGCAAAATGATACTCATCGTTCCACCAGAAGATAGCACCGCCGCCCACATCTGCCGGTCCTCCAAGCGGATTATTCGGATCAGCACCAGATCCGTAGTTAATCGTCTCCAACACCGGATTAACCTGTAGTTCCATATGTTGTCTGGATTCTCCAGTGCCGGTGTTCGGCTCCAGATCGACCCCACGCAACCGGATTCGTACGGCAACCGCAATTGGTGCCTCCGGTGTTCTGCGTCCGCATATCGTTTGATCTACGGGACCGCTGATCGTGCTTGGAGTTTCATTATAGACGTGTAAATATTCGTCGCATTGATCTCCAAAATTCTCGACAGTGGCGAGACCGGGTATATTCGGAATATTGCTGATCCGCGCATCACATTCCACATCTATATCGTCCGCCCAGCCGTGAACCCGTTCGCCGCCGTGCGAGGTAAACTCAACGTAGTCCCATCCACCCGGAGACTCACCGCAGAGCGTGTCAGTTACCAGACTAGGATAAAACGATAGTTGCCCATGTTCATTCCAAATGGTAATGGTTTGCTCTTGCGCAAAAACCGTTACCCCGCTATTGAGCAGAACGCTCAGACAGAATAGAACAACGACTGCGTACTTCATGATTTCCCTTTTCCTTTTTTGTTTGCGTGCTGTAAAGGTGCGTACACCGTCATGACTTCGCTTCCGATGCCAATTCAATGCACTCAAAAAAACCGTTTCCCTCTGAAACGTGTCCTAAAGCTTAGCACAATAATAACATTTTATCAATTACTATGAGTCTTCTTATTTCCCTATTATAGCGTTGTTTGGAGAATTATTGTCAGGTATTTATCAGGCACAAAATCGAAATTATCAGAATGACATATTTCCGTCAGAATAACCTATAATTGAGCTGTTCGCCACTAAATTTTACACATTCGCCTATGGTTTGGTACAATATGCGGTACATTCGAGCGCGAAAAGGATGACGCCAGCGTAGCTCAGGGGCAGAGCAGTGTCTTCATAAGGCATGGGTCGGGGGTCCGAATCCCTCCGCTGGCACCGGAAATACAGAACGGATATCTAGAAGAAAAGTTCCCACCACAAACGCCAATTAGGCTTATTTGAGCCCTCTGAAAGGCTATGTATGGACACAGAAGCCGCTGGTGAACCGATAAGTACAACCGTCTCTCCCTCCTTTACCAGCCCAAGCTTGTTTCGAGCTTCCTGTTCTACAAACTCAGGTGTATCCGCAAAAGCTACGGCTGCTTTTAAACGTTGGTTTTCTGCCTGTACAGCCTCCAGCTCACGCTGACGATCTGTGACGATTCCGTACTTTTGTATCCCATCATAGAGCGTCCTAATGAGGCCAAATGAGGTAAACATACAGACGGCGATAACAATCCAAAAGCCTAATCCTGCTGGTTTAGAAGACCTGATCATACCGTTCTCCGGAACGTCCGATATAGTGCCTATAACTACCTACTTGTATCAGGACTTTTTTTATGATATTATAGGACACTATAAGCCTATAGCTACTGCTTGAGGCTCTTTTATTCGGTTTAATAGGAATAATTATACTATGGCAGCAATCGAACTCACATCCGCCCAAAAACAATTCGTTGAATACCTGGAAAGTCGACGTCGTGCTCGCGCGACTATCGTAGCATACAGTAAAGATATCGAACAGCTTGTCGGCTTTTTAACTAGCCTGGGTAAGAAAACGATAGATGAAATCCAAAGAGATGAACTTGAAGCCTTCCTAAACAAACTTGCCACCGATAGCTACACTCCCAAGTCAGTCTCCCGCAAGATTAACTCAATTAAAACGTTTTACCGGTTCCTTAAATCTGCCAGCATCGTTAATGCCGACCCGGCTGCAGAGATAGAACATCCGAAATATGAAACCAAGCCACCCCGTATACTATCTAAAGTAGAATATCGCGCATTGCGGGATGCATGTCGTGGTGACATTCGCACCTACGCTATCGTTGAGTTATTTTTACAAACTGGCATTAGAATTGGAGAATTAACGAATCTTTCCCTTACGGATATCCGCGACAGTGAATTGCACATTGCTGCACAAGAAGGTCACGCTGAGCGGAACGTACCCCTGAATAAAGCAGCTAAAGAGGCCCTTAGCCGCTATATGGAAGTACGCGGTAAAAACACGGTAAGCAAAGCACTATTCGTAACTAAAACCGGAAAACCGTTACTTATCCGTAATATCCGGACGACTATCGACAGGTATTTCCGTATTGCCGGAATTGAAGGTGCGAAAGTAAACGACCTGCGCCATACATTTATTGCCCATCATTTAATGGCAGGGACTCCTATTACGACGCTTTCCAAACTGGTAGGTCACAAACGCTTATCTACAACCGAGAAATATTTGGAATTGGTAAAAGACAAGCAGACTGAACACGTCAAACTGGAAGAACTTTAACCAGCCAAAATCCATTCACCGCACGGTAAACCCAATCCGTTAAAACTCCGTCTTGTAGTGTGGATATGCCTCCAGATATTGCTTACGAACCTCTCCTTTCATATGTGGTATGAAGGGTCGGAATAGGTCAACTTTTGTCGGATGATGTTTAAACGTATATAACAGTTTATTTACATAGTTATGTAAATCTTGTGCAAAGCTGATATTTACTATTTTAAAATTCTTTATGGCGGCGGCACCGGACCTGGCAACAAAATACCCTAAACCCAGAAACGCTTCCAGATAACTGGATGAATATGAACCGGTATCCTGGATTTCATCCAAACCCAACGAGAATTGATACCAGGTAAATGGTGTAGTATATATTATCTTTGTTAACCTTCTGGTGGTAATAATAAAAATTGATTTTCGATACGTTTCGCTCATCCACCACAGTCCTCCCAGAAACGTACCTCCGGCAAAGAGCACTACCGGTATCGTAAGCCAATTTAAAGGCGCTAATCTATGTAACCAGGAAACAATCAGAAATCCCAATCCGCAAATAACACCGACTACTCCCACAAGTGCAACCAAGCGCAGCTTAAAAATAATAATGGATTCACGTGTCAGAAAAAGAATTTTTTCACCGGTATTCATTCCCGGAAAATGAAGGTCAGTGTAAGGAAACGTAAATTCACCGACGGACAGTACTTCTTGCACAACTCCTCCTTGTCAATCAACCGAACTGCAAATATCCGGCCATATGAATATGCTTGTTTACGAATAATGCCTCTTCACGGCACCAGGGAGAAAAATATTGTGGTGTACGGATAATATCATCCAAAAAACTTTGCCAGGTTACCCATTTCCAGTTTTCCACTTCACCCGGTGCGGGTTTTGGATCGGTCGCATCAACCTTGGCTACCATTACCGGACAAATCTCATTTTCAACAATACCGTTATGGTCAGCAAAACGATAACGATACTGCGCTACTTCTTTAACTGCGTCCAAGGGAATAACTATCCCCAACTCCTGTTCTAACCGTCTCACGGCTGCCTCCGTTACCCGTTCTCCCTGCGCAGGGTGACCACAGACCGTATTTGTCCAATATCCGGGAAAAGCCTTTTTACTCTTTGCTCTCTGTGTAAGAAGCAAATCTCCATTCAGGTTGAACAAAAATAAAGAAAATCCCCTGTGTAACGGTGTGTCAGACGTGTGTACGGTAGCCTTCGGCGCCGTTCCTAATTCGTGATTCTGTTCATTTACCAATACGACTACTTCCGTATCAGCCATACCGCTCCTTTTTGATCCGCTGACATGAGTCAGGAATAAACCCGTAAATATTGTATCGAGTCCAGTTAGTGCGTCTGGATGGGATCGAACCATCGGCATCCACTTTATAAGAGTGGCGCTCTACCACTGAGCTACAGACGCATTCATCAACCAGTATCCGTCGCTACGTACATGTATTTTTGCGCGACAGAACGTGTGATATCCCGTAATTGTACTAAAAAATGACCTAAAATTCGATCATCTAATCCGAATTGGTTATTTCGTCAGTTTTTGTTCGGATAATAACAGCGCTTTCTGACGACAAAACAATTGTTCAGAGGATGACAGCCGTTCATAAGAACACACCGAAGAAATAAAGTCAGTACTGGCACACGATTTATCATACAACGATAAACTCGTAATCATACCGGTTACACAAACCGGCCGTAGTGTGTCCGATATCCCCAGGCACGGATCGATTATTTGCGCGACAGAACAAGCTGGATGCGTATTTATAATATATGAACCGGTGAGTTGCCCGATGGCACGTTCCGCACCGGCTTTATCAGGGATACCTGATATATACACCGCCGCCTGACTAAAATCTTCCGTCATCAACCAGGATGCCACCGCCATCCCTTCGTAACAATACTGACGGTACGAATCAGGTTGTCCCGCACACCACATGAACGGTGAAGCATCGGGAAGCTGAAGACCATATTCACGGTTAAACGCATATGTAGCCACGCCGTTGTATACCCCTATCATACAGGTCTGTTGATACTCAGGCTTGGGGGAAATGTGCAAGCAGACCGATATCCCCTTCTCTATCATCTTCTGGGCATTGCCCCAGTACTCCTGTTCATGACCCGCCGCCGCACCGTGGCCTATACCATGAAAACAATTTGCCTGACTATTCCGCTCCTCTATTTCCAAACATACTTTTTCAGCTATCTCGGGTTTAACTGTCCGAGCTGCCATTGTCTCCGATAACCCATGGAAAAACCCGTATCCGCACAGATCGGTTAATGCACTGACGGAAATTCTTTTTGACCGTTGATACAGCTCAAAAAATGTTCTCCCAGCCGTGTGGGTTAAATCGTGACAAGCGCTGAGCGTAATATGTTTGTTCGTTAACAGTCCCTGTGTATAACGAAGTGCGACATCCGTGCCCTCTTCCCGCACTAACGTTTTTATTGTACGTTCGTAACACGAAAAACTATTCTCTGACTGCAGACAGTGCTGAGATACGGGCACTGCAATATTTTGTAACCGCAAAAAACCCCATAATCCCGCTATAAGTAAACTAACCAGGCTAATACCAACCAAACGCCGCATCATTGCCACTATACGCAATGCAGGAGTCTGTCACAAGCTGTGAACGAAAAAACGCAAAGATTATTGATGAATCAGCGCATGAAGTTGATCCTGAAGTTCCAAAGCATGCTTTTTCTGCCGACTGATTATGATATATACCAGTTTATCTTGCATAACCATATTCTCGGAGATTATCAGTACTCCTTCTTTGGTTTTTTTATCGAATAATACCGGCTTGAGTCGTTCTAGCAATGCCGTGAATGAGCGGAATGCACCTTTGGGCAAATCATACGTAGTTACCGAAAGCACATACCACTGATACATAAAATCCCTGCCCAACAGATGCTCTGCCACAGCATAAACATAGGTTCCCCCGGTTCGCCGTACATTAGATTCCGTCACCACGAGTTTGCCGTTTTTTGCTACTACAAAGTCAACGTCAAAATATCCGCGGTAGCCGGCCTTTACATACTGTTCGGCAATAAAAAAGCCGGTATCCACCAATGTGGCGGCTGTTCTGTCGGAAAAAATTCCATAACTAATTTCCACGCCGCCGAACACACCGTTTCTATCCACTCTCATGCCACAGTAGTACAGAAAATCTATTCTGCCGCTTTTTAGGATACGGAATTCCACACTTAAACTTCCTCCGCCGACCGTGGTGTTTACGGGAATGTAGTCTTCAATAATAATCGGAAATTTATCCCAGTAGGCCTCCTCCGACAACCGTTGATGTATTTTAGCTTCACATTCGCGATACTGCAGGGGTAAATCTCCCGGACGGAAAATGAGTATTCCCGCTCCCGAATGTCCCTTGTTGGTCTTAATTACCACACCGTTTTCGTGAATATATTTATTTGCGGCAATTTTCGCGGCATCGGCCACATTTACACATACCAACCCTTCTGCCATTTGAAAATCCGGTTCCACCGCAGCACTTTTCTGCGCAAGTTGCCGTATACCGGATTTGCTGCCGTAAAAATTAATCGTCCAGGCGTCTTCCTCTTCAGGAGCTTCCGGCGTTATTACTTCCACACCCGCCGCACGTAATGCTTCTACCAGTTTCAAGAACTGCTGAGAAGTAGAATAGCTTGTAATCATTAACCGTTTTGATTTCTGCCCCGCCTCTACCAGCGCCTGCATCACTTGCTTATCTCCACGGATATCATCACAAATGACACCGGTATGCCGTTTAGGAACAAGAATTGTTACCCGTTTCTTTCCGAACAAAGACATGTAATACTGCAGAAATTCTTCACTTACCGGTCGGGGAAGCACAAAAATAGAATCGTCTTCACCGGCTAACGAAAAAAGTTCGCGGTCACCTAGTGCCGCATTCTCGGATATTTCTGTCTGGCGCATCCGATCGTCAGTAATTGCACAGATAAACGGCCAGACGTCTTCCGACATGTTCCAGATATAAACGGTCGTTTCAAGAAGTTTTCCATTTCCGTTACCGTTTACCGGCACCGGGGTACTGTTCAATGACATACAATATAACCAACAATAGCTGTTTTACGGCAATGGTCAAGAGGGAAACGATTATAATCTGGCACGTTGACCGATTTCAGCCTCAACTAACTCCCGCGATCTACCATACTTCAATCGTGACAACTGAATTATAGCTTGAGCGATTTGCGGATTCTGCCGTGAAAGCACTGCACTCATATCCTTCGTTAAATCCATACTAAACGGCTTTACGGGTTCATTCTTCACTGTCGTCTTAATATACGCGTTAAACTTGTCTATGTTAATTAAATCCGATTCATTAAACGTCGGCTGGAATTCATGCTGAAGGTAATTTGCGTCGGTTACGCCTACCCGGAATGATATTAGTGAACCCACGTTTCCGAACACGGCATTCTTTACCTCTTCATCCATTTGACCGATAAACTGATTTGCCACCGTTAAATTCAGTCTGTATTTACGTGCCTCGGAGAGAATCTGAGCAAAATCCGGTGTCGCAAAGTTCTGAAATTCGTCAACATACAGGAAAAAATCCCGCCGCTTTTCTTCAGGAATTTCCTGACGTGAAAGTGCGGAAATCAAAATACGGGGCACGAGAATTAATCCCAGAAAATTGCTATTCTCTTCTCCTAAATTCCCTTTCGACAGATTGCATAACAATATTTTGCCTTCATCCATGGCATTCCGGAAATTAAATGATGATTGTGATTGCCCGATAATATTACGCATTAATTTATTTGTAACAAATCGTCCGAATTTGGATACGATATAATCCAATACTTCCGACTTATGAAAGTCTGCCGTCTGGGCAATTTGATCAGTCCAATACCTCCGGATAATCGGATCCTGCACTTTGGGGAGTAATTCCTGTACGAATGCACTGTCGGTTAATACACGGACAACTTCAATAAACGTATTACCGGGTTCACACATGACTGTTAACATGGCGTTTCTGACCGCATGTTCAAATCTGGGACCGATTATTCCGGTTTTTTGCGGATCGTACAGTTTATACATCAGTCCGACTATCGAAGTAACCACAAAATGTTTTTGCTCTTCACTGGTGGCTTCCAACATATTCAGACCCATTGGCCGTTCTGAATCGGATGGATCAAAATAAATAACGTCTTCAGCTCTCGAAGGTGGAACCCGCTTTAATACGTTATGGACCAAATCACCGTGGGGATCAATAACGCCGACTCCGTGACCGGCTTCAATATCCTGGGCAATCATTTCCTCCAATAGCTGGGACTTTCCGGTCCCGGTTTTTCCGATAATGTACATATGTCGGCGACGATCATCTAATCCCAGGTATATCGGACGCTCCACTCCCCTATACCGGGATTTCCCGAGGAACAATCCCGAAGTAGGTATTTGCGACGGTGCCGGAGCTCGTTTTGCATTGAGCCAGTATATATGGGCTGTTTCAATAGATTTATTCGGTAAATGGAAAATACTGGCTAGTTCATCACTGTTCATAACACTATATTGCTGTAAGAACGGCAAATGAAAGCTGAAAATCGGAAAATACCGGTAAATAAAATCCATCATGAAAAACTGCTTAAACGGCATTTTTACTTTCCAGAATGTATTCGTTTCCGAAGAAAATTGTTCTAAGGCAGCAATAATATTTTCCAGGTGATTCTCCGCCATATGTTTGTCGTGCGACGATACGACAATACGAATAACGGTATTAAATCCCGGTTTATTTATTTTCTGTTCAACGGCTTCCAGTGATTTCTGATCCACTTTAAAACTGGCTTTTTCCGGATTGGCTTCATTCTTTTTCTGAACGGAAATATAGGAACGACCCTGAGACTTCCAGTGATGTCCCGCTGGCTGAACCAGTATTTGGATACAGGCAGCTTCTCCCGTCTGCATTTTTGCCAGTACGGAGGTGATGGTTGATAGTGCATCCGTGGGTAAATCACGATATACCCGCAGGGGGAAGTAATCGGAATACCGTAAACGCAGAGCCGCAAATGCAACTTTTCCCTGATCGGTAAAAAGATTGTATTCTTCCACTTCTTTTATTTCCGCTCCGGGGTATGCTCCGTGAATTTGTTTTTCTACCAGATCCATATATTTTCTGGGAAGCGAAACGTAAAACCGAATATCTTCTGGTCTGGCAACTATTTCAAAAGAAATATGTGGCTGGGGTTGCAGAAATGACAGAAATTCATGCTTATAAATACTATGCAAACTTGCAAAAAGTTGCTCTGCAGCATCAATTTTTATTTCATTATCACGCGGAACGGCTACCTGCATCGTTACGAAATTCAACGAATCCTGTAAGCGGTCCCGGTATTTCCATAAAATAAAAATCACATATCCCAGTCCTGCCAGGCAGGCAACAAAAAACAGCATGAGAAACATGCTCAGAAGAATCATTTGAGCCTGGTAGATCAAATCCTGAACCGCTACCGGCATGGAACTAGTTGCTTGCGATAAGTTTTCCATGAACAGATTTTACGCTTTTATGCACCTGTAATAGTCTCCGGGTACACCATTCAGCTAACCACCTGAACGAATTTTCGACACCGAGTTTGAGCCCGTCCGCTATCTGCTGATCGGTTAACGGAACCGGACCGGACTTTACGTTTTGGACAGGCACCGCATTGCCAACCGGGACCACGCCCATTTGTTGTACTGCCGGAGGCAACTCTACAGTAGGCTTCTCTACCCGTACCCCCACTTCCGCAACTTCTTTAGGCAATTCCACTTCTTGCCCTACGGCCTTAAGTATTACTTCACTGGTAGCTAGCGACGCACCGCCGACAATTTCTTTATTTCCACCACTAACACTAATCTGCGGAGGCAAATTTGCCTGATTAGCAGGAGCAGAAGTTTTTCCCGTCAGAGCGGGATCAGTGGGCAGATCAGTCATAGCGTAATCATATCATAAATAAGCCGTTCAGCTTCAGGTATGTCGCGAATGTATCAGGCTGCAGACACTATCGGAAATAGAGCAATAATACCACTTGACGGAAGCGTAGCCTTCGCTTTTATTCCTGCTGGTTTGTGTTGAAGTGTTGACCCTTTACCTTGCTCACGTTTCATATTTAAATACCAAATAATAGCCAGTAGTAACCATGGACGGCCTTCACCGTTCGGTTCTAATTCAGCTAGGTCACCATCCGGTAGTAGCTTTAGAACCTTGGAAGCACCGTGTACTTCCGCTGTACTGCGTTTGGCTGTAACTATCCGATCAAATTGACGCAATAGATTCCAAAACAACCAAACCTGATAAAACTTCCCCACCACAAACCATTCTTTAATTAACGTAATCTGTTGAAAATTTGCATGATCTTTCTGTAAGGAATCGAGCTCTGCACTCATCACCGTTTCCGTTTTCGCCAGCACGGTTGATATTGCAGATAACTCTTTTATTGCCGGTTCTAACAACGCAATTTGTAACCATTGATGTTCATCCACATGTTCCGGCAATACTGCCGCTACACCTTTCTGCATTTGTTCACCTACTGCTGTAGCCGGAATAACACTTTGCGGTTCCATTCGTGGTTGATCTTCCCTAATGTTACGCATAACCTGCTTAATGGGAATACGTAAGTGATCCTGCATCCGGGTTTTCAAACCTTCCCATAATCCCGCCACACGCTCTTTAGCTTCATTAACATATTCGTGCACGTTTCGAAACATGCGACGAATTGGTGGAGAAATCTGTTTTTCAGTCTGTTTCCGCTCGGGAGGGGCGGGTGTCAATTCTATTTCACTTGCGATAACCAACGCACCCACAGCAAATACAGGCAACTCCTGCAATACCTCAGTCGACGGAGTTCCAGCAGATACAGCCATGAATGTATCGTGCGTATGCTCTCCCGCAATCCGCATCCGGGAAGCGGCTTCACGATAGACCTCAGACTTTCGTCCGTCATGTACCTTGACCGTCACGAGAGGAGGAGGCTCCTCCGTTAATACCGATTGCGCCTGTCGGATACCTAAGGATTCACGTAATGACCGCTGAAGCGTTAACCATCGTACGCGTAATCTCCGGGGAAGAATATCCCGAACCGATGTATTCCCCGACACTAACTGATGTAGTAACACCGGCTGCTGCTCCGAGGAGGGCACAACCGGAAAATCAACCAATCCGGCGGATATCGGACGTATCGCCGGCTGAGCCTGTATATCCTTTTCAGGAGTACGACCAACGGCATTGGCTTCCGCAACTAGCGGTACGGATTTTCTGACGGCACCTGTCTTGGCAGTCGTAGATTCTTCACGCCTAACTTTTTTCCGCTGCTCATGGTACTTTTGAGTCTGTTGGTAATATCCTTTTTCCACTCCTACAACTCTGGATGTTCCGATATCCGAAGTGGATACTCTGAACACATCCGCTTCCTGAGAAGAAACCGGATAGTCTACTACTCCACCTCCGACATGCTCCTGTTCATTTTGGGGAAATGACGGTTGCTCAAATCTGACAATATTACCTCGGACAAACGCAGCCAATCCTTGCTGTACCGTTTCATTCGCGAGAATTTGCCTTTCAAATTCGACCACTAACGCAGCTACCTGTTCCTGCTGTGCTTGGATTACCTGAGGAAACCGATCTACATCATGTTTAATCCGCTCTAAATAAGGAGTTGCGGCTAATTTTGACGCTTCGGATTCGTAGCTCTGCTCGATGGCAGCAAATATATCGGTTATGCCTAACTGTCGCTCGTAAAATAACGGTTTCGAAAAGTCTGTGGTATCTATCTGATCTTCACCCGTAGAAAGTGACCGTTGGGCTAATATCCGTTGTAACCGTTGAAGTTCACCTGTCGTTCCCTGATATTCAATCGCCAATGCCTGTACCCCGTCTCCCTGGTCCGTATATAAATAAATATAGCTTCGTCCGTAGCCTAAATCTTCGCTGATCACCACAGCTTGTTCAACGGTATCATCAGTAATCATTCTCTGCTCTGCTTCCATTACCCTAAATATTCTGTCACCGCCGACTTCGGATAAGTCCACCAGTTGCTCAAGTGTCTTCCCGCTATTCATCCACCGCCCTTCCGGTGAAAGCGTATATCCGAACGCCATGAGCGTTTTATGGTCGACAAATTCAGCCTGGTAGGTTACCGCATTTTCCGCAGCCGTTTTCGCCACTAACGTTAAATCACCGGTTTCTTCGTACCGCTCTTCAAGATAATCCTCTTCCCGCTTTGCCACATACCCGTGACCATCGGACGCTTCAATAGCCGGCATATGATTTTAGCCGAATATATTCGGACTTAATTAATGTTGTTCTGGTAAATTTCTGCATACATATTTTTATCATTTCCGCTCCGGTAATAAATGCCGGTACTAAAACCATATTCCCCATTAACTGGTTGCGGAGAAACGGTAAACCATTAACAAAAGATAGGAGCAACCCCTGCCAAGTTCGTGGATACATTCCCCAACTATCCAGTAGCCAAACACCAAAATTCGTCCAGAGAAAAAACCATAAACTGATGCCGATGCCAGCCGCAAGAGAAAAACCAAATTTACCCAAATAACGCTTCACCTTACTGGCCGGAAAACCAATTGCAAGGCCTGCCAATGCGTATGCAGACCATGTAAATAACGCAACGGAAGTATTTCCTATAAACACATCACTGAATGCCATAACAAACAACGGAACAAGAACGGACCAACGCTTACCGCCATATACGGCTGCCAAAACAGTTACCGTAGTGACTAATTCGACATTCCAGCCTAAATCAAACCACAAACGTTCAGCTATGGCCATAACGACTACTGCACAAAGCAAAATATTACGGATTTGGTGATTCATATTTCCACTCCATTTGATCTCCTGCCTTAACCGGTTTTTTGTCTGCAGCAATATCTCCGGACTGTCCGTTCAGATAATAAATCCAAGCTTTTTGCGGTGTCGCACTATAGGTGCCAATCCTTTCAACAAAAACTCCGAAATCATATTGTTTGGTAATCAGTGCCAGTTGTTTTTCTTCAGCAGCTTTCTGCAGTGCGCTAAACACTGTACCGGCGTCAGCAACCGTTACTGTCTCGGCCTGGTCAGGAGCAAATTCAATTCGCACGCCGACACCTTGTATTTCCTGAATCTGAGCTGGTGAATTCAGCAGTGTCGCGGATTTTACCGAATCACCGGTATATATTCTGTAGCCTATTTGAAGCACAAAGCCGACACATACGGCCAGAATAATTAACTTCTTGTACGATATCATTTGCCTCCCGTTGCCCATAAAAAAACCTTCTACTCCGAGAAGGTTAAGATACGAAAAAATATGATACGCCAATTCTTCCGTATAAATTCCTGCTCGGGATAGGTACGAGTGAGGCGAGTTCCGGACTTTTCCGATATACTTCGGAATCACCGTTGCGGCACAGTGGCGGATTTTCACCGCCTTCCTTCATCCTCTCTCTTTTATTTATTAATACGCCTGCGTGGTATTCTGAACCAATCTACATCTGCAACACCAGCATCACTATTTATAAACCGCGCGAGCTGAAAAAACAAGTCCGATAATCTGTTTATATATTTGATTATCGCTTCCATCTGTGGTGGAGACAAATGAAAATCAGTTGGTTGCAGTTGGTAAAATGATACCACCCGCCGTTCTACCCGCCTGCAAACTGACCTGGTTATATGCGTATATGCGGCAATGGTAGTGCCGCCCGGCAGGATAAAATTATTCAATTCCGGCAGCTTCTCTTCCATCGTGTCTATCCATACCTCCATGTCTTCCGCACAAACAGCTAATTGATGAACGTCACCACCCCATCCCGCCAATACTCCTCCGATAGTAAACAGATCAGACTGTACGTCCTGCAAAAAGTTTCTTGTATCCTCATCCGTAATTTGTGACGCTACCAACCCTACCCAACTATTTAACTCATCAATCGATCCGTACACGTCAACCAAATCATGTGACTTGGAAACCCGCTTGCCGCCAAAGAGTGATGTTTCTCCTTTATCTCCTGTTTTCGTATAGATTGGCATAATGGTTATTTTCTATTTTCGCTTCTCAACCAAGTGATAAGTTACAAACCCAATTGGCCCGAAGACTACTCCCAGAAGCGCCCAAACCATTGATTTACTTTCAGCATAAATCCAATACGCAAACCCACTATGTGCCACAACCCGTAAAATGGCATTGCTTAACCCAATCAACCAATATTCTGCCGGTTGCGGATTAGCAGGTAATAATCCTATCGCAGGCATGACGGGACCGACAATATACGGTAGTAAAAACAATCCGACTGCTATTGCTGCATAACGTTCAGTTTTTGTAAATTGCATATTCCTCCTCACCCGTATTTGGGTTACTTAAGCGATATCACAAATTATATATAAATACAAAATGATTATCGCACATTTATTACTTTCCGTTTACGAAAAAGGCCTGTTTCCAGGCCTTCTCCGACGAATAAAACGTGTTAAATTCTAACATTCACTATAACCACAGCTATAGCACTTCTTACAACTTTCCTCAAATACTAGACTGCTGTCTCCGCATGTAGGACAAAGATCCACCGTCACCATTCTTTTCTCACTAACCGGTGAGGGAGCAACAAAAGCTAATTGCTGTGCGGGTGGATTGTCTGAGGTAACCGTTGCCGGCACATCAGAAACGTGTGCGGTATGACCATTACCATGCCCGTTTGCCGCATGACCGTTTCCGGTATTCGGATGCGAGACGGTTTCAAATTTTGGTTTACCGAAAAATCCGAAATGCCTATCTATCACTTTCGCAACAGCGTCCGGCAAACTCCGCACCCGGTTTTCTCCGAATCCCAACGATCGCGCTCCGCCAATACCGATTAACTCCGCGGCTACTTTTCTGGCTCTTTCCATTGGTGGAATCGGTGATGCCATTCTCATAATTAATGAGATAAGTCTTCCCATAGCTTCAGCCAAAGCAGTAACATCGCTTCCTGCCTTACCGACATTAATAAACATCTCCAGTGGTTGATTTCCACCGTTAGTGTTAATGGTAACGTAGGCTTGTCCCATGGGGGTTTCTACTTGATATGTAGAACCTTGCACGACCATAGGACGTGGTTTAACTTCCGGAAACGGTTGAATAGTGGGTTCAACTTTCTTCTCGTCTGCTTTCTTTTCTTCCATACGGGTCAGGACACCATCTCTGCTGCCTTCGCGCATATAGGCAATCCCTTTGCATCCCAATTCATAAGCCAACGTATATAGTCGTTTTACATCCTCAACAGTATGTGTTTTAGGAGCATTGACCGTTTTGCTGATCGACGCATCTACGTACTTCTGGATAGTCGCCTGTACATGCACGTGGTCTTCCGGGGTTAAATCATTTGCCGAAACAAACCAGGCTGGCCGCTCTTCCCGGGATGGCTCCCGACCATGCTCAGTTTTAAACTGGGTGTACCATATTTCGTACAGCGGATGACGCAGGATATGCTCTCCCAACCTGTCACGACGGATAAATTCAAACTCATAGACCGGTTCTATCCCCGAAGATACTCCGGATAACAAAGACGTCGATCCGGTGGGGGCTTGTTGCAGAATTACGGAATTACGGACACCGTGCTTCTTCATTCTCTTCAGGACCGGTTCCGGCAACTGCTTTACAAAATACCCTTCCAAATGCTTTTTTATATCTATCTTAGGGAATGGGCCTTTTTCTGCAGCGACGTCTACAGATGATTCGTATGCTGCATCTCTAATCGTCCGGTAAATTTTATCTATTACCGGCAAACTTTCGGCAGAACCATACCGTAGCTTCATTTTTATAAGCGCATCTCCGAGTCCCATTGTTCCCAAACCAATACGTCGTTCACCTTCCATCTGAACTTTCCTGATTTCATCAAAGACATAGAAATCTCCGTCAATAACGTCGTCCTGAAAGCGTACGCCAATTTTTGCAATCTGCGCGAGTTGTTCATAATCCATTTCACCCTTATCATTTACCAGTGCAGCCAAATTTATGGAACAAAGATTGCATACTCCCCAATTCGGCAGACCTTCTTCACCGCATGGATTTACACAATTAATATATTCAAAATAATAATTGTTGAACCACTTGTTATACCGCTCCATGAAAACAACGCCCGGTTCGGCACTTTTCCAAGCCGCGGTTGCTATTAAATCCCACAGTGCACGCGCTTTTATGGTTTTTTGAACAACTGGTTTTTTCCCCAAAGCAATCCAGTTGGGCATATATCCGTCCCATTTCGTATCGTAGTCAGGATCACTCACGTCCGGGAAAACCAAATCCCAGTCGCGGTCATATTTAACGGCTTCCATGAAGGCGTCAGAGACACATACGGACAAATTTGCCCCGTTAATGCGGGCTAGATCCTGTTTTACCGTAATGAATTCTTCAACATCGGGGTGCCAATCCCAAAGCATCAACATTAAAGCTCCGCGACGGCTTCCGCCTTGTTGGATAATATCCCTGGTTGCAACGGAGAATAACTCAGCCCAATTACAAGGCCCGGAAGAAAAACCGTTCACTTTTTTTACCCGAGCTCCACGCGGTCGTAAACTGGATAAATTAATACCCACTCCTCCGCCACGGGACATAATTTCTACCATTTGTGAGAGTGTTTTTAAAATACCACCGCGGGAGTCATGGGGACTGGGAATAACAAAACAGTTATAAAACGTCACTTTGTATCCCGTTCCGGCGCCGGACAAAATACGCCCACCAGGGATGAGCTTAAAGCCTTCCATGGCACCGTAAAATTTTTCTTCCCAATCTTTACGTTGCTCTTTGGGTTCTAACTGGGCAACTGCATGGGCAACGCGACGCCACATTTCTTCCGGCGTTTGCTCAACGGGTTTTCCCGCTTCGTCTTTAAGAGCATAACGGTCCAAAAAAACCGTTTTGCGTATGCCTGTCAATTCCATAGAACCTCCTTAATATAGAGTGTCATTAAGAGAATAATGACTAACGTAATGTTCATACGAACAAAATTTTACAATAATTTCTTAACTTCCTTTTCAAAATCTTCTACATCTACGAACCGCCTAAAAACGCTGGCGAATCGGATGTAAGCAATCTTATCAAGTTTCTTCAATCTTCTGGCTACCAAGTCACCTATTTTCTGACTCGTTATTTCCGTTGAGTCACCCGATATTAACTCTCGTTCCACTTCGTCTACAATCCGATCAACGTCTTCCGCTTTAATCGTCGTCTTTCCACTGGCTCTCCATATCCCCCGTTTCAATTTTTCTCTGTCAAAAGATTCTCTCCGTTGATCTTTTTTAATTACCGTTAACGGTACACTCTCAACCCTCTCGTAGGTAGTAAACCGTTTTTCACATTTAGGACAATGACGTCGACGTCGGGTCACACTTAGATCTTCACTATCTCGTGTTTCAATTACTTCCGAATTTGAATAGTTACAATATGGACACTTCATCGTCGCAGTCTTCGTTGTTAACCTTATCCAGATGTATCCGTACTTCCCTTTTGTATAATTTTAGTAGGATAGAACGCTCTTTTCCTTGTGAAAACTAAAACGCTATATCTGGTGCCAACACCAATCCTAAGACACTACCTGTCGGGGAGTCAACTACCAAGAACTAGATCAAACCTTGTCAGCAAAACACTCCAGCTTCAACATGCATCAACGTGAGGAAAAAGTACGGCAATTACTATTGCACTACAAAAAGAATTACTGCAGAAGCAACCGGTATATTACAAAAAGTACTCAATCCTGAGCTATTTACTCGGCAGATTGGTTGCAACGGACAGATCTAAGGACAGTTTATCTTTTTTGTAATTGATCTGCGAATGCGGTAACAGCAGCCCCTAGCTCCGTAAACTTACCCGCTTCCGTTCCCGCCTGCAACTGCAACTCTGCAATAGTTTCCTGATGTTTAACTATAGCTTGTCGCATTTTCTCCACTACAGGTTGAGTATCTTTGCCGGCTTCCGTTGCTATCTGTAATTGTTGTAGTGCTTTCAGTCGGTACTCCCCTGCCTGAATTAATGCCGTAATAACTAAAGGTGTATTTTTTTTACCCATCATGAATATAGCAGTATTCACTGCTTTATCAGACTGTACCGCAAAAAATTCTGCTTTCCGCAGTGGGTCACTAATTAACCGCTCTACTATTGCGTCCCGCACCTGTTTTAAGAAAAAAAGTGGATGATCCGGAAGAATACCCGGATACGGCAGTGCATATGTTGACTGAGCCTGAACTATCGCCGCGGTGGGAACACGGGTTTCCTCCGTTGCTTCTTTTGTGATTACGGATGTGGGACTGGGTGTTAGGGCAAAAACGGAGACAGGTACTGCCAGAGCAGTCACAAGCCCGATCAGTGCGACAATGAGCATTTGTTTTACCATACTGCCTCCTTCGTCTACCGTAGACAATTGCGGGAATTTTATCTCCCGTCATTATACAAGTTTAGCTAAATCAACAGGATCTAACTGTATCAAATTAAACACATCTTTTTCAAGTTGCTTTACTCTCGGGTAAATTTGCCGTAATTCCGTCTTTACCGTTTCCGGTAAAGGTTCTGCTAACCATAAATCAAATCGCTTATCTACGGTTAAAACCTCATACTTCACCATCTTATCCGCTAAAAACAACAGTTTTTCCTCCCAGGTCCGGGGACCATTATCGGAATTTAGCAGCATATGAACCGGATGCGTAGCAACTATATCAGCCAGTTCCCCCATCCCCGACTCACGCAGCACCCTAACGCCGGCATCAGGGTGCTGCTCCCCGGCCATTTTTGGTATTGCTTTGTCTATATCGTGAAGCAACGCTGCGCTTTCGAGCAACTGCAGATTAATCCGAATATCCGACTTTTTTTCCATTACTCTTTTAGCGAGAAACACAGCAACTTTCGCAACTAAAGCAACGTGTACTCTTTTTGCTTCAGGGAGCTTGTAAATATCCCAAAATTTCTTTGCCTGTTCAGGAGTTGGTATCATACATCACGTCGTAATATTGCAAACAAATAATCCTTATCGTACACTGCCTACGTCGACCCAACATTATCATAACACTCATATGTTACCTACAGTATTAATTACATTTAGGGAAGTGATAGAGGCTTCGCTGATAGTTGCCACAATACTGGGAATTCTGGTCAAAATCGGCCAACGCAATAGTATTAAAACGGTATGGATAGCAACAGCCACAGCCGCATTCGTTTGTATCGGGCTACTGGTTATCGGAAGCATAGTGGGACTAAAAATTCAGGAATTATACACCGGTACAATTGAACAAATTACTGAAGGTGTACTTATGGTTACCTCGGCAGTATTTATTACCTGGGCTGTTTTTTTTCTCCACTCATATTTTGCCCGATACAAAACACACTTATTACAAAAAATTAAGGCAACCGTAGAAAAGGAAGAACAGAAAGGACTTTTTATTTTAGTGTTTACCGCTGTGTTTCGTGAGGGCTTTGAAATAGTACTATTTCTTTCAACAGTATTTTTGTCTAGTGACCCACAAACTATTTTCAGCGGATTCCTACTCGGAGCAATCGCGGCACTTATCGTCGCGTTTGGCTTATTTTCCGCAACTATTAAACTCCCGGTATTTCAAACGTTTAGGATAACCAGCATACTTTTAATCACCTTCGCCGGCGGATTACTCGCCCGCGGAGTTCACGAATTTGCGGAAGCCGGATTACTCCCGGAGATAGGAAGTATTTCCCTTACCTTTCTTCCGCATAATGAAACACTCGTTGGCGGATTACTCAAAGCTATTTTTGGCATCACACAACACATGGATTATCTCCAACTTACATTATATGTCGCGTACCTAAGCTTTATGTCTTGGAGAATTTTTCTGAGGAAAAGCCTTCCCACACCACACCAACTTCACCAGGATAATAAAAACGAAGACGAATAAATAATTTATTTATTCGCCGGCTGACCATTGGCTGTATAGTACCCTAGCGCCTGTAACACAATATTCACGGCTTCCGTGGGTCCGTGCGAATATGTATTAACCACTAAGTCATAATATTTAGGGTCCCAAAAATCGGACACTTTATACATCCGTTCCCACTTACTAAGATTAGTATCTTCCCTATCCTTTAAATGCTTTTTGGCATCTTCAACTGTCAAGTTATCCCGATTTACTACCCTATCAATCCGCAGTGCATCATCACACATGAGCAGCACCCGCAATACATGGGGCAACCCGCGCATATTCCATCCCGCTATCCAGGATTCAACCGCTACATGATTTGCCGGATCAGTTAATTTCTCCCGTAAAGCCACATCTATTTGCAGGTCTACATCATCTCCGTAATCCGTCGCCTTGTGGTGTGCAGCATTCTTGGGATCGTGTGCTCCGTTTTCGATGGCAAATTGCCTGGCCCAATCTCCACCGGAAAAGAATTCCCATCCGAGTGGTTCCAGGAAGGGTCGTAAGTTTTTAAGAAGGGTTGATCGTCCGGCTCCCGGTCGTCCTGATAGTGCTACGCTCGAATATTTTAACGGCTTCTGGTTAGTTGATTTTGGGGAATTTTGCTGATCCATAGACGTATTATAAAGATACCTTGACAAACGTCAAGCAGTGGCCCATAATAAACTATGGACATTCATTACCTCCCCGTCTCCTGGTTAGATTACCATTCCCTCGCTCAGAAACTGGCTGCAACCGTACTAACCCACAATGCCAATATTAATGAAATAGTTGCCATATCCAGAGGAGGATTAACACTGGGCCATCTGCTTTCCGACTTCCTCAGAATCCCTATTTCTACCATTACCATCCAAAGTTACACGGATATACAAACCCAAGGTGAACTCAAAATTACCGCCGAACTGCAAACACCAATTGCCGGAAAACATATATTGTTAGTAGATGATGTCGCCGACTCCGGTAAAACGCTGGTGCGTGCCATTGAGTACCTGAAAACATTTGAACCAAAGCAGGTCACTACGCTAACCATGTTTTATAAACCGCGCTCAGTATACCGTCCTGATTTTTACGCACGGGAAACCACAGACTGGATTCTGTTTCCCTACGAACCTACAGAAATGATTATGTTGCTATCCCAACAACTGGATAAAGATGGAAAAACAAAGGCAGAAATCCAGTCATTTCTCGAAGGACTAGGATATACAGAAGAACAAATTGCGTTCGTACGCAGGCACTATCTTGTACCAAAAACATGATACATGACAAAAAAAAGTGAAATACCGTAGTCACAAAGACTGCAGCCTGCTGCGGTCTTTTTTTATTTTAGGAGGATAAAATAATGGCAGTACAAAGAGAGTTAGGCAAATCGCTTACCGCTGCTGAAATTCAATCTTTATCGGTTGCCGACATGCTTAAACTTGTACTCGATACGGATAGCCCAACGGAGCTACGGCGTTTTGCTAAAGCACGCTTTGCAGTTGAGGCGGCAGTACAGAACGACAACCACGAAGCGCCATTTATTCTTTGGCCGGTAATTAATCGCGTACCTGAAGCTTGGTTACCTGTAGCCCTGGCAAAAGTAGTTCGTGCTGAAGCACCGCATACTGAAAAACCGCAGATAATCATTACAATTCCCAGCTCCGCTATTTGGTACGGAGAGCATATTCGCGAACACCACGTATTTAACGGAGCAATATATCCTTTGGTAGCAAAACAGAAACAGATTTCGGAATTGAACTTAGATACGGTAACTTCCAGACAAATTGCTGTACCTTCATATGTTCATAACAGACTGGCAGACGGTCAAAGAGGAACACAGGATATGTGGTTCTTCACACCGGAATTATACGCCGGAGCAGAGCTCACTATAATTGATGATGCATTAGCTGAAGGATATACCGGACTGGCTATCGCTAAATTCGCGCGGGAAGAATTGGGTGTCAACAGTGTTTACCTGGGTGTCCCCATGACGAAAGCCATGCAGGGTGGCCGGGAACGGTTATTGGATTCAGGATTAGTTGACGGTATTTCTACTCTCATCACTGTTACGGAAACACACGGAAAAGGTGAGCCGATGAACTATGAATAATCAGCATCGTTTTATCACCGTCATCGGCAACATCGCATCGGGAAAATCCACTATTACCCGTTTGCTGGCACAATCACTCAACGCCGAATTGGTTCAGGCAGATGAATTTTATAAAACTAATCCGTTTTTCCAGGATGCCGTGGTAGACCGATCCCGCTGGTCCCTCGCTTCCGATATTTGGTTTCTAATGAAACGGGTAGAAATGGCAAAACAAATAGAGACACTGCTCGCGACAAAAGATGTAGTACAGGATAGTGGTTTACTCATGTCTTGGGTGTACGCAAACAGCCGTATAGATGCCGGATATATGAATTCTAAGGAAACTGAATTATATAACATGCTATTTACCTCCCTGACGCAGAACATTCCAAAGGAACACATTGTAATTTTTCTTAATATTCCGGTAGAGATACTGAAAAAACGTATTGTACATAGGAATAGAGACTTCGAGATTAAACATCATTCCCCTACCTACCTGGACGGGCTAGCAAAGTCTCTTGCTCTAATGGTACAAACTGTACAAGCCCAAAACATACCAGTATTAGAATATAATGAAAAAAACAGTGCTGAACCGCAGGCATTAGTACTTCAAATAATTGAAGATATTACCAAAGGAGTCTTGTATGACTGAAACCTCTCAAACGTTATCTGTTGAACAAGCTATTAGTATATTTATGACTGCAGCTGAACCTTCCGGAGGTTTTGTACCCCCACAAGCAGCAGGGATATTGAAACAATGCCGGGCTAACTTTATTCCTTCTCCTGAGGCGTTAGGAAACGAAATTACTCGCAGTCCGGACACGATTAATCGCTTAACCAAAGCTATAAATAATATCCACGGAGAAAAAGCGCGTCCTGGATCCGTTCATAAACTTACTCCAGAGCAAGTCAGTGGTCAGGTGGATTCTGTATTTTACTTAGCAGAGCTAATGACGGTATTACCTCCCGATGTAGTGGATTCTATTACTGGAGAAAGATTTACGCATTGGAAAAACGAAGCAAGTCACATAAAAACACAGCTACTTCAGAAACCTGGTTTTGATGAGGCACGCGCGCATAGAATGGCAAATAGCCAGGTAGAAGAACATTTTTTGGAAGAAGTATACAGCACTATTGAAGCCCATGGCGGAAGAGTACCAAGACCGTCATATGATCCTGATGCGTATTAAGAATATTACAAAGGAGGCCGCATGATCGTCATTATCGACTTTGGCTCACAAACAGCACACCTTATAGGAAGAAGACTACGACAGCTAGGCGTATCCGTTGAATATGTCTATCCCGAAGACGCGTTCTCATTTGTTACTGAAAAAAAACCAGCAGGAATTATTCTTTCCGGCGGACCGGATTTTGTTGACCGTGAAGGTGCTCCCACTATTCCAAAAAACCTGTTTGAACTCGGTATCCCCGTCATGGGAATTTGCTATGGCTGGCAACTGATGTCTTACTTACTCGGCGGAGATGGAAAAATTACCACCAAAGAGTTTGGTCCGGAGACACTGCACATATCCAAACCAAAAGATATTTTTGAATTACCTAAAAAAGATTTTACGGTAATCGTTTCGCATGGATATACGGTAACCAAACTGCCACCGGGTTTCGAAACGGTCGCCTCTACCGCAACCGTAGCGTATACCGCTGCACTCAACAGTGCCAAAAAACTGTATGGCATTCAGTATCACCCTGAAGCGCAGCATACGCAATATGGAACGGAACTGCTCCAAAACTTTGCACAGAATATTTGTGGCGAAACAATCGCTCCCCTAGCACTGAATCCCAAAGCCATAATTGCGGACATAAAAAAAACAGCAGGTACAAAAAAAGTTATTTGTGCTGTTTCCGGAGGAGTAGACTCAACAGTAGCCGCATTTCTGATAGGAAAAGCTATTGGAAAGCAACTGGTTCCTGTTTATGTCGATTCCGGGTTTATGCGTCCGGAAACCGATCGGCGGGTAACGGAAATATTTACCAGGCTCATTAATGCTGATTTGGTTATTGTCGATGCCAAACAACGATTCCTTACGGCGTTAAAAGGAATTACGGATCCGGAACAAAAACGGAAAATTATCGGCAAACTGTATATAGATATTTTTCAGGAAGAAGCGAAAAAACATAAGGATGCCTCTTTTCTCGGACAGGGAACAATTTACTCGGATGTCATAGAATCCAAAGGAAGCAAACACGCCTCACATATTAAGTCACACCACAACGTGGGGGGCTTACCTCCTGAGCTAAAATTTACCCTCCTTGAACCGGTACGCACCTTCTACAAAGACGAAGTGCGCGAGTTAGGCCGACTGGCAGGACTGCCGGAAGATGTAGTGCGTCAACAACCATGGCCGGGCCCCGGATACGCCATTAACATTCGGGGAGAAGTTACCGAAAAAAGATTGAGCCAAGTCAAAGCTGCCGACTTAATCGTCGTGGAAGAAATGAAAAAAGTAGGATTGTATGATCAGGTATATGAATGTTGGGCTGTAATGACAGGGGCTTACAGTACCGCCGTAAAAGGCGACGAGCGGGCGTTCGCGGAAGTTGTCGGCATCCGTTCTATAGATTCTCATGACGTAATGACTGCAGAATGGACCCGTATACCTTACGACGTTTTGGGGAAAATATCGTCACGAATCGTTAATGAAGTGCCGGAAGTGTCGAGAGTGGTATATGATATAACCACCAAACCGCCGGCTACCATGCGGTGGGAATAAGTTGAACGTTATACTGATACACTGTTAGCTCTATGCCTATTTCCGAACAGAGTCGGGACGAATATGTTCACCAGATTGCCGGAGCGGTAAATTTCATCCGCCGGCAAATACCCGCATCATTTAATCCGAAAGTAGCCATCGTACTGGGATCCGGACTCGGAGAATTAGCGCGATTAATAGAGCCCGTAGCAGAAATTCCGTATAATCACATTCCCCTCTTCCCTACTCCCACCGTTTCCGGACATGAAGGAAAACTGATAGCAGGGGTGTTGGCAGGTGTACCTATCCTCGGATTCAAAGGCCGTAAACATTATTACGAAGTGGCACATCTGTTCCGACCGATGAACCACGTAGTTTTTCCGGTTCATGTTGCTGCCGAACTGGGATGCAAACTATATATAGCCACCAATGCCGCCGGAGGTTTAAACCCCAGGTATCACGTAGGCGATATTATGATGCTCCGGTCGCATATCGGTTTTTTCATTCCCAATCCCCTTCTCGGTCCGCACCATGACTTTAACGGGAACGAGTATTTTCAACCGTTAGCAGATATCTATCCGGAAAGCCTGCGGAAATTATTTAGTGCAGGAAATAACACAATACAGGAAGGCGTTTATGCTGCCGTTACGGGAAGAACGTTCGAAACTCAGGCAGAATGCCTACTATTACGGACACTGGGAGCCGATGCCGTCGGAATGTCCACGGTTCCCGAAATTATCGTAGCCAGAAACCGGGGAATGGATACGTTCGCTGCATCAATTATCACCAATATCATTGCGGAAGACGGAACAAACGCTACAAACCACACAGAAGTCTCAGCAATACTCAAAAGTAAACAGACGGAACAAAAACTTTTCGATATATTCCGTGCTTTCTTCGAAAAATTACACGACCGTTATTGAGGTTTATTGATAACCGTAGACTTAATACGGCTCATGGCTTCCAGTGAATATCGTACACCCTGCACGCCCAAACCGGAATCCCGTACGCCTAAAAACGGAAAATGATCCGGACCACGCTGCGGTGAACCGTTTACCTGCACGGTTCCCACATTTAATCGTTTGGCAAACACCATGCCCGTACCCTCGTCTTTGGTAAATACGCAAGCCTGCAGACCGAAACGGGAAGCATTTACGGTTTCTACAGCTTCATCCATACTGTTTATCACGATAAAAGAAATAACCGGCCCGAACACTTCTGTAGCCACAACGTTCATTGTCGGCTTAACATTCTTCAACAATGTTGGCTCTATAAACGCGTTATTACGTTTACCCCCGGTTATAACTTCTGCTCCCTGAGAAATTGCTTCATTAATCACGTCTTCTATATGAATGGCTTCTTTCTCATTTACAACCGGCCCCACTAATTTTGTTTCCGGAC
Organism: uncultured Gammaproteobacteria bacterium; assembly: GCA_964629685.1. Taxonomy (GTDB): domain Bacteria; phylum Patescibacteriota; class Microgenomatia; order UBA10105; family UBA927; genus CAZVTT01. The sequence continues at coordinate 140,612 of CAZVTT010000001.1, forward strand.
TGCGCGGATCACCCATATGTACCAGAGTCTGCATTTGTTTTTGAATCTCCGGAATTAACTGATCCAATACCGCCTGAGTTGCCATAACATATTTAATAGCGGTACACCGTTGCCCCGCATAGGAAAATCCGCCTTTTATAATTTCCTTTGCTGTTAAACTCATGTCCGCATCAGGAAAAACTACTGCCGGATTGTTCCCGCCACATTCAAATACTAAAGCCTTCATTCCGGCAGTTTTCGCAATATGCTGGCCGGTATCACTGTTTCCGGTAAACGTAATCATGTTTACTTTCCGATGTCCTGATACATAATCTCCTATATCCGCTCCGCCACCGGTCACACAACTGAGTACCCCTTCAGGTACACCGGCCTTCTCAAAAATCCGTGTCAAATGAACACCGCTAATGGCACCCTGAGTCGGTGGTTTAAACACTACGGCATTTCCCATTAACAACGCCGGAGCAAGTTTGCTGGCAGAAAGGTTTACGGGATAATTAAAGGGAGCAATAGCCAAAACAACACCGTAAGCTGCCCGTTCCATCATGGCAATTCTGCCCTTATCAAATCCGGGGAAGTTATCACTATCCAATTCTTCACCGCGAATAGCATGCGCTTCATCGGCAAAATAGTCGGTTAAATCGGCAGTACGAATAATTTCGCTCTTTGCTTCTTCGTGAGACTTCCCTACCTCCTTCACGAGTATTGCCGTCAGATAATCCTGATACTGCCGTATCCAATCAGCAGCTAAATGAATAATTTTTATGCGCTGATACAACGGGGTAGCTTCCCAAAGTCTCTGTGCGTTCACTGCCCGTTCCATTACCGCATCAATTTCTTCATGCGTCACAACCTGAATGCTACCGACAACTTCATTATCAATCGGTGATTTAATTTCGACTGATTTTCCGCTTGAACTATCAACCCATTCCTTCCCGTTAAAATATTTGTAGGTCGGAGGGGTCTGGTGATTACTGATTGCGTCAAAAATTTCGTCTGCCATATATATCAACAGTACGGAGATACGGAATAAATGTCAACTCTATCAAGTGATTAGTATTGCCCGTTTAAAGGCGCCGGAACACGTTTCACCAAACAAGCCGCCAGATTACCTTCACTGCCATGAAGCAATGCCCTGCGCACCAATTCGGAAGCAACCGTTTTCAAACCAGCCTCCTCGTTTGGTGTTTGTAAAACCAATTCATCAAGATCAGAAGACAATAAATAATCTGCCACACCCTTCGTCATCACCAGTAATGTATCGCCCGTCAGGAATCTGTCGCCTACAAAGTAAGGAATCAACCCTAGCCGCTGACGCCCCAGTACGTTTAATTCTTCGCCATGCACCTCATCGGTTATTTTCGTAACGTAGTGGATACAATTATCCCGTATCAGCAGTGCATGACTATCACCGGCTGTTCCTACCCAAAAATTACGGGGTCCAAAAATCGCTACCAACAAATTACTTAGTAAACCAGACCGATATGTTGATTCCTTCTGTTTCTGCCAGATACTCAAATTTACCGTACGGAAAATCCGTTTCATGAATAGTTTTTTGTCTTCCCAATAGAAGGGGCGGGTGCGCACCAATTTATACGCCCACACCGCGGTTTCCGCGGCATGTTTGGCCGCAGTTGCTCCATTGGGAAATTCAGATATACCGTCTGCAAGCGCCAGACATTCATCGGAGAATACGGCAACCGAATCCTGCCGGGCTGGAGGATTTCCTCCCTGCTGTACGATTGCGATACAGATGACTTCTTTGGGTGAAGCCATTCTCAATAAGAGAGGGTCCGGAATATTCATCGGCTTATGCCTGTTGAAGTTGAGCAAAACGCCGTTCAACTGTTTTCCAGTTTACGACCTGCCACCAATTTGTAACGTATTCTACCCGTCTATTCTGATACTTTAGATAGTAGGCATGTTCCCAAACATCTAGTCCCAGCAGGGCCTGTTTTCCTTCCAGAATCGGATGATCCTGATTGGCAGTACTTATCACTGATAATGTTTTACCATCCAGAACCAACCAGGCCCAACCACTACCGAATCTGTTCAATGCCGTCTGATTAAAAAGTTCCTGAAACTCCTTAAAACTACCGAAAGCAGAATCTATTGCGGCACCAAGTATACCCGACGGTAATCCCCCGGCGTTAGGTCCCATACTTTCCCAGAACTGACAGTGGTTAGCGTGCCCCCCGCCGTTATTGCGGACCTTAATCCGAATCGCTTCAGGCAGATCGTTCAGGTGCTGCAGCAATTCCACCACATCCATTCGTAAAAACTTCTCTTGGCCGGCAAGTACTTCGTTCAAATTCTTTATATACGTAGCGTGATGCCGCTCATGATGAATATGCATAGTGGTCTCATCAATGTGAGGTTCAAGCGCATTGTAGGCATATGGTAGTGCGGGTAAAGTAAACATAGCCCCTCCTTATTTTAAATTTTTTTACACGTCAGTTTCTTGTGTGTTCCATTGTACTACATGCAATCAAATGAGCCGCAACCCGGTTATAGAGATTGTTTTAACCGTCCAATGCGACAAATCAATCTCTTCGATATATAATTAAAGCCATGTCAAAACGGAAAAAGAAAAATCCGCAGTCCAGAATAAGTCTTCCCAATTTTCAACAAAAACCGATGTTGTTATTACCGGCTCCGCGAAAAAAACAACTATTTCGTCGCTTTCGTGTTAAACGACCCATTATATATCTCTTCTGGCTTATTCCTCTGATTATGTTGGGAACATTTTATTGGTTTTTTCTGAAAGATCTTCCTTCTGCCACCGAGCTCAGTTCGCATGAAATTCCCCTCGCAACCAAAGTATATGACCGGAACGGCACACTTCTGTATGACATCTTTGCTGATCAGAACAGGACGTACGTTCCGCTAAGTGACATTCCGAAACATGTACAGCAGGCCACTATTGCAATTGAGGATAAAGACTTTTACCGACATTCTGGTGTCAGCCCGATTGGCGGAATACTTCGGGCGGCAACCGCGACGCTCACGGGAAAAACCTTGCAGGGAGGCTCAACCATCACTCAACAATTGGTGAAAACAGTATTATTAACACCTGAACGCACGGTCCAGAGGAAAGTTCGGGAAATTATTCTGGCGTATTGGGTAGAGTTAATATACTCAAAAGATAAAATTCTGGAATTGTATTTGAACCAGGTTCCGTACGGTGGTACGGCATGGGGTATAGAAACAGCAGCACAAAAATATTTCGGTAAACGTGCGAAAGATTTAACGCTTGCGGAAGCATCGCTTTTGGCAGGTCTCCCACAAGCCCCGTCACTCTATTCTCCATATGGCGCCAATCCTGATCTGGCCAAAAACCGTCAACACGAAGTTCTGCGCAGAATGGTTGAAGACGGATATATTACCAAAGATGAGGCAGAGTTGGCCAAACAGGAAGAATTAACCTTTCTCCCCAATCAAAACATTCTTGCCCCACACTTTGTTATGTACGTAAAAGAGCAATTGGAAGAAAAATACGGCGTACATATGGTCGAACGCGGAGGATTAAAAGTTATCACCACACTAGATCTTACGTTGCAGGAGTATGCCCAGGCCACGGTTGCGGGAGAGGTCGAGAAGATAAAGAATCTAAAGGTCAGTAATGGTGCGGCACTTATTACGAGACCGGCCACCGGAGAAATTCTGGCAATGATCGGCAGCACTGATTATTTTGCTACTCCATCCGGTAGCTTTAACGTCACAACTGCATTACGACAACCTGGTTCTTCTATAAAACCCATAAATTATGCTATCGGCATAGAGAAAAAGATTGTAACGGCTGGAACTATGTTTTTGGATATTCCCACCTGCTTTACCGTCACGGGTCAGCCACTGTATTGTCCGAAAAACTATGACGGTAAATTTCATGGTCCTGTTCAGCTCCGCATGGCTTTAGGAAACTCGTTTAATATTCCGGCAGTTAAAATGCTTTATCTTAACTCCGTCCCTGATATGATCGCGTCTGCAAGTGCTTTTGGCATAAATACGTTTACGGATGCCTCCCGGTATGGACTTTCACTTACGCTGGGTGGAGGTGAAGTGCGGATGACCGATATGACAGAAGCTTTTAGCGTATTTGCCAACGGCGGTATCCGTAAGGACCTTGTATCTATTTTAAAAGTTACGGATAAGGACGGAAAAGTATTGGAGGAATATCAAGATCCTAACGTCGGCAAAGAAAACCCATCGCAGTTACTTATACAGGGTCCACGGGTTGTTTCACCTGAAACTGCATTCCTGATTTCTCATATCTTACTTGATAATAATGCCCGCCAGGAAGCTTTTGGCCCCAGCTCGGCATTGGTTATACCCGGACATGCCGTGTCCGTAAAGACCGGTACAACAGATGACCGCAGAGATAATTGGACGGCAGGATACACACCGCAATATCTGGTCATTACCTGGGTAGGAAATAACGATAATTCCGCCATGAATTCTGCACTCGTTTCTGGAGTTACCGGCGCTGCTCCCATATGGAATAAACTCATGAAACACCTCTTGGAAGGGAAACCGGATGTTTGGCCAAAACAACCGGACGGCATAGTAGGTGCCACCATTTGCGCATCAACTGGCCTACTTCCCCCCTCTGCCGATAACCCCAGTTGTCCGACCAGGTACGAATACTTTATTAAGGGGACGGTTCCAACCCAGGCGGAAAATCTTAAACAGGCTGTATTTATCGACAAAACCACCGGAGACATTGCTCAGCCAAACCAAGTTGATAATATAGAACCGCAGGAGAAACTTATTATGAAGGACGGGGTATCTTCCTGGTGCGTAGATTGCAATCACGACAATTCAAAACCGGTAATAATAAAATAACACTCCCCTCTTGACTCTTTCGGTAACGATTCGTTAAATGAACCTATACCCGGTCACTTACGTTTGCGTCACCACGTGTTTATTTCAAAAAGTAGAAAACTACACACAGCTCTTGTCTGAGCCCATAGTTTGTGGTATAACAACGCTCTATGGCCCGCAATAAAGACAGTATTAACCATGCGTATTTTTTACGGATCTTTCTAAAGATACTGTTCTTTGTTCCCAAAATACTTATCGGAATCGGAGACGTAATACTCCGAACCCTTTCTGCTTTCCGTTATTCGATACTTAAAGCCTATAAAATATTCATCGTGACAAAACGTTCTCCGCAGACGAAAATAGCAGCGACTCAATTTTCCAAACATTCACTCCAACCGGTTTTTGTCAGGACAGAGGCAATTAACAAAAAAAAGTCACTATCTCCTGTCCTCATTACACTACTACGCATTCTGCTCTTTCCGCTTTCGCTCAGCAAAAGGCTCATTTCTGCAGCGATTCGCTTGAGTATTACCCTCGTAAAAAAAATTAAATACCGCCAGAAACCACTTTTTCCTCCACTTCTGAAGAACCTAAGTCAATTAAAACAACAACGAAAAATGAGTGCCCCACGTTCCCGTACTGTAGTGTTATATCAAGCACCCTATTCAATTCGGCACCGACAGAGTTCCCTCTTTTTCTCATTTTTAGCAGGAAGCATTACTACTGCATTTGTTTTATTCATCCCCTACGTTCTGTACCTTTGGTTTTTATCATTACCCAGCCCGTATCTCTTATCTTCCAGGACAGTTGATGTAACATCAAAAATATATGATAGAAACGGCACTATCCTTTATGAACTTTATGCTGATCAGAACAGAACACCATTAACGCTTAACGAACTTCCGGAGCACATTAAACAGGCAACTATAGCCATCGAAGACCGCGATTTTTACAAACATCAAGGCTTTTCATTTCGAGCAATGGCGCGGGCATTTAAGGAAACGGTATTTAACCAGAGGCTGCAGGGAGGTTCAACCATTACCCAACAACTTATAAAATCTTCCCTCTTAACTCCTGAAATTAAACTTTCACGCAAATTAAAAGAAGTAGTACTCGCGTTTTGGTCGGAAAGAATCTACAGCAAGGATGTAATACTGGAAATGTATTTGAACCAGGTTCCGTACGGTGGTACGGCATGGGGTATCGAAGCAGCCAGTCAAACGTATTTTGCCAAATCTGCCAAACAGGTAACGCTTGCAGAAGCAGCTCTTCTGGCTGGTTTACCTGCGGCGCCTACCGATTATTCACCGTACGGACAAAATCCACAAATGGCGTTTGTCCGCCAACATGAAGTATTAAGACGGATGGTAGAAGACGGATATATTACTAATGAACAGGCACAAGCAGCCATAGATGAAAAACTGGTTTTTTCTCCACCCAAAACACCTATCCGCGCCCCGCATTTCGTATTGTACGTAAAAAACCTGATAGAACAAAAATACGGTGCACGGGCGGTAGAACGTGGTGGACTAAGAATAATTACGTCACTCGATCTCACTTTACAGGATAAAGCTCAGGAAATAGTTAAATCCAATATTGATGCACTGACCAGATTACGCGTCGGCAACGGAGCAGCTGTCATTACTAACCCGAAAACGGGAGAAATACTGGCTATGGTCGGCAGTAAAGACTACTTTGATACCACACATGATGGGAATGTAAACGTAACTACAAGCCTGAGGCAGCCAGGATCCTCCATTAAAGTAGTTAACTACGTAGCCGCGTTAGAGAACGGATTTACCGCAGCTTCATTGCTCGATGACAGTCCTGTTGTTTATCGTAGTCCCGGCAGTCCTCCCTATGCACCGGTAAACTATGACGGAAGATACCACGGCCCTACCCCGCTACGGTATGCACTGGGAAACTCATATAATATCCCGGCGGTTCGGGTACTCAATAAAATTGGTGTAACGACGATGATTGATAAAGGTAAAAGCATGGGTATTCATTCTTGGGATAATGAAGAAGATCGTTTTGGACTTTCTCTCACGCTCGGTAGTGGTGAAGTTACCATGTTGGAAATGGCAAGTGTTTACGGAACACTGGCTAATAATGGCAGAAACATTGAATTAACCCCGATTCTGGAAATTACAGACTATACCGGCCACGTTATAGAAAAGGCCACCGCTAAAGCGGGAACACAGGCAATTAAACCCGGCGCTGCATGGATTATCAGTAATATATTAAGTGACAACATTGCCAGAACTGCTGCCTTCGGACCAAATTCAAGTTTAGTAATACCCAACAAAACCGTTTCGGTAAAAACCGGAACTACGAATGATAAACGGGATAACTGGACCATTGGATATACCCCATCAGTAGTTGTTACTGTCTGGGTGGGTAATAATGACAATTCCCCAATGGACCCCTATCTTACTTCAGGTATTACGGGAGCCGCACCCATCTGGCGGGCACTTATGATCGAAGCCTTAAAAGACCGACAGGATGAAATTGCACCTAAGCCTGAAGACGTTATAGCTATTCCCTGCTACTTCGGAAGATCCGAATACTTTATTAAAGGGACACAACCGAACGGTACATCATGCTCTCCCGTTCCACAATCCAGTGGAACACCCACACCGCTTAGTAATCAAACCAGGACTTAAACGGTTGAATTACTGGCTAACTACTACCTGCGCCGTATCGGATGATTTAGTCTGATTGCTATATTTCCATGATCCCGTCTTTGTGAACGTATATTCGTAGGACCCGCCTTTACTGACATTTCTTTGCTGATCGAATCCCGGTAGCTGCTGATGCGTTGAATCCGTTACGGAAATTACCCACATCCCGATACTGCTTTCATTCATAAAAGCCACGGTTGTTCCGACTTTTACCGCAACAGTCTGAGGCGCAAAGCCACTGTCCGTATACGTCACGACTGTACGCTCGGCGACTCCCCCTTTACCCGCCCCCGCTTCCGGCGGCACGGTATTTCCCGTATTTGCTGTACCTGTCGGTGTTCCGAATGGGGTTACTGTCGGTGTAATCTGAGAGTTTGTCCCGGTCCTCAATAATTGAGACACCGTTTGCTTATTCTGTCCGAGAATAAACCATCCGATTAATACTCCTGCTGCTATCACTAACAACCCTACTAGTGCTTTCATATATACTCCTCCTTTATGTATACCTGTCTGCCACTTTACTGGCACCGTAACTTTCTGGTTTTGTTTTCACTATATATCCGCTACCGCGGACCATACCAACTATTTCACTAATCATTTCTCTGGTATCACCGGACTGACCGATATCCACGTGTATTTCCATATCATACTTTGTAATACCGTCCTTCTCGAATAGATCTAAAATAACTTCGGCCATCTCCAAAGACATGGTTGCTTCCGTATACATACGCTGCCGCAATACATATTGTTTTTTGTGTACAATCCGTTTCCAAAAATAAATTCCGCCATGACCGAGTCTGTGTACAACAATTGCCGTTACAAAATCCACTCCCGCTCCATTATGCGGCTGAGAGTCCGTTCCTATCACCAACTGATACCGTTCTGTTGGTTCTGCTGACATAAATGCCAACACTTTTTCCCGAATTTGAGCTAAACTCAGGCTCCCAAACGTAGGGCTTTCGAACATAGCCTGTATAGTACCAAAGTGCACTAGCACAATCAAATTTATACACCATACACAGAAATAGCCCCTACCTTACGGTGTGGGGCTATTTCAACAAATACTCTGTTTTACGTAATTACCGCTGTGGTCTATCTTCCCGCGGACGGGCTTCATTGACAACCAACGGACGACCATCAAGATCTTTCCCGTTAAACATATCGATCGCTTTTTGCACGTCTTCCTGAGATGCCATTTCGACAAACCCGAAGCCGCGTGAACGACCGGAATATTTATCACTAATAACTTTCGCCGAGACGACAGTTCCTGCTTGAGAGAACACTTCTCCCAGCTTATCGCTGTCGACGTTGTAGGGAAGATTCCCGACGAAGAGATTCGTAGCCATACGATACTCCTTTCTCCTTAGGACGAAAGAGGACACTGACGCCTAAGTAGCCGAGAGTGAACTCTGGATCATACAGGACGATGTAACTCTTTTTCCAAGGTCACAGGGAGTATACCATACGGAAAGGTCAAAATTCAAACGCGGGGCGTCACTCCAAGGTTTCTTCTTCATCAACCGTACCCTCGTATGTGGAAACTGCAGGCTGGCTCACCTTCACGTCTTCCCCTTCCAACGGAACGAAAGCAAAACTATCTACAATTTTATTATGAACCAAAGTCCAGTACTCCCTGTCGTCTAATGCTGCATCAACGGAAAAAAGTATTTGATCGGAAATCGCCCCCGTCACTAAACGGTTGGGCTCGGCTGACACAATTATTTTTTTAGCCGGTTGATTGCCCAACAACGTATCTATCGTATTTGCACCCGCAAACGTTTTTTCCCCCTTTATCCAGGCTGTTACGTCAGCATATTTAGTATCACTCGCCCACACCGTTAACTTCCCGGGGTGATCTGCGTGTGTCATTTCTATTTGCGCATAGTCATTTTGGTTTTCATCATGTTTATTAATCGTTATGCCCTCATGATACTGGAATGTGAATCCTGCAGGATCTTCCCATGTTAAATACGATACCTGTTTGGGTTCGGCAGTTGGGGTAACCGTAACGCTCACATTCGGCTCCTGGGTAACTGCACGTTTAGAAAGAAAAAACGCACCAGTACCCAATCCTGCAATAACCACTAACCCTGCTGTGCCGATTACAATCTGCTTTTTCATCATATATCAGTATATCACGCTTATTCTGATATAATGCATGCATGAGAATATTTTTTGCCATTATTACATTCGTAATTATCAGCACGATCTCACTCAGACCGGTGTACGCCGCCAAAAAAAGAGTAGTCTCTACTAAAACTACGACCGTTAAAACCGCAGTAAAAACAGGTGCAACCGGATACTCTACCGCACGACTCTCCCGTCCTTCAAATAGCGTTATCATTACCTTCATTAATCTTGATAAAGTCAAAAGAATAGACTACGTTCTCAGTTATGCCGCAAGAGGAATTCAACAGGGTGCAGGAGGGGCAATTGTATCCAACGGTCAACAGACGGATTCCCGGGATCTCTACTTCGGTACCTGCAGCAAAGGAGTCTGTACGCCACACACGGGTATTTCCGGGGCAGTTCTGACCGTCACCACCACGTTGAAAACCGGCGGAACCAGCACCAAGCTTTACCGCATACGCATCTAATCGGAAATTCGCGTCTAGCTGGATTTATTCTGTGCAGTCAATACGTACTTATAGCTGCAGGGCAAACCACTCACCAATTTCCTGTATCAATTTACCTTTAGCGGATTGACGTAAATTCAGTAGACCGTGATCACCGTCAGGATAGTGAACTTCTTTCTTGTCGGTAGTTCCCAATGCAGCCATGAACTGTTGGAGATCAGATTGGACCACTACGGTATCTTTGTCGCCGGAGAGCGTAAGCGTAGGCTGGGAGACGTTCATCGCCGCCGCAGATAATGCGAATGCGGATATACTCAATAACAAATTTTTCCCGATAGTATACTGATGCTCATGTAAGACCCTAGGTAAACTTATAGCAGGACTATACATTCCGCTCACAAAAACAAATGCCTTTGCATCAAAAAGATTCGTCAATAATACGCAGGGAACGCCAAACGACGTTGCCAAAATACCGATACTATCCCCAGCTATATCAGTTCTTTCCTTCATCCAGATCAATACATCTTCAATTTGCCTGGCTTGACGTTCAAGTGTCATCTCCCGATAATCCCCTTCCGATTTACCACAGCCGGAAAAACTGAACTGTACTGTAAGCATGCCTTGCGACACTAAATATCCTGCAAGCTCATCGAAAGCGTTACGATCTCCATGTAAATCCACTCCAAACCCTGACACAAACAGCACAGCTTTATACGGTCCTGTACCGGCAGGAATTTGCAGTAACATTTCGATATGTTCCCCAAATCTGGTTTTTAATAACAACGATTGTACGGTCATATGGTTTTTATCCAGTCAACTATTACCTTAGCTACATCATTCTCCATACCGTTAAAGCTGTGAAGTGCCTTGGGAATAATGATACTCTTATACCGGGAAGACCCAGCACGGCTGTCAAAAGCAGCCTGTACCGCCGCAGCGGGACGATCCAAATTTTCATCCGCACCGCTTAGTATAACCAGTGCCGGTACGGTAATTCGGGAAAACGTCACCAGGTTCGGTTCGGGATCACCATAATCAAATGTGTTTTCGGAGGAATTTCTTCCCATCAAACTCAAAAATCGATGAGGTGTTAACGGAAAATAATGATATCCCAAAAGTAATTCTTCTCCCCTACCCTCCCGCACCAAAGATTGCATATACAGAAGTTGCCGTGCCAGAACTTCCTGATCAACGCCGAGACGATCGCTCAACGGTCCTGCCAGCACTATACCCGACATCCGAGGGTGTCTTTTCCGCCCGGCAAAGTTACAGACCTTATTTGCGCCTGTGCTATGTCCGCAGACTATTACTTCGGAAAACCCTCTGGATACCAGACAGTCAATTCCCGCCTGAATATCATAGGCACTTTCCCAAAAAACTTCGTAACCGGATCCTGCATTTGCGTGAGTATATCCTTTTGTTTTCCGTCTATCCTCTTTGCGGACATCAGTAATTGCGTCATGGCCACGATTATTAAATATCGCAAAACCAAACGCTTCACGGTCACAAAGAGAACGAAAAGCCTGCAGGAGAGCCACATTGTTGTAAAACGTACTGGTTAGGCCGTGAATCCACAGGAGTGCACGTTTCTGTTTTCTATGCGGAACAAAAACAAGTCCCTGGTGTACCAATTTATCGTGGGTGGTGATTTCCGCTAATTCCCAACTGTTCATAGTAAGCAGCTTCGTATCGGACATCACGCATTATACCAAAAGCCCCCCCGCTGAGCGGAGGGGCTTAATTTCAAAATATGTTATGAGAGAGAAAGGATTAATAATCCATGCCGCCCATTCCACCCATGCCGCCTGGCATAGCCGGAGTTGCGTCTTTCTTCTCGGGTATATCCGTGATTAATGCTTCGGTTGTCAGGATCATCATTCCGATACTGGCTGCATTTTGCACGGCACTTCTGGTAACTTTGGCTGGATCAAGGACTCCGGCAGCTAACATGCTTCCGAATTGCATAGTCATGGCATTAAAACCATAATCTGCAACTTTAGACTCCTCAATTGTCTTAAGTACCCAACCATCATCTGCCCCGGCATTCTTCGCAATCCAGCGGACTGGCTCACCAAGAGCATGATACAGGATATCAACGCCGACCCGTTCATCACTTGCCTGTAAACTGTCACGCAGTTTCGGCAAAACATTGCGAGCCCGCAATAGCGTTACGCCACCTCCGGGAACAATTCCCTCTTCAAGTGCGGCTTTCGTTGCTGCAACGGCATCGTTTACCCGTTCCTTCTTGTCTTTCAGCTCAACTTCCGTCGCTGCACCGACATTGATCACGGCTACTCCACCGGCCAGTTTGGCTAAACGCTCCTGTAACTTTTCACGGTCAAAATCACTGGTAGAGGCATCCATCTCGCGTTTAATATGGCTTACCCGGGCATTCAGGGCAGCTTTGCCGCCTTTGCCACCGATGATACGGGTATTTTCTTTATCTGCCCATACCTTATCCGCGCGTCCACAGTCCTGCACGGTTACGCTGTCAAACTTTCGGCCGGTCTCATCAGAAATAACCGTTCCTCCTGTTAACATCGCAATGTCTTCGAGCATGGCTTTACGTCGATCACCGAACCCGGGAGCTTTTACGGCCAGCACATTGAACGTACCGCGCATCTTGTTAACTGCCAAGGTTGCAAGAGCCTCGCCTTCAATATCATCCGCAATAATTACCAGATTCTTCGATACTTTAATAAAGTTCTCGAGGAATGGTAATAAATCTGAGATGGCAGATATTTTCTTATCGGTAATCAGAATATAGGCATCATTAATCTCCGACTCCATTTTATCGGGATTCGTAACGAAATAGGCACTGGCATATCCTTTATCAAACTCCATGCCTTCCTTATATTCAATCTCCATCGTTAATCCCTTACCCTCTTCCACAGTAACCACACCGTCTTTCCCCACCTTCGTCAAGGCTTCAGCGATCATGTTACCGATCCGGTCATCCTGTGCAGAGATAGTAGCCACTTTTGCTACATCTGCGTCTTTAATGGTTTTTGCCATTTTCTTTATTTCCGCAATAACTGCTTCGACACCTTTTTCCATGCCGACTTTTAAAATCATCGGATTTGCACCTGCAGTTACATTTTTAAAACCGGCATTTACGATAGCCTGTGCCAGTAGCGTTGCAGTCGTTGTCCCGTCACCGGCAACATCATTTGTTTTACTGGCTGCTTCCTTAACCAACTGTGCACCCATATTCTCAAATGGATCTTCCAGTTCTATTTCTTTTGCTACGGATACTCCATCATGGATCACGTTAGGAGCACCCCATTTTTTATCGAGTGCGACATTTCGTCCCTTTGGTCCAAGCGTAGTAACCACTGCCTTGGCGAGTACGTTCACGCCACGGACCATGGATTGTCTGGCCTCTTCAGAAAATTTAATTTGTTTTGCCATAGTACCTCCTTAATTACTCAACAATTGCTAAAATATCTTTTTGTTCAACAATCATCCATTCTTCGCCATTTACCTTTACCTCATTGCCACCCCACTTCTTATACATGACTTTCTGCCCGACCTTAACTACCATTTTTACTGGGTTTCCTTTTTCATCGGTAGTACCGGCTCCAATAGCCATAATCTGACCGATTTGCGGTTTTTCTTTTGCGGAATCCGGGAGCACAATTCCCGATGCGGTACGTGCTTCAGCCTCCAATGGCTTTACCAATACATTATCGAATAAGGGTTGTATGTTTGTTTTACTCATACGACCTCCTTTGCAAGAATAATTAATATGTTATTTAGACCAAATATGAAATTATTACTGTTCTCGAGCGACTGATCAATTACTTTCTTGGCAGTCATTAGAAGTGACTGCTATTTTATCGGTCAAAAAAAACCTTGTCAAGAGGTAGACCTAAAGCATTATATCGTTTACGCAGTGCCACCTTAACCCAGAACTTGGCATCGCGGGGATGAAACTGTAACGCATCCGCAGTAATAATTTCTGTAGTCCTTCGGGATCGCATATAGCTCTTTTGTACCCATTCAGCTAGCTGATTCAATCTCTGTAATAATCCGGAAAACCAAATGTTCTGTATGGATTGAACGGTAACGGATGTAAAAACGGATTTGTCATGAACTCTAGACGTATAGGCATTGGGTAAAAAACGTTTAGACCAACTGTTACGTTCTAAAAATAACCTATACATATTGTTCCGAATCAGTACGGGTTTCATTTGTAATACTTCATGCGCTGTATATAAATTCTGATCCTTGCGCGGTATTTTCATTCCGTTCACCGTTACGAACATATTCAAACAGAATTTATTTGCAACATCCTTCGATGTTACCGTTCGTCGTGCGCCCAAAAAATCGGCGAACAAAACGACCAATAAGCGGGATAGCCAAATGGTGCCGTTATCTACGACAAAAAACAAATCTATATCATCATCCGCATTAGTATTATCCATTGCGAGACTCCCGGTTACCCCTACCATCTGAATAGTGGGAATAAGGCGGAGAATAGAACAAAACCTCTCAACCTTGCGCCATTTGATTTTAGAATTCTGTAACCGAGTTACCCGAAGTGGAACCAATTCGGCTCTCCGCTTTAAACAAACATATGTGGAGCATATGACTAAACTCGCGCGCAATCGTCGCACATAAGCTGGTGTAACGTTTTTTTCCAATCGTACCCGCATTGTAGGAGGAAATACTAACCATAATTGAATTTCTTCAACAGTTAGTGGTGAATCAAAAACATCTGCGTATGCAACTGCAGCCAATACTGCATTACGAAGTGACCATCTCATTACTTATTCACCGGCAGGGGCAGCACCGGAAGCCAAACCATAGCTACCTAAAATTTGTCTAAATCCATTTGCTGCCGTTTGAAGTGCTTCTTTTGGCGAAGACCCTTTTGCCACAGCATTTATAGCATCCTCAAGATATTTCACCATTTTATCGTTTATACCATTATCAAAAGTCCGCGAAGCCAAAGGAAAAGAACGTGCATTCTCCGCCTGAGTTATATACGCACCGACAAAAGGATCATCTTTTAGGGCTTCTGCCATATCTGCCCGTGAATACGGTTCACCAAATAGTCTGGCTTTCCCCGCCTCCGTATACATTTTCGTCATCGTTTCTTTACTGGTTAAATACTTGAGAAATACCAACGCCTGTTCTTTATTTTTAGTTTTAGCGGAAACACCTTCTGCCCAGTAAGACGCCCAAGAAACCGGAGTTCCCGGTAATTGCGGAATTGGTGCAATTTTAAACCGTAAGTTTGGATTAATTTGCTTTACATCAAACGCACGCCAGGACGGCGCCATTATCATCGCTACTCTCCCGTTAGCAAAAGCCACTATTGAATTATCCAGGGTATCATTCCATGTATACATCGGATCCCCGGGGTCAGCAAATTTTCTGTAAAAAATCAGTGTCTGTTCAGCCTCTACACCGGTAGGACTGGTTAATTTCGCACCATTTTGCATCATCATGGTCGCGACGATATCACTATAATTTTCTATATTTCCCGTGGTACCCAACGCAATAGCAGACGTTAAAATCTGACCACCGCTGTTAACCGTCAATTTGGGTACAACACCCAATAGTTCTTCATATGTCGTCGGCGGCAAAACACCCGCTGCCGCAAATAAATCTTCGTTATAATACAAACCCAGTCCATCAATCATCATGGGTAAACCGAAAATAGTCTCACCGGCGACGAGGTCTCTACCTGCAACCGGATAATAGGCAGCTGAGAACTGTGCAGGAGACATAATAGTAGCAGGTACCGGCGTCAAATTGTCCTTAAGCATTGGCACCCAAGTATTATGGAAACGGAATACATCAGGCCCATCCCCCCGCTCTATGGCAGCCTGCAACCGCTCACGGTACTGACGGTGATTCTGTTTTACGTATTGAACTTTTATCTTAGGATTATTCGCTTCGAAATCTGCGATAAGTGGCCGAACGATGGCATCATTTTCCCATAGTCCCCAATAGGTAATTGTTACTTCTTTTGCTCCCGACAGCATCCCGTAAATAAACCTACCGCCAAACGCGAGGCCTCCCAAAAACACCAGAATCAAAACAAACAGAAGCAGCCGTCTAAAAAATGCGCTTCCGCCACCGGACTGGGAAGGTGGTGGGGGTGGAACAACCATCTGGGGTGAATTGGGAACCGCACCCTGAGGAATAAAGGGGTTGGGATCACCCGCTGATGGCACTACCACCGTATCTTGCATGGGAGCAGGCATGGGTGGAGGGGGCGATGACGGATATGCTTGTGGTATTTCCGCAGTTATACTTGGCGGAGTAACAGGAGGTGGCGGCGGAGGTACCGGAAAAGATTGACTTGGCATCGTAGAAATCGGCGGAGGCCCAGGTTGAACTGGAGCTAAATCTGGAAGTGTCGGAGCCGGTTCCACTGGAGCATCGGCAAGTATCACTCCCCCGGCAGGCGTGACGGGTTTGTCCATAACGTAAAGCGTTTAGTAAATTCTTTGATCATTTCGAATCGATTAAGCGAAACAATCGTGTACAATAATCATACCATGCAACCAACAAAGAGCAAGAAGACGATCTCATTCCCCGCCATACAGGTAGCCATAATCTTAAGCCTGTTATTGTGTGTAATTGCAATTCTTCTAGCCGCGATCATCTATTACTTTGAAAAACAATATGCCGGCAAAGTATATCCGAATGTTTATATTGGCAACATGGCGGTATCAGGCCAAACAAAAGCAGATATAGAAAAATACTGGGAATCGAAAAACATACCGTTTTCAGACATTCAGATTGAACTTTATTCAGACGAGCAGGTTGCAACTATTTCCGGCAAAGAATTAAATTTAGGATACGATGCAGCCCTTTCAGCGCAACAGGCTTACCTTATAGGACGATCCGGTTTATTTCTCAGTGATCTTTATGCCAAATATTTTAAACACCGCACGGAGTTAACACCGTATTTCCGTTGGAATTCACAGATTTTAGAAGACGCCATCGACGGAATTGCGCAAACTGTTGATGTACCCGTTCAGGATGCTTTGTTTGAATATCAGAACGGACGCGTACAGTCCTTTAAGCCGTCAAAAGACGGAAAAAGACTTGATCGTGAACTCGTGAAAGCGGATTTCGCTAAACTGGTAACCCAAATTACCGCTTCGGAAAAATCCGGAATATATCGCCTACAACTGCAGAGCAATATTGTTAAACCAGCCGTATCTACGGCTAATGCCAACAGTTTAGGCATCAAAGAACTCATTGGCCGCGGATATTCACAATTTGGCGGTTCCATACCGGGCAGAATCCATAATGTCGCGCTGGCGGCGTCAAAACTGCACGGACTTTTGATAGCACCCGGTGAAAAATTTTCCTTTAATACCGCAGTCGGAGACATTTCGGCATCAACAGGATATCAGGCAGCTTATATCATTAAAGACGGACGGACAGTATTAGGAGACGGTGGCGGTGTCTGTCAGGTATCCTCCACTCTTTTCCGTGCTGCTCTTAACACCGGACTCCCTATCGAAGAACGACATGCTCATGCTTATCGCGTTCATTATTACGAAGACGGCGGATTCAAAGCGGGACTCGACGCAACCGTTTTTTCCCCTTCAGTAGATCTGCAATTCAGAAACGATACACCGGGCTATATTCTGATCCAAACAAAAGCAGATACCAAAAAATTAACACTAGAAATAGATTTTTACGGCACTACGGACGGACGGAAAGCTGAAATATATAACCATGTAGTATCGGGAGTTACCTCACCTCCTCCACCACTATATCAGGACGATCCGACACTCCCGTCTGGGGTAGTAAAACAAGTAGACTTTGCTGCCTGGGGAGCTCGGGCCTCATTCCAATATCGGGTTACCCGAAATACGGAGGTACTCCAGGATACTACCTTCTTTTCCAGCTACAGACCCTGGCAAGCAGTATATTTGAAAGGAACAAAAAGCTGATATGAGTACACCGGAAAAAATTGTGGTTCTTACCGGAGGATGTTTTGATATGTTACATTTTGGTCACATACAATTCCTCAATTCCGCAAAACAGCACGGTAATTATCTTATTGTAGCGCTCGAATCTGATGAAAATGTTCAGGCAATGAAAGGAGCCAACCGTCCGATTCATACACAACAGCAACGCGCCAGAATGCTTAAAGAACTCCGTTGCGTCGATGAAGTATTGTCTCTTCCGCCCATGCGATCGGATACCGAATATTCAGATCTCGTTACCCGTATAAATCCGGCCGTTATTGCGGTTACTGAAGGAGACCCCATCCAGGATAAAAAACAGAAACAGGCTGACAATATTGGGGCGAAGTTAGTAGTAATCGCTAAAATCCATACTCCGTCAACCTCTCAACTCGCGAAATTAATAGGCCTCGAGTAAAATACAGGCATGATAATTTTAGCAGTAGAAAGCTCTTGCGACGAAACCGCAGCTGCCGTCGTAAAAGACGGCACCACAATTTTAAGCTCTGTTGTCGCTTCATCTACGACGATGCATCGAAGATACGGAGGAATTGTACCGGAGATAGCCGCACGGGCACAGCTACAGTGTATCCTCCCGACAATTCAGGAATCACTACTTGAGGCAAAACTCCAATACCCGGACATTGATACGTTCGCTGTGACCCATGGACCTGGACTGATTGGATCACTCCTCATTGGAGTTGAAACAATCAAAACGCTTGCACTGGCAACAAATAAACCCGTTATCCCGGTCAATCATGTGATCGCCCACATGTTCGCAAATGCGCTAAATCCCCAAACCCCGGTATCTTTTCCGGCAATTTCACTGGTTGTCAGCGGAGGTCATACGGAACTATTTCTCATGAAATCGTGGAGAGATATCACATGGTTAGGAGGCACGCTCGATGATGCAGCGGGAGAAGCATTTGATAAATCCGCACGTCTTTTGGGTTTTGAGAATTTAGGTGGTCCAGCAATCCAAAAAGCAGCAAGTCTCCACCATCCCGAAGTAGGTAGACGTATTATTCTCCCCCGCCCGATGAATACTGCAGACAGCTTGCAGTTTTCATTTTCAGGATTAAAAACAGCAATTTTCCGTGAATGGCAAAAACATAAACATTCCCCCGAATTAGTATCCGTATTTGCCTATGAAATTCAGGAAGCCATAACGGATGTATTGGTTAAAAAAACGCTTAAAGCCGCAGAAAGATATGAGGCGGTAGCAATATTGTTGTCGGGAGGCGTAGCTGCCAATACCCGTTTGCGGCAAAAAATGTTGGCCCAAATCAATAGCACGTTGCCAAAGACATCACTTCATGTTCCTCCTGTTTCTCTTTGCACCGATAATGCCGCATATATTGCGGCATATGCAGAGTTAAAAGGGACACCGACAAGTTGGGAAAATGTACGTGCAATACCTGATCTGTCTGTGGAGAAAAACATCTAATCCGGCTTGCCTAGACAAGCTATTTCGACTACAATATCTTCTATCACGACACAGCTACTATTCTGTTTAACTGTGTTACTCCCAATATGGACAAAGCTTACGACGCCAAAGCACACGAATCCCGATTATACCAAGAATGGGAATCGGCAGGATATTTTAAACCGAACACAGAGAGTAAATCCAAACCATTTAGCATCATTCTGCCTCCGCCGAATGCAAATGCGGACTTACATGTAGGCCATGCTATGTACGTTGTCGAAGATATTATGACCCGCTATCATCGCATGCTCGGTGATAGTACCCTATGGCTTCCAGGAGCGGATCATGCCGGTTTTGAAACTCAGTTCGTATATGAAAAACACCTTGCCAAAGCAGGTAAAAGCCGCTTCGACTTTGACCGTAACACACTTTTCCAGAATATTTGGGATTTTGTTCACACCAACCGCAGCACAATGGAAAATCAATTGCGCGCTTTAGGATTTTCACTGGACTGGACCAGAAATACGTTCACTTTGCATCCGGAAATTATTAAAATCGTATACCAAACTTTTGAAAAACTTTACCGGGAAGGTCTCGTATACCGGGGACAACGGCTGGTAAATTACTGTACCCGTTGCGGCACAGGATTTTCAGACCTGGAAGTAAAGCACGTAGAACAAACAGACCCCCTCTATTATTTAAAATACGGACCATTCGTGTTAGCTACGGTTAGACCGGAGACCAAGTTCGGTGACACTGCCGTCGCAGTTAACCCTCACGATAAACGGTACAAACAGTGGATCGGGAAAGAAATTGAAGTTCAGGGATTGCTGGGACCTTTCAAAATATCCGTTATCGGTGATGATGCCATAGATCCGAAATTCGGCACCGGTGTAGCTAAAGTTACTCCGGCTCATGATATGACCGATTTTGAAATTGCACAAAGGCATAATCTACCGTTAAAACTGGTAATCGGATTTAACGGCAGACTTACTGAAATCGCCGGTCCTTATGCAGGACTCAAAGTAAAAGCCGCCAGAGAAAAAGTAGTTACGGATATGCTTGAACGTGGCCTGATCGATCATATAGATCAGAACTATTTGCATACGGTATCTACCTGCTACAAGTGCGGATCAGTCCTAGAACCACTCCCCCTAGCCCAGTGGTTTATCAAAATCCGTCCCTTAGCGGATAAAGCTATCGATGCAGTTAAAAATAAAGATGTTACGTTCGTACCAAAACGGTACGAAAAAAGAGCTGTCCAGTGGTTAAAGGATTTCCATGACTGGAATATCAGTCGACAAATTGTCTGGGGCATTCGAATTCCTGCGTGGCGTTGTCCGGACTGCAGTAAACAGGGTACGGATAAATGGATTGTGACGGACGGAACCACCCCTAATCAATGTCCTGAGTGTAAGGCTGCAAATCTGGAACAGGATACCGATACGTTTGATACCTGGTTTTCATCAGGACAATGGCCGTTTGCTACGCTAAAAGTGAATCAACCGGATGATTATAAAACCTTTTATCCAACGAACGTCATGGAAACCGGTTACGATATTCTTCCTTGGTGGGTGTGTCGAATGATTATGTTCGGCATATACGCTACCGGATCTGTTCCGTTCAAAACCGTTTATCTCCATGGTTTAGTGCGTGATGCAAAAGGTCAAAAGATGAGCAAAAGTAAAGGCAATGTCATAAACCCGTTAATTATGGTAGATAAATACGGCGCAGACGCGCTGAGGATGGCA
The DNA here is from genome assembly GCA_964629685.1 of uncultured Gammaproteobacteria bacterium. Lineage (GTDB taxonomy): Bacteria > Patescibacteriota > Microgenomatia > UBA10105 > UBA927 > CAZVTT01. The sequence continues at coordinate 161,810 of CAZVTT010000001.1, forward strand.
TTGGTATACGGAACAGCAGCAGGCAACGATTTATCTCTTTCGGAAGATAAAATCAGAGGAATGCGAAACTTTGCTAACAAGCTTTGGAATATCGGTCGCTTTATTCAAATGAACCGTGATGCGATTACCCAGTTGGGTGGGGAAATTTTACCGTTTACCGCCATACGTCCAAAACAACTCTCTGCTCAGGATAAAACAATACTAAAACAACTCCAACAGCTTGTTCTAAAAGTTACCAAACAAATGGATCAGTATCGTTTTTCGGATGCGGCACTGGAACTGTATGACTTCACCTGGCATACCATAGCCGATGTGTATTTAGAAGCCACAAAAGAACGCTTTAAAGCAAACGATGCGCATGCACTTGCAGTGTTACAACATATTTTTGCAACGCTGCTTAAGCTCATTCATCCATTTATGCCGTTTGTTACTGAAGCTATCTGGCAGCAAATGAAATTCGAAAATACCCCACTAATTATTAGTGCATGGCCAAAAAGTAAACGGTAACTCCGAATTCAGCGGCAAGGTTATGGGGTCGGTGTGGTCGTAGCTGTACCGGAAGCACTTAGTGGTATCTCAGGAATAACCGGCAACTGTGCCGCACTGGTAGCAGGTTGTAACACCGGAATATCAACAGTCTGAACAATCTGATCAAATAACGCGTCGTCGGTTATAAAGTTAGTCGTCACTCCGCGAGGCGAAAAATGATTCACTTCTAATGACCATCCTGTTGCCACTGGAATCATTACACCCCGCATTTCAGAGAATGTATACCCCCCTATTGTTGTACCGGGAAATTCACCTCGAAATGCAATAGCGGTTCTGGTACCTAAACCAATTTGTGTCGTTACAAAAGGAGTTCCACCAACATCGATAATTTCAGCGCCTCTAAAATCCGGTAGTACTTGTCCCTCTCCCCGCGCCGCTACCGTAAACCGCGTACCGCCGGGAAGATATGTCCCTTGAGAAGCACACGCATCGCCGTCACAGGCAAGCGGGAGGACACCTGGTGGGAGCTTAAACGTAACCCCTGTTATCGGTTGTCGTGTATTTCCATTCAATACGGTGTAAGTATTCCACCCGCTACTTGCCGGAGTAGGCGTAAGCGTTTCAGTACTACCGGCGGTTGGCGTAGGCGTATTGGAAGAGACAGGTACAGTCGGTGTTTTTATGAGTATCTGACGTACGCCTAATCCTACTGCAATTCCCAATACAAACAATACACCGTAAAATACGATCTGAAGCAGTGGTCCTTTGTGTTTTCCGGTTACCGGCAGGACGGGTATTGGCGTTGACGCCACCAATTCGGGATGAGGGACAGGTGCGGCAATTTCCGGTGTCTGTAGCGGATCGGGCAACCGGGGAGTATCCTGAGATGCTTCGGAAACATCCTCCTCGCTGTGTGTAATCACCGGCTCAACAGTCTGACTGCTGTTAAATAACACAGATGCAGGTTCCTGTCCGGACAATTGCTTGTCTTCAGAAATTTCTTTCGGGCTATCTGGTGTCTCATCTGTCATGACCGCATTTTTTCATGTTTATATTGTTCTGTCAATCTTATCCATTTATTTTCTGACAAATAAAACCGCATTCGGAATATTCCGACCCGGACCGATTTTATAGCCGTTAAACCACAAAGCCGTAGACCCACCACTATCTAGATTCAGTGCATTATCCATACTCATTACCTTTAACACTCTGGCTACTTCCGCTACCGTTGCGTTATGAACAACACCGATATAAACGGTATTTCCTTTATTTGCCACAAAACTCCGACTGCCCTTACTGCCTTTTTTAGGATCTTCATCGCCGCCAAACGTTACCTCTCCATTCAGTACCAACAGGGGCTGATTTGCAATTACACCATCAACGCCGGTATCTCTCCCCCATTCCAAGGATTTCCCGACAAACCTGACAGAACTTCCTAAAAAGATTACGGCTGGAACTGTACTGTATACGTTATTATCCGAATTAAAATATACTTTATTCTTGTTCATAAGGAGTGTATCGAACGAATTCTTTTTTTCTGCACAACTCGGATAAGAACTAGGACAAAAATATGAACCGTTTATACCGGCATACGCACCGCTTCGTGAAACATAATCCCCCAGAGCCAATACCGGACAATCATTTTTACAGTCCCCGGAGGATGCAGTGTCTACTACCACTTTTGTAGAATTCAAATTTCCGGCTACAACATCTACCAGATATTGAGTACCGTCAAACGTCACAGCCTGACGGCTAAAACCTGACGCCGGCGCTGAATTGTTCTGCGGTATATTTTGAGGAATAGCCGCTACACCGGATAAACTCGACTGCAACTTCTGCATTTCATGCAATAACGTACTTAATGTAGCCGATGCCGTCGAATAATTTCGTTGTGACAACTGTACTATCACTTTCGTGAATAAATCATCAAGTACCGCGGTTTTCCCGGTAAGTTCCTTCACTTGAAGTAATGACTCATACGCTGAAACAGTTTGTCTGTACGTTTCCTGAATGGCCCGGATCTCACCAGACAACTTCTGATTTACTTTATACTGATCTTCATTTTGCAGAACTGTTAGCTCGCCACTTTTACTTGCCAAATCACCGGTCAATAATAAAACCTGATCATTAAGTCGCTGCACGTCCGCATCCAGTCGATTCCGCTGAGAAACCAGATCCGTGACTTCCTGTTGTAGTCGAGCTCGGTCATCAGCCGCTAGAAACGCCACTATGGTACTTCCGATAAACGCCGTACAAAGTACGCCTATCAGAACCGCCACACGGAAAGATATTTTACGCCGCAACGTAGTCATATCTTTAGTGTACCTGACGATTCTGTGTCGGGAAAGCATGGTATTATTACCATATGCATATCCGTCCTGCCGCCGTAACCGATCTCCAGCAGATATTAAGACTAAATTTAAATTTGTTTATATTTGAACATCAATATACGGATTCGTACTCTTTAGCTTGGACGTATTCCCCCGTTGGTGAACATTTCTTTTATAACCGGGTAACCAAACCAAATGGTATTGTTTTGGTCGCGGAAGACACCAATCATATAATTGTGGGATACATTTGTGGCTACGTATACCGCTTTACTGCCCGTAAAACGAATATAATGGCCGAAATAGAAAATATGTATATAAATCCGGAATCAAGACGTCAGTCAGTCGGGAAAAAACTGATCCAGGCTTTCTGTGCAAAAGCAAAAGTGTTGGGGGGAAAACGGGTAAAAGTCGGAGCTTTAGCTGCCAACAGTAACGCACATTCATTCTACCGCAGTCATGGATTCCGCGAACATGAAATAATATTTGAAATGGAACTTACTGACGACCAAGAATAAATAAAACCTAGGCGCGTTCGATATACGCACCTGTCTCCGGATCGATCGCAATTACGTCTCCCATTTTTATAAACAAAGGGACATTCACTTTTGCACCCGTTTCAATGGTTACGACCTTCGTGGCACCGCTCACAGTATCTCCCCTGGCCCCTTCATCAGCTTCCGTAACCGTCAACCGGACTTTCTTCGGGAATTTTATACCTACAGCTTCTTCTCCCTGAATCAGTACCTGATAAATATCATTTGGTTTAAGATACAATGTATAATCGCCCAGAACCGCCTCAGTAAGGCTAAATTGTTCATAACTTCGGTTATCCATGAATATAAAGGCTTCACCCTCTTTGTAGAGGTACTGCATTTCATGTGTTTCTACCGGAATTTCAGTAACATTTTCGCCGGATTTATAGGTAAACTCCTGCACCCTTCCCGTCTTCAATGATTTCAATCTCGTACGCACAAAAGCTGAACCCTTCCCGGGATTAACATGTTGAAACTCCACAATTTGATGAGTTTCATCTTTGAACTCAATAAAAATACCTTTTCGAAAGTCTGCGGTACTAATTGTCCCCATAGTCACTCCTAACAGAAAAAAATACCCCATCCGGGGTTAGTGCTATTTTCGCATATCAGGAAGAAAAAGGCAATTTCCCCTGCCCTATCCGCTCTCAGCAAAAAGTTCTTTGCCGGGGAAAAAAAGCGTATCGGCTATATCCGGTACATCAGCAAAAAGCATAATTAATCTGTCTAACCCCACAGCTATACCGCTACACTCGGGTAAGCCTGTCTGTAATGCGTAAATAAAATCATGATCATAGTCGTATTCAGTCCTGCCCAACCGTTTAATTTCCTTTAACTCAGCTTTAAATCGGGATTCCTGTTCCTGCCAATCGGTTAACTCACTATAGCAATCCCCCAACTCAAGACCGGCAATATAAAATTCAAACCGTTCGGCAAATCTCGGATCGGATGGTTTTCTTTTTGAAAGCGCTGCCATTGAGCCGGGAAATTCACAAAGGATCACCGGCTTTTGCAGTCCCAGATATGGCTCAATCTCATTTAAAAATATTTGATTGTATAACTCCTCCCAAGTGTTATGGTCTGCCACTGAATATCCCTTTTCCTGCGCAATTTTCTTTGCGGTTGATTCGTTCAAAAAATCATTGAAATCTACCTGAGCATACGTTGAGAATGCCTCGGAAACGGTTAGCCTCTGCCAGGGGGCAGATAAATCTATGCACTTCCCAGAGTATGTTAGTTGTGACCCTTTTCCCAAAGACTCTGCAATCCGCAATACCATATTCTCGCAATCTGCCATTATCGCTTCATAGTTTACGCCGGTTCGGTACCATTCAAGAATGGTAAACTCAGGGTTGTGCGTTAAACTTTGTGTTTCCATGTTGCGGAAACTTTTTGTCAGACTGTAACAATTCCCCACTCCGGCAACCAATAATTTTTTTAAGGGAACCTCGGGAGACGTAGATAAATAAGCAGACGCAGCATGTCTATTTCGGTCTAACAGTGTGGTCTGAAATACTTCCAGGTAAGATTCTGCTGGCGGATTCGCAATCAAAAGGGGTGTATCTATTTCCTGAAATTTCTCTTTCTCAAAAAACTGCCTGATAATTTTATAAATGTTTGCCCGTAGTAAATACCGCGGCCACAGGTCTGGATCTGCGCGTAACTTTTCCCAGGTTTTCATATATTTTTTTTCTTAGGAGGTTTTTCCGGGAGGCTCTTACCTGAGAAGGCATTACTTACGAATAATAAATAGAACAGTTCTAGAATACCGCCACTCTGAATTAACATAAATGCAATAAACCAAACTTTTTCGGTTCTTTTCGCAGCAAACCATAGTGCAATCCCCTTCCAGAAGATTGACCATATCAACAAAAACAACCACCAGCCACCTGCGCTATGAAAAAATCCGGTAGATGTACTCCAATGCCACGGCATAGTTATTCTTCTCGTATTTGAATATCTTTAATGATGACCTGTTCCAGAGGACGGGACTGTTCGCCACCACTACTTACTCCCACCGGGGTCACCGCAATCGCGTCTAGGGTTGCCAGACTTGCCGTATCCGAAGCATCTATTTGTCCAAAAATAACATAATTCTTCGGAAGTGCATATTCAGCATGCATAATAAAGAACTGACTTCCGTTCGTATTCGGTCCACGGTTTGCCATCGCAATTACACCTCTGGCGTAAGATTTAACGATCGGTTCATCTTCAAATGTATAACCGGGGCCTCCCGTGCCATCACCATTCGGATCCCCACCCTGAATCATAAATCCCTTAATTATCCGGTGAAATGCGGTATTCTGATAGAATCCTTCCCGTGACAGAAATACAAAATTATTTACCGTTTTAGGTGTTTCTGACGCTGAAAGTTTAACGGAAATATCACCTTTGCTGGTCTGAATCACAGCAACATACTGCTTTGCTGCGTCAATAGTAAATTCAGGAACGTTTTCATAGTGTTTTTTTGCCATACTTTCCCCTTTCGCTGCGCTATTTTTTATTTTCAGCTGTGATTGTGAATTTCCGCTACCAAAAAACCAAAAGGCAACTCCCGCCAAAACAAACACTACGATACCGATTACCACTAATTTCATATTTCGGATTCTCAAATAATTATGATACCCTCTGGCTTAAAGAAACCGAGAAATCTGCGCTTTTTGCTTAAGTTCTTCAAACCAAGGCTGAAGCCGTTCTCCAATTTTCTGATCTAATATCGCTTGTCGTGCTTCATCTCTGAGCTGTGCTGGCTGCGTGGACACTAACGTGGCTCGATTTGTCGCAATAAACGCATCAATATCATTTTCAGAAATAGTTATATCTTTTCCTAGTATTTGTTGTACAGTCAATTGTAATTTAACCTGACTGTCAAAATCAGCTTTCGTCATACCCTGGTATTTCAGGAGATCCTCTACGCTCACCCCGCCACCGAGGCTTGCCACAATTTCTTTCTGTTTGGCGTCAACATCTTGTGTCGAAACGGAAACTCCCGCTTTTTGCGCCGCATCGGCAATCAGTGTTTCGCTAATCATTCCTTCAAGCGTTTGCTGTCCGAACCGTGATGTTAGTACTCGGTTTAATTCCCATCTAAATACCGGTTTACCGTCAACAACCGCCGCTAAAAACCATCCTTTGTTGGTCACAAACACGCCAATTAATGCGACAACTAAGATGGCAAGATAGACATAGCGCATATTTGAACGGCCGGAAGCAGCCGGAGATACAGGAAGCGGTTCCGGAAATAACTGTTCCGGTATAACCGTGTTTTCAGCTTCTACCGCTTTCACCGATTTCTTGGTCGTTTTGGACGTGCGCTTTTTAGAACGTGGCATACATAACTCCTTTAATGAGCAGCATTAACTGTAAGTGGGTACAGGATAACACACACAGATTGAACAGGCAAACATATCCCTACTCAATTACTCACGAGAGATCACCGTATTAGCTTTTACCTTAACACTACCGCACAGACAGACTTGCAGGCAGGCCTGGATATTTCTACAATACGTGTGACACAAATTCGTTTCTGCCAATCGACCATGTCACACAAAAACAAAACAAACAGGTTATCTCCGCATAATCCCCGCATATTCTCCGCAAGCATCAATTTCCTGGTTGGAATCGTTGCCTGGGGTGCTTTAGTGTCAATAATTAGCCTTAATGCGTTGATGATTCTTCAGGCCTCACCACTACGGAACTCCGCTAAGACAGAAATGATTAGTCAACCGGATTCCGCTTCACGACACATCACATTAGCTCAAAAGTATTGGTCGTTCGGACAGTCTAAACTCGCATATCAAGAATTGACTATAGCCCAGGAAATATATATACGACAGAAAAATAATTCGGAAAATGTCCTTGGTATGACCACCGAACCCCTCGCTCTCTATGAACAATGGGAAAAAAAGACCGGACAAAATACTGCCGCCTTTGATTTCTGGAAAACAATCGTCAGTGCAAAACCTAACTATCGTGACGGATATTTACAATTAGCTTCGATTTCATATGAACTAGGCAACTACACAGAAGCCGAAAGGTATGTAAATGACGCACTTAACCTGGATCCGAATTCAACGACTGCCCATGAATTAAAAACCATTATTTCATCTATAACCGCAGAAAGTCAGAATAGTACACAATAACAATCCGCCATTCTAAAAGTTCATATTTCTCGTTATGAATACGAAATCGATTCTCATTCTGTCTCCCCATTTGGATGATTCCGTACTTAGCTGTGCCGACCATATATCCGATTGGATTCACCTCGGATATAACACTACCATAATTAATGTATTTTCCTCCTATAAAACGGGTATCCTCTCCCCCGACGCCGAACAATGCCTCACGGAATTTTCACTTAAAACCGTGCACCAGTATGAAACCATGAGAAAAACAGAAGACAACTTAGCCCTACGGGCTTTAGGTATCCGCGAGAAACAGAATTTAGATTTAGTAGATGGCGGTTTCCGTGCTATAGGAACTAAACCCGTTTATTCCACATTCTCAGCACTATTCCAAGGTAAAATACTTGAACCCGATATAATTGTAAGTACCTCCAGGATATTGTCCCGATACCAAAAATTTGACCAGATATTTGTTCCGATGGGACTAGGTAACCATGTGGATCATGTAATACTGAGAAAATCAGCAGAACGTACATACCCACGAGACAGATTGGGTTACTATGCTGATGCACCGTATCTGCTCCGAAGACAGAATTGGCGGTTACATCACATTCTTTCTTTACTTACGCCTAAGATTTCCATCAAATTTTCTTCACCACAAAAGACATCCATTCTCCGTCATTATTCTTCACAACTACCCAGACTTTTTACCACATTTCCGCTCTCCTATCCCGAAATACTCGTTATACCTAATACTCTCAGGGAATAACTACCATTGTCATATCAGTATGAATCGTATATAAATTACTGGAGAATATTTTTATGAAACTAATCAAACGGTTGTTATCGCGTCTCGGCATTTTAAGCGGATTTTTAAGTTTTCTCTGGAAACAAGGAAAAATCATTTTGCTGCTTACCGTTATATTTGTCATAATATTCGGTGTACTCATTTTTATAATCCAGTCCCAGGTAGCACCTACACCGTTTATCTATACACTATTCTAAATCCGCATGTTCAAAACCATCCGGCTTATTCTCCATACAATCGCTAAAATTCAACTTAGCATCCTCTTCTTCTTTCTGTATATTGCAATCGTTACTCCATTCGGTTTATTACAGCGAGTCACACGTAAAAAACCATTGACAGATACGACCTGGAGCTCTTGGACACACGCAGATACACTGGTAAGTTTTGGAGAACTCTCATGAATATTGTAGGTGTCAGCTGCTTTTTTCATGATAGCGCCGTAGCTCTAGTCCAAAACGGGAAACTGACAGTCGCTATCCAGGAGGAACGGTTTTCCAGGAAAAAACAGGACCCCCGGTTTCCTCACCAAGCATTGTCTTACGTCCGTTCAATGGTCAACGATAAAATTGACTACGTTGTATTTTACGAAAAACCGTACGTAAAATTAGATCGCGTGCTTACGTGGATATTACTTACGGCTCCCCATTCTTACTGGGTTTTTCGTGACGTTATATTTTCTTGGATTAAAGAAAAATTCTGGATAAAGAACTTACTGAGTGAACAAACAGGAGTACCGCTAGACCATGTACTGTGTATCCCGCACCATCTTTCTCATGCTGCTTCAGCTTTTTTGTGTTCTCCCTTTAAAGAAGCCGCTATCCTGACAGTTGATGGTGTCGGCGAATGGTCAACTGCCACCATCGCACAAGGGAAACGTACCGGGAAAGGAGCCGCGGAAATAAAGGTCATAAAAGAACTTCAATTTCCTAACTCCGTCGGCCTTCTCTATTCGACATTTACGGCATTTCTTGGATTTGAAGTGAACGAAGGTGAATATAAAGTAATGGGAATGGCCGCTTACGGAAAACCCCGTTATAAATCACAGATTTATAATATGTTCACGCTTAATAGTGACGGGAGCATTATTTTAGATCTTTCATTTTTTTCATTTCATTATCATCGGACCCGTTCATACTCAAATAAGTTTTTAAACGTCTTCGGAACTCCGCGGAATCCGGGAGAAGAGTATGTCGTCGGGTCAACCGAAGCACAACATTATGCCGATATAGCTGCGTCAATCCAGGAAGTCACTCAGGAAATATTACTAAAAATAATTTTCCATGTAAAAACACTTGTTCCGTCGGAAAATTTATGCCTTGCAGGTGGAGTCGCACTAAATGGAGTTGCAAATTACCGGATTCAGACCGCAGATATTTTTAAACATATGTTTGTACAACCTGCGGCTGGCGATGCCGGCGGAGCAATCGGCGCCGCCTTGTATATCGCCAATAGACTTGAGCAGACACCGGACACCTTCGTACTGGAACACGCATATCTAGGGAAAGAATACTCTGATCAAGAAATCGAAACATTTCTTATAAAGCGCAATATCCCCTTCCGCAAAATAAAATCCGAAAAAGAACTTATAAAGTTTACGGTAGCCGCACTTGTCAAAGAGAAAGTGATCGGATGGTATCAAGATAGATTCGAATGGGGTCCCCGCGCATTAGGTAACAGATCAATTATTGCTGATCCCAGAAACGAAAAAATTAAAGACATCGTAAACCAAAAGATAAAATTCCGGGAGCTATTCAGGCCATTCGCACCGTCAGTACTTGCTGAATTTGCAGACAAAATTTTCGATATTCCCGCAAAATACTTGCGTGAGCAGCCATTGGATTACATGTTATTCGTAGTTCCGGTAAGAAAGGAAAAGCGGAAAATCGTTCCCGCTATTACTCACGTTGACGGAACGGCTAGGCCACAATTTGTTCACAAGAAAACAAATCCACTTTACTATTCACTCATAAATGAATTCTATAAACGGACAAAAGTACCACTGATTCTAAACACGTCATTCAATTTAAAGGGTGAGGCAATTGTTTCGTCGCCTGAAGATGCATATTTAACTTTTTCTAAAAGCTCACTTGATTATCTTATAATGGGAACATACATAATATCCCGTTAAACAAAATGTATAGTGCAGCATTTTCTTGTCTAATTGAATCCGCTCAGACAAACCATGAACAAGCAGCCGGTACTTATAACAGGAGGATCTGGATACATCGGAACAATTACTGCTCTCTGTTGTTCCGCACAGGGATTTAAACCGGTTTTATTCGATATAGCCCCTCCGCCGGCAATAATTTCAACGGACATAATTCCCCACATCACAGGTGATATTCGAAGTTCTACGGATATTGCTAAAGCATTTCAAACCTATAATCCACTCGCTGTCATACATCTTGCAGCACTTACTTCCATTCAGGATTCAACCGAAAGACCTCAACAATTTTTTGATACGAATATTCAAGGCGGACAGCTACTACTGGCTGCAATGATGAAATATTCCTGCAAACACATTGTGTTTGCTTCATCGGCTGCAGTATATGGCGAACCCCAAAAAAAACTAGTAGAAACTGATACGCTAACTCCCATTAACTTCTACGGAGAGACTAAACGATTATTCGAGTCGGAACTAAGCGCAACCGCGTCAAAGGATGGCATCAAATTTTCTATACTACGGTACTTTAATGTTGCCGGTGTTTCACAAATGGGTCAATCGGAAAAACTTTCACCGGATTCAACAAAACTCATTCCTTCAATTCTTCAAGTATACTTAAAGAAACGCAAAGAATTGATTATTTTCGGCGATACTTTTCCGACAGCGGACGGGACGGCAATCCGGGATTATGTTCATGTCGATGACGTTGCGACAGCCAACGTACTTACTCTTAAAAGTATGCTAAACACTGGTAAAAATACGATTTACAACGTTGGAAGCGGGGTTGGCACATCAGTTCAGGACGTTATCACACAATTTGAAGATATTGCACATTGTAAAATACCAACGCTTCGCAAAAAAAACAGACCACATGAAAGTAGCTCCGTAGTAAGCGACATTTCCCATATAACGAAAGAGCTTCAATGGCAACCTGTGCATTCCTCCATCCGGAGCATACTCAAAAGTTATCTTGGTCAAGTCAATATTTAAAGAGTGTAAAGCCAATGAAAATACTTGAAAAATTCAAGAGTGAAATAACGAAGTATCTTTCGAAATATTCATTCCGATATATTCTTATCTTCATATTTTTTTCATATGTTTTATTCGGACTTTTTCTGGGAGATGGAAAACAAACCGCTATAGAAATTTACACATCCATAATTGCCGTAATTCTCATAATACCCATGTTAAGGGAAGCACATACTAAACAACTTCCTTCTCCTATTCACTACGCATGGATTGTGCTGATTCTCTACCATGTGCTTGCGACTATATTTTCAATTAGTCCAGGAGCTTCTTCTTCAGCTTTACTGCGGTTGATTCTTGCATATATATTTTTTTCATTATTCGCGAAGACTTCAACGGGTAGAACGAAAGAATTATTCGCATATAGTCTTATTGGTATAACCTGTATTGCAATTGGAATATCAACTGCACTACTTATTTTCCCAGCCGCAGCGGACTTTATTCCGCTAATGAATCTCATATATCCCACCTATGGACATAATCATCTGGCAGATTTATTACTATTAACCTTTCCTGTCGTTCATTTTCTGTACTTAGAACACAAAATAAAAATTTATCTCTATATATATTTTCTTTACGGTTTTATCATTACATTTTCCCGGGGCATTCTTTGGCTGATTGTGATAATAATAGTTGGCTCAATAATAACGGCTCCCGGCGCTGTTAAAAAAACCAGATTCCGAATACTTGTGAGCGCTCTTGTGATTGCCTGTTTCATTTGCGCCGTGTCACTGCTTTCAGCCAATCAAAGAAGAATACCCCGGTATATTCCGGCAAGTATTGAAAGACTAATCATAAAACCAACGCTTATAGCTGATGATAGATTAAGATACTGGACCCAAGCGCTAAGAGCTATACAAGACAAACCCTTATTCGGTCATGGCCCCGGCACGTTTTATCTGCTATCTAAACAGTATGAAAGCATACCCGGAAGTCATTCGTGGTTTGCACATAATTTCGTCCTGGAACAACTATCTGAAATCGGATTAATAGGTTTTTTCCTGTTCATTTATCTTATGTTCACGATACGTAAGAATATATCCGATTCCATTTCTATTCAAGCACACACAGCCGGTAGACCCATTACTTCCGGACTCATCATTGGAGTTCTTCTCACCTTAATCTATAGTCTATTCGAGTTCAATTTAGAATACTTGATCATATGGAGTATCACCTGGGCTATTCTAGGCGCCTTGATACATACGGATACGGAGGCATTAGTGCTTCGTACCAAATCGAATGCTGGACTTCGCATTGCTTGTGCCTACCTTATTCTTTTTACACTAGTATCGATAGTATCAACGACCGGCACAATGTCTAAATATCTTTCATCCAAAAACATATTTATATTAAATCCGTTTTATGAAACAAATGCACTGCGTGTTATCAGGGAGACAACCGCTTTAACTGATACTGAAATAATGCTGCTTGCATATCTTCACCCCAAGAATCCGGAAATATATTTCGAGCTAGCGAAAAAATACGAAAATACCAACAAGGAACTGGCAACAAGGAATTTTAAAACAGCACTTAAATATAACCCTGTAAACATAAACTATCGGGAATACTACATTCAATTTCTTTTCCAACAAAATGACATTATCAATCTTAGGGAAGAACTCCAGAGAAAATCCGGTTTGGGTTTAAATGAAAGTTGGACAAAAAAACTTTATACAGTCGGATATTACCTGTTAAGCGAACATGATAGTAACCTGGTATCGGACTTTTGGAGAGTCGCGGCAAAGACATCTCCTTCCTGGAGTCATGTACAGATCGAATACGCAAGCCTGCTGCTTACATTAAATAAAAAAGAAGAAGCCAAAAGTATTATTAATACGTGCATCAACGATATTCATGCAAGAGAACACTGTAGGATTGCTTTGACCTGGCTGACATCAAATCAATTTCCTCAACCCGGATATCTAGCAGACGAGATTATCCACTAGAAAGCTCAATGCAGATACGCTAACATATATGTCTGTATGAACTGGAAAGACTCACACGTTCTGGTAACCGGAGGCGCATCGTTTATAGGATCACATCTTGTAGATGCCCTGGTATCTCTTGGCGCAACAGTTAGGATTGTGGATGACCTAAGTAGTGGGAAATACGAAAATATCGTCAAACATGTTCAACAAAAATCCGTTGAATTTATTAAAGCCGACCTCTGTAAACCTTCAGTTGCTAAACGAGTAGTTAACGGTATCGACTATGTATTTCATCTTGCTGCAATACATGGTGGCCGGGGTTTTGTGGATACGCATCAAGCTCCATGTACCATCAATATTTATATGGATAATTTGTTAATACAACAGGCTCATGCGGCAGGTGTCAACAAATTTATTTTTGCATCTTCAGGGTGCGTATATCCGAATTATTTACAGAAAAACCCCGATGAAATGCTATTCCTCGATGAAAAACTGGTTGGTCCCCCATTTGATCCTGATAACACGTATGGTTGGGCAAAACTGACAACGGAAATCACGCTGCGGGCATATGCGCACGACTATAACATGAAATCCGCTTCATGTAGGTACTTTACGGTTTACGGTGAAAGGGGCATTGAAAACCATGCAGTAATTGCTATGATTGCAAAAGCATTTATTCGCCAAAATCCATACGAAATATGGGGCGATGGCACTCAGGTCCGTAATTGGACACACGTAAGTGATATCGTTGCGGGAACAATCAGGGCGGCCGAAGTCATAGATGACGGAAGCGCCGTCAATTTGGGAACAACAGAACGGGTAACTGTTAATGATGCTGCCCATCTTATTTTTGAACATCTTAACTTTCATCCCAAAGTCGTATATAGAAAAAACAAACCGACCGGCCCATATAATCGCGTGTGCGATAATACCCTTGCAAAACAACTTCTGGGTTGGCAACCAAAGGTTAAATTTTCAGAAGGAGTAGTTAGAACTACCGACTGGTATGTCAGTACAAAAAACGAAAAATTTGTCAGAGACCACCTCTCACACATCCTTTTCGAACGAGGTTAATTCCCACGCTTTTTTCCTACTCACCGGACTCCCCTTCTATTCGGGTACCATGCAAAATGTATGCCGGCTCATACTAAAAAGTATTCGTGAAAAAAAACATCAATATATATGTGTTACCAGCGCCCACGGATTCACGTTATCCCAACAAAATTCCGGGTTACGGTCTATTTACCGAAAAGCCTATCTCATCGTACCGGACGGTATGCCGCTGGTATGGATAGGGAGATTTCTTGGGCACAAGCAAACTTCACGGATATACGGACCTGATCTTTTTTTATCCCTTTGCAGCCTTTGCGAAAAACAGTCATTAACTATTTACCTATATGGAACCACCGACGCTACATTACTTAAGCTTAAGACATCGCTGTTAAAGCGATACCCCCGACTTAAAATAGTAGGCATGTTTGCTCCTCCTTTCCGCAACCAAACGCATAATGAAAAGAAAAAAGTACGATCTGACATAAACCGGGTTAATCCGAACATCGTATTCATTGGTCTGAGCACTCCAAAACAAGAATACTGGATGTCAGAAAACCATAATGCCCTGAATGCAAATATGTTAATTGGTGTAGGTGCGGCATTTGATTTTATTGCCGGAACTGTACCGCAGGCTCCCCCATGGGTACGTGAAGCGGGACTTGAATGGAGTTTTCGTCTTCTACAGGAACCCAAACGCCTTTGGAAAAGATATTTGATCGGAAATACTAAATTTATTGCTATCCTGATTAAGGAAATGACAAAAACCGCATTTGGCAATTAGAATACAATCTGTTATTCTTGGGTCTATGAAAATCCAAAATTTACTCAGAAATCACACCAAAATCATCGATAATCAAGGCCGCCTATTCGGAAAATATGATTTATTCGTACCATTATTCCTTCTCATCCTTCTTGTACTGGGATTTTTTGTTACCCGGGTCTTACTTCAAAAAGATACATATATTACCGTTGAGCTTTTTGCCTCCGGAGGCGAATGGTGGTGGAATAATCCTCAGCCCCCGTATTGGCTAACCGATCCAATCCAGCCGGGAGCAAAAGAATTTGACGCTCAGGGAAATGTGCTTGCTGAAGTTCTCGATGTACGGAAATTTGAATCTGGTGAACGAAAAATGCTCTGGATTAAGGCAAAACTAAAAGTCACTCCTGCGAACAAGGCGAAACAATACAGATTCAGAAGAGAACCGATTCAAATTGGATCACTGGTTTATATAGCCCCCAACAATATTAAAATTTATACGAATGTAATGTGGGTGGAAGGCACTCCCGAAACCAGGACAGAAGAACAACACATAGTTACGTTAAAAGAATATGATGTTATCCCTTGGCACGCGGACGCAATAAAAGTGGGAGACACGATGAAAGATGACGACGGAAAAGTTCTAGTAGAAGTACTTGAAAAAAATTCCGTTCCGGCGGAAATGATAACAACTGACGACCGGGGCAATGTACTTGTACGATCAAATCCGCTGCGGAGGGACATCACTCTCAAACTAAAAATGACTACAGTTAAATCACGAAACAGAAACTACTTTTCATATTTCCAACCTATAAAGATCGGATTCTATATCTGGATTCCGTTTGAAAACACTAACTTCAGTGGGAATATTCTTGCTATCGACTAACTAAGCTTGCAGAATACTTGGTGGAGATTAGTTGCTGTTGTATCCCATGAAAAGGGCTTTACTGCCAGAAAACCTTTTTGTATTAGGGCTTCTCGTTCCTGCACGCTAAGTTGCAAAATTTTTCTCATCCTCATCACAACTTCTGCAGTACCATCTGAGGTAAGTAAGGAGTATTTACGCATTGAGGAAAGCAACCTGGGAAGAAATCCCATTTGGGTCACGAGTACGGGAGTTCCGCACGCCAGACTCTCGAGCACCACCAGAGGCATCATTTCCTGCTTAGATAAAAGGACCAATAGATCGGACAGCTGATATAACTGGCGAATGTCCCGGTAATCCTGAATAAAATGAATGTTCGGTAGCTTTAACTGATTTTGCATCTGTCTTAGCGCAAGATGGTACTTTCGGGAATACTCATCGTAATACGGAGGATACGCGATAATAAGTCCGATGTCTGGAAGATTCAACTGTTTAAATGCAAGCAGCAATTCTTTCACACCCTTTTTCTCATCCATCCTTCCTACATACAGGAAAATCCGTTTATACGGGTAGTGCAGTTTACTGCGCAATTGTTTTTTTTTCATTTCACTAATAGGATAAAACGTTTTGGTAGAAACCCCGTTGGGAACAATAATAGTCTTAGTTTTGTACTTCATGAGTTTATATGCCTGTAAGAACTCATTCCGTGATATTTCTGATACAAAACAGATAACCGATGAAGCGCTTACGGCATACTTCTGGAGCCCGATAACAAGCTTGCTAAGTATACGGACATACAGACCTCGCACGTTATAGATAGGTAAACTTGTCGGGATAAATCGCTGATCCCCGTGAAGGTGAAACACCGATGGGACATTTCTCAAACGAGAAAACGTTTTGGCCACAGAAAAGGTGTACATCGCAGAATATATACAACTCACGTCGCTTACTTTCTGAAAGAGTTTCCAAAAATCAACAATAGACCAAGTTAAATTTCTAAAAAATGAGAACTTACCGTTAAATCGGTTTGGCGGTTGCTTATGAATAATAAGCGTATCTTGAGGGAACAACCTCACATAAGTGTCAATTATCGCTTCCGTAGCAACTTTCGAACCACTTGGAACATCCTGATAAAGGATTAGCACTTTCACACTATCGTACTCCCTTTTAATGCTTCATCCTCAGTAAAATCTACAGCTACATTTCGGATGTGATCAAGTATTTCTTTTCTGACTTTTGTTTCATTTACACTTCGTTCTCTACCCTTATGGAGTAAATACGAAAACGAAGGCGACGTACGTTGCTGCTCTGCGGAGACTGATAATTGATACGTGATTTTTCCGGATACTGTTGAAGCATATAGCTGTGTATCCGCGGTTAAAAGCATATGGAGTTTGCCCGAAATAGCCATCATTTCTTTGGGAGTAATGGCATATCCCTGACCAAGATTTTCTACATTTCTGTTATGGACATGGGTCAAGAATCCTCTACCTGACGTTGTAAGAACCCGGGTAATTTCCTCTACCACGTACTTTTTCTTCACAAAATACATAAAGCAATCGTTACATGTTATAGCGGTTAACGATGACGAATTAAAGGGTAATCCCAAATTCACGTCGCAGCAGATTAGCAATACCGATGGTTTAACCACAAAATTCCTGGCCAGGTACAAGAGGTTGAATGAAGTATCAATACCGATAAGTGAACGGATATGTAACTCAGATGCTTTCGCAAGAAAGTTACCAGTCCCACAACCCACGTCAACCAAGACGTCGGTTTTTTTCATACTGGATAGTGTCAGGAGTGAAAGCATGTAGGTAGCCCGTCTGTTACGATTGCGCAAGTACGTATACCACGGTTTCTGACCTGGTGAAAGAACTGATAGCAATGACAAAAAAGATAAATAAGAACTAATTTTCCTTATGAGCGGTATTTCAAGTAAAATATATGTCCAACGAATCCATCGTCTGTCTTCTATAAGTCTACGCACAGCTTTTAGACCATTACCGTGTCTCAACTCGCTAATAACCTGTTGATTTAATCTGGTTGGATCCTTTTTCAAATATAATATTCCGTGTAGCAATGGATACGCATCGCAGGCGCAGGAAACCACACCGGAGATACTCCCCTCTCCTGTGAAAAAGAATCGCTCAGTTATGGAGAGTAAATGCTCACAATAGGGGCATCGTAATAATGGAATAATTGCTTCAATCTGTTTAGCCATTGTTTGCTGTATAGTACATTTCGTAAAGATTATCTGCGGTAGATAAACCGCTTTTTACTAATCCGCGAATCTGACTTTTATATTTCCCGATTGCCATGATCTTCTTCCTTCCATAATCACCGGTAGGCAGAACGTTATGGCCAATAATGCTTGCATTAATTGAGCTTAAGTATGCCAATCTGGAAAATATTTGTATAGAATTAGATCTATATGGTACGTCTTCCCAGTACGTAATTCGGTTTCCGAAGGTTCGACGCCCAGCGTTAAAAGTCACCAAGTGATCCACGTGATTACCCACTCCTAACGGCAGATATATTTCGGTTTCGTCACGAACACTCGTTAACATAAATTGACGCAATGCTCTTGTTACTTCTTCTTCGAAGATTGCATCCTCCCGGGAGATATTGCCGGAAAAAACTGATTTAAACGAGTCGTATATAAGCTTACCTGACTTATTTTTTCTGAAAATTGCATCGGTAAAACCTCCGTGTACATATGCACTACCGAGTAACGATAACGCTTTCCTATCCTCTTCCTTTCTACTACGGAACAATGCATCTGCATCACTACTTCCTGAATCATGCAAAAATTTTTGCGCGTCCTCGGAGTATCTCCCCATACACCCTTCCGTAATAACCGTATAAACGCATACCCGTTTTTTTTTTCGACTGTAAGCGGAAATCATGCCGCCGGCGGAAAGCACGGCATCATCCAGGTGGGGTGAAATAAACAGAGCATCGTAAAACATAAGCCTCATCTATTAAGAAATTGATCATAATGATATTATATAGACGCTAAAATAGGAATTAGGGGCTTTATATTGCGAAATTTTCTTCTATAAATCATCTATGAAACAGCTTTCAGTATTTTGGTCTTACCTACGAACCCATGTAACTCTGTTTGTATTTCCTGCCTTACTGATCATGTTTGTATTGGGATATTTTGAATCATTACGGTGGCCGCTACCCGGACCAAAAGCCACACATGGATTCTTGAAAGCTCTTTTTCTCGGACTAGTTTTTATTTTAATTTTTTTCCGTACCGAGTTTAAGCAAACGAAGCACAAAATACAAAATTTACTGCTTCTTTTCTATTCTTTTGCATATGTACTTTCTTCTCTGTTTTCTCAGTCACCGGGGACATCATTTCTCAATCTATGGTATCCACTAATTTCCGCAACCATTATAATTTCATTTTCAAAAATCACACTCAAACAAAAACATATATATATCTTTATTTCAATTTGTGCATTATTAATCCTTACCACCTTCGTATTTGCCTTCTTTTCGATTTTCTATAGATATAGCGTTGACAACCTCTATTACTTTATTTTTTTGGATCATAGAGCCAACTATTTTTTGAGTGAGCTGAGAAACTTCGGTAAATATGTCAGTCTGGGACCTTATATTATGCTTGCACCTCTTTGTTTTATCTTCCTTGTTCAGAAGCATTCATCACTTGCCCGGAGAATATTTTCACTTGGGATAATATTAATGACGACGATCACGGCTGTAATAAGCAACAACCGTATCGACGTACTAATTATGGCGATACATTTTTCAATCCTGTTGTTTTTGGTTCCCCGCCGGACTGCCGTAATTATTTTAGCAATAGTTATCCCGTTGGTTACATTTAGCCTATCGGTTTCGCAAATTTATTACGGTTTCAACTTGGCTGAGCGAATCCTTACGCCGAAAATAGAACGCGATCTGGAAACAATAGATATGCGTTTTACGTATTGGCAAACGGCACTCTATAATTTCCGCAATTATCCGTTGGTGGGCTCCGGACCTAACTCGTATAACGATGTGAGTGATTTCCCGTTGCGGCACTATTACGATCCCGGAACAAGACAATACACCGTACGTGCAGACGAAGGAATAGGCATTCACAATATTTTTATAGAACGACTCTCTGATACCGGACTGATTGGCTTCTCTGCGTTTATAGCGATACTGTTTTTCTTTTTAAGAACGGATGTCATCCGATTCATTAATTTTGATCCGGAAAAAAGAAAAGTATATCTGCTGTTTGCGCTTTCCTCCTGGACCTGGATCTTGTACGGAGTTACGGATAATGGCTATGGCGCTCAAGGCATGGTTACATTTTTCGTCCTGCGCGGTATAGTAAATCACCTATGAGGGTAGCCATCATCCACGACAGCCTTGTTGAGCTTGGTGGTGCAGAGCGGGTACTCTGGACATTTCTAAAAATATTTCCCTCTGCAGACCTTTATATACCGTTGATCTCTCAGCAAAAACTCAATGCACTCAGAGAAGTATACACTGGTCGCATTTATTCGCTTCCGTTCAAATTCCCCTTCCCTCGCATTGCCAGTTATTTTAAACCCTTTCTATATTTCTATTGGGAACTGTTAAATTTAAATGATTACGACCTTGTTATTTCTTCATCTCACTCTTTTTCATCAAAATCCGTAATTACCTCCCCCCATACGCTGCATATTTCATACATCTATACACCTCCCAGATATCTTTACTCTGAATTTAATGAAATGACAGGATTACGGCGACCAGTCGTAAAGACTCTGACGATTTTACTATTCTCCTGGTTACGCGTGTGGGACTATATTGGTGCACAAAGACCGGATGTAATAATCGCAATTTCACAAACTGTAGCCCGTAGAATAAAAAAGTATTACAGAAGAGACTGTCAGGTAATATATCCACCCTGTACTCTCCCTAAACCCTTTAACACTCGAAATAAAAAGGATGAATATTTCTTAGTAGTATCCAGGCTGGCAAAACAGAAAGGTATAGAACTGGCAATAGAAGCCTGCAATCAACTGAAGTTAAGACTTCTGGTTGTAGGTGAGGGCGCTAATGCCAAATATTTGCGGAAAATTGCCGGTACAACGGTTGCGTTTACCGGAAGAGTATCGGATAAACAATTGGATGCAATCTATCTGAATGCAAAGGCTCTTATATACTGCTCTGTGGAAGAAGATTTCGGAATCGTTCCGGTAGAAGCTATGGCGCATGGAGTACCCGTAATTGCATACAATTCCGGAGCGACTGCGGAGACAGTACTACCCGGAGAAACCGGAATATTCTTTAATGAGTATTCAGTAGAAAGCTTAAACTCTGCCATTAAGCAATTTAATCATATGCAATTCTCCGCTTCTGTCTGTATACGTCAAGCGAACAAATTTTCCGAAACTAAATTCATTACGCAATTGCAAACACTTATTCGCAAACATATTCCACAATATACCTAAAATATATGAAAGTTTTAATTGTCCACGATGTATACGAAGAGTTGGGCGGTGCGGAACGGGTCTTAGATAAACTCATTAAGATGTATCCTTCTGCAGATGTCTTTATAGGATTAAGCAACAATAACCGGATAGAAATGCTAAAGAAAAAAACAAATGGTCAGGTTACTGTTTCACGATTGAGTAGTATCTGGCCATTAAGCCATGCTTCGATATTACTGAAACCATTTCTATACCTCATGTGGGAACTCCGGAACTTTTCAGAATACGACCTGATAATTTCTTCTTCACATCTGTATTCAGCCAAGTCACTTATCTCACCGCCGAATACTTTGCACGTATCTTATATCCATACGCCGCCAAAATATCTGTATTCTGAATATAATGAATCCAGAATTCTTCGGAATAAATTATTCAGGGTATTGCTGTCTCCCCTGCTTTCATGGCTAAGGGTAATGGATTTTATAGGTGCCCAAAGACCGGATGTGCTTATAGCAAATTCTGAAATAGTACGTAAGAGAATAAAAAAATATTACCGCCGGGATAGTGTGGTTATTTATCCACCGGTTACCATTCCCGCTTCTTTACCGAAAACAATCAAACAAAAATATTATCTGTGCCTTTCACGGTTGACTGAACAAAAAGGCATCGATTTAGCCGTACGGGCCTGCTCTCAGGCGAACCTTCCGCTCGTAGTGGTAGGAGAGGGATCGGAAATGACATATCTCAAATCTATTGCCGGACCCTCAGTTCATTTTCTCGGAAGAATACCTGATAATGAACTAGCGCACATCTATGCAGGAGCCAAAGCACTCATCTATTGCTCCATAGACGAAGATTTCGGAATTGTACCTGTTGAAGCCATGGGGTACGGGGTGCCCATCATCGGATTCCGTTCCGGTGCAATATCAGAAACGGTAATTCACGGCAAAACCGGCGTATTGTTTACCGATTTCTCACGTGAAGGACTTCTGGATGCAATAGTTCAGCTAGAATCACTGAAGGTTAAAGTGAAAGTCTGCAGAAACCAGGCAAAAAAATTTACAGATGATAATTTTGCTCGGAGTATACGTATGTCGGTATGCAACGCAATAAGTGGTAACTAAAAAATAAACATCACAGTATGAAA
The DNA here is from genome assembly GCA_964629685.1 of uncultured Gammaproteobacteria bacterium. GTDB lineage: Bacteria > Patescibacteriota > Microgenomatia > UBA10105 > UBA927 > CAZVTT01. Next base: position 184,472 of record CAZVTT010000001.1, read on the forward strand.
GTATTTCATTGGCTTCAGGGAATAGTATTATTCATAATATTCGCATCTTTACCCATTTTCCTCTACTTTTCTCCAACCTTAGTAAACAGTGAGAACCTCATGTTAAAGGACAGTGATTCCTATTATTTTGTCCATCGAGCACATTACCTTGCAACTCAGTTTAAGTCTCAAGATATATTTGGTCCTTCGAGATCCCTGTTCTATCCGGATCGATTTATGATTTTCTACGACGGTGGACTAATATATTCTGCTATCTATATTCTGTTACAAAAAGCAGTCATAAATGTTGTCCTAGCCTACAATCTTATGATACCCGTAGTTCTGGGTCTTGCAGGATTGACAATGTATTTTACGGTATTTAAGTTAACTCGGAATAAATTTTCGGCATTCGTCTCTGGATTTCTTTTTTCCTATAATCCAATCTCTGTTTCTCTTTATTGGGCACCCAATCTCTTGTCCGGGTATGCTCTCATTCCGTTAATGATCCACATCCTCATTGGGGAAGTATCATCTAAAAAATCATTCTCCTTTTCATTGGCAACAATCCTATTTGTTATTGTGGGACTTGCATCCGTTCAAGTTTGGATGATGTCGGCACTGTTAATCTTCGGATTTATAATATTTCAGTTGCTACATCGAAGATATATATCCGCACGATCAGTAAGCGTCTCGTATTTACTCTCTGCTATCATTTTATCCCCTCTCCTTATCTATCACAGCGTTTATTCAAATTTGTACGACATCCATAGAGACCTAGGGGGAATTATTGCCGGAAGCTTAAAGCTATGGGAAATACCACACTGGTTTATACCTTATTGTAAATCGATCGGTAACGACATAGCCACAAGTGTAAACCCTAACATTCCATGTTCCACTAATGAGTACTTTTGGCTCGGCATCTCCCTGACAGGATTAATGGTTATTATGATTAGTTACTTACTTATAAGAAGAAAAAATGTACATATCACCAAAGAAAACAGTTATCTGCTAACATTGTTTTTACTTTTTCTGTTTTTCGCATTTGGCCCAATTATCAAATTGAATTCTACATCAATATTTACACCCTATTATCTCCTTTTTATTATTTCACCACTAAACAGTATTAGAATTCCATCAAGATTTCTCTACTTCAACATAGCAATACTATGCATATGGATTGGTTTGCTTGTCTTTCAGTTTCAAAAACTAACTAATTTCAAAAAAATATTTCTCCTAGTAATACTCATCGCATTAATAGCATATAGTATAGAGTCTCGCTACAGATTACCACCGAACTATAAACGACAACCAGCACCGTCCCAACAAGTATGGAAAGAACTCTCAAAGCCCTTATATTCGAAATATATTCTTTTTCCTATTTCTCCGTTTACAAATCCAGAACAACCTAATCCAATAGAGGCAACCGAATTTTTTGAACAGCTAGTACACCAAAAAGCTACGGTTTGGGGTTATCCGGGTTTTATGTCAGAAGCCAGTAGAAATTTACTTGAATATCTACTATTTACTGAATTGAAATATAACACAATAAAGGGGCTAGCCCTACTTGATATAGATACAATTGTAGTAAATAAAAAAACGTATCACTTATTTGAGTTATTGCGGGATATACCGGGACTCATTAAGACATACGAAGATGAAACATATCTCATTTATTCAATTAACCTATCTGAGCTTAAACCGGTGGCAGCAACTCCATCCAATTTATCATTCGAATGTATTATAACCTCCGATAACAAACAAATAGAAGACTATCCAAACTATCCATTTCAGCTTACTCTAAAAATTTATAACAACAGTACCAATCCTTTTGTTCAAAAGAAACCACAGGAAAAAGTTCAACTTAATATTACTACCACAAATCGGCATCTGAATAGACAATCAAGTTATCTTCAATTACCATTTCTTATTCCCCCGCACTCCTATGGTTACGCGACTACACGTTTAAAACGCTTACCGGATCAAATAAAGGATACTACACTGGTAGGTTCTAATATCTATCTTACCCAAGCAATTCGTTGTTCCGTCCAGTTTTTAGAATACTAATCTGAAGTTTGATTGAGTACACAATGAATAAGTGGAGTTATACGATTGAGTAAATTTTCCGCAATCAGATAATTACCTAAGCTTGTAGCATGGCCAAAATTCCCAGCGAATTTATCCGTAAAGAGCTCGTCATAGGTATATGCTTTTAACGCATCCTTGAATATCTGTTCATTATCTATAAGTAAACTCTTTGTAATATCTTCATGACAATGATATTCATTCGTTACCTTATCGGCACCGATAATTGAAGCTAACTCATCTACCGGACGTAAGGGATACTGCATTGCAATATGAATAACCCCGTTATTCATCAATAAATCCTTAATACGGATATAATTCTCTGTAGTCTTCTCAAATATAATTTCACGTTCCGAAACTTCTAATATTCCAGAATCAGTAGCTTGCATTTCTAAATTGTGTAATTCTAGAATAATCTGCTTATTTTCAGGTTCCAATACCAACGCCTGAGAATACATCTTCTGAGCCTCGTTGTACTGATGTTTATCACGGGTTAAATTTGCCAACCGTACAATCCATGTCACCTCTTCTGGTCTTCTTTCCACAGCTTTCCGAAGGTAATATTCTGCTTCATCAATTCGTTTTTCTAAATACAATAAGTACCCGTATTCTCCGGCAACCCAATCATCATCTGGCTTAAGATTCAAAGCTTTTTGATACATTAATTCGGACAAATTATATCTGTCGATGGTCCGATAAAAGTTACCTAGTTCAATGTATGAACGGTAATTTTCAGGATCTCTAGCCAAATAGATATCTATGGTATCTGATAATTCCTTCTCACGGCTTAGGAAGGACAAAATTGTCATTAAATTTAAGAGCGCTATTTTATTATTTTTATCTAATGACAATGCCCTTCTGACCAAGCGTTCGGCTTTAACAAAATTCTGTTTTTGAATTTCTGAACGTGTGGATGCATTCAACCAACTGATATCATCAGTAACATGAAGTTGATTAAATAATTCAATAAAATCGGACGCACTAAGGAATAGCAGACGGTATATTTTATAAAGCCTTAGGTGTTCAATCCACGTACCAGTTTGATTTACGACAATAAATTTTTTATCTATCAACCCAATGTCATAAGTATCATTTATTCCCATCATAGAAATAACAATCTGAGGCTGATACTTACGTAGTAAATCAGGCAATTTCTCGACTATCACGTCCGTTGTAGTCCCAATGATTCCTTCATTTAGCACTTGAATTGAAATATTTCTGTCAACAAATGCTGATTGTAACAACAATTCCAATTGACTAGCATAAGAGTCTTTTCCACCAAGCGCCGTCGTTGATTCTCCTACGGCTAAAATTGTGATATCGGTATTTTGTACAGATTTTGCCTGAGATATGTATTGAGCGTAAATCCTTAGTAAAATTTCAACCAGCAGAAGAGAAATAACAACGCTAGCTACTAACTGCGCGACAAATTTCACGTTAATCCGATTCTTATGTAATTTCATAGAATACTACGGGAAATGAAGCACATATTTAATACATATGGCTTTTTTAAACCTCTACATTACTGTAAAAAGCCTAAACCGACACAATCATACGTCCTCCAAGTGATACTTATATTTATTCAGAAATAGACTTGAACAGTGTACATATATGAAGTACCTTTCGGAATTATCTGAGGATATGCAAAATCAATCTTCTTACCATACAAGTGATGCTCATGATCTTCCTGACTTACAACTATTCAAATTTAGAGCACTTGCTGCTACAACGCACAAGACGTTTAAACTATTTATATTTTGAATTACATATATCGGTACTTTTACTTTATCAAAGCATATCATGGGTAGGAATACGTATAAAAATTTCACATACTTCCCTTTTATTGCCAATAAATCACCAACGTACCTCAACAGATACCACCTGCGGAAAATCTTTATGTAAAATGCATGTATCTAAGTAATATCGTTTAAACAAGCAGTTCTCTGCATGCATTCTTGTAGTTTATATAATCAATACTATCTTCAACCAATTCCTGATAGAAACTGTTCATAAATCAAGCGAACGATTAGCTTGAAAGAAAAAATATAAGATTGGCTATTTATCAAACACTTTATATACATGCATCAAAACAAGAACACACAGTAAATTTGATAATTACTCTGAATTTATACTCTTATTCGTAATCATTTCCCGAAAAATAGTACGGCTCTGAGAATTTCTGCCATTTCTTTATAACCCGTTGAATTCATATGTTTAACAAACGCCTTCGGTTCTTCTTCTTCTGTTAGAAAAAAAGATTTTATCCGGCCGTCTATACTGGTCATTGACGCATCGACGGCTGATGCCGAAGACAACGGATTATCGCGCAAATCAATAACTGCAGGATCGTATTTATCTGCAAGTAAGGTATTTACATCAATAAAAGATTGATTATTTCTGGAAAAAGCATCGTAGTACATTTTCCTGCGTTTCATCTCCCCCTCGTCATTGGACATACCATAGTTAAAAAAATGCTGAAACGGCATGAGGATTATGTTCATAGTTCCCTTTTCCTGCTCAACTCGTTTTTGAATATCCGTTACGAAATAAACGGTCTTTTCTGCCATTTCCCGTTCAACTTCCTCTGAGAGGACATTACTGCATCCTGCTGTGGCAACCGCATCGCCACCCGGTACAAAACCGATTAAAAACAACACCATTCTTCCTATAAATGTTTGATTAACCCATGGTCCCATATAGGTAAGCGCTTTCCCTTGGCGATACACATTATTCTTCCAGTGTGGCAGTTGTGTATATCCGCGGACACTATCCTTTCTGTAAAGGCAATAATCATTTGCCTCGTCAAGGTCGTTTTCGTGCAGATTCCAGATAAATACGGCCGGATGGTACGTATTAACCAAACTGAGGGAATAATTATATATCTGATCAGCACCGTATCCAGGGACTCCGGCATTAATCACATTCACGTCCTGCCCGTTATCTAACAACATTTTCTCCAATTGAGCCGGGTACGATTCCAGATGGGTTGCACCGTGAGAGTATGTATAAGAATCTCCTACCATGACTATTACCTTCGTACCGCTTCCAATGTCATTATTCGCACGAAAATCAGGGCGGAATCCGAACTCATCCACGGCCCAATCCTCCCGACTGGAGGTAGAATTATAGATATTCATATTACCGGGTATATCCGTTAACTTATATACTCTATCCTCGGATGGAATGAACATCCATGTACGAATTTCCTGACCGATTGCGTCTTCAAAGGCCAAAGGGGGGAACCGTATCCGAAGAACTTTTCCAATACCTTCCACCAATACCAGCGAAAGAATAAAGGCCAGTAACAAGATGATCAATTTTTTCATTATTACAATCGCCTACATTCAATATATTTGCCTGGATATTTTATATAGTTTCGTGGTATAACCCAAAACATATAATCATGATCCACGCAAAATGGACCTAGTATTTCCAGAAGACGGTCATAATATTCTATCATGGCAAAAAAAATACCAAAATTCACCATCGGCGTGGTAATACCGACACTCTATCGTGACAGCAAAGTTGTATACCGCTGTTTACGTAGCCTGAAAAAATCATTAGCCGAAGTTAATTCAGAGATTATTCTCAACGTAGTAATCTATAACAATGAACACCCAAAGGAATCAATTCCGGGTCTGAATACACGCAAGAAGAAATCCCCCATCCACCTTTATTCACACGTTAATAAAGGCTTTGTAGGTGCGGTAAACGACAGTATTCAGGGATACTACACCAACTATCCGTGTGATTGGTATCTCATCATAAATAATGACACGGTAGTCCGGCAGGATTTTTTCAAACGGTTTCTGCCGTACTTACGGAGCAAAACGAGTGTTATCAGCTGTCAGGTCTCAGACGGCAACCATTGCGAAAGCTCAGGATTACGGTATCGTAGGAATGGACTTGCATTTCCGGCAAAGGCGCGCTTATCGATGAATTCGGAAACCTCGTTAACAACGGGTACTTGTTTTTTTATTTCCCATCGGGAAGTAAAAAAACAGCTATCTCAATTCGGTTATGTTCTTCATCCGTTGTATTTCGCTTATGCTGAAGATCTGGAACTTTCACTAAGAGTGAGACAGACGGGAGGTACAATTACTATTTTAAATTCTGAACTCATTACACACAGCGGATCACACACTGCCAAGCGCGGTTCAAAAATGCAACTTTACTATGGATATAGGAATTTATTGTTAACAATTTGGCTGCACTGGCCTACCGAACTGGTATTTATGAATATTCATTATCTCCTCCAGGGGCAACTATACGTTTTGGGAATGCTGATATATAAACAGTATTGGTTACTTTATCCGAAAATAATCTGGTACCTTATAAAGAACCGTAAGACGTTAAATTATTGCCGCACACAATACGCAGGGATTCGTAAAAATAACCGTTTATCACAGTATTTAACATGATTCGCAATGCCCTTATTCTGATTCCCTTTAACGCAAAAATTGCCGATGGTTGTGATTACGCAATCCAAACTTTAAACATTCTCGGAAAAACAAATACCGTAATCGGAGTTGCCCTCGGTGATCCTATCTCATTATGGAAATCGTTTCCCGATGTAATTCGTAAAAGAAACCTTCTAATAACACATATATGGAATAGTCGTATTGTACGTCCTGTTTTTATTTTCCCGGGACAGAGGTTTTCATTTATTCAATCGCTCAACTACATTTTTTTTGCGATCTGTTTGAAGTTGTACATCTCCTATACCCAAACGGGAAAAAGGAAAATACTCTGGTTTTTCGAACCAACACACCTGGCAGATTATATAAAAATATTTAATTCGTATACATCCGTATATGATTGTGTAGACTATTTTGGAGCTAGCTACAAATCCGTCATAAGCGAAGAAAAATACATTCTTTCACATGCTTCTGTCGTTGTAACCAATTCCGCTACGCTTGGGAACAAACTTAGACAGGTCCGGCAAGACACGGAACAAGTCCAGCTGGGATTTGCGGAAGACGTTTTTAAAAAAGTACCAAAAATTCGTTCTCCGCATGTTTTTACGGTTGGATATGTTGGTGGAATAAACTATAGAATAAATTACTCTTTACTAATTTCAATCATTAGCGAACTTAAGGATGTCCACTTCCATTTCGTTGGCCCAATTCAGCAACAATTAATCCCTAATGAACCAAATTTTATGCCTTTATTTAACAAACTTCGTGCTTTTCCGAATGTCTCATGGGTACCGGGACAACATAAACACGAAATGCCTGCAATTATTTCAGGATTTGATATAGGTCTGATTCCATATGATTCCAAATTCCCCTTCAATCGATATTGCTTTCCGATGAAAACAATGGAGTATTTTTTCCTGGGAAAACCAGTGATTGCTACCGGCGTACAAGAAGTAGTTAAGTATAAACCGTATGTATTCATTCCTGGCAACAAGAAGTCGTTTGTCACCTTCATAAAAACCGTTCAAAAAAACGGGTGGCAATATTCGGGTGATCAAAAAAGAGTTGCTCTGTCCCATTCATGGCGAATAAAATTAGACTCCATTAGCAGTATAATCATGACAAAGTATCCGGCTTTTTACGATGGGAATTAAGCACCCAGATTACAGCAAACAAACACGCCAAAAAGTGAATAAGATAACTCCCCGTCATCATCCCGACAACTCCTTCAAGACCGTTCCCGGGAATAAGCTGAAATCCCAGTATTAACTTCGCAACTAATGTCAGCAGCATTAATAAAAACGTTAATGAAACATAGCCGTAAAAATCCAAAAAGTGACGTAGTGGGAAGATAAACACACTTTGAAATAATTTAAGTAATAAAAAAATACCTATTAACGGTTCGATCACACCGAATCCCTTACCCAAGAATGCTGTAACCAATATATGCCGTAGACTATACAGAGTATATCCGGCCATTGCGCCCACGACGAGCATTATTACCATGATACGTTTCGTAAATTGCAGGCCTTTTCTCAAATCGTTATTATGTTCGGCTATAAAACTGTGGAACAAGTTTAAAAACGGAAGAAATAGTATATCCAGACTATCTATAATAGTCGTAATTCCTGCCAGCATACCGACAGAATGGTTATTTGCAAAGCGGTTCAGTAACAAAACATCAAGGCTGGCATAGAAAACATACAGTACAAATGAACCAGACATCGGGAGAGAGTACCGGAAGTAATCTCCGATTAATCGCGCAGGAAGCGATATTTTAACCTTCCGGATATTTCCTGCAATTCTAACGGCTAATATAAAAGCAACAATTACTGCTGCCAGAACTATGTGAAAAACCAATGAATCTGGCGACACCAACCCAAACGATAATATACCAAGTAACAAAACCAATCTGGTTAGTGGAAGCAAGATATAACTCCCTATACCATAGGCAACAATATACCGATTTGCGTTTAAGTAACCCAGAAAAAGTTCAATGTAGGCAAATACGGGAAGGAACAGTATAACATGGTTAAGTTCATCGGATGCGGACAGTACGGTACCGGTCACCAATCCAATAATGTTCGGGATAAAGAAAAAGCAGATAATCAAAATACCGGACAATACTAAAGAAACCAGAAGTGTAAGTACCAATAGGCTTACGGAAACCGTATGCTTGTCATCTATCTTTGCAATACTCGAAAATCTTACCAAAGACGTCTGGAATCCCAATAATGTCACGGAAGACAAAACCGTAAATGTGCTTAGGGCTACTTCAACCGTACCCAGCATTTCTATACCCAATCGGGCAAGCAAAGCCTTCCAGAAAAGGCTTAATATCTTCCCGAAAACCATACAGAGGATCACTATTCCCCCGCTACGCAAGTACGCTTTCATAATCGTTTAACCTCTAAAATTCCGGCTTACACTTCTGGAATACACCCGAAGCCTTTTTAAATCCGTAAAACTAAAAATCAGGACAATCTTTAAACACTTTTTGTAATGCTGCCGCTCGGTATTCCTCCCCAAGTGTTAATGTGGTAATTCTTGCATTCTCTGATAATCGTAAATAGTCTCGATAATTATATTTCTTAATAACCGTTTTCAGGCATTGTGTAAGAGCAAAACTACTCACGGTTTTAATTTCATAGCCGTTATTTCCGTTTCGCAAGACGTCCATCGTTCCGCCCCGCGCAAACGCGATTATAGGGGTTCCACAGGATAATGACTCTATTACCACGTTTGCAAAGGGCTCTTCCCAAACGGAGGGGAAAATGCAAAACGTCGCAGACTGATATTGTTTATATAGTCGATCATACCTAACTTTACCAACGATTCTCACATTATCAAATTTTTGCAATGACAGAACCTTCTTTTCCAGCTCTTCCTTTATCTTGTAATAATATGGCAAATGACTCCAGAGATCAGCGGATCCGCAGATAGTAAACGAGACCTTATTCCCGAAAGATTCGTTTATGGACGTTATTGTTTCCGCTAACAGGTCGACTCCCTTTTCATACGCCCATGTTCCTACAAACAAAAAATTAAGTGTTTTCGGAAGTAACTTTTTTTTGTAGGGAAACATTGTTTTATCAACTGAATTATAGATTACATATATTCGACATGCCTGTAAGAATGGGTATTTATTTACCATTTGTTTCCTAAAATTTTTGGAAGGAAAAACCAACCTAATCTTTTTAAGCGTTTCCGGAAACAACCGTAATAACTCGACATCCTCATTGTCGTTCTGAAGAGATAACACGGTTCTCTCTGCGGCAAACAACGCAACGCACGGGACATCGCTGACGTAAAGCACATCACTTGTTCTCGTTAAAGCGTAAAATCGTAAACTTAACAGTAAATCGCTCAGCAGAGTTAAATACTTCAACACCCGGCGGGCTACTTTCGGTAGGAACGGCAGACGAGATAACGTAAGTACTCCGACTAAATTCAGCAAGAAATGCGGATAGCTGATTTGTGATAAGGGTACTCCGGTCTGAGAAACTGCCTTCGCTGTCGTATAACCGCGGACTAATTGTCTTTGTTTTTCTAACGAAGCCAGATCTTTAAGAAACGCCCGTTCACACCCTGCAGTATAAGCAGTGTTTAATACAACGACACTTGGTTTCAGCAACATGGATACCGTCATAAAGTCTTAATACTGCCAAATTAGACAATTAACCCCTTGTTGCGCAGGTGTTTTAGAATAATACGGGCATTTTGCTCTGGTGTATTCCTCGTTGTCTTAACATGAAGCTCCGGAGAAACCGGTGGTTCATATTCATCACTGACACCGGTAAATCCGAGTATCTCTCCCCTTCTCGCCTTCCGATACATTCCCTTAACATCACGTGCTTCACATACATTTAGCGGAGTATCAACGAAGGTAAGAATAAACGCACTCTCGGGCATCAGAGCTCTTACGGCATTACGGGTATTCTCATACGGACTAACGGCAGAACAAATGACTATTCCATTGTGTTTAACTATTTCTGAAGCTACGAATCCGATTCTCAGTACATTCATATCCCGATCTTCTTTAGAAAACCCGAGACCTTTTGACAAATGTGTTCTGATTACATCTCCGTCTAACAGTGTCACAACTCGGCCAGTCTCCCTCAGCATTGCCTGCAGAATTGCAGCTATCGTCGATTTACCCGCACAGGGTAGACCCGTAAACCAAATACAGAATCCCCGTTTGTGATATGGAACGTAGGTGTGTGCCAGAATAGATGCCACTTCCGGACGGGTAAACCACGCGGGTAAATTTTTACCGGTAAACAAATATCGCGATCGGACCTGTGTCCCCGATATGGATTTGAATATTTGATTCTTTTTCAGATCTTTTATCTCAACGTACTTTCTTTTTCCTGGTAGATATACCATTTCTTCAAAGAATACCGGCTCAACACCAATCTCACTTTTGTACTGTTTCATTAAATCATGAGCACCATAATCTGTATAAAAAGGCTTTCCTTCGGAGTTATTTCCGGGACTAGCATGATTTCTGCCGACGATAAAATAATTTGCGCCGTAATTTCTGCGGATAATTGCATGCCAAACCGCCTCGCGTGGACCGGCAAATCTCATCGCCATGGGAAGAATACTCAGCATCGTTTTATTTTTATCGTAATAGGTGTCATACAGCACCTTGTATGCTCTTACCCGGGTATAATAGTCAACGTCATCGCCTTTCGTAATCCCAACAGTAGGATGTATTAAGAGTGTCCCACCAACTTTTGCCGCAGCCCGCTTTGTCAATTCTTCATGGGCACGGTGTATTGGATTTCTGGTTTGAAAAGCAACCACATTCGGATTCCCCCTTTTAATCAATTCATTTCTGGTTTGCGCAGGCGTTAGCCTCAAAGATAGAAAATCGTAGTGCTGTGGCAATCTGATCACTTCAAGTTTACCGCTTACCGCATATTTGCCCCAGGAAGCCATTTCAGAAATAACCGGATGAACGGTATCTGAAGACCCAAAAACGGATTCTGCTTCATTTTTCAAATCCCGCTCAAAGAGTTCATCAACAGTCAAAATAGCGATTTTCTCATTCTGTTGTCCTCGTAAAAGAACGCGCTCACCAAGTCGAATGCTCTTATAATCGGCAATCGGTAATAGTATAGGAATAGGAAACACCATGTTGTTTGCCAATCTCATATTCTTAACAACATTGCGATAGTCTGCTTCTCCCATGAATCGTTCCAGAGGAGATAAAGCCCCGGTGGCTATTAACTCCAAATCCTGAAGTGATCGCGGCGACAATTGAAGCGAACGATATTCATGTGTTTGATCCTGTAGTATCCGAATATATTTTTCGTCGGAGGCGCATAGGTCAATAAGGATCCCTCCGTAGGGCAGAATCAGGTCAATGCCTGGTTTTAGTTTGTCTATCTTCATACTGCTCCGTTAAATACGGACTATATATTATTTTGAAAAAAAATTTACGGTATAAACAATAAATACCGGTTATTGCATTTTTTACTGATAGGAGACAAAATAGTACTTTTCATACATTCAGAATTTAATTCTGCGCAATTGCAAAAGCATTTGGCATTACAAACTCGCTACTTATACTTGAACCTATTTACTCTTGAGAATAGCCTCAGAAGTATGTAAGATTACGTCATTATAGAAATTTTCAGTCTGTTTTGCTACCGAAGAAATCCTAAACATGTTTCTCCAAATCCTGTTGTTTTTCTCCATCTTCATTCTTTCGTCTGCCTTATAAATCAGCCTAAATATGGCATTCGCGCATTGCCGGACATTCCCGGGCTCATAAAGCATACCGTTCTTCCCCGATATGATAAATTCCGGTATACCTCCCGCATGACCAACTACTACGGCTTTCCCCCAACGAATTGCATCCAATATTGCCATGGGCTGATTTTCGAACGGAGATGTCGAGGCGACATAGATCATTGCTTTCCGATACAGCATATCCAGTTCAGTCTGCGTTTTCTGAGGTAAAATACGTATGTTTTTTTGTAATTTATTTTGTAAAATATATGAATTTAAATACGTTCTGTAACTTACCATTTTACCGTCTATAATCATTTCCGTATCTCCTCCTGCAATAATAAACTTCAACTTTGGATAACGCCGGAAGATTGGGATACACGATCGGATTAAGAACTCAATTCCCTTCCCCTTTTCTAGGCCTCCCACTGTTAAAAGGTAGTCGGAGCTTGCTCTCCCAGGCGTAATGCGCGGAATAGTAATACCATTTGGGATGATTGCGTGAGGTATTTTCGTTAATGTGCGTAAGGCAAGAAGTAACCGATGTGTAGACAACATAAACCGCGTTGGTGCTGTTATACCGCTACAGACTAAAAGAGAGCACATTTCAAAAAAATGAACCAGTAGATGATCAAGTGTAACCGGCAAGTCATTATCAGCTCGGTATTGCAACCATGATTTATGTAACCTTACGACAGTTTTCGACTTAATGATGCAGGAAACAAACAGACAGCTTGACCCACTCTCGGAAGTCTCAATTATTTGAAATGGTCCATGAGTTTTCACAAAATGATACACGCCAATCATCCATTTGATCCTATCTAATGTATAAGGGAATAATGTATTCAATAATCCCTCTCCGGGAATTCTCCGTTTAAAATAAGCCAGCGTGTAGAATGATACGCCCTTTATATTTCTGTGTGTATCTGAATCGCCTCTCGCTAAAACAACCACTTCATGTTTTCTGTGCCGCATCTCTTTAGCTAACACCATTGTGTATGTCGTAATCCCGCTTGTTCTTTTACTGGGATACTCCAGAGGTATAATGTATAACAGCTTCATAAACGTATTATTACTTCAATATTTTATATAAAATGTTAACCGATATACGTGGTAAACAAATGCGGTACTGTTATATCACAAAATATATTAATATGGGATATAATCCTTTACTTACTCAATAAAACGAACCGCTAATACGCGTGAGTGATTAGACAACTATAGGACTGTATGAAAAATATCATTATTATAGGCTCAGGCAAACGCGTTCAGCATACTATTCTGCCCGCATTAGCCTGTCTTCCTCAGAAAGTCTTTATAACAGATATTTTAGGAAAATCATCCAAAACAATCAGCAGTCCATTCGGCAAACTCAAAGTCCGCCCTATTGAAGATTTACCGTCAATAGATACCGAATTAACGGATACCATTATCATCGCTATTACCACAGAACACGTTCCGACAGTACTTAAAACATTAAGCCACATGGACGTAAAGCGCATCACTCTTTTTCTTGACACGCCTGTTTTCCTACCCAATCATATCTACGCCAAATCATATGTAACAAAATTCAAAAACGTGTATGTAACAGAAGATATTGTAAAACTCTCTTTACTGACGATTGCTAAAAATGTAATACTTCAGAATAAAATAGGTGAAATACGGCACATCATCCTCTGGCATTCCGGATATAGACATCATGCACTCGCTTTCCTCAGAAGACTTTTATCCCAACCCTACATACGGCGAATTCGCAGGAAAAAATACAATGATTCTGTAGCTGAAACGTTCATCACGTTCCCCAATGGTATAACAGCTGCAATACTAGAACCGCGGGATTATTCCGTTGGCAGGCTGCTGATAATTGGAGAAAAGGGAGCCATCGCAAATTATCCGTTAACAACCGATAATTCGATTGAAATTAAAATCATCGTTAAGAACAAATCTTATCAGGGGGTTAGCGTTACGAACACGGAACAAACGTACTTATTCAAAAAACCAAATAATTCAGACTTTAATTCAGTATTTATGGCAAATGACACAATGGGCATGATGAAAATTGAAGCGTTAGCCTGCCTTTTCACCAGCTATATGTATGACAAACATGAAGAGCTATACTCACTTGGGGATGGTCTATACGATATGATGGCCACATATGCAGTACAAAAATATTCACACTTTTTTGATATAAAATTACCGTTTACGAACACTTCGCTAGTCCAGGCTGTGCTTACAAAAAACACACAGCCGGCAAAACGCTGATCACAATGAACAGTATGCAGCACTATAAAAAATTCCTTATTCTCGCGACGCAGCGTACAGGCTCCAATTTTTTGGCATATCTTTTAAATGATCATCCCAAAATCGTTGCCATCGGTGAGGTATACGACAAAAAGGGAATCGCCGGTCATCCAGGAAAAGAATATTTAAATAATAAACTGTATTTAAAAATTCTTCGTGATATCGCCCCATTATATTTTTTGAATCACTATATATATAATTGCTACCCGGAAGGAACGGCAGCCGTTGGTTTCAGATTCTTATATAACCAGGCAGAATACTTTAAACAAGTCATTAACCAAATAGAAAATTCCCGTGATATTTGGATAATTCATCTCAAACGCAGAAACTTATTTGAAAGCTATGTTTCATTTCAGCTAGCCATTAAAACCGGAATTTGGATTTCTTATAAAGGCGGCGTCCACAATTCGGAAAAAATTTCAATCGATTTCGAAGAATGCAAAGAATATTTCAATCAAACGACCTCTCTCCAAAAAAACTTTGACTCGAGATTTCGTCATCATAAGGTGCTTACCGTGTACTATGAGGACCTGCTTGAAAAACCAAAATCCGAAATTAAAAAAATACTAAAATTTCTTAATGTAGAATATCAGGAGCTACACTCGCAGATAAAGAAACAGACGACCGCATCTCCTCAAACAATCGTCACGAACTATAACGAGCTAAAGCGTAAATTTAAATCTACACCGTGGTATGGCATGTTTAGATAACCCTCATATATAAAGCTATACCCGACTTAGTGTCGCTTTGTACAACTCCGCAGCACGAGACAATGAAAAACGCTTCTGAACATTTCTCCGTGCGTTTTTTCCTAACGAGAACCCTACCCGGTTATTTCTCTTTATATACAGAATTTTATTGTAAACATCATCTACTGAGTTGTCTGTTAACAGGCCTTCCTGTCCATCCGAAATTATTTCTTTAACCGCAGCACTGTCTGATGCGATAATCGCTTTACCCAGGATTGAATAATCGAGTATTTTTAAAGGTGAAAAATACCGCGGCAGATATGCTGTTTCATGATATAAAGCCAGACAAATATCTGCCCGTCTTAACAATTGCATCACGGCAGTTTTAGAAACCGTGGGAATGAACGTAATATTTTTACCCCAACTAAAGGAATACCACGGCTCTGATCCGATCACACAAAATTCAACGTTTTTGTCAGAATAATATATTTTTTGCGCAACCCTCTCAATAATATCTAAAGCATGCCAACGATGTCTTGCATTCCCTTCCCAAAACACCCAGTATTTACCTTTTTTTAACTTAAATTCCTTTAGTACGTTCTGAGTATTAACGGTAACTTCTTCTTGGTAAAAGTTGGGAACAACTCCGAATTGTTTTGCGGCAAGTTTTGGCGCTGAATAATGAGCTAAAGTATTTGATGGAAATATATAGGCATGAACAATATTTGAAAGCAACTTCCTTACAACATTATCTCTCGTCACTTGCATCCGAGTCAGAAGTGATCGACTATTGTAAAACCGTTCATCCGGCCAGGCGTGAATCTCCCAAATAATCTTTGTACGATATGATAAAAACCTAAGCAACGTAAATACTTCCAGTAAACCGGAACCGTCAATGCGAATGTATATATACTTATAGCTCCGAGCTCGCGGCAATAACGAAACCAAATCGCGTACAATATCACTTTGCCGTTCGCATGAGTATAAGTCTACAGAGTAACCTGCAGACTCCATTGCCCTTTTTCTTAGCACGGTGTTTAGACTTGGTGCCCGTGTGGAAACTTGAAGATTGTATGTAATGAATAACACGCGCTTTCCGACTGGATTATTTTGATGGAGCATATCGGGAATTTTTTTTCTTTTCCAATTTTTCGATAACTTCCGGCGGAATATAGTCATAGGTAAAGTTCTTGTAATACACCTTTATTGCTTCCAATCCCCCGTCGTAAATAATTTCGCCCTTACTGAGAATCAGTATTCTTTTGCAGTAGTCAAAAAACGTATATAAGTTATGAGATGCCATAATAATGGTCTTATCTTTACTAAACAACAGATTTGTCTCGGTTTTAATTTTATCCTTAAAATCCTGATCCCCTACCTGAAGTTGTTCGTCTAACAAAAAAATATCCGGCTTTGCATATATCGCGACTGAAAAACTTAATCGTAATTTCATACCCAACGAATACGTATAGAGCGGCTCGTCAATAAACACTCCGATATCTGCATATCTAATGATTTCATCCATCCGATCGGATATTTCTTTGCGTGACATTCCCAGGATCATACCGTTGATATATATGTTTTCCCTTCCTGTTAAATCCGGATGAAAACCAGCTTCAAGCCCGATCAAAGAAACGACGCTACCCTCCAGACTCAGGCTTCCGGAAGTAGGGATGGTAATACCTGAAAGAATTTTAAGCAGCGTGGTCTTGCCGGAACCATTTTTACCCAGAATGCCCACTTTCTCACCTTTACGGATGGTAAGAGAAATATTCTTTAGCGCATAGAAGTCATCAGATTTTTTCTGGAACAATCGTTCCGCAAATGTCGGCTTCTCATGACGAAGAGCGTATTTTTTTGAAATCTGATTTAATGAAATAATAGCGGGTTTCTTCATACAAGATCATCAAAAGAATTACTTTGTCTATTAAAAATAGAATATCCGATACATGAAACCGCTAGGATTATTAGCCCATTCCAGAGCATTATTGCTGTGCTTGGAAATACGCCGCCCAATAACGCATACTGAAACAATTGAATAATCACGGTTAGCGGATTAAAAAACCATAACCAAACGTATTCCCGGGGAATAAACGATAGTGTAAACACTATGGGTGTTGCATAAAACCAAACTAGAATAAGTGCCTGGACAAAAAAATAGACGTCTCTATATTTTACATTGAGAGCCGTCGTGAACAAACCAAGACCACTGGTAAACATCAGTAACAGAATTATTCCCAGGAAAAGGTAAGGAATATTAGTAAAGGAAAAGGTACCGATAAACAGAACAGGAACAATAAAAATTAACAGCGAGAGCAAAAAATGTACAAAATTAGATAAAATGATTGACAATGGGATTACTGCAACGGGAAATTTTGCTTTTTTGATTAATACCCGCTCATAAACCACGCTGGGGGTTGCCTTGGTAAGGGAAAGTGTAAAGAAATTCCATATTATTAATCCTGAAAATAAGTAGTAGAAATAATATTCTACCTGTTGCTTAATAAAAAATTGAAAAACAGAACCAATCACCAGCATTTGTAGTAATGGATTAACGAAAACCCACACGAAGCCAAATATGGTATTTTTATACCGGGCCTTTAACTCCTTCTCTGTCATCATCGCCAGCAGATCAAAAAATAATCTGATTTTTTTCCGTGTATTCTGATCCATAAATAAAACCACTGCTAAATTTTAGGCAAGCGATGTGAAGTATACTATTATATATGTCCATCGTAAAATCCGATTATTTTGAAGCTTGATTATTTATTAATTAGTCTTTGACTATAAGTTTAGAATAATCTAAAGTGATACTCAGAATACAGACACTCTGCGACTGCCTCTAGACTACTAAACCGTTCTCATGAAAAAGTTTATCGTTATAATCCATCCGATAGTAAGACAAAAAAACAACGAATAAAATACTATGAACGTTTTTGTAAGATACGCGAAAAAGCTAAAAAACAAATTATACAGAGCATTGGGCGTTAACTCAGCAGATACGATCCCCACACATCAGTACGACTTCAAAAAGATTGACGCTAAACGGATATATACAATAGTACTTTCCGGAAATCTGCATCATAAAATTGGGTCCGAAACAAAAGAACTTGAACATGAATTTGCGGACTATCACAAAACTAAATTTGCGGTTTCAACCAACTCCGGTACCTCAGCGCTGGAGATGGCGCTGAAAGCAATCGGAATAAAACCAGGCGATGAGGTTATTGTTCCGGCGTATACGTTTGTAGCTACGGCACAGGCCGTGTTAAACCGAGGTGGAATTCCGATTTTTGCTGATATTGACGATACGTATACAATTTCTCCCGAATCGGTGCGCACAAAAATATCAAAGAGAACAAAGGCAATAATACCCGTACATATATTCGGAAATCCGGCTGACATGGATGCAATTAACAGCATCGCGAAAGATCATAAACTAAAAGTAATTGAAGATGCGTGCCAAGCTGTTGGAGCAAGATACAAAGGAAAACCGGTCGGAAGCCTGGGAGACATTGGTTGCTTTTCTTTTGATATCAAGAAAGCCATTTACACGGGACAGGGGGGAATGCTCATAACATCGGATAAAAAAATAGCCTCAATCGCAATACAGACACGAGAAACAGGCCAATTACACGACGATACCGGAAGCGATGTGGTAACAACAGGAAACACATACGCACTAACGGAAATGCAGTCAGCGCTTGCCAGGATTATACTCAACCAGCTGAATACACTAAATGATTTAAGACGAAGTTCGTATAATTTATTTGTAAAAACCATGGATACGACTGCTTTGCCCATTAACTGGTATCGGATTCTCCCCCTGGCGGAACCATCTTTTAGTCGGTTAGTTTTTATGATCAACTTTCAGAAATTAACCGTTAACCGAAAAGATTTCCTGCACGAAATGAAAAACCTTTCCATTCCGTTAAAAACATTCTATCCCGTTCCTCTGTACAAATACTCTCTTTTTCAAAAAAAGCGTGACCTACTCACCGGAAGCACCTTTCCGTTCGACCAAAACTCAAGAGTTTCGTATACTACGGTAAGACTTCCCTACGCAGAAAAATTCTGTGCATCTCAGGTGGGGATGGACTTTAGCCCATACCTAAAAACACAACATATTCATAAACTGACCACAATTATTAGGTCGGTTATTCTTAAATACACCAACTAATATGAAAAGAAAAAAAATCAAAATCGGACTTGTTGGGTTAGGGTTCATTAGTGATGTCCATATCGAGGCATACAGGAGAAGAGATGATGTCTTCATAAAAGCATTATCCGATAGCAACCAATCTCTTCTTCTTCAGAAAGCCGAGACATTGGGCATAAAAGAGACGTATCCTGACTACAACTTTATGCTCAATGACAAAGATATAGACGTTATCGACGTCATGACTCCTCATTTTTTGCATAAAGAATGTGTACTTGCAGCATTAGATAAAGGAAAAACCGTCATTTGCGAAAAGCCGTTAACAACGAATAGTAAAGACGTTACCGCAATCGAAACAAAAATTAAACAAACTCAAAAAAACGTCTATGTAAAACAATACCTCCGACAGTCCTTAGCTTACAAAAAGGCATACGAACTTATCACCTCCGATACGTTAGGGAAAGTATATTTTGTGCAATGCCTTTTTACCGGAAACTCCACCAAAGAACACCTCGATCCAAAGTCATGGCGGGGAAACAAACAGCTGGCCGGAGGTGGAATACTTATGGATATTGGCGTACATATTATAGATATGCTGCAATCTTTTTTTGGTTCTCCACAGGCAGTATATGGGCGCACAAAGAGAATAGCGTCCCCCTTACAAGAGAAGGGTGAAGACTTTGCTACTGCCGTATTTGAATTTCCCCATGATCTGATCGTAAACTTAGGCGCGACACAATGCGATACGGGATACAAATTCAGATGGGAAATACGCTTCTATGGAACCAGGGGTGTAATGACGGTAATTGACCACAGTAGAGATCTTAAAGAACTGCAGGTAATCAAAAATAAAGAAGTCGTGTATTCGTTTCAAGAAACCAACTGGTGGCAAGATTCAAATATAAGAGCTTTAAATACTATAATTGACGCTATCAGTCGCGGGTCTCCCCCACCCATCTCACTCCGCGAGGCAAAAACCGTTATTAAAACCATAGAGGCAATATATTCGGCAGATGTTAAGAAAACACGGATAATTACTTCCTAGAACATGTCAGCTTAACACTCAACACATTCGTACAATGAAAACAGATATATATCCTGCAACGGTCAGGTGAGAGCAATCGGAATACAAAAACTACAATAATGCCACGGACTTTTACCGGACTAATCACCAATGGAAATTCTGTGCTTAAATAATAATTATAAGGATAACAATTAGAGTGGTGGTTGAGTCTATCATCACAAAAAAAACAGCGTTATAATGAAGTTCATTCTATGGATCTTATCTCCCGACTATTTGCATTAATAATTTTGTGCATAATTTCTCCCATATTGTTGCTTTGCGTCTTATGTATTGTCTTTACCAGCGGACCACCGGTGTTCTTTACCCAAAAAAGATTCGGCCGAAACAATAGACTGTTTGCTATATATAAATTTAGGACAATGGTCGTAAATGCGGAAAGGCTGAAACCGAAACTCATGCGTTACAACGAGGCACATGGTCCTGTTTTCAAAATCCACCAGGATCCGCGATTTACAAAAATCGGCAAATTTCTTAGTCATACCGGACTAGATGAACTTCCCCAGTTGTTTAATGTCTTAAGAGGAGATATGGCACTTATTGGTCCACGCCCTCTTCCGCCGGAAGAAGCAATAAAATTAAAGAAATGGCAACAAAAAAGACACACAATTAAACCGGGAATTGTTTCTCCATGGGTTTTTGAAGGCTATCATTCAAGTTCTTTTGACGACTGGATGGAAAGCGACATTCAGTATTCAAAAAATAAGAATTTATTCACAGATCTCATTCTTACCGTCAGAGCTATTTCTATGTTTATTAAACTTATAGGTAAGGAACTTTTTGCCTAACGGTACGCGCTTTAGTGGACAGAAACCAACAAAACATATATACTATTATCCATGTCAAAACGAACGTACCAACCCAGCAAGAAAAAAAGAGTCAGAACCCACGGGTTTCGATCTCGCATGAAAACCGCAAACGGCCGCAAAGTATTAAAGCGTCGTCGCGTGACCGGACGCAAGCGATTAGCGCTTTAAACAGCCGGATTACTCTCGCAGCGCATCATGTTACCCAAGGCCCATCGCCTATCTAAGGCTGCATTCCAACAAACCCTGAAAACAAAACCCGTATTCGTACAACGTGGTGTTCGGGTTTATCGCTTGTCAAATGTAATCCAGAATACACGAATCGGCTTTCGTATCACTGGACGGATTTCCGCCGTAACCAGGAACAAGATCAAACGACTAACAAGAGAAGCTCTCCTGACACTGCTTCCTACACTTCAATCGCATCTGAATATTGTTATCATTTTGCAGTATTCAAAAGAATTAGAATCGAAACCGCAACTGAAACATATACTCGGTTCCATAATCAAGGAATGTGACATTGTACGCAAACCATGAAAACGATATTGTTACGGTTTATTCGTTTATATCAACATATCCTTTCCCCCGACACAGGACTGCCTAAACTGTTGTTTCCCGCTCTGCGAATTTGTCGGTATACACCCACTTGTAGTCAATATGCATACGATGCAGTCGGACGCCATGGTATAATAGCTGGCACGTGGTTGAGTTTGAGGAGAATACTCCGCTGCCACCCATGGAATCGGGGAGGTTTTGATCCGGTCCCCTAAAAAAATTATGATAAACCCAACACTTTGGAATCAGATACTGGTTTGGCCGATATTAAATTTATTGATTACCTTCTACAAACTATTTGAATGGCTTAAGATCCCCGGAGCTTTAGGATTTGCCATCATATTGCTCACACTTTGCATGAGGTTGCTTCTCTACCCGCTTATGACGGCTCAGTTAAAATCCGCCCGTAAAATGGCAAAACTAAAACCTCACCTGGATGACTTGTCAAAAAAACACAAGGACAATAAAACTGCGTTACAACAAGCACAGCTTGAACTATATAAAGAGCATGGAGTAAACCCGGCTGCCGGATGTTTACCACTGCTTATCCAATTTCCGGTCCTTATAGCACTTTATGGTGTATTTAACTCAATATTCAGCGCTGGTGATGTTGGTAAATTTATAGAATCAGTTAATACTATTGTATATTCCCCCGCCTTAAAATTAACGTCGCTTGATCTGACATTCTTCGGTATGAATTTGAATACGAAACCATCGGAATGGCAGACACACGGTTGGTGGTTGCTGGCTATACCGGTAATTACCGCTGGATTGCAATGGTACCAGACTAAACTTATGATGCCTCAGGAGCCACCAAAGCCATCTCCTGCTGCAATCAAACCAACAAAAAACAAGCAGGAAGAAGAAAAACCCAAAGAGGACATGGCGATGGAAATGCAGAAACAAATGGCTATTATTACCCCGCTTATGTTCGGATTTTTTGCCTTACAGTTTCCGGTAGGATTAGCGCTATACTGGAATGTATTCGGCATTTTTGGTATTATCCACCAAAGGATTATTAATGCACAATCGTGAGAGAGGAAGTTATGGAACATACTGACACTATCAAAACGTTAACCGAAGACCTGTTAAACCGACTCGAAGTTACCGGCACTGTTCGTATTGATGTAGACGAAACCAATGCATACAGGGTACATATAGAAACGGAAGAAACCGGACTTTTAATTGGTTTTCACGGCAAAACATTGGAAAGTTTTCAGATTATACTGGGTATCATTGTTTCAAAGGCGCTCGGCACATGGGCACGGGTATATGTAAACGTAGGTGATTACCGCGAAAAGCGGGAAGAAGCACTCATGCTTATGGCCCAACATGCAGCAGAACGCGCGCTGGCATCAGGACGAGCTGTAGAACTGACCCACTTGTCACCTGCAGAACGCCGGGTAATCCACTTAACACTATCCGGTGACGATCGCGTTGCTACGGAATCAACAGGTGAAGGTGACCAAAGGAAGCTTTTAGTAAAACCAAAAGATCAGGTTGTTTCCGCATAGAACTGCCACGGTATTACCACCAACGAGAAACACGCTATACTGCTTCGTATGCGACCGTTTCACCGAAAGCTATTTTACCTGCTTTCATTTTTAATTCCGACACAACTTGCAGCTCATTTCTGGCCAGAATGGAGCAGCATATTGGGTCGCAGGATAGACTACCTCTCCCCTGCTGTTTACCTAACGGATGTAGTTATAGCTGTACTTTGTATTCACTTCTGGTATTCCTTTCGAAAAAAACTTGCGGCCACTCTGGCGAAACACAAAATTATACTCACTTCACTATTTATACTGATTATCTGTAACGTTATTTCCGCAACATCCTGGGAAGTAAGCCTTTGGCACTGGATTAAATATATTGGAATTGGAATGGTCTGCTGGTACATCTATGAAAGCAAACCAGAAGAACGCTTACTCAGACTTTCTCTCCTGGGAGGCATGTCTATCTCCATTGCCTTAGCACTGGCACAATTTATTCTTCAAAAATCCGTAGGATCGGTATTCTGGTTTCTTGGTGAACGCACCTTCGCCATTGATACACCCGGAATTGCCAGAACCACGCTCGGTGTAATTACGGGAAATGAACTGACAAATGGAGCATTGTTTCTTCGTCCATACGGGACATTCCCCCACCCCAATGTTTTGGGTGGTATATCTGCCACACTCCTACCTCTTTTTCTAATACCCGATAAAATCCTGTCCCGATCTATACGCATTACGGGTGTACTGGTTTTATTCATTGGAATTTTTATATCGTTTAGCCGTAGCGCCATGATTGTCGGATTACTCCTGCTGCTAGGATACCAATGTCGACACATCATTCACAAAGTATTAGACAGAATGCCCGGCCTGGTGAATCTGGGAGCTATCACACTGCTCTTCTTAACGCTAACTGCTCTCCCGCTCTGGCTACGCTTTGGCGAAAGTACAATAAAACGTGCGGATTTAATACGCGCATCTCTGTTGATTATTAAAGGCCATCCAATATTCGGAGTCGGTTTGGGGAATTTTCTCCCCGCCTTACCTGCATACATGAATAGTAAAGATGTGTACTTTCTTCAGCCGGTTCATAATATTTTTTTACTACTGCAAAGCGAAATTGGTGTAATACTCTGGATTTTTATCGGCATAGGATGGATATTGATTAATAGACAAAAATCTCCCGCGTTTTTATCTCCCTGGAAAATCTCATTAGTTGCGATACTCCTGTTGGGAACATTGGACCATTATCCGGTTACGCTACAACAGGGACTACTCATCTTTAGCGTTTGTCTCGGTCAATCCGTTAGCACGGTACACCGCAAAACGACAGTCAACAGCTAAATACCCTGTGTTACAATTGCCCCATGGTACGATTAAGCGGCCCACATCCGATTCGCAACATAGTAATTAGCAATACGGGAGCTCAAATTATCGGAAAAATTGCCGGGTCCGGAACTGCATTTCTTTCAAGTGTTATTCTTGCCAGAGAATTAGGTGCTTCAGGATATGGGGATTTTTCAAAAGTCGTTACCTACGTTTCCCTCTTTTATTTAGCTGCAGACTTTGGCATGAACGCCATTTATCTACAAAAGGTTGCCGGGACACAAGACACACGAACTTGGCAGGAATTGCTTGGAGTCCGACTGACATTGGCCGTAGGGTTAACACTGCTTGCTGTTGCGGGATTGCTGGTACTCCCTATAGGCATTGATCAGGGATACACGGCGGGTGTACGCATGGGCATTCTGGTTTTTGCACCAAGCATTCTCCTCCAGGCTATTATTACTACCGGTAACGGATTCTTTCAGAAAAACTTATGGTATATGGGATCGACCTGGGCATTAATTTTTGGTTCTGCAACTCCCCTGCTTCTACTTCTGGCAATTACCGGCACAACAAACACATTATCACCAATACCGGCGATTATTGTTTTTTTACTTGGTACAGCAGTTACGGCTTCTTTATCGCTTAGACTTATTCAAAATCACAAACAGCCGGTACGACCCGTATTTAGGCACAAAGCTTTTACGAATCTCCTTGTCCCCTCCATTCCTCTGGGTTTGACATTGATCAGCAACTTAGTGTTTTTTCGAATTGATACCATTATTTTGACATTAACCCGACCTACAATCGAAGTTGGCATTTACAACTTCGCATATAAAATATTTGAACTTCCCCTGGTGATTCCCACCTTTAGTATGAATGCTCTATACCCGCTTTTAGTAAAAGCCTTAAATGAGAACAATGATTCTTACCTCGCTCTTACCAAAAACGCCTTTGTTCCATTGTTGGTCATTTCTCTGGTTGTCGGTGCTGGCCTTTGGATTTTTGCCCCCCTTGTCTCATTAATACAGGCGGAGTTTGTAGCTGCCATTCCCATATTAAGAATATTTTCTTTGGGTATGCCCTTTTTCTTTTTATCCAGCATTACGATGTGGATGCTGGTTTCTACCAGGAAATACTGGCACCTTTTTTCAATATATGGACTATCCATGATTGGGGTAATTTTGAGTAATGCATATTTCATTCCGCAATACGGGGCACTTGCGGCCGCATGGCTAACCATATTCTGGGAATTCGTAGTCTTCTGCGCCTCTGCTATAATACTCACCAGACGCACACCGGCGTCCAGGCAATAAAGACCTGAACTAATCAAACCTATGATACGTATACACACAGATGGTGGGGCCAGAGGAAATCCCGGTCCTGCTGCAATCGGAGCGCTAATAGAGTGGGGAACGGAAAACAAAACAGAAATATCTGAATATATAGGAGAAACAACAAACAACACGGCAGAGTATACCGCACTTATTGCCGCCCTAAAAGAAATAGTAACGCTTCAGAAAACTAATCAAATAAGGAGCGAGGAGGGGATAGTCTGCTATTTGGATTCACTTCTTGTAGTTCAACAGGTGAGGGGAGTCTATAAAATAAAACAACCCCATCTTCAAGCGCTTGCCTTAAATATTAAGGAACTCGAAAAAGAAATCCATCTTGCTATTACGTATCAGGCAATACCCAGAGAACAAAACCAGAGAGCAGACTTTCTGGTAAACAAGGCCTTAAACGCTCAACACTTCTAATCCTCATGTTAAGTTGAGGTGATAACCTTTATTTTCCTTAGGTAAAAATCCGTTGTTTTCGGTTCAAGTATTTGCAATAATACTGTCAGTTCACAACCTCATAAATATGACCACTGCCCACTCATTCGAAAACAATTTACACAACGAGACGGCTGTAATAGCGTTAATTTTAGCTCAAGACGAGTCATACATCGTTCCTTTGCGGGAATATTTACACACACATGGCTGTGTCGTTGAAACGAAATTAAACTCACAAAAAAATATTCGTTACCAAATTGTAATAGGGGACTTGGAATACGTGAAACAATTTGCTCATGCGGAAATTCCGTTTGGCATACAGCGCCTTGTATTGATCTGGAATCTTCCAGGGGAATTAAAAGAAAGAGCGTCTTTACCTGTTTGCGGGAAAGTAATATTGGTGGATACTCACATGTTGACCACACGTGAGGTGACCAAAATATTCGCTTATTTTTTTACCGGGAAAGAACAGTGGCTGGATTTGAGAAACCCCGGACTTAAACAGAAGCCGGTCACTCAGACCACTATTCCCAAAAAAATACCAACGGCAGGAGATAAACCGAAATCGATGCGGGAAGACGACCAGAAAAGAATTGCGCAAATTATTTCTGCTGTATACTCTCCCGAAAAGAAAACGTTTTTTTCAAGCATCTCCTTTTCCAGAAGTACCCCCAGAAAAAAACTTGCGCTTATATTCTGCTTATTTTCCGTACTTCTGGCGGTACCCTTGTCATACATATTAAGTCTTTCCTTAACTGTGTTTTTATTACTCAGCAGTGTTACGGCACTGCAGCGGGGGAGTTACACACAGGCACAGGAGAATGCGAACTTAGCAGTATATTGGCAACGGAAAGCCAGCTCGAGCTTGTCATACCTGAGCAACCCCTTAAACGTTATCGGGTTATCTGGATTTATACATAACCAGGAGCGGGTAGTATCTTTTCTAGATAAAGCTTCCTCCAGTGCCAAAAGTGGTCTCTATGTTTTAGAGGATGCCAGAAGCTTGGGAACCAGTACGCTTTCTGTTAATGAAAATGCTGAGGGGTCACAACCCGCTGCGCAATTGGAACAAATCAGAAACGAAATCTCGTATTTACAGGGGATTTTGGGCTTGGCTCAGGCTGAACTTGAAGGGCTGGTAAACGACGGAATATTTCCATTCTCCTTTGGATATGTACGCAATGCTGCGGAAGCGCTGGAAAAACATTTTGTCCGAGCCAGAACCGCAAATGCCGTTGCCGCAGACGGCCTATCTATTTATCCGGAGCTTCTGGGATTCCGTGACGAAAAAAAGTACCTTATATTACTTCAAAACAGCGCTGAACTCCGACCAACCGGTGGATTTATTGGAAGTGTTGCCCTAATTTCCTTTTCCGGTGGTAAACTGAGAAACCTGGCAATACAAGATGTCTATGCCCTGGATGGTCAGCTGCGGGGACACGTAAGTCCACCCATACCGATTCAAAACGCGTTGGGACAAGAACACTGGTATCTCAGAGACAGCAATTGGGATGCCGACTTTAGTAAGTCCGCTGATCGGGCAGCTTGGTTTTACGAAAAGGAAACCGGAATAAATGTTGATGGTGTCATAGGCATAAATATGCCTATGATCCAAAACTTGTTGACAGTAACGGGGCCTGTTCAACTATCTGATTATAATGATGAAATTACGGCTGAAAATTTTTTTGAAAAAGCCGTCTACTACGTGCACAATGATTTCTTCCCCGGTTCGACACAAAAAAAGGATTTTCTGGGAGCCGTAACGACAGCTATATTAGCCAAAATCACTGACCCTAAAAGTACAAATCCCATAGATTTGCTAAAAACAGTAGACACCGCACTCACAAATAAAAACCTACTGCTTTATTTTAAAAATGAAACAGCACAATCACTCATAGATCGCTTTCAGTGGTCCGGCAAGCTGCCGTTTTCTATTGGCTGTCAAACGAAGGGAGCAGCCGGGTGTATTGCTGATTTCGTTTATGTGGTTGATGCGAACTTCGGCGTAAATAAAGTTAACTATTTCATTAAGCGTGATGAGAATCATACTGTCGCGTTTCAGCCGGATGGTAGTATCTCGGAAAAGCTAAGCATTGTATACACAAACACGGCTAAAACAGATAGCCCGGGTGGGGGAGTGTATCGAAATTTTTCTCGTATTTATCTTCCTCCCGGTACAATTTTGTCGGACATAACCCTCGACGGAAATAGAATTCCCACCAACCCGGGAGGAATAGGCACCGTACCCTATGTAGAGCCAAGTGCCGACCAGGAAGGTTTCTCCGGTATTTCCGTGGTTTTTGATACGCCTCCGGGGAGTAGCAGAGAAATTACTCTTCATTATATTCACGAACAAACCCTATCCCATGAGGGCGCGATTCAATATGATCTAATTCACCAGAAACAACCGGGGTTATTTCATACAAGCACGAAAACATTGTTTACATATCCTTCCGGCTGGACAATTACGGGTGAACGGATACGAACTGTTGTTTCTACCTTATCCGCAGGGGAACGACAGGACGATTTTGTTGCAAAATCGGGCCAGCTCGAGTACAATAGCAGTCTATTACAAGATACGTATCTTCGTCTAACGATACGTAAACAAGAGGAGCAATAACCATGAGTACCACGAATTTACAGGCAGAATTGCGAACGGCAACGGGCCACCAGGTCAAATCATTGCGTAAAGAGGGACGTATACCGGTCACGGTTTATGGGAAAAACGTGGAATCGGCGTCTTTAAGTGTTAACGCAGAAGCCTTTGAAACCACGTACGAAACAACCGGAGAGACAGGATTAATAGAACTCGTAATCGGAAAAGATCATAGACCGGTAATGATTCACCATGTACAGAAACACCCATTAACAGGTGATATTCTTCATGTGGAATTTCACCAGGTTAACCTCAAAGAGAAAGTAACCGCGCCTGTTCCGGTAGAGCTTGTCGGTGAATCACCCGCAATTAAAGATAACCTTGGTACGCTCTTAACCTTGTTGGATGAAATCGAAATAGAAGCACTTCCGGCAGACCTACCAGACCATGTTGAAGTAGATATTTCCCATCTTACGGAGGTAAATCAGGAAATTACCGTTTCAGCAATTAAAGTTCCCGCGACCCTAAAAATTATAACAGAGGCTGATGTCGCTATTGTCCGCATCGCGGCGCCCGTTAAGGAAGAAGCAGTCCCGGCCGCTGTCCCAGCCGACACAACAGAAGGGGAAACCACTGCCGCTGCAGAAACCCCAGCTCCGGAGACTGAAAAAACAACAGAGTAAGCACTCCTCAGTCTTGACAACCGACTGCGTTGTTCATTAGGATGTGGATAAGTTTTCCACGTTATTTTCTCCTACCCGCTCGTGGAATATCCTGTGTTTATTATGGAAATAGAAAAACTGTGGAAATCGGTGCTGGCAGAAATAGAACTATCAGTTTCAAAGGCCACGTTCCAAACACACTTTGCTCAAACCCAACTCGTCACGTTAAAGGATAATGTTGCCACAATTGGGTTCACCAATCCGCTCATGAGGGCTTTGGTAGAAACCCGGTATTATTCTTTAGTAAAGAGTGTGCTGGATCATCATACGAAAGCAAATACGAGTCTTATTTTTATAATTGCCCCAAAAAAAGAGACGCTCTCTTCCAGAGAAACCGGTCCGCTTTTTAATCACATACCGGAAGCACCCTCTCTAAATATAACCAGTATTACAAAAAAACTACACCTCCGCGCAGAGTCCACATTTGATACTTTTGCCGTCTCTACGAGCAACCAGATGGCGTATGCTGCCGCCACCGCAGTAGCCAAATCTCCCGGAAATGCATACAATCCGCTTTTCCTTTATGGTGGTGTCGGAGTCGGAAAAACACACCTCATGCATGCCGTGGCAAACACGCTGCTATCCCAAAAACCAAACACAAAAATTGTGTACTGTATGGGTGAAGAATTCTTAAATGAAATTGTTGAAGCCATTCAGACCAAAACAAGTCGCCAGTTTAAACAAAAATACCGCAGTGCCCAGCTGTTGCTGGTCGACGATGTGCAGTTTATCGCGGGGAAACAAACGGCACAGGAAGAGTTTTTTCATACGTTTAATGCCGTACACAGAGAAGGGGGACAAATAATACTAACGAGTGACAGACCTCCTTCTGAAATTTCCAGATTAGAAGATCGTTTAAGGTCGCGATTTGAAGGGGGATTAACCGTCGATGTAGGCCCGCCGGACTTTGAGCTGCGAACCGCAATTATAAATATTAAATCACAGGCATCGGGTATTCAAATTCCGCCTGATGCTGCTCAAATAATCGCCGCCAACGTTACGGACACAAGAGCAATTGAGGGATTCTTAAAACGATTAACCTCTGAAGTTTCCACAAGGGGCGCTACCGTGTCGGGAGAGCTTGTGCTTTCACTGCTTGGTCACAAAGCAAAAGACACAACCATAATAGCCCCACAAAAAAACAGCAAGCGTATTGCCCCACAGGAGGTTCTCGAGGCTGTGGCTGATTACTTCGGTTTAAAAACCACACAATTAAAAAGTCCCAAAAGGGACAGACCAATCGCTCGTCCAAGACAGGTGTTTATGTATTTGTGCAAAACTGAGCTCGGTTTAACCCTGGATGACATTGGTGGCCTGCTTGGAGGAAGAGACCACACAACTGTTATGCATGGGGTAGAAATTATCACCAAGGAGTTATCCACTAATCATCAATTACGGGATGCGATTGTGGGTATAAAACAAAAGCTGTGGGTTTAATTTGCGGGTTTTCCACTTGTCCACAAAAATGTCTTATTTATCCACAAAGATATCCACACAAACACGCGGAGTTTCCAACATTGTTTTTGCTCGTTTTTTGTTGAGTTGACAGTAAAAATAAAAAAGCATACACTTTTCCACGCCCGTTTCTATTACTACTACTAATTACTCTATATGGAAATACAAATACTTCAAGAAAACCTTTTAAAGGGACTAACAAATCTTGTTAGGATAATTTCAACAAAGCCACAGCTTCCAATTCTTCAAAACCTGGTTATTTCTACGGAGCAGACAAGAGTTAAAATTGCTGCCACCAACATGGAAACGTCCGAAATCTGTTGGTTTGGAGCAAAAGTAAACAAAGAAGGAGGGCTGTGTGTACCAGCGCGGTTATTTATTGATTTTGTGTCGTCCCTTTCTCCCGGAACAATAACACTAGAAAGCAAAGAGGGATCATTAAGAGTTTCCGGAGGAGGAGTTAATGCCCAGATTCCGGGAATAGACGTCTCTGAATTCCCTCCATTGGCTCAGTTTGTTCCTGAAGGAGCGATGGAGTTTGAAACAAAGGCATTTATAGAGGCTTTAAAGATGGTTCTTTTTTCAGCTGCGACAGATGAAGGAAGACCAATGTTAACGGGAATAAAAATGACACAAACGGAGGGACAGCTTGTTCTTGCTTCCACAGACGGTTATAGACTTTCACTAATGAAAATAACGGTAAATTCAACAGAAACATTCGATTTGGTGGTCCCGGCAAGAGCACTTACGGAAGTTGTAAAGATCGGACACGAAGCTAAAAATACCACAAAAACCTGCAAGATAGGAAAAACAGCAGATGGTCAGTTGGCGTTTATGTATGATGACCTGGAAATATTTACCAGACTTATAGAAGGGGAGTTTCCCAAGTATGAGAAAATTATTCCCGCTACACACACTACAATGGCAAGGATAGATACTGCATCACTGTTAAGAGCCGTTAAGTCGGCGTCTATCTTTGCCAGGGATAACGCAAACATTATTAAGATGGTTGTTTCCCCCGGGGGAATTGAAGTCTCAGCAAATACCCCACAGGTTGGGGAAAATAGAGTGGAGATAGAGGCGGCTGTTGAGGGAGAAGGGGGAGAAATGGCATTTAACAGTCGCTTCCTTCAGGACTTTCTGACAAATTTTTCGGAAGAAGAGGTTGTTTTTCAGATGACGGGCTCATTAAACCCGGGTGTTTTTAAACCCGTAGGCGAGAATTCATACCTGCATATCATCATGCCCGTCAGAATTCAGGGATGACCCCTAAAATTCAGGTATATCCGCACCGGAAACGAGATATGTCCCTGAGGCTCCCAGGTCTTTTCCTGACTGCGTTGTTCCCATAAACACAAAACAAGGAAGAAGTTGGTTGGTTTCCTTATTCCAAATATATCCCAGTTCGGTGGTGGCAACGGCAAAGTGTGAAAAGGAAACATCCGTGGTTGTTCCTTCTCTCGTATTTCTTTTTTCAACGTCTACCAAAACACCCTTGTTCTGTTCAAGCAGCTGAAGGGCATCCGACAAGGGCCGTATTTTGACAACAGCAGTCGATTTCTCTGGTTTTATAAGGTCGGCCATGAACATCTTTACACCGTCGGAAGAAACCAGCAGGGTTGTGCCCAAAGGATAACCCTCTTGGGCATACAGGGGTTTGCCATCTAGTAAATACGCAAAATCTACCCGAACCAGAGTGGGCTTAGTGGGGTCTGTTACGGGGGAAAAGACGAGCCCGTCGCTGTTTACGTATGTAGCTTGAAGTAGTTTTAGAGAGAGCTTGTCGTTTACAAAGCCAGACGATGTAATAAATGTCCGGGCGAGCGATTCCGCTGCCTGCGGAGATGGAATGTTCTTAGCATTGTTATCCGAGAAGGGGATGGTCATTTTAACGGATTGAGGGATTGCTACATAAGAAAGATGTTTTTCTCCGGAGCTCCACGAAAGCAACCCTTGTGCTTCCAGTGTCGTTTCCGGTTTGTTCGTAAAGCCGAGCTTCCCGGCAATTTCCAGAATTTGTGTCGTTGTATATTGTTGTGTAAGTGAATATGTCTGCACCTCGGAGGGAAATTCCCGAGGAGTTGTACCAATAGTAAATGTCTGTGAAGGGCTGTCGTTCTTTATGAGAGGGGAGGGGAGAATTTCAATATTCCGGGGAGCAGTCCCCAAATTATTGGGTTTAGCAGTGTTGCTTGTCGGCTGTATGCTCCGACGAACAATAACTGTTACACCAAGAGAAACAATAAACAGCGCAACGACAATAAGTATTTTTTTCATGTTTCTACCTACAGTTTCCTACGCCACCCGGAAGCATTGCTCTAATATCTACGGATTCAATCCCTTGTGAAGCAAAATCCGGTCCATCCCTGCGTTCATAGTGTAAATGCGCACCGGTTGAATTACCTGTGTTGTCCATGCTGCCGATGGCTGCACCAGCCGTAACCTGTTGTCCGTTTGTAACATTGAATGCTGCTAAATGGGCGTATATTGTCTCATAACTACCATCTAAGCTTCTCAGTCTGATCGCGTTCCCATACCCTCCAAGTCGTCCTACAAATGTAACTCTGCCGGCGTGGCCAGCTGTTACCGTAAACGTGGACAGTGCGGGACGACAGACCAAATCAACTGCATTCTCATTATATTGTCTGTGCGTGTAGCTGCTTACAGGAGCAGGTCCCTGACTTATACACACACCGGGACAGTTTAACGGATTGCTGCATCCACCCGGGTCCCGTGCGGGGTCACAGGGAGTAAAGTTGCACGCCGGATCCCCGGGGTTCTGAGTACAATCTACGCCGGGGCGATTGTAGTTATTAACCATTTGTTCTACCAGCGCCTTGGGTAAAGAGACCTCTTCACCGTTTATTCGTACAATACAACGGGTTGGGTCTGCAGGATCATCCCGTAAACAATAAATTGGCTCTTCGCCACCACCCAGCTCCGGTGCATACTTTGCCATGATTGAATCACCGGTCAATGATTTTGACTGATTCATGAGCAGAAGCAGAATTGCCAATCCTCCAAATAAAAAAACATATGGCCAGCTTTTTGCTGAAATGGTTCCACCATGCATAAAAGCATCGGCACCACTCAGTAAGCCACCTATAAATGATCTTAGGAGGCCAATTGCTGCGAATGCCCATCCCACCGGTCCGGCTACCGCGCTTATTGCCGTCTTTGCTATCCCCGAGACGGCCACTTTGGCAGTACCGCCGATAAGCTTTCTGACTGCGAAACGTACCCCCCGAGCTCTAACATTTGAAGCAAATGCATTTGTACCCCAACGTATTACCCAGCCTCCACCGGGATTCTCCTGTATAGTAAAAAGCCTTCCAAAAAGTTCCGGCGATTCAGATAAGAGTGATAGCATTAAAGCGTCCTGTATTACGAGACCACTTCCGTCGGGAAGACTGGTCATGGTGTATACGGGGGAGTTGGGGTTTAGTGATTTTGCGTTTTGGAGAAATGTAGCCAGTGCCGCTCTATTAACTCCAGCTTCGGGAAATGTTTTTTCATCCGAAAGGGTAAGGGTGAGAATAAACAACGCCTCCGCTGCGCTTGTCGGTTGAACTGCGCCGGAGACCAATAAAGCCTGTCTCTTTTGCATTTCGCTAATTGCTTTTAAGTCTGGAGCGCCTGTTTTTGTGGAGAGTCGTTTCCCTTCCGCTGCTGCTAAATACAATATTGTGGCTTCGGCAAATTGGGTGCCAAAAACCGAACCAGCCATATCTCCCAAAAAACCACTAGCACCCTGAACAATTCCTCCTGCTCCGGACCCTTGTCTGTCAAAGACGGTCTTACTGTTTTGCAAAAGTAACTGAAATTCATGATTGTTAACGACGGATGATCCCAAAGCGTCTACCAATTTTCCCGGGGTGCCGGTTAAGTCTGCCAGGCTTTTTCGTAAAGCGCTTGCAACAATTGTTGCACGTTCAGCGCGCGGATCACCGGAAAGGCTTATCCAGCCTTCGATGGCCGAGGCGGCAACTTTTTGTTCGCGAGTCTTCGCAATAGAGTGAAAAAATCCGGGAGTTGTTAATATATCAACAGGTGTTTCCGTGGCGTCATAAATTAACGCAGCCCGGGAATAAATTTGTGCCCGGCGGAGAATTGAATTTGAATCTTCGTCTGAAATGCTTCCACCGGAAGCGAGCTTGTTTTCTATTTCCCTGGCGGCAACGCTGGAAAAAACCCCGACGGATAATACGGCTCCTGGTTTGGTTAATATATCTCTTGCTGCCATTCTGGATACCTGCCACTCGGCATTTTCGGCTCTAACCGCCGATATCACCGCGTCTTCATACTGGGGAACATCTCTCGCCGTGGCTCTTTTCGCACGTGCCAGCACAGCTTCACCGATAGTGTCGGGAGAATTTGGTACAGGTGTATACGATACTTGTGGTTGTGGTCTTCCGGAGAGCACCTCTCTTGGTGAGGGTGTCTTTTTTGTTTCGCCAACAGGTGTTTCCCTGAGTACAAGTATGCCGTTTTCCCAGTGATATTGCTCTCTGGCCAATTCTTCCGTTTCCACCCTGTATTTGCTTTTTAGTCTGGAAAGAGTGGCTGCGGCAGTTTTGGTATAGGTATATTCAAGTCGGCGTTCATAATCCAAAGCAGAAAGATCGCGAGATTGATTCTGAATTTCTTCCGTTAGGTTCCGAATGTCTTTCTCTATGCCCCGCACCTCTTCCGCATCTACTGCAAAGGCGGTAAGCATCCGAATGTAGTTATTCATGAGATTTCTTGCATATTGATCTTGGAGGGCACGAAGTCTGGCATCCCGAGCCGAAAGTGTTTTATGGGCATTTTCCAGCTGTCTTGCGTGATAATCAATAATAGAATAATCAGTAACCCTATCGGCCGGTCTGTTGTTCTGCGGCATTGACGAATAATTCTTAGAAAAGTCAGTCGCCTTCAATATTCTAATAAGCATCATCTGTAATGCATGTGGGGAAGCATTGTGTAGGGCATCCGCTGCCTGAACGTCGTAGTCCATGGACGACATTGTCGCCCGAATATCTTCGTATTGAAGAGCTTGTTCCTGAATCTTAAACAATTCAGAGAATGTTAAGTCTTTGCCTGCAGAGAGTAATCCGATGGTTTCGGTTACAAATAAACCTGTTTTTGGTGGCTCGGAAGCTCCTTGTTCTGCCATATTACGCGCGTATTATACTAGGTTGTGCGTGTCTCCGCTTGCGTCAGAGTCAGACGGTACGGTCTCTACGGTAAACATCGGTCTTGATGGTGGCGTATCAACCACTTCTGGTATCATTTGTGGGGGAGTGTCCATCATGGTTGTATTTCCCGAGACCGGGGTGGGAGAGGGTGTGTTTTGCGTGAATGCCGGTGGTGACTGTGTTACCGGCATAATCGGTGGTAAAGGAACACTGGGAGCGGGAGTAGTAGTTGTCTTTTTTGCTTCCGATGCCGCTCTTTGAGCAGCTTGGCGCTCCAAGTCTTGCGGTCTGGTGGTAATGAGCTCGTGTTCTTCCGGAGAGGCTATTACTCTCACTGCCGCATGTGCGGGTCCGGCAAACATTAAACCTTCTCCAACATCCGCGGAAAGCAGTAGGTGTTTTTCCCCTTCGGAAAGGAAGAACACTTCGGCTACGCGGTCAATCGCTGCCGTTGACTGCTTTAAAAGAAATTGTAAACTGCTGTTTTGAATGATGGTTTTTCCTAATTCTACAGACAGAAAATCTTCGACGTCCTGCGTAATTGTGGTTAGTCCTAAATAGTATTTCCTGGCGCGCTTGGCAATGGAATTCAAAAATTCTCCGGAATCCTGATATTTCATCATGTACCACGCCTCATCCACCAGCAGTATTCTTCTTTTAATGTCTCTCCGTACCCGTGTCCAGATATAATCCAATATAAGATACATGGCGATAGGTCGGAGTTCTTCTTCCAGGTCTCTAATGGAAAAGACAGTAAGGCTGTTCCGTATTTCTACATTTGTTTGCTGGTCAAAAATTCCCACAAGGCTGCCTTTTACGAATTTTTCAATTCTATCCGCCAGGCTTCGTGCGGTCGCGTTTTCCATACCCACGAGAACTTTATATAAATCTTCCATAAGCGGTGGTTCAAGCGTCTGTGTGGCCGGATCCGGTGTAATACCCTTTTGTTTATATGTAAGTATCAACGCCTGATCGAGCAATGCATCCTCGGAGGCTGTGAGTTTTCCCATAACGACCCTGAAAAAACCGTGCAGCGATAATATCTTTTGATTTAACTCGCTTTCCTCTGATGTTTGTTTAAGCAGCGCCAGGTCAAATGGATTTATTTTGGTAGAACTGCCGAAACTAAACCGGATGTATTCTCCTCCCAGCGCATGGCTAAGCGCCTCATATTCATTTTCCGGGTCAATTACAATTACTTCTGTACCAAACATGAGGTGACGCATAATTTCCAGTTTCACCGTATAGCTTTTTCCCGATCCCGACTTGCCGAACACTACAGTGTTTGCGTTTTCCAGGGTAAAGCGGTCAAAAATCACCAAGCTATCGTTATGTTCATTTATTCCGTAGAGTATTCCTTCGTTGGCGGAAAGCTCCGATGTGGTAAACGGAAAGGTGGTTGCCAGCGATGTCGTATCCATGTTTCGGGTAACAATGACCCTGTCCTGTCCCATTGGCAGTGTCGTTTTGAATGCATCTTCCATTTGAAGAATTGCTTTCTTGCTGACAATCAGAAGTGAGGCTAATGTTGATTCAACTTGTCTGGTCGCTTTGTCGAGCTCTTCTTTCGTTTTTGCCGGAATAGTAACATAGAGACCGAACTGAAAAAACCGTTCCGAGCCTTTTGCGAGTTCCTGTTGGAGAGCCAGCGCGTCTTCAAGTGCTACCTGAATTGATGGTTCTATGACACGTCCCCGCTTCATGTCTGATTGTATGGTGGCTTCCATTTCTCCCACTTTTCTGCGCAGATTTTCAAGTACTTCAGATGATTGCGTGGGGTAAATATACATGGATATATCCAGCGTGTGATCGAAAGAAATAAGTGGTTCCAGCCAGTTTGCGGAGACAAAGCGCGGATATCCGGCTACGAAAATTGTTCTGAAGTAGTGATCGCCAATCTTTAAGTAATCGAAATCAACTTCAATTGCAGGCGGTGCGATAATGTCTTTTACCAGCAGCGGTCCGTTTGCATCATGTTTAATCGGAGTGTTTTCCGGCATTGGATCCAGAAATTTTTTTAGTGCGACACGGATAGTGTTTGCCATAATTACGTTGCTTTCCCTTGTGTTTGTCCCAGCGTGTTTGTAGCTTTTATTGCCTGTTGAATTGTATTTGCCTCCGGCAGGGGAGTACCGGGATTGTATATAGAAAAGTATAGCCTTACCAACTGTTCGGTTGTAAGTTGTTCGCCTTTTAATCCCAACCGGGCTACCGCTCGGACTAAATGATCTTTTTTGGGTGTAAGTACCGTCAGTGCTCGTTCATAAATATATTGTTTTGGATAAGGGAGACCGCGTTTCTTGCTGCCGAACAGGACGTTGGCGGATTGACCGAGTTCCAGGCTGGAGAAGGGAATTACAATATAAAATTTTTTATCCAAAACATTTTTTTCTTTTACTGTGGCGGCTACGAAGTTTCGATAACCGCGAATACTGTCGGCAATTTTGGGATTTTTTTGTTTGCGTTCCTGCTCTTCCAGTAAGTGGAGATAAGCAGTAATGTCTTTCTGTTGTGTGCGGACAATGAGTTCTATGGGAAAAGAAAGGGAATTCAGCAATCCCGCATAGGCGTAAATAAGCGATTCCTGTTCTTTTTCAGAGAGCAGACCAAAATTTACTGCCGTTGTAGAAATGACCAGGGCACAGGAGCCATCCACAAACATTACCAGATCTTTGTCGATATCTTCTATCTCGATAAAAATCTGTGTTGACGATCTGATGGGAACAATGGGCTGGCTCATAGTTGTTCCTACTTATTAGCTCCTGTTTTGAAATGAAAAATCATATTGTTTTTGCTCCAAATATTTCCCGTTCGAGTTTCGCCCGATCAATTTCCCTTTTGCTTTTTGCAATAATTTCCAATGCAGACATGATTGTTCCGTTTAATGTTATTCTTACCCTGTCGAACATATATGTTCCTTTGGGATCTTCAATATCTACTGTGTATACTCCGCTCGGAAGGGGCGTGGAGGCGGCAAATTGTCCCAATTTATTTGTTTTTAGGGCTCTGACAGGTATATCTTCCTTATCGCGAACAGTAACGAGTACACCCGGCAGAAGATTTCCCGTTGTATCTTTAATGATTCCGGTTACTACATTCGGGAATGTCGTGAGTCTCGGTAAGCCTGCTTTAACGGCAACGTCAGCTGAAATTACTTTTACTGTTGATTTTTCCGGTTCATTTGTTGCCACGCCGGCAGACCTGTATCGCTGTTGCGGCTGTTGAGGCTGTGTAAGTCGTTGTCGAAGTGTTTGAATCTCCTGTTCCATTTTGGTTTTTTGATCCAATACTTCCAGTAATTGTTTCTGCAGTTCCAATACGCGGTCTTCAGACATACTTTTTGTCTGCAGCTCTTTTTTTAGAGTTTCCATCTGTTGCTGTAGTTCATCTGCTTTCTTTTTTGCTTCTTCATCTTGTACCGGTTGGTTTACCGGAGCGGTTGGTGGTGGCGGCGTTTCAATCGGTTTCATTTTGGTTCCGGTTACTGATGGTGCCGCTGCTGTCTGATATACGTTCGGATAAGCAACAGCATACGCCGGAGCAGCCTGAGGTGATTGTTGTGGTCTTAGGGCAAAAAACGTGGTAAACCAGTCAAACAGTCCAAATGCATTTGTGGTAACAATTTTAGACTGAGCCACCGGTTTTGCATGTTGAGTTGCTATCGGTGTAAACGGCGCGCTTTGATGCACAGATGCGGTCGGCTGTGGGTACTGTTGTGGTGCCGTATGATTATTTTTTTGTGGCTTTGACTGGAACAGCGAGAATATCCAGTCGAATACATGTGACTTTTGTTTTTGTGCTGCGACTGGTCTGTTTGTCTGAGCGGGTGGTACGGCTTGCGTTACCGGTTTGGGAATTTGTATCGGTTGTACGGCTGACTGTTGGGGTATCACCGGCACGAACGGCTGCGCCTGTGCCGGGGCGGCTGCTTTGACAACGGGTTGGGAGGCTTGTCCGTTTAGTGATGGTGACACAATTTCGGGTTTGCTTTTTTTAGTTCCTGTTCCCAATAGTTGTTTCTTTAAAGCATCCAATTGTATGTTTATACCGGCAAATGTAAACGGTTTTGTGTGCGATAGTCCCGGTGTTTGCGTCGGAAGGGTAGCCGGTGTGACCACGGGCGGTTTTTCCGTAGATACCGGTGGTGTCGTTTTGGTTTTTTGCCATAAATACTGTGTGGGACTGTAGATACTCTTTACAAAAGAGAGAAACCAGACATCCATGGGGCGTTCTTCTACAGGTACGAATGCAAAGCCGACACCCCCAAGTGCAAACGTAGCTGCTGCCGGCCAGGTAAAAAAGAACGGCAAGGGTAATTTATACGAGATGTATCCCAGGATTGCGCCACCAGCCAGATACCCGAATTGCTTCAGGGTCATGTCACCAATAAGTCGGAACTGAAATGTGGTAACGTTTTGCGGAACCGGATGTTGTTCCATTGTTATAGCGTTCGATCGCAGACAATTACAATAAAAGCGATAAACGCCGTAGTACTATTCTAAAAAGCTTTTTGAATCCTTGCAAGTGGGAGCGGCGCATCAGAATCGTGAAATCTTAAAACTTTATAAAAAATTTTCACAGGGTCATACGCTGAAATTACTGGTGTACGTGATATGATTAGGGCATGGAGTCACCCTTTGTTCTCCTGGAACTAAAGAATAGCCGCGATAGTGAAGAGACGCCAGCCGCCATGGAGCAGGTGTTTGCTGCTCTGGGTTCAACCGGAGGGCATGGGGGATTATTACAACAATTATTCGGACCTAAACATCCGCCACGCTATTTCAGTTTTGAAATTGTGTCGGTAAATACGCGAATACATCTGTTTATAGGCGTACCGCAACACTTGCAAACCTATGTGGAGAGTCAGATAACTGCGCATTACCCGAAGGTACTCCTTGGTCCGGTATCTGACTACGCACCGCATTTTTTTTCTCTTCCGCATGAATTGGCACAGTTGGTGTTGTCGAATGCCTATTATTATCCGTTAAAAACGCATAAAGACGTTAAGGATCTGGATATCCTTACGGGTGTATTTGGCCAAATAGCGAAGCTACCGATGGGGGAAGCCGTAGCAATTCAAATCAGAATTAGCCCGGCAGGACACGGATGGATACACTCCGCCTCTTCTGTTGTGGCGCACGGAATTCCGGACCCTAACAATCCCGGCAAAATTAAAGCACATCCTCATGCCAGAATAATTGAAACCAAGTTGGCGCAGATAGGTTTTTCTGCTGCCATCCGTGTGTTGTCTGTGGCACCGGATCATGAACGGGCGGAAGCCCTCATGAACGCGGTTGCCGGTTCTTATGGTGTTTTTACCCAAGGAGAAGGAAATGGTCTGGTGGTCATGCCTCCGGCTTTTTGGCAAAAAGGAAAGTTGGAAACCGCTTTTATTTCGCGTAGTGGTGATGTTCTTCCGCGGTCTCAGGTATTGGGCTCGGCTGAGTTGGCGTCGTTGTGGCATCCTCCCGGTTTGTCGTTATCAATGATCAAAAATATTTCCTGGAGTGAACAACTTACGGGTGAAGCTCCGGAAAA
This sequence comes from uncultured Gammaproteobacteria bacterium, assembly GCA_964629685.1. Lineage (GTDB taxonomy): Bacteria > Patescibacteriota > Microgenomatia > UBA10105 > UBA927 > CAZVTT01. The sequence continues at coordinate 226,366 of CAZVTT010000001.1, forward strand.
TTTACCTGTTTCGACGGAAGATGCTGAAGAACAGAAGCGGATTAACTTCTTCGCCCGTACTGAATACAAAAATAAAGTGGCTACATTTGGTATTAAAGGAGATGACCGGCGGAAGCATCTGTATATCGTGGGAAAAACCGGTACCGGCAAATCCACCATGATTGCCAATATGGCAATTAACGACATGCGCAATGGTGAGGGTGTTGCCGTTATCGATCCTCACGGTGATTTGTGTGATGTGCTCCTGGATTTTGTACCGTCTTACCGGATTAATGATGTGGCATATTTGGATCCATCGGATACGGAAAATCCATTCCATCTAAATCCATTGGAAGTTAAAAATGAAACATACCGTGAGCTTATTTCCTCCGGAATAGTGTCTATCTTTTATAAACTATATCATTACAGTTGGGGGCCAAGGCTGGAGTATATTCTCCGCAATGCCATTCTGACATTGCTGTACGTTCCCAGATCGACTTTGTTACAGGTTCCGGAACTTCTTACAAATGAAAATTACAGGGCAAGAGTCGTGGAAAAATTGCCGGATCAGGTGCTGAAGAATTTTTGGTTAAATGAGTTTGCCAAAATGAGCCCTCAGATGAAGAGTGAAGCGGTTGCACCCATATTAAACAAAGTCGGTCAATTTTTATCTTCACAGACGATAAGAAATATTGTCGGTAACCCGGTTTCTACAATAGATTTAGAGTCTATGATGAATGACGGAAAAATAGTGCTCGTAAATTTATCGCAGGGGAAACTGGGCGAAGATAACAGTGCGCTGTTGGGTGCCATGATGATTACTAAAATGCAATTGGCAGCAATGAATCGGGTTTATTTGGATGAAGAGAAAAGACGGGATTTTTACCTGTACGTAGACGAATTTCAGAATTTTGCTACCAGTTCATTTATTAAAATTCTATCGGAGGCGCGGAAATACCGACTGGACTTGATTTTGGCGAATCAATATATAGGTCAGATAGACGAAGAGGTTCAGGCAGCTATTTTCGGTAACACCGGTTCAATCGTCAGCTTCGGTGTGGGCGCCACGGACGCTCGTGTGCTTACCCGCGAATTTGGTCTGAAGTATAAAGAAGAAGAACTGGTGGCGCTGGGAAATCACCAGGTGGTATTAAAATTGTCCATAGATAACCATACCTCTACACCATTTTCGGCAAATACGCTGCCGTTGCCACGGAGCAGAAATCAAAATCGTGATAAAGTTATCAGATCATCCCGCGAGCGATATACGAAGCCGTTCCAACGAAAAGATGAGCCCGCCATGTCTCCCACCACCGTCGATAATGTGTTGCAGCCTCAGATGCAACAGAATCAGCCTAAAAATCAGAATTCTGCTCCGAAGCATACACAGACAAAGGAGAGTCGGCCACCTGTACCACCGGTTAAACCAACATGAAAGTAGCCCTACTGGGGGGAGCGTTTAATCCTCCCCATCTCGGTCATATTTTAATTGCCAGGCAGATATTGGATTTTACGGATACGGATGAAGTGTGGCTATTGCCGAATTTTCGTCAACATCCCCCTAAACCTGTTGCCTCCTTTGAACATCGGTTGGCTATGACTAATCTTATGTCTATGACGGGCGTGAAAATATCAACCCTGGAGTTTGACCACCAGCTTGATGGGCAAACAATTCACGTACTTCCGCATTTACCCGAAGGAAACGAATACAGGTTTATTATCGGTTCCGATCAGTTGCCGGCCTTTCATTTATGGGGTCAGTGGGAAACATTATTGAAGAAAATTCCTTTTTTTGTATTTCCGCGCTACGGATATCCCAATGAACCGATTTATGCCAATATGACTGTCATTCACAATGAGCTGTTGATTGGAACAAATATTTCGTCGACCCGTATTCGGGAAAGAATAAAACAGGGATTTTCTCCTGAACCATTTGTTATACCGTCTGTGGCAAAATATATATCGGAGGCCAAATTATATATATGAATACATTTTCGGCAGAAGCAGCAACGGAAAAAATAGTTACATTTTTACGGCAAACGTTTAAGAAAACCGGGATAGAAAACGCTGTAATTGCGTTATCCGGCGGAATTGATTCGGCTACCAGTGCGGCGTTGCTGGTGCAGGCTTTGGGCGCGGGGCATGTGTATCCGCTAATGCTTCCCTACGGGCAATTAAATCACCAGGGTGTGGTAGATGCCACGGAGGTGGCAGATTCACTCGCTATTCCCGGTTTAAACCGGTCAACGGTTGATATTGAACCGTTGTTAGCATCGTTATTTGCTGCTAACCCTGACATGACACCACTGCGGAAGGGGAATGCGATGGCCAGAATGCGGATGATCGTGGTTTTCGACTGGGCAAAAAAATTACCCGGTTTAGTGGTGGGAACCGAAAATAGAAGCGAGCACTTACTTGGCTATTACACGCGTTTTGGCGATGAAGCCAGTGACGTAGAGCCCATCCGAACGTTGTATAAGACTCAGGTGTATCAGGTTGCAAAATTTCTTAAATTACCGGAGATGGTGATCACCAAAGCTCCGACCGCCGGTTTATGGGAAGGCCAAACGGATGAAGGGGAATTCGGGTTTACGTATGCCGAAGCGGATGAAATATTGAACGCCATTGTTGATCGAAAGCAATCTCCCGATGAAATAAGCAAACGATTTCCAGGCAAAACGGTAGAAGCTGTTTTGGCACAGGTAAACGCTAATCACTTCAAGCACAATCTTCCGTATTCACTGTAGTTTGTTTTGGCTTGCTTTGGCACGTCAGTATAGGTAAAATAGATGAGCTATGTCAGCCGAAACGATCCGCTACGGTGAAAGTGACGCTACACGCAGGGAATCTCCCTTTGCTGCGTTTGCCCGTGCCCTAAAAGCTGGTGTACAGCAAATGATTGAGCGGATGCGTCCTCCTGCAGATCCGCGCATGGAAGATCGGAATAAATTCCGCTCCGAGGCTAATGACCGGATTTTTAAAGATGCGGCTACCGTAGCACAACGCGAGGCCGCCGACGCCCGTGCTCAAAATAAGGATATCTACCAAACTAAAACCGGTTGGCTGGGTGATCAGGTTCGGCCGGATATTCCGCCTCAAAATAAAAGTCGTCAGGAATTCGTGCAGACTGTCGTAACGGCTTCTTCATCAGAGCAGGAAAGCGCCCATTTTCTGTTGCAGGAAGGCATGCGGCTAAATGCCCGTACCAAGTGGGAAAATACCGCTACCGGTAACAATCTGAGCGGTGTTGAAAAGAAACAGACGAAAAGAACACTGGAAGAAACATACGAGCGGATTCACCGATTACGTCAGGAAATGGGGAAAAAAGGCGAGAAATTTGATATAGAAGATAAACTGGTCCGGGAAGCTTTGGGGTTAGACGCCAGAACTGCAGTAGAAGGACTTACCCTGCAGGATGATGCCGTAGACTTAGTGCCGGAAGTACAGAACGAATTGCAGTCCTTTCAGGAGGTGGTCGTGGATGACTTCGGTGGGTATCCGCCCATGGAAGTCGTTGATGACGAATTGGCGCTGCTGCGGGATATGGCCCGTGATCCCCGTTACAATAACCCCGATGCACAAGTAGCAATCCGTATTGCCCGCAGGCGTCTGGCACAACTCCGCAATGACGTAGAGGAGCATCAACCCGGAGGTATTGCCTTTCGGGGCCGTCCGGCGGAATCAGGAACGACCCGGCCAAATGGACCCGGAGAATATCGCCGCGGCGGCAGAGTAAATCTGTCCAGCGAGCCGCTTTCACCGGAAACGGCAGCCTTTGCGGAAGAACTGGAAGCGTTGGGGAACGTAGACGGTTCGGAAGCCCAAAAGTGGATATTACGAAATATCGGTCCGGATGCGCCAATTTCTGAAGCCGAAAGAACTACCCGCCGGGAACTGTTAAAAATGAAAATTACGGAGAAGGTGCGGTATCAGTTGAGTATTTTGGAAAGTAAAAGCTCTACCTGGCGCGAAGACATGACTATGCCTGGTACGGAAGAAGGTACGTTAAACAGGTGGCTAAATTTGGGTACGGCCATACGGGAAGTTAATCCGGAAACGGGTAAACTCAGTAACGATTTCTTTAAACGCCTGCAATACGAAGTCCGGGGTCGGCATTGGCTGCATGGGGTAAATATCGCTATTGCCACCGGAGCGTCACCTACGGATATTAAGAAATTTTTGGAACAAATGCAGGACTTTATGGATATGTCTTACCATGAAGGCATTGCCCAAATACCGGGTGTAAACAAAGCGTTTCAGTTGCTTGAACAAAACGGTCGTGACCTGGTGCGCAATGAACATAATCCCGAACGGCTTGAAGCCATTAGGGAGGCTATGCTGCAGGGATTGCGGGATGACCCGGATCAGTTATTTAATGCCGACGGTACTGCAAACATAGAATTGCACCCGGAAATGGCGGGTCTTACGGATGAACAGGTGTTGGAAGTAGCCCGGCGGATGTTTAAGGAAACCGGTCGTGACGCCTGGTATTACCGCGACTGGATTCAAAGTGATGGTGTGATTCAGTATGAACGAGATCCCCATGGCAATATGACTGCAAAAATAAGTGAAGATGCACCTCTTGCCTGGGACGGATTGCGCATGGCGTATGCCTGGGAGGCCATGTGGACGTTCTTTAACATTGGCGGTACTATGACCGGTGCTGAGGCCAGCGTGAAATTTGCACCGGTGAATGCAATCGGATTTGGTATAGGTGCTCCGCAACAGCATCATATAGAAGGTGAAAAAATGACTATCGGTAAAGGGGTGGGAGCAGAAGTCCGTGCAGCATTACATGCACATGGCTTCAGTACGAATATTTGTGACGTGTTTTCCCGCCGGAAAAATATGATTGCGGAAGCGTGGATTACCAGGTATTCTACGCACTTAGATGAAATTCAGGGTCTAAGTGAATCGGAACGTGCCGAATTGGAATGGTTGGCACCGTCATGGGAACAGGGTTCTGCGCGGGGACAAAAAGAACTGGAACATTCCAAAGATACAGCTACTGCTGAGCGGGCGAAACGTAAAGTATTTAAAGCCGCCATGATTGAACGGTTTACGGACAAAAACGGTTTACCCATGTATGACACAAGTATTCATGACGTCGAGGCGGATATAGCCAAGGTTGCAGATGCCGCCACCCGCGCTCGGCTCACGAAAATGCTGGCGAGGGCAAAAGAAGCTGTGGAAACCAAGCGGAATGGTTCATTGGAAGAAATGGATGGATTTTTTAAAGATTTAAGCAAATTTGATGTCAGTGATATTCCGTTTACCTATATCCGCCGTAAACAGGAAAACTTCCGCGGCAACACGCGGGATCATGCGGCCGCCTTGGGTGTGGTAGACGCCGTTACCAAATTTATTGGTGATCCGAATATAGATGCCTTACAGGCTATCCGGTATCAGTTGGCTATCGGGTATAGCGGGAAAGAAGCCATTCAGGCTAAGATTATTACGCCCGTGTGGTATGGTTTTGAGGAGGTGCACAAGGTAAATACTCCGCTTGGTAAAGAATACGGAATAATGAAGAGTCTTTTCCCAAGATTCTTTAAGAGTAAGTACGCCCGTATTCACGATGTAAATTCATTATCCGAACATGATCTGGAACGGCTATTGGATTGGCAGGTGGCTGTCGGAAACATGTCTCATGAACTACGGATTGCCGTTTTGGGTGGCGGAAATGATTTCCTACATCGGTGGCGTGGTAGACTTAAGTTGTATCTCGGGAAAAATCTAGATCCTATGATTTTCTGGGAAGTTGGTATTCTTTTGTTAATGGCAGAACTTCAGAAAATGGAAAAGGAAATGGGCGCCGGTGGCAGCAGTGGCGGTCATGGTCACGGACATTAAACCTTCTTAACCCTGGAATAGGACCACGCAAGGATTTTCCGAAAATTATCTGATTACCTTAATGGTGTCCAAAATACTGTGGTGAGTATGGGAAAGACTTAGCGCGGATTTGCAGGTTCTGGTTTCTTATCGTGTTCAAGTTGCTTTGATCCCGGTTGATAGAGATGACGCATCTGGCGTCCACGCATATAGTGTTCAATACCCATACGTCCGGCAGTACCCAGAATGCCGAATGCAGCTCCGGCACCAGCAGCAGCAGGTATCGGGGATTTGGCCTTAAAGCTTTCCCGAATGCCGTTTACTATGCCGGGAGTAGATAGGGTAATGCCCAATCCAATTAGACCCTTGGCTATTAGCGGTGAAAAAGCGGGGAGAAATGGTGCTACCCACAGGTTTTGCGAAGATGTATCTATGTTCGTGCTTATGGCACCACCCAGAGCCAGTAGGGTAATAGTAATCGGGAATACGATAATGTTTGAAAAGAGGTTTTTAATCCAGGACATAAACCCTTCTCCCCCCGGCAATGCATCAAGCATTATTTGGATAGGTCCGATGATAACAGCCAGAATTATCTGAATATATGCACCAAGAAGCATAAAAAATATCCGCAGGAAACCAAAGAGCAGTGCGATGGCAAATATGCCATAGAGTATTGGGTTTGCAAACCCCAACCAGCTATTCGCGTCTACGGCGGCACCAACGAAAAGTCCAATGATTGCTCCAATTAATCCCACTACGGGAGTTCCTACTGCCGTTCCTAAAATGCCTAAACCAATTGCCCAATTGCGGGAGGCTTCACCGGAGGAAAATGCCTGCAGCGGGGCAAACGTGGCGCCAAAGAGCTGAAACAGATCTCCGGTCATATACGTAGTCCGTAACTGTTCAAAATTAAGCCCGTTGATGCCCGCAGACGCGATAACGGATAACGCCAGCAGCATTAAGAGATAGAGCAAATCAATCATTAATGCGGCAATTGCATAAGAAAACGTAATCAGGATTAAGGTGATTACGATACGGGGTAAAGCATCCTGTACGGTGACTACGGTTTTCGGGTCAATTTTTCTGCGGAACATAACCATAAAACCGATGATAATTAAAATTAAGGTCATTAGCAGATATGCTACGTTTCTGAATCCGCGCCAAAGTGTAAGCAGTGGCCTGAGGCCATCAAATCCGGTACTTTGAGCATAAGCCTGTTTGGGGAGAAATCCCAATGATTGGCCAACGTCTGCAATCCAGACGCCGGTATTGGCAGGTGGATTGGCGTACATTGCCAGCATGCCTGAACCAATTAGGGCAATTGCCCCGTTCTGTTTATATTTCATGTTTAACTGTACATCGTTGGATCTATGTCCGAATACGAGCGTTCCCACTGTCCAGAACGGCATTTGGAAACCTAAATCCTGCATAGTCTCAAAATTAATTGAACCACCCAGGTTACTGCGATCCCAACCGGACAAAATACTCTGTAGGTTTTGGTTATTAATTGAAGCCTGGGCGGAAACGCGGGAAGGTGTGGCAAAAAGTGGAACCACAAGGATGAGAAACAGGAAAAATCGTATCAGTACAGTCCGCATAAGTATAGTGTAATTATCAAATACTCAGGTGTGAATGTCAATTATACTTCGTTAAGTCTTAAAATTGGGTCGGCTGCATGGGTCCACCTGCACCGGATGTGCCATCTGACGGACCGGGTACTACAAAATCTGTTACTTTGACACCGGTAAACACCTCTATAAGTCGTAAAATAAGATATGAAGCTACTATAAGAATCATCCCGATAATGGCATATTGGATAGTATGTTTTGCACTCTCCAGTTTTTTGGGGTCTCCGGCAGAAAGTAAAAAAGTAAATCCACCCACTACCAGCATCACAAACATGGCTACACCGGAAAGGGTTAATATGGATACAACAATGTTACGGAAGAGTGGCTCCAAACACTGTAGCGTGGCCACGTCACCACCGCTTTGGGAATCGAGACAGCTACCCCAGCCACGGGTATACTGATCCGGTGTGCCTGCAAACACCCGACCGGTAGGGAAGAGGGACATAATAATTACTGCAATTTTCCGCATAAGTACATCTGGTATTATCTCGTATCAATGCGAATTTGTCCAACTTTAGGGAACCAAAAACCCCCGGCAATTTGCCGGGGGTTAAAAAGTCAAAGTTAAGTAATGATTAAAAATCCGATCCGCTGAACGTCGGTGTCGGTATGTTAAATGAGTTGTTTCCGACGATGGAAACACCCAGGAATGATTGGGCGAGTAACATAATGGCGTAGGCTGCTCCTACGACTATGAGACCGACAACTGCGTGTGTAATTTTGTTGCGGGCTGCTTCCATACCGGCTTTGTCGCCGCCTGATGTTATCCATTGGATACCACCGAGTACCAGGTAAACGAAAGCAAGCAAAGCTGCGATGATAAAAAGTAAACTAATTGCTGAGGTGATCAAGCTGCCAATGTCGGCGATTTTAAAGCCTTTTGGTTGCCCGAGCGATAATGTTTGAGCATAAACTTTCGGTACTAATAAATTCATATGTTCCTCCTGGTATTCCTACCCATTATATCATCATTTATATTGTGCTGCAACGCGCTTCGTTTTGTCAATACAATTAGATTGCGTATTATTGTCCCATGACCGGAAATGGAATTTGACCGACCTGTATTCCGATAAACTGGCCGGCTAACGTAAACAGTGCCCATGATGCTGCCACAATGACGATTCCAATAATAGCGTTAGTAATTCTGTTCCGTGCACTCTCTAATTTAGATTTGTCCCCTTCGCTGGTGAGCCAGGCAATGCCGCCGGTAATCAGGTAAATAAATAACATCAAAAACGAAATAATTAAGAGAGCACTTGCCAGACTGCTTACTATGCTGCTGGTAAGTTTTGTCCCTGCTTCCGGATCGGCGATAGCGCTTCCGCCGCCCAAAACAGGAAGAACAGGATTGGTAAGTTGTGCTAATAGTTTTTGTTCCATATTACGGCAACTGTAGATTCTGGATGAATGTTCCCGGATTGCGAATAAGCGGATCAAATCCGATAAACTGACCGGCAAGGGCGAGTATTGCCCATCCGGCGGCGACGATAATAAGTCCTATGAATGAATTGGTAATTCGGTTTTGGGCTTCTTCCAGTTTATGTTTATCACCTTCACTGCCAATCCAGCGGAATCCGGCAACGAGCAGGTGAAACATGAAAAAAATTGCTGCTGCGATAGTCATGATACCTATTACCCGGGAAATAATCTGAGTAAGTGAGGTTAACGCAGCAGTGCCGCCGGCTACTCCCGCTCCGGATGTGTTTGCAAAATTACCAAACGGTCCGAGGCCCGTATCAGTACCTCCACCTATATTTCCACCTAAATCTATCGCGCGTGCCAGTAGGTTTTTTTCCATATAATACTAATTCGGACCGTATACCCTGGGTCGTAACATAAATAACGGGTCACCAAATATAAGGTATCCGAATAGTCCGGCTAAGATAAATGAAGCGGCGATAATCACTAAACCCAAAAGTGACTGCCATATTTTGTCCCAGGCTTCGCTGAGTTTTTTTGGGTCACCGGCTGACTGCATATAGCCAAATCCTGCGAGAATAAAATTGAAGAATGCAATAATACCCGCCACAACAAACATGAGGCGAATAATATTGGTGAAAAATAGCGGTAAACCTTTACCCGCTTCGTTTACATTACCGTAGCTTGAACCCAGAATGGGATTGGTGATTTCCCCTACGATCGGATTTGCCGCGTAAACCTTATTAATAAATTCAAAATTCATAGCAATTCTATTATAACCCAGAATTAAGCAACTTTACTCCGGTCAGAAATTCTATAATTTGTACGATCCAGAACGAAAAAACGATAACAACGAGTCCCATAATTGCTGCCGTAAGCGTTTTTTTTCCTGACTCCATTTTTTTGGGATCACCGCCGCCTGCTCCCAGTATAAAGCTCATGCCGCCAAAAACCAAGAAAAAAAAGGCAATCAGGCCGGCCAGAATATACGCATTCGCCAGAAAAACGCTGACCAGCGAACCAAATGAAGCAAATGTATTTGCCGGTTCAAAAAAATCTTTAATGGCAATAGCGTAAACCTGTGACATGATCGTGATAAGTATATCAGAATGCAACCGGTTTTTCCAACGAATGAGTTTGTCACAACGGGCTCCCCATGATATAGTCACAGGTAACATGGAAGATGCAGAAATGGTGCAGATGATTCTGGCAAGAGATAAAAAAGCACTGCAGTGGTTCTATCGGACATATACGCCAAAGCTTCAACAGTTTATCCGAAGTAAAGTTCACTTAACGGAGGACGGAGAAGAGATCCTTCAGGATACTTTGTTCGGGTTTTTGGAATCACTTCGGGATTTTCATGGGAAATCGAGTATCAAAACGTTTTTATTCTCTATCTGTCACAACAAAATAGTCGATTATTACCGGCGCAAGCGTATAAAACACATCGTTTTTTCCCAGATGCCGCAACTGGAAATGCTTATTTCTCCTTTGCTTAACCCGGAAGAAGAGTACGATGCCGCTGCTTTGCGGGAAAAAATAAATACAGTGCTTAACCGTTTGCTACCCCGGTATAGGGAAATACTGGTATGTAAATATTGGGAAAACATGCCGGTATCATCAATTGCGGAGCGGATGGCCATTTCTTTTAAAAGTGCCGAGTCACAACTATTTAGAGCCAGAAAAGCGTTTGTCGAAGTTTTTGCCGTGTTGTAATATGACTGATGCGTTATACGAAAAATTTGTACAAAGATGGGAAGAAGTGACTGATCTTCCTCCACAAACCGTGGGACGGTTTACACCATGGTACAAAGCGTTTGTAAAACACGTAAAGATAATGCCCTGGCCGGTATTGGTGGTATTTAGCGTAGTCATTGTCGGAGGGCTGTATATTTTGAGCGGTTCCACAATTACGCTGCTGGTAAATATTCTCCAGCGCGGGTTTTAGTAAAAAATTACGACTACTATTGTGTGAATGTTATCACACACCTATCACGCGCGGGAGTAATTTGGGCTCAAAACATTGTTGGGATAATCTTCCGTCCCTATGAAACATACCGCAGAATCGTTGAGAAGGGGACCTCCTGGGAATTAGCGTATATCGCAGTATTCCTTTCTGTTTACTTTTCTTTTGCTTCGTTAGTAAAAACGTCATCACTGCATCCGTTTTTGCTGACACGTAAGTTTGTCTGGCTCGGGGTTACCAGTGGTATAGGATATATTGCTTCAGTTTTCGGGTTGTGGGCGCTCGGCAGGTTGGTACGGGGAAAAGGACGGTTCAGTAGTTTTGCATTGGCTTGGGCATATACCTTAATACCCACTGTGGTGTGGTTTTGGATAACCTCGTTGTTATATGTCATCCTACCGCCGCCACGGTCGGCAACCTGGCTTGGTGTGGGTTTCAGCATTGTATATTTGGTTTTTAGTACCACTTTGTTGTTGTGGAAATGCACCTTGGCATATTTATCTCTGCGATTTGGCCTTAGGCTTGATCTGCAGCGAATTCTGATTATTGCCGTTATGGCCATACCCCTCGGGGTACTTTATGGCGGACTCATGCATTATTTTCGAGTATTTCGTGTACCATTTTTATAGGAGAGCATATGAATTTACGATCGTTTGATTCCGTAAAAGCCCGGCGCGATGCAGTAGAGAACGTGACCGGAAAACCGCTAAAACAGATAGGTAATCATGTCCTGGATGAAACTGTTGCAGCCGCCAGGCACTGCGAAAACATGATCGGAGCAGTGCAGGTCCCTTTGGGGATTGTTGGTCCGTTGCGTGTGCATTCCGTAACAACCGGAGTGGAACAGGAATATTTGGTACCACTTGCGACGACCGAAGCTGCCCTGGTCGCCTCCGTGAATAGGGGAGTAAAAGCCATAACTGAAAGCGGAGGGGCAAAGGTTATGAGTGAGCGGGTAGGTCCGACCAGAGGCCCCGTATTCAGGGTCGAGAGTATTGAAGACGGTATCAGCTTTGAACAGTTTTTAGAAAATCAATTCCCTGAATTACAAAGGGTGGCTGAGGAGACTTCCCATCATTTGAAGCTCAAGCAGTATTTCGTTCGGGGAGCAGGAAAGTACAGATATGTGCGATTTGTATTCGATACGCAGGACGCCATGGGATTAAACATGGTTACTATAGCTACGCAGGCGATGGTTGTTTATATCGAAACGAAAACCGGAATTCCATGTACCGATATATCCGGAAACTATTGTGTCGATAAAAAACCTTCCTGGCAAAACGTAATAAATCAGCGTGGCTTACCGACTCACGCCGAAATAACGTTGTCATCCGAAACTATTTCAGGGATTCTGAAAACCACACCCGAAGCGATATATGAAAGCTGGTTAGCTAAATGTATGTTGGGAAGCGCCATGTCAGGATCTATGGCATTCAATGCACAGTTTGCCAATATTCTGGCAGCAATATTCCTGGCAACCGGTCAGGATATTGCACATGTTTCCGAAGGATCTGTCGGGTTTACCACGACTGAGTTAATATCGGGCCCGTCAGATAAGGCATTATATGTAAGTATTTACTTGCCGGACTTGCTGGTCGGTACGGTTGGTGGGGGAACAGCTTTGGGGCCACAGCAGGAAGCTCTGGGTTTACTGGGTGTAGCTGGTGGCGCTGACGGGAAGAATGCTCTGCGTTTTGCGGAAATAATCGGAGCTACGGTGCTGGCAGGTGAAATTTCATTGCTGGCTTCTTTAGCAGAAGGTTCGCTGGCGCGTGCGCACGCTCAATTGGCGCGGGGAAAGGGTCAATAAATCATGGTAAGTGTATTAAGTTATGGTGCATATATACCCAGAAGCAGAGTATCGTTAAAATCGATTGCTGAAGCATGGAAAAAAGAATCCGGAGACGTAGAGGGTTCTTTGGGACTTAAAGAAAAGTCAGTACCTGCTGTAGATGAAGATGCTGTGACTATTGCCTACGAAGCTGCAGTTCAAGCGTGCCTGCCTCAGCATTGTCAGCCGAAAAATATCGGCGCGTTATTTGTAGGTTCGGAAAGTCATCCGTATGCCGTAAATCCTACATCTACCATCGTGGGGGATTTATTGGGGATCGGTCATAATTATCTGGCAGCCGATATGGAGTTTGCCTGTAAAGCGGGTACTGCCGGCATTCAGGCTACCGTGGGTTTAATTCAAAGTGGTCAAATACAAATGGGCATGGCTATCGGAACTGATGCTGCTCAAAGTAAACCACATGATGCCCTGGAATATACATCGGCAGCTGCCGGAGCGGCATTCGTTCTCGGAAAAGGAACCGGTGTTGCCGAATTAATGGCTATGAATTCATATTCTTCGGATACGCCGGATTTTTGGCGACGGGATGGCATCAGATATCCCTCACATGCAGGGCGTTTTACCGGAGAACCAGCGTATTTTGCCCACGTTATGGGTGCCGCCAAACAGCTATTCGAAAAAACAGAAACGACTGCCTCTGATTACACCTGGTGTGTATTTCATATGCCGAACGGAAAATTTCCCCGTGAAGCAGCAAAACGGCTTGGGTTTTCCAAGGAACAGTTAGTCCCGTCTTTGACCGTTGATGCAATCGGAAATCCGTATTCTGCTTCTTCTCTATTGGGATTTGCTGCTGTATTAGATCAGGCGAAGCCCGGAGACAAAATATTTATGGTATCGTACGGTTCCGGAGCCGGTAGTGATGGGTTTGTGTGGCTGGTGGGGCCGGGGATTTTGGATGTACAGGAGCTGAGGAAGCAACATAAACTACGTGTGATTGATTTTATAGATAATCGTGTATCTATTGATTATCTGGGGTATTTAAAGCAGACACAAAAAATATAAGCTATGAAAATTGAAGTAATCGGCGCTGCAACAACCACGTTTGGTGAACTTTGGGAAGTTTCTCCCCGATCTTTGGCGCGCGATGCGGTTCAACAGGCCATGCAGCAAGCGGATGTGGAGAAAAAAGATATAGATGCACTGTATGTCGGGAACATGTTGTCGGGAATTTTGGGAGGACAAGAGCATCTGGGGTCCTTTTTTTCCGACGAATTGGGTTTTTTCTGCCCGGCGTTTAAAATTGAAGGAGCTTGTGCTTCAGGCGGACTCGCTGTGCATACGGCTGTTACGGCAATCCTCTCAGGAATATACGAAACGGTTGTGGTATTAGGTGTCGAAAAAATGACCGATCATAAACCGGAAGATGTCGCCACTGCACTTATGGGGGCCGGTAACAGCGAAGAGCGTTACTCCGGTGCAATTTTTCCGGGCCTTTACGCGTTACTCGCACGGGTTCATATGGCAACGTATGGAACGACAGAAGAACAAATGGCTGCAGTTGCCGTGAAGAATCATTTCCATGCCAGCTTAAACCCAAAAGCACAGTATCGTTCTCCTATTACCGTGGAACAGGTGTTGCGGAGCAGTAAAATAGCCGATCCCCTGAAATTGCTGGATTGTTCACCTATTTCCGATGGAGCGGCGGCAATCGTTTTAAGGCGAGCAAAAGCAGGTGACGGAAAGTCCGTATATATAACAGGTAGTGCAGTGGCTACAGATACATTGGGCTTGTCACGTCGTGAAAGCCTTACGGAATTAAAGGCAACAAGACGAGCAGCACTTGCAGCACACAAACAGTCAGGAATTAACCCCTCCATGGTAGATGTTGCCGAAGTCCATGATTGCTTTACGATTGCGGAAATTTTGGCGATGGAAGATCTGGGCTTTTATGAAAAAGGGACAGCTGCAGGCAATATTGCCGAAGGGAAAACACAGTTGGGAAATCAAGAGAAATTAGTAGTGAATAGTTCCGGAGGATTAAAGGGGTGTGGTCATCCTGTGGGAGCTACCGGGATAAAACAAATTGTAGAACTATATGATCAATTAAGAGGGAAAGCAGGAAAACGACAAGTCGGAAAAGCAACGGTTGGATTAGCCCATAACGTAGGCGGTAGCGGCGCCACTGCTGTTGTCCATATTTTGCAATCAGGAGTAAATATATGACGAGTCCGGTTAAAATTTGGAGAAACCAGGGGAAAATAGCCGGTTTGTTAGGAAAACATGGAGAAATTGTGTCATGGACCATTATCCGTGTGCCACCTGCGGGGTTTAGTAGTCATGCCCCGTACCCCGTAGTCCTCGTTAGACTGGAAGATGGTACCCGATTGACTGCCGCCATGGTAGATTACACGGATAAAGATTTAAACATTGGGCAATCCGTGGTTACCGTGTTACGTCGGGCAATGGAGTCAAATACTGATGGTATTATTCCGTATGGTGTAAAAGTAAAACCGGTTAATAGAGGAGAGAAGTAGTACTGCCGTATCCATCATGGTTACCGTTTCAACCCCCGGAAAAGTACATATTATGGGTGAGCATGCTGTTGTGCATGGACGTCCGGCATTACTTTCTGCCATAAACATCAGACTGGCAGTTACTGTTAGTGACTCCGATGTAACGGAAATACAGTCGTCTTCAAAAATAGTACGTGAGTATATTTCTTACGCTTTGGAACAGATCCGCCTGGCACAAAAATGGGAAAAATTACCGTTGATAAGCATATCAGTGTCGTCGGCAATCCCGTTTGGATATCACTTGGGTTCTTCTGCTGCCCTGGCGGTAGCAACGGTCGGTGCGGTTATTTATCATGTTAAACAGATTTGGAACCCGTCAGTTATTAACCAGATTGCATTTGAAGTAGAAAAAAAACAACACGGTAATCCTTCCGGCGGAGATAATACAATTTGTACTCTGGGTGGTTTTGTCTGGTATCGGAAGGAACTGGATTATTTAAAAAGTATCTGGCAATTACCTTTGCAAATGCCGGCAAAATTAAATAATTTATATTTAATAGATACCGGAAAACCCAGTGAGACAACTGGTGAAATGGTAGCATTCGTACAGAAACAAGTTGAAACCTTGCCGTCCCGTATGCGCAGGCTATTTGATCAGAATGAGTGTGCTACTCGGGATGCCGCGCATGCATTAAAGCAAGCAGATGAAAATAGGTTTATGTCGGCCATAAAAAGCGGAGAGAAAAGTCTGGAAGGAATGGGAGTAGTTAGCACTTACGCGAAAGGTGTTATCCGAAAAATAGAAAAATCCGGCGGTGTGGCCAAAATTTTGGGTGGCGGAGGCAGACAGAAGCACGTGGGGTATCTATTGGCATATCACCCGGACCGATCGGTTCTGGCCGCCTGCTGTAATCATTCTGGTCTTTCTATTCAATCTGTGGTTTTAGGGAGTGAAGGTGTTCGGCTGGAAACGGGGAAAAAACATGAATAACATTACGGTTACCACCCCCGGAAAACTTATGTTACTCGGGGAGCATGCTGTTGTTTATGGTCATCCCTGCTTGGTTACCGCCATAGATAAACGACTACAGGTAAGCATTTCTAAAACGGATACGAATACCATTACCATAGAATCTCCGCAAACAAACGACCATCGGTTTATTGATGCAGCCGTAAAGGAGGCAATCAGTCATTGGGGGATAAAGCACACCGGTTTACACATAGAAACAAAAAGCACTTTTACCGGAAATTACGGCTTCGGATCATCTTCGGCAGTGACGGTGGGCGTGTTAGCAGCGTTGCAGCAACTATTTGAAATACACGAGTTACCACACGGAATATTCGAGTCAGCGTATAAAACAGTATTAGCTGTGCAGGGAGTGGGCTCCGGTTTTGATGTGGCCGCTGCTACATTTGGCGGAACGCTTCTTTACGGTCCTGGTGGGAATCCATTTGAGCAATTACGGATACCTGCGGGTTTTGATCTGGTGGTAGGATATTCCGGACAAAAAGCGGATACGGCCACGCTGGTAAATATGGTAAAAGCAAAATATGACAGTCATCCTGAAACGCTTGGTAAAATTTTTACCGCCATAAGCGAACTTGTTTCTCAGGCCACCGCGGCAATCAGGGAGGGGGATTGGGAGAAGGTTGGTAAGTTCATGGATTTTAATCAGGAGTACTTACGGGATTTGGGTGTAAGTTCCGAACGGTTGGAAACTCTTGTCGTGGCAGCAAAACAAGCCGGTGCGTACGGGGCGAAGTTGTCAGGTGCCGGTGGCGGAGACTGTATGATTGCTCTGGTTTCGGCAGACAAGAGAGCTAGCGTGGAAGAAGCAATCCGTACTAATGGAGGAGAAGTCGTGAACGTGCATCCCAACGAAGCGGGTATTGTTTATCCGACTACGGATGATCAATCCGAACTATTTATCGTGGTAAACGAGCAGGATGAAATAGTAGGATACCGTTCCCGTGCGGAATGTCACCGAGATCCCGGCCTTATACACCGTAGTACGAATACGTTGCTTTTTGATTCGAAGGGACGTTTGTTACTACAGAAACGGAGTCAGACAAAAGATATAAATCCGGGACTTTGGACGTTGTCGGCAACCGGGCACGCGATGAAGGGCGAGACGTACGAACAGGCTGCGCAAAGAGAGCTGTATGAGGAATTGGGTGTGCATGCCCAATTAGAATTTATCGATAAATTTATAGTTCATTATCCCAGAGAGGCTGAAATGGAAGCTGTTTTTCGAGGCCAGTATGAGGGGGAATTTACTCCAGACCCTCGGGAAGTAGAAATGGTGCAATATTTTACATCGGTACAGCTTGCGGAGTTGGTAAAAAAACGGCAAATTGTCTTAACGGAACTCGCGGATGAAATATTGCGGAAAATAAAATTCATATGAAAGCCACTGCAATTGCACCATCTAATATTGCATTCGTAAAGTACTGGGGGAGAAAGAATGAGACCTTACGGCTACCAGAAAATGGAAGTATATCAATGACGTTAAGTAATCTTACGACTACTACCACAGTAGAGTTTAATCCGGAATTCCATGGGGATACGGTTACGATAGATGGTACGGAAAATACTGCAGAAGCCGAAAGAGTAAGTCGGCACTTAAATACCATCAGATCATTGGCTCGCATAGACTCAGGTGCACATGTCGTTAGCCGTAATTCTTTTCCGAGCGGTACGGGACTATCTTCTTCTGCTTCCGGGTTTGCAGCTTTAACCGTAGCCGCAACGCAGGCAGCAGGATTGCACTTATCTGAACGTGAACTTTCCGTACTTGCGCGGCAGGGATCAGGATCAGCCTGTCGGAGTATTCCGTCCGGATTTGTAGAATGGATGGATGGAGATACCAGTGAAACATCTTTTGCACAATCAATATTCCCTGATGATTATTGGCAAATTCTTGATGTGGTGGCAGTCGTAAGTGAAGGGAAAAAAGAAGTATCCACTTCAGAAGGTCAGAAATTAGTACAATCAAGTCCATTCTTTTACGAGCGGTTGCGGCGAATTCCGCAGAAGATTGCAACCGTAAAAGAAGCCATTCGTCAGAAGGCATTTTCCCAACTCGGTGAAATAACCGAAGCAGAGGCTCTGGAAATGCATGCCGTAATGATTACGTCGCGCCCTGCTCTGCTATATTGGACCATGGGAACGTTAGCAATAATGAAATTAGTACCGCTATGGCGGAAAGGGGGTCTGGAAGTATATTTCACCGTTAATACCGGTCAGGATATTCATCTGCTCTGCCTTCCGGAAAACAGGGATGTGCTGGTAGCGAAGTTGCGGGAATTGCCGTATGTTAAGGATATTATAGTTAATACGCCTTGCCCGGGAACAAAAGTAACGGAGACGCATCTGTTTTAATTATGACTCAGGCACATATTCCAAAGCATGTCGCGATTATTATGGATGGTAACCGCCGTTGGGCAAAAGAACACGGCCTGCCCACGTTGGAAGGTCATCGTCGGGTAGCCGATGATATTTTAGATCCCCTAATCGAACGGGCTTCGGAAATTGGTATAACGCACATGACATTTTGGGCCTGGTCAACAGAAAACTGGCAACGTGACGCACGGGAAGTGGCGGGAATTATGCGCTTGTTCCAGCATATTGTGCAGCGGCGGTGGGATCGGTTGCATGAGCAGGGCGTGCGTATTAAAACCATCGGTGATATTTCTAAATTTGATACGGGTATACGGACATCTTTAGAGCGGCTGATTGAGCAGACGAAAAATAATACTAAAATTACCGTTACGTTTGCGTTAAATTATGGCGGCCGGGATGAAATCATCCGAAGTATAAATAAATGGCAACAATCAGAGAAATCGCACGAAACGCTTTTAACGGCAGAAAAATTAGGTGAATTTTTAGATACTGCGGGATCACCTGATCCCGATTTAATTATCCGTACCGGCGGGGAAATGCGATTAAGTGGTTTTTTGCTTTGGCAATCAGAATACAGCGAGCTCTATTTCCCTACGTGGTATATGCCGGACTTTACGCCGGAACGTTTGGATGAAGCGGTAGAGGAGTATGCTAAGAGGCAGAGACGATTCGGGAAGTAAGGAACGTTATCTTCCTCCGAAAACATCCATAATTACCGTCAGATTGAATATTCTACCGATAAGCTGGACTATCCAGAACGCAATAAAAATTACCAGAAAACCGACAATTGCATAGGTAATTTGTTTCTTCCCGCTATCCAGCTTTTTGCTATCCCCAGCACTGGTAAGCAGTGAAAATCCACCCAGAATAAGCATAACCAGTAAGGCGATACCGGCAAAAGCGAATATAAACGGAATGGCAGCCCCTAAGACTGCTCCTAATGTTCTGCTGGCTTCAGTCCGGAATGCGAAATTTGAGGGTCCGGTAATGACAACGGTATTAATAATGTTTGCGTCACTTTGTCCAGGAAGCGTCAGTGCTTGAGCCAGTTGTTGCATGGTATTATCCAAAACCCGGTAAACCGAGAATATTTACCCCGATTAATCTCAATATAAAGACTGAGAAAATAATTAGCAATAGTCCCGAAATAGCAGACTGTACCATTTCTCTCCCTGTGTTTAACCGTTCCGGGTTGCCCGAACTCATTTGAATTTGGAAGCCCCCCAGTAAAATCATTAGAAATGCTACGCCGCCACCAATTCCGAGGCCGATAGAAAGTATTTTGCTGATAAAAGCGACCGGGTCCACCGGGATACATCCTAATCCCGTTAATATACCGGCATTATTGTTACAGTACTGAACGCTGTCGTCTGCAGCCAAAACCGTAGCCGGGAACACCAAAAATGTGCCCCAAATTAGGCTCAGCTTCCCCAGATAGCGAGTTATATGACCCACAAGGCCGATAGTATATCATTTATCGGCGATGATTTCAAGGGAATGCCTAAAATCAAAGGAAAAAATGAACTAAACGGGGAGATGAAAATTCAGTAAATATAGACCTATAATTATGAGAATCCCGGTAATCCGAGAATATTTACCCCTATGAATCGGAGTATAAATACGGAAAATATTATTAACATTAATCCGGCAATGGCGGAAGTAATCAAATCTCGCCCCTCGCTCATCGCTTCAGGATTTCCCTGGCTCATGATTACTTTAAATCCGCCCAACAGAATGAGTAAAAACGCAATTCCGCCACCAAGGCCAATTCCGATAGTAAGTATTTGCCGGATAAATGCTGCCGGGTCCGTAGGGATACACCCTAAGCCTGTTTTAATACCGTTGTTTGCACATTCCACATAAGCGAAGCGTTGTCCGGTTTCTACGGGAGGTGGTGTGGTACATGCGCTTTGAACACAACAGATCGTTCCCGCTGTTTCACAACGTAATCCATTGTTATACCCGCACACAGTCGTTCCGTTATTGCACAATGCAGCAGTTGTACAAGACATTCCAGCCCCAACGCAGGGTGCAATACTTCCTGTTTCTGCCGGACCGTCATCCCAACAAGACCCACCGCGGCATTCAGCGCTGGAAACGCCGCAAGTCCGTGCACAATCAGCGTTTCCGACACATCCCATGGCAGGATTTGGACCGCATACTTCTGCATGAGGAATACACTGTCCCGGTGATCCTATGTTGCAATTGAACCCCCCGCTGGGACAGACACAGCTTAACGTGCCGCTACAGCCGCTGCTTTGACCAACTATACAGGGGGCTCCGGGGGTACCCGTCGGATTGGTCGGAGTAGCCGGAGTGGTGGGAGGGGCAGTCGGTGGATTGGAAGGAACTGTAGGTGTATTTGTATTTACTGCCGTAGGGGTTGCCGGTGCTGCACAGATGCTACCCGGATTGGGAGTGGCCACCAATGGATCCCGACAGGCATAGGAACCGTCTCCTTGAGGATAACAACAGCCGCCACCCCTGGTACAAGGCGAATCAGATTCAAAACCGGGGAGACTACAGTTTAATTGCGAACATCCGGCTCCGGAACACTGTGCAAATATAATGTTGGGGTGTTTTACCAGTGTGAAGAAGAGAATGAAGCCGAAAAAAAATAACGAGTTATATATTATTCTTTTGGCGAATGCATATTTCATACAATATATTTACTTTAGCATGTTTAGAGTCGGAGATAAAAACGAATCTGTAAGCACAAATCACGTAGTTTTGAAGTGATAGTGTGATACACTGGATATACTCCATGATCCGCTATTTAGTGACGATTATCACCCTCTGTCTGTTAACGCTTTTCAGCCTCCAGCGAGGAGTCTCTGCACAGGTGTGTGACCCCAGTTGTACGAATGCTATAGAGTGTCGTGACAAAATAGCCAAATGTCAGGAAGCCTGGAATCAGATGGAAACGGCAAAGCAGCCTCATGTAGACGCGTTAAAAAAAATGGAAGCGGATATCGTCGCATTTCAAAACAGAATTAAATCAATCGAAAAAAATGTGGTGCAGAAAGCCGCGGAGATAAAAGAAGGTGAGAAAGAGTTAGCCGGCTTGTTGGGTGTAGCAGAGCGGCGGATCAGACAGTTCTATATCCGTAGTTTTACCAATACACCGTTTGTAACATTCTTATCTACAGAAAATATAGGCATGATTTTGCGGACCATGGCCTATCAGAACGCAGTTACGGAGGAAGATAAACGATCTATAACCCAAACCGCTGTTTCCGTAAAAGGACTAGAGGAAAAAAAGAAAAGTTTAGAGTCGGAACGCTCATCACTGGCGTACCTGAAAGAAGAAACGGATAAACGGGCTGTATCCGTACGGAAATTAGTGAACGATGCGTCCGCATACCAGTCTAAACTTACGGGTATAATTGCCAGCCTTACTACCCAGCAACAGGCAATTCTTTCCGCCAGATCAGGTACATTTACGACAAGCTTAGGAGAAGTCCCGCTTGCGGATGATCCGAACGCTTCCCCGAATTACAATCCCGGATTCTCTCCGGCATTTGCCGGGTTCTCTTTCGGTGCGTATACCCATCGGAAGGGGATGAGTCAGTACGGTGCGAAAGGCAGGGCGGAGTCCGGTCAAAACGTAAATGATATTCTCAAGGCGTACTACGGTAAAACACCTGTCGGCAAAGATACCGGAGGATCAATCTCCGTTACCGGTATCGGCAGTATAAATTTTGAGGAGCATTATTTATACGGTATTGCGGAAATGCCTGCCAATTTTCCGAAAGAAGCACTCAAAGCCCAGGCTATTGCCGCCAGATCTTATGCCTATAGATATAAACAACAGGGAACATCTATTTGTATTACGCAATCGTGTCAGGTGTTTTCACAATCGAAGGCAAATAATCCCCCTGCCGAATGGAAATCCGCGGTACAGGAAACGCGTGGGCAGGTATTGGAAGATATTGTGGCCTACTATTCATCCACCACCGGTGGATACAGCACTACGTCCGGATGGGATACTAAATGCGGTAATCAGGGATGTTGGACCGGAGATGCGTACGAAAAGATCGCCGGCAGTCCTTGGTTCTATAAAGGATGGTATACCAGCGAATATTATAATAATTCCGCTAAATGCGGCCGAAGTCATCCTTGGTTAAATCAGGAAGAGTTTGCCGATATTCTAAACGCCTGGTTGGTGCGGAAACAGGGGAATGACGGGGATGCCAGCAGGGTACTGCCGGTCACTATCAGCAGTTGTGGAGTAGCCGGGGCATCGGGTAATCCCTATTCCATGAGTGAAATGCGGGACAGGGCAAATGCCTTGGGAGGGGCATTTACCAGCGTATCCAGTGTAAAAGTGACATACAATACCGACGGATATACCGATAGTGTTATTTTCCAAACTAACAAAGGGGAAGCCAAAATTAGCGGCTCAGAATTTAGGGAAGCATTTAACTTACGTGCGCCGGGTTACATCTCTATTCGAAGCCCTTTGTTTAATTTAGAGAAAAAGTAGTATAATCAGTTAGTTTATCGCGTAGTCACAATCCGGCCGGTCATCTGGCAAGAAAACTATTATGCCAACACTCTACCAGTCTAACCAACCAGAAACACCGTCTCCGGCTCATCCCAATACTGCAAAAGAGAAGCCGTTTGATCACGAACCTAAGTTTTTTTCCCGACGTGACACCATGCGCATGTTTACCCAACTAGCTGTTAATCCCCAGGGAGTTCGGTTTGAAACTCAGGAAGCTGAGGAAAAAATAATTCTCTTTATGCGGCAACATTTTATTGTGAATATTCCCTGGATCGTAATTACCGCAATCATGTTTGTAACGCCAAAACTTATATTTCCGTTTATAAGCCAAATTATTCCCTTTCCGGTTACTATTCCCTGGGGATATGCTATTACCGGTATTTTATTCTGGTATCTCGCAACCTTTGGGTTTGCTTTGTCTAGTTTTATCAGCTGGTATTTCAATATCTATATTGTTACCAATGAACGTGTTGTGGATATTGATTTTTTATATCTACTGTACAAAGAATATTCGGAGGCGGAATTATCTAAAATACAGGACATGACATATAACGCAGGAGGAATACTGGCTACCGTTTTTAATTATGGAAACCTCTCCATAAAAACAGCGGGAGATAGTGCAAATTTAACGTTCGAGAAAATTCCTTATCCGCAAATGGTGGTGGAAACAATCAGGGAATTACTGGAGGATATACCATGATCCCCACAGTCCCAACAGAGGTATCTACCGCAGTGTTATTGGCAATTAAATTATTTGCTCTATTAGGATTGTTGATTTATGTTGGCTTCGCCGCCGTAATGGTTCGGCAGGAACAGTTAATGGCAAAAGTACTGGAATCTTCTTCGGAAAAAATGTTACGCATATTAGTGAGCGTTCACCTTCTGTTAGCGTTAATTCTTTTTGGATTAGCATTCGTTTTACTCTAACTCCTTACTGTAGATCGGTTTCTGTTGTCTCGCGTGCTAAGATAAGATTATGAAGATTCTTCCTGCTGTAGCTTCCGTGGTGACCCGTGCGTCTCCAACCGATTGGGCGCAAGTACTACAAACACCCCAGGCCTATGCGGTAATCCAGACTCTTGATTCTTCCGGACAGGCATTGCGGACCGGTGTTTCTCTCTTGGGTAGTCTTACCAGATTATTGGAAAAAATGCCGGAATCGGTTCAGGAATTAAAAACGGCGGTTCAGGAAATAGATGGTGAACATATAGTTTCTTTAACGGTGGTAGTTCCTCGAGGGCAGACACTGGATGTAATCCAGCGTGGTGAAGGAAGTGTCTATCTTAAGCGCGGAAAGCAACTGGCCTGTTTATTAAGCGCAGAGGGTGTCATATCTGGCGACGTCGCTGAAGGGGATGTGGTGATTTTAGCGGATAAAAATGCATCAGAATTACTTACGGACGCAGAAATTATTACCGCTGTTGATCACGAGCTTACTGCTGAGGAAATAGGAGAGCGGTTGGCAGTGGTTCTCAACGAAAAATCCGATAATGAAGGTGCTGCCATGCTGGTGTTTCAGATAAAAGACATAGTAGAGGAAGAACCGGAACAGGAGAGTGTTGCGGAAACGGAAGATACTGACACAATTCCCGAGGCTGACGATCCGGTTCCCTTGCCTAGTGCGATTTCTCACCCGCTTCCGCAACGCATCAGACATTTTTTGGTACGAATTAAACCTCGCATTGTTAAATTAATCCCCGGTTCAAATAAAAAGTTAGCGGTTATTGTGTTTATTTTTGCCGGACTTTTTGGTATTAGTGTGTATTTGGGTATCAAAAAACAGGGAGAAAATGTTAGTTCAAAAAATGTGGCCGAGGCCGTATCACAGGCTCAGTCTTTATTGGATGAAGGTTTGGGTTTGCTTTCCGTCAATCGTGAGCAGAGTAGAATAAAGTTAGAAACGGCACAAGCATTACTGCAAAAGTATAAGGACAAACCGCCACTATCTAAAGAAGGAAAACGTGTCCCTCAACTTTACCAGCAAATATCCGATAACCTGGAAGTAGCAAAACAAATCATCCGCGGCGAGCCGCAGCTTTTTTACGATCTGGACTTAATAAAAAAAGGCGCATATATCCACAAATTTGCTGTCTCAGACGATACCTTGGGGATGTTGGATGAAAATCAAAAAACTGTTTTTGTAGTCCGTATTCCCACTAAGGATGGTGATGTGCTGGCCGGTGGAGAGCCCTTTACCGCAGCCACTGCGGTAGCTGCGTATGGAAAACAATTTTACGTGCTTACCGGTTCCGGAATTTACGAAATCAGCAGTAAGGGAAAAATTCCGGCCAAGCCGGTTATAGAGCATGACGAAACATGGGGGACAATCGGCGCTTTGGTGGCGTATGGTGGTAACCTGTACCTGTCCGATTTGCAGAAGAGCAGGATCTGGAAATACGTAGCCACAGAAGTGGGATTTGATGTACGGCGGGAATATTTGAATCCCGATACGTTACCCAATTTATCACAGACTACGTCTATGGCCATCGACGGGCATGTTTGGTTTGGTACAAAGAATGGCGAAATACTCCGATTTGCACAGGGAAAAGCGGACACATTTTCTCCAATTGGCATAGAACCGCCACTCGGTGAAGTGATTTCTGTTTATACTACTGACGATTTAGCTAATATTTATATCCTGGATGCTGCGGGGAAGCGGGTAGTTGTATTGCAAAAAGACGGACGGTATACTGCCCAATACGTTTGGAACGGGGAGATTTCTCCTGAACTGTTCCTGGTTTCCGAACAGTATAAAAAAATATTTTTGGTTGCGCAGGGAAAGTTGTATGCACTTGATCTGCGCTAATTATGCGCATTTTCAATCGCAAAGCATCATTCGAATATACAATTCTGGAAAAGGTTGAAGCTGGAGTTCAGCTATTGGGCCCTGAGGTAAAATCTCTCCGGAATGGTCAGGCTAGTTTAGATGGGTCGTTTGTAAAAATGGTTGGTCTGGAAGCGTTTTTGGTAAATGCTCAAATTCATCCATATTCTTTCGCCCGTCCTGATGGGTATGATCCCAAACGTACCCGGAAATTGCTGCTGCACAAAAAGCAGATAATTGCCCTTAAATCGAAGCTGGATACCGGTAATTTGACCTTAATTCCCATTGCCTGGTATAATAATGGCCCCCTATTTAAGCTGGAAATTGGCTTGGCCAAAGGGAAGAAACAGTTTGAAAAACGGGAAGTTAAAAGACGGAAAGACATGAAACGGGAACTGGAACGGGAATATAGGGGAAAAGTAAAATAACTTTGTTTATTGGGGTTTACCCCGAGGAGCGAAGCGACGAGGGGATGATTGACTCGACGATTGTTGTACGTTAAAAACTGCAAGCCGGCGATGACAAAAGAGCCGCAAAACATTGTCAAATACTATCTGCTGAATTATCAGACAGAAAACAGGCACTCCGAGAAGAACTCGCAGCTTTGCGTGACTACTTCGGTATGTCTTCACATATTCCAGCTTTCGCTGCGTAACGTGACATCTAACGGCTACTTTTTTCTAGCGGGTACTGTTAGGTGGAAAACCAGCTAGGACGACAGGAATCCGATGACCAGCGAATTCCGGTGAAATTTTTTGGTCAACCCTCCGATGATTAATGTTGTCCGTTTCGTCCATCGGAGAATAAACGGACTACGCTTGTAGAAGTTTTTGATATATGCATTCGGACCCGGGCTCGAAACCCGGCATCTCCACACTTCGTCCCGATAATGTCTATCGGGATTCTGTTTTAGCTTACGGGCACATCGTAATAGAATGTACTGAGATTAAGCCTTTTTAAGCATACAGTGATAGCTGTATGCATGTGCTGGATTTTATTTTCCCCAGGCGGTGTCTACGGTGCGGGAAGTTGGGAAGATATTTTTGTCCGTATTGTGTACGTTCACTTTCCTACATGCACGCAAACGAACTTGTTTGTCCTGTTTGCGAACGGCCTGCTATAGATGGCAAAACTCATCCCCGGTGTGTAACGAAATATTCACCAGATGGTTTAATCAGTTACTTCCGTTACCGGGGAATAATCCGGACAGCAATCCAAACCATAAAATACCGCTTCGTACGGGATTTGGTTTGGGATCTAACAGCCTTAATATCCGAGGAAATGCTGGAGGCAACCATATACGCATTACCGAAAGATTGTGTACTTGTTTTTATTCCCATTCCGTTACATCCCGTCCGTGAGCGGAATAGGGGATTTAATCAGGCTTTGTGTGTAGGGAAAATGGTAGCTAACCGGTTACAAATACCTCTGCGGACTGGAATATTACGGCGGGTACGGTATACTGCACCGCAGGTATCCATGAAAGATAGGATTGCCAGAGAAAAAAATATGCAGACTGTATTTGCACTTAAACCAGGCGTAACGATAATGCCATGCACAGTTTATATTTTATTCGATGACGTTTTTACAACGGGCGCGACTATGAGGTCTGCTGCCTCATGTCTGAAACGTGCAGGCGCACAATATGTCTGGGGGATTACTTTGGCTCGATAATATGCAGAATAAAACCATAGTGTTAGTAGCAAATGGGAGTTTGGATGATGTGCTTTGTACGTATATACCGGCAAATGCGATAGTAGTCGGGGTAGATAAAGGGGCAATATGGTTATTGAAACATGGGTTTATCCCTCATATTGCGATAGGTGATTTTGATTCAGTTACGAATCAGGAACTGGAAATAATAAAAAAGAACATTTCTGAAATTGAAACGTACCCCCGGCAAAAAGACGCCACGGATATGGAGTTAGCATTCCGTTGGGCGCTTCGCAAAAAACCGGAAGAGATTCGCATATTGGGTGGCATAGGGAGCAGGCTGGATCATAGCTTAGCTACGGTTCAATTGTTGGAGCGCAATCGTAAAAATTCCGTGCGTATCGTCGTATTTGATACACACAACCGCATGGAATTAGTGCGCGGGCAACTTCAAATTGAGAAAACTAAAGAATACGCATACTATTCCATTATTCCTGCAACACGGTTTGCCGTAGTAAGCTTAAAGGGGTTTGCATATCCGTTAACTAAGGGCGTAATACGGCGGGGTTCAACCCTGGGTGTAAGTAATGAGTTGGTAGATGTAAAAGGAACAATTATCGTACATGAGGGTAGAGTATGGTTGATAGGAAGCCGTGATTGATAGTCGAAGCGGGTTAAAACTGGTATAATTGTATGCCTGGAGAGTTGGCTGAGTGGTCAAAAGCGAGGGTTTGCTAAACCCTTGAGCCGAAAGGCTCGCACAGGTTCGAATCCTGTACTCTCCGCCCTTCGTCGCTACGCTCCTCAGGGTAAACTTCATTGCAGGGGTTCGCCCTGATGATAGTGCGGTAAGTAGTAACCCTGAGGAACGGAGTGACGACGAAGGGAGAGGTCGCATAGTGGACTAGTGCGCTTGTCTTGAAAACAAGTGTGGGCGCAAGCCTACCGCGAGTTCGAATCTCGCCCTCTCCGCCTTCGCTCGCCGGAGCGAGCTACGGCGGACGAAGTCCGCAAATAGATCGCGAAGGAGAGATTCGGTCGCCAGAGCTTTAGCGACGGCGAGCTTCGCATATGACCGATGGTCTCGATGAAATTAAAGGGCGACCTTCGGCGGACGCAGTCCGCTTTTATTATGTCTACATTTTAAAATGTGGTGATGGTTTGACTTACACTGGATGCACGGATAACTTGAAAGAAAGAATTGATCGCCATCAAAAAGGACAAGTCCCGGCAACGAAAAATCGTTTACCCGTGTCACTTACTTCCTATTTTGCATTTTCCGATAAATATACCGCTTTCAATTTCGAACACTATCTTAAATCCGGCTCGGGGAGAGCATTCCTAAAGAAGCACCAAATAATTGACCGTTAAGGTCTTTAGTTGTCATGTGGGTTATAATTTAGTACAGAACAAGAATTATTACATATGATTCAAATAACTTGGTATGAGTTAGCGTCTTATTTAACTAACATCGTTTTAGCATTTTTAAGTATTTATCAATTTTTAGCCTCAAAAAAAGAAGAGGAAAATACAAAGTCAAAAATTAGAATGTTACAGAACCAAGCAGAGGGGATAAAAAATGCTTTACTTCAAATAGGTCAAAATTCAAACGCCTTCAGCAGCAAGGATGATATTGCTGCCGCGGTTACAGCTGTTTCACAATCAGCTGTAACATTAGATCAAGCAATGGTTGAAGAAAGATTCTATTCTGAAACAGAAATAAAACAAAAGAGAATGGAAATGGAAAAACAACAGAAGAAATTGTTTTCGATGCTTAAAACTAGTCAATCGTAAGGAGGAGAATGACATTTATTGCAAGTGTAATTGCAAAAAAAGGTGTTGCGATTATTGCTGATTCATTGGTGACGATGTCTAGGCCTGTAATGGAGGCAGATGACTTTAGGCATTATGTTCAAAGTAAAACAAGTCCAGACGGAAAAGTAACTCAGTTGAACCCAGATGACTTGTTGAAACTCTTTCATAAGAAGCCATCACACACAAAGGACTATGAGGAAAAATTGTTTCAGTATGATAAATATACAGCAATAACGGTTGCGGGAAGGGCGGTTATTAACAATCGACGAATTGGCGAGGTTATTCATGAAATTTCTGACAAACTTCGTAAAGCCAGGATGTTGAATAAGCCGATTGCTAATAAAATAATTGACTTTTGTTCGGAGCTTGAAGTAATTGCAAAATCGCATTTAGCTAAGTATAAATTTATTGGACTAACAACATTTATTGTTACTCATTACGATAAACGGGCTGAAAAGACAAGTATTTTTAGAGTTAATATTAATAATGCGAGTGAGGCGAACTTACAAAATCCTAGCTTTAAGTTAGTTGAGTTTTCAGAGAGTTTTGCTATTGAAAATGTAGTTTGCGATGGCCAAAATGGAATCAGTGAAAGAATTCTTTTGGGAGGAATAGATGTTATTTTAGCTACTGCCGAGAAACTTATTGACCGTATTGATACTGACTACGGGTTAAAACTAAAGCCTACTTATAAAAAACAACTTACAGATGAGATATTCCAGCAGTTTCAAAGTGAATTAAAAATTGCAAAACTAAAAGGTCTGAGTTTACAGCAAGCTGTTGATTTAGCATATTTATTGATGAAGATTGAGATAGATTTTCAAAAATATACTGAGGATATGCCGACTGTAGGGGGAGTAATCAAAATAGCAGTTATTGACTCCGAAGGAGTGAGATTTATTGCTGGAAAAGAAATTATTGATCCCCGTGAGCACTTATAGTATGAAAAAAACACAAAAAATATCAAAAACAGACACAGAGGCAATTTCCGAAATTACACAAAGAAAAGCCGAGATTTTAAGTAAACAGAGAGATTCAATGTTGCAGGAGCTTAAAGACGCAATGAAAGACAAAAAAATAATAATTAAGGGAAATATATCAAACTTACTTGGATATTAGCTCCCATTATTTACTCTATTATCTCACCATAAGTGCTCCAATTATATCCCAAGTGGTCAGCTAATTGATAGAATATGATTATGAAAATTAACCAAATTGATGCTGAAAATTTCCCCCTAGTTGAAGTTGTTTCCAATGAAGTGCTTGTTAAAAATACTCAAGATGTTCTTGATCTTTTAGGGGAAGTTGGTTTCTCAAATATAATTCTGTACGATCATAATTTTGAATCAGACTTTTTTGATCTAAGTACGAACAAATTGGGAGAAATTCTCCAAAAGTTTACAAACTACCAAGTTAAACTAGCGATTATTGGTGATTTTGAAAAGTATCCAAGTAGAGTCTTAAAAAAATATATTCACGAAACGAATAGGGTAGGAGATTTTTTATTTGTTACGAATATGGAAGCCGTTAAAGATAAATGGATAAGTAGTAATAAACGTTCTAATTCTGTTCCAGGCTGCCCGCAATAAATAGATGCACCAGTGGGTATGCTGCTGCTACTACGAGTTTTAAATACATGCGTATTTTTTTTCGTTCTTCTTTTAGAATTAGTTTAGTTTTATTCAGTATAGTATTAAGTCTTCTGGTAGTCGAAAAAATATTAGAAGTACGTGGCTATACGTACAAACCACTATTAGTTGCTCAGAATATTCGACCGGAAACCGCTGGGTATTTTTACGACCCAGAACTGATTTATACGGCTAAGTATCAGATAAATAATCCTTTACCCTCTGAAGTTGGTTTAAAAAATCAAATTCAGCTTAGACCCGACAGTATCAGTAACGCCTCTGCGTCCGGTAATACGTTTACCGTTGTTACGCTTGGGGATTCGTTTACCTATGGTCACAATCTCGCGGATAGTGATACGTACCCGTCTCAGCTAGAGACAGTCCTTACGGAAAATGGATATAACGTGAATGTATTCAACGCCGGTGTGTCCGGGTACGGTATAGATCAAGAATACGTGTTTTTAAAACGAATTTTGGCTTCATACAAACCGAATCTGGTGATATTGAATCTGAATGAGAACGATATCTCTGATTCAAACGAAAATTGTCTCTTCAAGAAGGAGTTATCGGGGGATTTTGTAAGAGTAACCGGTATTACCAGTAATACGTATATACTGTACCAGGTGTTAGTACACGTTCCGGAAAGTATAAAAAAATCGCGTGTATTAAATCTTTTCCTAGCAGGATTAAGCCTGGAAGGTCCACACAACTTTGTTTGCTCCCAAAAATACACGTCCGAACTAGAAAGATTGATGCTCGATAAAATTGAAGGCTTAATTACCAAGATCGCTCATGAGCTTCCTTCCGGAACGAATCTGATGTTAACGTTCGTCCCTATGCAGGATTATTTTAGGTATACCACAAAAGATACGTATCGGCTTTCTAACCGTAAAAAAATAATCAAGCAACTGAGTAATTTTTCAATTTTAGATGTGAACAAGAAAATTGCGGGCAACCTGTATCCTGAAATTTATGTTTTGCGTGAAGATACGGATGTTAGGATAGCCGGTGCGAATACCGTCAGTGGTTTTGTTGATATGCCGTATAGTTCGGTAGATATACCATATCCCGATACTCAATTATTCTTAAATGCATTAACGGAGCCTGAATCTCCTTACGGATCCAGACACCCCAGTAGACTTGGTAATTTTCTCTTCGCTCGCAGCGTTGCAAAAGAAATTATTGAAAAGTATCTTGGTGAACAACACCTTGAATCATATAATAACTCGATAAAAGTTCCGTAATTCTGTCCCAGGCTGCCCGCCAATGTAAGGGTTGGAATAGTGTGAATAATATCTGAGAACCTAATTTTCTTTATTAAATGTATCCGGATTATTAATGGTAACGGTTTTTTGTATTTCAGGGTGACTTCTAAGGTACTGACTAATTACTTCAGATATAGTTTGAGCAACTAAGGCATGTCCAGATTCATTGTAGTGCTTATCTTTTGGGTTAAAGTATGAAGTATATTTATCTGGATCAGCTTTTAACATTGATTCACCGATATCTATAAAAATAAGATTGTCATTTGCCGCTAGTTGATTAAGCATTTTCTTGCGTTTATCATATTTTTCCAGATAGATTTCTTTTTCCCCTGGATCGTATTGTGTAGGAAGTAAAACAATAATAGGGAATGCGCCTCTTTTCCTTGTTACACCAACTAAATCGTTAAGTATTGCGGCAATGACGTTCTCAGAATCCTGATTTGTGGCACCTGTTTCGGTATGCAAATGCAGATACTGCATGATGACACTTAATGCATGTCGACCTGTTAGGTATATATTGAGATACTCCAATGCATTCGGATTAAGCGCCAGTACTGTAAGCCACTTATTGGGTGGTGGAACAGGATTATTCGTATTAGCTAGTACATTATTTTTTAACTTGAAAAATGGTTTACCATATCCTCTAAATGTACGTAAGGAAACTCGATCAAAATCATCTAAAATAAATGCCATGATGTGGAATGTATGTGATATTGTCTCTGCGTCCCGTAGGTACCACAAATAATTTTGATCGATACCGTAACCTCCCTGCGCCATGTTATATGGCTGTAAGCTATTACTACTTAAAAGAGAACACCAATTTTTATAGTCATCCACACCGTATCCAAAAGTAAAAGAGTCACCCGAGCAAATAGTTGTGAATGCAGGATTGCTGGTATGCGTAGGAGTAATTCGGAATCGATGTGAATTCGTAGTTAGATTTTTTCCCGGCCCATACAAATTTAACAATGATAGATTTTGTTTATTTATCCATCCTAGCAGTGGATCGTACTCAGTATGTGTGTCTTTAATAACTCTTGAGGAGGTATTAACCACACGTTGATAAAAATGATAAAAAGAAAGAATTCCTTCAATACTTGCAAACAACAGACATGTAAGAACAATTTGAAGAGCAAAAGTGACGAAATATTTCTTAATAGGGGAGATAATCTTATATAACTTCGGTAGCAAGGCCATATTATAGTTTTATCCTGTCGGCATCATCTACAGTCCTATAGTTCTAATTGGGTAGTTGATAGAAATATGATTTCCATCATATCAGAATGGCGAATTCTTATAAAAGATTAAGCAGAAAGTTTACTTCGTATGCATCTTGAAACACGGTGATTCTTGCTAGAATATCCTCACCACGGAAATCAACACAGCTGATTTTTCGGGAAAATTTGTTTTTATTCATTTGGGAAAGAAGCAATAGAAATATTCCGTCACTTTTACAACTGCAAGTTAACGTGTAATCCCATCAGGCAATCCGTTATGAAGAAGTTGTTTGAGATAATAGTAAGCTAAGTTTCCGTGATTATAGTTGGAAGAATTTCAGCAATTCATACACAACAAACACCGGCCATATAAAGGCTTTAAACAAGCCAACGATTACTAGCCACACTGTCGGTGCGTGCTGCAAAAAATAAATTGCTGCGCCAACCAAGCCGAGTCCGTATACCGCATTCCCTCCACCGCATGTGCTGTTGTGACGACACTGACATTCATGTTCTTTTGCCATAGGTAACCTCCTTTTCCACAGTACTCCGTTTCGGTAACGGCAACAAGCGAACTACATTACGCTAGCATAACAGCAGAAGCAAGGGCAGAGGATATAGTGCCGTCCTATTTTTTGTTCGCCGCTACATCTATTTCCTTACGCCGGAGAGTAAGTAATTTTTTCAGGATTGCCACCGGGATCGGATTATCTGAAGTAAATCTGATTGTTCCCTTAGACAATTCGAAATTACCCAATTTTTTTTGTAGGGCTACGATAACATTTGGGCTAAAAGGGTAAATGCTGAGATGGCGTTTAGTGGCCGTGAAGCCCAGTAAAGGCCGTTTTTTGTACTTAAACGTCGGTATACCGTAACTTAACGATTCTTCCGTACCGGGTACGATTTTTTTTATATTTTCGCAAAGTCGTACCAACGCTTTTTGGTTCGGCCCGGTAACGTTCTGCAAATATTCGTTCATTACAGACATACCCCTATTATGGCATAATAGGCGGGAATTCTGATAATGTTTTTACTAGTATGGACAATACATTTATAGATAAATTGGCGTTTATCGAAATCAAGAACAGAACGTTGCTGGTTACCTTAAGTAAAGGTAAGGATACCTGGTATATCCCCGGAGGGAAGAGGGAACCCGGCGAAACCGATGCACAGGCGCTTATTCGCGAAGTTAAAGAAGAATTAACCGTCAACATTATCCCGGAAACGATTACTGCCTGTGGGGTTTTTACTGCGCAGGCGCATGGGAAGCCGGAGGGTACGATGGTGCGTATGACATGTTATACCGCGCAATACACGGGAGAACTTGTACCAAGTTCGGAAATAGATAAAATGGATTATTTTAGGTATAAACAAAAAATATTGTGCTCTGCCGTGGACAATCTGATTTTTGATGATCTGAAACGCAAAGCGTTGGTTGATTAAATACTCCCCCATGAAAATACGGTTTCGTTTAGCTGTAATAGAAGATTTGGAAGCATATACTGCTTTACTTCAACAGGTATACCAGGATGCATATACCAATAAGGATTTAGGGTTAACACCAGAGTGTTTTTCCCGGGAAGTTTTCATGACTCCCAGTACGCAGGAATATCTTCTGTCAAATCTGCACCATAATGAAACTCAACAAACATGGCTTGCGATCGGCGATAATACACTTATGGGTGCCGTTACCATTGTGGATCGGGGGAGTGAATGTGAATTAAGAGGTTTTTATGTCGCTGTTAATTTACAGGGTCAAGGTATAGGAAAGCAGCTGTTTATGAAGGCAAAACAGTTTTGTGCCGGTAAACCTATCATTCTAGATATCTATGCGCACAATCTGAAAACCATCTCGTTGTATCAGAAATGGGGATTCGTGATAGATGAAACTAAACCGGCGTTTTTCCGCCATTGGCCGGAATGGCCGGAAGGCTTGCAGGCGAAGTGTATATACATGAGATTGCCGGCCGCAGGGTAGTCCCGATATGATGAATATATGAAAATACAGATAAAAAGGATTTTCGACTTGTGCTCCTGGGGTATTCCGTTCGTACTGTATGTTTTAAGTTGGTACTTTCAGTATTACAATCGTTATCCGGTTAGTAATGCGATCTGGAAGGAATATTGGCACCAATTCTATTACTTTTATCTCCTGGCAGGAGGTGTAAATCTGATACTCTATTTTGAATTAGGACAAAAAAACTTAAAGGGATTTTTAGCATTTTTTAAAGCTCCGGTAGTGGGATTTCTGCTGACAATGTTCTCTTACGCCTTGGCAGCAATATCACGGGATATTTTAAACGTCATGTTTCTTATACTTTTCCGTAAGCCGTTGTTCATGTATTAATTTCCGTGCTATTTTTATGATGACGATTATTGGTGGACCGATGTTTTCAGGCAAAACGACATGGCTGCTGGATCATATAAAAAAGTTACCCGGCGGAACTTTTCAGCTCTTTAAACCGGGAATGGATAAGCGGTATGCGGCAGATAAATGCGTTTCCCATACGGGGGTATCGTTCCCTGCAATGAATTTGGATACGGAAAATCCGCACATTCCCCGGTTGGTATCTGCAGTAAAGACGATACTCATAGATGAGCTGAATTTTTTTCACCCTGAAAAACTTATTTCGGAATTGCAAAAACAAATGAATGCCGGAAAAGCGGTTATTGCCGCAGGCTTACTTTACGATTTCAGACGGCAGCCTTTCGGTGCCACGTTGCCGTTGTCAAAAATAGCCAAGACATACATCCCGCTTTACGCTTCATGTGATTATTGTGGCGGTTTAGCCGAGTACAACTATCGGAAGGTAGCCGGAGATAGTCAGGTATTGTTGGGTGCGCAGGAAACCTATGGTGTTTGTTGTAATTCCTGTTGGGATCAGATACCTGCGTCATAGATGTTTTCTTGTAGATGCAATCTCAGCATGGTATAAATAGGTTATGGAGACGCGGAAACACCACGAGGATGAAGATACTCAGGAAGTACTCCTGACGTGGAATGCTCCCGCCCGGTTGTTTAAGCGCAGGGATAAGGAATTTTATACCAACATCGGTGCCATAGTATTCTTGCTTATCATTATTCTGATTTTCGCCCACGAATTTTTTCTTATTGCGGCTGTGCTTTCAGTTGTATTCTTTGTTTATGTTGTCTCTACGGTGCCGCCGGAAGAAGTGCGTCACCGCATTATAAATCTGGGATTGGATAATGCCGGTACCTTATACCGATGGGATGACCTGCTGGATTTCTGGGTAGAAGAGCAGTGGGGGCAGATTATGTTTATCGTCCGACAGAAATACGGTACCAGGTTAATTCTCTTAGTTCCGGAAAATCATAAGGCGAAGGCCAGAGAGTTACTGGCAAAGCATATTCCGTTTTTGGAAAAACCCGATAAAACATGGGTTGATAACGCTGCTCATTGGCTCTCCAACAAAGTACCTCTGGAGAAATCTTCCTAGCGCGTTTCGCCGATCCGTAGTACAATATTCCCATAGTATTTGTACCTGGTTCAGCGGGATGGTGCATATATTTGTGGATACGCTCCCGTAGTTCAACGGATAGAATGGAGGTTTGCGGAACCTCTGATCGCAGTTCGATTCTGCGCGGGAGCGCTAATATTTTCAATTAGGAACAGGGTTCAGACTCGTTTGGTGAGGTGTCGGAGTGGTTAAACGGCCAGGTCTCGAAAACCTTGGGAGGGGAAACCCTCACGCGAGTTCGAATCTCGCCCTCACCGCCAATTCCACACACGTACACACGGGTATTACGCTGAATCTTCAGTAGAAGCGCGTTGGAATTTATTATGACGAGGCACCGGAAAGATATTCTGCTGGTAATTCTGTTTTTCGTGTTATCGGCAGTGATATTCCGAAAATACATACTCCAACATCAGGTCCCTTTCCCCGCAAATTTACTTGTTTCGTATTACCAACCCTGGAAATCATATCCGTATCCCGAATATCCAAACGGGCCGCCGAATAAGCCCATGGGGTTTGATAATCTGCGGATCCATTTCCCGCTGCGGATGTTAGCTACATCGCAGGTAAAACAAGGTCTCGCTCCGCTTTGGAATCCTTTTAATTTTTCCGGAAATACACTTTTGGCTACATATCAATCTGCCATATTTCATCCCTTATCATGGCTCTATTTGCTGCTACCGGGAATAGATGCCTGGTCGGTAATCATTCTGTTACAGCCGTTTTTGGGTCTGGTGTTTTTCTTTCTTTTTCTGCGGGAAATCGGTTATTCACTATTAGCCAGCGGGTTGGGCAGTATGACATTCGCATTATCCGGTACCTTGCTGGTTTGGTGGGAGGAAGCATATGTGGCTGGATATACGGCAATCGGGCTTCCTTTAGCACTGTTGGCAATAGAAAAATTTCAAAAGCGGGGGGGACGGGTAAATTTTACCCTTGTAGTTCTTGGGTTTATATGGTTATTAGTTTCCGGATGGTTTCAATTTACATTATATAGTTTTATTTTTATTGGATTGTGGTGTTGGTACAGGGTTTATATATTGCACGCTATTAATTGCAAGCGTATGCTCCTTGTTCTATGTGCTCTGGTTGTTGCCGTATTGCTTAGCGGTATTCACCTGCTTCCTGCTGCGGAAGCATATATCCATTCTCCCCGGGCGAGTACTGACGCGAAATATTTATTTGACGGTTATCTCATGCCGTTATCCCATTTGGCTACAATTATCGCACCGGATTTTTTCGGTAATCCCGCCACGTATTCTTTTTTCGGAAAAGGATTTTATTATGAGCACGTCATGTACTTCGGTGTGGTGTCGTTGGTATTCGTTTTATATGCATTGCAAATGGTTTCCGTCAGGGATAAGAAAGCAATTCCGGGCTACTTTTTTTTGTTTTTTCTGTCACTCGGTTTGGCACTTCCGACCAGTTGGTTTTTGCTTTATACCCTGCATCTGCCCTTAATATCGGTGCTTATTCCATCTCGAATATTTTTTCTCTCGACGGTAAGTGCTGCCATTTTGGCAGCCGAAGGTATGGAGCGTTTTTCCGAAAAACCTCAGGGAAAAAAGATGCTGACCGTGCTCGGATTACTTGGTGTGATGTTGTCGGGTATGTGGATGTTTGTGTTGTATATGAAGTACACAGATCCCCAATCTTCATTTGCTACTGTAACTCTTCGTAACCTGGTTTTGCCTACGGTTATGTGTGTCTTAACTTTGCTCCTGCAGATAATTGCGTTTAATCGGGTTTGGCGGAAAGCGGCGCTTTGGAGTTTGCTTCTCGTTGCCGGTTTGGGTTCGGTATATATGGCGAATAAATATCTCTATTTTTCAGAAGCACGATTCGTTTATCCCGATGTGCCGGTAATTACTACCTTAAGGGAGAAAGCCGGGATAAATCGGGTTTGGGGATTCGGTGACGCAGTACTGGAAAATAATTTCTCGACTATGCTCGGTTTATATACCATTGAAGGGTATGATTCATTCTTCATCGGAAGATACGGTGAACTCTTGTGGGCTGCTGCCAATAACGGCGTCGTATCGCATGATATCCCCAGAGCCGATGCGCGTTTATCCGCACAACAGTGGGGTGGGAAATATTTCGTTCATCCGCAGCAGGCAAAAATACTGGCGCTTCTGGGCGTTAAGTATCTGTTCGGGACAAATACCGGCACGGAGGAAGACGCTCCGTTTAGTGGTACGGAACCATTAAAGCGTATTTGGCACGATAGTGCCTATGCAATATATGAAAGCGGTTCGGCATACCCTCGCGTATTTTTCGTAGACAATTATGTTATCCGAAATAGTGACCAGGAAATAGTGTCGACGATGTTTGCGGATACCACGGATTTACGGAGAACGGTAGTTTTGGAAAGAGATCCCCAAATAGGTCATGTTGACGCATCCGAGTATACCGCGAATGTAATTTCTTATACGCCGCATCTGGTTTCCGTAGAAACCAAATCTGAAAAGGACGCCATATTATTTCTTTCCGATGTATATTTCCCCGGTTGGCGTGTGTATATAGATGGGAACAGACGCGATATATTACGGGCAAATTATACCTTCCGGAGTGTCGTTGTTCCGGCAGGGACTCATTTGGTAGAGTGGCGCTACGAACCGGATTCCTGGCGCTTCGGGTGGGTTATGTTCACGGGTGGTGTCCTATTATTCTGTATGATTATTTTTTACTACAAACCGGGAGCTGTTACCGTACAAAGAAGCAGAAAAAAAACGGTATAAAATGTTGTTTTTGGATTGCAGGAACAATATCTCTGTGATAAAGTACAATCGTTGCTTACTGATGGACATAGTGTCCGACAACCCTTGGAAGCAATATGATGGGAAATCCCGCTGAGTGGGAGTTATGGGGTAGTACCAACAGTAGCTGATGGAGAAGATTAAAATTCGTCACGAAGGGAAGTGGAGAGGGAATCCTTCGTGACTCTTTGTAAGGAAGTATCGTTGGGAAAGAAACGTAGTTTCTGTCCCAGAACGCTCCTGTAGTTTAATGGATAGAACGCGGCCCTCCGAAGGCTGTAATGGCAGTTCGACTCTGCCCGGGAGCGCAGTAAATAAACGGTGTGAAGTGGTATAGAATTATCGTGTAACCGGCCCAATATGTTTCGGATAGTCCGCAGTATTATTTTGTCAGTATTCCTGGTTGTAATGGGATTATTGCTTTTTAAGGACCGCCAACCTCAGCTTGCTGCCTGGTTATTTCCCGGTGATGTCGATATCAATTCGTTAGCGCATGCCAATAAGCCGGTATCCGTGGTGGCGCCTACCGTAACGGTGACGCCCTCTCCCACACCGAAAACGGTGTTGGATTTGACGCCGAACACGTTAAGTATTCCCAAGTTGGGTATTCATGCACAAATCGAACCTGTCGGTGTGACTGCAAACCGTAATATGGATACCCCTAAACACGCCGAGAATGCTTCCTGGTATAAATATGGAGTAAAGCCTTCGGAGCGGGGGAATGCCGTAATTGCTGCCCATTTTGATACGCCTTCCGGAAAACCCGCATTATTTTATAATTTACGGACATTGGAAATCGGGGACGAATTATCCGTTACGGCGACGAATGGTGTGGTTTCTGAATTTGTAGTAACCGGAAAGTCGTTTGAGCCTTACAGCACGTTCCCCAGTGATTATGTATTTAACACGAAAGAAGGCAGAAACGTAAATCTGATTACGTGTGACGGAGTGTTTGATCGGGCAACAAAACTTTATAGCCGCAGATTAGTAGTGTACACCACCATGAAAGGAACATTCTAATATGGCAAAATCAAAAAAGATTTCGCGCTATCCAGCATTACCTTGGGATTTGATTATCATCGGGCTTATAGCCGGAGCAATGCTGGTATTTCGTTTCGGGGCATTACCTTCGACTGATTTACGCAGTCGGGCAGCTACGGAGGTTCCTGTTCCTACCGGTTTTGTAATGAATCAGTTACTTCCTGCGCAAAATGTGTTGGTTCCGCCTTCGGTCAGAGTCGCAACCGGTTCAAGATCCTTTGATATGCACAAACCCATGTCTGTGGGTGTGGTACTAAATACCGGGACGTTGGCCATATCGGAAGCCACGGTAACCGTAACATACGATCCGGATTTTTTAGTACTAGCTGATGATGGTGTAATACTTGCCGATAAAGTAAACGCTACACTGCAAGTTGAAAAAAGAGTTCCGGGTGAAATACAAATTACCGTATTTGTAACGGAAGAAGCAGGACAATCCGCCCTTACGTTTAATGCAGAAAATCCATTAGTATTTCTCACGTTTGTACCTACAGGGACGGCGGTATCCGGTACGGTTGTGGAACCAATACTTACGAAAAGTCAGTTGGCAGGTGTCCGGGGAAATGCGGAAATACCGGAGAAAATTGAGTTTAGAAGTGCAGAAGGTGTACAATTGGACCTCCAATAATCAAAAAAGGGGAAAATATGACTATCGAAGCAATGGTAAATCTGGTATACGAAGCGGCGGTCGTAAAGAGACTGAAGCGGACCGGTTGGCAAATAATGGGTGACAATGAAGAAGGTGTAGGAGAACACACGTTTATGACCTGCGTCATTGCCTATTTGCTGGCAAAGCAGATTAACACGAATCCGGAACGACAGGAAAAGCCAAATATGGAAACAGTTATGCTTATGAGCGTCTTTCATGATTTTCATGAAGCCAGAACCGGAGAACTGGATAAAATTGCCAAGCTCTATACCATGCGTGATGAAGGAAAAGCTAATCAGCATATTTTTAGCGGCGTTGATGACGAACTACTCGCTACATTAGAAGCGTATGAAGAGAAACAGTCAATCGAAGCCCGGGTGGTTTATGAAGCAAACGTAATCGCGTTTTCCGTAGAAGTAAAATTATTGTTAGAAAAGGGAAACGTACATGCGGCGGACTGGCTTAAATCAAACGATTCCCGCTTACGGTTGCCGGAATCGATTTCGTTAGCGGAAAAATTAGCGGCTTCCGACTCACATGTTTGGTGGAAAGATTTACGTGAAGTAATTCGTGACGAGTTCACCCGGTAATCTTCATCTTTTATATTCTTCGGAATTACTATCTGCAGACTAAACGAGGAATAAAATACGTAAGGTATTTACTAACAACTGATCGGAATTCCAGTTGACAGGTAATTATTCTGTTTGGAAAAACGTATGTTCCGATAAACCGGGGTGTAGGTATTAGCATTTGGGTTGGAGTGGGGGTAGAGTGTGGAGTCGGCGATAGAGTAGGTGTGGGAGTGGATACCTCTGTGGGTGTTGGAGTTTCCATTGGTGTATCTGTCGGTACGGGAGTAGGTGTATTGGTCGGATCTGGTGTGTCCGTGGGTGATGGCGAAGTTATTGCTGTTGGTGTAGGGGTATTTACTACTGTTGGTTCGGGTATCTCAGTGGGTGAGGGTGTTATTGTGGGCGTAGGTGTGTCTGTCGGAAAACCGGTAGGTTCCGGAGTAGGTGAACTGGTTGGTACCGGAGTGACAGTCGGTTCCAGTGTCGGTTCAATAGATGGCGTCGGAGTATCCGTTGGAGCTGGCGGAGGTTCTTTGCCGGATAACTTATTTTGAGGCTGGGACGTTATTTTTAGTACAAAATCATTCGCGTTGTTGTCGGAATCCCAACCGTTTCCTTTGTGTTCATCCGTTCCTGAAATATCCATACTATCAGCGGTTGAGTTTATTAGAGCTTTTCGTTCTATACTGCCACTATCTTCGGGATTTGCAATGGTTTGAGTTTCCTTGTCTGCAGCAGTTCCCAACCCCACTTTGTCTACCAGGGTTTGTCCGGCATCGCTGAATAACAATATGGTATTGTTGCCGGCGATGCTACTGCTCGACGCAGAATACCACTGATCGGGAAGTGCAGGGATCGTGGTAAACGCGGGATTCGCGATGAGAAAAAAACCCTTCGCAGGAATGGTTCCTGCCAGTGAGTTTACTAATGTTTGTGGCGTGGCACTTTCTGTGGCTGTTTTTTTAGCAAGTCTCCAACCGGAAATGTCTACATCAACGTCTGTCGGATTGTATAGTTCTATGAATTCATCATTCGGTTGAACGCCGCGCAACTGTATTTCAGAAATAACTATGTGATCAATAGCTGACTGTACCCGGTGTGTAAAAACCGTGGTGAGTAAGATAACAAATGAAAGTACTGTAACAATTGATACGAGTGGCAGTGGCAGTCTACCGTAATTCATAGGAGTACAATTCCGTTTGTCTAAAGAAAATATATCAAGATTTTAAAGTAAGTCTGTACCATACCGTACTGTTACGCAAAACAGTCTAAATAGAGTATAATAATCCAGTTTCCGGACGGTATGAATGATCACTATCCGGAAAAAGGGGCAAGCATTTTAACAACAGTTTTTGGAGAGGTCGCATAGTGGACTAGTGCGCGCGCTTGGAGAGCGCGTGTGG
The DNA here is from genome assembly GCA_964629685.1 of uncultured Gammaproteobacteria bacterium. Taxonomy (GTDB): domain Bacteria; phylum Patescibacteriota; class Microgenomatia; order UBA10105; family UBA927; genus CAZVTT01. The sequence goes on from CAZVTT010000001.1 coordinate 269,711, forward strand.
CCGCAAGGTTACCGGGGGTTCGAATCCCCCCCTCTCCGCCAGTATAATTAATTGTGATATCTAATAAATAGCATCCGTTAAATTCTGATCGTCAACGATGTAGTAAAGTTCTGAACCGCTAACTGTCGAGTTGATCTATGGGAATAGATTTGAAGTATAGGTTTTTCTTCAACGAATCCACCGTTTGTTGTATTTCCTCAAAATCATGAAGAGGTGGATTCGAGAGTGTATTAAAGAAAAAATAGGTAAATTTTTACTGTTGAGTGTCATTATAATTTACTTCGGTTACGCTTATTTTCAACAAATTCCTCAGGTTACGTTTGAGAGCGACGAAATGATGTGGCCATGTATGGGGCGAATATTTCAATCATATATTCGGGGAGATTGGTCATCTCCTGTTTGGCGTAAAACGGTATATGATTTTACGAATGGACCTGTACCCAGATATTTGTATGGGGCAGGGTTAATGACTGCCGCTCAGGATCTCAGGCATTTTCAGGTAGTCTGCGCTGATACATGGCAACAATATGCTCCAATACAACGGTATGAGTTTACAACCCAGGAAATTAGATTTTTGTATTACAACAGAGCGGTAAATATTGTGGTATCAATGGTACTTTTACTGTTTGTATTTATATTTCTTTTCCTGCAGCATGGGACTGCTCCTGCTATTACAGGTACTTTTTTGTTGGGTTCGCAAGTTGTCTTTATGGAATACGCCGTACGGGCAATGGTGGAAATGTTGCTGTTGTTGTTTTTGGTTATCGCCCAAGTTGTTTTTCTGATAATAAGTCATCGAATTTTAAATAAAAAACAATATACGTATTGGGTTTTTATATTCGGATGCATTTGTGGTCTGGCTTTTATGACTAAGCCATACGGAGTTATGGCAGGATGTTCACTTGTATACTGGATTTTATTCTCCCGGATTAATTTTCGAGCGAGATTAAAGATTATTTTTTTTGCGGCGACTGGCATAGCGGTAACGATTCTTATAGTGTATCCGCCGTTCCTGATTCATCCCTGGTCCATATTTGAATGGTTTCAGAGCTGGTTTATAATTCAGCGTGAATTTCAGTCTTACTTCCCATATGCTGCGCTAAATGGATATGGTGCCAGAATTCTCAGTGTTTTCGGCAGATATATATATCCCGGTAAAATGGCTTTTGCTGTCCCGGCTGTAAATATATTTGTCCTTTGTTTTTATTTTTTGATAGTATTGCGAAAACTGCAACGAAAATCGTTAACACCTGCAGAAACAGGAAGTATATATATGATTGTAGGGTTTATAGTGTTTAGCGGTTTTTACGTATATCGGGATTGGGATCGTTATTTTATTCCGCTGCTCTTACCGCTAGTGGTTATGTATACCACTGTATTTCACGCGTGTTTAACCTTAATACAAACTAGGTGGAGAAATATGTCTGTTAACTTGTACAAAATTAGATAAAATGAAGAATTAAAGACTACGTTCTTTAATTTTATATTCAAAAACGGATTTGTCTTCTCCGTTGCTGAGAATGTTATCTGCAAGCTGAAATGCCATTTCTATAGAATTATCTGAGTTATTATAGCGAAATATTCCTGTCCGACCGAGTAGGTACACGTTATCTGTTTCCAGATAGGTAACTATTTTCTGTAATCTATTTTTATAGTTAAGATCATATACCGGATACGCGTAGCGGACTCTTTTAACCCAAGTGTCAGAAACTTCGTTTCCGGAGAAATACTGTACAATTTCTGCATCAGCAATGCAGCGAGATATTAAAGCGGAGTCAGACATACTCCAGGTATCATCACCGTAGTAACAAGTTATATCCAGACAGATACAAGTTTTTCCGGGGGGTACCATTTTTTCGGACCAGTTTCGGAATTCAACAGCTCGATTAAAGATAACGTTATGATCAGGAAAATAAATCCAATGATCACTGGAAATTCGTTCGCGATTTAAACCGACATATACGAAAATAATATCCATATATTTATTGGCTGCAAAAAGGGTTTTTATACTTTCATCTTTTTCGATAAGCAATTCATACAGGGAGTAGGGGGGGATGGTAGAGACCAGAATATCGTAGGAAATAGAATGGGCACCGTAATGGTCTGAGTATTTTATACGTTGGGATTTTTTTGAGACGGAAATTAATTCAATACCAGTATGTATGATCGTACCGTTTTCAACAGCCTCCTTGGCGAAAGCGGTCGGTAATTGACCTATCCCATATTCAGGATAGTAGAAATCTCCGCCATCGGGAGCAAGTTCTTCGTCTTCAAGTTTATATTCGGAAAAATCAAGTGTGAGTAGTTTTACTATGCTCTTAGTAAGGAATTTTGATAGGTTCGGTCCGTTAAATCTTTCGTCCGCCCAGTCTGCAGATAATGCAGCGGGATCTTGTTTCCATATTTTCTGAGAATATGTTTGAAATAAGATGTGGTAAAGTTTTTTCCCGTATTTCGTGACGAACCAGTCTCTATATGATCGTATCGGTTGTGGCCGAATGAGTTGACGAAAATAGTTAAAAATAAAATCTACAGCTGTATAAAGACATTGCGACAGCGGGAGAATTCCCAGTATATCAGGTATGTCAAATGGATAATTCAGGTATTTTCCGAAAAGAAACACACGGCAGCGTTTATGCTTACGGTACATTTTAATAGTTTTAAGAGATAACACTGATTTCAGTACTTCAGTATTTTTTGTATGGAACCTGTGAGCGCAGTAGTCTACAAAATAATCTTTAAATTTGGTCGTTTTTGCCAATCCGCCTACTTCACTATCCTTCTCTAATATCAAAACGCGCATACCGTGCTTTGATAGTTTCCATGCGAGCGAGAGGCCTGCTATTCCGGCACCCAAGATAACGATATCGAAATGGAGCTTTGGTGGTATTTCAGACGATATACTATCTCGTGATGGATGGTAAGATACCATACGTTTTAGACTATAGAGATTTTTAGTGGATTGCAACGGAAAAAGGGGAATTCTATTCTGTTTTTTTACTGTAAATATGAATACTGTGATCGAATAGACTATAATTAACCGTTAATTGGTCATTCTTACACTTTTACTATGGAAATAACTGTTGCCGATCAGCGTATCCTTTTATTTAGCGATCAGATTGCCCCTGAAGACGCTAAGCAAAAAGCGTGGGAGAAACGTTTAATTGCGTTTGGCGCATTATCGCAGGTTACCGGTTTTTTAAACCGTCCGAAAGATGAGGATTTTGAACTTATTTATCAGGAGCATAGATATCAGCCGTTTTGGCACGTTATTGCCAAAGCGCGGTACGTCTATAACCGGAAGGCAACTTATCAGGTAAACGTTCCCGGGAAAGAGGTGCAGTCAGTTACTGTTCATGATATCCGGTACGATGTACAGAATAATCACATCCACCTGCCGGTTAGAGAACATTGCATTCAACATGAACAGGAAGAAGTACTTATAGATGGGGTAAGCGGCAAAAATAAACCGGAACTGGCACACTATTTGCCGTTAACACCGCGTGAAGTAAACGATAAAATTGAGAAAACCGTTTCGAAAGATTCCATCCTTGTCCCACCACAGGCTCGGGTATCCGCTATCATGCGGGACGCACTCGCAAAAATGATAAAAGGAATTCAGGCGGATGAGATTTTGGAAGAGCAAGTGGAGGTAACCAGCGTTGATCTTTACTATTATCCCGTATACGCATTTCAATACCGCTGGAAATCCAAAGGGAAAGAGGGCATTGTGGAAGTAGACGGGATGAACGGTTCTGTAAGTCCGGGAAGCAGAACATTTAACGAATTTTTCGGAAAAGTGCTGGATATAAATTTTCTGTTTGATGTAGGTGCGGATGCTGCAGGAATGTTTATTCCCGGTGGTTCAATTGCCGTGAAAGTAGCCAAAAAATATATGGATACAAAACGTGCAAAGGTTTAGGCAAACAGTTACCATATGTCTTCCGTAAATCTTCAGGCAATTCTAGATGTACTCCACGAGGCAGAAGGACTCAAACGATTGTTGCGGCACAGTTGGTTATCGGATGGCAGGCAGGAAAGTGTAGCAGAGCATACATGGCGGATGGCATTCATGGCCATCTTATTGCATTCAGAGCTGGAAGAACCTGTCGATATCGGCAAAGTGTTGGAGATGATCATCGTTCATGATGTGGCGGAAATCCGGGCAGGTGACTTTCACGCATTTAGAACTGTTCCGGCAAACAAAGCGGAACTTGAGTTGTCGGCCTTACGGAACATAGTTCAGAAGATAGATAGCAAAAAGGGGGAGAGGATAATTAATCTGTGGCAAGAGTTTGAAGAAAGAAAAACGTCCGAAGCAAAATTTGCTCAGGCGTTGGATAAATTGGAAGTACTTATACAGCATAACGAAGCCGATATCTCCACGTGGGAAGAAAAAGAATACGATTTTAATCTTACGTATGCATACGATAAAGTTAACTATAGTCAGATTTTGAAAGAGCTTCGGGAGTTAGTGCGCAAGGATACAACGGATAAAATAAATCATTCAGACAAAATACGGAGAGAACGATGACGCATACGTATAATTATGTTGAATAATACAGGGTATTTAACTTCTATAAACGATTGATTTAAATTCAAGATTCTCCATCCTTGCACAAGAAAATACCTCGGGAAAATCCGTATCAGAAATTAATATTTGACAGCTATAGAACTAACGTTCTAGAATAGAACGACTGTTCTATGAATACACACTCGAAAGCTTTGAATATCGCAAAAAAAATATTTGCATCTTCCGGTTATGATGGCGTAAGCATGCGGAGAATCGCTGCAAAAATGAATATTGTTCCGTCTGTACTCTATTATCATTTTAAAGATAAAAATGAGTTGTTGCGGGTGATGTTTGATTCAATTAACACTGATTTGGGCATAAGGCGCAATAAACTTCCTCCCCAAAATACATTCCTTGATATGTTAAAGCAAAGGATAGAATTTCAGATAGATAATGCAGAGGAAATCGTTACGGTACTAAGATATTTTCTTCATTTCCGGACAACATTCCCCCAAAATGAATACGGTTTCGTGCCGGTTAAAGCATATCTTCATATTCAGGAAGTTCTTGAATTCGGTGAAAAGCGCGGTGAGCTAGGGGTAAAGAATATTCAGAAAGAAGCAAAAATAATCACACATGCTATTAACGGATTTTTATTGGAATATTACCCTAAAACTCCAACCGGAAAAGAAAAAAAAGTTTTAGTGAATGATATTGCTGATTTTATTTATAGGGCAGTGAGTAAGGTTCCTAACGAAGGGGTTAAGAAAAAAATATGAAAAAAGTCGTTGTTGTCGGATCGGGTTTTGGGGGATTGGCCAGCGCAGCGTTTTTAGCCAAAGCTGGATATGCTGTAACAGTATATGAAAAAAATAGGACTCCGGGTGGACGTGCACGAGTCTTTCGGAAAAAAGGTTATCAATTCGACATGGGGCCATCATGGTACACCATGCCTGATATTATGGAACGATTTTTTGGACTTTTAGGGAAAAAGTCCAAAGATTATTACAGTCTTAAAAGACTTGATCCATCATATCGGGTGATGTTCGATAAAAACGATATTGTAGATATTTCAGCATCACTTCAAAAAAATTACGCATTGTTTAATCGCCTGGAAAAGGGTGGCGGGGAAAAATTAAAACGCTATTTGGCTCAGGCGAAGTACCAATACGATGTTGCGATGTCGTCATATGTTATAAAGCCATACCGATCAGTTTTCGATATGTTTGATATCCGTATGGCAAAAGAAGCCAGTAAGCTCCATCTGCTGGACAATATGGATACCTTTGTAAAACGTTATTTCGAAAACGACCGTTTACGCAAAATATTGCAGTATACTCTCGTTTTTCTGGGGGGATCTCCTAAAAATACTCCTGCAATGTATGCCTTAATGAGTCATGTGGATTTTCATATGGGCGTTTGGTATCCCAAAGGGGGAATTGGATCAGTCGTAACAGCGGTAGAAACAATAGCAAAAGAATTCGGTGCTAAATTCGTATATGGCAGCGAAGTGGAAAAAATAATAACGGAAAACGGGAGAGCTACAGGTGTGTTGGTACGGGGTAAACAGATTCAAGCGGATATTGTGGTAATGAATGCAGACTATGCTCATGCGGAACTGGATTTATTAACCGAAAAAGACCGTTCATACAAAGAGGCGTATTGGAAGAAAAGGGTATTGGCACCTTCTGCATTTTTAATGTATCTGGGTATTAACAGACGCATACCCGCTCTAAAACATCATACTTTACTCTTCGCACATGACTGGGTGAAGCACTTTGATGCGATATTCGATAATCCGTCATGGCCGGAAAATCCATCAGTGTATATATGCTGTCCATCTAAGACAGATACATCTGTAGCACCTGACGGGAAGGAGAATCTGGTAGTTTTGGTTCCGGTGGCTTCAGGACTCCCGGATACTCCTGTTATCAGGAGCATGTATAGCGAAAAAATACTGAAGCAATTGGAAGATATTTTACAAATATCAATTCGTGATCATGTTGAATTTAAACAAATATATAGCATTCGGGATTTTGAACTGGATTACAATGCGTATAGGGGAACCGGTTTAGGCCTGTCTCATACTCTGTTTCAAACTGCTATTTTCCGTCCAAGCTATAGAAGCAAAAAGGTCAGAAATCTATTTTTTGTCGGACAATATACGCACCCGGGTATCGGTATTCCAATTCAGTTAATTTCCGCAGAGATTGCAGTCAATGAGATTAAAAAAGAATATGAAATCTCATAAATTTACTTCCGTGTTTAGGCAGGGTAGCAGAACGTATTTCACGAGTTCATTTTTTTTCCCTGAAAATATTAAAGATGATATCTACACTTTTTATGCTTTCGTACGGACTGCAGATGATTATGTCGATTCAATTCCTCAGCAAAAAAAAGAATTTAGGAAGTTTGTAAAAAATTTTACCTTTGCCTGGAACGGAAAAAGCACAGGTATTATGGTAATAGATGAGTTTGTATCCCTGGCTCTTCGTAAAGGTATTTCTAAAACGGATATTATGGCATTTATTTCAGCCATGGAAACAGATTTATCCGTCCGTAGGTATGCCACTTTACGCGATCTCGAAAAATACATGTACGGTTCCGCAGAAGTAATTGGATTGATAATGGCAAAATTGTTGAATTTATCCGAACATTCACAAGTAAGCGCACGATTGCTAGGGAAGTCTATGCAGCTTCTAAATTTTATTCGCGATATTGAGGAGGACAACAGTTTGGGAAGGATGTATTTCCCACAGTCCGACATGCGTAAGTTCAACTTACAGTCCTTGGACTATCACTATATACAATCCCATCCTGACCAATTCAAAAAATTTATTCTATTTCAGTTAAGCCGTTATTCAAAATGGCAAGCTAAGGCTGAACTTGGATTTTCCTATATCCCGCAACGATATAGAATAGCAATTCAGACAGCTTCGGAAATGTATAAATGGACAGCCAGAATAATCGCAGAAGATCCATTTGTGATATTCAGGAAGAAAGTAAAACCCGGTACGGTAAGAATACTTTTCTGTGCACTCGTTCAAACGATTAAAATATATACAGGTTTACGGACATGAAGTTTTCTTATTATTTTAGGGCATTATTTTATGCTTCACGACCGAGATTTTGGCTCTATACGGCCGGACCTTATCTTGTTGGGTATGGTGCAGGTTCTGGATCTGTAAACAGACTATCGAACTTCGAGTTCTGGATATGGTTTGTATTTTTTCTTTTTCCGGTAAACATCCTTTTGTATGGAATAAATGATTGGTTCGATAAAGATACGGACCAACTTAACCGTAAAAAGGATCAGTATGAACAGCGATTGGAATATACAAACAAAGAGGTTGTTCGGATCGGAATTCTATTTTCCGCTATTCTTTTCGCGGTAATGGCATATGGTTTCCCGAGTCAGTATACGTCTTTGATGTTGATGTTAATGCTGGTGTTACTGGTGGGGTATAGTGTCCCGCCTTTACGCCTGAAGGCTAGACCATTTGTAGATTCATTGAGTAACGTGCTTTACGTTTTACCAGGATTTATTGGGTATTATCAGTCGACCAGGAGTTTTCCAGACTGGCAAATAATTATTGCCGTTTGGTGTTGGTCAGCTGCAATGCATTTGCTTTCGGCAATACCGGATATCAAACCGGATAGTATTGCACATCTCCGAACCACCGCAGTTGTATTGGGCAGACGGTCCTCACTCTGGTTATGTATTTTGTTATGGGGAATATTTTCAGCAGTATTTATTATTTCGTCACGTAATCCGATTTCATTGTTATTGCTGGTTTATCCATTAATCCCTGCGTACTTATTGCTCTCCGGATGTAGGAATGATGAACGGGTGTATCGGTATTTTCCGATAATTAACACGGTATTTGGTTTTGGATTATTCTTATTTCAGGTGCTGTAACAATGAACATTTCCGTTATTATTCCGGCATTAAACGAAGAATTTTCGATTCAAAATTTATTACGGGACCTTAAACATCAAACTGTTAAAGCACATGAAGTCATGGTAGTTGACGGCGGTTCGGTAGATCAGACAGTGAAAAAAGTCCGAAAGACAAAGTTTGTAAGACTTATTTCTACGTCTGCAGGCATAGCTCATCAGCGGAACATAGGTGGTATGAAGGCAACCGGAGACATTTTAATTTTTTTGGATGCGGATGTTCGTATTGCAGCTGACTTTATTGAAAAGGTAATACTGTTTATGACCGCTACAAATGTCGCAATTGCCTGTCCCAGATATGTACCCTATCCCGGTTCATTGATGATTAACGGTGTCTATACATTCCTGAATGTGTTGTTTTGGATTTTTTCCGGGGTAACTCCTTCAGGTGCAGGTTCATGCATAATTGTCAGATCTTCAGTGTATAAACAGGCTAAAGGGTTCAATGAATTATTAAAGTTTGACGATATTCATTTTATCCGTAGTGCATCCCGATTTGGGAAATTCAGTATGATACCTATATCCGTTGCCGTTTCAGATAGGAGATTTCGAACATATGGGTTAATTCCGGTGGTTGCGACGTATGGAATCTTATCCGTAATGTTCTTTTTAGGGTTATATCGTTTAGCAAATTTGATCCCGTACCCTTTTGGGCGATACCATAAAACTTATGTACGTTGATGGAAGCAGAATCCGGCAATTGAATACATTTCCGGCACAGCCGGGTCCGGTAGTGTACTGGATGAGTAGGGATCAGCGCATTTCGGATAACTGGGCATTACTCTATGCGCAGCAGAAGGCAATAGAACGACATGAACCACTTGTAGTTGTTTTTTGTTTACTGCGCACCTTTTTAGGAGCAGGAAACCGTCAATACAGTTTTATGTTAGCGGGATTGCGGGAGATTGCCGCTAGTCTGCAGGAAAAAAATATTTCCTTTTGTATGGTAGAAGGTGATCCGGTTAACGAGTTACCGGCTTTTCTAAAGCATGTTAAAGCTGGACTGCTGATTACTGATTTTTCTCCGCTCAAAACAGGGCGTGAATGGCGGAATAAAGTTGCTAAACGAGTGTCCATATCATTTGAAGAAGTGGATGCGCATAATATTGTACCCTGCTGGATTGTTTCTCAGAAACAAGAATTTGGCGCATATACACTGCGTCCGAAGATTCAAAAATTGTTACCGGAATACCTTACAGATTATCCGGAATTAAACAGACATCCCGTAAATCATAAGAACACCTACGGTGGTTATACGTATGCATTTAAGTCTCTTCCCTCAGATTATTCCTGGATTCCCGGTGAACGTGCCGCTCACAAGGCGTTAAGACAATTCTTGAAACAGAAATTACAAAATTATTCGGCATTACGAAATAATCCGGTTGTTTCCGGTCAATCTGATTTTTCCGTGTATTTGCACTTCGGTCAGATATCCGCACAGCGTGTGGCGTTAGCTATATCTCATGCAACAACTGATATAGCCTCAAAATCTGATTTTTTGGAGGAGTTAATTGTTAGAAGAGAATTGTCTGATAATTATTGTTTTTATAATCCCGGATATGATTCTATTGATACTGCTCCCGATTGGGCAAGGAAAACACTGAATGCTCACAGAAGAGATACCAGGCCATATACATATTCTTTGACTGAATTTGAGCAAGGGAGAACACATGACAATCTCTGGAATGCTGCTCAAAAACAAATGGTTATTACTGGAAAAATGCATGGATATTTAAGAATGTACTGGGCAAAAAAAATACTGGAATGGTCCGAAAGTCCAGAAGATGCGATGAGAATTGCGATTGCGTTAAATGATACGTATGAACTAGATGGAAGAGATCCCAATGGTTATGCAGGAATTGCCTGGGCTATCTGCGGTGTTCATGATAGGCCATGGCCGGAAAGACCAGTTTTTGGCAAGATACGATACATGAATAATGCTGGCTGCAAACGTAAGTTTGATGTGATCACATTTGTTAAGAATATTTCCATATTGGAAGGGAAGTTATAATGAAAGCGATTGTGCTGGCCGGAGGTTTTTCCACACGGCTTTATCCGTTAACCGAATATTTTCCCAAAGCGTTGCTACCGGTGGGGGGTAAAGCCATACTTTCTTATACGCTGGATCAACTCGTGCGGATAAAACGGATAGACGGCATTGCGGTGATTTCAAATCATAGATATTCAGGCATTTTTAAGCCATGGCTTCGCGCGGAGTACGGGAAAAAAATCAGACTGTTCGACAATATGGTAAGCGATCCTGGGAAACGATTGGGATCAATTGGGGATTTGCTCTATGTGCTTACGCATACTGGTTGGCATGACGATATTATCGTGGTGGCGAGTGATACGTTAACATCATTGTCTCTGTCAGAGTTTATTTCATTTTTTTATAAGCATAAGGGAGTCGTAACTGCAGTAAATAAAACATCGGATCCGTCTATAATTGCCGGGAAATTAGGGTGTGCGCTTATTGACGGAACAAGACTTGTTGCGTTCGTGGAAAAACCTGAAGTTCCGCAATCATTATATACCGGAGTACCGTTCTATATTTTCCCGCGGAAAGTGCTTTCTCTTATCCGGCAATATTTTGATGAAGGGAACGCTACGGATGCACCGGGGTCCTTGCTTCCATGGTTGTTAAAGAAAGTACCTGCGTTTGCATTTGATGTGTCAGGGTATTACTACGATGTAGGTACGCTGGATATGTATAACACCGTTTCCGGCTCTGCTCTACAATTCTCCGAGTATAAGGTAAAATAGTCGGATGGTAGATATAACCAAACCGATTAAAGGTCTTAGTGCACTTATACTGGCAACTTCCATGTACGGTTTCTTCGGAATCCTTTCGAGGTGGGTAGGATATAGTATCCCGTTGTTTTACCAAAACCTTATCCGCTCGTTAATTGTGGTTGTGTTGTTCGGAATATACATGTTGGTTAAACAAAGTTGGCTCCGGATTAACCCCCAAGTATTATTGTGGTTATCGGTAAGATCCCTGGCCGGTACCATAGCATTTTTAACATTTTTTATTGCAATGAATGAAATGCAGATAAGCACTGCGTATTTTGTATTTTACGTCGGCTGTGTGATCGGCGGGTATACCCTGGGGATGCTACTTTTTAAAGAGAAAATTACGCGCATAAAGATTATTTCTTTGGTAATCGCGTTGGCTGGTCTGGCCATTATCTTTAAATCCGGTTTAGAGTTTAGCAGTATTTTATGGGTGGCAATGGCGATTATATCCGGTTTAAGTACTTCCGTATGGAATGTAATTGCGAAGAAAATTCCGGAATCGTATTCCATATCCCAAATAAGTGTGGTGGACAATGTCTTTGCCGCGGGTTTTTCTATTATCGGATCTTTGGTTATGAAAGAAATTTGGATAATACCTGAATTTACGCAGCCGTGGTTGGCTAATTACGTACTGGCGTTTTTCTGGACAATTACTCCGATTTTGGTAATTACCGGCTTTAGGGCGCTGGATGCGAGTGTGGGTAGTGTCGTGATGTTAATGGAAATTGTATTTGCATCATTATGGGCATTTCTCCTTTTTGGTGAAGGTTTAACTCCTCTAACATTTTTTGGTGGTATATTGATTATTGCTGCTATTATTATCCCGGAATATCGGCCGTTAATAGGCTTTATTAAGCCACTCTTCAATAAGTCTCGCCGTAAAAACGGTTGACGCATTTCCGTTAACGCAGTACGCTCGATATATGCAAAAGTTAAAGATCGGTTGGTTTTCATTCTCCTGTTGTGAAGATTCCACAATTATTTTTACTGAAATGCTGAATGAGCATTACAAAACCTGGCGCGAACTGATAGATTTTAGGTCTATATTGGTCCTTCAGCGACGGGAGGATTTATCCGAATTTGATGTAGCGTTTATAGAGGGCGCTATTACTTCGGCGGAGCAGGAAGAAAAAGTAAAAAAAATTCGTGGTGTCAGCAAAAAATTAGTCGCAGTTGGCAGTTGTGCTGTCGCCGGCATGCCGTCAAATCAACGCAATTTTTTCGATGAGCAGACCAAACATGAGATAGAAGCCATAATTGCCAGATTCTCCTATGCACCCATGGTAAAAAAAGTGGCGGATGTCGTATCCGTTGACGATATGGTCCCGGGATGTCCCATGGACGAGCATCGATTTTTGGCGGTAGTGGAAAAATATCTGAAAGAATTCGGTGTAACAGCCTAGTATGACAACATTTGATTTAACCATTAACGAAATATCCAAGATTGAAGGTAAGGCACAGCTCACGGTTCGGGTAAAAGACGATAAGGTAGAAGAAGTTAAGTTTGCGATTACCGAATATAAACGGTTCTATACCCAGGCATTAAGAGGAAAAGATGTACTTGGATTGCCGCAGCTGAGTTGCCGGATTTGCGGTACATGTTCCAATGCTCATCTACTCTGCGGAATCATAGCCGCCGAACAGGCGCTTGGCATACAGCCTTCGCTGCAATCACAAATACTCAGGCGGTTGGTAAATTACGGTCTGTTGATCCGTGATCACGGGTTGCACTGTTTTGTATTTGCCCTGCCCGATATTTTAGGTATAGATAATATTCTGGATCTGGATGAATCCAAGCCTGAAGAGCGGCAGATACTGGAAGATACGTTTGCCGTAAAAGCTGCCGGAAATAAATTAAGCGTACTCGCCGGCGGACGCAGCGTACACGCTCCATATCCGACTGTCGGAGGATTTACCAAATTACCGAATTCCGCAGATTTTCCCGCCATGATTACCCAATTGGAATCAATCCGTCCCGCAGTCATCCGGTTGATTGGCCTGTTTTCCCAGTCAACGTTTACACTCGAGCAGGATGTGGAATTTATGGCACTGCTGGATTCCGATTATTCTTTCCTGGGTGGAACCGTGTATACCAGTAATGGGGAGCAGCTAACGCAAGAGCAAATAGGCGGTTATTTTGAACATGTAGCTATTCCGTACTCCCACGCTTCCGGATATACGATGAAAGGAAAATTATATTTTACCGGAGCATTGGCAAGATTAAATTTGGGAAAACAATTTTTGCATCCGAACACCCAACGTGATGCGTCCGGAGCGTTAGCGTTGTTTCCGTCAAAAAATATTTATCATAATAATATTGCGCAAGCTATAGAAATTCTTCATGCCATAGACGCATCAATAGATATTTTGCGTTCGCTTACCATAACGCCGGAACGTCCGGGCATGCTCGAACGTAAAGCCGGAGAAGGAATCGGTATGCTGGAAGCTCCGCGTGGTTTGTTGTATTACAAATTGAAGCTCAGTGAGCAGGGGAGATTGGACGATATTCAGATTATAGTTCCTACCGGTCAGAACCAAATAGTTATAGAAAAAAGTTTACTCACGTACTTTCAACAAAATTTTAATTTGCCGCGGGAAAAGCTTACTGCAGAAGCCGAGAAGATCGTGCGTGCCTATGATCCGTGCATGAGTTGCGCTTCGCATTTCCTGAAAGTTAAATGGATTGAAGCAAAGACGTAATTTTTTCAGGAAGCGTTTTCACTTCCACACCTGGTGGTATACCAATAATTTTTACTTCCGGTAATTTTCCTAGCTTTCTTAGTAATCCCAGAGTTAAGGGTAAATCATAGTCATGGACGGAAACGCGCGGAGACAATAAAAAATGTTCTGCGGATGCAAAAACGGTAATACTGTCTATCCCCATTACGGTATCAATCAAAATTATCCGGTTGGTGTTCGCCGATTCTAGTTCTTCTGTTGGATCGTAATGAATAATCACGTCTTCAGGGAATTCTTCTTTAATCCTCTCGATAAGTGAGAGTGGTAAAGCGTCCGTGGCTTCTATTTGTGTACCGAGAAAACAGATGAGTCTTGCCATATATGCGAGTTTAGCACGGAAAGCGTACTGGTCATGTACTGTTTTAAATTTCTCAGCTTACGCGGAGATAAAGACTCGCAGAACTGACCCCAATGGTAGGAAATCCAGTCCCCGGGTTTGATATCCGCCGCAAGTCGGTCATGAACTCCCTGAGTACTCAGATGTCTACGTATAGGCTTTCCCCATAGTAAAATACCATTCGTTGATATTATCGGTTTTGTTAATACTGTCAGCGTTTCTTCTGTTTTGTTAAGTACTTTCCCGAAGTTAATAATGCAGGCATCCATAGTCCGGATAGTGTGCACATCGGGAATATTTCCGGTTCTGCGGTATATGGCTAATACATGAAAGTTGTGAAATGGCAGACCACCCGTATCAATGTGTTGCGCTATAGATAGGAGGGTTTTTTTGGGCACTTTTTTAGCAAGCTGTAAATCATCCGTAAGGTGTTTCATGAAGGGAGATAATCCCACGTTTTTTAAGAGGGCATTACCTATCCAGTAGGCTTCCACTACTTCGGGATCAAAAGGATCTTTGCGGTTATTTTCCGCTGCGATAAGTTTAAGGTACGGGTATAGTGTTCCGAATTGCTCCAGTAATTCTTTTGTACCTAGATCGACTGTGAGATTACCGGAATACCATGCTAAATCCGTTTGTTTCTCCGGACCGCACAAGGATAGGGAATTGGGGGGATATGCATATCTGCTGGCGAGCAGCATGCCGACGCGGTTCATAAGCTGGCGGTTTTTGACTGTGCGGTTTTTCCCTGAGCAAATACTGCAATAAGAACAGTACCCAGAACAGTTGCAGCAAACGGAACGGTTAAAACGGAAGTAATCGGTTGCGACAGAAATAGTACGGATAGAACGCCGGTTATGGGTGTAGCCAGTACCAGGAGTGCAGTTGCTACCGTTGCCGGAGCATATTTAAGTGCGGTATACCATGACAGCACATACGCGCTTAAAAACATAATGCTTCCTATAATTGCCGGAAGTTGTGTCGGCGTAACCGCAAAAATTAACGAAGCTTTATTGGTTGTTATAGCAACACAAAGTAAGAATATTGTACCAAAAAACATTCTTGCCCAGGAGACTATTCCGGGATCCAATTTTCTGAGTGCATACGCAGAAATCACGTTTTCCACCGACCAGAGCAGCGTTGCTGAGAGGATCATCCATTCTCCGCGGGTTGCGGTAAATCCGTTAAAGCCGAACAGAACATTACTCCAGAGAATTGCGACATACCCCAGGATCTGCCAGCGATTTAATTTTTCTTTAAGATAGGGAATTGCGAGAAGTGCGACCCAGATAAATAAAGTTTTTTGTATAACGTTTGCGTTAAGTGCCGGAACTGTTTTAAGTCCTTCGAAGAACAGCCAAAAGGGAAGGCCGCCACCGATCAGTCCGATGGCGAGCAGTTTTTTCCAATCGTTAACGGCTAACGTTTTTATAGTATTAACTTTCCCACGTAGAAGAAGTAAAGCCGTTAGAATAATTGCCACACCGCCGTTTTTTAAAATATTAAATATCAGAGAATCAATTCCTTTAACGACAAATATTTTGTTATAAAAAATGGAACATCCCGAAATAAATGCCGTGAGTACTGCCAGTGTAATTCCTAATTTTTTATTCATCATAGTACGTGTTTAAGTCTTTAATCAGTTTTCTGATTTTTAATCCCTGTGTAGCGGATAGTTTTGCTACAACAATATTTCCTATAATCTGTACGTAATCTCCCTGTTTAACCGTAATCTCTGCCCCCAGTGTAACAACTTCATTGGTATCGATCAATGCCGTTCCGTTTTTTACTTCCAGTACTTTACGCGGTATGGAGAAACACATAATTACTATTTTACTAAATATTTCCGATTATCGCCGGAGTTACCGTTTATATTTCGAAGACAGAGGACGATGTATGTTAAGAGCAAAAATAAACAGACGGGAGGCCAACTGGCCAGTATCGTTTTCCACGGTGAAAGCGAATCGACAATGCCGAGAAGCGATAACGGGGTCTGCCATTGTCCGAAAAGCAGCGGTAACACCCCGCAGACAAATAAAGCAGTAAGCATATTCCGTTTATAGTGTATTTGCCGTAGTAGTATAACGGCAAGCGAGAGGGGAACCAGTAAGAGCGGTACGTTCCAGTTCCATGAGAGCGGAAACGTAATAAATGCAACGATAGTCAGGTAGCCGTACAAAAGAATGAAGGAATGTTGTGAATATTGTTGTTTTAGATGGTTAAGCAATAGCAGGAATATACAGAGAAAAATACCTGAAATACCGGTTGCGATTAAGGATATTTCCCCCAGCGGAATGTCCGCAATAAACGGTGTCATACCGGAAAAAGGATACCCGGATATCGGTCGGATTATCGTGGCCGCTATCGTCCAGTTATTCGGATCTCCGAGAAAAAATTTTTCATTCGGAATTACGTTTGTACCATATGCCGCGATATTCGGAATACCGAGAGTAAAAACGGTAATAGCCCAACCGGTAACGAATAACAAGAAACCATTCCGCGCTTCTTTCTTATTACCCGTTATATAAAATCCCAGCAGTAAAATTATCGGCCATAGTTTTATAAGAGCGGCAAAGCCGAGAATAAGTGCCGCTGTATTTCTGTTTTCTCGCTGATATGCATAGGCACTGAGTGCGAGCAGGAGTAATAACACAGATGAAACGTTATGAATGGAATTGGCTATGTGAAACGGATACCAATAATAACTAAAAGCCAGAAAGAACAGAATACCCCTGACGACAGGAGCGTTGAGAAGTCTAAGTAACAAAATACCGGCGAAGACGTAGGCGCAAATGGAAAATATGTCGAAAATATAATTTGCAGTTTGTTCCGAAAAAAACGTAAACGGAATATAGAAAACTACTGAACTGGGGGGATGGGCGCTGTACTGTATATCCGTGGGGAAGGGAATCGTCCAACAACTGATCGGCGTGTAAATGGGTTGTCCGGTTATAAACCGTTTTGCAGCAACGTAATTTTGACAGAAGTCATTTACCTGATACGTTACCGATTGGAAACTAACTAATACAAATATGACAATCGCAGAAATAATGAAATACATTCGGCTAAGTTGAAATACTGATTTCCACATACCTGTATCACCGTAATGGAGAAAGTATAGCACCCGGAGTATGAATTCACCCTTGGATGGATGACGGAATGACGTCAGTGAATAACCTATAGTTGATTTTGATTGTTATTTATAATACACTTCCAGCTTATCCCCGGCAGAATTTGCTCTGTTCAGGGGTATAGCACTTTAACGTATCCCGGAAATTGTACGCGCCCTGATGACGTGCGAAAGCAGTTCATGAACTATCGTGTATTGCTGTCGCACGTTTTCTATTGTCGGATGAAATGATCAACGAACAAAATAACGACAATGCTTTGGCTACGGCTGAAGGGGCGGAGAGGCGTGTAAGCAAGTTAATGATGAAGGGAGTTTACTATGGCTAATCAACCACCAGTCCCCGTTTCTACGAAGGACAACCCCCGCCTTGCTTTTGAGGTGCCGTCCAATGCCGTCCAGTGTGACGAGTGTGGCGGTTGCCAGATGACCGATGCCGTCGAGTGTGATGTTTTGGTAATGAAATGCCCCAATGGGCATGTACTTCGCTATTCGATACACGGCGGCGTGACCGAATGCCCCGAATGTAACGAGGCGATGACCATGCAATCCTGCGGTGGACATCTACACCCGCTCGTCATACACGAATAACCAACCGGAGGCCCGCCCCCTCCCAGACAATTCCCGGATTACCGTCCGTTTTTTAGGCGCATGACGCGAGAAGCATGAAGACAAGTTGAGTACTCCGGTACTATGACCCTAATTCTGTTTACTTGCTTATGCGCCTTTTTCGTGGTGTTAAATACAAATCAGGCTGCTTTTTGTGCGGGTTTTTCGCCGATCGGCCTGCGGGATGTTACGGAAAACGGGTTATAGTTTTCCCATTGGATTTCATTTATCCTTGCCATAATCCGGTCACGTAAAACTGTCGAGCGCTCATCCTGAGTTTTATCCAGCGGAATATAGTGTGCTTCCGTATCGTACCGGCTACCGTCCCACTTTTGACCTCCGTTATTCAGGAAATCTACGAGATTCAGTGACTTCACGATATTCCAGAAATCGGCTTCGGTTTTTTGTGTTCGGATGGTATCAAATTGTACATGTGCCTGGTCCAGTTTTGCTGTCCGCAATGCATCGCGGATCTGTAAAAACAGTGCTTGCGCTTCCGCAGTGGTGGTATTGGTTCTGCCATTCTCTGCAGCGCCGTACATAAATACGCTAAAACTGTTATATGCGGATTGCAGTGCTTCCGGATCCCCTGAAGCTAATGCTTGTTCCGCAGTTACTTTTGTCCGGGAAAACCAGGAAACATTTTTAGCTTCTACAATTGCGGCGATCATGTCGCGGCCATGTGCATGCACGGTCGGATCGGTAATGGTAACATGTGCCACCAGATCTTTCTTCATATAGACGGGGTCCGGTATTTCTTCCCAGGTTGTATATTCGGCAGTTCTTACCAATTTTGCTGCACGAATATGTGCACGTTCGAACATTTGTTGCGCTTCCGTATACGACGTAGCCTGTAAACGAAGACCTTCTGCCTTATATTCGTCTGATTCCCGCTCGAGTGCGGTTCTGAGGGCCGCAGTGTAGTCGGTTTGTTCGCTTTCGCTTAATTTGCCACCGGCCAGTTGCAAGGAGAGATGTGATTGTTCAAGAACGACGGATAAATCCGTTTCAGGTGCAAGTGCAAACCATGCAGGGAATGATTCAGCCAGCAGGGGTTCATTGTTGACTGCGGCTCCAATACTGCGGGCTACAAACCCTTGGGCTTCCGCAACATCAATTTTTGCTACTTCTGCAGGAAGCGGACTTGCGGGAGAAAAAATGCGTTCTGCGATTTCTGGTACTGCCATAGTATTACCTTTCGATAGAGTATTTTTATATTATATGAGTCAGGATTGTAGCATAGAATCAATGTTTTTCAAATTTTAAAGGCATTTACGGTATACTAATCTGCATATGATTACCTGTCAGTTTGAAAACGGAACTACTGCCGCATTGCGTCACGTGGTGGTTCATGCGCTTGTGGTTCAAGACGGGAAGTTACTGTTAGTGAAACGGGGAGAAGGGATGTTGGAAGGGGGAAAATGGGGGTTACCCGGAGGCTTTCTCGATCGAAATGAAACTATATCGCAGGCCGTGCTGCGTGAGTTACGGGAGGAAACCGGTTGGGAGGGTGAGGTGGTCTCTTTATTACAAATCAATTCGCTTCCCGATCGCCCTCATGAAGACAGACAAAATGTTGCATTCGATTTTATTGTTAAACCGTTACGGCAGACAGGCAAACCGGATGCGGAATCAAGTGCGGTAGCATGGGTACCTTTAACGGATGTATTACCGTTATCTGAATATGCCTTTGACCACGGAGAATCCATTGCTCTCTTTCTGAAATACCAAAAGGAATCTTTTCTGTTGCCCTATCTGAGATGAGAGAGAACACCATGTGTTTGCCCTCATAAGTATGGTATGCTCCGGCTACAATGAACGACATTGAAGAAGTAAAATCCCGCCTCAATATTGTCGATATTATCGGACTGCGTGTGAAATTGACTAAAGCCGGTCGGAATTTTAAAGGCCTGTGTCCGTTTCATAATGAAAAAACTCCTTCGTTTATGGTTTCCGCGGACAGACAGTCGTTTCATTGTTTCGGATGCGGCAAAGGTGGTTCCGTCATTGATTTTGTAATGGAGTATGAACGGGTGGATTTTAGGGAAGCTCTGGAAACATTGGCAGAAAAAGCCGGCGTAAAATTGCAGAATAAAATTGAAAATACTCCGGAGATGAAGCTGAAGGAAGCAATTCTGCAGGTAAATCATTTAGCGGGTGAATTTTATCAATATATATTAACGACTCACGCAATTGGAGAAAATGCCCGTAAATACATACGGGATAGGGGAGTAAGTGAAAAAGTAGTAAAAACATTTGCACTGGGATATAGCCCGAACAGTTGGGACGGACTTCATAGTTTTCTGAAAAAGAAAGGATATGATGACAAAATTCTGGAATCTGCCGGTTTAATTCTGAAAACCCAGCATAGTACCGCGGAACATCCCCGTTACTATGACAGATTCCGCGGCAGGTTGATGTTTACCCTTAAAGATCATCGGGGAAATGTTGTCGGATTTGCCGGTCGGCTATTGGATCCGGCAGCCAAGGAAGCCAAATACATAAATACATCGGAAACGCCGGTATATAGCAAAAGCAATGTGCTCTACGGTTTGGATATTACGAAGCAAGCTATTCAGAAAAGTAACGAAGCTATTATTATGGAAGGTGAGTTTGACGTAATTTCTTCGTTTCAGGCCGGCATCAGTAACGTGGTAGCCATAAAAGGTTCGGCTCTTACGGAAGGTCATGTACATTTATTACGACGGTTTACCGAGCGGATTACGTTTGCGTTGGACAGCGATATGGCGGGAGACGCAGCCAGCAGGCGGGGTATAGAAATAGCGGAGCGGGCCGGATTGGATATGAAGGTCGTTATATTGCCCGACGGAAAAGATCCTGATGATGTCGCCAGAGAAACACCCGGGCAGCTAAAACAGGCGATTAAGGATGCAATTTCCATTTACGATTATTATTTTACGTCGGCATTTAAACGGTATGACACACAGGACCCGTACGGGAAGAAAAAGATCAGCGACGAATTAATTCCCAGTATCGCCAAAATAGATAATCCTATTGTGCAGGGGCATTATGTGCGGCGACTTGCAGAACAATTGGGAGTAGCTGAAGACGTGGTAGTGGAAGGAATCCGGAAATTCCGTCGTGGTGTAGCACATAGTGTGGGATCCCGGGCGCCCGTTCCTGCTCCCGTTTCGTCCCAGCCGGACAGGAACAGAATGGAGCGCTTGGAAATATATATTCTGGCCTTACTCCTGCAGGGAAAAACCATCGACCTGTTGGAGGATTTGAAAGATACTATTCAGCCAACGGAATTCAGCTTGCCTTCGGTAAAGCAACTGTTGGAGCAACTGGCAAAATTCTTGGAAACACATCCGGTGTTTTTTCTGAAAGACTTTGCGGATAGTGTTCCTCCGGAGTTAGTGGCCATACTCGACGAAGCGTGTCTGTGGGATTTAGCCACTCTTACCGATAATGAAGATACTTACGCCCGTGAATGGACCCGCAGCATCCGGGAACTACGCAAGTTACAGTTAAAAACCAGAATTCAGCAGTTAACCGCGGCTCTTACCGATGAAAACGATGCCACGTATCAGGAGGATTTGGGAAAGTTGACCCGCGAGCTTTCCCTGCTGGAAAAATCTCAGGTGGTTTGATATAATCACCTCGGCTTTAAGCGAAGTCTTTTGTTTTTGTCCCGAAATAGTCGTTTAGGCGCTTATTTACTGGCGGAAGCAAAGACTAACGGAAATATGGCTAAAACTGCAAAAACTCTTACCAGTGTTGAAGAATTATTAACTGACGGCCGTGAAAACGGATTCGTGACTCAGGAAGATATTCTCACGCTTTTCCCCAAACCCGAAGATCATATCCAGCAACTGGACAGTCTATATGACCAACTCATCCGCCAGGGAATAGACGTATTTGAAACGACGACTCAGGACATGGAAAAAGAGTCGAGTAAAAGTATTCAGGATCTGGAAAAGGAAATTGAGGCATTAGCCCGAGCCAGTGCCGAAGGTGTTTCCGATCCGGTAAGAATGTATCTGAAGGAAATCGGCAGAATTCCGCTTCTGAAATTTGAAGATGAAATTGCATTGGCCAAGCGGTTCGAAAAAGAGGATATGGAAGCCAAAAAGAAGCTTACCGAATCAAATCTCCGTCTCGTCGTTTCCATCGCCAAAAAATATATCGGCCGCGGCATGAGTTTACTGGATTTAATTCAGGAAGGTAATCAGGGGTTAATTCGGGCAGTGGAAAAGTATGATTGGCGCAAAGGATTCAAATTTTCCACCTATGCCACCTGGTGGATCCGTCAGGCAATTACCCGCGCCATAGCCGATCAGGCCCGTACTATACGTATTCCTGTGCATATGGTGGAAACGATTAACCGCTTTATCCGTGCTTCCCGGCGGTTAATGCAGGAACTCGGACGCGAACCAACACCGGAAGAAATTGCCAAAGTCATGGAAGTAGATGTGACGAAAGTCCGGGAAATTATGAAAGTTTCCCAGGAGCCTACCAGTTTGGAGACACCGGTAGGGGATGAAGAAGACAGTCATTTAGGTGATTTTATTTCCGATCCCGGCCCTTCACCGTATGATCAGACATCCCGTCAATTATTAAAAGAACACATGGAAGAAGTCCTTTCGACGCTTTCCGATCGTGAACGGAAAGTACTTATACTTAGGTTCGGTCTGGAAGACGGACGTCCACGGACGCTGGAAGAAGTCGGAAGTCAATTCGGCGTTACCCGGGAGCGTATCCGCCAAATAGAAGCGAAAGCCCTGCGCAAGTTGCGTCATCCCAGCCGCAGTAAGAAATTAAAAGATTACCTCGAATAACGAAATTAAACCGTTAATTGTGTGGTTTCTCTCACACTTCTACGCATGAATGGTGTATCCTATGTACTATTATGATACATCGAGCGTTCACTAAAATCGTTGCTACTATCGGACCCGCGTCCGAAACTCCCGAACAATTGCACGCACTGTTAAAAGCCGGCGTCAGCGTGTTTCGGTTTAACCTAAAACATAACACGCCTGAATGGCACAGCGAACGGATAAATCGGGTCAGAAAAGCGTCTGCGGACAGCGGACTGCCGGTAGCCATTCTGTTGGATTTGCAGGGACCGGAGATTCGCACGGGTTCACTGGATGTCGCGGGAATTACGCTTCGGGCAGGGGAACAGGTAACCATTGCATTTGAAGAAAAAGTACCGGTTGTGGGTGCTCCGGCACCTGAACGACAGGGTATAACCATTCAGAACAGAATTGTATTGGAGCAGCTAAAAGTCGATGACACGTTATTAATTGATGATGGCAAAATACAACTAAAAGTACTCAGAAAAAATCCGGATATTGTCGCGGAGGTTGTTGAAGGCGGTAAGCTTGGCAGTAAAAAAAGCGTATCCATTCCGGATATGAATTACGACTTGCCGACACTGGTAGATCGGGATTTTGAGTTTATATCGTTAGCTGCCCGGGAAGATGTGGATTTTATTGCGCTTTCGTTTGTGCGTACGGCAAATGATATAGAAATTTTGCGGAAAGAGTTGGTTAAGCAAAAGGTTAAGGCGGATGTGATTGCCAAAATAGAAACCGGCGAAGCCCTAAAACATATTCCGGAAATTATTGCCGCTGCAGACGGACTGATGGTTGCACGCGGTGATTTGGGTGTGGAATTGCCCATGGAACAGGTTCCGTACTATCAGAAGCATCTGATAAAAGCCTGTCTGGAAATGGGGAAGCCCGTTATTACGGCAACACAGATGCTGGAATCGATGATTGAAAATTCTTTTCCGACCAGAGCGGAAGTTAGTGATGTCGCAAATGCAGTATATGACTTTACGGATGCAGTGATGTTATCCGGAGAAACCGCTATGGGTAAACATCCGGTGAAGCCCGTAGAGATGATGCAGCGCACAGCGAAGTTTATCGAACATCACCGGAAGTTTCCGGATGTGCCGTATGTAATAGAATCGCAGTCACAGGCAATCATGCATGCAGTGTCTGATTTTGCGATGCCGAAAACCTATCATCAGCAGCATATAAAAGCGTTAGTGGTACTGACGGAATCGGGGTATTCAGTAAAAATGCTGGCCCGGCACCGGCCGCACGTACCGATTATTGCGTTAACGCGGCATAAAAGCGTACGGGATAAATTATTACTCGTACACGGTGTAATACCGTTGTATTTCCGGTTTACCCCTCTCGATGATAAGCAGGAGTTTGTTACACAGATTACGGAAATGATCGCTGCCGTGAAGGATGCCGGTTATGTCCAAACGGGGGATAAGGTGCTTATGGTATACGGGGACCACTGGGGAATAAGCGGTAATACGAATGTGATGCGGATAGAAGATGTAGATTAACGCTTGCTGCACCTTGTAAACCATTGTACGCTAAGAATATATGAAAATAGTTTTAGGTATTCTGATTGTATTGCTGCTTGCCGGCGCCGGTGGCATTTATTACTACCTTAGTCTTCCTAAATCGGATGATGCGTACATGACCACGACAACAAATGAAACTGCCGCAGAGGAAAAAAGCGGTGACGTGACGTTGACCGGAGTATTACGGAAATCAGAGGGTGACGATTATCATTACGTCATAGTTGCAGAAGGTCGGTCTACCGGTGTTGCGTCTCAGAGTATTCAATTGGATCAGTATGAGGATAAAACGGTTTCCGTAACCGGACAGTATTCCGGGACTACGCTTTACGCTGATTCCGTAACGGAACAGTAAATTCCGGAGTTTCTTCTAGAAATTATCCACAGGCGTGATATAATATCCCGGCACGTTACAGCTGAATATTCCCCTGTAGCTCAACGGTAGAGCAGGATCCTGTTAAGATCAAGGTTCGAGGTTCGAATCCTCGCGGGGGAGCAAAATATTTGCTGCCTAGAATTTTCTTCACCACAAGCTGGACTTTCGAACCCTCTGATATAATCCACTTATGAAAAGAACGATCTTCTTGTGTGCCAGTATGGCATTTTACAAAGAGCTGGTGGGTATTGAAAAAAAACTAGAAACAATAGGTTTTGTTGTTAAGATTCCGGTTTCAGCGCAAATAATGAAGGAAAAAAATGATTTTGAAGTGTCTCACTTCAAAGGAATTTTTACTCATGGTGAAAAGTCCGAGTTTATTCTGAAGAACTTTAAAGAAATTGCCAAATGCGATAGCATTTTGGTAGTTAATAGTGAAAAGAACGGAGTAAAGGGGTATATAGGAGCAAATGTTTTAATGGAAATTGGCCTCGCCTTTTATTTGAAGAAAGAAATTTATATTTGGAATGATATCGAGGAATCCGCACCCTACAGAGAAGAGTTTCTCGCATTTAAGGTAAAGTTTATCAATCAAAATTTAAAAAGCGTGAAATAGGTTCCAGTTGTATAGGTTGAGCATGCGGTATACCTTAACAGAATGTAAGAATTTTATCTGAATTCATTTAAACTTGCGGTATGATTAAAGCTATTACGCCAGGTGGAGTAGACGAATATATTGCGAAATGTCCAAAAAACGTACAGGATACCATCAGAAAAATCAGACAGGCGATACGTCAAGTCGCACCAGACTCTATAGAAACTGTTAGCTACTTCCAAATGCCCGGATTCTCATACGGTGGAAATTACTACTATAACGGAATGTTTGCCTGGATTAGCTATAAAAAGCCGTTTATACGGCTCCATGTTATCCCTCCTGTAATACAAGATCACAAAAAGGAATTTACCGGTATATCAACAACAAAGACTGTGGTAAATTTCCCGGAAGACACAGATATTCCGATAGCTTTGGTGAAGAAATTAGTGAAAGCAAGTATAACGGTTATGAAAAGCATGAATTAAAAAATATGTTCCATCATAGGATTATGAGTCGGAGCCAATTTTACTTTTGATATAATTTGTTCATGAACCGGATCGTTATTCTTCGCATTATTCATGGATTATTCGCACTATATTTTCTATTCTGTCTAGCATATCTATACTACGCTTCGATTTTCTCACAAATTAACATTATTCTACTTATTGCAGTGATTAGCTTGGGGCTAGAAGGTTTTGTTGTATTTATTCTGAATAAGGGTGATTGCCCTCTTATTCATATTCAAAGGAGAATCGGGGATAATACTCCGTTTTTTAATTTAATACTTCCAGCGAAGTTGGCAAAACAAGCAGTTCCGATTTTGACAAAACTAGCTTTGGCAGGGTTTATGATCTTAATAATGCGATTATTATTTAGCTCTTTCCGGTAGATTTAATTAGAAAATAGACTCTGTTAATCCCTATCAGGGAGAGCGAGAAAATACCGTTTTCGTATACTCCTTATTTTTGATATCATATACCCTATGGCTACAATACATCCCTGGATCAACTTCAACGGCAATGCCGAAGAGGCATTTACGTTCTATAAATCTGTTTTCGGTGGCGAGTTTACAAAGATAGTGCGTTTTAAAGATATCGCGACAAATGAATTCCCCGTGGCGGAAAAGGAACAAGATAAAATAATGCATATTGGGTTACCCATCGGCCCCAGTACTACGCTGATTGCGAACGATGTTCCCGAGGTTATGGGACGAGTCAATGAAAACGAAAACAGAAGCAAGATTTTGGTAAATACGGAAAGCAAAGAAGAGGCGGACAGATTATTTCTTGGCCTTTCGGCCGGCGGTGAAGTAGAAGGAGACATGGGGGACAGCCCATGGGGATCCTATGCGGGTATGTTTCGAGATAAATTCGGTATTGAATGGATCATTGAATTTTCTCCTAAAACCTAAATCCACAACTTCAGTTTAAATTCGTAGTGCAGCATCAATTTATTGCTGTATTTTTTGTTATATCCGGGAAGGACAGTGGAGTTGTTATTCGTCTGTATGTTTTACTTCTAGAAGAATATTTCGTTTAACCCCGGCAACTGCAGGTAGAAGATGATTCAAAACTTGTTCAGCTGTCATTCTGAACTTTTTTCCTTTTGCAGATATCTTTACCCAACCCTTTTCATCCTTAGAATACTTTTCAGTAAAGTTTTTTGTACCCATGCTAATTACATAGCTATCATTAGTTAATTTCATGCCTTCATTCTAACAAAAGCGGTTCTCGTTTGTTCAAGGTGTGATTTTTGGCTACTGAATCCGTTAAATCCTGGCGCTGAATGTAGTCCTGATATAATTACTTAATGAATAAAAAACAGCCTGTCGCCTATATCATTTGCGGATTTATCGGTGCGGGAAAAACTACATTTTCCAGGAAATTGGAAAAGGAAACCGGAGCTATTCGTATAACTAAGGATGAATGGATAGTAACGATTTTTGGCAACAAAATAACTTTAGACAAAAATTTTGAAGACTATGACAAACGGATAACTCAACTGGCTAAGGATTTTGCTTTTAAAATTTTACAGTCCGGGGGAGATGTTATTCTGGATGAGGGATTTTGGCTAAAGTCTCAAAGAATCGATATAAGGAAGAAAATATCGGAATTAGGAGCAACGCCAGTTTTGTATTATGTTAAAAGTTCGATTGATACCATGAGAGCAAGAGTTGTAGACAGAAGTAAGATTCCATCAAAGGATTCGTTTGAAATAAGCGGTGAAATGTTTGACGGGTATTTACAATACTGGCAGCCGCCGGAAGAAGACGAAGAATATATTCCGGCATAATACCTGTTTGTATTCATACGATCCCATCGTTTGACTAATATACTTATATTATGCATCCGCTTACATTTATCGAAGAAATTTCCATTATTAACGGAAACCCATACGTTCGTCCACCGGACAATGTGTTGTCGGTAGTCTTTAAACAGGCTGGGAAAAATACGAGCCCCATCCCTGTAATCGGGAAAATCAACGGAGCAAAATTCCAACAGTCACTCGTAAGATACCAGGGGGACTGGAGATTGTATGTCAATATAATTATGGCAAAGGCTGCGGGTATACCATTCAGTAAAAGCATACGTGAAATTGTAGGAACAGCAGCAGCATTTGAAATTGAATTTAATCCCGCTCCACCGGTGTATGAAATGCTCTCTTTTCTGCAGGATGCTCTCGATAAAAACCCGGGCGCAAAAGATAGCTGGAACAAACTTCCGCCAAATAGACAAAAAGAGATTTTGCGTTACTTTTCCTGGCTTAAATCGGATGAAGCGAAAGAAAGAAATATTAAAAAAGTTATTGCGGTGCTATTGCGCAATGAAGGACGCTTTATGGCCAGAAATTGGAAAGACGGAAAATAACGAAGACGTTCCGGTAATAGGTTTTCAGGCCTGTTTTATGCTGCGTTTGCTATACTAACGTCATGGGAAAAATAATTGCTGGTATGGCTATGTCCTTGGATGGATTCGTGAATGACAGTAGCGGTAGTGTGGATAAACTCTATTCGGATTTCACCGAACTTCATGAAGTCCCGGCTTTTCAGGAAATGATCAGGAATACGGGTGCTGTAATTATGGGGAGGCACGTATATGAAATGGCAGATCCTTTTACGTGGGCTACCGATGATTATGAATTTCAGACTCCGATTTTTGTGTTGACACATACCCCACCGATTAAATATCCGGCAGGAAACGGTAAACTGAGTTTTGTTTTCGTCACCGACGGAATCGCAAGTGCCGTAACTCAGGCAAAGCGGGCAGCTGGAGGAAAAGATGTGCAGGTGCTGGGTGCGCAAACTATCCAACAATGCCTTAATGAGGGACTCTGCGATGAACTGCAAGTAGATATAATGCCAGTTTTTTTGGGAAATGGATTAAAACTATTTGAACATGTAAATACTGAAAAAATGAAGCTTGAACTTACGAGCGCAGTCAAAATTACCTCTGAGAGAACGAGTTTGACGTACCGAATGGTTCGGTGACGGAAAATTCTTTTTAAATTCGAATTGTAGCGATAATTTTTTAGATCAGAAAATGTATTTCTATCATCTTTTTTCCGAATATTGTATGATTGGTTACAATAATTAAGGAGGACGATACTATGGCTAAATATGTTGACGGATTTGTATTAGTTATTCCCAAAGATAAAGTCGAAGATTATAAAAAAATGGCTGTAGGTGGCCGGGATTCATGGATGAAGCATGGCGCACTGGGCTATTACGAGTGTCAGGGAAACGATCTGGTACCACAGGAAATGGGTGGCCAAAAAGCCCGGGCGTTTACGGAAATGGCCGGAGCAGGGGCAGATGAGACGGTATGGTTCTCTTTCATCATTTTCAATTCGAAAGAACATCGGGATGAAGTGAATGCGAAGGTAATGGCCGAGATGGCTGAACAGATGAAAGATCAGACGGATATGCAAATGCCGTTCGATATGAAACGCATGTCGTACGGTGGATTTCAGGTAGAAGTCGAGGGTCAGAAGACGTAATATTCTATTCTGCCATACACGATTATGAATATGTTCAAACCAACTTCCGCAAAAAGTCCGGAAGAATATATTGCAGCCATCCCGGAACCGCGGCGACAAGATGTGGAGAAGCTCCATGAACTTATACAGCAAACTGTTCCTGCACTTAAGGCTCATATTCTGAGCGGTATGATCGGATATGGTACCTATCACTACCGGTATGCCAGCGGCAGAGAAGGGGAATGGTCTTTAATCGCGCTCGCGAGCCAAAAAAACTATATTTCCGTCTATGTCTGTGCGTTAGATAACGGAGAATATCTGGCAGAAAAGTATAAGAGTAAATTCCCGAAGGCGAGTATAGGCAAAAGTTGTATCCGCTTTAAAAAGATAGGGGATATAGATCTATCGGTGCTTAAAGAAATTGTTAGGAAAGCAGAAAAATTCGGCGGTGCAGGACAGGTTTCTTAGTTTCCCCCAAACGGTTTAATGGAGATGCAAGGAATGAAAACGAATCACCGGATATTTACCATGAGCTTCTCGAGTGTCTATCCGCTATACCTTGCGAAGGCAGAGAAAAAAGGGCGTACAAAGGCAGAAGTAGATGAAATTATCCGTTGGTTAACGGGGTATAGTCAGCAAGCGTTGGAATCACAACTGAAGAAACAGACAAATTTCGAGACGTTTTTTGCGAATGCACCTAAGCTTAATCCGGCGAGGGCTTTGATAAAGGGTGTGGTTTGCGGAGTACGGGTGGAAGACATTACGGACCCGACTATGCAGGCAATCCGGTACCTGGATAAACTTATAGATGAGCTCGCAAAAGGGAAAACGACGGCAAACATTCTGCGGAAATAAGAATATTTCGTACTGTCATAATGTATATAGCATAAGAATATAAAGTTCATATCGGAATGCAAACAAAATTTTTTTCAAAGCATATTGTAATACTCGGTCCAGTTCTGGGATTTATTTGTCTCATTCCGTTTATCGTTCTTGAAATAGTAAACAGAAAACAGTTCCATGAAGGATTTCCGTATGCTGTGTTTACGTTTAGCTGGTTGCTGCAGACAGTATTTATCTGGTTATTTATACCGGTAATACAGCAATTCCGTTCCGGTACATCGGAACGGAATCAGCCGATGGCCAATGTCCTGCGGATTATCGGTATGGCATGTATTGCCTACGTGTGGATTGGGTGGATTAGCGATCAGTGGCCGTGTCTTATGGGTGTTCCCAATTGCGATTAGACTAGAGAAAGTCTAATATTATAGACATAATGTAAAATTAATGTTACATTATGTCTATATGGATGGAAAGAAATATAAGCAACTACGGGTTTTTGTCGCATTCTTTGTTTCCGCAATAGTTTCTTTGGCGGTGCTTCGGGATAGTTACCTGTTAGCGGCGGCTGGTGTTCTTACGGGAATGGTTTTTCTGGTCTTCGCCCGTACAAAGGTAAAAGTTAGAACGGACGAACGGGAATCTACTGTGCAGGAAAAAGCAGCCAGGATGACGTATGCGATTTTTGCGCCCACGTTAGGTATTAGTGCGTTTTTGTTATTGCTTCCATCAAAGAGCGGTTTATCAGTATTTACCAACGGCGAATTTATATATTTAGAATCATTGGGTATGGTATTAGCATATATAACACTATTCCTCATAGTTATTTATGCCATTTCCTATCATTTCTATAACAGAAAATACGGGGGGAGTGGAGATGAAGAATAGTATAAAAGTGTATCGCGCAATGCACGATCTAACACAGGAACAATTATCGGAAAAAATAGGGATTAGCCGACAGACAGTAATTGCAATAGAAAATAATAAGTATTTACCGTCTTTGGGCTTGGCTTTTAAAATTTCCAAACTCTTTAACGTATCAATTGAACAGATATTCCAGTATGAGGAATTCATCAATGAAGACTAGAAAAATATCAGACAATTTACTATATATATCGGCAATAGGCATTAGTATTGTATCGCTGGTATTTTTTATTACGGTTAATTGGATTGGATTCGAAGTAAAAAATATATGCCAGCATGCAAAATGGCAATACGGTGGGGATTGTGTGGACGCGCTTATTGTTCAATTACGTGATGAACATCAGGGCTATAGAACAAGAAATCATGCGATTTGGGCGCTGGGTCAGATTGGTGATTCAAGGGCTGTTCCCGTTCTGAAAACATTGTACTCTGGTGTTATACCCGAGCGGGAACCACTGGATACAACTATTAGCCAGTACGAATTAAAAAAGGCGATCGTTCTTGCAGGTGGCGGAACGAATCTTACTGCGATTTTTTGGCGTAACGGATTAAATGATTAAAAACGATTAAATTCGATAAGGTACTTATGTGTGTAATTGGTCATACTGCTTAAGAATGTTGCGTAAGGTAATATGGAATTATGAATAATCAAAATTTAAAGAACGGATTCGGTTGGGGGATTCTCCTTTGGCTGGCGGGGTATATATTGGGAATAGTGTTTTTTATGTTTATTCCGCAAGGGCTTCTGGGTTGGGCCATTATGCCGTTTGGAATTGCGTTAACATTGTGGGTATTACTAAAGCGGATTAAGCAACAAACGTTAATCCAGTATTGCGTGCTAGCTGTAATTTGGACATTGATAGCGATTGTTTTTGACTATTTTTTCTTAGTGAAGGTATTTAAGCCGGCAGACGGATATTACAAAACGGATGTATATGTATATTATCTTCTGACGTTTCTTTTACCGCTTGTTGTAGGTTGGCGGAAAACAGCGTTAAATAAATTTAGACCGTAATACACTATATTTCTACGACTTCGCCGCCCATGTGTTCAATAAAGAATGTGTCATGGGAAATGTAGAGTACACCTCCCTGAAAGGCAGCAAGTGCATTTTCCAGTTCTTCTATGGATGGAAGGTCCAAATGATTTGTTGGTTCATCCAATATCAATAGATTCGGTTTTGCAGCAAGCATTTTTATGATCTGGAATCTGGCTTTTTGTCCTCCGGAAAGCGAAGCTATTTTTTGTCTTCCGTCTATTATCGGATCGAAAAGATATTGTGCCAACAAACTCCTTAATTGCCGTTCTTCCAGTGGGATACCCAGCTCGGAATATGTTGCTTCAATGGCATGATCCAGCGTCAGATGCAGATATCGTTCATTAATTTCCTGCTCGTATTCTCCTATACGTAAATTTGCTCCCAGTTTTATCTCTCCGGATAATTGTTTGGCTTTCGGTATTTCATTTCTAAATAGCGAAATTATGGTGCGGACTAAAGTGCTTTTACCTGCACCATTTCTACCTTTGATTAAAATTCTATCGTCATTTCGGAGAGAAAAGGAAATATCCGAAAAAATAGGAGATGCAAATCCCAATGAAAGTTGGCGTACCGATACTAGTTCACTTGTTCGTTCCTTCTCCGCATGAATAGAGATAGTAATATTTTTTTCTTTAAATTTATGATATGAATCAGCTACATTTTTATCCAGCGATTCCGTGGAATCCTGATCGATCCAGAATGAAGGTTTAACGGTTTCTGATTTAATTTTTTCGTAGTCGCGTAACCAATGATCGTACCGGGTTTTCCATTCTTTACTTTTAGCCCTCATTTGCAGACCCCATTCAACCCGTTTCTTTGCTTCTTTTAGGCGGTTAAGCTGAATCTGATACTGTTTAACGGAATTTGTGGTGGAAATCGTATTATTCTCCAAATAATATTTGTAGTTGCCGTTATAGACGAAAAGTTGTTTATCTTTTAATTCGATTATTTTATCTACGTGTTCCAGTACATCTCTGTCATGCGTTACCACCAATATGCTGCCGATCTCTTCCTTCATCCAGGAAATGAATTGTTCTTTCCCGATGTAATCCATATGATTCGTCGGTTCATCTACCAAAAACAGATCGGCATTTGAGTACATCATACGTGCCAGTTCCACATACCTTTTTTCTCCTCCTGACAGTTGCCCGAGTGGCTGGAGCGCTTTCTCGTTTGAAATTTGGAAGTTTAAAAGGGTGTTTAGGATCTTATCTTTTATGTAGTAGTAACCGTGTCGGGTAAACTGATCAACGGATTCGGAATATATATGTATATCGGTATGTACACCGTTTTCAAAATCCAACAATATCTGTTCAAGTTTTGTATAGTGCGGAACGCTCTGCAGTATGTATTCCAGAGCAGATTGTTTATGTACGGAAATGTGTTCCTGTTTGGTAAGCGTAACACGGAGATTTTTTTTAACTTTCAACGTTCCGCCAAACTCCGCGTCTTCTCCGGCCAGTATTTTCAGCAGCGTGGTTTTCCCCTGACCATTGCGGCCGATTAACGCAATTTTTTCTCCTGCATCTATGGAAAACGTAAGATCGTGAAAAAGATCTTTAGCACCTATTGTTTTAGATAAAAGTGTGGCATCGATGAGCATGAATCTATAAGTATACCACTTATAGTTCTTTTTTAGCTCTGAAAAGAAGTATTCCCAGCGCGATCAGAAACGTAGGGAGGAGATAATTATTTATTTCCGCAACCATGCTAACTCCTGAAGTAACGTTTCTAAATCCACCCACGAATCCGAGTAGAGCTGTAAGCACTGCGAAATATCCGAAATATTTTATTCTTCCGGATATCTTCATGAGAATTAACCCTACAGTAAGAAACCAGGCGTTCATGGTAAGTTCTCCCAGAAATTCACCAATGTAGTTTCCCAAATATACGTTTAATCCCAAAAAAATGGTGTTTATCGTGGCTTGTTGATCAGGACTTGCTGCAGCAAATGATTGAGCCATAGTCCAGTGGATGCTCGGCCAGCGCATGAGGCCAAGCATATTTGCAAAGGTGGCTACTGTTGCGAATATCAATCCCCCGATAGCTAAGGAATTATGTTTATTCCGTAAATACGCGTAGGTTCCCAGTGCTGCCGGTACAAGAATTAACGGAAGAAATGCATAAATTGCCCAAATAGCCCTCATTTCTGAACCGCCGGCAACTATTTTAGGTAAGACATGATACGCATCGCCGTCCAAAATATCGGGATAATTAAAGTTAATGGCAAGGTAGGTAAACACACCTACAAAAGCTATTCCACCGAATAAAGAGAATAGACCGCCGATTTTTATCATATTGTCTTTCATATATTAAATTGTGTGATATCTAACAATAAGTACTGAGTTTACTATACTTTATAGCTCGGAAATAATCTATGAAAGAAAGATACCTGGACATATTGTGTTTAGGTGGATTGAATGAGGGGGAGCGTGTTAGGTATACTACAGTATATGAATATTTCAGTTTTAGGTACGGGGGTAGTAGGTAGAGCGCACGCGGAAAAATTAGTTTCTCTTGGTCATAGTGTGACGGTAGGTACAAAAGACGTACAGAAAACTATGTCCGAGCAGCAACCCGATGGGATGGGTAATCCGCCGTTTTCCGTTTGGCATAAAGATCACGCTCAGGTTAAGTTAGCTACATTTGCTGACGCGGCTAAATCCGGAGATATTATATTTGAAGCTTTGCACGGCGCGATTGTGGTGGAAGTACTCAAAGGTGTGGAAGCAGAGTTGGCAGGGAAAATAGTTATCGATATTGCAAATCCACTGGATTTTTCCCGTGGCATGCCACCATCACTATTTATAAGTAATACCGACTCATTGGGTGAACAAGTGCAAAACGCGTTACCCCAGGTAAAAATCGTAAAAACGTTTAATACCATGAATGCACAACTGCAGGTAAATCCGCGGTTGTTGAAAGACGGGGACCACCATATTTTTATAAGCGGAAACGATCAGGCAGCAAAACAGCAGGTTACGGAATTCTTAAAGGCGTACGGTTGGAAATTTATTATCGACCTGGGAGATATCTCTACGGCTCGCGGCACGGAAATGCTTATGCCTATATGGTTAAGGTTGTGGGGATCGCTGAAAACTCCCATGTTTAACTACAAAATAGTTACGGAGTAATATCTGCATTTTATTTAAAACATACGGCGACTCTCGGAATATCCGATTTTTATCTGTCTTATTTGTTATACCGTGTGTGATTGACCAGGAGGATATAACAGTGTATGCAAAATAGTATTTTGTACCTTCATGGTGGGGGGACTTCCGATAAGCATACGACCGGATACTTACAGGAATCTTTACGCCGGTTCGATATTACCGGCTATTCCTTTGACTTCAGCGGACAGGGAGCTACTCCTACGGCTTTGCGGGAATCTAGTCTCGAACACCGTTGCCGGGAAGCGCAATCAGCAATATCTAAGTTTCGGTTAACTGAACCTTTAACCGTTTGCGGTTCAAGTATGGGGGGATATATTGCCATAAAACTTCTGGAAACATATGCCATAGAGCATCTCATCCTATTCTGTCCCGCTGTATATGACAGAAAAGCGTTTTCGTTATCGTTTGATGAAAAATTTTCTTCCGTTATCAGGGTGAAAGACAGTTGGAAAAACTCAGATGCATTTGAAATATTAGATAAATTTACCGGAAAAATACTGATTATTACCGGAGAAAAAGACGAAGTCATTCCTCCCGAACTTTTAGTTCAATTGGCTACCGCATTAACGCACGCATCGTATAAAGAAATTATTACTATTCCGGGGTGTCCTCATAAAATACACGGTTGGCTGCGTACGGAGCCTATTTGGACGGAGAAAATAGCAGATGCTATTGCGGCATTTCTTAAGCGGTAACAGCATCACCGGATTTTTACAGACAGGCCTGTGTATCCGTTCGACGCAAAAGGAACAAATAGCCTGAGGATATTCCGCGATGCTATACTAAAAATATGAAGAAACCTGCACCGTCGTCATTAGAAGTTTGGTTGCATACCCTTGTTCACTTTATCGGTGTACTTATCATCTATTGGCTGGTAGTCGTCCCTCCTGTCTGGATATCCATAGTAGCGATTATAATTGAAAAACTGCAGATGACGCTTCTGGGTCATTGTTTTCTGACAAATATTGCTCACAAGCGGGGAGTAATGGTGGGAATGACGTATTGGGAATTCGTTGCGTATAAATGTAAAGTTAAACATCACAAAGTTGCCGGACGACGGATAGATAATTTTATAAAAGTAACGATTATTTTAGTACTGGTTATTCGGCTTATGATGTGGGTGCAAAGAATGTTTTTGTAACCGTTATTTTGAACGTTTTCTTCTGTATAAAAATAATCCTACGCCTAACATCGTCATAGTAAGTGCGATTCCCAAGAAGAACGCGGCGGCAGCAAGTGAGACTGCTGTGCGTTCCCCGTTGGGAATAGTCGGAGTTGGCTGAGTGGGGGAGATTATTCCGGTTGAAGTTGGGGGAATGGTTGCGGTTTCAATGACCGCAACCGGCGTTGCAGCAATAGTTTCTGTTGGCGGTGAGTCCTTCATTGTTTCTGTAGGCATAGGGCTTTCCGTGGGTATGGGTGTGAACGTGGGCAGAGGAGGAGGGGGAGGACATGTATTTGGACTGTTATATGTGGGGGACGTACAAATAGTCCAACTGCCTGAGCCGTCTACATGTCTGCCTACTGAAGTATTATAACCCAGAGTACTACTGTATCCCTGACTGTCGGCACGGGAGTTATTCTTGTCGTACAGGTTAACCGTGTCACCTTCATTAAATAGGCTAATAGCTGTTACTGCCTGAGATACTGAATAAAATCCACCCGGAGGAATATCTATCCCGGCGGAAAATGTAAATATTTTTTTATCACCTGCAGAATTTTCCAGTTTCCAACCATCCAATGACACGGTTTCAGGCCCCGTGTTATAAAGTTCAATCCATTCGGACGTTTCATCACTTGGTTTGGGGAACAGTTCATTTATTACCATTGCTGCAGAAACCGACACATTCTTTGGAAATAGCACTGGAATAATGAAAAATACACATATTCCGACTAGAACGGCACGTGCGAACAAAAGTGATTTTGTGTAAAGAAAATACATGATATCGATGTATTATACATATACCGGACGAGTGCGTCGGAAGTCAGAAATATGCTATCTTGGGTTAAAGGCTCCCAGGGGGGGGAAATTCAGCTTTTATTCAGTTTTATTATATATATTGACTGTTTTGGTACAATAATACAGTCCCGACGCTCCAATATTTCCGTTCTATTGGAAGAATTCGTGTACTAAGCATTCAGGAACGTGCGATTATTGATTAGAGTATGTTAAAAAAAGTAAAAGAATTTTCACATCAGCTTCCGGATAAAAAAAGGTATTTTGAGTTTATTACTGCTTTGTTAACAATACCGGTTATGCTTACGGTATTGATTACCAATCTGAATAATATTAAAAGTCAGAAGTCAGTTCAGAATCAGTCGCAAATTACTCCCACGCTCAGTGTGACGCCTCCTCAAACAACTAAGGAAGCAGAAAAAAAATCCGGATCCGTGTCCGGAAAAACACCGACCCCGACGCTTACACCGGATCCGGTGCAATGTAAACGGGAAATCGGTCCCGTGAGTGTGGTAAGTCCGGAGCAGAACGAAACCGTAAATAAAGATCCTGTATGTATCGATATTGCCCGGGAAGGTGCAAGTTACTGTGCGGTTGTCTGGTCATATAGGATAAACGGCAGTTCATGGTCCGATTATACCGATAAATCAATCTGTCTTTATTCGTTATCTCCCGGTACGAAACAACTGGAGCTACGGGTAAAAAGTGTCGTAACAGGGGAGGAGCGCATCCTGGAGCGAACGTTTTCTATTGCAGGTACAACTATGACGCCAACCCCTACAACCAGTACTTCGTCAGCTACCCTACAAACGGATACTCAGTAATGTGTAATTATGACATCATAATTACACAGTTCAGTGAATAGTAATTCCTGAATGGCAATGTGGTAGTTTTTACGTATGAATTCTTTTTCAGTCGATACGATACCTGTCTCCATGGTAATGATTGCATATAACGAGGCAGATCATATTCATGATGTTATCGTCGAGTATTATGAGGAGATCTTTAAGAAATTACCCCGGGGCAGCGAGTTTATTGTCTATTTAGACAAACCGACAGACGGAACCTCGGCTGTTGTAAAAGAACTATCTCAAAAATATAGATTGCGCGTCTCTGAAGGTGAAGTAAATTTAGGTTATGCCGGCGCTTTGAAAGCTGCGTTTTCGTTAGCCCAAAATGATGTTGTATTCTATTCAGACTCATCGGGAAAACACCGTGCCGGTGATTTTTGGCAATTGTTTCCGTATGTATCGCAATACGATATTGTGTCCGGATGGCGAAAATGGCGTAGCGATCCAATGATCAGAAGAATTATCACCGTGTGTCAGCGGATGCTGGTATCCGTCTTTTTTAGGTTACCGATGCACGATTATAATACGGGGTTTAAATGTGTACACAGAAGGGTGTTGGAGGATGTTTTACCTGCCTGCAAATATACCAAGCAGAGTTTTTCCACGGAATTGTGTGTACGGGCGATGGTGAAAGGGTATTCTATTATTAGCGTCCCTGTCGTATTCCGAAATAGACGGAATACAACTACCGGAACGAATTATATGCAGTTACCGGGAATAATATTCAGATCATTAATGGCGTTGGTACGGCTGTGGAAAGAGTTAAAAGGTAGTTGGTATAAAGCAACCGAATAAATCAGTACGATGCTGCACGGAGAATTTCCTGCAGGTCTTCGTCGCAGTAGCTATCCCGAATTGTTTCAATTTTAGAAAAAAAATCGAGATTTTCCACTGTATCCGCTAATATACAGTCCTTATTTGGAATATGTTCTGCCCCCCCAAGATGAGCAAATTCATGGAGTATGGTGGAAATTTCCACGGCTACACGAGATGGTCCTTCGTCCGAAACGTACTCGATTGGATTTTTGAATAGGAGCATTGAATGAGCGTCTGTCACCAGCCCGGCGTAAGAAGGGTGGGGTAAATAGTATTTAAGCAGAAAAATATGTAGAGGTACGGTATCGGAGAGTAAAGAGGCGTCCGCGGCATAGGCATCCAGCAGTGTATTTATGTCTCCCACATCGACTTTATCGGGAATATTGGGCAATATTTGCGGCGGGTGAATGGTAATTTGTGCATATTTATGCGTAGCGAACTGTATCTCTCTGGTGATTTTTTCCAATGTCTGCGGTTCTAACGTAACGCCCTCCTGATAATATAGGTGGATTTCGAGCGGCATAGCCCGTTTATACATATACTCATACCGAGCGTCTCCGACTTGTTGCAATCTGAATATTTTTCTGAGCAGGGGATGCATCATCACATGTTTCCTCATCATCGTATTCACCGTATTTCCCGGATCTTTAAAATTAAAACAGATGTAGAGTGTTGCAAAAGCACAGGTAAGTATAATAATGAGGCTAAGAAAAAAAGTAATTACGGTTTTTGCCATACGAACATATCCGGTGCACTGAACGTATAAGTTAAGTATAACGTACATTAACCCGTGAGCCTAAATGGAGGATTTTACTTTCGACGAGACTGGAATTATCCAGAAGATGGGTGCGCTTAGCGTGCTAGCCGTGTTGGGAGTTGCCATTTCCAGCCTGCAGGGCAGGGAGTTGTGGCTATATCCTATAGTACTATTGACATTTGGGAAATACCTGTTATACTACCCGTATTGACAGATTGAGGCAGTATACCTGCTTAATGTAAAGCTATATTTGAGTTAGTCGGATAAAGATACCCCAATTCTTCGATTTATTTGTATCTTTCTCTCATTTCGATATATGTCTTCTTTTAAGCAGATATAGTGCTTCAATTCATCAATGAAATATGTTCAGAAACGGATCTCAACATCGATTTAACGGCCGAAATGATCGTCACCATCGTGGTGGTGGAGGTAGATCGTTTAGGGGTCCCGGAAGAACGGGACAAAGCATTAACCCTGCTTTATTTGTTAAGAAAGCTACTGCTGCTCAGGAGCCGGAATACATACCTGTCCATCAGTTTAGTGATTTCCCTTTCGGAATGCAGTTGCACAATAATATTGTAGCCAAAGGTTATAAAAGTCCTACACCTATTCAGGACAAAGTTATTCCCGAAATACTCGCGAAAAAAGACGTGATCGGTATTGCGAATACCGGTACCGGAAAAACGGCAGCTTTCCTGCTTCCTTTAATTCAGAAAATTACTGAAGATTATTCCCAAAAGGTTTTGGTAGTAACACCCACACGGGAGTTGGCTGTGCAGATAGAAGAAGAATTCAGGGATTTTAGTAAACATATGGGAATTTCTTCGGTACTGGTCATCGGAGGGATGCAGATGAGTCGACAGTTATACTCACTCCGTCAGAGGCCGGCGGTAATTATCGGTACGCCCGGTCGATTGATTGATCTTGAAAAGCAGGGATATATTCAATTTAATGCCTTTAACAATATAGTTTTGGACGAAGTGGATAGAATGCTCGATATGGGATTTATTTCCGATATTTCGTATATCATCCGAAAACTACCTGCGGTCCGTCAGTCACTTTTTTTCTCCGCAACCGTTCCGGAAACGGCTCGGGGTGTTATGAAACAATTTGTAACTAATCCGGTTACGGTTTCCGTAAAAACACAACAGTCTTCGGATCGGGTAAATCAGGATATTATTAAAGTTAACGGAAAAGTAAAAATAGAAATGCTTCATGAATTGTTAGTTCAGGAAGGTTTTAGCAAAGTATTACTTTTCGGTCGAACTAAATGGGGGATCGAAAAGCTGTCTAAACAACTTCATGAACGGGGATTTAAAGTTGCAGCCATTCATGGGGATAAACGGCAATCCCAACGGAATCGCGCCTTAGAAGAGTTTAAAAACAGTCGGATTCAGGTTCTATTGGCTACTGATATTGCTTCAAGAGGTATAGATGTTCCGGACGTAACCCATGTTATAAATTACGATCCTCCTCAATCATACGAAGACTATATTCATCGGATAGGTAGAACAGGCAGAGCTACCAAGTTCGGGACTGCGCTTACATTTGTAGAGTAATACTGTTAACGCGTATTAGCTAGCGTAATTAGACTTTCGTAATTTCCCGCACAGAGCTAATGTCAGTTGCCTCTTGGAATTTTAAATACTATTTGTATAGAATATTCAGATATGAGTAAGAAACCAGTTGAGCCAACAGACGAAAATATTTGTCCGAAATGCGGAAGTGAATTAACCGAAGTAGTTACTACGGCGAGCGGAAAACAACTTCGGAGATGTACTAAAGGTGTCTGGAATCCACAAACCAGAAAAACCGATGGTTGTGATTATGTAAAATGGCTTCCGTTTATTCCGCAAGAGCTAGATGAGAAGTGTCCAAAATGTGGTTCCCCATTAGTTATGGCAATTACCCGTTTCGGTAAGAAAATGAAGAAATGTTCCACCGGCGGCTGGGATAGTCAGGC
>CAZVTT010000001.1:311503-953690 GCA_964629685.1 uncultured Gammaproteobacteria bacterium
AAATGTTCCACCGGCGGCTGGGATAGTCAGGCAAAGAAACCGACAGGATGTACGTATGTACAATGGTTAAAAGCCGGAGAAGACACTGGTGTCGTGATGGACACCGGTGAAGAGTTCCTTCCCCCGGAACCGGAAGAGGCAAAATAACGTCATACCGCAAAATACCTGGATAGAGTTAAATTTTCTGAACTATACGGTATAATCCGTTTGGAATTCCTGCTACTTTGCCTATGAATCCTGAATACGATATTCGTGAATCCGGTGGATTTCTCCCAATTGAGCGGATTGGTATTATCGGAAAAAACGGTCAGATTGGCGGCATGCTGAGTGAGGTTTTAGCTGGTTCCGAAG
The DNA here is from genome assembly GCA_964629685.1 of uncultured Gammaproteobacteria bacterium. Lineage (GTDB taxonomy): Bacteria > Patescibacteriota > Microgenomatia > UBA10105 > UBA927 > CAZVTT01. Next base: position 311,855 of record CAZVTT010000001.1, read on the forward strand.
CCGCAATTGTTACCGCCGGACGTGGCGAAATTTCTTCGCTTATGGCAACACAACCGGAAGTTGTTTTTTTAGCTACGCCGAATCCTGTTGGAGAGACTATTAAAGAGGTTCTTGCTGCAATAGAGTCTCCTACTACCGTTGTTTTACTTCAAAACGGTGTAGGGGTAGTAGATGAATCGTTACCCCTAGTAGAGGATACACCGGTTACGCTCCTGCGTGCGGGGATATTTATCCCGGTAGCAAAGGACGGAGATGCTCTTGTTTATAATGAAAGGAAATTGCGTATTGCTCTGGCTCCTATACCCGGAATGCCGATTGCAAAGAATTATGCAGTAGCCTCAATGTTGGAAAAGTCAGGCTTTACGGTCAGGTTGTACGAAGATTATCGGAGTCTGGAGTGGACGAAATTATTGCTCAATTGTTTAGGTTCAACATCAACTGTTACCGGATTAACTCCCTATGAAACGTTTACTGATGCCGAATTGTTCGCATGGGAAATACGGGGGGTGAGAGACAGGATTGCAGTCATGCGGCATTTAGGCATTCCCATTGCTCCTATTCCCTGGGGTAAAACGGGATTACTCACACGCGCAGCTCCATGGGTACCTGAACATCCAATAGCAATTGTGCAACGGACGATTGCGCAAATTATATCCAAAGGAAGGGAAAATATGCCCTCCTCGGCTGCCCGCAAAATAGCTACTGGTTCGGATATTTCCGAAGTGTTGGAGTATCATAGACCGTTCATGCATATGTCTCCAATAGATGAAGCGCTATTTACTGTTATTTTGGGTCACCAAAAACAACAATATTCCCTAAGAGAAATGTCGCCCAAGGAGCGCAGACAGAAATTGCGGGAATATGTGTCGGCTGTATCGCGCAAATAGTGCTATAAACGTTACGTGAGGTTTTTGGCGTACTTACTCAGAAGACTTACGAGTACATCCGTGAATGTGACTCCGTTTAATCCCAATACTTCCGTAAATGGTAACCCCTTATCCGGACCGAAAGCAGTATTTGGATTGCAATCGGTAAAATAGAGCGTTCCTTTTTCATCTACCCGAATGTCAAATTTTGCATAATCTTTATTGCTGAGTCCTTTAAATGCACGTACAACCAGGGGAGCGAGTTTGGAAGCTACCGGTTCATCCACCAGTTTATATTTATACGCATTTGCGTCCTCATAACTTTCGAAGCTGGTAAAAAAGTGTTTTCCGTCTACCTTGTTTTTAAATATTTTTTCTCCCATAAAAACGTGATGTTTTGTTCCGTCTTCATATACAGCGACGGTGATTTCTCCACCGTCTATAAATCGTTCTACCACAACCGGAATTTTGTAGGTGCTGATCATATCGTCGACTTTCTTTTGTGCATCTTTAACGGTTTCCTGTACTGCTTTATTGTCGATTCCGACGCTTCCGCCGCTTTCATTTAGTTTTACTATCAAAGGTAAACCGAGAGTTTCATCTACCTGTGTCCCTACCCGTCGAATAAACTGGAATTCCGGTGTATTCAATTGATAAGACACCAATAAATGTTTAAATAAATTTCTGTTATTTCCGATCACCAGTCCTTCCATACCCGCACCGGTATACGGAATATTTGATAATTCGAGAGCTGCGGGAACTGAGGTCTGTAAACTATCTTTCCCTTTAAGGGTGTCTACCAGATTGAGCACGAAATCCGGTTTATCCACCAGCAAATTGGTAAGTAAATACTGATCCCCGGGGTACGCCTTGGCTTCTATTCCCAGTTTTTTTATTTCTTCAACAACTTCTTTTGCACGATCTTCTACTTCCAATTCGGCTTCATAGGCTTGCTCAGTAGCAAACATTGAGCGTTCAACTTTTGAGTGGGCAACAGCCACGAGTTTGATTTTTTTGAGTGCGTCTTTGTCTGAAGATAGCGTGATTTTTTCTTTCGTATCGGAGGAATTTTGTGGTTTTTCAGTTTTTTTGTCTACTTTGTCCATGGATGTATCGTACCGGTATTATGCAAAAAGCGCAAATTTTTTCTTATTCCATAGCGTAAAAAAGTACCCAACCTGCTTATTTGTTGTTCGCATTTATAAGATCCGTGTAAATAGTATCAACTTTTTTTGCGACAACTTCCCAACGAAGCTCCTGTATGTTTGTCATGAGTGAGGTTCTGATTTGTTCATAGAGTGACGGATTTATCAGCAATTTTTCCATTTGTTCGGCAAGAAGCAGCGGGTTATTTACGGTGGAAATCAGCGTGGAGTGCCTATCGTCAATCAGATCCGATATTCCGGTAACGTTTGTGGTTATAACCGGTACACCACATGCCATTGCTTCTGCCGCTGCCATACCGAATGACTCGTAATGTGATGGCATAACTACAATTTCTGCCGAATTGTAGTAATCACGGAGTCTGTTCTGTGGCTGTTGACCAACAAAATCGACGAGTTCTGATATTTTTAATATCCTTCTCAGGGATTCCAATTGTTTCAGTTGGGGAGACCACTGTTTTATGTGCTGCGTTATATCACCTCCGATAATCAGTAGCCGTATCGGCAGATCAGGTACCTTAACGTGGAGAATTTTTAATGCATACATGATGGCATCGATTCCTTTTAGTGGTTCAATTCTTCCAACAAACACGATTATTTTTTCCTGCGGATTTACGCCAATTTTCTTTTTTGCGGTATTCTTTTCTACCGGGTAAAACAATTCTGTGTTAACGCCGGGAGGGACTTCTACCATTTTCGATTCTTCTGCACCGTAAAGATATTTTAAGTACTGTCTGTCACTTGAACTTGGTGTAGTAATGATATCGGCTTCGGTCGTTAACCGGAATTCGGCGTCTATGCGTTCCTGAGTATCCAGTTCTGCGGCAGAACGGGCAACCAAGTGTTTCATAAGTACCAGTGTGTGAAAGGTGACTACCAGCGGTATCGGCTTTGGCAATATGGGTTTTAACGCTAGTCCGATTAATCCGGATTGGTAATAATGCGCATGCATTACATCGTATGTAATCCTATGTTTTTGTGTAAACGAAATAAATGATTCTATAAATTCAGGGATATATGCAAGAAGTTTTTTTTTGTGGACCGGTTTTTTAGGGCCGGCACATAAATGAATAACGCGAAAATTGTCGGAAACCTGAACGATTGTTTCGTTTTTCGGATCAGTACATCTGGTGATTACATCCACGTGATTTCCTAACCGCGCCAGATATTGAGCGAGCTCATAAACATACACATTCATGCCTCCGGTTTCCTTTCCTTCTTCGGAGGCAAGAGGACATGTATGATAAGAAATAAGCAAAATGTTTTTGCGGTATGTCATAGAAAATGAAATCCTCTACGCGGTTAATGGTATAGATTATACCAGCAGATAGATAGCACCATATACAACAGGCATAAATTATTAAAATACTCTATCATTATTTTTCACAATAAGGTGTTTGCCGGTGTACAATAGAAGCGTTATTCTTTGAAAGACAGGAGAAACACATATGGTAGATATTGCTAATGTTATGGCTCGGGAAATATATGATTCGCGCGGAATGCCGACCGTTGAGGCAGATGTTATACTCTCAGATAATTCATTTGGGAGAGCGTCCGTTCCTTCCGGAGCCTCGACCGGAGTTCATGAGGCGTTAGAGCTGCGTGACGTGAAGGATAAACGGCTGCACGGAAAAGGAGTAAAAGTTGCAGTAGATAATATTTATACCCGTATTCTTCCGGCAATCCGTAATACTACAGCCGAACAGCAAGCAGTGGATAAAAAAATGATCGAAATTGACGGAACACCCAACAAGTCAGTACTAGGAGCGAACGCGATTCTGGCAGTATCTCTCGCATTGGCAAAAGCTTTAGCCCAGAGTAGAAGACAACCGCTTTGGGAATATTTTCGTTCACTCACTACGACAGCTCCGACAGAATGGTACATGCCTGTACCCATGATGAACGTACTAAACGGCGGCAAGCACGCAGAGAAATCATCTGACGTTCAGGAATACATGATAATTCCTGTCGGGGCGACAAGTTTTGTTCATGCGATGGAAATGGGAGCCGCCGTATTTATCGAGTTAAAGAAAATTTTAGCCGCAGAAGGGTTCGCCACTACTGTGGGTGACGAGGGAGGATTTGCTCCCGCGTTATCTTCAAATCGTGAACCACTCGATAAACTTATATTGGCAATTAGTAAAGCCGGGTATAAACCTGGAGTAGATATAGTATTGGCAATCGACGCTGCTGCCAGTGAGTTTTATGCCAATGGTGTATATACTTTGAAAAGTGAAAACAGAAACTGTACTGCCGCAGAGTTGATTTCAGAATATCAGCTATGGCTAAAAGACTATCCGCTGATTTCCCTGGAAGATGTGCTTGAACAGGATGCCTGGAGTGACTGGCATGACTTAACGGCGAAGGTAGGTTCAGGCGTCCAAATAGTGGGAGATGATTTATTTGTAACGAATGTGGAAAGACTTAGCATCGGTATAAAGGAACATGCGGCGAATGCCATACTTATTAAGTTAAATCAGATAGGAACGATAACCGAAACGGTAGCAGCAATAGATTTGGCACGCAATAATGGTTTAAATGCTATAGTATCTCATCGTTCCGGCGAAACAGAAGATACTACCATTGCCGATTTTGTAGTGGGTATGGGTACTGGTCAGATAAAGACAGGTTCATTGTCCAGGTCCGAGCGTATTGCGAAATACAACCAACTCATACGAATAGAAGAATCGCTTGGCACAAAAGCAATATTTCCCGGAAAAAGCGTATTTAATAAATACGGCAACCAATAAATATGAAACGTCACGTAAAAGGGCCGGTGGTACTGGTAGTTCTTGACGGATGGGGTATTCGGGAGGAATCGGCACACAATGGCATTGCGCTTGCCAGAACACCTAATTTCGATTCATTCAAGCAGGCTTATCCTTATACAATGCTCCAAGCATCAGGCGAACATGTCGGGTTACCTGTGGGACAAATGGGTAACAGCGAAGTCGGACATACCACCATAGGTGCGGGACACGTGATATATCAGGATTTAGTCAGAATCGGAAAGGATGCAGCGGAAGGTTTATTTCAATCAAATATGGCATTTCAAACTGTTTTTAACCATGTGCTGGACAGAAACAGTCAGTTGCACGTGATCGGATTGCTGTCTCCCGGCGGAGTTCATAGTCATGAACAGCATGTATTTGAATTAATACATACTGCAGCTCTAGCAGGAGTAAAAAGAATTGTCGTTCACCCCTTTTTGGATGGCCGTGATACGCCGAAAACTTCGGGACTCACATCACTGAAAAAACTGGAGCGGTATGTGGATACCATACCCGGATGTGTTATCGGATCCGTATCGGGAAGGTATTACGCTATGGACCGGGATACCAATTGGGATAGAACGCAGAAAGCCTTTCAGGCGATATTTAACGGTAAGGCAGATCATATTTACGATACTGCGGTTAAACCTTCAGCTATTATTCAGGAATGGTATCACCAGGAAGTATTTGATGAGCATCTGGAACCAATGGTGTTTAAAGATGTGAACGGAAATGCATTACAGGTCGCTGATGGGGATGGGATATTATTTACGAATTTTCGAAAAGACCGTGCAAAACAATTATCCCGGAAGATCTGTACGGATATTCCCGATAGAGATATCTGTTTTGTCACGATGACGGATTATGGCGAGGAAATAGATGCAATTGTGGCATACAGACCGGAAACGGTACCCGCTACTATCGGTGCAGTAATTTCCGCTGCCGGTTTGAAGCAGGTACACATAGCTGAAACGGAAAAATTCCCCCATGCAACATACTATTTAAACGGCGGTCGGCAATCACCGTATCCTGGGGAAGAAGATGTGTTAGTCCCCAGCCGGAAAGATATCCGGACGCATGACCAGGCTCCGGAAATGCGTGCCAAAGAGATTACTGACGAAGCGCTTAAACGATTAGATACGGATTTTATGTTTATTAATTACGCTAATCCGGATATGGTAGGACATACCGCAAATGAAAAGGCGATTATAACTGCAGTAGAAACAGTTGATAGGGAACTGGGACGGCTTTGTCGGGAAGTATTGCGGAAACATGGGGGATTGTTGGTAATTGCCGATCACGGAAACGCAGAAACTATGGTTGATCCTGAAACAGGGGAGCCGCATACGTCCCACACGACTAATCCGGTGCCGTGTTTATTTATTCACGAATCGTACCAGCCCACATTGATGGAATCAGGTGCTCTCCGAAATATAGCTCCGACAGTACTACAGCTACTGGGGCTACATCAACCGAAGGGAATGACCGGAAGAACGCTGTTATTGAATTAGCTTCTGAATACTGCAAATAAGGGGCGGAAATTATAGTAAATAATTATAGGATAACACTATAGTAGTATTATGGGATATTGAGAGGGGAATAGGGTAGGGACGAGAGCTTCCGGGTATTTGGTCAAAATATAAAAAGTCCGTAGGATGTGTTTGCATAATACTGCCGATGTATTTAGATAAAATGAACAGTAAAATGTAAATGGTGCTATAACGTCGTACAATATTTAGGCGGTGTTTGCAGTTATCAATAAAATGAATATTCTTTTGGGAAGTATGTTTGCTGATATTTTTTATGATTTAGACTTCCCTCTCAGTTAGTATTTATTTATATCGATTGTTTGAGGATTTTCTCACTTCGCAATGCGTTTTTCATATCTTGATACAATATTGGATATGCAGTCACGACGGATCAAAGCGGACGTTGGTTTTCCGCCTAACAAACATATTCCATTACGGAAAAAATGGTCGGGAACAAAGCCCATACTGTCTGTTTTACGATATGGAGTTGTTGTTGCGCTGTTGATTTTAAGTGTACGGTTAGGACTAACGTCATCAGTACTAAACTCACGGTACTTTGGTTTGGGAAGTGATATCATTCCCCTTTCCGGAACCGGTTCAATGTATCCTACCTTTCCCAAAGGAACCAGTCTCACACCGGATGAGTTGGCGAAGGAAATAGTAAGTAGCCCCCGTATGCAAAGGTATCCTTCCGGATTTTCTTTTCTGGGAATGCATATTTTTACGTATGATATTGCCCATGGTGATATTGTGTCATTTACGAATGAACGTACTAAGTCTATTACGGAACGGGATACCGGCATGCAATTAGGTTTTGTGAAGCGTGTAATTGCGTTGCCAGGAGAAGAATTTGAAATTCGGGATGGAATCGTATACATAAATGAAATTCCTCAGAAAGAGCCATATGTGGCACGTGCGAGATCTACTTTCGGCGGAGAGTCGTTACATGAATGTAAAAAATATATCGTTCCGGAGGGGAAGCTGATAGTACTGGGAGATAATAGAAAAGGCAGTAGTGATTCACGCCATGAATTGGGATTTATACGAATTGCCGATATTACCCATGTTCTTTCATGGACGAATCAAGTAAATGTATATGATCAAAAATGGCATAACGCGGAAAATGATTTAATTGAAGCAGCTAAAATTGTATTAGACGTGGAAACATATATCCGGTTACTTAATGAGAAGAGAAAAGCTGCCGGAGTGAGTGAACTAACCTACCAAAAAAAATTAGAAAAATCTGCTGACTTAAGGGGAAGAGTTATGCTCGAGTATAATGACTTTTCTTTTGAGGCGACGAAAAGTGGTCTTACTATGAAACGATATCTTCGGGAAGTGGGATACTCAAATATTGTTACGGGTGAAGCACCCACACAGGGGTATTATGAAGCTGCAGAATTGCTAGAAAATCAATTTGCTTTTCCGGAATCCAGTACGTTCTTATTGGATCCCGATTATCAGGAAATTGGAATTTCGGAAGTTCAAGGTGAGATTAATGGCTGTCCGACACAGGTAATAGTTCAGCATTTGGGTGGATATAAACCGCCGAATTATTCCCAAAGCGATATTCAGGCATGGGAAAGTGTACTCACCAGATTAGAAGAGATTAAACCGGGTTGGCAAGGGATAAGGGAGCATAAGGAGTATTATGAAGAACACAAAACCGATTCGGATAGGATTATAGAAATTATAGACGAACGGATACGTAACATAACTGCCGTCGTAAAGCGCATGAAAGCAAACCAATGGCTTTCGGATGCTGAAAGACAATATACGGAAAGAGATCAGGGTTTATCAGAGGAGCAGTTAAGGTTAGCGGATAAGTTAAATTCACAATAACAGCGAGATCATTATTCCGTTTTATATTCCGGTTTTACATATGTACGGAAATCGGTAAGCAACTTGCTGATTTTTGGATCAATGACGATCTGGCAATACCCCTGGTAAGAATTCTTGGCGTAATAGTCTGCATGATATGATTCTGCCGGAAAAAATTTTGTGGCGGGAAGAATTTCCGTAACAATAGATGTTCCGATTTTTTGGGATTCACTTTCCTTTGATTGTTCTGCTAGTTGCTTTTGCATCGGTGTATGGAAAAAAATTACAGATCTATATTGGGTTCCTGAGTCTGCTCCTTGTCTGTCTTTACTTGTCGGATCGTGAACGTGCCAAAATATTTCAAGTAGCTGATTAAAGGAAATAAGGGCAGTATCATAAATCATTTCTATTGCTTCGACATGTCCGGTTTTTCCTGAACAGACATCATCATATGTGGGGTTATCTTTCGTACCGCCGATATACCCAGGAGTTACGGATATTACTCCGATTACCCGTTTAAAGATTGCTTCCGTGCACCAAAAACAGCCACCAGCGAATGTTGCTTTTTCCGTACTATCCGTGATTTTGTCCATATGTCTTGAATTATGCATTTTTTGTGTATGGCTCGTCTAGTAGCGCTGTTTCTGTGCCTTTTTATTGTAATTACCTTATCTGACTGGTATACTAGAAGATATTGTTTAACGATTTAAAGTCGTTCCTCTGCTTCAGTGTGACTGTCCGAATAAAGCGGATTGTATGAGATAAATTTTTCTTATCGCATAGGGAAGCAGCTAAACACCTTTAAGTGAGAGTATCCCATGACGAAAGGAGGCGAAGAAAAGTATGGCTAAAAGACTATTTGTAGGAAATCTTTCCTATAACACCGCACAGGATGCACTTGAACAGGCATTCGGACAAGTTGGACCAGTTGCGTCAGTAACAATGGTGACGGATAAATATTCCGGACAAAGCAAAGGATTTGCGTTTGTCGAAATGACAACTGATGCCGATGCACAATCAGCAATCCAGACATTGAACGGAACGACATTAGACGGTCGACAGATCGTTGTAAATGAAGCACGACCGCGTGAAGAACGGTCAGATCGGTTTTCAGGAGGTCCGGGAAGAGGCGGAAATCGGGATTTTGACCGACGCGGTGGCGGCGGTTTCTCCCGTTCACCTCGACGACGGTAAAGAGAAAGGGGCTCATGGCTAATCAAGATACGACATACCCGTGTATTCGTTGCGGTAAAGCGCGCGTAGTTGCACGGAAATGGGAAGAACAGGTAAAAACACTAACAGGGTTCACCGTTATTATACGGACGGAGACTGTGTGTCCTGATCCGGAATGTCAGCGTGCGTTAGAAGTGACGCTTGCTGATCAGGAACGGAAAAGGGTGGAGCACCAACGTGGACACAAACACAAAGGTGCGTCTGTAAAATAACGTTGGCGTTTAGGGTGATACTAATACTATTCAATTCCCGATTCGCAAAGAGCGTATTTTCTCATGAAAAAAGTCATTTCTTACTGGTACCTGGTCCCCTTTTTCTTAACCGTTCTCGGTATCCTTGATGCAGGTTATTTAACTTGGGAACATTTCAACAACGTTATTCCTCCCTGTTCAGTTCATATACTATTCGCCGACTGCGGACGCGTACTTACCAGTCCATATTCCATTCTCTTCGGAATCCCTTTGGCGCTTATCGGGTTAATTCACTATATGCTTGAGGCCGTAACGGCTGCAGTTGTAATTTTAACCGGGAATAAGTGGGCAAAGCGCATCTTAGTACTGTTAGTTACCGGCGGATTACTGGCTTCCATGTATTTTGTATACATTATGTTGGGTATTATCGGAGCGATTTGCCTTTATTGTATGGGTTCCGCAATTATAAGTTTCCTCCTCTTTGGATTTGTGCATTGGTTAATGCCAAATGAGCGGGTTTATTGGGTAGTATCCATCGGCGGACGGTTATACCGTAATGGAATTAAGCAAATATTTTTTCGATTCGAACCGGAGAAGATACATGTTTTTATGGTTGCTACAGGAGAGATTCTGGGAGCGAACCCACTGACACGGTGGCTTACTGGGTTTTTTCTCCATGTTAAGGATACAACTCTATCACAGACGACAAACGGTATATATTTTGAGAATCCTGTTGGGTTGGCAGCGGGATTTGATTATGAAGCTCAGCTGAGTCAAGTATTGGACCGTATATCCTTCGGGTTTCAAAGTGTGGGTACGATTACGCTAGGATCCTATGGCGGTAATCCCCGTCCCATGCTTGGACGTTTGCCTAAATCGAAATCGTTAATGGTAAATAAAGGTTTCAAAAATTTAGGGGTAAATGAGACGATCAAACGGTTGCAGAATAAATTATTCCGAATTCCGCTAGGAGTGAGTATCGGCCGTACCAACGGACGGGATATGTCACAAAAGGAAAGTATTCAGGATATCGTAAATTCATTTGAAGCGTTCGAATCAGCGTCAGTATCACACGCGTATTATGAACTAAATATAAGTTGTCCTAACCTGTTGGGTTCCGTTTCATTTTATTCTCCGAAAGATCTGAACGAATTGCTGCAGGCAATTTCAAGATTAAAGATCATCAAGCCTGTATTCGTAAAGATGCCAATCGACAAAACGGATAAAGAAATATTGGCTATGATGCAGATCATAGCAAAATACGATTGGATAAAAGGACTTATTTTCGGAAATTTACAGAAAAACCGTAAAGATCCGGCTTTGGATTCCGGTGAAGTTGCGAAATTCCCGGTTGGTAATTTTAGCGGTAAGCCAACGTACCAACGGTCCAACGAGCTTATTACATTAGCCTACGAACACTATGCGGAACGATTTACTATTATTGGCTGTGGGGGAATTTTTACCGCTGAGGATGCTTACGAAAAAATCAAAAGAGGTGCATCGCTGGTGCAATTAATCACTGGTATGATTTTTAGGGGACCGCAGGTGATAGCAGATATAAATATCGGATTACGTGATTTATTGGATAAGGATGGGTACCATTCGTTATCTCAGGCTATTGGTGTATCTACAAAGAAGAAAATTAAAAACTAAACCTCCGGAAACGCCATTATAGTCCGTAAAATTCCAATCGTTCTTTTCCGATCCGTATCCGTGGTAAGGCAAGCCTTTGCCGTTTACATAAGATGCTGCCTGGTTGCGTGGAAAAGGCGAGTGTATAGTGATGAGTATTTAAATACTCAACGGCAGAATGGTTCATACTGCCATAGGGATAAGCAAATACTTTTTGTGAGTTTAAGTTGTTTTGTTCCAGATGAAGTTCTGCAGTACTAATTTCTTGAGCAATCGTTACGGGCGTACTGGCCACGGATTTATGTGACCAAGTGTGATTGGCAATATAAAAGACAGTACTATCTGCGAGTTCATGAATATTTTGCCATGTAAGGTATCCCGGATTCTGCAGTAGTCCTGTCGGAATAAACGCTGTAGCGTTAAAGCCAAATTCCTTTAATATTGGATATCCGTATATGTACAAATCTTCATACCCGTCGTCAAACGTAATTAGTATACTTTTCCGTGGCAGGGGAATAGATTTGTCAAAAAAATCATTCAGCTGCGTTATTGAAACTGGTACGTAGCCTTCCTGTTTAAGGTATTCCATCTGTTGTCTGAATATTTCCGGCGAGACTGACAATCCGGAAAATCCCTGTTCCTTTGCGACGGCTTCCGTTTCGATATGGTGGTACATTAACGCCGGAGTTCTAGTGCAGGGACCATACTGTGTATTCTGTTCCTCAAATGTTAAGGTTTTTTTAGGAGAAACGACTCCTTGTCCGGCTGTCGGAATTGGTTTGAATGGTGAAGTGGAAACCAGTCCCGCGGTATGCGCTGCTTCCTTTACGGATAAAGAATTTGGTATGAGAGCAGTACACAATATGGCAGCCGAAAGAATCAGAATATATGGAAAGTGAGTATGAAATAATTTTCGTTTAGTGTACCCTTGCATAGGTTCCGTATTTTCGCTGATACGGACTACTTTCGCAAGTTTATCTAGATTTTAATGAAGTAAAAAAATATCGTTTAACAACCTCGACGCAGCAAAGATACGTTATTACTATTCCGATTAGTGTTGTAAACACTAGGGGTGTTAACGGTGTAAATCCAAAAAGTTTCCCCAGTCCGGTAAACGGCAATAACCAACCAACCGCAACAGCAACAATTGTTGAAAAAAAGAGCGTCGGTTCGGGTGCGCTCTGTATAAACGGAATTTTTTTAGTTCGGATTATATATATAACCAGTGTTTGTGTCGCAAGTGATTCTAAAAACCAACCTGTTTGGAAACCGGATTGTGATAGGTGAAAAAGGCGATAGAGTACGAAAAATGTTATAAAGTCAAAGACTGAGCTTATGCTACCGAATACGATCATAAAATTGCGGAGGAATGGCATATTCCATCGTCTGGGTTGGTTTATGTCTTCCGCATCAACCGTGTCTCCGGGAATAGTAATTTGTGAAATATCGTAGAGCAAATTGTTTAGTAAGATCTGCATCGGCAACATGGGGAGAAAAGGTAAAAAAAGTACAGCTCCCAGCACACTGAACATATTCCCGAAATTAGAACTTACACCCATCATGGTATATTTCAACGTGTTTGCAAACGTTTTTCTTCCTGAAATAATTCCGTCTTTTAATACCGCTAAACTTTTATTAGTAAGTATCATGTCTGCGGATTCTTTGGCTACATCTACTGCGTTTTCTACGGAAAGTCCGACATCCGCATTCTGTAATGAAGCTGCGTCATTTATACCGTCACCCAAATATCCCACAACATGACCATTCATTTTTAGAGCACTAATAACTCTGTTTTTCTCGTCCGGAGCAAATCTCGCAAAGAGAGTAGTTTTCTCCACTACGATCCGTAATGCATCGTCAGTTAAATGATCAAGCTCGTGACCAAGAAGTGTTCCCTTAACAGGCAACCCTACTTCCCTGCAGATTTTTTCCGCAACCAGCTCGTTGTCTCCCGTGATGACTTTCACGGTAACTCCCATAGTGTTTAGCTGCTGTATTACTTTTGAAACATCTGGTTTTGGCGGGTCCAGAAACGCAATAAATCCCAGCAGTTCCATCGCGTGCTCGTCTTTTACCGAGTATATATCCGTATGTGAACTAATAGGCTTACGTGCGACCGCTAATACCCGGAATCCATCCGCACTCAGCTGTTGATACTGCTTTGTAGCTTTTTCTCTGATTTCTGAGGTAAATGGGTGAATATGATTTTCACGCATAACCTGTGTGCTACATCTGAATATTTCTTCCGGTGCGCCTTTGGTAATGAGGAAGCGCTGGTTGTGCTTTTCTGCGACGACACTCATTCGTTTTCTGACAAAGTCGAAGGGAATTTCGTCTATTTTCGTGTAACCATGATTAGGTACCTTCTTGTACGAAATTACGGCTTCGTCCATGGGATTTTTGATTCCGGATTGATAGCAACTATTTATATACGTATGGATAAAAACAGTCTCGGAATGTTTCCCGAACATGTCAGTGTATTTTACAAGTTCAATGTGGTCCTTTGTGAGAGTTCCGGTTTTATCGGTACATAATATATCCATACTTCCTAAATTGGGTATGGATGTTAACTTTTTTACGATTACACCATGCTTTGCCATATTTACACTACCGCGAGACATGGTAACGGATAGGATCATTGGTAATAATTCCGGCGTAAGTCCGACTGCAATTGCGACGGCAAAAGTAAATGATGTGAATAGATCAGTTTGCTTAAAAACGGTATTAAATAAAAACACGAATAAAACAAAAAATATCGTGGTCCGTAGTATTAGAAAACTGAATTGTTTTATTCCTTTGGTAAATTCGCCTTCGATAGGTGTAGATTCAATTTGTTCAGCGATTTTTCCGAATTCAGTACGTTTCCCGGTATTGATTACGAGTCCTTTTGCCGTACCCGTAATAACACTGCTTCCCGACAATCCAATATTATGTAAATCTGGTAATCCGGATTGAACTGTGATTGCCTTTTCGTGTTTTTCCACAGGAAATGATTCACCAGTAAGTGCTGATTGATTAACGAAAAAATCTTTAGCTGTAAGAATTCGAATATCTGCCGGAATAAGTTCTCCTGAATGAAGTGAAACAATATCACCCGGAACCAGCTCCGTACTGGCAATTTCATGCTCTACTCCGTTACGGATAACAGACGTTTTAAAAGCGACTCTTTCTTTTAATTTCGCTGCTGCCCTGTCTGCTTTGAATTCTTGGGTAAAGTTTAATACGGCACTTACTGCGACTATTGCGAGAATTATTGTTCCGTCAACCGGTTGGTTTACGGTAAATGAAAGTGCAGCCGCAACAATAAGAGTGAGAACAAGTGGATTTTTAAATGTACCGAGGAATTCCAGTAGAATATGTTTTTTTTTCTGTTCGGTAAGTTCGTTCTTACCCCAGAGTTTTTGCCTTTTTAACACTTCCGACTCCGAAAGTCCGTTTATATTCGAGGTAAGATTCCTTACTGCGGTATTGCAATCTACGCCGGAAATAGCTGAAAGTGATGGGGCGGTCATCATGTATTAAGTATACGCTTTTATTGCATACGTAAAAATAACGTTAATCTTAAGCTTATTTGGCAGATAGAAATAAATGTGGATTTATTTTTTCTGAAATACCGAGATTAAATCGTGTTGTTCATTCTCCGACAGCCGAAATCCCGGAGTTAATACTTTCCGACGTGTTGTGACGTCATGTAAAACGATGCCTGCCGTAACAGAAACATTGATACTTTGAACGAACCCATACATGGGAATTTGGACAAGCATATCTGCCTTTTGTTTCATTGTCTCAGATATGCCGTTATGTTCATTTCCAAACACTAAAGCTATTTTGTTCGCATCAACAGGAACATGGTCTAACGTTACTGCTGAAGGAGAAAGCGCCGTAGCACAAATCAGGTACTGCTCTTTTTTGAGTTCTTTCAGGCAGTCTTCCGTTGAAGTAAATATATGAAACGTGAGCCATTTGTTTGCCGATGAGGATGAGGCTTTCCCTATATTTCTGGGATTGTATTCAACCTCCTGGTCAAAGATAAAAAAAACGTGTTGGATACCGAAAGCGTCGCAGGTACGAAGAATGGCCATGGCGTTGTGAGGATCGTGTATATCTTCAAGCACGACAATTAAACCGGCTTGTCTGGCGGCGGCTATCTTGGTGAATAGTTCAGTTCTGCTGGTGGAAGTCATAAACTAAGTATTCAGATACAACGAACATACAGCAATGATGTGTAACATGCAACGAAGGTATTAAGATGTACTTTCGGTTGTTTGGTGGATACGTATATAATGAAACCATAAAGAAAAGGAGATCCCATGACAAAACAAAAGGCAAAAGTAGAATCGTTTACGGTAAATGGTGAAGAATTATTGCGGAAAGTGAAAGAATTAATTCACGAGGGCAATGTCCGAAAAATAACTATCCGTGATAAAGACGGTAAAACGTTGGTAGTATTGCCCCTGACTGTCGGTGTGGCAGCTGCAGTACTTGCTCCGGTACTGGCCGCTGTCGGCGCGATTGCCGCATTGGTTACTGAATGTACGGTTAGTGTGGAACGGGGAGAGCATTAACCTATCTGTTCTATACGTACGACATCAATTGCCGGTTCTTCATACGGATGCACGTCCCGTATAGCGGTGAGTACTGCCGGAAGAGGTTCCGGGGGGCATATCATTTCGATTTTTACTTCTTCTTGTTGCGTTAGTGTCCCAATTTCACCGATTGCAGGATGAGACCCAGCTTGTGCAAACCATTGTCCGATTCCTTTTCCGATAAAGGCGCATTGACTATATCTGCCTACGGTACCTGCTCCGTTTGTAGTAGCAACCCGGATTATTCGCTGTATAAGCAACGGGTCATCCGGACAATAAATATGGAGCTTATACATACCGGAAGTATATCA
The DNA here is from genome assembly GCA_964629685.1 of uncultured Gammaproteobacteria bacterium. Taxonomy (GTDB): domain Bacteria; phylum Patescibacteriota; class Microgenomatia; order UBA10105; family UBA927; genus CAZVTT01. The sequence goes on from CAZVTT010000001.1 coordinate 327,958, forward strand.
TTCCGATAGTGTGGTGGCTATAACAAGCATAGGGATTTTTATAATAACTGAGCTCAACGGGTGTTTCTGATTTTCGCAGAAATAAAATCTTCGTATGAAGCTGTTGGAACTGCAGATTTATAGGTAACCCATTCATCATCGATTTTGGTTGATGATATGGCATGTCGGGGAATATATGGACAATTTGAGCAACCATTCCCACAGCATGTTTTTTGTTTGAGTAACGCGTCAACCGGCATGGGTTCCATATCCTGGTAGTATTGTTTGTTATATGGGTTTGGTCAATAGCAGGACTATTTGGTTAACTGACGCTGTATCTGCTCGAAAGCTTGATTAGGATTTTTTATTCCCAATGCTACATCCTGAAAGAATGATGTGAGACTGGAAGCAAAATGAATATTTGATTCACCAATTATAAAACTGTAGCTTGGATAGAGTCGGAGTGATGTTCCGTATCTTTTGGATAGTTCAAAATTAAATTTACCGAATTGATTTGAAAGAGAGAGTAGGTTTTCAGGTGCAGATGTCTTTTGCATGGTAGCGGTTTGAGTATATCTAAACCATTCATGCTGAGCCTCTTCAGAGGTATACTGCATAAGAAGTTGAACGGCAAGATCTTTATGTGGACTGTTTTTAAACACTGCCCAAGCAGGTTGATACGTACCGGAGTATACGGATGAGGCAGTGTTCATTGATGGCAATTGGACCGGCATAATTTTGGTAAGCGATTCCGAATCAATGCTTTGCCAGTGGTTATAGAGACTTGCAGGACCAGCAGCAAACACTATTTCGTTGTTTAGAAACCGGGAATGAATATCATCTGATCTTTGGGATTGCCAGTCGGGAAGATAGAGATCGGATGCAAATGGAGCCAGGCGAGCGACTTGATTAAACGTATTTCGTAATACAGCTAATTTTGTAGGTGTTACGCTGGAATTTTCAAGTTCGTCCGGATCAAGCTGAGACAATAATAACTGATGAATAATAGGATCAAGTGCGACACTGTTAAGACTGCCACCCAAAACAGCAATATGTGTTTTATATTCTTTATTGTAGCGGGACACTGCCTGGACGAAGTCGATAAAATCATCCCACGTTAAGTCGTATGTCGGAATATCGATTCCTATTAACCCTGCGATAGTACTGTTGACATATAACGTTTGTATTTCATTTCCGACAAATGGACCGACGAAAATATTTCCCGTATGTTTTCGAAACCAATCATCCTGTAGAAGTTCTGGTGTATGGCTTGAAGTGAAGCCGGCAATTGATGAAAAATCCACTAAATATTGTTGTCCCCAGTTCGGATCGTTTAGTTCTTCCGAGACATATCCGTAAACGGTTGGGTTCATGATAATAATGTCAAAAGGTACTGCGTTACTGCGTATCGCATTTGCTATATATGTGGCCAGCTTTTTTGTATTACTTTCATGAATAATTTCCCGGGGGAATTTCATGTCCACGTCAATGCCGGTTTTGCTGCTGTATGCTTGTATGAATTTACGCAGGAACGTTTCTTTCTCTCCTTCGCCATACCAGTCACCCATAATTCTAATAGTTTCCGATTTGGTACTGGCTTGCGTTCTGTCGGTAGCAGACAGGTTGGGATTACTGGGTGTAAGACCTAAAAAATACAGACCCATACTAACCGCAACGAGTAAAACGAGAAGGCCGATTCCGAATTGAGATAAGAACGAAAAAGCGAGGTGTTTAAGGTTGTTACTTTTAGGTGAAACTAAGAGTAAAGGGGGATTGTGCTGTACCAATTCCGGCGATGCAACATCAATCATATGCGATTCCGTTAGGTAAGTGCATCTAAAAGTCGTTTAATCTCAATGGTTGCGACACATAAATATTGGTCAGCCCCGCCATAGTATACGTACAACATACCCCCAATTTGGACAACACCGTTGGAGAAAACGGTTCCGTCACGTACGCCCTTGTTCTCGTATTCTGTGGTGGGTTCAAGGATTGGATCGTCAAGTCTGGAAATAACTTTTTCCGGTGCATGTAGGTCCAACAGCAATGCACCCAGCCTATATTTTCTGTCTTCCTTTGATACACCGTGATAGATAAGTAACCAACCTATATCAGTTTTAATTGGCGGTCCGGCTATTCCCACTTTTTCGCTATCCCATCTGGCTACTCTGGGATCTAGCAGAATCTCACCTTTAATCCATTGGTTGTCAGCAAAATGCAATTCGTCTACAAAATCAATCCAGATACAGGGATCAATCCTATGCAAAATAACATATTTTCCGTTAACCTTTTCAGGGAAGATGCATGAATTTTTTTCATCTATGCCTGGTGGAGATATGAGTACCGGTTTTTCCCATATCCACTTCTTATTTACAAAATCCGATGCTGAAATTGAGGTTAGAGCTACCCTGGTAGGACTTTTTGCATCATAAGCGGTATAGCACATGTAAATACGATCATCGATTTTAGTAATTCTTGCATCTTCACAACCTGAATTACCATATGCATTTTTCTTTTCGAACGGTTCGCGGGGAACATATATCGGTTCAGGAAGCCTTTCGTCTATATGCAATCCGTCAGTACTATTCGCATACCCGATTACGGATGTGTCATCATTTCCCATTGCGCGATAGAGTATATGTACTTTTCCTGCTTCGTAGACAGCTGCAGCATTAAAGGTGGCTTTTGACTCCCAAGAATGATACGGACGTGGTTGTATTGTTGGGTTACCTGCAAAACGTTCAAGTTTTATTATCGGTTTTTTTGTTGTTTTTGTATTATGACTGGCGTAGGATTCAAAATCCGCCAGCAGGTCTTTTAAAGACATTGTTGCGACACAGCAGGTAGTGTCAGCGGCTCCGTAATATAAACGAACTTCGTCACCATCAACCGTTGCGCCTGACGGAAATATTACATTTGCAACGTCGCCATACAGTTCATAATCCAACTCAGGTATCAGTAATGGATTTGTAATTCTTCCAATAATTTGTTGTGGATTTTCCAGGTCTAGTAGTACTGCTTCTATTCCGAATAGCCGGAATGGGGTGGTGTAATTCCGAATATACGAATAAAAGAGTAACCACCCTTTTTCGGTTTTAATAGGAGGTGATCCTAGCTCAATATGATCATGTGCCGATCGTTGCAATGGTATGGTGTGTTCATTGAGGTTGCTATACCAGGATCTCCAAATATCTGCGTTCCATAAATCAGCTTCTCTGTCTACGTAGGCTACGGCTATTTTAGCCGGTGGGATATCGGTGTTAACCGTAGTAATAACAGCAATTTTTCCGTTAATTCTTTCCGGAAAGATTGCCGTTGCCTTAGCATTAAATGGCGTCATGAGATGTTTTTCTTCAATAGTTTGGAAGTCCCTGGTAATTGCTAAGGCAACTTTTATATTGTTTGCGCCAAACGGGTATCCGGAAAGGGCTGTATAACAAATGTAATATTTGCCGTCCAGTTTTGTAACCCGCGGATCTTCACAGCCGTATTTCTCCCAGTCGTACTCCGGAGAAATAAACTGGGTTCTGTTGATAAAATGTTCCCCATCATAGCTTTTTGCATAGCCAATAGTGGAAAGTTTAAGTGTAATTCCGGAAAAATAAGGAGTCGGAGCAGATAGTGCCCGGTATACCATGTGAAATACACCGCTATCTTTAACGGGACAGCCGTTAAATGCCGCATCTGATTCCCACGGATTTTTATTATTGGGGGAAACAATGGGATTCTCTTCCGATCGTTTAACGATAACCATACTTTTGTGTTAGAACGGGAGTAACCCGAGCATTACCGGACTCTAAGAGTGTATGCAAGAACGGCTGTATGGGCGCAGTCGCGGTGCATACCACGGTATCTGCTCCTCCGTAGTACACAAATAAGTTGTCGTTGTGGATTACCGCTCCGCAGGGATATGCGACTCCTGCCTTAAATCCGTCGTTTTCATGTTCATGTTCCGGGGCAAGAATCGGGACTCTGGATCTGGCAATAACTTTCGTCGGATCTTTAAGGTCCAAAAGCATTGCTCCCATTTTATATTTCCCGGGATCCCGTTCTCCGACTGCATGGTATATAAGCAGCCAGCCGAAAGGAGTTTTGATCGGGGGCGGACCTGCGCCAACTTTGCGGCTGTCCCAGCCGTTACGGCTCGGACGGATCATATAATCACCTTTCAGGAAGTTAGTTTCGCCGTCAAAATCCATTGAATCAACAAAATCAATGAGGATATTGGGAAATATCCTATGAAGGATAACGTATTTTCCGTCGACTTTTTCGGGGAGAATAACGCAGTTTTTATTTACGACTCCAGGACCTGAAATTAGTACCGGCTCGTTCCAATTCCATTCCCGGGCGAGAAAATTATCCACTGGAATCGAGCTCAGTGCGACTCTGGGGGGATTTCTTCCGTCATATGCTATATAAGTTAAATACATCGTATCGTCTATTTTAGTGAGTCTTGGGTCTTCGCAGCCTCCATAGCCACCACCGGACATATAAAGTCTGTTGGGAACATAGGGAGCTTGATTGTTCGGTGATTCAAAAGGAGCTCTAGGGTAATAAATCGGTTCGTCCAGACGTTCGTCGATTGAATATCCGTCTGTAGAAGTAGCGTATCCTAACACAGACGTATCGTCTTCTCCGATCGCGCGGTAAACTAAATGTATTTTACCGTTCAGGTAAACAGCTGCCGGATTGAACGTTGCCCTGGATTCCCAAAAATGATTGACTATCGGTTTAATAATTGGATTTCCGCGGAATCGTTTTAATATCATTGAAGGAATAGTCGGGTTTGTGTCGAATGCGCGGGTTAACGATGTATGGGGTATGGCAAAAATACCCTGCGTAGGATGAGACCAGTATGAAATTAGTTTTCCCCGATAGTAAACTACACCGACGGGAGAAATAGATTGATCTGTCCATTCATCCGTTTGTTCCCAAAGTGTGTCTGATTGCCATAGCAGTTTTCTCGGGTTTTTACGGTCAAGTAGTACTGCATGGAGCGAGTAGTGATCTTTTCCTTGATGCTCACTGAGTGCCCAGTATACGACTGCTATTCCCTCGGGTGTCGTGACAATTGTACCCAGTTTGAAGTTTGATGAGCCTGCATGATCCATGGATGGTTCCAGAATGCTTTCGGAAACCGTTTCCCAGGATGTGAGATCTTTTGACGTTGCCATTCTTATACTTTGTTCACCATAGAGAGCTACATATGAATCGTTGAGGCGGAAGTCAGGGATAAGCATGGTAGTTTCCTGAAGTTCGCTCATTTTTCCATTGCGTTTCCAATGGATAAGGTCAGTAGAGAATGCACAGTAGATGGCATCCTGAAATCGTTGTTTAAACTTGTAGGTAAGGAAATATTTACCTTCGATGTGGCTAATGCGGAAATTGCTGCATTTATCGATGGGAAGCTCCCGGCGTTGATTATCCTTTATCTCTCCTATTTGCTTCGTCAGGTGAAAGTCGAGCCCGTCTTTACTGTTTAGTACTGACCAGTGGAATGTGTCTACATGATTATCCTGTACGAACAGATACACTTCATCCTGCTTGGTCGTGACACCGAGTCCTTGAGTTTTTTTGAGTTCATTTGAAGGCAGTGCGTCTGACATATTCATTCCATCATTTCATGATAATCCGGTGTAATCTGTTGGGCTTCGTACATCAGCCCGTACAAATAGATACTATACCGAAAATCCCGATAATTTATCGGTTCGGTTTCTCTCCTGCTGATGATTAGCTTCTATATTAATAGTAGCAGGATTTGTACAAAAGGAAAGATATTGAATTTGCTAAAAGCGCACTGATTTTTCATTGGCTTCAACGTATAATATGCACCATGTACCATCATCGCACGCAGTCCATTGACCAACATATTGCTCAAGAGCATAAACTATCACCGTTTACTACATATCTTAAGGAAATAGTTTATGGGGGGAATGACGGTATTATTACCACATTTGCAGTTGTGGCAGGTTTTACGGGATCTCAGGCTGGCAATATGGGCTCAATTCCTGTCATTACCGTACTTATTTTCGGGTTCGCGAATTTATTTGCGGATGGAGTGTCTATGGCGTTGGGGAATTTTTTATCAACCAGATCGGAACAGGAGGTTTACCAAAAAGAAAAAACTAAAGAATTAGCAGAGTTAAGACTGCATCGGGATGCTGAAGAAATGGAAACGCTCGAATTATTGCGTATAAAGGGTTTTTCGGAAACACAAGCTAAAACGTTAGTAGAAATATATAAAACAAATGAGCCCTATTGGGTGGATTTCATGATGAATCAGGAGTTGCGATTGCCGAATCCGGAAAATGAAAATGCCTTTCTGACTGCCAGTGCTACACTAATTGCATTTATCAGTTTTGGACTGATTCCGTTATTACCATATTTGTTATTGGGTGAAATAACTAATACGTTTGTTTTCTCTTGTTTGACTACTCTTGTTGCTCTTATAATGCTCTCCTTGGTCCGCTGGAAAGTGACGGCAAGAAATCCACTAAAAGTGTTGTTGGAAACGCTTCTATTAGGGGGAAGTGCAGCAACAATTGCCTATCTGGTGGGAACACTCTTCAGATAGTCGAAATTATATTTAGAGGATAATTATCCAAAAAAGAAGTGCTAAAAGTATCCGGTAAATTCCGAAGTGAATTAAAGAATATTTTTGGACAAACTTACGAAAAAGTGAAACCGTAATCCACGCGGAGATAAACGCAACAATAAAGCCTGTCCCGAGGGCAAAGAGTTCCTCTCCGGTATATGCATGTTTGCTTTTGACTAGGTCGTACACTGTTGCTGCCAGCATTGTCGGTATGGCTAAGAGAAATGAAAAATCCACGGCTGCAATCCGCGTCAGTCCACTGATTTGGCCTCCAATTATTGTGGCAGCTGAACGGGAAACCCCGGGAATAACCGAAAACGATTGTGCGATTCCTATGATGACGGCTTGTTTTGCATTTACGGTAGTTTGATGATGGTTGTTTTTTTGGTGTGATTGAAGATATTCAAAAAGGATGAGTAATATTCCGCCGATAAAAAGCGTAAGTACAGTAATGTGTGCATTTCCTAACAGGTATGTTTTAATAAATTTGTAAAAGAACAGACCGACTAATGCGGCAGGCAAGAACGCAATTCCGATCGGTTTCCACAACTGAGTTTTGGTAAATATCGATTTACTATACATCAATGTTATTGCACCTATGGCTCCAAGTTGGATAAATATTTCAAAACTTTTTATAAAATCCGTCTGAGGTATTCCCAATAAGTTACTCACAAGAATCATATGTCCCGTGGAAGAAATGGGAAGGAATTCTGTAATACCTTCAACCAATGCGATGGCAAAAATTTGTAAGAAATTCATATGTCTGTCTTATCATACTTGATTCTATTTTTAATGGCTACGATTACAGAACGATCGGAACGTTGCGACAATGAAAACTTGTATGTTATGATCGTTAACACATGAGGCGTAAGGTTATATTTTTGTTATTAATCGTAGGATTATTTTCAGGAATACTGTTGTTAGTACGGGTAGTTCGTGGTGGCGCACCAAAGTACGGAGTATTGAAAATTACCAGTAATCCTGCTGCCACTGTTTTCCTGGACAACAAGAATATAGGTAGAACACCATTTGAAGATAAAGTACTAGTCGGTGAATATACGTTGAAGTTGATTCCCGAGACGACAGTGCAGACGTTGATTCCCTGGCAGGGGAAAATTAGGGTTTCCACAAATTTGCTTACATACATTAATCGTGATTTATCCGACTCCGAGTTATCGGCCGCCGGGGAATTATTGTGGTTGGAAAAAATATCCAGCTCGTTATCAGAACTTTCCGTATCAACCGTTCCCGATGGTGGAAATGTTATTTTGGATGAACAGGTAAAGGGTGTTTCTCCCTTATCTATTACCGGCATATCTGCCGGTGACCACACGCTTACCATTACTTCACCCGGCTTTTTTTCCAGGACATTGAAGATTAAAAATACCGGGGGGTACAAGTTAAACGCAGCAGTTCAGCTGGGGTTAGCACCAGGAGGATTAACGCCGACGCCTGAACCGGCAATAACGGACATACCCGATGAAACGCCGACGCCGTCAAGCATTCTTACGCCTACGCCAAGTAAAAGTGCCACTTCATCTGCAGCTAAAATTCCTAAGAAGCCTTACGTAACAATTGGAGATACTCCGACAGGATTTTTAAGGGTACGTGCTGAACCGCAGACTAGTGCAGATGAAATAGGAAGAGTAAATCCCGGGGAAAAATATTCCTTGCTTGCCTCCGAATCCGGATGGTATAAAATACAGTTTAATGATAAAGAAGGCTGGATCTCGGGCCAATATGCTACGAAGGTAGAGTAAATTATCCTCCAATTCCATAGACGACTAAGAAGATAGTAATACTCCATATAATTACAGTCGAAAGTAAAGGCAGATCAGAAGTAAGTATTTTTTCCGGTGATTCTCCTTGTCCTTCATAAATAAGCTGCATATAACGCATGATTCCGAATAACACAAATGGTACCGTGATCATAAGCCATTTTCGTTCAGGAAGGTCTGCAGTAAAGTCATAGTAGTTACGGAAAAAGAATCCCCTGTTGCTCGGCCTTTCAAGGAATGTATAAAGGGCGTACGCGATGAATGTAGAATTTGCGAACATAGCCGTGTATGTATCGAGTAGTTTTTCGGAATAGTGGGTGAGACTGGTCCTTACGTCTTTTGCTACAACTCCTTGGTATCCCTGAATTAGTGTTAACTCCGCTCTGCGTTTTCCAATAGCTAAAAATAGTGCCAGTGATAGGGCTGCTAAAGCCAACCATATAGATATGTGGAATCCGGTTGCCGCTTCACCCGCGTATACCCGGATAAAATATGCTGCAGTTATGGCAAGAATATCTATAACCGAAATATGTTTTAAAACGAGTGAGTATAAATACTGTAGTAATACGAAAAGTATAGCCAGCAGGAAAAAGGAGTGACTAATAAAATAACTAATCGTAAGCCCGGTAATAAGAAACGTAATGGAGACGAAAAGTGCGAGTGGGATTGGTACTGTTCCTAAAGCAATTGGGCGGAATTTTTTAAACGGATGTAACCTGTCACGCGGAGCGTCAATAATATCGTTAATGAAATAGCTGGATGAGGAGAGAAAACAGAATGCAATAAACCCCCACGTTGTAGTACTGAAATACCGGGGATCAAAAAACTGGCCGGTAAATAGTATCGTTGTATAGAGCGCAATATTTTTCAGCCATTGTCTGGGTCTTGCGGCTTTGATAACTGCGTAAAGAAGTTGACCCATACTAAAAATCCTCCGATACCTACGCCTACGAGTAAGAGAGCAAAGAATTTTTCACGACTCGTTACGAACAGTGCAATTGCCCCAAGTATAGCTGAGACTCCCCAGTAAAACAAGGCAATTCTTCTCTTTCCCCACCCTAAATCCAGTAGCCGGTGATGGAGGTGACCCCTATCAGCCCAGACCGGGGATTTACCTTTTCCGATTCTGCGTACGACCGTATAGATAGCGTCGATTGTGGGTATACCGAGAACTAATAGTGCGGTTCCGAATTTACCGTAGGAAAGTATTCCCAGTACACCTAACAGAAATCCGGCAAGTGTTTTCCCTCCGTATCCCGGCATTATTTTCTGGGGGAAAAAATTCCATGGTAAAAATCCTAAAAAAGAGCCGGCGACTATAAACGCCAGAACGGCTACTGTAGCCTGTGATACATCCGGACCACTAAAACGTAATGCCAAAATGCCAAGTATAAATGCACTAATAGAGACGAAACCGGGCATTTGTCCGTCTACTCCTGCAGACCAGCCTACGATATTCATCGTCCACATAATCCATATAAACGCGATTAAATCAGACCAAACGAGGATTGAATGTTCACCGAAAAAAGTAAATGTAAGTCTCCAGGTATCAAGATTCAGAATGCCGCCTGTTAGCGGGTTGGTGATAAACGGTATGCCGATTCCGGCAGCTACTACTATAAGCGCAGCCAGAGCGTTAGTAAAAAGCCGTAAATATGGACTAACATCTTTCTTATCGTCCCGTAATCCAATATATACCAGCAATCCGGAGGCTAGGAGTATTGCTAGATTCCTTTTTGTGAGTGGAAGAAGAAGAAATGAACAAAGTAGTAATCCCAGGAAAATGGCAAGTCCTCCAGCTCTCGGAATGATACCAGTGTGAGTATGTGCAGGGTGGTAGCGGGTGCTGGCATCGTCGACAAGTCCCTTTTTCCTAGCCAGGGTAATCACAATTGGGGTGATTATATACGTCAAAACGGTTGCCAGAATGAGTGGTACTGCAAAGTCCATACAGGGTTATGTAAACACTGCTATAGAATGTACGTGACGCTATGTCACAAGGAAAATAATATTTATTAAAGTAATTGTAGATAAAAGGCTAACCGTAAGTGCTGCCAGAAATAGTATTTGTCCGAATATTCGATAAAGTTTAAGATACTTACCAACAAACCATAACGTAAAAATATACCAGATGATGCTTCCTCCGGGTAGAAGTAATAACCAGATCGGTTGAGCAAGTTGTTCGTCTCCCCAGGGTTTGGAGTACCACAACGGAACCATAGGCGGAAGTTGATTCCATCGCCAGATAAGTATAACTATACCTAAACCGCTCAAGGCTAGCGTAAATTTTGTTGTAGTTTGGGCAATCCAGTTGGCTTCGATTGTCTCCCGTATCCCTGCCAAGCGTCTACGAACTATTTGTGCAACATGTGAATGAGACATGATTATTTTACGGCAGGCTTTTGACTATTGGTTTGTCCCGAGATTGTATGATGGTATTGTATTGAGAACGTTCCATCGTTATGTATGAAAAATGCCCGAAGCGGAAATTCCGGAAAGTCCTTTACCATTTGTGAAGGAGAGAATATGGCATCGCCTATATACCATGGGAATGGGGAATTATTTGGATTATAAAGCCTGACTATATCCCGATTATCGGAGTAGTATATTGTTTCGAATAATAAGAGTGGCGTTTCAACCAGGATCATATCCTGAGGCTTTTTTACCATGTTTATTTCTTTCACCGTTTGTCGGATGTTCAGCTTTAGGTGTTGCCCGGGATACCAGATATTAACACCTATAACAAATAAAAGCAGACCCGCGGCAACCAGTTTCTGGATTTTAGCGTTTTGAATTGCCTCGATACTTAAAGCGAGAAGAATAATTTCTCCAATCGTTACCGGAAGTACATATCTATTTACGAAAAGCGGTTTTATAAACGAGATGCCTATGGTAACTATTAGGGGAACAAATATTACAATAAAGAAGAGTAGATTTCGATTACGGGTTTTTGGGGATTTTAAGCTCAAAACGAAGAGCAGAAGGAATATAACCGAAATTATTGTCGTGTATCTCCAGAGAAACCAGGGAGTGCCTTCATACCCAATAAACATGTTTCCCAGAACCGATTTAATAAGCTGAAAATCCACGGGAAAATACCAGGATTCTTTTAGGCGGGATGCTTGTTGCAGAATGAGATAAAGCCAGGGAGAAATACAAAGTGCGAGAATAATATTTGCTTTAACAAATGTATCGTTAAGTATTTTTATCAGACGAAGTTTCGGGTAAATAAGATCTTTATGTGTAATAAAGTAGTGAACCATGAGCGAGAGTGGCAGAATGAGAAAAAAGCTGTGAGTATAAAATCCGGCAACGAGTCCCAGTATAAATACCGGCCACTTCCTTTCCCAGTAGGCAAACAACGTTAATGTAGTAAAGAATGTATACCATCCGTATGTACGTATCTCGAATGCGTAATAAAGCAGCATCGGATTGAGGAAGAAAAAAATCGGCAGAAATATATTGAGCCAGTGCTTTTTGAACAAGCGTTCAGCCCATAAAATCATTACTACGGTAGCAAGGCAGAATCCCAGTGTTGAAAGCGAGCGTGCTGCTATTTCACTATTTCCAAATAGTTTCATCCAGAAATGCAGGAGTACGTAGTATAGTGGTGGTTCAAATGTTAGTTTTCCGATAAAGAAGGACAGCGGACGTTCTGCTACTAAAATTGAAAATGCTTCATCTCTCCAAATGCTTTGGGTTAGGTAAATAATTGGGGAGTGCTGAATTATATATTGGATGACGGAATTACCCATGATGTTGCCCCTTATCAGTATTATACCTTTTCAGTGACACGGTATTCCAGCCGTTTACCGAGCATTAGTCTTGTATGTGCATCTAATCCGGGTAAAGCAGAGAGTAAAAATGAAATTACGGGAAGAGTCAGCCATTGTAAATAAAGGAAGGGTAACTTCCAGGCTGCCATTTCTTTTGGTTTCGGTGGCTTTATCCGCCAATCAATGATAAATACTACAATAAGAAAGATCGTTGATATGGTAAGAATTGTAGAAGATATTCGGGACAGGTTATGTCCAAGTGCCGTTCGGCCAAAAGCCGGATTAATAAGTGGGGGAACAGTACTTCCGATAGTAAGTAAAAACCAGTTTGCCGGCCAGAAAACGTGGTGTTCTAACAGCATGACAACCCGTCTCACCCTGTCTCCCAACGGAATCCATGAGTTAAGAACTATTCCTCTGATTACAAATGGGATATCCGAGACACCCCATGCCCAGCGTTTGGATTGTTCATATTGATTTATCATCGTCCGGAGGAAACCATGGCTTTCTGCTGCGTCTACAAGGATCGGTAAAAAAATACTTTTTGTCATTACGTTCTTTCCATAAGTAAAATACACTTTAAAAAACATATGGTAGTCTTCGGGAATAACATCTACACCCCAATATCCTGCCTTTACTGCTGTAGAGAGTGAAAGCGAGTAGGTTGAAAAGTTAATTAACCTTCCTGTTTGTGAAAGGCTGGCTAAATTCCATATGCTGTTAACTATGCTTAGAAATCTGTTAGGTAAAGGAATCCTCCAAATATTCGAATAGAACAGGATTGCGCCCTGATAGAAGTGGAATTCTCGTTCAGGATCAGTCAGAAAACTTACCGTAAGTGCTGAAAAATACTTTGGATGAATGAGAGCGTCCGCATCACATGATGTTACCGTAACAGCATCCAGCGGAATACTTTTTTGGTTCAAATATTGAACAAGCTCTTTAGCCGCCCATGCCATATTGGAGGATTTTCCGGCTACTTCGTTTACTTGAAGTTGGTGGCTGGTGACAAGAAATTTTCCGAATTGGGAAGAATATTCTTTTTCCAATATTTGTCCGGTTTCCTCCGATGTTTCATCTTTACTTTCCGTGGCCAGAACAAGAATAATACGTTCTTTTGGAAAATCCTGTTTAACCAGGTTATCGAGAGTCCTGCGTAAAATATGAATCGGTTCTTTGTATTCAGGAACGATAATCGCGTGATATACCTGTGAGAATTCAGGGAGTTTCTTTGCCTGTTCAAGCCAATCCACTCTAATATGTGCGTTCATGGTTATATATGACCGAACTGCGGAAATAGCCAGTTGAAAGGATTTATAGAACCAGTACACATTAAAGCTGATAATGAGGTAGGCGACTAATGCGGGATGCCAGAACGATAACCATAAAGGCATGGTGATTAGCACCCAGGACATGAGCGGTATAAGTATCTCCAGAAGTCTTTGGGCTTTATGCGGGTAGCGTGTAAAAAGGACTTTCATAACTGCGTTATGCTTTAATTATAGCATGCTAAAGCCCTATATTCGTCTATCGGACGTCGGGAAAACCAATGCGGTTTGCTTTGCGAAAAATAAAGTACAGTAAGAATGCTTTGAATACTCTCGTGAACATGCCAACACCTTCGTTTCCTCGTCTTCCTGAGCTGATTACAACCAGATCTTGTCGGAAAATAACCCTCCCTGCACCTTTTAGTCTTCTGACCATCTCTATGTCTTCTGCAATTTTGAAATCTATCGGGAACCCACCGACCTGTAATGCTTTCTCTCTCCAAAAAGCCATATTTTGACCGGGTGCCATCGTAATGCCGATCCAGAAGTAGAGTTGGTTAAAAATTGGTTGGAGAACGTTAATATAAAATCTGTACGGCCACCATCCGTCCGGAACACGAAACGTACCGTAGACACATGAAATATTAGGAAGCGTTAAGTATTTTTCTACTTTGTTGAGCCAGTCCTTCGGTACGGTCGTGTCAGCATCGGTGAATGCCACGATATCACCAGTTGCGGCTTCTAAGCCTTTTTGTCTGGCATACCCTATACCCTTATGGGCGACGACGACTACTTTTGCACCGGCTTTTTCGGCAATTTGGACCGTTTTATCTGTTGAACTGCCATCTACCACTATAATTTCATCAGGCATACGCAGCAATTGGTGCAGTGAAGTAATTGTGGTCAGTAAATATTTTTCTTCGTTATAGGCCGGGATAATTACGGATATTTTCATAGTGCTATTTATAAGCCTACCAGAATGGGTTTATAAAAGAAAACATTACGAACAGTCCTCCTCAGATTCTTTCGGATAAGTTGAAAAGTGATTGAGCATTTTTAGTGGTAATTTCTGCAATAGTTTGCAATTCGGTGTTTTTTAACTTTGCCAGTATTTCCGCAATTAACGGGATGTACTTGGGTTCATTCCTGGTACCGCGATGCGGAATTGGCGTAAGAAAAGGGGAATCTGTTTCTAACAATAACATGGAAAGCGGAATTTCCGGCACGATTGACTGTAAATGTTTGGAAAATGTGAGGTTACCGTCTATTCCGATAAAGAATCCTCGTTGTTGGGCAAATCTGATTTCCTGTAATCCACCGGAAAAACAATGGATTACTCCCCTCGGAAGACTAGAGACGCTGTCTATTGTGTCAAAAAAGTCTTCGAAAGCATCCCTACAGTGGCAAATGACAGGCAGATTGTGTTGAATAGCAAACTCGAGTTGCTCAGCGAAAAGTCGCTTCTGATTAGTTTTTTTCCCGGCCGCTACTTCATTTTTATATAAGTGATAATCTAAACCGCATTCTCCTACGGCTACAACATGTGATCCCAATAATGACGCTAAGCTATGTATATCCGGAAGCTCCTGAGCCTCGTATGGGTGAAATCCGATCGCGGAAAAGATAGTATTCGGATTCTCTTTCGCAAGTGACACACTTATTTTTGATGACAAGGAGTCTACTCCGGGAATAATAAATTGTTTCACCCCGGCTTTTTTTGCGTTGCCAATGACCATTGCGCGGTCATCGTTATAATTCTCAAAATTAAGGTGACAATGTGTATCTATAAACATGCATTAAATGGATTCTATTATTTCGTTTGGATACGCGGAAAAAGGGGTTTGTTTGAAAAGGGTTCTTTTCCGGTAAATTGACGAATGAGTTTGGCTGATGTCGATGGCAAGAACGGCTGTAATGAATCAACCACTTCCAGAAATGAATCAAGTTCTTTCGTTCCCATAAGTATATCTGAAATAGTAACGGAAAATTCCGCAGGGTTTTGCTCCCAGGGCTTCGTATCATTTATATATTTGTCTATATTTTTAATTTTTGACCAAAGTATTCCCAATGCTTCGTTAAATTTGTATTGTTCAATGAGAGGAGAAACAGTCTCAAATACGTTATTCGGTTGAGCAATTTTAAATTTATCGAGCTGAATGTTGTTGTTCTGAATTAATTTTGCCAAGCGGGAGGATAAATTTCCTAATCCATTTGCAAGGTCAGCATTATATAATTCCGCGAAACGGCGTTCTGAAAAATCGCCATCTGCAAAAGGCGGAATTTCCCGTAAAAAATAATAACGGAGAGCATCTGCTCCGTTTTCATATTTTTGAATTAACTCGATGGGATCTACGACATTTCCTAATGTTTTACTCATTTTCTGACCGTTTACCGTGAAATATCCGTGTACAAATAGGGATTTTGGAAGTTTTAGATTTGCCGAAAGCAAAAAAGCGGGCCAGTATACCGCATGGAAACGTGATATACCTTTACCGATAACGTGAATATCTGCTGGCCACCATTTGTTGTATGTTTCATTGTTCCAACCGAAACCTATCCCTGACTGATAAATGTTTAGAGCATCGAACCAGACATACATACGTTGTGTACTGTCCGTAGGAACAGGAACTCCCCAATTTCTTGCCCGCTCGTTTGATCTTGAAATAGATATATCCTGCAGGGGTTGTTTTAAAAAGGAGAGTACTTCATTCTTTCGCACTTCCGGATCAATTTTTAACGTGTCAGTACGTATAAGTTCGACAAGTTGTTGTTGATATTTTGAGAGTTTAAAAAAATAGTTTTCTTCTTTAACGGTTTCTAATTTTTTCCCTGGATGCTCGAAGCATTCACCCTGATCATTTAATTCTTCCGGTGCATAAAACGCTTCACACCCCAGACAATACAAACCTTCATATGATTTTTTGTAAATGTCTCCTTTGGCATCACATAAATTCCAAAGTTGTTGACTTGATGGATAATGGGTTTCCTGATTACTGCCTTTTTGCCAGACATCATATTGGCAAAACAGTTTTTTCGTGAGTTCAAAAAATAACTGATTATTTTCGTCAATAAAGTTTTGTACTGGTTTTCCGGCTTTTTCTGCTGCCTGGACGTTCTTTAGCGCATTTTCATCACCTCCACACAACATGCATACATCGTATCCTTTTAATTTATAATACCTAGCAATCAGGTCGGTTTGAACAAACTCCAGTGCATGACCAATGTGAGGCTTTGCGTTAACATAAGGGATGGCACTGGTGATATAGAATTTGTTCATAGAGTAATTTTACTGGTTTTTCAGGTAGAGCTCAAGCGAAAAGAGAGTTGCGACAAGCAAAATGACGTATGAGGGTTCCCGTAAATTTAATGCTCTCAGAGATAAAATTATTACAATACCAAGTGTAATCAGTGTTGTTTGCCTTATGTTTACAGTACTGAAATAAACTATACACCATATCGATAAGCCAGTTAGGAATAACATAAATACAATAAGGGTTGGCGTGTTTGGTTGGTACGAGTTAATCAACCATCCGAGAGTACTGAAAGCAACTACACTGACAAAAAGTAAAATAAACGGTCGATTTTTTTGATGTAGAATCCGTTGTATGCGTTCTCGCATGGTTATTGTATGTAGATTCATTGTACGGACTAGCACCTCATAGTACAATGATTTGGGATTTTGGAGGAATGTATGTATAAAAAAGCATTTTATTCAATGGTAATTGTTACTGTCCTATGTCTACTTGCATTTTCAGAGAAAGTTTCCGCTCATGGATCAGGTCCACCATATGTAAAAGTGAACATGCTCTATGCTCAGACAAATCCTTTAACTACGTACACTACGCCCACGAAGTTCCGCGTCGGCGCTGATTTGGCATCGCCGTCGGCCTTTTTGGTAAATAAGCAGATTATATTTGAAATAGATGAACAATTTTTCCCGAACCCATATAGGTTTGCCGCAAATCCCTTGGGTGGAATTGCGGTCCCCAGTAAAGAACAGATAACTCCTGAATTTCAGTGGGATTTTGATGATGGAAGTCAGCTTGTATCCGGTGGCAAAGTTACGCATATATATACAAAACCCGGGACATATATTGTAAATATTCTGGTTAAATTTCCGGGTAAAACGCAGGAATATTCCGGCGTAAATAGCGTTCAGTTAAATGTCGTGCCAACAGAGGACTATATCCTTCCTGAAGCGATTATTCGTGTGGATCAAACGGTAATTGCTAACCCTACCAGAGATGTTCAGGAAATATCACCCGGAAAACAAATTCGGTTTAGTGGAGAATCTTCACGCGGACAAATTGTAAAATATCTGTGGGATTTTGCTGACGGATCTGAATACAGCGATAAAGAAGTTTCCAAGCGGTTCAAATACGATGATTATTTCCCTATATTTCCGGTTTTGCGGGTACTTGATCAGAATGGAATTGCCAGTGATACCTTTGTGTTCCTGGATACCCCTTTGGAAAATCCCAATCCGGTTATGCGGTTATGGCTACGGCTGCGTGACGCGTTGAGTTCTCTGTGGGATCGTACATAGTGCTTATGATACTTGGATGGTTTATCCCTTTGTTGGCAATTGTTACTACAGCTGCAGTCGCGATTTTTTCAAAGAAACTGCATCCTTTTTCCAGTGCGATGCCGGCAAAAGCTGTAGTTGTACTTCCTTACGTCAGAAGATTTGTTTATGGTGTGGTTCTCCTGTGGGTCGCCGGTGTATATATGTATGCTGTTTATATGTTCCCTACAGAGGCGGCTTCCTGGAGATTGATGACGCGGGTTTTCGGTTTTAGCGCACTTGCTTTAGTATATATAACACTTGTCCCCGGGCTTGTGCGTATATATTTCCCCGGTTTTCCGTTCACTCCGATATTCGTCCATGCGCGCAGAGCTCTGGGTGTAAGCGTTTTTCTTTTTGGAGTTTTGCATGGTGCATTAGGTTTTATATTTAATCTTACGGGGTCAATCAATGCATTTTTTTTCCTGGCGTTGCAACATCAGCTAGCATTACTATCAAGCGGGATTGCATTATTTATATTCACTTTGCTTACATTAACATCAACGGATTATGCCGTTCGTTTATTGGGTAAGCGTTGGAAATGGCTGCACAGGTGGGTTTACGTGGCAGCTATCTGCACAGTATTCCATGCATTCTTGATTGGATCGCACTTTGTGAGCGGAAAGTCGTTTATTCCCGTGGTTGTTAATTTCATAACATTAGTTTTTATTTTGCTGGAAACCGGTGCTACCTGGAAAAGAATAAGTAGTACAAATTCGACTTTCGTACGAAAGCGGTTGGTTGCGGCAGGCTTGATTTTCATATCGGTGGCGGCAATCGGAATAAGTTCATGGTCGGTATCCCTTGCCTATGATCCACATTCCCGTCACAGGCAAGGGTATAGTAAAGACTATTCGGTAGAAATGATAACTGCACCCGCAGAGATAAAACCAAATAGTCCTTTAACCCTTACATTTAGTATTACTGATAAGCGAACCGGTAAGAGAGTAGAGAAGTTTAGGATTATTCAGGAAAAGTTAATGCATGTCATTGTGTTATCGAAAGATTTGACATACTACGATCATATTCACCCTGAATACCTGGGCAACGGAACGTTTTCCGTAACAACTATGTTGCCGAAAGAAGGTACATATCAATTGTATATCGAGTATTCTCCTCCGGATTTTTTTGAAAATGTAACTATTGTTTCTCTTAAGACTAATGGTGCTCAAAGTGCGGACGACGCTCATATATCCGTGGGAGCATTTGATAAACACTTTGCATCGCGCTACCAGGTTAAATTAAGTCCTGAAGGACCATTTAGAAAGAATGAGTCTGTAGATTTTATTTACACGCTTTCCGACGATAAAACGGGAAAACCTCTGGATACGCTAGAGCCGTATTTAGGTGCGTTTGGTCATTTAGCTATGGTCAGCGAAGATGGATTAACCTATGTTCACGTGCATCCGGTCGATATTCCTACGATTGGACAAACGGTTGGTGGCCCTTCCGTTCGGTTTAATACCTATTTTCCTAAAGCCGGAAAATACAAACTGTTCGCGCAATTTCAACATGAAGGTAAGTTATTCGTAACAGATTTTGTAGTGGAGGCTAAATGAAAAGAGCGTTTTTTCCTGTATGTATAACTTTCTTTATGCTGCTTTTATTTCCACCCTATGCTTTCGCGCACATATTGAAAGTCGACGGGAAAATCGGTGTAACCGTGCATATTGACCCTGACGATCAGCCAGTAGCCGGAAAAGAAAGTAAAATATTTGTTGATATTCAGGATCAGAGTGGCAGGTTTAATCCCAGTAATCCCGAATCTTGCGATTGTTTTATTACTATAACATCCGAAGGGAAAAAAATGGCATCGATGTCTTTAGTTTCCGGAGGCACTTATGCTCAACTTAGGTATACCTTTCCTAAAGCCGGTGAATATTTGTTAACTATAGACGGAAACCCCAATGGTACCGGTAAAGTATTTCAATCGTTTCATACGGAGTTTGAGTATTATGCTATGGGGGATACCCAAAATCGGACGCAATCGGAAAATCCACTGAGAAATTATAGTCCATTAGTAATACTTATTGTCGGTATAGGATTAGTGTTGCTTGTCTTCATCCCTATGAATTCTCCCCGGACTTCCACTAAAGTTGACAAAGTGCGGAAGCGTGTGTAAGGTGTATTACAATTCTACTGCAGGTATGATAAACATTAGAAGTTTCTTTTATTCTCATCGCTATAGCATCTCCCTGATGATCAGTATATTTATGTTCGGATCGGTGTTATCAACTATATTTCGGGTAAACCCTTTCTCCTCACGAATTGTTTCGGTTGACTGTATTCAGCCGCTCCCTGCGTGTTCACAGCAAAAATGGTGGTTAATGGCCATTGCTCTGTGTGTACCATTCACATTCCTAGCAGGGATACTACACAAGCGGAATAATACCTCACGTACCTATGTCGTAAAAAGACGTGTTCTCTACACTCAATTTACGCAGGTAAATAATGTATTTATAACTATAATCAGACGTGGGTTAACTCAGCCACTGCTGTATTCGTAAAACAACTTCGTTTCTCCGTTTTTTTTGAATCCATATCGAAAGGAGGTGAGTAAAATGAAACGTGTACTTAGTTTAGGTATTTTATTACTAGCTGTATTTTCTTTAGTTCCACAAATAAGTGCTCATGTTACGATTGACCCGAAGCAAGGTCTGGTCGGATCTCAAATCATTACGGTTCGTGTTCCCAATGAACGGAAAATTCCAACGACGGAATTACGGGTTGTGGTTCCAGAGGGCGTAGATGTTACGGGCATATTGCCTGTCTCGGGTTGGAGTCATTCAGAGAAACGCACAGAGACACCAAAAATGTCCGGTACCAGCGGAATGCCGACTCAAACCGAAGAGGATGATCATGATCATGAAGAATCAACCGGACCGATTTCGGAAATAACTTGGACTGGAGGAAAAATCGGAGTTGATGAATTTACTGAATTTAAAATAAGTATTCATTCTACGATGGAGAAAACTACAGTCTGGAAAACATATCAAAAGTATAGCGACGGTGTAGTTGTAGCCTGGGATGACAGCAGTGAGAAAAATCCTGCTCCAAAAGTGGAATTGACTGGCACAAAAACGACTGACAATTCTACGGCGATGACTGCTTCAAGCACAGCGGATACCATGCAATCACAATGGTTATCAGTCGGTGCAATTATACTTTCCGTAGCTTCATTGGCTATCGGTTTACGGAAAAAGTAAATAAGAAAAGTGAACGTTTTTACGGCAATCCCTCTCTATGAGGGATTTGTCGTATTTTCACCTATGGTTTTAGACATCTGGGACAAATTCCAAAAAATTCCAGACGGTGTGCGTTGATTTTATATCCGGTATTATTTGCGACGTTTTCCTGAATTTCTTGTGGTATGCAGTCAGAAATATCCGCGATTGCGCCACATTGTTGGCATACGGCATGGTGATGATGCGTGTGCGCTGCCAGTTCGTACCGGAATTTGCCTTCCATCAAGTCGAGTTTAAACAGAATGCCGTTGCTTACAAATGCCTCAAGTGTGCGGTAGACCGTCACTTGGTCAATTTTATATTTCTTGTCAGTCAGTTTTTGGTATATGTCCTGTGCGCTGAGAGGTAGTTGAGAATGCTTGAAAATGGCAATAATCTGCTCTCGTGCCTTGGTCCTGCGTAAGGAAGTAGATGACTGATTTTGGTTTGTCTCCATAGGCTAATTATACCATGAGCTAGCTCGAACCGTTTCGTAGGTGACAGTAAATACTTTCTGAGTATAATGTATAGTACTCAAGTAAACGCCTAATAGTAATACTACCGACAGTGTACAAATCACTGTTGATACGTAACTGCCTATGGATATACTTTCGCTGCTAATTGTCATTTGTACAATTATTATTAGTTTTATTGCCGTTTACGTTCTCCTTAAAAAAAATCTAAATTCCGGGCAGGATGCTACCCTGGTGGAGTGGCTTAAGAGTATGCAGGTATCGTTAGAACAGACTAACAAAACATTGAACGATACGATGAGAGGCTCAACAAATGATGTGGCTAAGCTGATGCAGCTCCAGAATCGGGAAATAAATCAACGACTGGATACGGCATCGCGTGTGATCGGTGATTTACAAAAGCATGTCGGCGAATTATCTGAAGTAGGGAGGGGTATCCGGGATTTACAGGAATTTCTGCAGTCGCCTAAGCTACGGGGTAACATCGGTGAGCAAGTTTTGGGAGATATGATCAGTCAAACTTTTCCCAAAAATACATATCATTTACAGTATACATTTCGCTCCGGTGTTAAAGTTGATGCGGCAATTAAGACAGATGCAGGTTTACTTTGTATAGATTCAAAATTTCCGCTGGAAAATTATGCAAAAAGTTATACTGCAGAAACGGCATCTGAAAGGGGTGCAGCCAAAAAACAATTTATGCAGGATGTAAAAAAGCACGTTGGCGATATCAGTAAGAAATATATTCTTCCCGAAGAGGGAACTATGGATTTTGCACTAATGTATATCCCATCAGAGTCAGTATACTATGAAATAATAAATGAAACTGAACTGATTGATTTTTCCAGAAGGCAGCATATTTACCCTGTATCTCCCAATACACTTTACGCGCATTTGCAGGTAATCTTATTAAGTTTTCAAGGTAAAGAATTAGAGAAGCGATCACGGGAAATAATGAAAATGCTAAATGCTATGCAGGCTGATTACGATAAACTATATGAGCAAACAGGCGTACTTAGTAAACATGTAAATAATGCATATAACACCATGAATGCAGTGGCTGTAACGGTAAATCAGGTCGGTTTAAAATTATCTACAACCAGACAACTCCCTGTCGCTGACGAAAGCTAAATTATAGAAATGGAACTTCACTTTCCATCAGGTATAATGCCTTTATCGTGAGAAGTAAAAATACTACATCGACCCGTGTGTTAAATGAAGCTCAGCTTCAGGCTGTAGAATTTGGAGACGGCCCTTTAATGATTATTGCCGGTGCGGGAACCGGAAAAACAACCGTTATAACGGAAAGAATTCAGCACCTTATTTCAGAACGTAAAGTATTACCACAAAGTATTCTCGCGTTGACCTTTACCGAAAAAGCCAGTAGGGAAATGGAAGAGCGGGTAGAAGAGAATCTGCCGTATGGTCTACCTGAAATGTGGATTTCCACATTTCATGCTTTCTGTGATCGGATACTCCGTGCAGAAGCAATTAATATCGGTTTGGATCCGGGATATCGATTGATGACCGAAGCGGAAACGATTATGTTTTTTCGCCGGCATCTGTTCTCGTTTGCATTACATCAGTTTAGGCCGTTAGGGAATCCAACGAAGTTTATTTCCGGAATGATTCAGCATTTTAGTAGATTAAAAGATGAAGATGTGTTGCCCGGAGTGTATCTGAAATGGGTAAATGACTTGCCGAGAAGTACTCCCGAAGAAGAGCAAGAGTACGAAAAATATCTGGAATTAGCAAACGCGTATTCATTGTATGAAGATTTTAAACAAAAGGAAGGTGTAGCTGATTACGCGGATTTAATAAGTAATGTCCTGCAGCTATTCAGAACACGTCCGGCGATACTTGAAAAATATCAAACGCAATTTCGTTATATTTTAATAGATGAGTTTCAGGATACTAATTTTGCGCAAAATGAATTGGCGATTCTATTAGCCGGTGAATCGCAAAACATTACTGTTGTGGGAGATGATGATCAGGCCATTTATCGATGGCGTGGTGCGGCGGTAAGTAACATGGTACAGTTCCGTACCAGGTTTCCGAAAGTAAAGATTGTAGTTCTTAAACAAAACTACAGATCTTCAAAAGAAATTTTAGATCGTTCGTATGAATTAATTCAGTTTAATAACCCGGATCGGTTAGAGGTGGTTGAGAAGGTGGATAAAAAATTAGAGAGCATGCGGATGATACAAGGTGAAGAAATAGAATTTATTTATACTGACAGGGTGGAAAATGAAGCCGATGAAGTCGCAAAAACAATAACTCGACTTATTACAGAACATCAGTATTCTTATTCAGATTTCGGTATCCTTGTCAGGGCAAATAATCATGCTGAACCGTTTACCAGGGCACTTGTTCGACATGGGATACCGTATCAATTTTTAGGGCCTGGTCAACTGTTTAGGCAACCTGAAGTTAAAGATCTAATTGGCTATCTTAAGGTGCTATATAATTTCGAAGATAATGTCGCTATGTATAGAGTTCTGACTATGGAGTGGCTAAATTTGCCGCCTCGTGATATAGCAGCGCTAATGAATTTTGCAAAACGTAATGGAGTCTCGCTTTTTGAAACGTGTGAAAAGGTTGTATTGCATAAAGATACGCCTCAGTTAGAAGAGAATACAGTGCAGAATTCTAAACCGGAACTCAATATCGCGGAACTGTCTCCTGAGACGCCAATTCGGTTAAAAATGTTTGTTGAGATGGTAAAGCGGCATTTGCATAGTATTAAAAAAGAAACAGCGGGACAGATCCTGTATTATTTTTTGCAGGATTCCGGATTATTGCAGCAGTTTACCGCATATAAAACCGTTGCTGAGGAGCGAACCGCGCTTAATATTGCTAAGTTTTTTGATAAGTTAAAAACATATGAAGCCGAACACGAGGAAGCCGACATATTTACTGTTGTGGATTGGATAGATTTGTCGTTAACCTTAGGCGAGTCTCCTGCCGCTAGTGATACCGATTGGACAGAAAATAACGCAGTTACCCTAATGACGATTCATGCCGCCAAGGGATTAGAATTTCCGGTAGTGTTTATGATCAATCTGGTATCAGCACGCTTTCCCACGACGGAACGGAAGGAGCAAATACCTATTCCTGACCAATTAATTAAGGAAATCGTTCCGACTGGTGACTTCCATTTACAGGAAGAACGACGTTTGTTCTATGTAGGCATGACCCGTGCAAGAGATTATCTGTTTTTCACCGGTGCAAAATATTACGGAGAAGGAAAGCGGGAGAAAAAAATTTCACCATTTATTGTAGAGGCTTTGGGATCATCCGCGGTAAAAAAATTGGAACAGCGCGTTATTAAACCAATGTCTCAATTATCGCTATTGGATTGGCAGACTCATCCCGAGCCGGTTGTTCAAAATACAAGCCATGCACCGGTAACGTATTTATCCTATTCTCAGCTGCACACATTCACAACATGTCCGCTTCAATATAAGTACAGGTATATATTAAAAATTCCCGTTCCGCCTTCCGCTGCACTTACATTTGGAGATACTATACACAAAGTTATTAATGTGTTTTATGAGCGGATCAAACAGGGTGAAAAAGCTCATCCGGAAATGCTTCTGGAATTGCTGGATACACTGTGGTCATCAATTGGATTTGGCGATAAAGCCTATGAAAAAAAGATGAAACTACATGGGAAAGATTTGTTAACAAGTTTTTATACCCATGCGTTTGATCCTGCGAGAATTCCCCTGTCCCTTGAGCATCCGTTTCGAATAAAAATATCACCGGAATTAAAATTAGGTGGGAAAATAGACAGGGTTGACAGATTAACCGATGGTACGCTGGAAATTATTGACTACAAAACAGGTCATGCTCCGAAAGCCCGAGATGTTAAAAATGATTTACAGTTAACGGTATATGCAATGGCTGCTACGGATGAGGGATTATATCGACAGCCTGTCGATAAAGTTATTGTTTCGTTTTATTTTTTTGAAGGGGACGAAAAGATATCCGCTACACGGACACAGGAACAGATAGATGAGGCAAGAATAAAAATCCGCACCAAAGCCGAAGAAATTAGTACTAGCATTTTTACGCCGACTCCGGGAAAGCATTGCGATTTCTGTGAGTTTCGACTAATCTGTGAAGCCTGGCAGTAACCTATTTATACCAGAGGGGATATGTGCGTTCCAATCCCCCAAAGCCTTCTTTGAATTTTGTAAATCCCTTCCATGAATCAAACTCTTTTGCCAAGCGTTCATCCCATACTCCCACAAAGTCAAACCATTGAGCACCCCGAAGTTTTGCTAATTTCATGCATTCCCATGCCAGCAGTGTCGGTGCAAAAACATGTTTACCTTTTTTTGTAGCTCCTGCTATCCAGTAATACGCAGTGTTTTCCCAGAATAACATCAGTACGCCACCAACTATTTCGTCGTTAATAGTTCTGCGGAAGATGTGACGGCTTGGAGCAGTTGCCAGAAGAATTGCAGCGTGTCGGGGTGCAAAAACCGGCCAAATTTTGGCTATACCGTAAGTAGTAACAAATCCAAAAGGGCCTGCTGATTTGTTTTTAATGCGTATAAGTTCAGATATATCGTGTGATTCCCGGATTTTTACTCCGTATTTAGTTGCTCGCCTGACTGCTCTTCTTTTGGCAGGTGTAAACGAATTAAAAATTTCATTGAGTGGGGGATCTAAATTCACTAGGATAGTTTTTGTAGGAAGGTAGGGAGATGAGGTTAAGGAGAAGTCTTTCCGAAGTTGTTGCGTCCATGCTTTGAATTCGGCTGAGGATTGATTGGGTTGTGCTTCCGCGACTATGGTACGAACATGATGTGATTTAAGCAGAGGTATGAGTTTATTTAACGGTGGCAAACTATGCGGACGTTGTATTTTTGCCATTGTGCCGACGAACGGAAAATTTTTTATGAATACATTTGTGCCATCTATGGTAAGAACGTTCCAGTGTAAACGGCGGGTAAATTCTGCAAATAACGGGGATTGTTGGAGTTCCATACCTTAAAATAATTTCTGTTTAAGCCGTAAATATTTCCATCGGATGGCGTCTGCGAGAGTGTATCCGGAGTAAAGAACCGGGTTAATAATATAATCGAATGACCCGATTGAGTGTATTAATTCCGGGTGAAAACCTTCCTTAAAGCGGTGAAATCCATACCAAGGGTCATTCTGATCAGGGTTTGGTCCGAGTGCTCCCCATAAGTCAAATGAACTGAAATTGTGCTGTTTTGCCCAGCGGATTATTTCCCAAAGTAGGAGTGTGGGCGCCATGACCTGTCTATACTCTCGGGAAGAAGCTCCATATGGGTAATACAGCGAGTTTTTCCATTTAAACAGTATCCAGGCTGCTACTGTTTTATGCTGATAGGTTGCCGTAAACATTGTGGCTATATTCGCCTGACGCATAATCTGCCACATACTGCGATGGTACTGGGAATTGTGAGCATAGAATCCTTGTCTGGCGGTAGTTTCCTGAGATAAAGATATATATTGATCAAATGCGGCAGGAGAATTATCTTCCTGAATGCTTACAGAATGTTTCTGTGCGATTTTAATATTGTATCGTGTTTTGGGATGTAATTTCTTCATTAACTCTTCTTCGGACTGCCGCAGATCAATAGCAAAAGTGTAAGGGGTAAAAAGAGCACGATGAGAGGGAACAAACCTGTTTGAATGCGGTAACTGATCGTAAGTTGCTTCGGAATATACAAGGTTTGGCTCTATTTGAATACTTATGCTGTTGTTTGGTTTCGTAAAGCGGGCGAGCGCATTAATCATGTCCCTCGTAGGTAGGGGACCTTTAGCAAAATAGCCTACCGTATAGTTGGTCATAGGAATACGGTGTAGCGTAACTTGCCAACCGTCCACTATTTCGCCACCTTCGGTGGTTACGATTCTTTGAACTTGTACTCCCATAGATGCGCGAAATTCACCCCATGCCCAGGATTGCAGAGGATGATGAATGACGCGATCCCAATGGTGCTTATCTTCCTGATTTGCCGGTCGGATTGTTCTGATAGGCATAATTATATTGTTATTATCTCTTTTTTCCCCTTATGGTACAATCAGGATAGAATGAAAAAGCGAAAGCGTATTCGTGAAACACAGCAGGAAAAAGCGATTTCGTGGTTACCAATCGATAGTAGACTCTTTATGCCGTTTATTGGTTTTGGGAGAGTAAAGGGTCTCTCAAAAGTATTTCTAGAGGTTGAATTAGCACTTTCAATATTCGTGGTTACAGGTACGGTATTGTTAATGATATTCAGAATTTTTTACTAAATTAAAAGGTCATCTTCCCTAAATCCCCGATCATAATCCAGTGAAACTTGTGATCTTAATATTTCTTCCGGAATATCTCCAAGAAAACGCGAGGGCATGTTTTGTGTTCGCGTGCCAAAGAATAGTCGATGGTTGGCATGGGTAAGGTAGAGAGTATCTTTCGCTCTGGTAATTGCCACATAACAAAGTCGACGTTCTTCTTCAAGTTCTTCTTTATCCAGAAGCGCTCTGCTGTGAGGGAAGAGACCTTCTTCCATTCCGATTACAAATACGGTTGGATACTCTAATCCTTTAGCAGTATGAATTGTCATAAGCGTAACTGCAGAACGGTTTGTGTCGCGCTGTTTAACTTTGTCCGGTTCGTACTCCCGTTCTACTAATGCCACATTCTCCAGAAATGTTGTTAGTTCAGGAAATTCCATCGCAACAGACCGGAGTTCCTTAATATTTTCGAGTCTGTATGCTTCTTCTTCCTTATTTATGTCGTAGAGAGAGAGGTATTCTGTTTGTTCTATTACTTTATCCAACAACTCTAAAGTAGTTTCAGAAATAAGTGTATTATCTTGTTGCAATTGCTGTTGAAGCTTCTGAAATCGTTCTAAACGGCCTTTACCAAGTTTTTCTATCCGTTTGTATGATACCGAATCTTTTGGGTTTGAAAGAACACGTAAATATGCCAGTACGTCTTTAATTTCTTTCCGTTCGTAGAACCTTGTTCCTCCTACCAATAAATACGGAATTCCGGCGTGGAGTAAAGCTTCTTCTACTACACGCGATTGTGCATTAGTACGGTATAAAATGGCAAAGTCTGTATAGGGTCTCCCTGATTGGAGAATAGTTTGTATCAGAAACATTGCTTCGTCATGTTCATTTCTGGCTTCATAAAGCACGATATTTTGTCCTTTGGGTTTTTCTGTCCATAGTTTCAGAATTGGATGTGACGTATTTTTTGATATTACGGCATAAGCGGCATCTAGTATCGTTTGCGTAGAGCGGTAGTTCTGTTCAAGATGAAATTCCTTAACATTGGGATAGTCTACCCTGAAATTAGTAATATTCCGGTAATCGGCACCTCTCCAGCGATATATACTTTGTGAAGCATCACCTACAACGCAAATATTGAGGTAGCGACCGCTTAGTTGTCGTGTAAGTACATACTGGGCTTTATTAGTATCCTGGTATTCATCTACCAGTATGTATTTGTATTGTTCCTGATATTTCCCCTGAATTTCGGGAAATTTCTCAAAAAGTTGAACGGTCTTCATTAATAAATCATCAAAATCAAGAGCTTCATTCTGTTGAAGCAGTTTCTGATATTCCAAGTACACTTGGGCAACCGTTTCCTGATAGTATCCACGTGCCAGTTGTGGATATTCCAGTGCCGTAATTAGTTCGTTTTTTATTTCCGATATGGTATGAAGTAACGCGTTAGGATTAAAATTTTTGGCTGAGATATCCAACTTGCGCAGAACTTCTTTAATTGCGTCTGACTGATCCTGGTCATCATATATTACGAATGACGGGGCAATTCCTAAATGCATGCCTTCCCGCCGTAACACTTTTACTGCAAAGGAATGAAATGTTCCCGCGTAAGGAAGTTCAGTAGATAGTCCATTCTGACTAAGTAGTGTGAGAATTCTCTTTTTCATTTCTGCCGCGGCTTTATTGGTAAATGTACACATGAGAATGTTATGTGGCGGAACTGCATGATCAGCAATAAGATGGGCAACTTTATATGTTAAAACTTTTGTTTTACCGCTGCCTGCCCCAGCAAAAATAAGTGTTGGCCCTTTAACGTGGGTTGCGGCTTTACGCTGCTCTTGGTTTAATTCATTGAGGAATGCTGAAAGCATAGGTATAATCTTATCATATGAAAACTTTATATCTAATCGGTAATTGGAAAAGTAACAAAACAATTTCGGAGACAAAGGACTGGCTTTCTCAATTATCGGGATATAAAGACAAACTGGAACAGTTTGCCGATTTGCGGATAGTTCTTTGTGCTCCATATACAGCGCTTTCTACTCTTAAGGACGAGATTGAACGATTAGGTCTGCCAATTTCTGCAGGGGCTCAGGATTTGTCTCCTTTTGTTGAAGGCGCATATACGGGAGCGGTAACGGCAAGAATGGTCAGGGAAGTAGCAGATTACGTCATAGTCGGGCATTCTGAGCGGAGAAAGTATTTTGGTGAAACGGATGAAATGTTACAGAAAAAAGTTGATCAGGCAAAATTACAGGGCCTAAAAGTGGTATATTGCGTTCCCGATGCAACGTCTGCTATTGCAAAAGGCAGCGATATCGTTGGCTATGAGCCTGTTTGGGCTATTGGAACAGGACAATCAGAAACACCGGAAAATGCCAACGCCGTGATTGCCAAAATTAAGGCTACCACCGGAGTGCCGGTAATTGTATACGGAGGCAGTGTGAATGCTGAAAATGTAGCTTCTTTTCTCGGTCAGCCCGAGATTGATGGAGTTTTGTTAGGGGGAGCGAGTTTGGACCCTGACAAGTTCTTTCAACTCCTTACCGCTGCCGTCTCAGTGCCACAACCAAAACAATAAGCTGATATTGCCGTTAGTAGTTTGCAACGTTAAGCTTCAACGTGCTATTTTCCACATACTCATAGGTTTTGTTACGGAAAATAGTGAAGGCAACGTAAAATGTTAGGATGTTAGAAGGCTAATCCCAGCAGTAGAAGTAGTATTCCTCCGGCGATTACCGCTATCCCCAGTATGCTTGGACCAGTTCCTGCTACCGGTACTTCCGGTGTCGGCACGGCCGTTTCTCCCGGAGGCAGCGGTGTTGGGGTAGGTGTCGCTACGTCACAGCTACAATTAGTTTTGTTTGTGCAGGAGGGGTTGCGGCATTTTCCGCTGGAACAAATGAGTCCGTCTTCACAGTCACCATTATCTGAACATGAATTGTTACAGGATAACGGACAGGAACAGTCTGCTTCGTTTGTGCAGGAAGGATTTCTACATACTCCGCCTGAGCAAACCAATCCTGATTTACAATCACTTGTGGCATTACATCCGTTATTACAACTTGCAGGTGTCGGTGTCTGAGTCGGTGTATTTGTTGCGACATCACAGGTACAATTGGATTTATTCGTACAGGAAGGATTGCGGCAGAGTCCGCCGGAGCAGATAAGCCCATCAGTACAATCTCCGTTGTCTGAACATGCATTGTTACATGCAACCGGACAGGTACAATCCGACTCGCTGGTGCAGGAAGGATTGCGGCACATTCCGCCTGAACACACTAAACCAGCCTTACAATCACTGTTGCTGGCACAGGCACTGTCACAGCTCAATGGTGGTGTGGTTGGAGACGGTGTATTTGTCGGTGTGTTTGATGGTGTGTTTGTAGGGGTTACACACGTACAATCTTCACGATTCGTACAGGAAGGGTTGCGGCATAGCCCACCGGAACAAACTAAACCTGCTGCACAATCGGCATTTCTTCCGCAGGATGCATTACAGGCACCTGGTGGGGAAGTGGGCGTTGGTGTTGGGGATACGTTTAAGGCAAACGTGATTTTGCATGCTTCAGGTTGCTGCACTCTGAATGTAAGTGTACAAGCAGGTGTAGCCGCCTTTGGTTCGTCCGGAGTAATTGGTTTTGTTTGTTGTAGTCTTAAGCTTGTAATTAGCGTTACGACACCCAGTCCAAGTGTTCCAATAGTAAGTAATGTTATATACCAGTATTTTCGGATCATCTTCATAGTTATCTCCAGACGCCTCCGATAAAGAGTTCGGCCTCAATGGTAAAGGTCGTCGTGCCACTTGAAGGAATTGTAAAGTTGAGAATGTATTCTCCGGCATCATTTTTAGCTGACGTTTCGGTGAATGTTCCGCCGTTGACTCTGATTCTGGCTTTGGTTGCGTTCGTTCCGACGACTGCAATCACGATGCTGTCTCCCGGTTGCAGGTTGTTCGGATTGACGACTTCACCGTTTCTGTAAATCTTGATGTTCTGACATTGTCCCGTAATATCCGTTGGTGTCGGTGTATAGGTAACGGTAACTGTCGCTGTGGGCGTGTTCGTTGGCGTGATGGTACATTTGTCGTCGCTGCAGACTACACCATTCTGTAGACAGGCTGTCAGGACACATTTGTTGGCGCTGCAGGTGTGATTCTGTGGACATTGTGCATTACCGGTACAGGCATTTCCACATTGCGGGTTCGGTGTTGGCGTTGGTGTCGGTGTCTTGGTTGGAGTAGCCGTCGGTGTTTTGGTCGGTGTGTGTGTTGGTGTATTGGTGTTGCCTGTCGGTGTGGTTGGTGTTGGGGTATTTCCGCCACCGCCACCACAACTTGAGCTGATAACTTCAAAACTTCCACAACCTAAATTATCCCGTGAGCCTCCACGGCAGACTTCATCAACTTGTCCGCATCCTTGGGTGTATGCTTTTGCAGCTGCCCAGTTCGGGAAATCATAGGAAAGATTCTCGTGACATTCTCCGCCTGAAAGATTCCCACAACGGTAGGCGTTAATTTTGCCACAGGTACCTCCGGGACAAAGATCGCCGCCGACCTGATTACAGACGCGATTTCCACTTGTTCCGGTACAGACAAGATTCTGTCCACCGCAACATGGTTTGTTTTCATCACAAGCCTGTAACTTTGCCGCGCATTGACCATTAGTAGGGGTAGGCGTACTGTACGGACCACTAGCTGCTCGATTCCTAGTGTCTTGAACTGATTGTGCACCGAAGTAAATTACCGGAAGTGAAAGCAGCATTAACAACATTACTGCCATCAATATCATCTTTTTCTTGTTATTCTTGCCGGCTGCAGGTGGAGGAGATGCTGGGGGAACACTGGAACCGGCACTTGCTCCCGGTGTCCATGATCCTGTCTGACCCATTAATGCATCTAAATTCGGTTCAGCTTCCGGTGTCGGTGGAGGAGTTGTTGCACTTGTTGTATCCGTCGGCTGATTAGCTAGTATGTCTGCTGTCATAGTTATCTCCAGACGCCTCCGATAAAGAGTTCGGCCTCAATGGTAAAGGTCGTCGTGCCACTTGAAGGAATTGTAAAGTTGAGAATGTATTCTCCGGCATCATTTTTAGCTGACGTTTCGGTGAATGTTCCGCCGTTGACTCTGATTCTGGCTTTGGTTGCGTTCGTTCCGACGACTGCAATCACGATGCTGTCTCCCGGTTGCAGGTTGTTCGGATTGACGACTTCACCGTTTCTGTAAATCTTGATGTTCTGACATTGTCCCGTAATATCCGTTGGTGTCGGTGTATAGGTAACGGTAACTGTCGCTGTGGGCGTGTTCGTTGGCGTGATGGTACATTTGTCGTCGCTGCAGACTACACCATTCTGTAGACAGGCTGTCAGGACACATTTGTTGGCGCTGCAGGTGTGATTCTGTGGACATTGTGCATTACCGGTACAGGCATTTCCACATTGCGGGTTCGGTGTTGGCGTTGGTGTCGGTGTCTTGGTTGGAGTAGCCGTCGGTGTTTTGGTCGGTGTGTGTGTTGGTGTATTGGTGTTGCCTGTCGGTGTGGTTGGTGTTGGGGTATTTCCGCCACCGCCACCACAACTTGAGCTGATAACTTCAAAACTTCCACAACCTAAATTATCCCGTGAGCCTCCACGGCAGACTTCATCAACTTGTCCGCATCCTTGGGTGTATGCTTTTGCAGCTGCCCAGTTCGGGAAATCATAGGAAAGATTCTCGTGACATTCTCCGCCTGAAAGATTCCCACAACGGTAGGCGTTAATTTTGCCACAGGTACCTCCGGGACAAAGATCGCCGCCGACCTGATTACAGACGCGATTTCCACTTGTTCCGGTACAGACAAGATTCTGTCCACCGCAACATGGTTTGTTTTCATCACAAGCCTGTAACTTTGCCGCGCATTGACCATTAGTAGGGGTAGGCGTACTGTACGGACCACTAGCTGCTCGATTCCTAGTGTCTTGAACTGATTGTGCACCGAAGTAAATTACCGGAAGTGAAAGCAGCATTAACAACATTACTGCCATCAATATCATCTTTTTCTTGTTATTCTTGCCGGCTGCAGGTGGAGGAGATGCTGGGGGAACACTGGAACCGGCACTTGCTCCCGGTGTCCATGATCCTGTCTGACCCATTAATGCATCTAAATTCGGTTCAGCTTCCGGTGTCGGTGGAGGAGTTGTTGCACTTGTTGTATCCGTCGGCTGATTTAAAGATTGATTGTCCATGTAATAATTTCTA
The DNA here is from genome assembly GCA_964629685.1 of uncultured Gammaproteobacteria bacterium. Taxonomy (GTDB): domain Bacteria; phylum Patescibacteriota; class Microgenomatia; order UBA10105; family UBA927; genus CAZVTT01. The sequence continues at coordinate 362,112 of CAZVTT010000001.1, forward strand.
AAACCAAATTGGCCTATTTCTACATTAGATGATTAATAAATTCCTCGTCAAGTATATCTTTTAAAATAAGACTAAAACTCCCGATGCAAGTAATACGATTCCGAAAACTAACAGTAGCAATGTCGGTAATGAGGTAGCTGTAGTTGGAATAGGTTGAGGCGTCGCTGATGCGACTGGAGTAGATGTCGGTGTAAGAGTGGCTGTGGCAGTAGCGGTGGGCGTAAGGGTAGCAGACGGCGTAGCTTCGCCTAATACTTGTGTACCGCTTTTAAAAATTGTGAATCCATGAGTGATGGCTACTGGTTTACCTTGAGCATCTACTGTGGTTACGGTGACACTCTGTTTGCCGGATCCCAGTTCTTTCGTCGGAGTATATCTCCATACGCCATCGGTTCCTACTTTCGTTGTTCCGCTAAAAGGATTAGTGATACCAAGCGTTATGGTGACTACTTTTGACGGAATGCCTGTACCCTGAATAAGTGGAAGTCGGCTGGTAAGGGTAGCTCCTTCGGCAGGAGCGTTTAATGATATTTTTTCTGTAGCGAACGTTGATTGAGTCGTTCCGAGTACCGCGGTTTCTTCTTTTGGAGTAGCGCTAGGTATAGGCGTTACTGTCGGGCTTAGTTGTAAAGCCAGCTGGGCAGTTGCATTGACTTTCGCTTGTTGTTTTCGGAAATCGTATGTTTTACCGATAATCATTGTCGGTACTGGAGAATCATTAAAGGTGTCGCTCACAGCCGTGGCCTCTTCTTCAGCATATTTTACAACCAATGTTTCGGTTAAGCGATCCTGTGTGGTTATATACGTATTCAAATCTGTGGTTCGAATTAAGTTGAGTGGGATTATCCATGAACCTGTAGGTTTTACCAGTGCGGAAAGTGTCTGGCTTCCTTCTAAAGTTAGAAAGATTAGTGCTCCGTCGGCAGGTTGATTGTCAGTTGTAAGTACGGTACCGTAGGCAGGTTCAAGTGATCCTGCGTTCGAATCCAGTGTCGGGGCTGTACTTACATGATATGGTTTACCCCCTGCATCATAATATTCTTGCCCGTTTGCAAGTATTTTTAATGTATAGTCGGTTTCCGCTTTGAGATTTCTTAAAGTAACGCTGTGACTTTGATATTTCCCTAGTTTTCCGTTTCCGTCGCGTTCATCTATAAACGTCTGCGGTCGCTGCTGAGGACCCGTTAATACCACTGCTCCGGAGGTAGAGCCGCCAGTCAGCCACGTTATTGTTACCGTTGTGTCTGTGATATTTGTAAATTGAATATTAGCAGGTCGTTCGGAGGGGGATGCTTTTGTAGGACTTCGGAATGCCTGATCAAGTACAACAACAACTCCTACAATCGTAAGGAGCAGTAGTAATCCAATAACAGTAGGAATTTTTCGCGGAAATTGCATGAATTCTAATATACCTGTTTCTTTTGTAACACACTTAGTATGCCAGTGTCTAAAGTAGGGTTCAATGGGGTAATTACCTGCTTAACTGTACTGGAAACAGTCGTAGTTTTAGCGGTCTTAACCAGTTCGAAAAATATCCAAGATAATACGGTTAAAAATGTAAATACCGAAACGAGCAATATGTCACGGTCATTATCCATGTCACTCCTATTCTATTGTGTTTTTCCTTTTAGTGAATAGTACCCTTGAAGTCGGATTACAAGTCTTAGTGATTTTGGTGCTAATGGGTCATCAGATACCTCTTCGTCTTTGAGTGAACTGATTATCGAAGAATTAACGGTAACAATTCGTCTCATGTTAATAACCCCTTCAAGAAATGCTTTGATGTTTGAGTATGGCCCGTTGACCGAAACAACCATAGGAACTATTTTTTCTTTCGGCTGGTTTTGGGTTTTTTGACTGCTGGGCGTAGCTTCCTGTCCCAATAACGGGATACTGGGAATTGAAATTGAGCTCACTGTAACTTGTGTCTGTTCTGCTAAATTTTTTAATTGGAATACCAGTGTTAATGCATCCGGTGTTTCCGGTACTGCCTGATCAATAAGCGGTAACTGATCTTCAATAGCCTGATAGTTTGCTTGAGCCTCAATCAGGTTTGTTATTTTTTCTTCCATTATTTTATTTACGACCGTATTATCGGCAATTTCCCGTCTGAGGAATAAAATTGTTTGTAGTGTCGGGCGTATTCCGTACCAACCAAAAAGTGAAATTGCAAGAAATGAGAAAATTGTGGTGGTATACGCACGATTTTTAGGTTTGCTTATCAATGGTTCAATAGTCTGATAGTACCGTTTATATTGTTGATAATTTGGTTTTTGATTGACTGCCATATTATTTTTTCTTTGGTGTCGCAATAAATGCGGTAATTTTAAATTGTATCCCCACTAAAGGTTGTTTTTTTATATCTCCAACTTCGATTTGAGTAATTTGTTTTGTACTTTGAAGGTTTGCAATAAATTGTGAGAAACCTGTGGTGCTCCCAGCCGTTGCGCTTATAAGAATTCTCTCGGGACCATAGTCAAGTGATTCTAAGTAAACATCGGGTGGCAGTAGCGTCTGGAAAAGAGAAACCATTTCGACTGGTTTCGATTGGTTGTTTAATAATGTGTTTACATTTACAAGTCGTTCCTGAAGTTGTTTAAATGAAGCCTCAAAGTCTTGATTAGCTTTTAGGATTGCCTGCTTTTGGCCAATTTCCTCTTTAAGGTCGGTTAATTTACGGTCGAGACTAAATCGGGAGATAAAGGCGAGTAATACAATTATCTCAGTGCCGATCATGATATATCGGCCATACGTTACCGCCCACGTAGTAATTCTGCCAATGGGCGAGTTCTCCAGATCATCACGTTGTAATAAATTAATTGTCGGAGTCTTGGCAGGCATACTGCTAGTATAGCAAGGATTTGCCTTTGCGGAAAAGGGAAGTTATTTCTTAAGCAGTTTAGCTAACCTCGATTTTAGACGATCAGCTTTGTTCTGGTGGATTACATTGCGTTTTGCAGCCTTATCGAGAGTCTTGAACGCTGAAGTCAGTGTTTTTTCTGATGGCTTTTTACGCATTGATTTAACAATTTCACGTACTGACTCTTTCGTAACACGATTTGTCTCCGTGCGTTTTCGGTCGTGGCGAAGTTTTTTTATGGCACTAGCAATAATTGGCATGAGATGTAGTATAGCTGATTATTACTGGCTGGTCAAGATTTCTTAGCGTATAATGACACTATCCTGTTTTCTGCAGGTTAATTGATGCTCCAAATAGGTAATAATATATAGGTTCACTGCTTAGTATGAAGAACATATTAGTATTCTTGAGTAGAAAACAGAGTTCGGTTCGTTCTGCTGCGCTCGTTATGATGCTCATGGTGCTGACTTCCCGAATACTCGGTTTGGTGCGGGACAGACTGCTGTCAGCACGATTTGCACCGGAGGAGTTAGGAGTATACTTTGCGGCATTTCGATTACCAAATCTTCTTTTTGAATTACTGGTGATGGGAGTGCTAAGTACAGCCTTTATTCCAGTCTTTACCAGATATCTGACGAAGGAAAATGAGAATGCAGCCTGGAGAATGGCGTCTAACTTAATTAATTTAGGCATCCTGTCTCTAACCGTTTGTTCGATCCCCATTCTGGTATTTACGGAGACTATTTCGAAGTGGGTTGCGCCAGGATTTAGTGATCCGCAAATAGCGCAAATGGCAATATTTACGAGAATAATGATTCTGTCCCAGGTAATTCCGCTGATGATCGGCAATTTTTTTACCGGAATTTTACAGTCATATAATATTTTTTTAATCCCCGCCGCAGCTCCGGTTATATACAACGTTGGGATTATTCTGGCAATACTCTTTGGAACTTCAGCGTTTGGTTTGTACGCTCCGGTCATTGGTGTCGGAGTTGGTGCCGTACTATTTATGCTATTACAAATTCCTATTCTTCTGCATTTGGGGTATAGACACAAATTTGAGTTCAACCCAAAAGTCCCCGGTGTGAAAGAGGTAGTAACTTTGATGATTCCCAGGACATTAGGTTTAGCGGTATCACAAATAGATACGACTGTAGACTTGATTTTAGCAACTATTCTGGGAGCCAGAATGGTTACAATCTTTACATTTGCACAACAGCTTCAACAGTTACCTATCGGGTTGTTTGGCGCCACTATAGCTCAAGCATCATTGCCGGCATTATCTGTAGCATCGGTTAGGTCAGATTTGGATAAATTTAAAGAGGCAATATTGTCGGCCATTAATCAGGTATTGTTCTTTGTACTTCCAGCGTCTGCATTATTTATGGTATTGCGAATACCCGTAGTTCGGTTGATATACGGATCATCACGGTTTGATTGGCAAGCTACAGTACTAACAGGCACTACATTATCGATGTTTAGTATATCGTTGTTTGCACAGGCGCTTATTCATGTTTTAACCAGAGGTTTTTATGCGTTATACGACAGTAGAACGCCGGTATTTGTGGGCATTGTAGGTATCACAATAAACACGGTGTTAAGTATTTGGTTCGTAAATGTATTACATCTTCCGGTTTGGTCTTTAGGATTATCCACATCCGTAGCCAGTATCGTACATGTAATACTGTTGTTTATATTTCTTGACAGAAAAGTTAAGGGTTTTTCACGGAGTCAGCTTATTATTCCACCGATAAAGATTGGAATTGCTGCCGTGTTAACTGGCGTGATGTTGTATATTCCTATTAAATTACTGGATCAATTAGTATTCGATACGACCAGGACTTTTAATTTAATCCTTTTAACCGGGATAAGCGGTTGTATTGGGTTAACGACATATCTTTTTCTAGCGTGGGTGCTTGGCGTCAGTGAGGTGCAGTCGTTCTTTCTGTTGTTGAAAAAGGTTCGTTCATCAGGTCATATTCTATTGGAACCTGCGAACGAAGCTGTAAATAGCAGTACCCAGGATCAGGTTTCCTAGAAGAAGATTTCAAACAGGGGAGTGTTATTCTATTGGTTTGTTGTTTGCTCCGTCGGTTGGGTATCAACTGCTTCCTGAGGCTGTTCCGGTAAAGGGGCGGTCAATGTTAATTCCAGTACTGCGATGCTTTGAGCTGGCATGAATACTTCACGGGTAAATGTATCTCCCGAAATGGTTTCAGTGAACTTAGCATCTCTCCCCAGCATAAATTTTTCACGATAGGTGTAAATTCCGGGCTCAAGGTTATTTATCGTCACAGGAACGTTTTCTGAGTGAGTTCCGGCTCTGTCGAAATTAACCAACATGATTCTAAGGGTATTGTTTCTGGTACTGGCAAAGCCGGTTACCCAGCTCCCTTCACCGTCAAGCTGAAGCCTTGTTCCCGTCATGGCATCTAAGAATGAGTAAACATAGTATCGTGGTTTTGGCTTTTTACCTTTAGATTCGTGACCCAATAGTCCCCACCCATCTTCCTGGCCCGGTCCGTCCTTAATTTGGAAGCTAAGTAAATACGTTGGTCCTCCCGAAATCAATTGTCTGACAGTGGCAGCGGTATGGGCTGCGGCGTACATCGTTCCGTAACGCTTATCCTTCGCGCCGGTGAAGCCAAATTCCGAAATTATCTTCGGAATAAGTGTGTAGCGTGGATAGGTGATGAGCCAGGATGCCAAGTTTTGTTGGTCAATGTTAAATTGCGCAGGATCCTGCAGGTAAGAATGCCAAGAAAGGAAATCCAGTCGGTTCCCGCTTGTAACTAATGCTAATACCCAGTTTTTGTAGAGACCGGTAGTTGATGGACCTCCCAGTAAGAATGGGTTTACACCCTTTGCACGAGACGCTCCTAACGCGGCGTATTTATATAATGTTAAATAGTTTTTTTCGCCAGAAAGCTTCCATTTCCCGAATTGTTCAAGGTCTGGCTCGTTCCATACTTCATAGTAAATACCGTTTAAATTTTTCCCCGTTCGTCCACTGTAGTGTTCTATCGTTCGCTGTACTACGAGTGACCATTCGTCCCAATTATTGGGTGGGTTTATGATTGAGCCGTCTTTGGCGATCACGGAAGGCATGTACGATAGTGCTAATATAGGTTTAGCTCCGGTAGCTAAAATGGAATTTACTGCCTGATCAAGTTGAGTAAAATCAAATGTTAAGTCATTACCGGAACGGCCTACAACATTATAATGGTCATAGAGGTGGTCCAGTCTGATAAGTAGTGGTTTAAGGGCTTTGGTTTCACCTATTACCGGTGAGATCATATCTGCTGACTCTTCTCCTCCTTGTGCGAAAGCGTGGTAGAAGTCAGTTTTAATCGGTTCCAATACTGCTTTTGCGTCAACAATAATATTTGCCTTTGTTCCTGCCGCTCTGGCGGCAATATCAAATGCGTTATAAACTCCCAGTAAAAAGAGTGGCAAGAATGTGAAAATAGCGACCAGGGAGACAACGGAAGTAAATCGTGAAGATGAGTCTCGTTCAAGAAAATTGGTCATACATCAGTGCAGTACGATCGGGATACTTATTCCGGCAATCAACAGTATACTGGCAAGTGCAATCAAGAGATAGGTATTGTCCATAATGCCGGTAACAGGTACAGCACTGGAGGTTGATGTGGATGTGCTGCTTTGAATAATAAATGTGGTACTTGTTGTTTGGCTGGCTCCTGTCGTTGTATCTGTTGCCGTTACTACTAACTGATGTGATCCGGTTGTTAGGGCAGTCTGCGGTGTGAAACTCCAGTTTCCGCTGCTGTCTGTCGTAGTCGTTCCCGTTTGCGGAGCAGAGTAAATTGTTACGGTAATTGTGGCACTCGGTGTGGCTTTTCCCTGAAACGTAGGACGGGTAGTAGTTAAGATACTATCTTTGGTAGGATAGGTTATAAGTAATGCCGAACCGGAAGCCGTACCTGTTGGCGTGGGGGTTGGCGTAAGCGTAATTGTTCCGGAAGGATTGGGAGTAGTGGTGGGGGTAGGTGTTCCGGTTCCACCTGCTCCTGTGCCTTCGGTGATAGTAACGGTAGCGCCATTTTGACCGCTTAGGGCGTTCGTTGTACCTTCACCAGGACTTCCTACAAACGTGTTCGATGCGAATCTAATTGAAATCGGTGTATCGGTTTTCTGTAATGCTTTGAACTTAACGGTGGCTACAGTACCTGTTCCTTTAACCGGTTGGGCAGCGCTTGCAGCACCTACCGTGATGGATGCGACGCCTTTATCAACAACTCCGGATGCCAGGATGTTGGGGAAAAGCGTCCCATTGGTAATTGTTTCCGCTTCCAGTTTTGTTTGATCAAACGTGAGATGGATTTCTGCCGCTATGACTTGGTTGTCGCCAGTATCAATTGTGACATCAAATGAAAATTCATCGCCTATTTTTTTAGTGATTTTTGAAGGAGTAATGGAGAGCACTGTTGCCGGTGCAGCACGTTTCCGCAGTTCGGTATTTCGTTGAACCAGCAATACCGTAGCAGGTATAGCTATTACGACTAAAAGAATACTTATGAGCAGGAATAATTTCTTCATCACTATCTATTATGGATAAATACTATCCCGATGACAAGAATATAAATAGAAATGTTACTCTTGACAGCAGTTAGCACTCATTATATATTACTGCTAAATATAAATTACTATGATTGACGTTGCAAATCTTACACCCAGACAAATTCAAATCTTGAAAGCAATTGTTGATGAATATATCAAGACTGCTGAGCCCGTGGGTTCCGAAACCCTTGAGAAGAAGTATAGCTTAAGTGTTTCTCCTGCGACTATTAGGAATGAAATGGTGCGCTTAACGGAAATGAAATTATTAAATCAACCTCACGCATCGGCTGGAAGAACGCCGACTCCCGATGCCCTTAAGTACTATGTTGATAATCTTATGAAGCCGAAAGATATGTCTGTAGCGGAAGAAGTAGCCGTAAAAGAAAAAGTGTGGGATTATCGGCAAAAGGCGGATAAATTATTTCGGGAAGCAACACGGATGCTGGCGGAAAAAACTCATACATTGGCAATTACCGCTACCAATGATGGTGATTTATATTACTCTGGTGCTGCAAATATATTAGAAATGCCTGAATTTTACGATTTTGATCTGACACACAACGTATTAGCAGCGTTAGACAGGTCTGATTATTGGTGGGATTTATTAGAAAATCAGGCAGATCCGTTTGCAATTCTACTTGGCGACCAGATGGGTTCACAGTCCGTGCTTACACAATGTGGTTTTATTTATAGTAAATTTAGTTCACCGAGAATTTCTGGAGCCATTGGCGTAATTGGTCCGACCCGATTGAATTATCCTTATATAATCCCGATTGTCAGATACATGGGTAATTTAATAAGTGAGTTTGCACATACATGGTAATAAGCATTTATGAAAAAACAGGACTTTGTAAATCCCGATGCTCATCTGGATGGAGAACAAGATCAATCGACGGAAAAAACCAAGAGCATGGTTCAGGAACAGGAAAAGCAGGTCGAGGAGTGGAAGCAGAAATATTTTAGAGCCTTAGCCGATTATCAAAATCTGGAAAGGCGCGTGCAAGCCGAAAAAACTGAGATTCGTAATTTTGCTGCACAAGTACTGATTGAACGATTGTTACCGGTAGTAGATACATTTGAGCGTGCTCAAACACATCTTCACGATTCCGGTTTAGCGTTAGCGCTAAAACAATTCAATGGTGTGTTAACTGAGAGAGGTTTGGAGCGTATACAGACCATCGGTTTGGATTTTAATCCTCACGAGATGGAATGTGTAGACGTTGTTCCCGGAGAGGATAACGTGGTGGTAGAGGAATTTACACCAGGTTATCGGTTGAACGGAAAAGTAATCCGAGCTGCTCAGGTAAAAGTCGGGAAATCAGTGAAATCAACTACATAATTAAAAGGAGGAACTATGGCAAAGATTATAGGTATAGATTTAGGAACAACGAATTCTTGCGTAGCCGTTATGGAGGGTGGTGCTCCTAAGGTTATTCATTCAGCAGAAGGTCGCAATGTTATCCCCTCTGTTGTAGATCCCATAAAAAATATTGTAGGTGATGTGGCCAAACGTCAGATGGTTATTAATCCAAAATCTACTATTTTTTCGGTTAAACGCTTAATGGGTCGGAAAGCCAGCGATCCCTCCGTTGAACGGGATTTAAAGTGGCTACCATACACAGTTAAAGCCGGAAAAAATGATATGGCAGTTGTGGAAGTGGAAGGCCGTCAATTTACGCCTCAAGAAATTTCCGCAAAAGTATTGACAAAAATTAAGGCAGATGCTGAGAATTATTTAGGTGAACCAGTAAAACAGGCAGTTATAACTGTGCCGGCATACTTTGACGACAGTCAACGGCAGGCAACCAAACAGGCTGGAGAGATTGCTGGGTTGGAGGTACTGCGGATTATTAATGAACCTACTGCTGCTGCACTATCTTATGGACTGGATAAGAAAAATGCTCACACTATAGCCGTTTATGACCTGGGTGGTGGAACATTCGATATTTCCATTCTCGAGTTGGGTGATGGCGTATACGAGGTTAAATCAACGAATGGAGATACTCACCTTGGCGGTGATGATTTTGATAAATCATTGGTAGATTATTTAGCGGATGAGTTTAAAAAAGAGCATTCGGTAGATCTCAGGAAAGACCCACAAGCGCTTCAACGGCTTCGTGATGCAGCAGAAAAGGCTAAAATTGAACTATCTTCCTCCATGGAGGCAGAGGTTAATTTACCGTTTATTACGCAAGGGAAAGATGGACCGTTACATTTGGTCATGAAGATTACCCGAGCGAAGTTTGAAGGGATAGTCGATGAGTTGATTCAAAAAACCATCGAACCGGTTAAGAAATGCCTTAAAGATGCGGGTATTACTGCAAAAGAAGTGGATGAAGTGGTAATGGTCGGTGGTATGACGCGCATGCCGAAAGTAACCGAAGTCGTTAAGAATTTTTTTGGGAAGGATCCGAATAAATCCGTAAACCCTGACGAAGTTGTCGCTGTCGGCGCTGCAGTTCAGGGAGGAGTACTGGCAGGAGATGTTAAGGATGTCGTTTTGTTAGATGTTACACCGCTTACTTTAGGTGTCGAAACTTTGGGTTCTGTCTCTACGCCACTTATACCAAGGAATACGACAATTCCGACCAGTAAAAGTGAAGTGTTTTCAACGGCTGCCGATAGTCAAACGTCCGTGGAAATACATGTGTTACAGGGAGAACGGCCGATGGCGTCAGATAATAAGTCTTTAGGGAGGTTTGTATTGTCGGGAATTCCGCCGGCTCCCCGTGGAGTCCCACAAATTGAGGTAACTTTCGATATAGATGCGTCTGGGATTCTGAATGTTACTGCTAAGGATAAGGCTAGCGGGAAGGCTGCGAACATTAAAATAACCGGCTCCACCGGTTTATCAAAGGACGAAATAGAAAAAATGCGGAAAGAGGCAGAAGAAAATGCTGCCGCTGATTCCGAGAAGAAAGAACGGATTGAAGTAAGAAACAAAGCAGACAACATGCTGTATGTAGCCGAAAAAACGTTGAAGGACGCCGGTGAAAAGGTAAAACCTGAAGATAAATCATCCGTTGAGGAGAAAATAAAAGCATTAAAAGATATTCTGGAGTCAGGTTCAAAAACCGATTTAGAAGCGAAAACCAATGAGTTATCAGATGCAGTTCAGAAGGTTGGAGCCGGTATGTATCAGCAAGATGCATCGAATCAGACACCAAATGCAGACCCTCAATCTGCAGACACTAAAGAAACGGATTCAACCGAAGACAAAAAAGATGATAAGAAGGTGGAAGAAGGGGAAGTTGTAAGTTAATTCCCCCGCTAAGTTTAATGCAGGAAGCGGCCCATTAGGGCCGTTTTCTCAGTATAGTTATGGCTGAAAAACGTGATTTCTATGAAGTTTTAGGTGTCTCTAAGACTGCCAGTGCAGAAGAATTAAAAAAGGCTTATCGGAAGCTGGCTTTGGAATGGCATCCTGACAGAAACAAGTCTGAAGAGGCTTCAGGAAAGTTTAAAGAAATTAATGAAGCATACGAAGTGTTGTCTGACACGAATAAAAGAGCTGCTTATGACCAGTTTGGTCATACCGCTTTTCAAAATGGAGCCGGGGGAGGTAATCAGGGTCCATTTGGTAATGCATATAGACAGGGACCTTTTTCGTATTCATACTACGGCGGAAATCAGGGGCAGAATCCTTTCGATAGCTTTGATTTTTCGGATCCCTTTGATATTTTTGAACAGTTTTTCGGAGGCGGATTTAATAGAAATCAGCGAGCACGACGTCAACTTTATCAAATTTCAATTGATTTTCAGGAAGCGGTTAAAGGTACGACCAAAGAGATTCATTTACCAAAAGGACAGGCAGGTGAAGGCAGTGTCGTAAAAACAATTCGTATTCCTGCCGGAGTAGACACAGGCTCACGGATTCGTTTCGAGGATTTTGAGATTGTGCTGGAAGTGCGTCCTGATGACCGTTTTAAGCGTGAAGGTGACGATTTAATTCTGGATCAGGAAATTACGTTTTCCCAGGCAGCATTGGGGACAGTGTTGGAAGTACCTACTGTCGAAGGTTCAGTGAGCATCCGTGTCCAGCCGGGAACACAGCCTGGGACAATGATCAGACTTAAAGGAAAAGGTGTAGCCCACGTTCGCGGAGGTGGAAAGGGTGATGAATACGTGCGTATATTGATTAAAATTCCCACAAAACTTAACAGAAGACAAAAAGAGCTTCTGGAAGAACTGCAATCGTTGCAATAACTGTGCGGGTTAGATTGACTGATCTTAAATTCGTGCTATACTATGGAAGGTGTTTTGGAGAGGAGAGGTGGGTAAGTGCCCGCCTTTTTTAATACTATGCCAGCAATTGTACGAAGTGAATTTTCATTAGCATTAAATCAAGTAGCCACGGAGCGGGGTATTGATCCCAATGTGGTTATGGAAACAATTAAAGCTGCCATTGTGGCTGCATATCGGAAAGATTATGGTGCAGATGAGATCGAAACAATTACTGTTGATTTGAACCCGGATACCGGTGAAGCGCGTCTATTAAGGGATAATAAAGATATTACCCCTCCGGGTTTTGGACGTATCGCAGCTCAAACAGCCAAGCAAGTAATTCTTCAACGTATCAGAGAAGCTGAGAAACAGGCAGTCTTAGCAGATTATCAGACAAAGGTAGGAAATATTATTTCGGGTATGGTTTTGAGATTTGACGGTCCCAATATTGTTATAGATATTGGGCGAGCTCAGGCTGTAATGCCTACTCAGGAGCAGAGTGCGGGAGAACGGTATCATCTGAATCAGCGTTTGACGTTCTATATAGAAGGTATTCGTGAAACGATGCGTGGCAGTGAAATAATCGTTTCCCGAGCTCATAAGGGTTTAGTTGAAGGGTTATTTCGTCGGGAAGTTCCCGAGGTAGCTCAGGGAGCAGTAGAACTTAGAATAGTAGCCCGTGAAGCAGGTGGTAGAACTAAAGTGGCCGTTTATTCAAACCAATCTGGGGTTGATCCGGTTGGCTCTTGTGTCGGGCAAAAAGGAGTTCGGGTTCAAGCAGTCATTAATGAATTAGGTGGAAGCGAAAAAGTAGATATTATTCAGTGGAGTGATGACCAGCGTCAATTTATTATGGCGGCTTTAGCACCTGCAAAAGATGTTGAAGTAACTCTTGATGAAGAGCGGAAGACAGCAGAAGTACTGGTGCCAGATGATCAACTGTCTCTTGCAATCGGTAGAGACGGTCAAAACGTTCGCTTAGCTGCAAAACTTACCGGATGGAAAATTGATATTCGAGGTAAAGGTCAACCAGTAGCTTCGGAACAACCGGCAGAATCACTAGAAGTAAAAGCAGAAGTTTCAAGTACGGAAGTATCAGAGCAACCGGTGTCTGAGCCAGAGCCTAAGGTTAAAGAATAGGTATGAGACAGGCAGTTGCCCAAGAATTATATGACCAAAGCTACAACACAACAGATTTCTACTGTGCGTCCGCCCATTGTTGCCGTGCTTGGTCATGTGGATCACGGAAAAACTTCCTTGCTTGATAGTATCCGTAAGTCTGCAGTTGCCGCCCGGGAACACGGGGGAATTACCCAGCATATAGGTGCGTATCAAATATCATTTACTCCAAAACAGGCTAAAAAAACAGCTCAGCTTATTACGTTTATAGATACTCCCGGACATGAAGCATTTATAAAGATGCGGTCCCGAGGTGCTCAGGTTGCTGATATCGCCATTTTAGTAGTAGCTGCGGATGATAGTGTTATGCCGCAAACTAAAGAGTCCATAGAGCAGATTCGCAAGGCAGGAATTCCGCTCATAGTAGCGCTAAATAAAGTTGACCTTCCAACTGCGAACCCTCAAAAAGTAAAACAGGATTTGGCCAAAGTCGGTATTCAAGTCGAAGGGTTCGGCGGTGACACACCTATAGTAGCCGTATCTGCTAAAAATGGTACGGGTATTTCAGACCTGCTAGATATGATTCTGCTTGTGTGGGAAATGAATGAAAAACCGGTATCTACCCAAACGGCTATTAGTGCTCCCGTTATTGAAACGCGATTAGATAAAGGTAAAGGCATGGTAGCTACCGTGGTTGTCCATACTGGTACCATTAAAAACGGAACTTTGTTATTTGAAGGTGTGACGCAGGTAGCAAAGGTACGGGCGATGTTCGATGAATATGGAAAAATGGTAAAGGAAGCATTACCCAGTAGACCGGTGGAAATATTGGGTTTTACCAGGTTACCCGAGGTAGGTACCGTACTCCGGGATACACAGGTCGAACCTGAAGTAAAGATTTCGTTAAGTGCTCAGATAAGTAAGGAACCTTGGATTCCGGATTTTCTTAAACCCGTTTCCGAACAAGAAAAGCCAAAATTGTCAGTTATGCTTAAAGCAGATACCGCAGGTTCACTGGAAGCGATTACAGAATCACTTGATGAACGGATAAATGTCGTTTCCCAGGGAGTTGGGGACATTACGGAAGCGGATATCCTTGAGGCAAAGGCCCACCATGCGTTCGTGATCGGATTTAATATCAGTGTGAAGCCTACAGTCGAAAAATTGGCTCAGGCTGAAAAAGTCATATTCCGTACATACACAATAATTTACGAGCTATTGGAAGAAATGGCAGAGGTTGTGGCGGGAATGAAAGAAGTGATTACGCATGAGCGTGAACTGGGACAGGGACGAATTGTGGCGGAGTTTCCGTTTGATAAACAACGCGTTGCCGGAACAAAAGTTACTGTAGGACGGATTGCCAGGGGCGATCAGGTGAGAATTATGCGAGGCGAAACGGAAATAGGTCGTGCAAAAGTTAAAACTATTCGCCATGGCCGGGAGGAAGTCACCAAAATTGAAATGGGTGGTGAATGCGGTATTCTCTTTGATCGTAAGGTTGATTTTCAGCTAGATGATGATATAATTGCCTTCACACTCTCATAATTATAGGATATTGAGTGTTCTACAGACTCACTGCCGGGTGCTGAAATATTATGGATTTTTCAACAGATATAAATAAATTAAAAGAGCATCTTGATAAGGCTAAAGACGTATTAATCGTGACGCATGAACGCCCCACGTTTGATAGTATCGGCAGTGCATTGTCTCTCTATACCGTATTAATGGAAATGGGTAAAAAAGTGACTATAGCATGTCCTGATCCGATTACAGTAGAGCTTTCAAGTTTTGTAGGTGCAAACAAAGTAGTAACGGAAGTATCCAAGAAAAACTTCATAATTTCGCTCGATTATCTGGAAGGTTCAATTGAAAAAGTTAGCTATAATATCGAGGGGAATAAATTTAACTTGGTTATTGAGCCCCGCGAAGGATTCGATTCATTCTCGCAGGACAAAGTACAGTATTCTCACGCAGGAACAAGCGCAGATGTAATTATTGCGGTAGATACCATACACCTGGGTGGTTTAAAAAAACTATACGAAGCAGATAAAGAGTTGTATGCGAGTAAGCCGGTCATAAATATTGACAGACATCCCAATAACGTTCATTTTGGTCAAATAAATATTGTCGATCCGCAGGCATCTACAACCACGGAAATTGTCGGACAAATTATAAAAGGGCTAGGTGTTACCATGTCCGAGGATGTAGCGACGAATATGTATAATGCCGTATTCGCCGGAACAAATAATTTTACAAACGGAAATACAACAGCAGCTGCATTTGAACTGGCAGCACTTTGTGTACGGTCCGGCGGGAAACGGTTTAAAAAGGGAACTGTGAGTGAAGAGCTGCCTAAAGTAGAAGTAGCCACATCAGAACCAACCCAACCGGCTCAAGAGATTCAACCAAAACCAACTAAACCGCAGGAAGCGCCGGCAGATTGGTTGAAACCAAAGATTTTTAAGAGTTCTAACCTGCTTTAAGAGGTGCCGAAAGTACGGTAAAACAGGGAGTTTGGGGTATTTCCGGTCACTGTATGGGCTTGTCTTCCCCCGGCAAATCGTGTACAATTAAGCCCTCAGGACAGGTAATTGTCTAAGGAGTAAGAGAATTTATGGCAAAAGCAACCAAAAAAACAGAAAAAACCGCTGCAGCACCTAAGACGGCAGCTCCTGCAGAAAAAGCAGAAAAGAAAGAAAAAGTTAAGAAAGCTAAAACCACTAAAAAAACAGTAGTTGCTGAAGTAGCGGCTGCAAAACCACCGAGCGAAGATAAGCAAGCTATTATTGCTCAATTTCAGGTGAAGCAAGGTGATACCGGAAGCCCTGAGGTGCAGGTAGCTTTGCTGAGTTCACGTATTGAGAAATTGATTTCCCATCTAAAGCTTAATCCGGCAGACAATCATTCACGTCGTGGATTATTGGGAATAGTCAGTAAACGACGTCGTTTACTGAATTATTTAGAAAAAAAAGATGCCGCCCGGTATCAGGAAATAGCTGGAAAACTCGGTTTGGCAAAGTAACCGCTGCCAGTGTACAATATTAACTAACCGAAGGAGTTGGGGAACTGGGATTGTGAAGTTAGAGTGTAGAATAGAATCTTCTACTTTCTCACTTCATAATCACTCCTCGTTTCCCCGTAATTTATATGAACATTATTACCAAAACCAAAGAAGTAGGTGGTCGTACCCTTAGTCTTGAAATAGGCAGATTTGCAGAGCAGGCAGGAGCGGCCGTCCTTGCGCGTTATGGTGACACCATGGTACTTTCTACCGTGACTGCGTCATCGAAAGAATCTTCATTAGATTATTTTCCGTTAAGCGTTGAATACGTCGAACGACTTTATGCAGGTGGACGAATTAAGGGTTCACGTTGGGTAAAACGCGAAGGTCGTCCTTCAGACGATGCCATTCTGGCCGGAAGAGTAATTGACAGATCTATTCGTCCGCTATTCCCCAAGGGTTTTAAGCGAGATGTGCAGATTATTATTACCGTTCTTTCGGTTGATGGTGAAAACGATCCGGATGTTTTAGGATTGATCGCTACATCAGCAGCTATTTCTATTTCACCGGTTCCGTGGAAAGGCCCGATTAGTGGCGTCAGAATGGGATATGTGAAAGGACAGGAAGAAGGCAAAGCCGGCGGACTTGTCGTTAATCCTACATTAGCCCAACAGGAACAATCAGAATTCGATTTTGTGATTGCTTCAAATAAAGATAAAGTCATCATGCTGGAAGGTGGTTTTTGTGAAACGCCGGAACCTATTGTTCTGGAAGCCATAGCAAAAGCAAAAGAAGAGAATGCAGCTATTATTTCGTTGATAGAGGAATTTACGGCAGAAGTGGCTAAACCCAAACTTCCGGTACCGGAATCTACACCGCTTGACGAACTTAAAGCTAAAATAAAGGCTGATTACAAAAAGGAAACTGAAGAATTATTTAAACGAAATGCACAAAAAGAAGGTGCGGCCGAAGGTATTACGGAATTAGTTAATATTATCGCCACAGCCTATGCCAATGCCTATACCAATAAAGACATTGCCGAAGCATTAGACAAGTTGTTTAAGGAAAAAGTCAGATATGACATTCTTGATCATAAGAAACGAGTCGATGGTCGAAAACTTGACGAACTTCGGGAAATTAGCGTAGACGTTGGTATTCTTCCCAGAACCCACGGAAGTGCAATGTTTAAGCGTGGTCAAACTCAAGCACTTACAGTGGCAACATTGGGAACGCCGTCACTGGAACAGCTCATTGAAAGTCCGGTCGGAGAAGAATCCAAGCGGTACATTCATCATTACAGCATGCCTCCTTATTCAGTCGGTGAAACCGGGAGAGTCGGTACGCCATCACGGCGGGAAATTGGACATGGTGCACTTGCAGAGAGAGCGTTGCTGGCTGTCATCCCTTCTGAAGAACATTTTCCGTATACTATTCGTTTAGTTAGCGAAATTATGTCCAGTAACGGATCTACATCAATGGCTTCAACTTGCGGATCTACTCTGGCTTTAATGGATGCCGGGGTTCCGATTAAGGAGCCTGTTGCAGGTATATCTATCGGTCTTATGACCCGTGGAGATGAATATACACTCCTTACGGATATCATGGGGATTGAAGATTTCTCAGGCGATATGGATTTTAAAGTCGCAGGTACCAAAAACGGGATTACGGCAATTCAACTGGATATGAAAGTAGAGGGAATATCTGATGAAATCGTAACAGAGACTATGACGCGGGCGCACGATGCCAGACTGGTGATTCTGGAAAAAATGTTGGCATTAATTCCGGCACCACGTAAATCATTATCGGTATATGCGCCGAAGGTCGAAGTAGTAAAAATCCCGCCGGAAAAGATTGGTGAGGTTATTGGTCCCGGAGGCAGAACTATTCGGGCAATTCAGGCTTCTACCGGTGCCACTCTGGATGTGGAAGATGACGGATCCGTCATGATTTCCGGTACGGATGAGGAATCAGTGAAAAAGGCTGTTACCTGGGTAGAAGGTATTACCCATGAAGTAACGGTGGGAGAAGAGTTTGAAGGTGAAGTAAAACGAATACTTCCTTTTGGAGCTTTTGTGGAAATTCTTCCAGGAAAAGAAGGAATGGTTCATGTATCTCAGATGTCAACCGGATATGTAAATTCACCAAATGACGTAGTTTCTCTTGGAACTAAGGTGAAAGTACGGGTTATGGAAATTGATGATCAGCATAGAATAAATCTTTCTATGTTATTCGGCGAAGATGCGACGAAGGCTCCTGCGCCACGTGAACGCAGAGATGACAGTAGAGGCGGGGGACCACGTCGTTTCGACCGGAATCGTAAACGATTCTAAACATCTTCAGTAAAAGCCATAACCGGCACACTACGAATTAATTCCGCCTGGGAATTGGGATTGTGCTTGTTATCCGACTATCAGTTCTCGAACTTCTACGCTATCATAATAGCTATGAGTAAGTTTTTGGATGAAATATTAAAGCTTCGGAAAACTATTGGAGAAACCCAATTACCTCCTGATTTAGAGTCTAGAGTGCTTGGCAATCTTGAAGAAGCTGTAAGACTGGAGAACGAAATTACCGCTCGGGTTCATATTGAACAAATGCTGCGCTATATCGATTGGGCTGTCAATCTTCCATGGAATGAGCGTACAACGGATATGCTCGATTTAGAGAAAGCCAAAGAAATATTGGGAAAAAATCATTATGGTTTACAACCGGTAAAGGATAGGATTCTAGAATATCTTTCCGTATTAAAGCTTAATATAGATAGGTGGCATGCGGAATCGTCAGTAAATGTACAAGGTCATTCGGCTGAAGTTGCCAGTGATGCGAAGCTGTCGCATGCGATGCTGGCACGGAGAGCTCCAATTCTTTGCTTAGTTGGTCTTGTAGGAACGGGAAAAACCACTTTGGCAAAATCGATTGCTCAAGCTATGGGAAGGCGTTTTGTACGTATTCCCTTCGGTGGCATGAGTGACGCGTTGGATTTGCGCGGACAGTCAAGGGTCCGTCCGGATGCGGAAATTGGGTTAATTATGAAGGGTTTACGTTTTGCAGGGAGTAAGAATCCGGTTATTTTACTTGACGAAATTGATCGTGTAGCCGAGCATTCACGCGGTGATATTATGGGTGTCTTGGTAGAGTTATTGGATCCTGAGCAAAATGCAGCATTTACGGATCATTATCTAGATTATCCGTTTGATCTTTCTGAGGTATTATTTGTGGCTACGGCAAATAACACTGCCAATATTGCGACTGCCGTACTTGATCGTTTAGAACCAATTCAGATGCCTTCGTATACAGATGAGGAAAAAACAACGATTGCGAAACAATATGTACTGCCTCAATTAATGAAAGAATCGGGGTTAACGCCAGAAAATTTATCTATTGCAGATGATATTTGGCCAAAATTAGTTCGTCCTCTGGGATATGACGCAGGTATTCGTAGTTTAGAGAGGACTATGAATAGTTTGTGCCGGAAAGTTGCCAGACAAATAGTAGAAGGAAAAGGAAAAAAATTTACCATTACTGCCGAAAATATAAAAGATTTCGTGCAGGTGTATTAACGGGTATCCCGTGAAAATAGCCGCCAGGTTATTTATGAGATAAGGAGAATGTATGCAAGTTCCACACACAGTTTATGAAGGTTCCTCCCGTTCTACGGGAAGGGAATCAATGAGGATAATCGCGCTTGGAGGTTCGGGGAACGTCACGAAAAATATGTTTGTGTATGAGTACCGTATTGAAGGCGTGATAAAAGATATATTAATAGTCGATTGCGGAATAGGATTTCCTGACCCCGATATGTTCGGAGTGGACTTGGTTATACCGGATGTCAGATATTTACAAAGCAAATTAGATAAAATTCGCGGTCTTGTGTTTACACACGGACATGATGATCATATCGGTGCAATTCCGTATCTTTATCCTAAATTGGGTAAAGTTCCGATGTGGGGTACCAAACTTGCTGCGGCTTTCGCTAATCTTAAATTGCGAGAAGCGCAGATTAAAACGCAAGTGAAGCCTGTCGATTTTGACGCTGAACTTCATATCGGGCCGTTTGTCGTTTCATTCGTGAGGGTTACCCATTCCATTCCGGATACATCCCACGTAGTTATTCAAACACCTATGGGTATTTTTTACCACGGGAGTGATTTTAAGTTTGATTTTAGTCCGCTGGATGGAAAATTATCCGAATTAGATAAAATTACGGCACTCGGAAAAAAGGGCATCCTCTGTATGCTCACTGATTGCTTGGGTAGCGAACGCCCGGGGTTTACTCAGTCGGAACAAATAGTTGGAACGTCACTGGAAAAAGAATTAAGTATGTGTCCGGGGAAGCTTATTTTTACAACGCAATCCAGTAATATCTCCCGGGTGCAACTTGCGATAGAAATTGCATTGAAGCATGGGAGACAGATAGCATTTTTTGGCCGGAGCATGGATCAGAATATAGAAGAATCCGTCAAATTGGGGTATATGCGTTTTCCTCGGGAGGCAATAATCAGGGATCAGGATTTACGTCGATTACCCGCAAGTAAACAGTTTCTTATCGTTGCCGGAGCTCAGGGGCAGCCTGATTCAGCATTATCCCGTATCGCAAATGATGATCATCGGTTTGTACATATAGATGAAGGGGACACTGTTGTCTTTTCAGCAGATCCGATTCCGGGAAACGAAGGGAATGTTTCCGCAGTAATCGAACAAGTTTACCGTCGGGGTGCAAGAGTCGCGTATTCGGATATAATGGAAGATCTTCATGTGTCCGGACATGGTAGCCAGGGAGATTTGATGTTGCTGCTTTCCGCCTTAGGTCCGAAATATATATATCCCATTGGGGGAACATATAGGCATATTATGCAATATAGGCGTTTATCCGAGGAATTGGGTTATCGCAAAAGCGAGGTATTAATTCCTGAAGATGGTGATGTTATTGAGTTTAAACCGGATACGGCGCCGGTCATTACCGAAACGATAGAGTTGGAGAATGTAATGGTGGACGGGTTGGGAGTTGGGGATGTAAGTCACGTAGTATTGCGCGATAGGCAGACGATCGCTACTGACGGCATTTTGGTAATAGTGATCCCAATGGAGAAACAGACGGGGAGAATTACGGCAGAGCCCGATATTATTTCCCGGGGATTTATTTATCTTAAAGAATCCGCGGAGCTGTTAGAGAAAATTAAACATACTGTTAATACATCGTTGCGACTGAAAAAAGGAAGAATAGTGGATTGGCAATTTGTGCGAAAACAGATAAGCGAAAACGTGGAGCGGATGATTTCTCAGGAACTGGGGCGGTATCCATTAATAGTTCCGGTGATAGTTGAAGTTTAAGCTTTCCGTTCAGCGCGTACTCTATCAACTTTTGTCAGGTGTTTTTTCCGTAAGCGCAGCGTCTGCGGAGTTACTTCCAATAGTTCGTCTTCTTCAATAAAATCGAGACATTGTTCCAAACTGAAGACAGTAGGTGGTTCAAGTACGATGCCCACTTCACCATTTGAACGCACGTTTGTAAGTTTTTTCGATCGACAAACGTTAATATCAATATCTTCCATGCGGGTATTTATACCGACGATCATACCTTCGTATGTCGGGGTACCAGGTCCTACGAATGTTTTTCCGCGAGCTTGTGCAGTTTCCAAGGCATATGCTGTGGCCTTTCCCGATTCCGTAGAGATGAGAACCCCGTTTCTGAGCTTCGGTAACGGTGCCGACACGGCGAAATATCCGATGAATCTGGTAGCAAAAATACCATTTCCTCGGGTTTTTGTAAGAATATCACTTCTGAATCCTAATAGATTTCTACTGCTGATTTTATATACAGCTCGCGTAATGCCTTGTTCGCTGGTGTGTGTATCCAACAATTCTCCCCGTCGCTTCCCTAATTCTTCGGTAATTACCCCTACATATGTTTTATCAATTTCTATAGTCATTTCCTCGTAGGGTTCCTGTTTCGTACCATCTATTTCTTTGACGATAACTTCAGGTTTTCCGACCTGTAATTCATACCCTTCCCTGCGCAAATTTTCAATTAAGATAGATAAATGCAGCTCACCGCGTCCGGAAACTATGAATCCCGAACCGTCCGGGTTTTCTTCGACTTTAATGCCGATGTTGGTTTGTTTTTCTTTTAGCAGTCTTTCATGTATTTGTCTGGCTGTACCGAATTTGCCTTCACGGCCTGCAAAAGGTGAGGTATTTGCAGACAGTAATATTTTTAAAGTCGGGTCCTGGAGTTTGATTGCGGGGTATCCTACCGGATCAGCAGGATCAGCCAATGTTTGTCCAATGGCCACATCACTAATGCCGGTAATAGCAATTATATCTCCTGTTTGAGCTGTTTCTACCGGAATTCTGTTTAGACCTTCGCTGGTAAATACCTGTTCAACTTTATAGGAGCCGAGTTTTTCCTGTTCCAGAAGTTTAACTACGGATTGTCCCGGCGAAACGTGACCCTGAGTTAATTTCCCAATAGCAAAGGTTCCTTTATAATTATCGAAATCTAACGTAGAGATCAGCATTTTAAACGGTTTGGATTCATCTGTAATAGGAGCGGGAATATATTTTAATATAGCCTCAAATAGCGGTTCCAGTGTACTGGGTTCCGTCGGATTTGTCGGAAGCGAATTCCAAGCTTTTCCTTCACGACCGATGGCATACAGTACTGGAAAACTTAAATGATCTTCGTGGTGTGCTAAACGTAAAAAAAGTTCTTCAGTTTCATGGAGGATTTCCTCCGGTCTGGCATCTTTTCTGTCAATTTTATTGATAACAACGATAATGCGGAGATTATTTTCTATGGCTTTTTGTAGAACAAATTGGGTTTGGGGGAGCGGCCCTTCCGCTGCATCAACAATAAGCAATGCACCGTCAGCCATGTTTATAACGCGTTCTACTTCCCCGCTAAAATCAGCATGTCCGGGAGTGTCTATGATATTTATTTTGGTAGACTTATATATGACAGCAGTATTTTTTGCCAGGATAGTAATCCCTTTCTCCCGTTCAAGATCATTACTGTCCAGAATGGTTGTCTGTTGCATTTCAGCCTGATTATCCCGGAACGTATGGGTCTGTTTCAGCATGCCATCCACGAGTGTTGTTTTTCCATGGTCAACATGTGCGATAATAGCGATGTTTCGTATGTCCATATATCAACAAACCCGCCTCTGTCTGAAAGCGGGTACGTCAGAGAGCAGATATGTAGGCACCAAGTATAGCAGATCGGGTTGATCTCGTCTAATTTTGAGCTTATACTGTAATGTATGTCAAAGAAAGTTGTGAAAAAGCGCTCGCATCGGCGGCGAAAAAACGCAGTTGGCCTCAAATTAAAAAAGCAAACGGTATATACCATCGGTGCCATATGGATGTGGCTGATTGCCGGAGTCATTTCGTTATCTTTTTTTGGTGAAGGACAGGTACTTTCAACATTCAGGGAAGAGCTTCTAGGTAATTTCGGGTGGGCTATGTATACATTCCCACCATTTCTGGTATCACTGAGTTTGTTATTTTTTAAAGTAAAATCAAGCATTGCTCAAGCGAACGTACCCTTGGGATTGGGAATACTATTGATTGCGCTTATGGGAATTACTCAGTCCGGTATTCGTGGCGAAGAATTATGGAATCTTGTTGCCGGTGCTACCTCTACGGAAGTTTCTATCTTAATTTTTATAAGTCTGTTCGTTATTGGACTACTGGTATTATTTCAGTCGTCACTAGATACTATTGTTGCATTTTTCCTTGCGTTGGTGCATCGGTTATTTGATGCTATCGGTGGTATGGCAGATAATCTGGTACACAAAAAAGAACAACCACTTTTTCCTCAGGAACGTACGCCGGTAAAAATTAAAGGTAGTGAAGCAGAAAAACCATTGCTTAAACCATCCGTGATGTTACCATCTTCAACTCCGGTAAAAACGAATGTGCAGCATAAAGCCAGTATGCATACTGATGAGAAAAAAGATTTAGCAATTCAATCTCCTGGATTAAAGCAGCCACAAGATATGGCCATGTGGGAATTCCCTCCGCTTTCTTTGCTGTCTGATACATCGGGACAGAAGGCAGACCGTGGCGACATGCGGAAGAACATGGTGACGATTGAAAAAACACTGGAGAGTTTCGGATTGACCGCTCGGGTGGCTGAAGTAAATACGGGACCTGCGGTTACGCAGTACGCGTTGGAGTTAGCGCTCGGTACAAAAGTATCCAAGATAACATCCTTATCAAGTGATTTGGCTTTGGCGCTGGCAGCGCCAACAGGACAGGTGCGTATCGAAGCGCCGATTCCCGGAAGGAATCTTGTGGGTATAGAAATTCCTAATAGAGGACTAGAGCTTGTAACGTTAAAACGAATGCTTTTATCTGAGCCAATGCGGAAAGCTAAAAGTAAATTATCGGTGTCTTTAGGCCTTGATGTTTCCGGAAGTCCGTTAATTGCGGATATTGGGAAAATGCCTCATGTACTTATTGCAGGAACTACCGGATCAGGTAAGTCAGTCTTAGTAAATGCTTGGATTACGTCTCTGTTATTCCGGGCTACTCCAGCAGAAGTGCGATTGATAATGGTAGATCCAAAAAGAGTTGAGTTAACCGGATATAATGGCATACCGCACCTTTTGACCCCGGTTATCGTTGAACCAGATAAAATTTTGTCAGCGCTGCGGTGGGCGATGAACGAAATGGATAATCGTTATAAGCAGTTTGCTGAAGTGGGTGTTCGGAATATAGACGGATTTAACGAATTATCTGGGTTTCAGGCAATGCCATACATCGTTATTTTTATAGATGAATTGGCTGATCTAATGGCTTATGCACCGGTTGAGGTAGAAGACGCTATTTGCAGAATAGCACAAATGGCTCGTGCCACAGGTATACATTTAGTGTTGGCAACGCAGCGTCCATCTGTGGATGTTATTACTGGTCTCATTAAGGCCAATGTACCGTCACGTATTGCGTTTAACGTATCGTCTATGATTGACTCCCGTGTGGTTATTGACTCACCTGGAGCAGAAAAACTATTGGGACGTGGTGATATGCTCTATATCCCTGCAGATCAAGCGAAGCCAAGCCGTATACAAGGAACATTTGTTTCGGAACAGGAAGTAAATAAAGTGGTGGAGTTTATCCGTACACATAATATTCCGGTTCAATACACGGAAGAAGTGACTACGCAGTCAGTTTCAGTTGGTAAAAAAGGCGGTGGGACTACTTCAGCCGGCGGTGATGGTAAGGATCAATTATTTGAAGATGCTATCCGCTTAATTTGTCAGCATGATAAAGCATCGGCGTCGTTGTTGCAAAGACGGCTCTCTGTCGGTTACGCCCGGGCGGCCCGTATCCTTGATCAATTAGAGGAAGCCGGTATTATTGGTCCAGGAGAGGGCTCAAAACCGCGAGATGTGTTAATAAAAAATGCTGATGACTACTTCGCTCAACAAGCAAGTCAGGAAACAGGAACGTAAAACTGCGAACGGTATTACCCGGAAAGAAAAGTATTTTTATGCGAACAGTTGGTGAAATGCTTCAAGAGGCTCGTTTAGCAAAAGGCTATTCGCTAGATAAAGTCGAACAGGCAACAAAAATTAGGGCAAAGTTTCTAGCGGCGATAGAAGCCGATGAATATGCCAGGTTACCGTCACTTGCGTACGCGAAAGGATTTGTTAAAAATTACAGTGAATTTTTGGGACTGAACAGTAAAACTATTTTGGCTTTTTTTCGCAGACAGACTCTGGAAGTCCCGAAGTCCAGTCTTTTACCTCGTGGAGTAGCAGATCCGTTGAATAAGCCATTTTTTCGCATTACTCCCAGTCGCTTCTTAGCGTTCCTGCTTTTAGGATTAGTTTCCGTGTTTTTGCTTTATTTTGGTTTGCAGTATAGACAGTTACGGCTTGAACCGCGGTTAACCATTGATGCACCTAAAGATCAAACGACCACGAGTGAACGTCGAATAGATGTGTTGGGTGTTACTGATGCAGACGCTACAGCAACCATAAACGGTGTTAGCGTTTTGGTGCGGAGTGACGGAAAATTTTTTGATCAGGTTTCTTTAGTTGAAGGGATAAACAGGATAGTCATAGCTTCCACGAGTAGATTTGGCAAAGTAACGACTCAAACTCGGGAAGTAACGTTACAATTATAACCTTTTTGGTTGACAGTCGGACGACTTTAACGCATACTAACGTTATACCATTTCTGCCTATGGATCCTGTACAAATTGTTATCATCATCATCAGTCTCGTTCTTACTCTTCTGGTAATTTTTTTGAGTGTTCAAGTGTGGTACATTCTGCGTGAGGTTCGACGCTCCATGGAAAAGATGAATAAGATGCTAGAAGATATGGGAAAAGTAACAGGTTCAATCGGCGACGGTGTGTCCAATGTATCTACGATGGTCAGTGGACTTAAAGCAGGGTTATCTGCATTTGGTGCGTTGCGACAGAGAGGGGAAACACATGAGTGATTTGGAACGTAAAGACGGAAAATTCTTATTGGGATTTTTTGTGGGTGGCCTGTTGGGAGCTTTGATAATATTTTTTTTGGGAACAAAAGAAGGAAAAAAAGCAGGTAAAATTTTGGAAGACCGCAGCCGGAATTTGTTGGGAGAATTAGAAGATAAGCTAAATAATTTTGAGAAAAAGGGTAAAGATCTGGTTCGGGAGGGTGAACAGTTAAAAGATGAGGTTGTAGAGCAATTAGAAGAACGACGTGAAGAATTTACTCATGAGACAACTAAAAAATTAGACACTGCCTTGGCACATATAGAGGCTTTACAAGAACACGGCCGGGAAACAACGTCAAGTTTACGGAAAAGATTGTTTAAAAATATTCCTAAAAAATCGGCATAACGGATTACTTCCGTCTCTGTTTTGCAACTGTGGATTGTCCGAGCAACCTCATAAACTCCTTATCGGTTATTATGTCTTTAACGGTCTGCAGACGGTCGAGAAAAACGATTCCGTTTAGGTGATCCACTTCGTGTTGAATAATTCGCGCTACGAAATCAGAATATTCTGCAACAATACGTTTGTTATTTCGGTCGGAATAGGTAATTCGAATGTGTTTTGCCCGTGGTACCAGACCACGGATGCCGGGAATGCTTAAACATCCCTCCCAGTCTTTGTCGAGTTCGGGGTCATAATCTTTTATTATCGGGTTGATCATGGCTGTAGGTTTCATAACGGGAGCATGTGGATATCTCGGGTTCGGATGTGATGCGATTACTATTATCCGTCTTGATTCATAAACTTGCGGCGCTGCTATTCCTACCCCATTTACATCGGTTACTGTGGCAATAAGATTATCAATTAGTATTTGTGTATTCGGCTGAAGGATATCCGTTACCTGTCTCGCGTTTTTTCGTAGTACAGGCTGACCGAGTTGAGCTATCTGGAGGAGTGTGTTGGTCATGAGGCGATTATAGCAAAGTACCCGGTAGAATAGCTCGTAGTATGAGCCCGTGAACGGGAATGTTATAATTCACAATATGAAATCTGCAGATGTTCGTACTAAGTATTTAGAATATTTTAAAAAACAGCAACATATTATCATTCCTTCGTCCAGATTGGTTCCGGAAAATGATGCGACGACGTTATTTACCAGTAGCGGTATGCAACCATTGGTGCCATATCTCTTAGGACAACCGCATCCGAATGGAAAACTACTCGTAAACAGTCAAAAATGTATTCGAGCTCAGGATATAGAGGAAGTCGGAGATAATCGTCATACTACATTTTTTGAAATGCTGGGTAATTGGTCTCTCGGATCATATTTTAAGGAAGAGCAGTTGACATGGATTTTTACCTTCCTAACGGAACAATTGGGTTTAGAGCCAGGGAAACTCTATGTGACAGTGTTTGAAGGAAATGCATCAGTACCGAAAGATACTGAATCAATTGCAATTTGGCAAGCTTTATTCTCGCGGGTGGGAATTACTGCAAAAGTCGGAGAGCGGATTGTCTCGTACCCGGCTAAAAAGAACTGGTGGTCCCGCAGCGGTGAACCAGATAAAATGCCCCCCGGTGAACCAGGTGGACCCGATAGTGAGGTTTTCTATGATTTTGGGAGTCAGCATAATCCTGATTTTGGGAAAGAGTGTCATCCCAATTGTGATTGTGGTCGATTTATGGAGATAGCAAACTCGGTATTTATGCAATACAAGAAAGAAACCGATGGTACATTAAAAGAACTTAGTCAAAAAAATGTTGATTTCGGCGGCGGGTTAGAACGCCAGGTAGCTGCTACACAGAATAATCCCGATGTGTTTGCCACAGATTTATTTACGGGCATAATCGGAACAATCGAGGAGATTGTAGGTAAATCATATGGTGAAGATACCAACAAGGCTGCCATGCGTATTATTGCCGATCATTTGAAAGCATCTACATTCCTTATTGTAGATGGTGTAGTTCCGTCCAATAAAGATAGAGGGTACGTTCTTCGACGATTACTCCGGCGGGCAGCCATAAAAATGCATGCGCTCCGCGGTGGACTAACACCTATTCCAAGCTTCCAGGAAATTTGTATGAGTGTTTTACGTACGTATGACGGGGTATATTTTTCAGTTTTGGAGGAAAAGGAGCCGGTAAATAAAGTAATTGACGATGAACTCAGCCGGTTTGCCTTAAGTCTGGATAAGGGATTGCGTGAAGTTAAAAAAATAGAGGCAATTGATGGAAAAAAAGCGTTTGATTTATATCAAACATACGGTTTCCCGGTAGAAATTACGGCAGAATTGTTTGCGCAAAAAGGGCAACAAATCGATCTTCATCAGTTTAAGGATGAATTTAATAAACATCGTGAAACATCCAGAACAGCAAGTGCCGGTATGTTTAAAGGGGGGTTAGCAGATCATAGCGAACAGACCACGAAGCTGCATACGGCTACGCACCTACTGCATCAGGCATTGCATACGGTACTCGGAAATCATGTGGCACAGAAGGGAAGTAATATTACGGGTGAACGCTTACGTTTTGATTTCTCCCATGGTACTAAAATTACACCTGAAGAGCTTCAGTCTGTATCCGATCTGGTTAATCAGAAAATTCAGGAAGATTTGCCTGTTACGTACACCATTATGTCCAAGGATGAAGCATTACAAAGCGGAGCTTTAGCGTTTTTCGGTGAACGGTATTCGGAAAAAGTGAAAGTATACAGTATGGGTAATTTCAGTAAAGAAATTTGTGGTGGACCACATGTTGAGCATACCGGTACGTTGGGAAAATTTATTATTACTAAAGAAGAATCAGCAGGAGCTGGGATACGGCGTATATACGCCGTATTAGAGGTGCGATAGCTGAACTGCGAAATTATTTTTGTACCCCGTAGTTGCGTTCGTTACGCGAACGTTGTTAGTATGAAGTAAGCGACTAAGGACTCGCTTTTGATTATATGAAGTTTCCTAACCCATTATCACAGCTCAAACCGAAACAACCGGTGGAAAAAGAGTATTTTATTTCTCTTCTGCTCGATACTCGTTCCGTGTGCGCTGCAGCTTGGCAGGTGGGTCGGAACGGAACTGCCGAAATAGCGGCGATGGCTTCGGTGGAGATACTCAAGGACAGTTGGGAAGATCGGATACAGGCAACGGATAGAATTATTTCTAAACTGGAAGAGACTGTTAGAAGTACAAATCTTCACAAAGTAATTTTTGGTTTACCGGCAGTATATTTAACCGAAACAGGAGATATACAAAAAACGGTACGACCGTTTATAAAAAAACTTACGACTGAGCTTTCGTTGGAAGCAATGGGATTTGTCCCGAATTTTCAAGCGATAGTCCATTTGTTAAAGCATGCTGAAGGTGTTCCCCCGAGCGTTATACTTATCGGATTTTCCGGACCTGATGCGACCGTGAGTATCTATAAAGTGGGTTCACCCGTCGGACATCATCAAATCCATTCAGAACAGACGGTTCAGGAATTAGAAGGGGTATTAAGATCACATACAGAGTTGGAGCTGTTACCCTCCAGAGTATTATTATACGGGTTGAATGAAGCCAAATTGGAAACAATAAAACGCGAACTTTTGCGTCATCCGTGGCAGAATAAAGTAAATTTCATGCATTTTCCCAAAATTGAGATTATGCCGAAAGATACTGCCTCAAAAGCAGTATCACAGGCAGGGGCAAGTGAATTGTCAACGAGTATAGTTGACCTAGCCGAAGATGTAATAGCCCAGGACTCAGACGCAGCAGAAACGGAAGAGCCAATTGAAACGGCAACTGAGGAACAACTACCTGTAGAAAATGCTGAAGATACAGAAGAAGCGGAGTCAGTATCCGAGGAGTCTGATAGCGAAGATATCTCTGAAATAACAGATGAAAATCAAGCTGTTCCGGAAGGAACGGCAAATGTGGTTCTGGTTGATCCAGAAACGCTCGGTTTTAAGAAACAGGCTACAGAAACGTACAGGACTGTCGCTACACCCCTGCAAAAACATTTAGAGATTAAAGGTTCAGGTGTTGAAAAGAGTGAAGCAAAAGAGACGACGTCGGTATGGTCAAGGCTTACAAAAGGGAAGTTACTTAAAACAAAGCAGACTTCTGCTCATCGTGACGATGAGGATAATTACGAAAACGAAGTAGAGGAACAATCTAAATTTGGCTCCGGTAGGTCTCTGCCGTTTGGACGATTATTGCCGTTATTCGTGATCTTAATTGTCATTCTTGGCGGTATGCTTGGTGTATTTTATTGGGTTCTTCCGAAAGTGGAAGTAACCGTGTTAGCTATACCCAGAATAATTGAAAAATCCGAAACGGTGAGTATTGATCAAACGGTATCTATTTCAGACGTAGCTGCAAAAGTTATACCGGGAAGAACAAAGGAAGAAGTTTTATCGGGAGAAAAAACGATTCCAGTTACCGGGAAGAAAAAAGTGGGAACTCCGGCAAAGGGAAGCGTTTCTATCTTCAACAAATCATTAACATCTAAATCATTAAAAAAGGGTCAGGTACTGAATTCCGGTTCTCTGCAATTTTCTTTGGCAAGTGATATTTCCGTCGCCTCTGCCTCGGAAAATTTAGTGAGCGGAACTGTTACTTTCGGAAAAGCCACTGTGGAAATTACTGCGAGTGGCATAGGACCGGAGAGCAATCTCCCTGCGGGAACGGAGTTTACGTTCAAAGATATTTCATCCGGTATGCTTGTAGCCAGGAATGATCAGGCTTTGGCAGGAGGCACCAGTAAAGACATAACAGTAGTTTCCCGCGCCGACCAGGATGCGCTTGTAAAAGCATTATCAGCTGAGCTATTAGAACAAGCTAAAAAGGAGTTAAGTTCCAAGGTAGGCGGTGCTGAAAAATTAATTGACTCTACCGTGAAAACGTCAGTAACCGAAAAAAGTTTTATGCAGGAATTAGATCAGGAAACGGAAGAGCTCCAAGGAAAAGTAACGGTATCGGTTACGGGAATTGCGTATAGCGAGGATGATGGGAAAGCATTGCTCCAGTCAGCACTGACAAGTGAAATCCCTTCCGGGTACTCTATTTTAGAAGGGAAAACCAGTATTGATGTTAGCTCGGCACAGGTAAAAAAGGACGGTTCTATTTCAGTTAGTATGAACGGAAAGATAGTTGCATTACCGAATATGCAAACTCAGGAAATGCAGCGTAATCTGGTGGGAAAGAGTGTCTCTGAAGCTCAAACATTTCTGAAGTCCGTAAGCGGAGTCGGTGGTGTAACATTCACATTCCGACGATCTCCGTTTACAAATCGTTTACCGTCAAATGCAAATAATATCTCCGTTGCTGTTGCAGTACAGGAATAGAACGGTGCCTATCTGTTGGTACCTCAAACAAACTTATGGCAATGTACAAATATGTTAAATCAAAGCCTAAACGTTCGATTCGAAGACCAATTATTGTATCCTTTGTGCTTATTGGTATTGGTGGAGCAATATTAGGTTGGGTTTCGTGGCCGATAATTGCCTTCTCCTTATTTTCGGCTCCGTTATTGTCTACTATCGTTTCACCTCTTCAGGAACGGCAATTGGCGCATGGAACTACATTGACTAGTCAGGTAATGGCTGCTGATGGTGTGCAGAACGATAGCAATCCGGCGGATTTAACCCATGCAGATATGTGGTTTCCTACAAAACCACAAAAAAAAGTAGTAACACCAGTGAATACGTATCGCTTGTCTATCCCAAAATTGACGGTTAAGGAGGCAATGGTAACGATTGCAGGAGACGATTTAAATCACAGCCTTGTGCATTACGGTGGAACTGGGCTGCCAGGTCAATTCGGGAATGCAGTTATTTTCGGTCATTCGGTTTTACCACAGTTTTTTAATCCCAAGAATTACATGACTATATTTTCAACACTGCCGACGTTAAAAGAAGGTGACGATATTTTTATTACGTATGATAGCGTGACGTATAAGTATAAAGTTGAATCGATGATTGTCAAAGATCCTGCAGATTTAAGTGTGCTTGAACAACAATATGATGATTCTTACATAACATTGGTTACATGCGTGCCCCCAGGTACATACTGGAAACGGCTTAATGTCCGGGCCCGGCTAGTAAAGGTATAATACAGTATGGGTTCAGATAACAAACAGCTCGCTATAGATGCGATTAAAAAAAAATTAGTTGGTAAATCACTGAGTTATCATGAAGTATTTGCCATCATGGATGAGATTGCAAATAAACGGTTAGGACCGGTATTAACTACCTATTTTGCGGCAGCGGGTTTTCGTGAGGGATTTTCCGATGAAGAGTTATATTATCTTACGAAAGCTATGGTTGAAACCGGACCAAGATTGCATTTTTCAGGAGTGGTAGCCGATAAACACTCTACAGGCGGAATTGCCGGAACCCGTACTACAATGATTCTGGTTCCTATAGTTGCTGCTGCAGGTTTACAAATTCCTAAAAATTCTTCCCGGGCAATTACTTCACCCTCAGGAACCGCTGACACGATGGAAGTGCTAGCCCCCGTTACGTTTTCGTTAAAACAGATAGAAAATTTTGTATCAAAAGTAGGCGGCTGTATTGTTTGGGGTGGTCCGTTAGGACTCGCACCTGCGGATGATATTATTATAGAGGTTGAGCAACCGTTGGCCTTCGAATCGTTTGATAAAGTAATCGTCTCAATTATGGCTAAAAAAATAGCCTCCGGAGCTACACATGTCGTTTTTGATATTCCGGTGGGTCCGACGTTAAAAATACAACACTTCAAGGACGCGGAAACGATAGCCAGAAAGTTTTCATACCTTTCTGAACGATTCGGAGTGAAAGTTGTTCCCGATATTAACGAAATGCGTCAAAATGCCGGGAATGGTATCGGTCCGGTCTTGGAGGCTCGGGATGTGCTTCAAGTATTAGAACAACATAAGGATCGTCCTTTGGAGTTAGAAACAAAGGCGCTAAGACTGGCAGGGAAACTGATAGAACTTTGTTACCAGGATATTCCCGGTGTCAAGGGTGTAGCAGGAGAAGATGTTGCGATAGATATGTTAACATCAGGAAAAGCTCTGGAAAAAATGCATGAAATTATTAAGATACAGGGGGGCGATACCGACAAAACCAGCGCGGATCTGCATCCGGGAAAACATGTATTTGAAGTAAAAACACACAATGGCGGTCGTATTACTTCAATAAATAATAAACATATCAGTGTCTTATGTCGCATTTTGGGTTGTCCTATGGACCAAAGTGCCGGAATGTATCTCAACCGAAAATTGGAAGATGTAGTTGATAAAGGTGATATACTATGTACGCTTTATTCGGGAGATAAATGGCGTCTTAAGGAAGCAGCGGAAACAGTGAAAAATATGGCGGTTTATATTGTTAAATAGATATGCCGAATAAACCTCGTACAACATGGGGAGTAAGAGCTGCGATTTTTATTGTCGTACTACTTCTTTTGGGAGTCGGAAGTTGGGTTTGGTGGAATGACAGCATTGCGCCAGTAGATTCGAACAATACCACTCCGGAGATATTTGCTATCAGCAGTGGTGAGAGCGTGAGATCAGTTTCGGCACGACTTACGAAAGAAAATTTTATCCGTAGTTCCACAGCGTTTTTCATTTTAGTAAAGATGATGGGAATTGATAATGCATTACAAGCAGGAGATTTTCGTTTAAACAGAAGTATGAACGCACGAATGGTGGCTGAAGAACTAACTCATGGAATTGTTGATGTTTGGGTCACGACGCTCGAAGGTTGGAGGATTGACGAAGTAGCTACGAAGTTAGCCAAGGAGTTAGACATTCCGGAGGGGGAATTCTTGAAAGTGGCGCAGGAAGGCTATATGTTTCCTGATACGTACTTAATTCCGAAGAATGCTACTGCTGGAGCAATAGTACAGCTATTTAAGGATAATTTTGATACCAAAGTTACTGCGACAATGCGCAATGATGCGCAAGCTTCCGGATTATCGCTCGACCAAGTGGTTACGTTGGCATCCATTGTCGAACGAGAAGGAAGAACAGAGGAAGATAGGCCGGTGATTGCCGGAATATTACTTAAACGGTTAGAAGCAGACTGGCCGTTGCAAACAGACGCGACGTTACAGTATATCAGCGGATATCAACCGAACGACAAAACTTGGTGGAAAAAAATTGTAACCAACGCGGATAAAGAGTTGGATTCTCCATATAATACGTATAAGCATACGGGTTTGCCCCCGGGGCCGATAGCTAATCCCGGTATTTCGTCTATAAGAGCAGTAATTTATCCAAAACAGTCGGAAAATTGGTACTATCTTCACGATCCTTCAGGGGGAGTACACTACGCTGTGACGTACGAAGATCATCTTGCAAATATTGCAAAATATTTACAGTAAAAAGGAGCGCTGTATGAAACAATTTGTCATGGAATTTATCGGTACTTTTTTTCTGGTATTGGTAATTGCTTTATCAGGAAATCCTTTAGCCATCGGATTTGTACTAATGGCTCTAGTATATATGGGAGGATATGTTTCAGGTGCACACTACAATCCGGCAGTAACACTTGCCATTTGGCTTCAAGGAAAGCTGTCTGCGCGAAAAGCGGTCATATATGGCATATTTCAGCTTTTGGGCGGAACTGCTGCAGCATTAACGGCAAATACGGTAAACGATATGCGTTTTGCACCTTCACCCGGCGCCGGTATGTTATTCCCTATTGCGTTCATTGTTGAATTGTTGGGAACTTTTCTGCTTTCCTTAGTTGTCTTGCACGTATCGGTTGCAGAAAAGAATAAAAATAATCAATTTTATGGATTTGCTATCGGTGGAACAGTACTGGCGTTAGCATTTGCCGGTGGTGCCGTTTCCGGTGGTGTGTATAACCCTGCTGTTGGTGTTGGCCCCATTATGGTAAGTGGTGGCTTATCGATGGCCAATATATTGTTGTATATCTTAGGACCATTCAGTGGCGCAGCGTTAGCAGGACTCTTGTTCCGTTGGTTCCAAAAATAGTAAGTTGCATGACTATCTATGGCTAAGGATAAATACACAGCAGTCTGGGTGTCACACTCTTCTATGAGCGATTATCTCCGTTGTCCCCGTTCGTACTATTTAAAAAATATATACCGGGATCCTAAGAATAATCGAAAAATGACGGTAATGCAGCCAGCACTGGCATTAGGGCAAGCAGTTCACGAGGTAATCGAATCCCTATCTAAGTTGCCGGTGGAAGAGCGTTGGCAGGAAAACCTCGTAGTTAAATATGAACGGACATGGACTAAATTAAGCGGGAAATTAGGGGGGTTTAAGGACGTAACACAGGAAGAAGAATATAAAGAAAAAGGCCGGGGGATGATTTCCCGGATTGTATCCAATCCTGGTCCACTGGCAAATAAAGCCATTAAGATTCGTCAGGAACTGCCGTATTATTGGCTTTCGGAGGAAGATAATATAATTCTTTGCGGTAAAATTGATTGGTTGGAGTATCTGGAATCATCAGATAGCGTTCATATTATAGATTTTAAAACCGGAAAATTTGATGAAGATCCCGATTCGCTCCAGCTTCCGATTTATTATTTACTTGTGACCCATTGTCAATCCAGAACCGTAAGTAAGGTAAGTTATTGGTATTTGGAGAGGGATAATTCACCCGTATCGTTGGCTATACCCACCGAAGAGGATGCGTATAAACGCATTATGGAAGTTGCTAAAAAAATTCAGTTAGCCAGAAAGCTTGAACATTTTAAATGTCCCCGTTCAGAAGGTTGTATGTTTTGTCGCCCGTTAGAACAAGTTCTCGCAGGCAAAGCCGAACATGTGGGTATAAATGAATACGGAGCCGATGTCTTTATATTAGGATAGTATGTCCAGGAAGCTGCTCATTGTTGGTATTTTATGTATTAGTTTCGCTGCTTTTTTTGTCGGTATTATTACCACTGGCGCGTTGGATTCAGCTTTGAATCCGATGATTAATACCATTTTCTTCGGAGAGAACGAACAGTTAAGAACTATAGCAACGGTTGCCAAACTTGATTCGGCAATTCCCATAGGCAGACAGGTGCGCGATGACGATGTGGTTGCCTATGAGGCTACCAGGCATATACTTTCGGCACAGGAAAATGAAGTTGTAGCGTCTTGGTTTAAAGGAAAAAATATCGAGCTTATAGGAGTAAAGAAAGCACCACAGGAAATGTACGATGTTGGACTGGATCAGACGAAGGATGTTGTGGATATAATTACTATTCCCGGAGTATGGGAAGTCTATGCTGCATTGCAGAAACTCCCAGCGGGTCAGTTAGAGTTACTTAATGGTAAAGCAATTTATGTTTCCGCGGCTGCGGGTAGGCCGTATACCGTTATCAAGGGTGATGCTGGAGGGGTGCTTCATCAGGTAAAAGCCGGATTTATCCAAACGCAACCGATATCAAAAGATAGTGTGCTCCGTGAAATGGCTCATATTATTACGTTCCATGGTATTGAAGGGGTGGGTGATGAAACACATGAACCTCTGGTCAAGCTTATGGATGAATATTCACGGCTTTTCGATATTGGCGACAAAACATATAAGCCGGGTGAAGTACCCAATGGTTTCATAAGTGCTTACGCCACTCAGAGTAGAGCAGATAATTTTGCGGAACACTTCCGATACTATGTGCTTAAGGCAGATATATTTAGAGGGAAAGCTTCAGATGATGCTGATCTCGCCAGGAAATATATATTTTTCCGAGATCGGTTGTTTGATGGAAAAGAGTATTAGATTGAGTAGGTTTTGTTATAAAGGTTTCCTGTTCAAATCCTGCTTGACATATTTTGTAAATGACGTATAATTCAGAAAGTTGAATATTTAAGAAAGGCGAACGTTCATTGTTCGCTTCTTTTTTTCGTGTATTTATTGGAAACCACGAAAGGACTCATACAAAATGGCTAAAGATGGAGTTATTCAAACACGACAGTACTGGGGAAAACATTATCCCGATTTACCTCAATTTGATCTTACTTTAGTACAAAGAGAATCATATCAATGGTTTCTAGAACACGGAATTAAAGAATTACTGAGCGAAGTATCTCCCATTACCGATTTTACCGGTAAAAATTGGCAATTATCATTTGGTGATTATTTTTTTGGTAAAGCCCGCCTGACACCTTCAGTAGCACTAGAAAAGGGCCTGACGTTTGATATCCCCCTGAAAGTTACCGCAACTCTTGTAAATAAACAAAACGGACAGCACGTTACCCAAGAGGTATTTTTGGGTGATATTCCCGCCATGACTGCCAACGGCACTTTCATTATTAACGGAATAGAACGTTGCGTCGTAAATCAATTGGTTCGATCTCCGGGTATTTATTTCACCGGTCAGGTTGATACCGCAACCGGACGAACATTATATGGTGCGGAAATCCGGCCAATGCACGGGAGCTGGTTAGAATTTATAGTTACCCGAAATGACGTACTTATGGTTCGTATTGACCGTCGCAGAAAATTTGTGGCAACGACGTTCCTGCGTGCCATAGGATATTCCACGAATGAAGAAATAATCCGTTTATTTGCTGACCTTGATCCTGATCATAAATATCTGGAAGCTACGTTAGCTAAAGATCCGACAACAAGTCAGACGGAAGCAACGTTGGAGCTTTATCGGAAATTACGTCCCGGTGAACCGATAGTACTGGAGAACGCGCAGGAATTGTTGCGAACTATGTTCTTTGATGTACGACGGTATAGTCTTGAGCGAGTCGGTCGTTACAAGATGAATAAAAAATTGAACATTAACGTTCCGAATACCAAAGAAAATTGGGTATTAACCAAAGACGATATCGTTGGAAGTATCCGTTTCCTGATTCAGGTATGTAAGGGTCAGGGTGATGTGGATGATATTGATCATTTGGGCAATCGACGTGTTCGTCGGGTAGGCGAATTGGTGGCTACAAATGCATTCCGTGTAGGGTTACTGCGGTTGGAACGCTCAGTACGAGAAAAAATGAGCTTAGCAGGTCCCACCGCCATTGATCTGACTCCGGCGCAGTTAGTAAATGCCCGACCTATTATTGCAGCGATAAACGATTTCTTCCGTACCAGCCAATTGTCGACTATCCTTGATCAAACTAATCCTTTGGCGGAAGTAGATAATTTGCGACGGTTAACGGTAATGGGAATTGGCGGAATTTCCCGTGAACGTGCTTCATTTTCTATCCGGGATATTAACGCCTCGCAATACGGACGTATCTGTCCTGTAAGAAGCCCGGAGGGACCAAATATCGGTTTGGTTACGTATCTATCAATGTATTCCAGAATTAACGAATATGGCTTTCTGGAATCCCCCTACAGGAAAGTCGAAAAAATAGAAAAAGGTGGTACGGTAAAAATGCACGTTACAGATGAAATGGTGTACCTCTCTGCAGACGATGAGCAGACGCATTATGTTACTCATGCCGAGGTTGGCGTAGACGATCAAGGCTATATAACCCCCGAACGTATTCCTGTTCGGTATAAAGGGGAATTTTTGGAAGCAGACGCAAATGTTGCGGAATATATTGATATAGTACCACGTCAAGTCGTAGGCGCTCCGGCTTCTATGATTCCATTTCTGGCTCACGATGAAGCCAACCGGGCACTGATGGGTACGCACATGCAATGTCAGGCAGTTCCTCTTCTGCGTCCGGAAAGTCCGGTTGTAGGGACAGGTATGGAAGGGCCGATTGCATTTTCTATGGGTAGGGTCATTCGGGCGAAAGAAGACACGGTTATTACGTATGCAGACGGAAATATGGTTATTATTGAGGATAAAAATAACCAAAAGGAAACGTTCACCGTAGAAAAATTTAAACGATCTGCCCAATCTACCAGTTACAATCAAAAAGTTTTAGTTCGAACTGGAGAAAAAGTAAAGAAGGATCAAGTGTTAATTGATGGGCCGGCCTGTGAAGATGGTGAACTGGCTTTGGGTACGAATTTGGTTATTGCGTATATGAGCTATGACGGTTTGGGATATGAAGACGCAATTGTAATATCTGACCGTTTAGTAAAACAGGATCTGTTAACTTCAGTAAATATTGAAGAATACGAAGCAAGTGTGGTGGATACCAAGCTTGGACCGGAAGAAACCACGCGAGATATTCCGAATGTAGGGGAAGAAGCTCTGCGCAATTTGGACAAGGACGGTATTATTGTTGTCGGCGCAGAAGTAAGTCCTAACGATATCCTGGTCGGAAAAATTGCACCTAAGGGTGAAACGGAACTTACTGCAGAAGAGCGGTTGTTACGGGCAATTTTTGGAGAA
This sequence comes from uncultured Gammaproteobacteria bacterium, assembly GCA_964629685.1. GTDB lineage: Bacteria > Patescibacteriota > Microgenomatia > UBA10105 > UBA927 > CAZVTT01. The sequence goes on from CAZVTT010000001.1 coordinate 401,555, forward strand.
AAAGCTCGGGAAGTTCGTGACACCAGTCTCAGAATGCCACATGGTGAAAGAGGTACCGTTATTGACGTAAAAATTCTCGACAAAGAGAAGGGTGATGAGCTTGAACCAGGAACCAATCGAAAGATTATTGTGAAGGTCGCCCAAATCCGTAAAGTAGTGGTGGGAGATAAATTAGCCGGACGTCACGGAAATAAAGGGGTTATTTCCAAAATTGTTCCGCAGGCAGATATGCCATACTCGGAAGACGGAACCGCTGTCGATATTATTATTTCGCCATTGTCAGTACTATCCCGTATGAATTTGGGACAATTACTTGAATCTCATTTGGGTTTGGCGGCAATGAAAATGAATACAAAAGTTGCACTTCCGGTATTTGAACATGTATCCGAAAAACGGATGGTAGATATGTTGCGGGATGCAAACTTACCGGTAAATGGTAAAAGTACCCTTTACGATGGACGTACCGGAGAAGCATTTTCTGAGCCTGTGGTAGTCGGCGTCGGATATATAATGAAGCTGATTCACATGGTTGAAGACAAGACGCATGCCCGTTCGACAGGTCCGTACTCACTCGTTACACAACAACCATTGGGTGGTAAAGCACAAATGGGTGGACAAAGGTTGGGAGAAATGGAAGTATGGGCACTTGAATCACATCGGGCTGCTCATATTCTGCAGGAAATGTTAACGATTAAGTCCGATGACGTAGTCGGTAGGGCAAAGGCATTCGAAGCAATTGTTAAAGGTATAGATATTCCTGAATCAACGGTACCTGAATCATTCAAGGTATTGGTGAAAGAACTGCAAGCGCTCGGATTAAACGTTGTACCGACAGGAGCCGTGACAAGTTCAGCTTTACCCGTAGTTCCGACAGCTGACGCAGCGGCGCAGGAGGAAGCGGTGCAAAAAGAAGCAGCAGAAATAGCAAAAGCCAGTGGAGAGGAAATTGTTGCTGATGCAGCAACCAGTACAGGCGTTGAGGCAACGACAGGAGAACCACATGCAACCGAATGACAGAACCATAACCATGGATAAAAAAGGTAATTTTGCGAACATAGTAGATTTTTCTGGATTGAAAATTACATTGGCTTCGCCAGATGAAATTAAATCCTGGTCGTATGGTGAAGTAACCAAGCCGGAAACTATTAATTATCGAACGCTCAAGCCGGAAAAAGATGGTTTATTTGATGAAAGAATATTCGGACCGACAAAAGATTGGGAATGTTACTGTGGTAAATATAAACGGATCCGTTACCGAGGAATTATTTGTGATAAATGTGGCGTAGAAGTAACGCAAAGTAAAGTGCGTCGTGAACGGATGGGTCACATTACTCTTGCAGCACCTGTTGCTCATGTGTGGTTCTTTAAGGGAGCTCCATCTAAACTTTCATTATTGTTGGATATGAGTCCCCGGGCACTCGAAGGTGTAATTTATTTTGCCCAATACTTGGTTACTCATGTAGACGAAGATAAAAAGGCAGAGGTATTACAGAAGTTAGCCGAAACCGGAGAAGAGCGAATCGCCGAAGTAGAGAAACGATTTAAAGAAGACAAAAAGCGGAAAGAAGATCAATTCGGTCAGGAAAAAGATGAGTTAAAAAAACGGGTTAACGGTAAGGAAGCTGCTGACATGGTGTTAAGCGAGCTGACTTTAAAAGAACGGCAAGAATTGATTCAACTTGAGTCTCAATTGTCGGAAGAACGTGAGAAAATTAAAGAAATTGTTGATTGGTTAACAAATACTGTTAAAAGTATCCGTACACTAACTACATTAACCGAAGATGAATTTCTGCGCTTATTCGAATATGATGCCGCTGGATGTTTTTCCGTTGGTATGGGTGCGGAAGCTGTTATGGAAGTAATCAAGGATATAAACCTTGATAAGGTAGCCGCTGAACTAAGAGATGAAATTTCAAAAACAACCGGTCAACGACATATTAAAGCCACAAAGCGATTAAGAGTCGTTGATGGAATGCGAAAAGCTAAACTCGATTCCATTTGGACTATTCTGAAATATCTTCCGGTTATCCCTCCTGACTTGCGTCCTATGGTACAGCTTACCGGTGGCCGGTTTGCTACCAGCGATTTAAATGATTTATATCGCCGGGTTATCAACCGAAACAACCGGTTAAAGCATCTTATGGATTTAGGAGCACCGGAAATTATTCTCCGGAATGAAAAGCGAATGTTGCAAGAGGCGGTAGATAGTCTTATTGATGCGACACAACGACCATCCTCCCGTACAGTTATAGCTCCATTGCGTTCATTGTCCGATATGCTGCGCGGTAAACAGGGACGATTCCGGCAGAATTTGCTGGGAAAACGAGTCGATTACTCAGGTCGTTCAGTCATCGTTGTAGGGCCGGAATTGAACTTGACACAATGTGGATTACCAAAAGAGATGGCGTTGGAAATGTTTAAACCATTCGTACTTAGAGAGCTTATTGTTCGTGGAATTGCTCCGAACGTAAAGAATGCTAAAAATGTACTCGAACGACGTACGCCGGAAGTATTCGATATTTTGGAAGAAATTACCAAAAATCATCCAGTATTGTTAAATCGAGCTCCCACATTGCATAAATTGGGTATTCAAGCGTTCTATCCTATCCTAATTGAAGGTGCAGCTATTAAGATTCATCCGTGTGTTTGTGCCGGATACAATGCTGACTTTGACGGAGATCAGATGGCCGTTCACATACCTTTGTCCAAAGAAAGCCAACACGAAGCTATTCATCTGATGTTGCCGACACATAACTTGTTAAAACCGGCAGATGGTTCACCCATCACCGTTCCTAATAAGGAAATGGTTTTAGGCTGTTACTACATCACTTCAGTGGATATTACCCTTGAAGGTAAAACAGACAATGAATTAAAGCATTTTGCTGATGAAGCAGACGCAATTTCTGCCTATCAGAATAATGTTGTTAAATTGCGTGAGCCTATCCGAGTCCGTATTTTAGGAGAATTATTGACAACGACTGTCGGCAAAGTCATGTTTAATGAAATTTTGCCGGAGCACCTCCGCTATATGAATACACCGGTAAAGGCGGCAACGGTTAAGTCTATTATTACCAAAGCGTTAACCTTGTATCCGAAAGAAGATGTGGTAGTGCTAATCGACGCTATTAAGAATATCGGATTTTGGGGAGCAAGTTACTGTGGCGGTCTTTCAGTTTCGGTGTTTGACAATGAAATGGTAGCCGACAAAGGAACATTAATTGCCGAATCAGAGAAGAAAGTGAAGGAAGTCGATCAAAATTATCAACAGGGATTCATTACCCTGGAAGAAAAGAAACGGCTGTCAAATGAAGTCTGGATTGAAATTACAGAACGACTGGCCGATTTAACTTGGCAGCAGATGAAAGCAAACAATCCTGTAAAAATGATTATCGACTCAGGTGGTGCACGTGCATCAAAAGATCAATTAAAGCAATTATGTGCTATTAAGGGGTTGGTTGTTGATCCGCTCGGAAAAATTGTGGAATTGCCAACAAAGAGTAATTATCGTGAAGGACTTTCCATATTTGAATACGTAACCAGCACTCGTGGTTCACGTAAAGGTCTTACCGATTCAGCACTTAAGACGGCTGACGCAGGATATCTGACTCGTCGTTTAGTAGACGTGTCTCATGATGCCATTATCCGTATAGACGATTGTGGTAGCACTGAAGGTTGGGATGTAAATCGTTCAGAAGACAGACAGGCATCGTTTGCCAGTCGGTTAATGGGCCGGTTTGCAGCACAAGATGTGATAGCTCCCGACACGAACAAAGTGTTGGTCGCAGCTGGTGAAGAAATAACGGAAGAGAACATGAAGTCTATTGATAGTCATGACGTGCAGACGGTTATAATCCGTTCACCTATCGCCTGTATGGCTCCGGTCGGACTATGTGCCAAATGCTATGGTCGGGATTTCTCGACCGGACAGATTGTAGAAAGCGGAACTCCGGCAGGAGTTGTAGCAGCTCAGTCTATCGGTGAACCCGGTACGCAGCTAACCATGCGTGTCCGTCATGCCGGAGGTATCGTCGGACTAGACGTTACGCAAGGACTTCCGCGGGTAGAAGAGTTATTTGAAGCTCGTACCCCTCGTGTTCTTTCACCTATTTCGGAAATTGCTGGTAAGTTAGAAGTAACGGAAACTGAACAGGGATACAAAGTTCGGGTTCGGAATACGGACATCAAGCCGGTGGAAGAAAAAGAATATACGATTCCGTTAACATCAGAGCTCCGGGTTAAAGACGGAGATTTGGTTGCGGCAGGTGATCAACTTGCCAGCGGAAATCTGGATTTGAAAGAAGTATTACAAATCCGTGGACTTCGTGGAGCCCAAAAATATTTGGTAACCGAAATTCAGCGCGTATATGAATCACAAGGAATTACCATCAATGACAAGCATTTTGAAGTTATTATCCGAAAAATGAGTGAAAAAGTTCGGGTTGATACTTCCGGTGACACCATTCTTTTGCCAGGTGAACTCGTAGATAAGGTAAGATTCCAGCAAGAGAACGGAAGAGTGTTAGCTGAAGGTGGAGAACCGGCGACAGCACAGGTGATAATTCTGGGTATTACCAGAGCGTCATTATTTACCGAGTCATGGCTGTCCGCGGCATCATTCCAGGAAACCACGAATGTGTTAACCGACGCAGCATTGGCCGGTAAAGAAGACAAGTTGCTAGGATTGAAAGAAAACGTTATAATCGGACGACTGATTCCGGTATCTCCGGATCGGGCCCGCATTGTACCGACAGTATAAATTAAGGAGAATGCTACGACTGTTGCAGTAGCAAAATAATAATGCCAACGATAAATCAATTAGTCCGACGAGGTCGGGTAACAAAAAAGAAAAAGATTAAAGCAACCGCTTTGCGGAAGTTCTTTAATGCTAAAGATCGCATTACCTCTCAACTTAACGCACCATTTAAGCGGGGTGTTGTGACGCTGGTAAAAACCATGACCCCGAAAAAGCCAAATTCCGCATTGCGGAAAGTGGCTAGGGTTCGGTTATCCAATAAGCAGGAAGTGACTGCCTATATACCGGGAATTGGTCATGAACTGACTGAACACGCAATTGTGCTTGTCCGGGGCGGTCGAGTTCCCGATTTACCAGGTGTGAAGTATCACATTGTCAGAGGTAAATACGATATGACAGGTGTAACGAATAGAAAACAAGGTAGAAGCCGATATGGTGCCAAAGCAGGTGCCACTGGTCCAAAAACAGCAGCTGCCAACTAATTAGAAGAGGAGAGATATGCCAAGAGCAGGAAGAATTTCAAAAAAATTACTTATTCCGGATCCCATTTACGGGAATCGTTTGTTGGCCCGGTTAATTAACCGTGTTATGCGTGATGGGAAAAAAACAGTAGCTCAGGGACAAGTATACAAAGCTCTGGATTTAATTAAGGAAAAGAACGAGGATCCAATTAAAATTTTTGAGACCGCAATTGCTACTGTAGGACCAAAAGTGGAAGTTAAAGCCCGTCGGGTGGGGGGAGCCTCATATCAAGTTCCCATGGAAGTCCGTGGTGATCGGCGTGTGGCATTGGCAATCCGCTGGATTGTGGGATTTTCTCAGAAAAAACCAAACAAAGAATTTCATACGTATGCGGAAAAATTAGCAGCTGAGCTGCTTGATGCTGCCAAGGGACAAGGCGAGGCAGTTAAAAAACGTGATACGGTCCACCGTATGGCTGAAGCCAATCGTGCCTTCGCCCACTTTAAGTGGTAATCGGTGTATTTGAGTCTATCTTCATTCTGATTATACGCAGGTGATATGAATAACGCGATTCTGCAGCACTTCAAAACCGCAGATCCTATTCTCTACGCTGCAATAGTAAATCCTGAACATATTACTGTGACTGCTTCCGAAACGTTATTTTCTGATTTGTGTGAAAGTATTGTCCGTCAACAATTGTCAGATAAGGCAGCAACCACTATTTGGAACAGATTTATCTCTTTGTTTCCATACCAACAGGTTACACCGGAAATATTGGACACATTTACCGCTGATTCGCTTCGTGCCATTGGGACATCTTGGTCGAAAGCAGCGTATGTAAAGAATATTGCTGCAGCGGTCCTTCGTCAGGGACTTGATTTGGAACAATTACGTGTAAAACCGGATCAAGACGTAATTGCTGCTCTTACGGCTATTAAAGGTATAGGGAAATGGACGAGCGAAATGTTTTTAATGTTTTCATTAGGCAGGGAGGATATTTTTTCATTTGGTGATGTTGGTTTACAGCGGGCAATACAGCGTATGTACAAGCTAAAAACTACTCCCACATCTCGTCAAATGCTGCACTTAAGCAGTAGATGGCAACCATATCGGACATATGCCTGTCGGGTTTTGTGGCGAAGCTTAGACGGGGAGTAGTCCGGTTGTTCTGCTAAGTTCCCTGTGGCATACTAGCTAGAGACGTATGAAAATAATAGCTGCTGCTTTAGGCATTATTGTCTTTAGTATAGGTATCCTTATCGGTGTGTACGGTTTTAGAACGGGTAGGTTTACAGTCGTTAACCCTCCAACGAGCACCGGCACACCTACACCATCGCCATTCGCGCAACTTACCGGTACACCCGGAAAAGCGCCAACTGCTTGTTCTGCATTCGCCGACGGAGAGTTCGCGAGCGAATTTAAATTAAACGAAGCGGGTAAACTTCCCGAATTGTTTCCTACACCACCCGGTGAATCATGGCTCTGCGGATATGTTCCTTCGCGACAATCGGTATATTATATATCGAGCTTAGAAGACAAGATTTTACTGGATTATTACCGTACAAAACTGGAACAAAAAAAATGCAGTTCAACAGGAGTGCAGCCAGCTCCACCCGACAGATCCTATGCATATGCACTTCCGTTTACCTGTGAACAGGGCTCCGGTGTGATTGCGACTTTGGCTACAATGTCGGCATACATCGTAAATTACTACGATCGTTAACGTATAAATGTAACCTGTATGCGGATCACAGGGGAATCTTTAGCTCCTAATTCGTATTTGTACCGTTCCTTACCCTGCAGGAAATTGTAAGTAGTACAGGATGTCTCTATAGCGTGCTTTACGCTTAATGCCTTTATATAAAATCCAGCTCCTGAATAGACGGTTTCATTAAACCCTGAGTTGTAAAGGAAAAGTGTTTTATTTTCCAAAAAATACAATACCGCGGCAACTATATCCGTTCCGGATGACAGGCAGAGAATTCTAGTAGAATTTTTCATATACTGCGGAATTCTCCGAAAAAAACGCTCCATGTTATCGGTAAGAAAGTGTTGTTTACCCGGGTCGTTTTTCATGAGCGATAAAAGTAGAGTAATATCGCGGTTCGGATTTTCGCTTAGTGAAAAATTAACTTCGGGATGTTCGCGCTCAAATTTTCTTAATTTTCTGCGCAGTTCGTGACGATCTTTGCGTTCGAGACTGTTTACATATGACTCCCAATCTGTAGGTAGCTGCATCCACGGGGTGGAATCTTCTTCAACAATATGTACCGTTAGTCCTTTACCTGCAGGTAATTGCCGGAAGAATGAGGTCGTTGCTGATGTTGCAGGGACATTATTTAATACCAGAGATTGTATATGCTTATTCTGAGCGTACTCTATTATGGCCTGCCATCCTTCGATTTTATGTTCAGTTGAACCAATTGCATCCATATAGTCGGTTACGTTTTCATCACCTCCGAAGGTTAGATACGAACCTTTTTGCATGAGCGGGAAGAGTGCATCTTTATATCGCAAAGGAGTAAACGTGAAGTCTTGAGCAAGACAGGTAGACCAGGTGGTATACCAGTCATAGCTTGAAAATGGAGTTACGAATGGTTCATGTCGGATAGCAATAGCCCATACGTGCTCCAGTTCAGTCGGTGCTACGTGAGTCAGCATGTGTAATGGAATTGGATTTAACCCGTTAAAGCTTTCGCCAGGTTTTCAGCCCAGGTCTTGGTTGATTGGGTGTGTATATCCTGTTTGTAATAAAATCCGTCAATTTTTAATGAGTCAATGATTTTTTTGCCTTTGAGTTTTGCTACTAAAGCTTCAAGATGTTCTACAGCCCCACAAAAATGTGTGTATGAGGAATCACCGAGTCCAAATACGGCAAAGGGTTTGTTCTCGAATGTTTTATCCGCTAGTTTTTCCATAAATGGAAAATAGTCTTCGTGAGGTTGTCCCTCTTTTCCATCAAAATCCCAACTTGGTGAACCAAGCACAATTGCATCGAAGTTCCCCAGATCATCAGGAGAAGTTTCGTGCACCATCTTTCTGGTAACGGTTTGTCCGTTCTGAGTGAGCGTATCTGCTATTAATTGGCTAACGATATCCGTTGCCCCTGAGTTGGTGGCGAACAAAATTAGTGTATTCATAGTATGGCTATTATAGCGCATGAAGAAACCAGCATACCAGTCTTTACAGACTGCGTGTATAGAGTTATCTGATGATTTGATATACTGGATTATAGTCGACGTATTGATAAAGGAGGAAATTATGAAAAAGAAACCTGCCCGGTCATTACAAGGAGCAAAAACTTCCAAGTCTTTGCTGGGGGTTAACCGTGATGAACTTAATTCGTTTATTGTTCACGGTATCCTATATATTTTAATAAACGTTTCGCTATTCATCTATTTTTATAGTAACAGTCAGGATTTGAGTTTATTATTCTGGATAATTATTGGTTGGGGTGTCGGTTTGGTCGCACACGCGCTTGCCGTATTTGGAGTGATGAAATTCCTAAATAAGGAATGGTAAAGTTAGTATTCATCACAACATAAAATAGTATCTCCGTGAGTTGCCGTAACCTATTGGTTTCGGAACCAGTGCTGTACCCGTACGTTTCTACTTCATTCGCTATTTGGAGAACATGATAGAATAATCCGGTATGTCTAACACAATTCATTGTCCAAAATGCGGTGAAATTATCGAAGTAACCCAAGCACTGGCCTCTCAGGTTGAAAAAACTGTGCTAGAGCAACATCAACATGAACTTGAGCAGGTACGAAAAGAGACTATTCTAACGACGAAAAAAGATATTGAAGAAAAGAATAAATTGGAGTTTGCTGATCTTCAGAAGCAATTGGCCGAAAGGCAAAAAAAAGTAGATGAACTCCGTGAACAGGAATTACAGATGCGGGAAGAAAAACGTAAGCTGGAAGATGCCAAAAAAGAGTTAGAAATATCCGTCGCGCGTCGATTGGATGAAGAAAAAAAAAGAATTGAAGATGAAACCTCCCGCCGAATGGCGGAGGAACATCGACTTAAAGATCTGGATAAAGATAGAATTATTCAAAATTTGAAACAGTCAGTAGAAGAAGCAAATCGGAAAGCTCAGCTCGGGTCTCAGCAATCTCAAGGAGAAGTGATGGAGCTGGATTTGGAAAAACAACTCAGAGAGTCGTTCTCTCAAGATAGCATTGAGCCTGTAGGTAAAGGAGTTAAGGGTGCGGATATTCAGCAAGTTGTCCGTAGTCCCCGGGGCGTTGTTTGTGGCGTAATTCTATGGGAGTCAAAACGAACAAAGGCATGGACGGACGAATGGCTTATTAAATTGAAAGATGACTTACGTGCGACAAAGGCACATATTCCCGTCATAGTTACATCAGTGTTACCGAAGGAGTTTACCAGTGACATAGGATTAAAAGACGGAGTTTGGATTACTACTTTTCCTTTGGCTTTGTCACTGGGAATGTTGTTACGGAAAAATTTACTTGATGTAGCATATCAGAAAGCGGTGCTTGCTCATCAAGGAGAGAAAGCGGATATCCTCTATGGTTATGTCACGGGTCATGAATTTAGACAGCAAGTAGAGGCTTTAGTAGAGGTATATAAGGATATGCATGAACAAATCGCCAGGGAACGGGTAGCATTTGAGAAAAGCTGGAAAGTCCGCGAGGCTCAAATACAAAGATTGTTCTCCAGTACAGCCAGGATATACGGCAGTATGCAGGGTGTTATTGGTTCATCATTGCCTCAAGTGCGGGGGTTAGAATTAGAGGCAGAAGATGCAGAACCGGATCAACCCACCTTACGGTTGACAGAGTAACATTATGCGTAGAGTTGGTGCTCATGTTTCCACTGCAGGAGGATTGGATGTTGCACTGATTCGTGCTCAGGAAATAGGCGCCAACTGTTTACAGATTTTTTCCAGTCCACCCCAGCAATGGCAAATGTCAAAACATACTCCGGACATGTTATACCAATTTGGTGAAAAATCCCGAATCAATAACCTATTGCCGGTATTTATTCACGGAACTTATCTCATTAATTTAGCCTCAGATAACACTGATTTGGTGGAAAAATCGGTACAATCACTCATAGCCGATCTTCATTTCTGTAGGGATATTGGCGGCGGGGGAGTTATTTTTCATTTAGGTACTCATCCGCTAGGATGGAGCGGAAAGAAACGTGTTGATATAGTGCATGCATTTAAACGCATATTCGCAGCTACTCCTCAGGGTACTATACTTGCAGTAGAAAACAGTGCAGGTTCAGGTTCATCAGTGGCAGGAAAGTTAGAAGTGCTTTCCGAGATACAGTCTGATATTGCTGAGTCAAGATTGCGTTTCTGTATAGATACGGCACATGCGTTTGCATATGGATATGATTTATCTTCAGCAAACGGTAGTGATGCCTTTATTTCACAGGTGGAAGCTACTATTGGTTGGTCTTCGGTTATTGCAATACATCTGAATGATTCAAAAGTACCGTGCGGAAGCAAAAAGGATCGACATGAAAACATTGGTGAGGGGGCAATTGGGGAAATTGGTTTTACGCATGTATTAAACAATCAACTTCTCAGTGAAGTGCCACTTATTTTGGAAACTCCAGGATTTGATAATACTGGACCTGATCGGAAAAACATTGATCGGGTTATGAATTTAATCAGCCGTTAATATAGTAAATAGGTTTCCAGAACGGGCAGAATGACATATAATATCCGTATGGAGTTCTCAACCTATACTGGTAAGAGTGTCAGTCTGCAATTTTTTCCTGAATTTCCTAGAAATCCATCTCTCCTCTTTATTGCAGGTTTTCATGGGGATGAAACTGAGTGTATTTCAGCAATCAGCGACTGTCTGGAACGCTATTTCACCGTTTTGCCGCCGTTTCTTTATGTTCCGTATGCGTGCCCTTCCGCAGTGCAGCTTAAGCGTCGGGTTAATCAGCACGGACGCGATATCAATCGGTCTTATTATCACGAAACTGAGGATGAGGAGGCAAGCGCATTAATGCAGTTTCTGCAACCATATGCGTTTAGAACCGTCTATTCATTTCATGAAGATCCTGATCAGCAGGCATTTTATCTCTATGATATGGCGATAGAGCCGGAGAGAGAATCGTTTAAATCTTTATTTTCAGCTATAAGAACTGCTGGTACACCTATATTTACCGGTATAGACGATCCGGATGATATGTCACTAAATGTACCTATAGAGCATGGCTACATTGGTTTTAAAGAGAATACCGGAATGAAAATTGAACACGGATTTTTTAATGAATTTACGTTTAATACCGGTAAATCAGAGAGACACATAACTTTTGAAATACCCGGGAATATCAGTCAGGCACAAAAAGAAGTTATTGTGCAGCAAATCTTTAATTCGTATATACTCCCCAATAAGTAAGCGTATATATTTTTAGGTATATCGGTATGATACGTTCGTTTTTGGCGATTCCCCTGCCAGCGGAAAGTCTTTCTCAGGTGATTCTGTTACAACAGATACTGCAGCGGCAGCATGACATGCATGTAAAGCCGGCTGACAATTTGCATTGCACGCTGGTGTTTTTGGGAGAGATACAGGATCAGTCTGTTGAAGCGGTAAAATTGGCAGCGCTACAGACTATTGTTCATACTAAGCGCTTTACACTTCATTTTAGCCGATTGGAAGGTAGTAAACACGCAAAAAAAACTGTGATTTGGATTCGTGCAGCCCAGAGTGATTCTTTTGACTCGCTTGTGCAGCAATTAAGGGTGAATATCGCTGCTGTTCTGCCGATGAAAGAGTGGGATCATCTTCAGATACCGCATATTACACTTGGGACTATTGCGCATTCAACAGCAATTATTCAAAGAGATGTTTCATTAATTGACATTCAGGTTGATACGGTTATTTTGTATAAATCCAGGTTATCTCAGCATGGAGCATTGTATTCGTCACTCCAATCGTTTCCATTAGCGGTATGAAAAAACTATTTATTTTAGGAATGATAATATCTGCGGGTATAGTAAGTTTAATTATGGTGTCTCCGGTATCATTTCGTCAGGAAGTTACGGACGCGGATATACTTATTGAAGCGCCGGAATTAAAAACAACACAGACGGTAAGTAAAAAAGATGTGGTGTCTTTACAACTGTCCGGTATTTTTGACGGTAAAACTGATGTGATCAATACGGAAGATGTTGTTTATCTGCGGGCTACGGGAGATATAATGCCGGCGCGGTCCGTAAACACTCAGACAAAAAAAAAGGGTGACTATACATGGGCATTTCAGCCAACTGCAGAGTATTTAAGATCAGCCGATATAACACTCATTAATTTGGAAACCCCTTTGCTTGAACCTTGTCCGCTAACGGATGAGGGTATGATATTCTGCGGTGCTCTCCAACATACTGAAGGGTTGAATTTCGCTGGTATAGACGTAGTGAATATTGCGAATAATCATACCGAAAATTTTGGGTCCGGCGGAGTTGAACAAACAATAACTGCATTACAACAACATAATTTGGGTATATCCGGTATCGGTAAACCATATATTCTCACAGTAAATGGCGTACGGTTTGGTTTTCTGGGATACAATGATATTGTTACAGGTCAAAATCTGGTATCAGTTTATGATGAAGATCAGGTTCGGCAGGATTTATCTGCTCTTCGTACCCGTGTAGATGTTATAGTCGTTTCCTACCATTGGGGAGTGGAATATACACATCAACCATCTTCGCGGCAAAGAAAGATCGCGCATAAGACTATTGACGATGGAGCAGACGTAGTGATCGGGAATCATCCGCATTGGATACAACCGGTGGAAGTGTATAAAAATCGGGTTATTATGTACTCTCACGGGAATTTTATTTTTGATCAGATGTGGTCTGAAGAAACCCGTATCGGCGTAGTAGGAACGTACGTTTTCTCCGGAAAGGAGTTAGTAGATGTGACATTCGATCCCATAAAAATTTTTGAATATGGACAGCCGCGGTTATTGGAGTCTTCTGAAAAAGATAATGTTTTGGAAGCACTACGGATTCAAAGTGAACGTTTTGCCGAATCTACCCTTTAAGCAGAGCTGAGGGATTTCCTCAGCTATTTGCCGATCGCATCATCTATAATAGAAATATGGTAGTAAATTGGTTAGATGCTGTAATTGTAGTAGTAGTAATGTATTTTTTGTATGAAGGATGGCGTCAGGGGTTTGTCTACTTAGGTACGAGTTTTTTTTCTTTTCTTTTATCGCTTTGGCTGGCAGTTAGTTTGCACATTCCGGTTTCAAAGTTTTTGACGGAAAAATTTGGAATTCCTCAAATTTGGACTACTGTGATAGCGTATGTCTGTGTAGCTTTCGTCGCACAGATGGTTTTATCAGAAGCATTGAGCCTTCTCGCTTCAAGAATATCCAAGAAAATAATAAAGCATCCCATAAATCAATGGCTTGGCGCTTTGGTATCGGTGGTTAATGGGTTAGTATTATTGACATTTTTTCTCCTAGTACTTCTTGCCGTTCCTATCCGCGGAACCGTAAAGAACGATATTCAGGGATCAATACTGGCAAAAAATTTGATCCGGCTTACACAACAGTATGCACCACCGATTAATACTTCAGTTGAGGAAGCGGTAAGTCAGGCAAAAAAATTTTTGACGGTACCTCCGGAATCACGCGAAAACATTGCTTTAGATGTGAGTCCCAGTCCTGAAAGTTTACGGGTAGATGAGGAATCAGAAAAAATGATGCGGGATTTAGTAAACCAGGAACGGGCGAAAATAGGTTTATCTCCGCTTTTTATAGATACAAAAATGGTAAATGTTGCGCGGGATTATAGCCGCGATATGTTTACCAGACGTTTTTTTTCCCATGTTAGTCCCGACGGTGAAGACGCGTCGGACCGTTTAGCTCATGGTGGCGTTGTGTTTGTTCATGCCGGTGAAAATCTTGCGTATGCACCAGATGTAACGACTGCTCATGATGGTCTTATGAAAAGTGACGGGCATCGGGTAAACATACTAGATAGACGATATCGAAGAATCGGTATTGGTGTTATTGATGCAGGTGTATACGGAAAAATGTTTACTCAGCTTTATGCCGATTAAATCCTACCTATAAGCATAGCAAAGCGGAATAGACGTTATATGTTTTAGTAACGGATCAGTAAAACCTGAAGTAATTTTTGTCGTAAATCCGTTTAATTTTAGTTTATGTACTATCTCGGATATTGGGCCTCCCAAAGTGTATTCAATAATGATGCAATGAATGCGTTGTAACAGTGTATTCGGGAGAGATAGTAGTATTTCATACTCCGCTCCTTCACAATCGATTTTAACAAATTTTGCCTGCCGTATGTTGTAACGCGTAAATAAATCCGAAAGTGGCATACTCGGTACGCTTATCTGATGTAGAGCGTCACTCGTTCGTATCATGCTATTACCGCCGGTATTATTTTTATCTATATGAAGTATTCGTCCGTTTTTATCGTTTGCTACGGCGACATTTGAAATAAATACCGGAGGGGATGTAATGTCATTGAGTAAGAGGTTCTGCTCGAGTAGGGCGTATGAATCAGGATAGGGTTCAATAGTCAGTATGTTTGTCTCGGGGAATCGTTTGGCTAAATGCACAGTTGTAGTTCCGATATGCCCCCCGATGTCAATTATCCAGTCTTGTTTATTTATGTTAGGCAAAAAACGGTCGTAAAGTCGGATTATCATGTTTTCGGCAATGACCACCGAATCCATTGAATTTTTTCTGTATTTCATCCGGATGTTTCTACCTATCTGTACACATTCATGACCGTTTGCTGCCAAAGGTAAACCTGCTGAACGCAAAAACGAAAGCCCCATATCGGCGACAAAACTTAAAGGTTGAATGCTCTTTTTCATACATGCATTGTATCCCATCCTGCCGCATTTACAGTAAAGACTAAAATGCAGTACACTGCGCATGAAGGCGGGAAATATGGCAAAAAAAACTTACAAAATTGACGGAATGCATTGTTCCAGTTGTGCAATGTTAATTGAGGGCGAATTGGAAGACGTCGGTTTATCTGCAGTCTGTAGTTATCAGAAACAGGAAGTCACGGTAGATGTACCGGACACTCAAGATATAGATACTAAAATTATTCACGTCATTGAAAAAGCAGGGTACAAGGTAACACAGTAGTGTATGTCTTTAGCTGAATTTGAAGGTCGACTAATCTCAGGAAGATTAAGTTTAGGAATGGTCCCTGATTTTATGGCATTTTCTGAACTTCATAGAATTAATACCAGCCATCAACTTCATTTAGGTATAGAAATAAATCCACATAGGCTTGGTACGGCTCAGGGATTTCAGGAGCTCTCTCGGCGGTTTAATATAGCCGTTCAAGGGGTGCATGGACCGATTGCCGGTATTTCCGCTGATTTTTTTAGGAATATGAAGCAAAATATCAGGAAAGATAAAGCAGAAGTAATCAAATCGTTTATTTGGTGGATAGGTTTTGGTGCGCAAAGCGATTCTTCTTATACACGGGCATACGGTAACCATGTAAATATGGCACAACAATTAGAATCATATCTTGTGATGCATCATGAACCCCTGGAAGTAATGGGGGAAGCGGTTGTACTAGCCGCTGCTGCACAATTAAACGGCAGAATTTATCGCGAGAATGGTTGGGGTCCGGAAGACCAGCGCCCGGATTCATTATCATGGGATATTGTAAGGATCCGTGATTATGTACAAAAAATGGGAATTCGGACACTCCTGGATACGGCAACTGCAGCCAGAACGGGTGCGGCAAATGGGTATAGTATTTTGAAAGCTTTCGATGTGCTTGATCCGGCAGCTATACATTTTTCTGAGTATAACAGTGCTACGCAACAGGAAAATCAGATTCCATCCGCTACCTCTCCAAACTCGGGAGAGTTACGTGAGTTGGTGCAACAGATTAAAGGCACTGACGTAGCGTTGGTTCTGGAGGTTCGTCCTTCGCCGACTGCGGAGTCGTCACTCCTGCGAACTTTGGAGTTTATTGATACCTGTTAGACCGCAGTCCGCGTATATGGGATACTAATAGGTATGGCTCAAGGTGTTGCTTCGCCAGTTCAGGGACAGATTGCGGTAACCTACTTTGCCGCAGTATCTTCTTTAACGCAAAAGCAGTCCGGGCAAACATCATCAATTTCTATAGAAGAGCCTGATACATTATTACCTCCGGCATTTTCTCCGCTGGTCTCGTACGCTCCCTTTATACTATTTTTTGCTTTATTTATAAGCGCATTCGGTATACAACTCATGCATAGGATTCGAGATGCACGAAGAATCATAGCTGCGTTTGCCATTGCCTTTTTTGCAGCGAGTATTCCTACGGTATTAACCGTTATGCAGCAAAGATCGGTGTCCCAAACACACGCAGGACCGGATGAAATACCACGGAACATTCAGGTAATCGACAACACGGAAAGTACTGTTATTGTAAAATGGAGCACGGATACGGAGAAAATAGGTGCGGTTCGGTTAAGCCGAGATCAGAATTCTTTTGATGACAGCGTAATGTATATCGCAGACAATGGCACTGAAGTGAAAGATCATAGTGTTACTTTGACCGATTTGAAACCGGGATCACAGTATCAATTTGAAGTGTTTTCCGGAAGCGCTTGGTACGATCATAACGGAACTCCTATTCGTTTTCTTTTTCCGGCAAAATAAATAAAAGGTGCTACAGCAATATATACCTAGACAGCACACTATTTTTTTAGTAGAATGGACGTTGAAGCATAGCTGCTTCGGTAACGAAGCAGTTTTTTCTTCGTTGTATAAGTTAAATTATTTATTTTTATGGCATCACCACAAACAGCGTTAACAGAAAATCGTGAAGTCCCTCTTGAGAAAGTAAGGAATCTTGGCATTATTGCGCATATCGATGCCGGAAAAACTACCACTACTGAACGTATATTATTCTATACCGGTCGTACATACAAAATTGGAGATATTGATGAAGGCAATACCCAGATGGACTGGATGGAGCAAGAGCGGGAACGAGGAATTACTATCGTTTCTGCGGCTACAACTACATTCTGGAAAGGATACCGATTTAATATAATCGACACACCCGGACACGTAGATTTTACTGCGGAAGTAGAACGGTCACTTCGTGTATTAGATGGTGGAATTACCGTACTTGATGCTGAAGAGGGTGTTCAGTCACAATCCGAAACCGTTTGGCATCAAGCAGACAAATATAAAGTTCCGCGTCTCTGTTTCATTAATAAAATGGATAAATTGGGTGCTGACTTCCGGGCAACTATAAAATCTATCGAAGATAGGCTCGGTGCTCATTGTGCTGTTATGGTAGTACCGATTGGTCGGGAAAATACATTCAAAGGTACGGTTGACTTATTGAGCCGTAAAGTTTTTATCTGGGGCAGTGACGAATTGGGTTCTACGTTTGAGGAAAGCGATCAGATTCCTGATGATTTGAAAGCAGAAGTTGAACAAAGTCGTAAGGATCTAATAGAGCGGATTGCTGAAACGGATGATGCGTTACTCGAAAAATATTTAAGCGGTGTGGAACCGACTGTAGCAGAACTGAAATCGTCCCTGCGGAAAGCAGTTATTGCATATAAGTTAGTACCGATCTATGCCGGTAGCAGCTTGCGCAACAAAGGTGTACAACCATTGCTCGATGCAGTCGTAGACTATTTACCATCTCCTCTCGATCTTCCGCCCGTAGAAGGTACAAATCCTAAAACAGGTGAAAAAGAGACACGCAAACGTGATAGCAGTGACGCTTTTTCAGGTTTGGCATTTAAAATTCAGATAGATCCGCACGTAGGTAAATTAACTTATGTCCGTATTTATTCTGGAAAACTTACCTCAGGTTCATATACGTTTAACTCATCAAAAGGTGGGCAAGAGCGTATCGGTCGGTTACTTTTAATGCATGCTAATCAGCGCGAAGAAATTAAAGAAGCGTTTGCAGGAGAGATTGTAGCCGTAGTCGGATTTAAAGATACGATTACCGGTGACACCATTTGTGATCCGGAGAAACCGATTGTACTAGAAAAAATTTCGTTCCCGGATCCGGTTATATCTCTGGCTATTGAACCAAAAACGAAAAATGATCAGGAAAAAATGGGATATGCATTGCAACGATTATCTGAGGAAGATCCTACATTCAAAATTAAATCAAATCAGGAAACAAATCAGACTATTATCTGGGGTATGGGTGAACTTCATCTGGAGATTTTGGTAGACCGGATGAAGCGTGAATTTAAAGTAGAAGCAAATGTGGGAGCTCCACAGGTAGCCTACAAAGAAACAATTAAGGCAAAAGCCGAAGGTGAAGGAAAGTATATTCGTCAATCAGGAGGACGGGGGCAATATGGTCACTGTTTTATCCGTATTGAACCAAAGAATCGTGGGGAAGGATTCGAGTTTGTTGATGAAATTAAAGGTGGAGCAATTCCTCGCGAATTCATTAATCCGATCGAAAAAGGTATTAAAGAAGCCATGGAAAACGGTGTAATCGCCGGATATCCTCTGGTAGACGTAAAGGTTACCCTGTACGATGGTTCTTATCATGATGTTGATAGTTCGGAAATTGCATTTAAAATTGCCGGAAGTATGGCATTACAAAATGCGACCAAACAAGCTCAACCGACAATCCTCGAACCTGTTATGAAGGTAGAGGTTACTACACCTGATGAATTTATGGGAGATGTAATCGGCGATTTAGGTTCAAAGAGAGCCCAAATTTCCGGAACCCAAAAGCGCGGCCACGTTTCGGTTATTTTAGCGGAAGTTCCGCTGGCTGAACTTGCCGGATATGCAACTGTTCTTCGCAGTATGTCTAAAGGAAGGGCAACGTATTATATGGAGCCCAGTCATTACGAAGAAGTACCGCGAAATATTCAGGAAAAGATTATTGCAAAGACAGCGTAACGTGTGCTACAATTCGCACACAATCAACTAATGATTATATTGTATACTGACAGTATGATCATGAGTTGATTGCTTTTATTGGAAATTATTTACTATCTAACTTAAACAAGGAGGACTATGGCAGATCAACAAAAGTTTCAACGAACAAAGCCACATCTTAATATTGGCACTATTGGTCACGTAGATCATGGTAAAACCACACTGACATCTGCTATTACTCATGTCCTTGCAAAATCAGGACTTGCTAAAGCATTAAAGTATGAAGAAATTGATAATGCTCCCGAAGAAAAAGCTCGTGGAGTGACCATCAATATCCATCATTCGGAATACGAAACACAAACACGACATTATGCTCATATTGATGCTCCGGGACATGCTGATTACATCAAGAACATGATCACCGGTGCCGCTCAAATGGACGGTGCAATCTTAGTCGTTTCCGCCCCAGACGGTCCAATGCCGCAAACTCGAGAACACATTCTGCTTGCCAAGCAAGTTGCAGTTCCGGCTATCGTCGTATTTATGAATAAATGCGATATGGTACAGGATAAAGAACTTTTGGATCTCGTGGAAATGGAAATTCGTGAATTGTTGACCAAATATGGTTTCCCGGGAGATAAAATTCCGGTAATCCGTGGCTCAGCTCTGAAAGCACTTCAGGGAGATGCTGATGGCGAAAAGAGTATTCAAGACTTAATGAAAACGGTAGATGAATACGTTCCGGCTCCTACCAGAGATCTTGATCGGCCGTTCTTGATGCCAGTTGAAGACGTCTTTTCTATTAAAGGACGCGGAACTGTTGTCACAGGTCGGGTAGAACGGGGTAAGGTTCACATAAATGACACCGTAGAAATCGTTGGTATTAAAGCTACACAGTCTACAGTGGTTACCGGTGTTGAAATGTTCCGCAAATTGCTGGACGAAGGTATGGCTGGAGATAACGTCGGAGTTTTGCTCCGAGGTATTGAAAAAGATCAGGTTGAGCGTGGTCAAGTATTGGCTGCTCCCAACAGCGTTAAGCCGCATACCGAATTTGCAGCCGAAGTGTATATTCTGGCAAAAGAAGAGGGTGGACGTCATACACCATTCTTTACAGGGTATCGCCCGCAGTTCTATATCAGGACTACAGACGTAACCGGTGAAGTAGCGTTACCGCAAGGAGTAGAAATGGTTATGCCCGGTGATAAAACCGAGATGACAGCAAAACTCATTGTACCGGTAGCATTAGAAGAAGGTATCCGCTTCGCTATCCGCGAGGGTGGTCATACAGTTGGAGCCGGTATCATTACAAAGATTATTGCTTAATTAAAACCTCTTTCCCTAGCCTGCCTAAGGTGTAAGAGCAAAATAACATGCCAAAGGGAAGAATACGAGTACGTTTAAAAGCTTACGATAGTCGGATTATAGACGACTGTTGTCAGAAGATTCTTGATACTGCGGTTAGGACCGGTGCTCGGGTTGTGGGACCTGTACCTCTGCCGACAGATAGAGAACACTTTAATGTGGCAAGAAGTCCCTTTATTGACCGGAATAGTCGTGAAGACTTCATGATTAAAACACATAAGCGGTTGATTGATATTATGGAACCAACCGATAAGACAATAGACCAGTTAATGCATCTTGATTTGCCCGCTGGTGTCGATGTAGAGATTAAAATGTAAGCAATTGAATTAGATGAGATACTTTGGTATACTACCGGTCTGGTAGATATGAAGGATTTAACCGTCATATCCATATAAGTACGTATCAAAAGTCTCGGATAAAGGTATAACCGACCTTCACCGAGGTCGGTTTTTTGTTATGATTTCAGCATTATTAGGTATAAAAATTAATCAAACTCAACAATTTACTGAAGACGGTCGCCGGATTCCGGTAACGTTTATTCAAGTAGGGCCGTGTTGGGTTTCAAATGTGGTGAATACCGAGAATGTTAAGAGTTATCAACTTGCATTCGGTACAGCCAAACATATTTCAAAAGCAGTTGCAGGAAACATGAAAAAGGCGGGGTTAGAACAAAAGCCCCGTTTTTTACGGGAAATTCGGGTAGCTGCACTTGATGAGTCTATCAAGCCTGGAACTGAAGTTAAAACTGAAAGCGTATTTAGTGTCGGCGATCATGTTCAGGTTATGGGTACGAGTAAAGGGAAAGGGTTTGCCGGAGTAGTAAAGCGACATGGATTCAGAGGTGGACCACGTACGCACGGTCAGGCAGATCGTGAAAGAGCTCCGGGTTCAATCGGACAGACTACCACGCCGGGTCGTGTATATAAAGGGAAGCGAATGGCCGGAAGAATGGGAAGCGATAGAGTAACCGTAAAAGGATTGCAGATCGTTTCTATAGATGCAGAAAAACATATTATAGCAGTAAAAGGACTTATTCCCGGTGCAAAATCCGGACTCGTAGTTATTCAGAAAGAACAGTAAGGTATGGCACGCGTAGCTAAAACAATTACAACAAAACCGGAAGGTAAACCGACAGTACGGAAAACACGTTCGACTGCCGTTCCTAAAGTTGCCGCCAAACCGGTAGAAAAAGCTGCGGAAAAGAAAACTGCCACCAAAGTAGCACATGGATTGGATATAGAAGTGGTGGATGTAACAGGTAAAGCTCAGGGGAAATTAACATTACCGAAAGAGTTATTCGGTGCAAAAATAAACAAACCACTATTGGCTCAGGCCGTGAGAGTCTTTTTAGCCAATCAACGAGAAGGCTCAGCTGCTACAAAAACCCGGGGAATGGTTGCTGGTTCAACAAAGAAAATATATCGTCAAAAGGGTACCGGTCGCGCCAGACACGGAGGTATAACGGCACCTATTTTCGTTGGCGGTGGCGTGTCCTTTGGACCTCAGCCACGTTCGTATAGTTTGGATTTACCTAAAAATATGCGAAAAATGGCATTGGCTAGCGCATTATCACAACAATTACAGCATGGAAATGTCATAGTTGTGGACGGATTCAGTTCTTTAGAACCAAAAACAAAGCTCTTTGCGCAATCGTTTGAGCAAGTTGGTGCAACCCGACGGGTACTGCTCATTGTTCCGAAAGACGCCGGAACAGTGGTCCGTTCAACCAAAAATATTGCTTATGTAGATATTATTAGTGCAGCACAAATACATGCGTATACAATACTTGCTCATCAAAAAGTAGTGTTTATGAAATCAGCGATAGCGGAATTGGCTCAATCCAGCAAAGATAATTAACTATGAAATACTCAGGGATCAAACCGGTAGTTACTGAAAAAAGTTTAGCGCTTGCCGCTAAGGGGTGGTACACATTTGCTGTTGATGAGGCTATAAGTAAGTCTCAGGCAGCCGCAGAAATTTCCGCTGCATTTAAAGTAGATGTTATTACCGTAAGATCCATTCATATGCATGGAAAGATCCGTAGATTCGGTCGCAAGATGAATGCCGTTAGGCAAGCAGATTGGAAAAAAACATTAGTTAAACTTAAAGCCGGGCAGAAGATTGATGCCTTTGAGGTAACTTCTCAGGAAGAGCAACAGAAGGCGAAGTAAATTATAGGTATATGGAAAAGATTCGAAACAAAAAATTACAGGTACTATTAGCAAAACACTCTGGAAGAGATAATCAGGGTCATGTGGCTGTTCGTCATCAAGGCGGTCGTCAGAAACGGTTCTATCGTATTATTGACTGGCACAGGGAGAAAGACGGCGTACCCGCTAAAGTTGTCAGTATTGAATATGACCCAAACCGATCATCCGATGTAGCAATGTTGCAATATGCAGATGGTGAAAAACGGTATATACTTTCACCCGTTGGTTTGGTTGTTGGTCAACCTATTCTTTCCGGTGATACAGCGGACTTAAAACCGGGGAACGCTATTCGACTTGGTTTAATACCGGTAGGAACTTTTGTTCACAACCTGGAAATCCGACCCCAACGAGGTGCTCAGATGGCCAGAAGCGCAGGAACAACTGCAGTAATTTTGGCAAAAGACGGAAACACTATTCAGATTAAACTGTCATCTGGCGAAGTTAGAGTTTTCCATGCAGATTGTAAGGCAACTATTGGTCAAGTTGGAAATGTTGATTGGAAAAATAGAGTTATCGGAACTGCAGGACGGAACCGACGTCTTGGAAAACGTCCAACCGTTCGGGGTGTTGCGCAAAATCCGAGATCTCATCCGCATGGTGGAGGAGAAGGTAGAAGTGGTATCGGTATGCCATCGCCAAAGAGTCCATGGGGTAAGCGGACATTGGGTGTTAAGACCCGTAAACGCGTGAAATACAGTGATCGTAAAATTGTTAAACGGAGGAAATAAATTATGGCCCGGAGTAGTAAAAAAGGACCGTTTATAGATCCAAGACTGTTGGCAAAAGTTATGAAACAGAAAGCCAGCGGAGAAAAAGTAGTTATTAAAACCTGGGTTAGAGCGTGCCAGATTCCTCCGGAGTTTGTAGGACACCGAATCGGTGTGTATAACGGAAAAGTACATTTGGAAGTATTTGTTACGGAATCAATGGTAGGACACCGTTTGGGTGAATTCTCACCGACACGCGTTTTCCGCGGTCACGGTCAAGTTACAAAGCGGACAATGGATAAGACATAATATATGGAATACCAAGCTACAGCTAAATATATACATATGAGTACCCGAAAGGTACGGGTGGTTGCTGACGGCATTCGGTCACTAAATCCTAAAGCAGCTCTGGATGCGCTAACTCATGTTGATAAACATGCGGCGAAACCCTTATCTTTGGTCATTGCCTCCGCACTTGCAAATGCGAAGCAGAAGCAAGCACAACCGGATCAATTGCGGTTTAAAATTATTGAAATTATGGGTGGACCGGCTATGAAGCGATGGCGAGCGGTCTCCCGCGGTACAGCACATGCGTATAAAAAACGAATGACACATATCCGCGTGGTACTTACAGACGAAGCTGGTGTAAAAGTTGAACCAAAAAAGAGCGTTCAAAAGGAGGGTTGAGTAAATGGGTCAAAAGATTAATCCAAAAGGATTTCGGTTGGGAACAGTCACTACTTGGAGTTCCCGTTGGTTTGCAGACCGGGCACGATATCGGGAGCTTCTTCTGGAAGATGTCCTGTTACGTCGGGTACTGCATACCCGCCTGAAATCGGCAGGGTTAGCCCAGGTCGAAATTGAACGATCAATCAACAAGATAAAACTGACATTACACGTATCGAAACCAGGTATTGTTATCGGTCGGGGTGGAAGCGGACTGGAAGAACTTAAGAAATATGTCGAAGTGTTTTTACGAAAACACCGACAGGATGCTACACAGAAGCGATTGATGCGGAAAAACAGTGAGAGCAGTAAGGTTAAAGTTGAGTTATCGGTTGAGCCGGTAAAAGAACCTAATTTGAATGCGTTTTTAGTAGCAACAAATATTGCAGATCAGCTTACAAGACGAATGCCGCATAAACGAATTTGTAATCAGACACTTGAGCGGGTAATGTCTTCAGGAGCCAGGGGAGTAAAGATTGCATTATCCGGTCGTATTGCCGGTGCGGAAATTGCCCGCCGTGAAGGGTATAAAACAGGTACTGTTCCGTTATCTACCGTTCGTGAAGATGTAGACTACGCATCAGTTCCGTCACTTACGAAGTCTGGATATATTGGGGTAAAAGTTTGGATTTGTCGAAAGTCAGTTAACTAAAGGAAACGTATGTTAGCACCTAAACGAGCAAAATTTAGAAAACAATTTCGCGGTAAACGCCGGGGGCTATCGCTTCGGGGATCGAATATTGATTTTGGAAATTTTGGACTTAAAGCAACAACAGTCGGTTGGGTATCCAGTCGTCAGATTGAAGCAGCCCGACGGGCGTTGACACACTTTACCAAAAGAGGCGGTCGCATCTGGATCCGGATTTTCCCGGACAAACCGATTACCAAAAAGCCTCCGGAAACCCGTATGGGTAGCGGTAAGGGAGATGTACATGAATATGTTGCAGTCGTCAGACCGGGAAAAATCATGTTTGAAATGTCAGGTGTCACACAAGACCAGGCAAAGGAAGCGATGAGACTTGCTTCAGCAAAATTGCCGGTAAAGTCACGGTTCGTTGTTAAGGAATAATCGTATGAAACAGAAAGAAAAAACATCATTGAGAGGCATGACGATCGTTGAGTTAAAAAAACAACTCACGGATATGCAACAAAAGCTTGCTGCTTTGCGCCTTTCACGATATACTAAGCAGTCTAAAAATGTACGTGAATCAAAGGTAATGCGTCAGAAGGTTGCCGTATTATCTTCAATCATCGGTGAGAAGGAGACAGCTCATGAATGATGTTAAGAAAAAAAAGACAACTGAAAACGGTCGGGAACTTATCGGAAAGATCGTTTCCATGAAAATGCAGAAAACGGTTATTGTGGCGGTGGATCACGTATTTCAACATCCTTTATACAGGAAATCCATGCGAAGAACACGACGGTTCCATGTCCACAATGAAATGACTGATTTAAAAATGGGAGATTTTGTAAAAATTTCCGAAACTAAGCCAATAAGCAAAAATATACATTTTATAATTAAAGAAAAAATAGTTTTGAATAAATAAATTATGGTACAAGAACGATCAGCATTAGTTCCGGCAGATAACTCAGGTGTGCAGCAGATGATTATTACGCACATTTACGGGGCATCAAAAATAAAATTTGCCTATATTGGTGATATCGTACAATGTGTTGTAAAAAAAGCTGATCCTAACGGGATAGTTAAAGACGATGAGTTGGTAAAAGTAGTTATCGTGAGAACCAAGAAAGAACATCGTCGACCGGATGGCTCATATATCCGATTTGATGATAATGCCGGTGTCGTTATTGATAATCCTGATGATAAAAATCCGCGGGGGACCCGAGTCTTCGGACCGGTTGCTCGTGAGCTTAAAGATAAAGGATTTAATAAAATTGTGAGTATGGCACCGGAAGTATATTAAGACTATGAAATTCAAAAAAGGCGATACCATTATTGTTACAGTCGGTAAAGATAAAGGCAAAAAGGCTAAAATTGAGACCGTTATGCCTAAAGAAAATGCCGTTATCGTTCCGGGTATGAATGTGGTAAAACGTCATATGAAGCAAAGGGATGAGAGAAATGCCGGTGGCATTATAGAAAAAGCAAAGCCCTTAAATGTTGCAAAAGTAGCTTTGTTATGTCCCAAATGTAACAAACAAACCAGAATCGGATATATAGTAGTAAAAGGCGAAAAAGTCCGTATTTGTAAGAAATGTGAACAGAAAATTTAATTCTATTGTGTATGAAACAGATCGAAACTAAATTAACCGCAGACACCATACTACAAATGCAGCAACGGCTGCAGGTGAAAAATGTGATGGCTGTCCCACACTTGGAGAAAATTGTGGTAAATTGCGGTTTAGGTGAAGCACTCGGGGATAAAAAAATAATTGAAAAAATGTCTGCTCAACTTGCCATTATTACCGGGCAAAAACCCCGTATTAATACGGCAAAGAAAGCAATTTCCAGTTTCAAATTACGTGAAGGTGATGCTATCGGCTTAAAAGTAACCTTACGAAAAAAGAGAATGTATGATTTTATGACAAAGTTGATCAGAATTGCTTTGCCACGTGTCCGGGATTTTCGCGGTATTCCTGATTCCGGCTTTGATGGACAAGGAAACTATACGTTGGGAGTTCGTGAACAAACGATATTTCCGGAGTTAGAATACACCATGGTAGATAGAGTACGCGGGTTTGAGATTACTTTTGTGACATCAACAAAAAAAGATGAGCACGCCCGGGAATTACTCACCCTCCTTGGTTTGCCATTCGAAAAGAAGGCAGCGTAATGGTGAGTTAAAGGATTAGTATGGCTAAGACATCAAACGTAGTTAAATATTATAAAAAACAAAAATTTGCCGTTAGGCAGAAAAACCGATGCACACTTTGTGGAAGACCGAAAGCATATATGCGTAAATTCGGAATTTGCCGTATTTGTTTTAGGGGATTGGCTCATAAAGGAGAATTACCGGGAGTATTAAAAGCATCTTGGTAATATAGATTTTTATTAAATAATTATTATGGTGACAGATCCAATTGCTGACATGTTAATACAAATAAAGAATGCCTCTATGGCTTCGAAACGTGAAGTGGTATTACCGTTCTCACGTATGAAGCACGAAGTTGCTTCAATCCTGGTCAAAGAAGGGTACCTTGAGTCAGCAAGCAAAACAGGAAAAGAACCGAAGACGTCTTTACGACTTATGTTGAGATACAAAGATAAAATGACCGTAATTACGGATGTCCGACGCCGCAGTAAGCCGGGACTCCGCGTGTACGTCAACAAAGACAGTATTCCCCGGGTACTCGGTGGTGTAGGAATGGCGATTCTGTCTACTCCTCAGGGAGTAATGACGGATATGGAAGCAAGAAAACGAGGTATAGGCGGAGAACTTTTGTGTGAAATTTGGTAAATATTATGTCACGAATAGGTAACGCACCAATTCAAATACCGACTACAGTCACTGTTGCCGTAACAAGCAGTGAAGTCAAAGTACAGGGTCCGAAAGGAAATACTGTATTACCATTGCCGTACGGAGTTTCCGTTTCCGTTGATAATCAGACTATTCATGTGAAACGGAACGGTGAAAGTCGTTCCATGAAAGCGCTGCATGGTGTTATCCGTGCAGAGCTTGCGAATGATATCTATGGAGTAACTGAAGGATGGAAGAAAACACTGGAATTATCAGGTGTAGGATATAGGGCAAGTTTGGCTGGAGCAAATTTGGTTTTATCCGTTGGATTTTCGCATCAAATTACCATAGAACCGCCGACGGGAATTCAGTTTGCAATTGTTGACGGAAAAATTGTTGTCAGCGGCATAGATAAGCAAGTCGTTGGTCAAGTTGCAGCAAATGTTCATGCAGTAAAAGAACCTGAACCATATAAGGGTAAAGGAATCAAGTATCAGGGTGAGAGAATTCGTAAAAAAGCCGGAAAGTCGGCAAAAGCAGTAGGAGGAGGGAAATAATACTTCCTGAATGCTATGGATACTAATCGAAAAAAACATAAATTGGCAATTCATCGTAAACGTCGGATTCGAGCTAAAGTAAGTGGAGCAGCTGATCGTCCAAGGTTAGTGGTTCACCGCTCTAACCAGGCTCTATATGTTCAGCTCGTAAATGATGATAAAGGGATTACTGTGGTTTCACAGTCAAGTAAGAAAAAAAATAAAGAGGCTGCACGGGAACTCGGACTACGAATTGCTAAAGTTGCCAAAGAAAAAGGCATATCCGCAGTAGTATTTGATCGTGGTGGGTATAAATACCACGGAAGTATCAAAGAGTTGGCAGATGCCGCTCGCGAGGGAGGACTACAGTTTTAATCTATGAAATACCAACAATCATCACATGATCATAATATGCCACGGGAATTTGAAGAAAAAATCGTTCAAGTTAATCGTGTTTCCAAAAAAACAAAAGGTGGAAATAAAATTAGTTTTTCCGTTCTGGTCGTTGTCGGTGACAAAAAAGGGCGGGTTGGAGTCGGATTGGGAAGCGCTCCTGATGTTGCTTCCTCAGTTCGGAAGGCAGTCGGATATGCAAAGAAACACTTAATTACCGTTCCAATGAAGGGGAAAACCATTCCTCACGAAGTACGTGTAAAACGCGGAGCAGCTCAAATACTATTAAAACCAGCGCCTCCGGGAAGCGGTGTTATTGCAGGTGGTGCTGTGAGAGCAGTGGTAGAAGCTGCAGGTATCCGTGATATTGTTTCAAAAATTCTCGGAAGTAAGAATCAGGCGTCAAACGTATATGCGACGATTGAAGCCCTAAAACATTTTAAGGTTCGAGTTCGTCCGCAAAGGCCGGAGGGACAGCAAACCGCTTAATTTATATGAATACATTGTTAACTCAATCTATTGTACAGAAATCCAAAAAACGGATTGGTAGAGGCCATGGATCGGGGAAAGTTAAAACTTCCGGTCGCGGTACCAAGGGACAAAAATCTCGCGGGAAACTACCACCGGGTTTTGAAGGTGGACAATTATCTATTATTAAACGGTTACCGTTATTGCGGGGTAAAGGCCGGAACCATAGTCAAGCCGGTAAAGCAGTAACATTACCAGTAGCGCGTTTATTGCATATTCCCACGGGAACGGAAATTACGTTACAATTATTACAGGAAAAGAAAGTCGTTGATATAAAGACAAAAAAAGTTAAAATTGTCGGTCCTGTTTCGGGAACATTACCCAAATGGACAGTAAAAGTTGCATGTTCACAAAGCGTGATTGATGCAATTAAGACCGCCGGGGGATCAGTTATCGCACAACATGAATAAGTTGGTTCAGTTACTCAGTAACTGTTGGAAAACACCTGAATTAAGACGGAAAATCCTTATTACCGCAGGTTTGATTGTCGTATTTAGAATTTTTGCCCATATTCCTCTCCCCGGTGTAGATCGTGAAAAATTAGCTTTGTTATTTACTCAGAATCAATTCCTCGGATTATTGGATATATTTTCAGGTGGAACTTTACTGAATTTCTCCATTATGGCCTTGGGGTTAAACCCATACATTAATGCTTCGATTATTATGCAGTTGTTAACAATTGTATTTCCAAAACTTGAAGAACTGCAGAAAGAAGGAGAGTTCGGCAGGGAGAAAATAAACCAGTATACTCGCTTTATTACCGTTCCTCTGGCGGCACTACAGTCTGTTGGCATGTACGCGCTGCTGCGGAATCAGGGAATAGTTGCTACGTTCAACCCCCTTACGTTAATAAGCGTTATGGTAACAATGACTGCAGGTACATTGTTTGTGATGTGGCTGGGTGAATTGATCACAGAATATGGTGTCGGTAATGGGATTTCTCTTTTGATTTTTGCCGGTATAGTCGGAAGACTGCCGGTCGTGTTTGGACAGGCGATTACCACCCTTTCTTCGGAATCGGTTACCAATTTTATCCTTTTAGGCGCGATTGGCGTCATGGTTATTGCTGCAACGGTGTATATTAATGAAGCAGTACGGCGAGTAACAGTGAATTATGCCAGACGAGTAAGAGGTAATAAAATATACGGCGGAAATACGTCATATCTGCCGTTAAAAGTGAATCAAGCCGGTGTTATTCCCATTATATTTGCCGTCTCACTAGTATTGCTTCCGTCTCTAATGGGTGGATTTTTAACACAAGTCCAGAATCCGATAATTGCAAATGTGGGAAGATTTTTTACTTCCGTGTTTAACCCGAACGGACCTTGGTACAATATAATTTATTTTATTCTGGTAATTGGTTTTACCTACTTTTATACCGCGATTACGTTCGATCCTAAAAAAATATCTGGTGAAATTCAGAAACATGGTGGATTTATTCCCGGTATACGACCGGGTACTCCTACCGCAAATTATTTGAACTATATTCTTACACGTATCACTCTTGCAGGTGCGTTATTTCTGGGATTGGTTGCTATTCTTCCGTCATTCGCCCGTGGTATAACCGGTGTCACCACGCTTCTGGTCGGAGGTACCGGGATTCTTATCGTTGTCTCTGTAGTTCTGGAAACCGTGAAAGCACTCGAAGCTCAATTAGTTATGAGAAATTACGAAGGCTTCCTTAAGGAGTAAATTCAACCCATACTTCGCAAATCCTGTTACCTGAATACAGTATTTGTGTGTATTGGTTGAAATACATTCATATGCATGTCGTATTCTATGGTCCGGAAGGTTCTGGTAAAGGGACGCAGGCAAAATTGTTAAGTGAAAAGCTTAATTTGCCCATTCTTACTTCGGGTGATTTAGTTCGCGATGCAGCAGCAAATGACAAAGGTATTATCGGAGAAGTATGCCGTCAATCACTGGCAGAGGGGAAATATGTTGCAGATAGTGAAATGTTTGTTCTCTGGAAATGGCGGTTAAAGGAAGAGGATGCAAAAGGCGGTTGGATTATGGATGGCTTTCCCAGGAATCTGGAACAGGCTAAATTCCTTGACGACAAGATAGATAAGTATGGGTATAAAATTGAAAAAGCAATTTATCTGAATTTAACTGAACAGGAATCGATGGAAAGACTTCTTAAACGTGCAAGGCCGCTTCATCCCGGCAGTACCGAGTTACATGATTCACCGGAAAGAATAAAAAGCCGGTTAGCGATCTATAAAGAAGGTGAAAAAGACGTACTGAATTATTATCGTGAAAAAGGTGTGTTAACGGAAATTAGTGCCAATTCGTCAATTGAAGAAGTACATCAGTCTATTATGAAGCTATTTGAGGGAATGCAGATTCCCCAACCAAAGTAATATCCATGCCAGCAGTGTCACCTAAGCCGTTACAAATTGCCATAGACGGGCCGGTTGGTTCCGGGAAGAGTGATATCTCGGCGCGTTTAGCAAAGGAGCTTGGGCTGGTTTACTTCTATACTGGAGCGATGTATAGAGCGGTTGCCTATGCATGCATCCAGAACGGTATTCCGTTTAAAGATGTACACGCGGTAACCGATTTATTGCAGAATATTCGGGTTGAATTAGTACAGCCTGACCCGGAAAGCCATCGTGCGTTTAAAGTTTTACTTGATGGGCGTGATGTGACGGAATCTTTATTTCAACCTGATGTAGATCACGGAAGCTCGGATGTAAGTACTATTGCTGAAGTCAGAGCATTCATGGTAAATAAACAAAAAGAAATGGCTCAGGGTAAGTCTGTCGTTATGGAAGGCCGTGATATTGGTTTAAGAGTGCTTCCGGACGCTCAGCTAAAAATTTACTTAACTGCAAATTTACGGGAACGGGCAAACAGAAGGTATTTACAGTGGATAGATCGGGGAGTAACCAATAAAACACTTGAAGATGCAGTTACTGAAACAGCCTCGCGCGATGATCAGGATATGCATAGACAGGTTGACCCGTTGCAAAAATTACCGGAAGCTTGGGAACTGGATACCACGGGATTAACTCAGGATGAAGTTGTAGCACGTATTCACGACGAACTAATTACTCGAAATTTATTATGATTCGACCAAAAAATGCGGATGAATTGCACCGGATGCGTATCGGTGGACATAAATTAGGTATTGTACTCGATGAATTGCTGGCCATGGCAATACCCGGTGTGACACTTACTGAAATAGAAGAACGGTCTCAGAAAAGGATTAAGGAACTAGGTGGTACTCCTTCCTTTCAGACGGTAGAAGACTATAAGTGGTCAACCTGCCTGTGCGTAAATGAGGCAGTAGTTCATGGTATACCCACACCGTATGCTCTGCAAATAGGCGATGTTCTGACTATTGATGTCGGAATGCTTTACGAAGGATTACATACGGATACAGCTTGGACAAAAATTATTACGGATGGAAAAACCGGGCTTGATCCAGAAAAGATACGGTTACTGGAAGTAGGTAAACAGGCATTAGCTCAAGCACTCCTGCAAGCAAAACACGGCAACAGAATAGGGAACATTTCGGAAGTTATCCAGAAAACAGTAGAAGGTGCTGGATTCAGTATCATCAAATCGTTAGTTGGTCACGGGGTAGGGTACGAACTTCATGAAGATCCTCAGATTCCGGGTTTCGTACGGGGGGCAATAGGAAATACTATGAAGCTGGAAAAAGGAATGACGATCGCTGTGGAAATTATCTATGCAGCTGGTGGAGGGGCGATAGTATATGAGAATAATGACGGTTGGACGCTTTCCACGAAGGACCGTTCACTGTCATCTGTGTTTGAACATACTATTGCTATTACGGATGGTGAGCCGGAAATTTTATCAGTTTCTGAGGCTACGGCCGTGATTTACCCTTCTCTAAAAAAATGACAAAGGTAAAATTCAAGGTCAGTGTTGACCAAATGAGAAAAGTGAGGTAAAATATTGTCCTTAGCTCGGGTGCCCCGAGAAAGGGAAGAAACCCGACATTTTTTACGTGGGATTGTAGGTATTTACATATGGATGTGAGTCAACCGCAGAGGATTGAAGTTGAAGGTGAAGTAAGAGAATGTTTGCCCAATACATTGTTTCGGGTGAAGTTGCCAAATGGCAGAATTGTTCTTTGTCATCTGTCTGGTAAGATGCGTTTAAATTTTATCAGAATAATGCCGGGCGATCGTGTAAAATTGGAAATGACGCCGTATGATCCGGCAAAAGGCAGAATTACCTACCGAATGAAATAAAACGTATGAAAGTTCGAGCAAGTGCAAAAGTTATTTGTAATAAATGTAAAGTTGTACGTCGACGGGGACGTATTTACGTTATTTGTGACAATCCAAAGCACAAACAACGACAAGGTTAATTATTATGGCACGTATTTCAGGAGTTGATTTACCAAACGAAAAACGATTAGATATTGCTTTAACGTATATTTACGGCATTGGACGCGTAAATGTAGCTACCGTACTCTCTGAATCGCAACTGGAAGGTTCACGACGCGTTAAAACCCTCACTGATGAAGAAGTGAATAAAATTGCCAAAGTTATTGAAAAAAACTTCATTGTAGAAGGAGATCTCCGCAGACAAATTGCTGATACAATAAAACGATTGCGCGAAATTAATTCATACCGCGGGATTCGTCATGCACGGAGTCTTCCTGTCCGTGGACAAAGAACCCGTTCAAATGGTAGAACAAAACGCGGTAAACGAGTTACTATCGGAGCAATGAAGAAAGAAGATCGTGCTAAAGCAGCACCGGCACCGGAAAAGAAATAATTTTCGATTTAAATAATTTATTATGGCAATAAAAAAACAAGTCAAGGTAGTAGAAAAAGGAAAAGTGTTTATTACTGCGACATTTAACAACACGATTGTGACCATTACCGACTCTGAAGGAAATACATTGTGTTGGGGGTCATCAGGGATGGTTGGATTTAAAGGCGCTAGAAAGTCTACTCCGTTTGCTGCCACGACTGCTGTCGAAACAGTGGCACGAAAGGCTCAGGTCCATGGTCTCCGAGAAGTTGAGGTATACATAAAAGGACCGGGAGCGGGAAGAGATGCCGCACTAAGAGCATTAAAATCTGTAGGTTTGGGTATTACTTTAATTGCAGATGTGACGCCGATTCCGCATAACGGTTTACGGCCGAAGAAAAAACGCAGAGTATAAACGGTAAATTAATAGGATGAGTAATTCTATTATTTTGAGAAATTTATTTTAATTTATTATGGGACGATATACTGGACCAAAAAATAGACAGGCACGACGAGAAGGTATGGATCTTGGACAGAAAACTGTAGGCTCCAAGTCTCACGCTAATTTGTTGCGACGTCTAAATGTGCCACCGGGACAACATGGTCCGAAAGGCCGCCGTAAAGTTACGGATTTCGGTACGCAACTACGTGAAAAACAAAAAGTGAAACGAATGTATGGGTTACTCGAACGTCAATTCCGACGCAATTTTGAAATGGCGAAAACCTGGAAAGGGAATACGGGAGAAAAATTGCTGGAATTCATGGAGCGACGTTTAGATAATTTGTTATACCGGATTTCTTTTGCTCCTACGCGGGCTGCAGCCAGACAAATGGTTTCACATGGTCATGTCATGATAGACGGCAAGAAGCTTTCTATCCCATCATATCAAGTAAACATCGGAGAAGTAATTACTCTTAAAGCCAAGGCTTTAGAGATTCCGGCAGTAAAGAAATTATTGGACGAGAAAAACATTAAAGTACCGGAATGGATCGAACGGAAGGGTCCCGTTGCAAAAATAGTCCGTTTGCCAGTTCGGACAGATATTTCAGAAGATATTAACGAACAACTCATTGTTGAACACTATTCGCGGTAAGGAGGGAGCGGCTTAGGAGATTGCCTTGTAGGCAGGAAATGGATATACATTTTTGCCAGCAAGAATCCCTAACGTCATTTACCTATGGTGGAATCTAATTTTAAACTAAAAGTGGAGGCAGAAAAAACGGGTTACGGCCGGTTTAGTATTGAGCCTTTAGATCAAGGATACGGTCAGACACTCGGGAATAGTTTACGGAGAGTATTACTCTCTTCTCTTCCCGGGGCAGCAATTGTCTCGGTAAAAATTGAAGGTGTTAAACATCAATTTTCCACAATTGCCGGATTAAAAGAAGACGTGGTCGAATTTATTCTGAATTTAAAGAAAATTAGGTTAATTATTGAAGGTGATGAAACGGTTACCTTGAAATTATCAAAAAAAGGATCAGGTGAAATTACGGCTGCAGACATAGAAACACCAGCTGGCGTGACTATTGTTAACCCGGATTTGGTTTTGGGTACACTTGCAGACAAAAAAGCTGAGATTGAAGCTGAAATGACAGCCAGAAAAGGCTTTGGATATGCACCTGTAGATGACAGTCATGATGCACAAATTGGGATGATTCCTATGGATGCGCTCTATTCGCCTGTACAACGGGTGAATTACCGCGTAGAAGCCACTCGTGTCGGTCGAATGACGAATCTTGACCGTTTGGTCATGGAAATTTGGACGGACGGTACAATAGCTCCTCAGGAAGCCATGCGGGCATCAGCTAAAATTTTGGTTTCATTCTTTCAGCAGGTATATGAACCAAAACAGATGAGTACGGAAGAAGGCGTGGTGGTATCGCCGACAATTTCAGACGAGGTATTGAAAATGCGTATAGAGGAACTCGATATTCCTACCAGAATAGTAAATGCGCTTTCAAAAGCTGAAATCGAAACTATTGGCCAATTATTGTCAACACCGCGAAGCGACTTAATGAAAGTGAAAAACTTAGGAGCAAAGTCGTTAAGTGTAGTTGAAGATAAATTGAAAGAAAAGGGAATAACACTATCGCTTTAACGATAAGGTAAAAACTGTATGAGACACGCGTATTTTGGTAAACAATTATCTCGGACTAAGAATCAACGGACAAGTTTATTCCGGATTATGCTGAAGGACTTATTCCGTCACGGATTTATTAAAACGACCAAGGTGAAAGCCCAGGCAATCCGTTCTTCTGCTGATAAGCTTATTACCAAAGCTAAAAAAAGCGGAGATAATAGTGCGCGTTTATTGTATGCAGAAATTCCCGATAAGCAGACGGTGTCCCGGATAATGGAACTTACGGCAACGGCGTTTGCAAAACGTACCAGTGGTTACACCAGAATGACAAAATTGGGAAGCCGCAGAGGTGATAACGCTGAAGAGGTTATTTTGTCGTTTGTAGACGAAATAGTAAAAACGGACGTGGTTAAACCCGCAGAGACTGTTTCTGCAAAGACCACTCCTGTTAAAAAGACTGCGGAAGTAAAAGTGGAGCCTAAAGTGAAAGCAGCAAAACGTACACGAACTGCTCCCAAAAAATAACTATGAAACCAGCGACAAAATCAACCAAAGCAGGCGAAATTATTCACGGTTGGCATTTAATTGATGCCAAAGATCAAGTATTAGGTCGTGTTGCTACGGATATTGCCCAAAAATTAATGGGAAAACAAAAACCATACTTTGTGCACAATCTTGATTGTGGTGATCACGTCGTCGTAATAAATGCAAAATTCGTACGGACTACCGGAAAAAAAGAAAAGAATAAAACGTACGGGAATTATTCCGGATTTCCGGGGGGGCTAAAAGAGAAGGCCCTTTGGCAAGTGCGTTTGGAGAAGCCAACGGAACCGGTAAGACATGCTGTATTAGGAATGTTACCGAAGAATAAATTACGTGATAGGCTTATGACACGATTGCATATCGTTGAAGAACAAGATCATCAGTATAAAGAACATTTTACTCAAAAATAATATGGTGAAAACAGTCCCGCCAGTTGAACAACCTGTCGTCGAAAAAGTAAAAGAAGCCGGTATATCCTACTATGAATCAGTAGGCCGTCGAAAAGAATCGACAGCGCGGGTTCGTTTATATGTAGTAAAAGAAACATCTGTGACCGTTAAGGGACGAGCCCTTGATAAAGGAAGTATTGTTGTAAACAATAAACCGATTGAAGAATATTTTCCGGGAGAAATATCTAAAAAAATGTATCTGGAACCATTCAGAACAACAAATACACTAAATCGATTTGGCGTAAGTATAGTCTGCACAGGTGGTGGACTTGCCGGTCAGCTCGGTGCAGTACTTCACGGAATTGCCCGTGCATTAGTAAAAGTTGATAATGAAAAATTCCGGCCTATCTTAAAGAAACGCGGTTTTCTTACCCGTGATCCTCGAGCCAAACAACGACGCAAAGCAGGGTTTGCCGGCAAATCACGCGCACGGAAACAAAGTCCAAAGCGTTAGTCTCTTGCTCCTGGCTTGACACGTTGTTCATAGTATCTGTAGCATACGGATAGTATGGCGAGTGCGAATATACCTTCTATAAATTTACCCTCATTCAAGCTTGTTCTGTGGATTGCTGGACTTATCGCAGTAATAATCTTTTTGCGGGCTTTACTCATCTTTGTTCCTGCAGGACACGTAGGAGTAGTCTATGACATGGGGCGTGGAGTGCTTCCCGGTACTTTGCACGAAGGGATGAATGTAGCCATACCGTTTTGGCAACGGATAGTTCTATTGGACACCAGAATTCAGGAATATACCATGGCGGCTGTTCCAGACGAGGGGGCTTTATTCCGGGATGATTCGCTGGATGCTCCTACCAGCGATGGTCAACAGGTAAAAGTGGATGCAACCGTGTTGTTTAGGATTGATAAAGAAAAAGCACCTGACATATATAGAACAATCGGGTTGGATTATATAAATAAAATTATCCGTCCGTTTACCAGAAGTCAGATTCGCATGGTAATCAGTCGCTATTCCGCTCCGGCTATTTATTCCGAGAAGCGACAGGAAGCGGAAACGGTGATGACCCAGGAATTAGCACAACTTATGGCAGATAAGTATATATTGGTAGACAAAGTACTGTTACGGGCTGTATATTTTTCCCCTGAATATTCTAAGGCAATAGAAGAAAAAGTTATTGCCGAACAGCGGGTAAAGCAGGCGGAGTTTGAAGTAAAAGAGGCTTCACAACGGGCACAGTCAAAAATTGCTGAAGCAAAAGGGTTGGCGGAGGCTCAATCGTTGCAAAAAGCTTCGTTAACGCCGGAATTTATTCAGCTGGAAGCAATTAAAAAGTGGGACGGCAAAATGCCACAGGTTGCAGGTTCCGGTTCATTGCCCTTCATTAACATTCCGTTGAAGTAGTTAACGTTTACAATACTGGGTATTTACCCCGTACCTTGCAGTATCCTATTTACTATGCCCTAACGTTCTGGATAGTGTATTATAGTGACGTTCGGGTTCAAAATGAAACTTAGAATCAAGGAATTATTCACATCCGTCGGACCGCTTTGGGTTAGTATTTGCCTAGTCGGTGTCCTGTTATTTAGTTATTTCTTACGGATATATCACTTGGGTAGTTTGCCCTATGGATATTACGAGGAAGAAATGACGAATACCTATGTAGGTCGTTTTATTTTCTTAAATGGGAAAGACTTATACGGCAATACATTTCCACTGCTCTATTTTGATAAATTCGGAGATTATCCCCCAATACTTCCTCTATATATTTCCGGAGCAGCTACATTCTTTTTCGGTATAAATGAGTTTGCAGGAAGGTTCCCCGTAGCATTATTGGGTGTATTAACAAGTATTCCTTTATTTTTTCTTGCCAGAAGGTTTTATCGTTCAAATATTGCCGGACTTATAGCCGCGATAATTTTAAGTACGGCACCCTGGCATGTTGTTTTATCCCGGACTACTGCTGAGGGCATAATCGGATTGTTTACCTATGTTTCAGGGATAGTATTCAGTATTACCGGTATTGAAGAAAAACGCCGTTCCCATATCGTCGTTGGTTCATGCTTATTCGTATTAGGCTATTTCTTATACCCGTCTTTGCGCATCTTGACACCGTTAACTATCGTCCCGCTGGTGCTTATAAGTTGGAAATCGTTAAGAGTCAGGTATTTGGTACTGGCAGGATTGATCATAACGTCTCTCATGACATTGTATATAGCGAGTACTCCTTGGGGACGTGCCAGATTTATGCAAACGTCTTTGTTTTCGAGTCCGGAAACGGCACAAACTATCAGGACCAGAAATGAGTTATTAAGTAATGGGGATGGTCCGAACAATATCACAATCGCCAGAATGTTTCATAATAAGATTATCGGGTATACGCGTGAGTTTGCATATCAGTATGTAAGTTATTTTTCTCCGAAACATCTGTTTCTTTCTGCAGACGGACAGTATCGGTATTACAATGTTCCGGATCAGGGATTATTTCTGTTAACAACACTACCGTTGCTTATTGCTGCTTTGTTACGGCGTAAACGGAATAGCCCTTGGCTGTGGTATACGGTATACCTATTGCTCATTACACCAATTCCCGCAGCGATTACGGTTGACTTTGTTCCTCATGTGCACAGGGCAATATTTATGTTGGTTCCGCTGATCCTCTTAATGTCTGCAGGTTCGGTTAATATCCTGCAGTATGCTAAAGGAAAAAGTGTTTATATACTTTGCGCCGTATTTTTAGCCGCACTTGCTTTGGAGTCGACATATTTTTGGCATCAGTACAGTTATCACGCTGACGCTCATCAAAGTTTATTGAGGAATGACGGAGACAGGGAAATGATTCAAACTGTTATACAAAGACGATCGAATTATGCACGGGTAATTGTGCCTGTTTTTGAACGGTTACCACTATATTACTTGTTTTATACGAATAACTTTGATGCTGGTCTTATCGGACGATTTAAATCGGAGTTACGGTTAGATGAAGTGGACAATATAACGTTTTTTAATGACTGGTGTCCTACAAAACTACTTGATCCAAAGACCCTATCACAGGATACGCTTTTGATTGATAATTCTCCTTGTGGATTGGCTCCGGGGTATAAAGAAGTTTTGGTTCAATACCGTAAAGACGGTACTCAGTCTTATCGGTATTACACACCTGATCCGTCGGGAATGAAACTCTAAGCGTAAGAGTAAATTTCTTCAATTTGTTCCCCTGTTTTGACACTTTTTGGTTTTGTGGTACAATTACCGGACAAGTTAATATGGCGTTGACGGAGAAAGGCTAAGCATAGCGAGGCCCTCGAGCTCCCGAGTCAGTTTCCGAAAAAATCCGTAAGGAAAGTAAGAAACATTTGAGGTAATTTGATCTCTGTCAAGGCTGACACAGAGGTTTTTATGTAGGTAATCTACAGCAAATTACGAAAAAGCGTGGCACCACGGATATATCCGTCGCTTTAATCCTGATAGTTGGATTAAACGGCGGTTTTTTTGTGGTCAAAGGAGCATTATGAAAACGTTATGGGGAAAAAAAATTGATCAATTACATGAAGCTGAACACTATTGTTTTGGCGATACGGCTGTGCTGGATAATCAACTCATTTTTCAGGATGTATTAGGTTCGCTTGCACACATTCAGATGTTATGTTCAATCGGACTCCTTAGCCGGTTGGAGTATGAACAGCTACAGCGTGGACTAAAGACAATCCTTGCATTACACCAACAGGGAAAGTTTGTCGTTTCACCAGATGATGAAGACGTGCACACAAAGGTAGAAGCGTATTTATCCGATACATTAGGAGAAGTTGGTAAGAAGGTACATACGGGGAGGAGCAGAAATGATCAAATATTAACTGATTTACGTTTATATACGAAAGATCAGTTCTTTCGCGTTACGGCCGCATACACGGAATTTATTTCTGCCTGTATTGCGTTTGCAACAGCCCATGAATGGATACCAATAGTTGGGTATACCCATATGCAACGCGCTATGCCGTCTTCGGTAGGCATGTGGATGGGTAGCTTTGTCGAGAGCGGATTAGACGATTTATCCATATTGCAGTCACTATATTTACTGAATGACCAGTCTCCCTTGGGTACCGGCGCAGCCTATGGGGTACCACTGCCGTTAGACAGACAGTTAACTGCCACATTATTAGGGTTTACTGCGGTACAGAATAATTCTTTGTACGCTCAATGTTCCAGAGGGAAAAGTCATGCCGCGGTACTACACGGTCTGACGCAGGTAATGTTAACTCTTTCCAGATTGGCACAGGATCTTTTGTTGTTTACGACGGCAGAGTTTAATTTTTTTAGCGTAGGCAAAGATTTATGTACCGGTTCCAGTATCATGCCACAAAAAAATAATTTGGATGTAATGGAGTTCGTCCGGGCCCGCACGCATCAGGTTATTGCTCATGAACAATCGGTTTTGGCTATGATTGCCGGACTACCTTCGGGATATAACGCTGATTTCGGAGAAACGAAGTATCCCCTCATCAAAGCGTTTGAGGTTGTACTCGGTTCTCTTCGGATTTGCACTTTGACGGTTAATTCATTGCAGTGTAATCCTGATGGATTACATAATAGTCTTTCGCCTGAAATATTTTCGACACAGGCAGCGTACGAGTTAGTAAAAAGCGGTATGCCGTTTAGGGATGCATACAAAAAGATAGGAGATTCACTCACGGAACTACCTGAATTTGATGCGGCCTCGTCATTGCGTTTATCTACCCATATGGGCGGAACTGCGAATTTGAGACTTTCGGATTTATCAGAAAAATTAATACAAGAGAAAAAATGGTGGAATAAGAAACAATCTACGTATAAAAAAGCAATCGTTTCACTCGGAGGGCAGTTTGTATGAACGCTTCGGTTGAATGTTTACCTTTACGTGTTACGGATTTTAATCGCGCTTATACGATCTGGAAAAAAGCCGGATTAGTGTTGGCTGATTACGCCAGGGAACGGTATGAATTTTCGATGATTCTTGAGCGGAATCCGGAAATTTGTTTGGCTGCTTATGTTAACGGCACTATGGTCGGATGTATATTGGGTGCGTTTAATGGCAAACGTGCTTGGATATATCATTTGGCGGTTCTTCCTGAGTATCAAGGGAAAAACGTGGGGTCGCTACTGGTACAGCAGGTAGAAACTGAGCTTCGTGATAAGGGTGTAACGAAATTACTGTTGAGTGTAGCCGTAACGAATTTAAAGGTAGTTCCTTTTTATGAACGTCAGGGGTATTCCGTAATGCCGAATTCAATATTGTTGGAAAAGGATGTATATAGTGGTCAATCCATTGTGAAAGGAGGTGAAATGTATGCAAATTCAAACTGATTATATAAAGGTCAGTTCATATGAAGCAAAAGTTGGTGAGGTAAAAAAAGTATTACTGTTGTATTCCGGCGGATTAGACACCAGCGTGATGTTGAAATGGATACAGGAAAAATATCACGCGGATGTTGTCGCGTTAAC
Organism: uncultured Gammaproteobacteria bacterium; assembly: GCA_964629685.1. Taxonomy (GTDB): domain Bacteria; phylum Patescibacteriota; class Microgenomatia; order UBA10105; family UBA927; genus CAZVTT01. The sequence goes on from CAZVTT010000001.1 coordinate 443,774, forward strand.
CCTTGATTTAGGTCAACAACATGATGATTTGGAGGCTATAAAACGTAAGGCTTTAACATTCGGTGCCAGTAAAGCGATAACTCTTGATGTAAAGCATGAATTTGCCGATGACTTTATTGCGAAAGGAATTTTAGCGAATTGTTCGTATCAGGGTGATTATCATCTTTCTACTCCTATAGGTAGAGCCCTACTTGCCAAAAAAGCCGTTGAAATCGCAGCACAGGAGCATGTTGATTGCATTGCACATGGATGTACGGGCAAAGGGAATGACCAGGTAAGAATAGAAGGATATGCTTTAACGCTTAATCCAAAACTAAAAATTATCGCACCTGTGCGTGAATGGAAAATGGATAGAAATGACGAAATTATCTACGCAGAACAGCACGGTATACCTGTCCCCGCATCCATCGCGTTTCCGTATAGCGTTGACGATAACATGTGGGGTATGACGTGGGAAGGTGGTGAAATTGAAGAACCGGATGTTATTTCTCCCATAGAAAAGTTTTTAACAACATATACGTTAGCAAAAAATGCACCGGACAAGGAATCATTTGTGACACTGTCTTTCTCACACGGTCTTCCCGTAGCCTTGAACGGTAAAAGAATGAAGTTAGCGTCTCTTATTCTTGCCTTAAATATATTGGCAGGGAAATATGGGGTAGGCGTGGTGCAAATGTTTGAAGACAGACTTGTGGGACTTAAGAACGGTGGAGTATATGAACTTCCTGGAGCACATGTAATTATCGAAGCGCATAAGGCGTTGGAGAAATATGTATCTACCAGGCTGCTCAATGAACTAAAAGCTCAGTTGGATATTAAATGGGGTTATCTTTGTTATGGAGCTCTTTGGTTTGATCCGGTAATGAACGCGATTAATGCTTTCAATGAAACGGTTAATACAAATGTGACTGGAGATGTGGTGGTGAAATTGTACAAAGGGAGTACGACGGTAGTGTCTTTAAACTCTCCCTTCGGGTTAGACCATACGTCCTTTTCTAATACCGAAGGTTATGGTTTTAATGTGAATGCGAGTGCCGGATTCACTGAAATATATTCTTTACAGATGAAGTTGGCTAACCAAATTGCTGCAAAATGACGAAACGTGGGGGAGTAGGAGCTCATACTCCCCCTGTCATCTGGTCGGGGTGGGCAGACTTGAACTGCCAACCTTTCGCACCCCATGCGAATGCGCTAGCCAATTGCGCTACACCCCGAGGGTACTTTTTCCAGACGTTTTTAAATGTCTGTGAAAGTAGCTTGTATTCTACCATTATTTATGGAAGAATGGCACTAACTTTGATGCTATAGGTACGAAAGGAGTCCGTGTATGGCTGCTGATGCAAAATTACAAGCGATTCGCTTGGCGATGGAACAGATAGAAAAACAATATGGGAAAGGTTCCATCATGCGGTTGGGTGAAAAATCCGGAAAGACTGCAATAGATATTGTTCCCACCGGTGTACTTCCTCTGGATTTAGCGTTAGGTGTGGGCGGAGTTCCCTGCGGGAGAATTGTGGAAATTTATGGACCGGAAGCATCCGGAAAAACGACAGTCTGTTTATCAACGATTGCTGAGGCACAAAAAACCGGTGGAGTGGCTGCTTTTATAGATGCAGAGCATGCCCTTGATCCTCAATGGGCAGAGAAATTAGGGGTAAAATTAGATGATCTTCTTATCTCCCAGCCGGATACAGGCGAACAGGCATTGGAAATCGCCGAAACGTTAATCCGTAGCGGGGGTGTAGATGTGATTGTTGTAGATTCCGTTGCGGCACTTGTTCCGCGTGCTGAAATAGAAGGCGAGATGGGTGATTCTACCATGGGATTGCAGGCAAGATTAATGTCTCAGGCGTTACGAAAGCTTACAGCGGTTATTTCTAAATCAAAAACGGTTGTCATTTTTACTAATCAGTTGCGGCAGAAAATAGGCGTGATGTTCGGTAACCCGGAGACGACTCCCGGTGGATTAGCCATGAAGTTTTATGCCAGCATCCGGATGGATTCGCGGAAAATAGAGACGTTAAAAGAAGGCGATAAAGTTATCGGTAGCCGACATAGAGTGCGTATCGTAAAAAACAAAGTTTCACCACCTTTTCGTGTGGCTGAGTATGACGTGATGCATGATGGTATCTCTAAAGAAGGGGCGTTGCTAGATGTCGGAATTGAATTTAACATCCTGACAAAGTCCGGTGCATTTATTAAGTATGGTGGACAAACAATCGGCCAGGGACGGGAAGCTACAAAAATGTATCTCAAGGAAAATCCGAAGGTGGCAAAGGAAATTTCCGAACAGATATGGAAAATAGTACGTTCAGGACAAGCACAACCTAAAGTCGCATTGGGCGCACAGGAAACTGAAGATTAATTGATATCATGCCCGTGGATGATGTGTATCATCAGTTGATGCCTGCCGGATTACGGTTCATGTCGCTTCGCCCCAGAAGTGAGCATGAGTTTGTTCAGTTTCTGCAGAAAACCATTAAACGGAAGAATATGGATGTGAGTGAGGATATTCTTCCGAGAATACTTTCCCGCGTTAAAGAATTAGGATACCTGGACGATAAAAAATTTGTAACCTGGTGGATCGAGCAGCGCGACACGCATAAACCCAAATCGTTTCGGGTATTGAAAAGAGAGTTACAGCAAAAAGGAATAGATTCGGCGTTGATTGAAGAAATTCAAACAACCTTGGCCCAAAACGAAACCGGACATTCCGAGTTGGAACGTGCAAGATCTGCCGTACGGAATAAACTGAGACTATGGGAACATTTACCGTTTATAGACCGCAAAAAGAAACTTTTTGGGTTTTTAGGAAGCCGTGGATTTTCTCACGAAATTAGTTACACCTTGGTTGACGAACTGCTGAGAAAAGACTAAAATGAATCGATTGTAGGGTAGTAAAACCCAGAAAAGTATCAGACTATAAGATAAAAATATGAATTGCATTTCCAAACAGAGCGCTATCAGTCATTGCAGTGGGTTCATTCTGCAAGGCTATTCTTGGTATTTAGCTCGATAATTGCAACTTCTTTTTTACTTCTGTGTCTTTTTTCGGTTATACCCTATCTGGTTTGTTATTTATGGATTATAGGTTGATTGTATTCAAGGAGGGTATATGTTTGACGTATTAAAGACACTATCTGGGTTAGTAAAGTCTAAAAAAGGGAAGCCGGTTACACATCCAAAAGTAGATGCCCACCAGGCAACACCTAAGGTAGAAATTCAATCTCCTGCTGCTCCACAACAAAAGCCCGTAAAGCAAATTCCGCCTCAGGTAACTCTTGATATTGAGGCACAACTCAAAATTGCTGAAGCGAAGGCAAAAGAGCTCGTTTTGGAAGCAAAAGACGAAGCATTTAGAATCCGTCGTGACGCTGAAGATGAAACACGACGTAAGCTGGAACAAATTGATAGACGTGAAGGTGCCATTGATGAAAAAGAAAAACGAATTACGTTGCATGAAACGGAAATTCAAAAACTTCAGAATGAACTTCAGAAGTTGAAGCAGGATCAGCTTACAAAACTTGAGCAAGTAGCATTATTAACCCGTGAAGAGGCTAAACAATCAATTCTGGAAGCCACCCGGTCAAAATTACATGAACAAGTGGCTAAGGAAGTTAAAGAAGCGCAGGCGAGAGCTCAGGAAGAGGCAGATCAAAAAGCTCGGGAAATATTGGTAGATGCGATGCGGCATGGTGCTACAGATTATGTTTCAGAGTATACGGTTTCGATAGTAAAAATTCCGGATGAAGACATGAAGGGAAGAATAATCGGTAAGGAAGGGCGAAATATTCGGGCATTTGAAACCGCGACGGGTGTAGACGTTGACTTAGATGAAGAAGGAATTATCCGGTTATCATCGTTTGATCCAGTGCGACGGGAAATTGCCCGTGCAGCACTAGAAAAATTATTGCGTGACGGAAGAGTTCAACCAGGAAGAATAGAGGAAATAGTTGAACATGTAAAAAAGGATATAGAACGTGTCATGTTTGAGGAAGGTCAGAAGTTATGCCATGCGGTAGGAGTATATAATTTGCCGGCTCCGTTGGTGGCCATGTTGGGACGGTTTAAATATAGGTTTTCCTATGGTCAGAATATGATTGCGCACACGCTGGAAGAAACGAAAATAGGTATCGCGCTTGGTCATGAAGTTGGTGCAGATGTGAATGTTGTCAGACTGGGTTGTCTTCTGCATGATATCGGAAAAGTTATTATGGATAAGGAAGGGAATCATGTGGAATTGGGAGTTGAATTGTTACGCAAATACGGTATGCCCCAAAAAGTTATAGACTGTGTAGCCCAACATCATGAAGATACGCCATTCACATCTATAGAATCTATGTTGGTATATATTTCCGATGCGATTTCCGGCAGTAGACCAGGTGCACGGTATGAGAATTATGAAGAATACATCAAACGTCTAAAGGATTTGGAAGCCATTGCCAAGGCTCATGAAGGCGTACGTGAATCATTTGCATTCCAAGCCGGCAGAGAGTTGCGCGTGGCGGTTGATCCGGGGAAGGTAGACGATGCAACATCTATCCTTATGGCGCAGCAAATAAAAGAAGAAATAGAGAAGAAGATGACTTATCCCGGTTCAATAAAAATTACGGTTGTACGGGAATTGCGGGCTACAGAAGTCGCGAAATGACAGGCTCTTTCCATTTAGACGGAAACGTTTCGTTGAACACTTAACACCTCGCTATATTGTCAAAAATGCAGAAGAATTTAGAGCGTTTTGACGCGATTATTTTTTTGATATCTTGACAGAGTAATCTAAATTAACTACATTGCCTCATAGAGATTGTTGATACAGGCAAAAGCCAAAATCAACACGATAACCTCTGCCCAAAAGGAGGTGAAATCACACATGACAAAAGCAGATCTCATCGAAGTAGTTGCTAAAAAAGCTAATCTAACGGCAAAGGCATCCCGAGAAGCTGTAGGCGCTGTTTTCAGTGCTGTAACAGATGCGTTAAAGAAAGGGGATAAAGTTGTCGTAACCGGTTTTGGAACGTTCATGGTACGTTCGCGAAAATCACGAACAGGCCGAAACCCACAGACAGGCGCTGCAATTAATATTCCGGCACGAAAGACTCCAGGCTTTACTGCAGGCAAAGCCTTGAAGAAAGTTGTACGGTAAAAAAATAAACGTATTGTAAAGGAGAGTTCCCGCATGGTCGGGGCTTTCCTTTTTGGTATACTACGGGTATTCTGTCACATCTTCCCTATGATTATTCAGGTAGATCATTTATCTAAGCATTTTTCCGTTCATCACAAAGAACCCGGAATGTGGGGTGCTTTAAAGTCTATTGCAATCAGAAAATATGTTTCAGTACCTGCCGTTAACGATGTTTCTTTTACGATAAATGAAGGAGAATTGGTAGGCTTTATTGGTCCAAATGGTGCCGGAAAGACGACCACACTTAAATGCTTGTCCGGGTTACTCTATCCTACGAACGGAAGTGTTACGGTGCTTGGGTATACGCCGTTTGAAAGAAAATATGATTTTTTGCGGAAAATATCCTTAGTAATGGGACAAAAAAACCAACTATGGTGGGATCTTCCCGCGCAAGAAACCTTTTTGCTACATAAAGAGATTTATAGTATTCCGGATGATGTATATAAAAAAACTCTATCCGAATTAGTTGAATTATTGGATGTTTCAAATGTATTAACAGTGCAAGTGCGTAAATTATCGCTGGGCGAACGCATGAGAATGGAATTAATTACGTCGTTATTACATTCGCCAAAAGTTTTTTTCTTAGATGAACCGACAATTGGTTTAGATGTTGTTATGCAGAAGAGACTGCGGGATTTTATTAGCCAATATAATAAACGATTTAACGCTACCATATTACTTACTTCCCATTATATGGAAGACGTAAAACAGTTGGCACAGAGAGTAATAGTAATTGATCACGGAGCAATTATGTTTGACGGTAAATTAAGTGAATTAGTTACACGTTACGCCAAACATAAACTTATTTCATTTTCATTGGACCGCGAATTTTCCCGTCCAGCTTTTCGGGGATTGGGAGATATCGTGCAATTTGATTTACCTAAAATAGTGCTGAAGACAAAGCGTGAAGAGTCAAATGCAGTTGCGGCTAGGTTACTGGAGTCTTTTCCCATATCTGATATAACCATAGAGGAGCCGACTACGGAAGATATAATCAGAGATTTGTTTTCTTCGATACACAAATGAACAATGAGAAATATTCGTTTACTGATCCTCCATATTCAAGAAGCCTTCTATGTCCGGAGTCAGGCGTTTGTCTGGTTTCTGATTGTATTAATTAATCCACTTATATACCTAATGTATTGGAAAGCGGCACTACAGGAAAATCCAGCTATTCTCAGCAATCAGAATACCGCGTCGTTAACGACCTATTATGTCATTCTTATTATTGCGGAAGCGTTACTGATGACTCATGTGGAAATTGAAGTGGCTTTTCGCGATATATACGAAGGAAGGCTGTCGCAATATTTACTTAAACCTATTCCTTATATTTTTATGAAATTTTTTCAGGAGATGCCCTGGCGTTTGGTACAAGCGTTTTTTGGTATTGTTGTGTTTTTCGTTTTATATGCGTTATGGCCTGGTCAAATACACATACAATTCGGGTTCATCCAATTGTTAGTAATTTTACCTATTTTGTTAAGTGCGTTTATTCTATCTTTTTTATTCAAAATGGTATTGGGATTAACGGCAATTTGGACAACGGATTTTCGCGGTCTTTCCCAGGTAGTTGCTGTAGTTCTATTTATTATGGCAGGATATGTTATGCCCTTGCATTTATTACCTCCGCCGTTATTCACAGTGGCTAAGTTTTTACCATTTTTTTATATGATTTATTTTCCGGTTACTGCAGCGCAGGGGAATATTTCGGGTACCGAGCTTTGGAGCGGTATTTGTATTCAACTGTCTTGGCTTGTATTCTTTGGATGTTTATACCGGTATATGTGGCGGCAGGCCATGAAAAAATATAGCGGTGTGGGAGACTAATAACTATGAAAAGGTATTTTAAGGTATATATTTGTTTGTTAAAGTTAAATTTTAACGCACTTCTAGCGTACCGTGCTAATTTCTATAATAATATCCTATCAAGTCTGGCTTGGGGGATCTTTACGTTTATTTCAATGATCTTACTTACTGCCAGAGTTACTTCAGTATCAGGTTGGAGTCGTTATGAAATTTTATTACTCACCGCTGTCTATAGTATTTTCATCGGATTGTTTCATACTTTTTTTTCCCGGAATTTTGAACATGTTGCCAAGGCAATTCGATTTGGAGAAGTAGATCTGCTTTTAGTAAAACCGATAGATACACAATGGTTACTTAGTGTCTCCCAGGTTAACTTTGCCAGTTTCACCCGGGTAATAGCTGCTATTTTTTTTGTCGGATATCTGCATCAATACACGGATATTCATATTACCGTGTTGTCAGTACTTTTTACTCTGATGGGATTACTTATTGGTTTATTAACCGTATATTCGATCTGGTATATTGTAGTGACATTGACCATTTGGTCAAATGATTTATCCAATTTAGTTGAAGTGCTTTATTCATTAACTAGTATTGGAAGATATCCTACTTCTATGGTTAGAAATGCATTGGGATATGCTTTTGTGTTAATCCTTCCGTTAAGTCTGGTGGCAGTTGTTCCGACGAAGATATTACTCCGTACGGTTACTGCAGCAGATGGTTTAAGTTTAATGTTTTCATCCGTGCTATTATTTTTAGTAAGTAGATTGTTTTGGTTTCGTTCGCTTCGTATGTATGCCGGTATGGGGTCTTAATAGAAGGTGTTCTACCTATAGTGCATAAGGTCCGATGACAAATTTGAAAAAGTTCTGTACACTAACAGTATGCCAATTCCGAAAAAGAAAATTAATCCGGTCGAACCTAAAGATTCCGCACAGGATGTGCAGGATAGACCCGTGGTACGGCAAGTCATTGAAGTAGTCGAAGTCCTCGATGAGACGCCTTCTCCATCACAGAGAGAAATATCAAATATCAATATGAAGGTAGAGGTGTCACGTAGTGAGCCTGTAATTCCTCCTGAACCGCCTGTTGAAGTACCCGATGTCCCTGTGGAAAAGACTGTGGGTGAACTGATGCAGGAGGTAGATACAAAGCCAAGTGAAACCGTTACAGAGTCTTCTGAAGACGTTTCTGTAGAACCGGAACCTTCAATACAGGAAGATGAGATGGTAACCGACAAGCAGAAAGCTACGGTTGAATCTTTATTCTCTAAAACAGAGCCTGCGGTTTTACCTGAAATTTCCGTACATACACCGAATAATTCGGGAAGAAGCATATTTGTTTGGGCGATGATTATGCTGGTTATAGCGTTAGTTATAGGGGGTGCCCTGGTGTTATTTACCGGCAAAACTAACAGGGCGCCACAACTTGCACCGGTCCAACCTACAACCGCTCCGACAGCTGTCGCTACTCCTACCGCAACACCGACACCTGTGGCTATGGATAAAGATGCGCTGAAAGTTCAAGTACTAAATGGGGGAGGAAAAACAGGGGCGGCGGGAAAAATGAAGGAGCTTTTAACCACAAAAGGCTATAAAGTTGCAAATACCGGAAATACTGAAGAATACACGTTCGAAAAATCCGAAGTTCATGTTAAGCCTGCGTTATCTGCGAATTTGACTGAGATAACCGATGATCTGAAAGAAGATTATACAGTAGGTGAATCGGCTGCCGATCTACCCGCTGATTCCACATACGATGTTCAGATTATTGTGGGAAAAGAATAAATTAGACAATTTCTTCCTTCTAGCCTCAGTTTCTGCTAAAATACGGCAGTGTGAATGATGTTTTTTGCGCAAATATATCATGAAATACCATATAATTACGTTTGGATGTGCAGCGAATGAAGCGGATAGTGAACGGATTGCAGCGTCATACGAGGCGCGTGGGTATGAATCAGCTACGGATCAGAATGATGCGGATGATATTGTAATAAATACGTGCATGATTCGCGAGAAAGCAGAGAACAGGGTTTATGGGTTGGTTCATAATCTTTCGAAGGAAAAAGAACGGGGACGTGGTGTAAAAATTGTCGTGACAGGATGTATGGTAGGCATGGCACTTCGGGAGAAAAGTGGGAAAATGTTAGCTTCCTTAAAACGAAAAATGCCCACAGTCGATGAGTTCCTGCCTATCGAAGAAGTCGGGTTTGATCATGCTCCAGTCCGGACGAGTGCGCAACATGCATGGGTTCCCATTTCTAATGGCTGTAATAATTTCTGCACGTTCTGTGTCGTTCCGTTTACCAGAGGTAGAGAAATAAGCAGACCTGTTGAAGATATTCTCAGTGAGTGTCGGACTTTAGCGGAGAGTGGATATACACAGGTAACGCTTGTGGGACAGAATGTGAATTCTTACGGTGCTGATTTGCTTCTAGGTGAAACGAATATACAGGTTTTACGTGATATAGATGGAAAAGCATATTTCCCACAACCTGCTATAGATCGGACGTACAAAGTAAATGGAGTTGTAATTAAGCCGACCTTTGTAAAGCATCTTGGTAGATTGCGTATTCCCACGATGTTTCCTTATCTGCTTGAGCAAATTTGTGCTATACCGGGATTGGAAACTATAGATTTTATTTCCAGTAATCCTTGGGATTTTTCAGATGAATTGATAGAGTGCATAGCGATGCAGCCAAAAGTATCGCGTCATATTCATTTACCTGTGCAGTCAGGAGACACTGCCTTGTTAAAAAAGATGAACAGGTGGTATAGCCGTGAGGATTATTTGATCCTGGTAAAAAAATTACGCGAAAGAATTCCAGACGTTACAATCTCTACGGATATTATTGTCGGTTTCTGCGGTGAATCCGAAGAGCAGTTTAATAATACGGTAGACCTATGTAAACAAGTTGGATTTTCAAAGGCATATGTTGCTATTTATTCCGTTCGGCCGATGACTTCGGCAACCAAAATATATGAAGATAGTGTCCCGCATACGGTAAAAAAGCAACGTTGGGATGTGCTGGAAGAATTGATAAATAAAACTAATCTGCGTGCAGGTACTTACAGATAATGGAAAGAATTCCGATATTCGTTTTTACCGGTTGCACTGCTACAGGAAAAACTGCGGCAGCGTTATCGTTTGCGAAAGATATTGGCGGGGAAATAGTTAGTATTGATTCCAGGCAAATATATCGCCACCTGAACATCGGAACAGGAAAGGATATTCCGTCTGATGCTTTTCTACTTCCCAATACCGTTGTCGTAAATTTTAGAAAAGAAGAATGTTCAGTTTCTCCATACTCTATCTCAGACGTACCGGTTTGGTTGTATGACAGCATTAATCCAAACCAACAATGTAACATTGCGCTGTACAGTTTGTTAGCCCGCACTGTGATTCAGCATATACACGAGAGAAATAAACCGGTAATACTAGTTGGCGGAAGCGGGTATTACCTTTCGTCCGTACTCATGGATATACCTACAATTCAAGTGCCCAGAAATGAATCATTACGACAGGAATTGAATGTTCTAACAGTTAGTGATTTACAGCAGCGGTTAATAGATATAAACGAATCGGTATTTACTACCATGAATGGTTCTGACAGATGTAATCCTCATCGCCTTATTCGGAAAATAGAAATAGCTATGTATACCGGTTCCTCCATACAGCCAAGCCTGCATCCGGCATCATTGTATAACGCTACAATCGTGGCTTTTATCGCTACGAACGAATCATTAAAACAAAGAGTTACTCAGCGGGTAGACAAACGGCTAAAACAGGGAATAATATCGGAAATACGAGAGTTATTAAAGATAGGTTATAGCTGGGATTCACCGGGGCTTCAAACAATAAGTTATATGGAGTGGAAACAATATATTACTTCTCAACATGAGAATGTACTGACACCGTCAATCCTAACTTCGGTACGGAATGAATGGATACGGCATGAATATCTTTACGCTAAGCGACAACTAACCTGGTTTCGGAAAATCCCTGATGTACACTGGATATCTGTCGACGATTCAGATTGGTCTGATAAGCTGGCTGCTTATCAGGATGCATGGTATACTATGGTTAAGAATGACTACAAAAGTTGAAATATCATACCGAACCATACTATTTATATTCGCATTCTTGGCTGCGATTTGGTTTCTACTTCAAATTCGGGATATAGTTTATCTCTTATTTGTGGCCTTTTTACTCATGACAGCCCTTAGGCCCATGGTTGAATGGCTCGCTAAATATAGGGTTCCCCGGGTTGTAGCCGTATTGTTGATTTATACGATTGTATTCGGATTTTTTGGTATATCTTTGGCAGGTGCGATACCTTCTTTAGTCTCTCAATCCGTCAGATTATTTACTGATTTACCGAATTTTGTCAGCCGGATGGTGCCGAATTGGAACATAGATGCCAGAGCATTTACTGAACAGATTGCCCCAATTAGTGAAAATGTAGTGAAGGTAACTGTCGGAATTTTTTCAAATATCGTTAACTTAATGACGGTTCTCGTGTTTAGTTTTTACTTTATTTTGGAACGTAGACATGCGGAGAAGATATTAACAGATTCATTCGGTTCTGAGGTTTCAAATCGGGTAATTTCGGTTGCACGGGATGTTGAAATTCGTTTGGGGGCATGGGTACGTGGTCAGTTGTTGCTTATGGTGATAGTAGGGGTGTTAGTGTATGTAGGATTAACAATTTTACATGTTGATTATGCATTACCCTTGGCAATTATCGCCGGAATATTGGAAATTCTCCCCATGATCGGGCCAAATTTAGCAGCAGTTCCCGGCATACTGGTAGCCTTAACGGTATCGCCCTTGCTTGCAGTTTCCGTGGCCGCTCTATACTTTATTATTCAGCAAATAGAAAACAATATTATTGTTCCGCAGGTAATGAAAAGAAGCGTTGGTTTTTCACCCTTAGTTACTATTCTTTCATTAATGATTGGAGCCAGAATGGCGGGGATTGTTGGGGCGGTATTGGCAGTACCGGTTGTTATTACACTGCAGGCAATACTACACGACATTTTGGTAAAGCAACCTATTAAATTCGGAAAGCAGAAAAATGAAGACCACTCGTCATCTTCTTCATAATTATTCTATTGTCGATATCTCATAAGCCAGATTCTGTTTTTCCTTTCGGATAGACTCTCATTGCTCTAATGCCCGTATACTTTGACTCGCATCCCTGAAAATCAGGTACTGCCGAATGCATGGTCGTCGAGTCGGTCGCCGGTTGCAGTAGGTGGGATTGTCGCGTTTCATACGTCTTCCATTGCTTACGCTTTAGGAAGTCGATCGTCTCTGTGACTCTCTCACTCTGTCTGTTCAGAGATCGTCCGAGTATCTTTCGATGTATCGGCACCAGTAATATACCCTTCGGTATATTATCACCGCTTACGCGGAGTCCCCCGCATTCTACTGTCTGGACTTTCCTCCCACCGGCACTTCGGCCTGAAACTTACAGTAAGTAAGTTCCAAAGACGAAGTACCGAAAGGCGAGAATCCGGATATCAACGGGACTATTATAGCAAATTCAGGCTGGGATTGATAAAGTTTATGTATCAGTAGCACTTATTTTGTATATATACCAGTGCTATACTGTTGAGTATGAAAACACTATTTGAACAGAAAAATTTAGTTGCAATTGATAAAGAACTGCATGCGTACCCCGAAACGGTGACGATAACCGGTAAAACCTTGTCGCTTACAGAAATTGCAGCGGTTGCCCGTTGTGGAAAACAGGTAGAATTTACCGACGATAAAGCAGTACGTAATAAACTTGTAGATTGTTATAGCCACATGATCTCCGATGTAAAAGCTGGAATACCAATATATGGATGCAATACCGGATATGGAGCACGTGCGGGCAGGGTATTAAATCAAGGGAATGAAGCTCAGCGTCTGAAAATTGCCCGGAAAATTTCGGAAAGTATAGTACACACGGATGTGACTGTGGGACCGGAATTGGGAAGGGATGTAATCAGGGCAGCTATGCTCATTCGGATAAATATGCTACTTCAGGGGGTAAGTGCTGTAAGGCTGGAGGACTTAAATCTTTATCGTACACTTATTAATCGGAATCTTATTCCCGTCGTAAACGCATACGGCGGATTGGGAGCTTCGGGTGATCTTGCCCACAATAGTCGTGTAGTTAGTGCCTTACGACAACTGCCCGGAACTTTCATGTGGGATGAAAAAGGCAAAAAATATGAAGCCAGAAAATTACTCAGAAAAAATAAAATATTGCCCCTGATTCTGGAGCCAAAAGCCGGTTTAGGATTGGTGAACGGGGATAATTTTTCTACTGCAGCTGCATCGCTTATTGCGATGGATTTAGTTGATTGTATGCTTATCGCCGATGTTACCGGAGCGTTAGTCATAGAAGTTTTAAGAGGTTCTAACAGAACGTTTCATCCACTGCTTGCTACTGTCCGTCCTCATGCCGGGCAAAAGGAAGTAAGCCAAGTGTATAGATTTTTATTGGACGGGAGTAAACTAGCGTATCAGGAAATGACCGGACAATTGCCTCGGGAGAAAGGTGTAAAGATTCAGGATGCATACAGCCTCCGTTGTTTGGCCCAGTCAGAGGGATTAAATAGGGAGCAGGTTAAATGGGTGTTGGATACAATCGTTTGTAATGCAAATTCTGTTTCGGATAATCCTTTATGGGTTCCGCCGGGCGAAGAAACACCGGGAGAAACGCCATGGCAATGGGTAAGCGGCGGTAATTTTTTTGCAATGCATATGAGTGAAGTTATAGACATCATGCGTAAAATTATGACCAGACTCATTAAACGAAATGATCGACAGCTTCACAGAATGGTATCTCCGCATGAAAACAATGGTATGCCTGCTAATTTATCCGATAATCGTGCAATTTCCGCGTGCACATTTAAAGGCGTACAGCTGCAATCGGGAATGTTCGACGTATATTCCATGATACTGGCGCAGCCGGTAAATACATTGTTTGGAATTCATGAGGAAAGTAATCAGGATATTACTCCTCATGCTTTAACATCTGCTATTCTTGCATGGGAGAATCTGAGACTTTTACGGTATTCCCTGTCAATGAATTTACTGGCGGTATCTCAAGCTGTAGATATTCGGGGAGGAAAAAAATTGCTGTCAGAAAAAACTAGACCGGTATATGAGTTTATCCGCGGACATGCCGGGTATGTAACGAAAGAACAGCCATTGGCTCCGCAAATTGAGCAAATTTCTTCAACTATTGTTGATGGGACGCTCAGTGAAGTAATACGTAAAGAAGTATTCGGAAATTACCTTCATGAATAATTCAACGGCAGTCGACCAGGCTATCGATTTGTTCCGCACCGTTTATGAATCCTCTCCAGCATATAAGCATTTTATTGATTCACGGGGTATAGAACCAAAAGCAATAAAATCGGCCAGTGATTATTTCGGTGTACCTATGACCGATAAGGATAATTACATTCGTAAGTATCCCTTTCAGGATCGACTGTTCGGTGGTAAATTACCCAGTGATTACTATATGATCTGTTCGAGCTCCGGTACCAGCGGCGAACCGACTTTTTGGCCGAGGGATATAAATATTGATGGTAGTTTGGAAAAACGAAAAGAAGCGTTATACGAAGAACATTTTCAAATTGGTAAAAAGAAGACCTTATGCGTTATTACGTTTGGTTTAGGAGTGTGGACAGCCGGAATGTTAACAGCGAAGCTCTCTTGGGCAGCTGCCCGGGGAAATAAATTTACGGTAGTTACCCCCGGGATAAATATTGAAAACACATTCGGACTACTTAAAGGGTTATCTCCGTTTTATGACCAGACACTTATTGTGGGGTATCCGCCATTTTTATCTGATTTTGTTGAATATGCGATTTCCCAGAAGCTGTCCCTGAAGCAGTACAGCACTAAATTGTTGTATACCAGTGAATATGTAAGTGAGCAATGGAGAAATGAAATGGCGGCACGGATCAGTAAAACCGGCAGTAGATATGATGTCGTTAGTTTCTACGCCTGTTCGGACACCGGGATTATAGGAGCGGAAACCCGAGGAATTATCGATTTATTGGACATGTGCGATGCGGATGATACTTTATGTCAGTCTTTATTTAATGCGAGTCAAACTCCCTCACTCGTCCAGTATGATCCGACAAAAAAATTTATTGAGTCTATAGACGGAGAAATAATAATAACTGCAAATCAGCCAATGCCGTTAATTCGGTACAACATTCATGACCGCGGAGGTGTTTTGCAGGCCGATACAGTCAGGGAAGTATTTAAAGCCAGACACAAACATACGCCAAAAACGTTTACCGGCGATAATTACGTCTATATTTTCGGAAGAATTGATGCGGTAAAACTGACGGCAAATATTTACATAGAAGATATAAAGTATTGTCTGGAGCGATCCCATATTTATGAAAAACTTACCGGTCATTTCCAGTATGGCATAGTTAAATCGAAAACGTTAAGGAATCGCCTGAAAGTAAAAGTGTTTATAAAACCGGGTGAATCAATTAGCTCTAACGATAAAATAGTATTTGCAGCTAAATTTTACGAACATTTACTCGAAGCAAATAACGATTTTAATATGATTCAAAGCGGAACAAAAATTGAACCTTTTCAGTTTGAATTTACTGATGAGCCCGATGATACGGCATACAAAAATAGTAAATTAAAGTATTTTCTAAAATCATAGAAATGTGAAAGTTCCAGTTCAATCCACGATACTCTCATTCAAATCTTTGGCAGACATAGAATCTTTTGTCAGACGGCAAGAGTATGTTCCGATTATTCATGATATAGCAAAAGACCTATCCCGTGAATTATTTTTGGCAGAGCGTCCTTCCGTATATTATGCTTCGCCCGATAGTCAGACATCTGCGTTTGACAAGCATTGGAAAGATTACGCTGGCGTAAACGATATCGAAGCGGGGAAATGGTTATATTGGGAATGGAGCGGAGATTTATGGCATTTATTGACAGCACCGGAGTATTATCGTCTCAGAACCATCCGGAATCGTAACATTATTTCGCCTGAAGAGCAGGTAAAACTACAGAATGTAACCGTTTCGGTAGCCGGATTAAGCGTAGGACTAAATTCATTACTTTCGTTCGTGAGGTTAGGGATTGGAAAATCGTACAGATTAGCGGATTATGACAGTGTTTCTCTCAGCAATTTTAACCGTTCCTTGTACTCATTACCGCAACTGCAATCTCAAAAAGTCTTAACTGCGGCTCGGGAAGTACTTTCCGTAGATCCGTTTATTAGCATCGACATTTTCCCCCAGGGTTTAAAAGAAACGAGTCTCTCTGAGTTTGTAATGGGCTCGGATCTTATTCTGGATACATTTGATAACTTTGCTTTAAAACTGCTTTTACGTAAGGTAGCAAAACAATTTCGAATACCCGTGATTTCCGGTTTTGATGTAGAATTCGGTTCGGTATTATTGGTGGAGAGATATGATACGGAGCCGGATCTTGATGTGGGATTTTTCTTAAATGGAGTTTCCGAGGAATCTCTGTATGAGGTAACCACAGCAGAAAAGAAGACGGCTGCGTTTATTCATATTATCGGAGAAGAGTATCATTCACAGAGTATGCTTGATTCAGTGCTTGGAGTAGGGAAGCAGCTTACCGGTTATCCGCAATTATCTATTGCTACCTCGCTAACTGCCGGAATATTTACTTATGCTGCTCTCCAGGTACTTACCGGAAAGAAAAAACATTCTCATAGACAATATATTTCGCTTCCCGATGCGGTTAAAGGCTGGTCGTAAACGAAATCGTGCTTTGACGTCTTCAAGGGATGACGGTATCATGATGGTATGGGTCTGCTCATTTTGACAGTGTTCGTAATTGCTAATACCATTCTTGGCCTAGCAATATACCTCAATAATCCCCGCAACTCAACAAATAAGTTGTTCTCGGTTCTTATTTTTGTTTTAACCCTTTATCTGGCAATAAACACGCAACTATCCCTGTTTCAGGATGTGACTATCAAGTTATTCCTATCCAGGTTCATTATTTCTTTAGGTTCATTAATAAATCTGTTGGTATTTCTTTTTTTGACTACGTTTCCAAAAGAACGGATTACCGTATCCAAGACTGTTCTACTGGTGCTTTATATTCTTACCGCCGGCCTATTTACCGCAGGGTTTACGCCGTTAATCTTTACCGGGATTGACGTACAAAATAATGTTGTAGTTCCGACCCCCGGCATTTTAATGCCGGTATTTTTGCTCCATACATTGGGTTTAGTTCTTGCAGGAATAGTATCAATTGGGATTAGGTATTGGAAAAGCCGTGGATTGGAGAAATCCAGGATACGTTATGTGCTGCTTAGCTTCGTGGTGTTGTTTTCTCTAATTATTTTTTTAAATTTTATTCTGACGGTATTTTTTAAAATAGGTGATTTTGTTCCGTTTTTACCCCTTTATATTCTGGTTTTTAATTTGCTGGTCAGTTATGCAATCGTAAAGCACAGGTTGATGGATATTCGGGTTTTAGTTGCCCGTGCAGTGGTATATGCATTACTCTTACTTTTTGTAGCTGTAGTATATGCATCGACGGTATATTTTCTCGGTCAATTATTTTTTACTCTTAAGCTAAATAGTTTGGAAATTGGGATACTTATCGCGCTTTCGGTAGTGATAGCAATTACATTTCACCCCGTTCAACGTTTACTGGAAAAACACACTACCGGGCTGCTGTTTAAAAATAGATACGATACGGAAAAATTACTGAGTCGCTTAAGTAAAATAATGTCTTCCACATTCCGGTTGCAGGATTTGACTCACGATATTCTTCAGGAAATCCGACAAGAAGTTAAAATAACCAAAATTGCTTTCATTTTATTGGAAAAAGATACAATCGCTGATGTTAAGAGCGAAGGGTTCAGTTCACCGCCAACTTTGGATGAAGATGAAATAAAACGGTTAGTCTCTACCAGAGAAACGGTTATCTTTGACGAGTTAGATGAAGGTGAATTAAAAGATATTCTTCGTAAGCTGGGTTTTTCCGTAGTGGTACATTTGCGTACCGAAGGATCTCAGGTCGGTATATTAGTGCTTGGTGTAAAAGAATCAGGGGATATTTATTCGGATCAAGATTTGGATTTTTTGGAAATTGTTGCCCCTGAAATGGCTGTTGCGATTCAAAATGCTAAATCTTCAGAAGAGATCCGGAGATTTAACACGACGCTGAAGGACGAAGTCAGTCACGCTACAAGTGATTTAAGAAATGCCAATGAGAAACTTCAGGAACTTGACAAGCTTAAGGATGAATTCGTTTCCCTTGCATCTCATGAGTTAAGAACACCCATGACTGCAATAAAAGGATCAATCTCGACGATTATAGAAGGATATGCCGGCGATATATCTCAAGAAGCACGGGAATTCCTGATGTCTGCCTATAATGAGAACGACCGATTAATCAGACTGGTAAATAACCTTCTAAATATTTCCAGAATTGAAGCGGGCCGGTTTATTTTTAACCTTCAGAAAGTAAATATGGATACTATTATTACTGAAGTAGTAAAAAATTTACAAATGGCTGCGAAAGAGAAAAATTTCTATCTTAAGTTTGAACGATTAACGGAGTTAACGGCTGTAAATGCAGACGAAGATAAAGTTAAGGAAGTATTAATCAATTTAATCGGAAATGCCATTAAATTTACACATGAGGGTGGTATAACCGTACGTGCAAAACGGGAAGGAGATTTTATTATTACCTCAGTCTCCGACACTGGTCACGGTATTTCAAAAGAAGACCAGGAAATCTTATTTCAGAAGTTTTCCAGAGTACAGAAAGAATATTCAAAACAGGCTGGTGGAACGGGATTGGGGTTATATATTAGTAAGCAAATTATCGAAGGACACAAGGGAAAGATTTGGCTGGATTCCGATGTGGGGAAAGGAAGTACGTTTTATTTTTCACTCCCAGTAGCGGCATAGCAGTATATAATATAGTATATATAGTGATTAAATATGGCAAAAATATTATTTGTTGAAGATGACCCGTTAATATTAAAAATATACACGACCAGACTTTCAGCCGACGGGCATGAGGTCGTTACTGCAGAAAATGGCGAAGACGGATTGGCTAAAGCCAACGAGAGTAAACCGGACCTAATAGTGCTGGACGTAATGATGCCGAAAATGGACGGTTTTGCGGTACTGGAAAAACTTAGAATTCAGGAACAGTTTAAAAATATTCCCATTTTGTTGTACTCCAATCTGGGTCAGGAAGAAGAAATTGCCCGCGCTAAGCAAATGGGGGCCACTGAATTTATTGTGAAAGCTAATATTTCTCCGACAGAAATGGTAAACGTAATTAAGCAGTATTTACATTTAGCGTAATTACGGTGTTTGTTCCACAGCGTATGTACCGTGAACGAATTAAAATAAAGACTTATGATACTGCCCGAAATACTTCGTGAAATAATTCTTAAATCCGGCTTTGTTAGTCAGAAAGACTTCGATCAGGCACAAAAAGCTTCGGAAGAACTTAATAGGGATGTTACGGATGTGCTCATTTACCGCGGGTTAATTAGTCAGGAAGTATTGGGCCAATTAATTGCCGAATATTACCAGGTACCGTACGCGAAGCTTGCCCACAAAGTGATTCCCGAAAATGTTTTGAAATTAATTCCGATTGAAGCGGCATCCACCTTTCGGATATTACCGTTTGCGCTTGATGCAACCACGGTAAGTCTGGCAATGGAGGATCCTTCGGATTTGGAAGCCAGGGAGTTCGTAAAACGAAAATCCGGACTTATGGTGAAACCGTTTTATGCGAGCATGCCTGATTTGTCTGGGGCATTAGGACAATATAAACGAAACATAAAAGATATTTTTACGACGATAATTGAGGAAAACGTCCAAAAAAGCTCTGTGGAAACGGATGATATTGCTAAGCTCGCATCTGATATTCCTGTTATTAGAATTCTGGATACCATTTTGGAGTATGCATCCGGTGAGGGTTCTTCAGATATACATTTTGAAGCAATGGAATCATCCTTTTTAGTCCGATTTCGTATAGACGGTGTTCTGCGTGATATTTTAAATTTGCCGAAGACCATACATGCAGGAATTGTTGCAAGAATAAAAATTCTTTCACAGCTCAAAATCGACGAACATCGGATTCCCCAAGACGGGAGATTTAAATTTAAAGTACAGGAAAATTATATTGCACTTCGTGTTTCTATTTTGCCTTCTTTTTACGGTGAAAATATTGTATTGCGTATTCTTCCTGAATCCGCCAGACCTTTATCTTTGGAAGAATTGGGGCTTACCGGACATAATTTGGAATTAGTTAGGCATAATATCCGAAAACCGCATGGAATGATCCTGGTAACCGGGCCAACGGGATCCGGTAAGACTACTACGCTTTATAGTGTTTTAAACATTTTAAATACCACGGAAGTAAAAATTTGTACTGTGGAAGATCCGGTTGAATACGGGATAGGTCGGGTTAACCAAACTCAAATAAATCCTCAGGCTGGATTAACGTTTGCAGCAGGACTTCGTTCACTACTAAGACATGATCCCGATATTATTATGGTTGGGGAAATTCGTGATAAAGAAACCGCGGAAATGGCTATTCATTCTTCATTGACTGGGCATTTAGTGCTTTCTACATTACACACGAACGATGCTGCGGGAACTATTCCCCGGTTTCTGGATATGGGCGCGGAAGGTTTTCTGGTTGCTTCGACGTTAAATTTGGTTATTGCCCAACGTTTAGTAAGGAAAATATGTACCAGTTGTATTGAGACGTATGTGCCGGGTGAAGAAACGATTGCGTATCTTAAACGATTTTTGGGTGAGGGAGAGTTATCACATCAGTTCTACCGCGGCAAAGGATGTCAGGAGTGTAATAGAAAAGGATACAAAGGGAGAATAGGCATATATGAAATATTGGAAATAAACGATACCATCCGGGCGCTTATTCTAAAACGGGTAGCAGCTGAAGAAATTGCTGAAGCCGGAGTAAAAAATGGTATGACACGCTTACTCCGCGATGGTATAGATAAAGCCAGCGGCGGTCTTACGACAATCGAAGAAGTACTGAGGGTGGTACGCGAGTAATATGGCTAATTTTACATATAAGGCGTTGGATACAAACAAAATTGTTTCATCCGGAGTACTTTCTGCAAAAACCAGGGATGAAGTTGCCCAACTGCTTACAAAAAAAGGATTAACTCCGCTTAGTGTCAGGGAAGTAGCAGAAAAGGCGGTAATTAAAGGAACTATTCCTCAAATCGAGAAAATTACTTTTTGTAGATATATGGGAATAATGCTCTCCTCGGGTTTATCACTTTCGGAAGGAATAGAAGTACTTCATGAAGAAACGAAACATCCGCTCATGAGAAGAATCCTCGGTGATATGACATATAGCCTTGAACAGGGTCAGCAATTGTCTTCAATATTTGAAAGATATCCTGATGTATTTGAATCATATTTCCTTACATTAACCCGGGCGGGGGAAATCAGCGGAAAACTAGCGGAAGTGTTCAGATATTTGGAAACGGAACTTCGTGCCGAATATAGTCTAAATTCGAAAGTAAAAGGTGCGTTACTTTATCCCGGAATCGTCTTTACAGCCATGTTAGGAATCGGTGTCCTGATGTTCTTTTTCGTACTTCCTCAGATTGGAAAAGTATTCCTGAGTTTAAAGTTACCGCTTCCGGAAATAACCAGAATGTTATTTGTTGTAAGCATTGCCTTGTCTCAATTTATGATCCCCATATTAGGTGGAGGTGTAGCAGGTGCTATAGCGCTTTTTTTTATATTAAGACGCCCAGGAGCAAAGTCAGTAATTTTTCTTTTTATTCGGCCATTACCACTGATCCGGAATTTAATCCAGAAAGTAGATATGGCCAGATTCAATAGAATATTTGCGACGCTTATCAGGAGTGCCGTACCTATAACGGAGGCGGTGGAAATTTCATTAAATACGCTTTCTTGGTACGAGTACCGGAACTTGTCTAAAGAAATACCTGAAGAAATAAAAAAAGGAAAAGCACTTTCGGCTGTAATAAAGGAACATAAGGCTTTTCCGTCGTTAATGGTGCAAATGATTGCCGCCGGAGAAAAAACCGCAACGCTTGACAGTACTCTGGCTGATCTGGCGAGTTTTTATGAAAATGAAGTTGAAGAAGAAGTTAAAAGTTTAACGCAAATAATTGAACCCGTGTTGATGTTGCTGGTAGGAGTAGCCGTGGGTGGGATGATTCTCTCAATTATTGCCCCCATTTACAGTGTCGTAGGAAGTTTTCAGCAAGCTGCAGGCGGACCCCCGCAATAACAGGAATACTATTGTTCTTCCCAGGTTATGAATTCATATTCACCCTGTGTTGGAAAGTATGGTGGCGGATTAAAGTACAGGTTTGGATCATAGGTTATATCTCTTGTTATAAAACCCGATGTTGGACCGGTGCCAAAGTTCCAGTATGACTTTTGGTTACTGATGACTGAACCGTATATCGTCAGATTATTCCTGACGGCGCTACCAAACGAGCTACAACCCGAATAATTATAATTATGTCGGATTATTCTGCCGTTGGAAGCTAATAGTGCTCCGTCAATTTCAAAATTTGTCGGGACATTATAACCAAAATATATATTATTCTGTGCAAATACACCTAGCTGGGAATGTCCGTCTTTTGCGATATAGGTCAAATTGCTCGGTATCCATATATTCATGAAGTTGGTATTTATGGGAAAACGAGCTGCCACGACAGTTGCTCTGCCGTTT
The DNA here is from genome assembly GCA_964629685.1 of uncultured Gammaproteobacteria bacterium. Lineage (GTDB taxonomy): Bacteria > Patescibacteriota > Microgenomatia > UBA10105 > UBA927 > CAZVTT01. The sequence goes on from CAZVTT010000001.1 coordinate 466,521, forward strand.
ACGGTACCGTTCACCCACAAATGATCTTCTATAAAAATTATTGGTTTGGCATCGAGGCTGTATGTTCCTACGGCAGTTTCTGAAGTAATCTGCTGGTTAAGATTTTCACAGTTATTCTCTACACTCCAACCTCTTCTGTTATTTGCGGCTGTGACTTTTGTAATGGTTACTGTTCCTACGCTGTTAAAAACGAGATGATAACCCAACGCGTTAGAATTACCCAGGTATATTCCGTTTGCTTGAGCTGCCGTTTTCATCACGCTAAAATCGATTGCCAGACTATTGAAATCGACCTGAGGTACCGGGAACTGCCATAAGCTTTGCGGTCCACCAGCACCCCATACGCCATTTCTGTTCTGTGATGGCGTGCATCCCGTTTCCGTCCCACATGTATACGTTTGTTTGGCGCTTTGAATTGTTGAATCATTCGTCCCATCCATACGAATTCCACCGTTTGACATTACTTTTCCATGTACGGTAATTCCTGAGCCAAACCAGACGTTGGCATTATGGAGAAATGCAAATTTCGAAAGTGAGGGTATTCCGTATTTTGCGTATACAGTTCTTTTAATTTCCGGATGACTATTAATCCAGCCTTGTGAAGTGATGGTTACGATCGAAGATCCAGAAGCTGGGGGCGTAATAGTAAGACTAAACGTGCCATCAGTATTCCCATATGGGTCATTAAGTGTCTTTATGTATGGACCAGGTAACCCTGTTCCGTCTTTAAAGTCTAACGGATCGTGTGCCAAATGCCATCGGTAATACTCAGCACCTGCCTGTGCGATTGTCAGTGATTTTTCGAAAGCTTCAGAACGGGTTGCTGCAGTGTATTGTGTCGCGGCGACTAAAACCAACCCACCGACGGTTACGCTAATTACTAATCCGAATACCAGAACGAGTATTGAAATACCCCCTGTATGAAACCGTTTATGTATAAACGTATATTGTAGGTATGAAAACAATTTCATCATATAAGTATAAGTTATAGATTTGTTTTTAGACTACGGATTTGAACTCCGGAATTGAGTTCAAACGGTTGAGCTTTTGTCGTAGAGCTAATATTAATTCGTAACCGTACTGCGATATATTTGGTATTTAATAATCTGTTAGCAGCGGAAAGGGGGTTGTTAACCGTGTCAGCCGGCCATTCACCGTTATAATATGTAAATATTGGTCCAGTCGATGTGTCAACATAACTTGCGACAGTAGTAAATTGCTCATTTTGTGAAGGATAAGTTACCGGAACGGCAGTAGGCTGTATGACTCCGCGTACTAAATCGGTTCCGTTTAAAAAATACCGTACTCTATCGGATCTATTATCATTTGTAACATCCGAGTAAAAAATTAGCGTCGTATTATCCGTTTGAGCTAAAGGCCATGCGCCATCGTCACCCAGTCTGGCTTCCCGTATTTCCCGAATCATTCTGGTTAATCCTGTTTGTGCTAATCCAATTGCCTGGTTTTCTTCATATGAGAATGAATAATTGTTAAAGTAATAGGCAGAAAATACTGCCACCCCTGCGACAATGGAGGTAAACAGGAACACAGCTATTATAATTTCAAGTAAAGTGAATCCTTTAATATATTTGTGCATATTATGGTTGAAAGGAATTTAAGGTTACGGATTCCTGATATGAGCCGGATAATGTAATAGACGCAGTTGCATCCTGATAACCCGGAAGAGATACCCGTAATTGATATCCCGGGCCCGGTGTTAGTCCGCTGAAAAATACCTGACCATAATCCGGTGTCCCTGTCGCTGCGGTAACCCGTGTCAGATCAACACCCAGTCCGGTATTAAGTAATTGGGCAGTAGCGGAAGCTTGCGGTATACCAAGGCTGTCTTTGGCAATCACTAATAGGGACGTATTGGTTTTAGGTATGGCCGTAACCGGAATTGTGATACTGGTATTTGGGAGTAATGTTACCGGAAGTGGCGGGTTTGATCCCGTTAAATTGTGTGCTGAGTTAGAAAAATCTAATGTATATGTATCCCATTCTAAATTTGGAATACTGACCGTGCCTCCTCCTGTATTCGTAGTATAGCTATATTTATAAACCGGCTGGTCTGCACTGTCATAGCCGATAATCTTGTTACCTTTTAGGGTGAAAATTACGTTTGCGATCGGTGCATACCCCGGCCCGGGGCCGAACGATTGCACAGTTATATTACTGATTCTGTCGATGGAAAATGAAATTTGGGTAAGTTGTCCTTCTATTACTGTTGTCAGAGGTTGTAAGGGGTTTGTTACTTCCGCCGTTGTGTGAGTTGAATCGGTTGAATATCCGGATTTAGTAACGCTAATAGAGTAACAGGTTACACATGCAGGAGCTCCGGGGAGAACAATAAGTCCATTGCTATTGGTAAGCGTTTGCGTATGGATGGCTGGAGTAACAACCGTGTTATCTATGGTAACCGTTGCATTCGCTATCGGTTGCGCATTTGAATCAAACACCTGAATATACATGGTGCCGCCACCAACGATAGTTTCTACACCTTTAGGGACGATATTGGTAACGAATGCTAATGGTGTCCGCGATGGATATGCGCCTTCCCATGTTATTTCGACTCTTACCCGTTTATAATCCGTGTTTATTAAATCGCTTGGGGCAATAGTATCAAACGGATCATCAACATAGATAACCGATGTTTTAATCGTAAACGGAAGACCGTTAACCGTAAGTACTTCCGTTTGGGGTAATGCTCCCTGAGGTATCCCACCAGAGGTTCCGACGCTGGCATACGGGAGGTTGCGGACAATTTCCATTTTTTCCTGAGCGAGCGCTACTGCTGTAGCTCTTACACGTGATTCACCGATATTCATGAGTACCTGTTGTACAATCATTGCGATGGCTGCAAAGAATATACCCAAGACTCCCAAAGCTACCAGGGTCTCAATAAACGTAAAACCATTGGAGTCCTTGGTCCTTAAAGGTGGGGGCAGAAAGTGTTTCACTATTTCATCTTACAGAAGGAGACCTAATAGGTACAAGTCTACGACAGCAACTGGTGTATTCGTGATACAATTCTAGTATACACGTGCGGAACGTGTTATTTGCTGTATACGCGATATTTTAATACTGCCCATGACAACATCATTACCAGATCTGGTATTGCCTAAAATAAGACATTTTGGTCTTTCAATAGATACTAACTCCCTTCATGCTGTTGAATTAGATAAAAATAATGAAATTAAACATATGGCAGAAATACTGCTTCCTGATGGTGTATTCGCTGATGGAATTCTTAAACAGTCAGCGATATTAACGGAAGGTCTTAAGCGGTTACGTTGGTCAGCAAAAATAGATACGCCATATATTGCCGTTTGTTTTCCTGAAGCTTTTGCCTTTACCCGTGGCCTCATGCTTCCTGCGATTCCGTTAGAAGAAGTGGGTGAGGCAGTGCTTTGGAGAGCAAAAGATCTATTTCCTTTTCCGGTTGAGGAAATATATTTTGACTGGAAAGTACTCAGTAAAACTGAAAATGAATATAAATTAGCGGTTGTTGCGGTTCAAAAGAAAATTATTGATCCATTAATAGATGTACTTGTTCAGGCTGGTTTACGTCCATTAAGTTTTGAACCGGATGCATCCGCTATCGCGCGACTGCTTGTACTTAAACCGGATCAACATATATTGGTAGCGGATATTAATAAAAAGGTCGCCTATGTTACGTTAGTAGAGGGACAGAAGGCGTTATTTACCACCGTGGTAAATTATCCTTTGGAAGGCGGAGTAGCAAAGTACATAGCAAATTTAAATGATACGATCAATGAAATCGGTACGTACTACAAACGAAAAGGTGTAGTTAAAGAGGATGTTGTCAATGTTATTCTTACAGGAGAAGTGGCATCCGAAGATTGGTTAAAACAAATACCATATCCTTCAAAATTATTAATAACAAAAACGTCTAATACCGGATATAACAAATCTTATGCCGCTGCCATTGGCAAAATTGTACCGCCTACAGATCCTGATACGATAAATTTATTACCGTCTTCTAAACAGTTATATTACGACAGTGAGCGTAATAATACCTATTATAAAGTGCTTCTAACCAGAATTCTTATTTTTGTCGGTATTTTAGCCGGAATATCCGCAGCAGCTTATGCATCCGTATTATTTGAACGGCAAAGGCTAGACACTGAAGTGAAGCGTATGACGACTTTAAACCAATCTCAAACTACCGGTTCCCAAGGGTTATTACGTTTAAATGCAGAAGCTAAGGCAGTGGTTGCTTTAGCACCACTCCGTAAAACTCAAAAGGATAACATAGCATTACTGGCATCTTTAGTACCACCAACTATTAAGTTAACGGAAATGGAATACGACGACTCAAAATTGCTTTTTACGATTAGCGGAGTAGCTACTACAAGAGAGGCATTACTTGAGTTTAGGGAAAAGCTGGAGAATTCTGAGTCATTTGGAAAAGTTAACATTCCGCTTGGAATTCTGGAAGTACCAGTTAACGTGCGGTTTGCACTGTCATTTGTAACAACCAAATAAAATGGGAAATAAAACAACATTACGGGTGCAGAATACGATTTCGCTTTTCGTAGCTGGCATTGTAGGGCTGACGTTAATGAACATTCTTTTCTTGTTATTGGTATCGAATGAAGGGAAGACTATTTCTTTGTTGAAAAAACAACTCGTGCAGTTGGAACAGGATAATGTAATTTTAGATTCTTCTGAAGAGATATCAGAATCGTATACAGAAGAAATTGCACTCCTATCAAAAGTATTTCCGAATGAAGAAACCATTCTTAGCTTTCTTCAATCTCTTGAAGGTTTAACAAAAGAAAATTCCAGTGAATATTCCGTTAAATTTACGTCGTTAAATCCGCTTGCAGAACAGGACAAATTGTTTCTCGTTTTATCCGTTTTTATGAAGACAGATAAAACCCGTTTGGCAAATTTTTTGAAACGGTTGGAACAACTACCGTATATGACACAGGTAAATAGTACAGTTATTCATATGCCGGATGGTTTTGACGGGAGCTTAGATGTGAGTCAAACCATTAAAGTTTATGTCCAAAATCCCTTTGCTGCAAAATAAGGAAAATATAATTACGGTTGCAATACTAACCGTGTTGATATCTCTGGTGTTGGCGAACGTTATGGTATTAGCGCCTTCCGTTATATCTGTATTTTCCCGAACGGAAACGAAAACTAAGACAAATCCGATAGATATAGGTACGTTAAATAGTGCGGTGGAAATATTAAATACTCCTTAGGATAAAAGCAGGCGAATAGAAGAAGATTTTTATTGACAAGCTCTTGATTATTCTGTTACGCTAAATTTATAACGATGCTCATCACTGATCTCTTTTCCTGAAATGAATACCTGCCTATGGTTAAAAAACTTTTGACTTTTGTTCTTATAGAGAGGGGGTGAGAGTGATGAAACAACTACTTAGAAAGTTTTCGGGGCGTAAAGGTTTCACCCTCATCGAACTTCTCGTCGTAATCGGAATTATCGGTATTTTAGCCGCAGTTGTACTTGTCGCAGTAAATCCTGGCCGACAATTTGCTTCCGCACGTGATACACAACGGAGAGCGGATTTGTATGGTATAACAAACGCTATTTACCAGTACGCGACGGAGAACAATGGGAATATTCCCACTGTTATTACGGCAACCCCGACAAATATCGGTACTGGGGGCGGTATGATCGATCTTACCGCAACCTTAGTCCCGACGTATATTGCAGCAATTCCGAGAGATCCATCGAACGGAACGGATGCAAATACACAATACGTAATTTTCAGAAACTCAAGCGGTCGTGTTGTGGCAAGTGCGTCGAGTGAATTAAATCCTGGTCAGTATATTAGCGTTGTTCGGTAATGTACTCCTAGATTTTTTTAACGTAGGCCCTCTTCTGAGGGCCTACGTTTTGTTTGGATAGAATAATTCGTGCAGGCGCGATTGCATTATCGTACTTACTCGATTAGGCTAGAATTAGTACTATGAAAACGGTTTTTCACAATAAGATTATTGTAATAATCGGTATAGTTTTTTTATTGGTTGTTGTCGGTACTGTTTTTGTAACCGGACAGTTCGGAAATGCTTTAGGTATGCGGTTTAATAGCATTACTCCACCTATAAATACTGATCCCGTGTCCGGTCGTGAAAAAAAGCAAATAAAACGGGTTACCCTGCAAAGCGATGACGATACAAAATGTATTCAAGTTACTCCGGATGGCATTATCCGTGTATTCGAAACGTGTGAGGGAGAAGCTACCAACGCAGCGCGTTCACAGGAAAATAAAATTGTACAGGAATTGTTCAAACGGATAGAAGAAACGACGTTTACGTCTCAGTATAAAAGACGTCCGAATGGAAAAAGCATTATAGTTACTGTGGAAACTGAGCAGGGTACAGAGGTGTTATACTTGCCGGTCTCATCCGGGGGAAACGGAAGTGGATTAGATAATCAAATACAACAAATAATAGAAACAATCGATAAAATAACAGAAATAGTGACTCTTCCAACGCCAACTCCTCAAATAACGGATACGCCAACTCCCACATTACCCCCGGGTGTGACGGCGACACCCACACCAACGACATCGGTCGGGGGACCAACGCCAACAGGTACGCCTGTGCCGACGGGAACGATTGCGCCACAGCCTTTTACCTGTGGCTTTACCGAAACAAACGGCCCTAAACCATATAATATTTCAAATTATGTCTGCACGACGGAGCCCACTCCCGGATTATAAGTATCTGTTGCATTTATGTTATGAACAGCGCTACCATTGATGTATGTGGAAATCACGAGGATTTACACTTATAGAATTGCTTGTTGTTATTGGTATTATCGGTATTCTTGCTGCCGTCGTTCTGGTTGCTGTAAACCCCGGTCGTCAATTTGCAGCGGCACGTGATACTCAGCGGCGTAGCGACTTATACGGACTTACGAATGCTATTTATCAGTATGCAGTGGAGAATAACGGTAACATTCCTACGGTGATCACAACTACTGCAACAAACGTAGGTACGGGAGTAGGGCTAATAAATTTGAGTACCGTTCTGGTTCCCACATACATAGCTGCAATTCCGAAAGATCCGTCGAACGGTACTGATGCAAACACACTTTATTCAATTTCCCGTAACGATAGTGGCAGAGTTGTGGCAAGTGCTTCCAGTGAATTAAACCCCGGGACATATATTCAAATTGTTCGGTAGTGTACCGCGTATCCTCTTGTGCATGGTGTACTGTCTGTATATATCTGGGTTCATTCGTTTTTTGATATATGCTGGCAAAAGTATATTCTGCTGCGCTGGTAGGCCTTGACGCTGTTACTGTCGTTGTGGAGGTGGATATAGCATCTCAGGGCTTACCTTCATGCACTATTGTAGGCTTACCGGATAAAGCCATAGAGGAAAGTCGGGAAAGGGTAAGGTCGGCGTTAAAGAATAGCGGGGCGGATTTTCCGGCCCGTCGCATTACTATAAATTTAGCTCCTGCAGATTTACCTAAAGAGGGACCGGCTTACGATTTACCGATTGCACTGGGTATACTTGTGGCATCTGGACAGATAAAAGCAATTGATACAACCCCATTTGTATATGGTGAATTATCTTTAGAGGGTACCGTTCGAGCAACAAATGGTATTCTGCCCTTGGCATTATTGGCAAAAAAACTAAAAGGTCGCGACATTTTTATTCCGGCAGAAAATACAATGGAAGCGGCACTGGTTCCGGAAATAACTGCTTATCCTGTGGATTCCCTACAGGTATTATTTGATCATCTTACTGGTGTAAAACGTATTAAACCTGCTGTGCCGGTGTTACGTAACAATGATAGTGCCTCGGAAACCGATATAGATTTTGGCGATATTCAAGGGCAGGAACAGGCGAAAAGAGCAGCAGAGATCGCGGTTGCAGGTGGGCATAACATGTTTATGCACGGTCCTCCAGGTGCAGGAAAAACGTTGCTTGCACGGGCAATTCGGGGAATTCTTCCTCGACTAACGGATCAGGAATTAATTGAGGTAACACAAATATATTCTGTAGTCGGTTTATTAACGCCTGGTACGACCGTATCAGAAAGGCCTTACCGTTCTCCGCACCATACTACCTCTAAAATCGGTTTGATTGGTGGTGGGAGTTACCCCAAACCTGGTGAAATATCCCTTGCACATAGGGGAGTATTATTCCTGGACGAAATATTGGAATTTCCGCGGAGTGTTCTTGAAGCCTTACGGCAGCCGGTTGAAGATGGTGTGGTAACTATCTCACGGGCGTCCGGTGCTGTACGTTTTCCGGCAAAATTTATGCTGGTGGCTGCTGCAAATCCTTGCCCATGCGGGTATTTCGGTTCGAACACACACCGATGTACGTGTACCATGACGCAGATTAACAGGTATCAGAAACGAATGTCTGGTCCACTGATGGATCGGATAGATATTCATGTTTCTCTGCCGGCTCTTGAGGTCAAAGACCTTATCTTAAGTACAACCGGGCAAAAAACTTCAAAAGAAATTAATTCGGAAGTTGAAAAAGCGAGAAGTGCACAGTTAAATCGGGCAAACATAATCGGAGTAACTACGAACGCGGAGTTAAGTTCACGTCAAGTGAAGAAATATTGCCATATGACGCAGGAGGCGGAATCTATACTGCAGAAAGCAATAACTGTATACCAATTGTCTGCCAGGACATATTATCGAATAATAAAAGTAAGTCAAACGATCGCAGATCTGGAATGTGCCGGTATAATCGAAATGCAGCACATTGCGGAAGCGTTACAATATCGGCCAAGGTTTTCTCAATGAAAAGACCTCAGATTTTCCAGAAATTCGTTACAGTAGCCATAGGGTTAGTATTGATCATAGGCGCTTTTGTAGCATTTTCGCGCGCGAGTTCTTCGCTAGTATATGTTAACGATGAAGTCTCATGGTTTTTTCATACGAAGTTTTATGAGCTGGCTATCATTAAACAAGATTTTTCATCATCAGCCTGGCAGTCGTACGAAGCTTACGACCATCCTCCGTTAGTTAAATATATTTTTGGTTTTGTATTATGGAGATTCGACAAAAAATATGCATTTTACAGAAATGCTCTGGAACAGGAAATTACCCGATGGGATTATTATTATGACAGCGAATTTTCAGTCTATTCCTATCCTGAATTAGAGAAATATTTATCTGTTTTACGGGTGTATCAGGTAGGAGTCTCTTCATTAACTGTCGGGCTTTTTTATAGTATTTTGATGCTGATATTCCGTAGCAGACTTTATAGCTGTATCGGATGTGGATTATTAATAACCAATCCGTTGTTTCAAGCCACAATGCTGAGGGCAATACCCGACGGTACTATGATACTTCTGGTTTTTACTGTCATTGCTGTCATGTTGTTATTCTTCCGTTCATATAGCTGGAAAACAGCTTTAGTTTCAGGAATATTTCTTGGTAGTGCAATTTCGGCAAAATTATCCGCACTGGCTATCGTGTTTGGTTTATTGCTTTTTATGGTACTAAAGCAATTTATACATTCTCGGGTGCGTTCTATCGCACACCGGCAATTCGGAATTGTACTAATCATAGCTACAATAGTTTGGTTCGGAATTAATCCGTCGCTCTATTCTCATGGTCTTCAACATTCGTATGAGTATATAACATTTCGGATTGAACAAACCCACAAAATACAGTATGCATATCCTGAATTTACATTAATGTCTTTATCTCAGAAGGTGGCAGCTAGTTTCTGTGTGGTACTGTATCCGTGTGGATACCCAAACTACCCCAACGGAAGATTTATTGGCTGGGAGGGAATATATATAACTCTTGTACTGGCGGGTTTTATCAGGGGTATTCGTGCAATACGTATTAAGAATATTCGCGATCCGGATGTGTTTATTTTGAGTATTGGCCTCCAACTTGTTTTTTATACGGTTATTTATCTTCCTTTAGCGTATGACAGATATTTTTTATTCCTGATTCCCGTAGTCATTGGTACTTGTATAGTAGGGATGCAGGAAATTAGAGAAAGAGGAGCTCGTTTTATTAACACACTAGCGAAGGTAAAAGGCTAATATTAGTTCGATGCTGAGAATAGTGCCGGCGAGTATCAATGTTTTGGTTAAATCTTTTCTTATGGCATTTAATTCCGTTTGATCTATGTTCGCCACCCCGATTCTTGCGACTTGACGGTCGGAAGAACGGGTAAAACTGAATAATGTCGGAGTATTCGGAGTGTGTGTATTACTTAGGGGTACATCCGGTGCTAGTACGGTACCTACAGTAGGCTTCCGTACTTTATCGGCGTGTTGTTTCTGGCGTTTGGTTTTTTTCGGCATAAGTTGGTAACAAGGGGAGCCTATCACAGCTGAGTTTTTGTTGTCAAACCCGTAAATTGTACAATTCATTTATTGACAACATCTTCGTCGTAATCGTAACATAGTGAATACGAATGGTGTTCAATACTTCCTGGTTTATTGTTTTAGGGATAAGTCTTAGTATTATCTGGCTAAGTATCGTAACTGTATTTTTGATACGGTTGCAGAGACACTATAATAACCTGACTCGGGGAGTTTCAAAAAAAGGGCTTATTGAAATACTGACTAAGCTTATTGAAACTCACGAACAAGTAGAAAATAGAGTAACGGAGTTAGAATCTCAGCTAAATGCCCTGGAGGCAGATGGTGTCTGGCACTACCAGAAACTTGGTATTGTGAGGTTTAATCCATTTTCGGATACAGGAGGTAGTCAAAGTTTTTCATTGGCTATACTTGATGGTCACAATAATGGGATAGTTATGACATCTCTTCATGCCAGAAGCGGAAACAGGTGGTACGTAAAAGAGATTGTACAAGGCAAGGGGATCAACGTAGAATTATCTAAGGAGGAGCAGGCGGCGATCCGTACAGCACAACGGCATCAAGACGACAAATCAGTATGAAAAAACAACAATTGATCACTCTTGGTTTTATAGGGTTAAGTTTGTATCTAATTTCGGCAGGGTTATCTTTTGCCGGATTTAGTTATTTTGGAGGATCTACGGAAGCTGCTCCGGGGATTACGCTTCCCGATGATAAGAATAATCCAAAGTCCGGTTTTCAAGTTGATCCGGGTGCACCAAAAACGGAAGTGTGTCCTATAAATGGTCAGATGTTCACCACGGCGGAAAAAGACATTTGGCAAACCAGACGACCACTCGCTGTTATGATTGAAAACCATGAAGAGTCCAGACCTCAATCGGGTCTTTCGTCTGCTGACGTAGTTTATGAAGCTGTAGCAGAAGGTGGAATTACCAGATTTATGGGAATATTTTACTGCGGGGCGGCTACACCGGTAACATTGGCTCCCGTACGCAGTGCCCGTGTATATTTTCTTCCTTGGGTGCTTGAGTATGACGCGTTATACAACCACGTCGGCGGTGCGGGTCGGTGCAATGATGATACCGTAGACGAACGTGCTAAGGCTTTGTGCAGGATCGAGGAATGGAAAGTTAAAGATATGGATCAGTTCGGTATTTCCTTCCCTACGTGTTATCGGAACTACGATAGATTGGATCATCCTGTCGCTACCGAACATACTATGGTGTGTTTTTCGGATAAACTATTTAAATTAGCAGCTGAACGGGGTTGGACAAACACTGATGCAACAGGTATCAGTTGGGACAAAAATTATCGATCTTGGAAATTTAAAGATGAAACGAAAGGTGCAGGTACCGTATCAACGATTAGTTATGTTGCCTGGAAAGGATATGAATCATCCTATGGTGTTAAATGGGATTATGATTCGGCCACAAATACGTATAAGCGATCAAATGGCGGCGTACCGCATGAAGATTTGGAAGTAAAACAACAGTTAAGTCCCAAGGCGGTAATAGTGCAATTTGCGAAAGAAATCGGCCCAGTTGATACTCATGCGCATTTGCTTTATAACAACATCGGTACGGGAGATGGTTTGTTGTTCCAGGATGGTACTATAACAAAAATATCCTGGAGTAAGCCCAACAGACTGGCACGAACCATTTTTAGTGACGAAAAGGGTAAAGAGGTTCAGCTCAACCGGGGTCAAATTTGGATTAGCATGTTACCTGTAGGTACAGTTGTTTCGTATTAAAAATACATCGTATAAATTAGACCTGCCCCGGGAGGAGAACACATGATTTTAGAAGATATCATTATCTCCAGAGTCCGGGTAAAAATACTTACTCTTTTTTTATCGAACCCTGGTCACATATTTCATGTTCGCGATATTGTCCGCAAGGTCGGCGAAGAAATTAATGCCGTTCGGCGTGAGCTTGCTCATATGGAAAAAGCCGGCATGGTGGCGAAGGAACAACGAGCCAACAGATTGTTCTACGGATTCAGAAAAGATTATCCTTTGTACTATGAATTTCTTGAGCTGGTGGGAAAAACGACAGGATTAGGTTGGGATATTCTTAAGCAGAAAGCGAAATTAGGTAAGATAAAGTTCGCTATGCTTTCCGGAAGATATTTACGGAGTGATACGAAAAAATCTCCAACCGATGTGGATTTGCTCATTGTCGGAACTGTGGTCCTTCCCGAATTGGCGCAACTGGTTAAAGCTGAGGAAGTCAGGAAGGAACGGGAATTAAATTATACCGTAATGACGGATGATGAATTTACCTTCAGAAAACGTCGACGGGATCCCTTTGTGCTGGCTATATTGGAAGGTTCCCGGGTTATGGTAGTCGGTGATGAGGAGGAACTTACTTCAGCAGCGTAATCTGCTCATGGTACAATACCCACTATGGTAAAAAAACCGATGCGAATTTTTTTTGGGTTAATATTGTTTACGGCGCTTTTGGTTTTGCTGTGTTTACCTGAAAACTACCGGATTAAATTTAATTTAGGTCCGATTTCGGTTGATCGTATTATTAATCCTCCCGTAATAAACATACCTCTCGGTCAGAGTGTGATGTACAAAGAATTTAAAACCAGACTCGGGTTAGATTTGGCCGGAGGAACTCACGTAACGTTGCAGGCGGATATGCACGATATTCCTGCAACAGACAGGGCAAATGCACTGGAGTCTGCAAAACAGGTCATTGAGCGACGGGTAAATTTTTTCGGGATTGCTGAACCGACAGTGCAAACATCTCAAACTCAGGACGCATACAGGATTATTGTCGAATTACCGGGAGTCACCGACGTTGAAGCGGCAGTTCAAACTATCGGGCAGACTGCCAGACTGGAATTTAGGGAATTTACCGATTTTGCTTCCGCAACTCAGGCTGCCTCACCAGCGGCTTTACTGGCAGCTACCAAACCGGTTGATATCACCGGAAAAGATTTGAAGCGGGCACAGATGATTTTTAGTACTCAGACCAGTGAACCCGAAGTTGCGATAGAATTTACGGCAGATGGTGGGAAGAAATTTGCAGAGGTAACCAAACGACTTATCGGTCAGCCATTAGCCATTTTTCTTGACGAGCTAATTATTTCCGCGCCGGTCGTAAATGCGGAAATTACAGACGGAAATGCCGTCATTTCGGGACAGTTTACCCGTGAAGGAGCAAAATATCTCGCATTACAATTAAATGCCGGTGCATTGCCGGTTCCTGTCGACGTTGTCGAAAAGCGAACAGTGGGCGCAACATTAGGGGCAGAATCTGTTCAAAAGAGTATCCGTGCCGGAATTATCGGTTTGACATTAGTTATGGTATTTATGATTCTGCGGTATAAGTGGTTGGGTGTTTTTGCAACTGCAGCGTTATGTATCTACGGACTGTTAAATTTTGCGTTATATAGATTTATTCCCATTACGCTTACTTTACCGGGAATTGCCGGGTTCATTCTGTCTATAGGAATGGCTGTAGACAGTAATATCCTTATTTTCGAGCGATATAGGGAAGAACTCAGACGCGGTAAACCTTGGCAAATTGCTATGGAACAGGCTTTTGGTCGCGCGTGGGACAGTATACGCGATGCAAATCTTACTACGCTTATTACCTGTCTTATATTATTTAACCCGGGAAATTGGTCTATTTTACCGAGTTCAGGGCTAGTACGTGGTTTTGCCCTGAATCTATTTATCGGTGTAATTACCAGCTTGTTTACCGGTATTGTAGTAACCAGAACCTTAATTCGGGTATTATATCGTCCCCGGGAGGCAAAATCATGATTCGTTTTTCTAAATATATTTGGATATATTTTTTGGTTTCCGCAGTGGTTTTGGTGCCGGGATTATTTTCATTGTTTCGTTTTGGGTTAAGACAGTCGATAGATTTTACGGGCGGTGCGTTTTTGGAAGTGCGATTTGATAACTCAGTATCCGAAGAAGCAATTAACTCTGCGGTTGAACAAGAACAGATACCGATTGTTAATCTGCAAACGTCATCCGGAAATACGTATCTTTTCAGAATTAAACCGGAAGGGAACGACAAAGTTTTTTCGTTTATTGAAAAACTTGCGCAGACAACGAACCAAACACCCGTTGTACTCCGAAATGAGACTGTTGGACCTATTTTGGGGAAAGAACTGTTAAGTAAAACGGTTACTGCTGGTTTTTTTGCATTGGCCGTAATATTGGCTTACGTGGCCTACGCATTCAAGAATATTAAATATGGAGTTTCCGCAATTATCGCACTCATACACGATCTGTTAGTTGTCCTTGGAGTTTTTTCGTTATTGGGCTACTTTTCCGGTGTGGAGGTAGATACTCTGTTTGTTACTGCATTCCTTACCACCATGAGTTTTTCAGTTCATGACACCATCGTGGTATTTGACCGTATTCGTGAATTAACGCATAAAAACTCCCGTCTTCCTTTTGAAGAAATTACCGATTTGGCTATGACGCAGACAATGGGCAGGTCACTAGCGAATTCGTTTACGATTATATTTATGTTACTTGCCTTAGTACTCCTGGGTGGCACGTCCGTGCACTGGTTTGCAGTAGCACTGCTTATTGGGACTGTTTCCGGTACGTATTCTTCTCCATTTATCGCGACACCGGTACTTATATTGTGGGATAGATGGGAAAAACGCAAAAAGCTGCACGTCAAATAATTAAGAATCGGGAGTAAGTAGTTCGGGCTTTAACTCATGCAGACGCTGTAATAGTGCTGCTTCCGTATTTTGAAGGTTACCGGCTTCCACTTCAGCAAATAGTCTATCCAGTGCGATACCTATAAGAGGCCCGGGTTTAATTCCGAGTTCTTTCATCACCATATAGCCATCTATAAGTAAATCCGGAACGCCGAATGGCTGTTGTTGTACTTCCTCAAGTCTTTTTTTGAAGAGTTCCAACCGCCAAGAAGTTTCCAGTGCACCGCCACCCAAACGGTCACCGATCCTGAGAGCAAGCATATCGGGTAAATATTCTTTTGTGACATGCCGAATAAACCGGCGAATGGCACTATCCGTTTGTCTCTCGTCTACCGTAAATTGGTGCCATCTGATAAGTGTAATGAGTTTCTCCGATTGTTTTTTTGACAAACGGAGTCTGACGGCGATAGATTTGGCTATTTTTGCTCCGACTACCTCGTGATTGTAAAACGTAATAACCCCATCCGGTGTTTTTCTGAACGTAGCAGGTTTGCCTATATCGTGGAGTAACGTAGCCAGCCTAACCAGCGGATCATCGGAAGGACAATTGCGTAACGCCATAACTAAATGTGTGCCAACATCATAAAGGTGATGTCGTTTTGGACTTTTTTGTGGAGTATCAAATGCTAATTCCAATTCCGGAAGAATCTCATGCAATATCCCGCTGTTTTTTAGCACCAGGACTCCGTCTGCAGCAAAATTACTTGCCAGAAGTTTAAAAAGTTCGTCTCTTATCCGTTCCGCAGAAATTGTGTTAAGTCGACCAGCTGACTCCTGAATTGCAGTCATAGTTCCAGGTTCAATCATAAATCCCAACTGAGCAGCTATCCGTACAGCCCGCATCATACGGAGTGCGTCTTCGGCAAATCGTTCCTTGGGAGCTCCTACTGTTCTGATGATTTTAGCGCGTATGTCAGTTTGCCCGTTATACGGATCTATAATTTCAACCCCATCACTGGCGATTGCATTGATAGTGAAATCCCGCCGCGAGAGATCATCCCGAAGAGTTTTTCCCCAGGAAATTACATCCGGATGGCGGTTATCCGTATATCCTTGTTCACTTCTGTATGTAGTAATTTCAAAAATGTCTATTAACTCCGGTTCGGTATGCTCTGACGGTGGTGATGCATAAATTTTAATACCAACTGTGCCGAATTGATTATCGTAAAAACTGTCCGGAAAAATACTTAAAATTTGTTCCGGTGTGGCGTTTGTCGTAAAGTCCCAACCCTTGGTGGGCCGGTTCATCAGCGTATCACGAATTGATCCTCCGACAGCATAAATTTCGTACCCTGCGGCTTTTAGTGATGCGATAATCTCCAATACTTTACCCGGTAGCGTTATCATGGCCCTATGATATCATAAGGCAATGAAGAAATGGGATATTTTACCTCAAATACCGAAATCATTTTCAAATCCGGAAGAAATACTTCAACAACTTTTACAAAATAGGGGATTGGCAAATAGCAAAGATGCAAATATTTTCCTGCGTCCTCCTGCTGCGTTTGATTTGAAGGCTGCAGATGTGGGAATAGATACGAAAGCTCTAAATTTAGCGGTAAAACGGATTCGGAAGGCGATTACTGCAAAAGAGTCAATTGTGGTATATGCAGACTATGATGCTGATGGTATAACCGCGGGAGCAATTATGTGGGAAACACTTTACGCTATGGGTGCACGTGTAATGCCATACATTCCCCATAGAGTAGAAGAAGGTTATGGGTTATCCATAAAGGGTATAGATAACGTACGGGCACAGTATGATCCCACACTGGTTATAACAGTAGATCATGGTATTACGGCATGGGAAAAGGTTGAATACGCCAAATCGTTGGGTATGGATGTTATTGTAACGGATCATCATACGAAACCGGAGAAGGTTCCTGATGCTATTACCGTTCACACCACGCAACTTGCCGGTTCAGGGGTGAGTTGGTTTTTGGCAAAAGAGGTATCCGGTATTCGTAATGAAGAACTTACTGCGTTGGCAACCATTGGTACTGTTGCTGACTTAGTTCCGCTTATTGGACCCAATCGCGCGATAGTAAAAGAAGGGCTTACCGCATTGAATCGAACTTCCAGGGTCGGTTTATTGGCAATGCTTACGGATGCCGGTTTAAGTCGTGGAGCATTGAGTACATACAGTATTTCGCATGTTCTTGCTCCCAGGCTGAATGCTATGGGAAGAATTGTTCATGCTATGGATGCTCTGCGTTTGCTCTGTACCAAACAAGAGGATAAGGCGATGATTCTGGCCAGGCAGTTGGGGCTAACTAACAAAGAACGGCAACGCTTAACAGAAGATGCTTCACTTCGGGCGAAAGAATCGCTCTATGCGTTAGGAAACACTAGTAATAGTAAAAAATTATTATTTCTCGCTCATACGGAATATAACCAGGGTATAATCGGTCTTGTCGCGGGCAGGTTAGTGGAAGAATATTATCGTCCGGCAATTGTGGTGGCAATAGGCGAAGACATTTCTAAAGCGTCAGCCAGGTCTATATCCGGGTTTAATATTGTTGAAGCGATAAAAAGCTGCAGCGATCTGCTGATAGACGTCGGCGGTCATCCTATGGCTGCCGGATTTACCGTAGAAACTAAAAATCTAACCACACTACAGCAACGGCTTGAACAGGTAGCTGAAGAACAGCTCGATCAGGAATTGTTAACCAGAAGACTCCGCATAGATGCTGAAATACCGTTAGGACTCGTAAGTGAAACGTTATGCAGCATGTTGGAACAAATGGAACCTTTTGGGTTTGGTAATCCTGAGCCGGTTTTTGTTTCCGGGCAAGTACAATTACGTGACGTCCAACTGCTGGGATCTGAAGGCAAACATTTAAAAATAAGAGTTCGCCAAGGTGAAGGACCACTCTTTCAGGCAGTGGCATTTAGTATGGGCGATTTATACCCAAAGTTATTTCCCAATATGGTTTTTGATGTAGCATATACGGTTGAAATGAACGAATGGAACGGAAAAAAACGACTACAATTGAAGATAAAAGATATTCATTTTGAGTAGTTTTAGTATTCTAAACTGAACAGGAAAAATCCCCACATATGATGAGTGCATATACTCAGATATGTGGGGATTTCCTATAGTCTTGGTTCATAACCACCTACCTGTAATTTTCAGACGTAAAGATATCTTACGACTGGAAAAGGCAGGCAGGTGGTAGGAAAAAAAGAACAGAGAAACAGGGATGAATAATAGAGTAAAAAATTGCAAAAAAAACGAAACCCCGGAGGGTGAGATCCGACTTCTGGCGGGCATAGTGCCGGATCTCAAATACTGGTGGGTTTCTCGTTCGGTTAGCTTTGTTGTGCGGGTATTTCTTCATCGGGGAAACTTTGTGGTTCGGCAGAACCGAGAAGACTCACCAGTCTTCTTTTCCAGTTTTTACCGAGCATCTCTGCCACTTCACCTGCACTCATATTTACGCCGCAAATTTTTGCGACGGCAGGTCTGTTTCCGACTGCGTTCCCATCCGGTGACTGAATATCGCTATTGCTTACCATTTGAAAATCTCCTTGTTGTATATCTGACGTATTCGAGAACCCTTTCATCTCCTGTTCTTAGTTTTCCAAGAACCGAGACCATATAGCCACCAAGAATGATGGATATATGGTCCCGGTCCTCTTTACTTGTTAATGTGCAAACTACCATTTTTGTTCAAAAAAAACCTCCTGTTGAGAGGAGGTTTCTTATGTACTGTTTAGTGTTATCAGTACCTCAAAACCTCCCCATCGCTGAGGAGAATAAGAATTGTAATGACGTTTAAAATATGTATGTTCATAAATACTATGTATTACTATTTGTTAATTTGTTAAAACGATTAATACATCCCCGTTGTTGATCAGCGCTTCGGCTTACAGAACGGGGATGTATTTATACTTCTGTTTCTTCTTGTCTGTGATGAACAGTTGTTAGGTTTTAACAACTAATAAAAACAGACAAGAAGAAACGATAACGGAGGAAAACAAAAAAATAAAAGGAAGGGACGGTCCAGCAGACGCTGTATATATTCCACTGGACCATTCTCCTGATTATGCTGGTTTCAGCTCTTTTTTTTCGGCTTGCGCGGATTCGTTTGTTTTTTAAGTGCCATTGCAACTTTCTGAGGTGATACTCCGGTTTCAAGCATTTCAACGACGCGGGTGAGATGAGTTATATATCCCTCATTTGCACGGCTGGCGAGACAACCTTGCCCATGTCTAGGTGATAATGCCAGATTCCGTTCGCGGTTTAACAGTGAGAGAATATGACTTCCCGTTTGCTGATCTGCTTTTGCATAGAGCCTTTCGATTAGTTGCTGATCATCCAGTACACTGACGGTACCCATTACTAGTTACCTCCGATATGTGAACTACCGAGCGGGCAAAACACATTTATTCAACAATATTGTTTTAAACAAAAGTGTTTTGTTCCGATCAGTAGTGTGTTAATGTGCTACGCAACAAAAAAACCTCCTGGTTCTTTCAGGAGGTTACTTGGTAGTTAGTTTTTGTTACTTTCTCTACGCCACGCAACCTCCGTCCGAAATTCGGAGGACGGTAATAAAGGACATGGTCTGTTTAGCGTAGGTATTCATACAACAACTAGATTGTATAATGACGTCAGAATAATGTCAAACTAGGAATACTTAAGAGCAAAATGACAAGGTTTTCAGGGGTATATGCATGTAGTGAAAAATGACTGCTTGCCGTACAATAGAAACAGCCTATGGATACGGTCTCCCCAGCTCATAAATTCGCTAGCGGTAATGATGTGTATTCCGCTATTTGTCAACTTCTTGAGCGTGAAGGTGTAGAGTTTACCGCGTATGAACATGAAGCTGTTAAAACATCACTGGAGGCTGCCGCTATCAGAAATTCCCCCTTACATGCCGGAGCTAAGGCTATGGTATTCTATGGGGATCGGCAACCGTTGATGATTGTACTTCCGGCTGACCGTAAGGTGGATATAAAAGTATTTAAGCATATGTACGGTATTCGGGACCTACGTATGGCATCTGCTGATGAGGTAGTTCAGCTCACGGCGGTAACAGTAGGAGCAGTTCCACCATTCGGAGGATTATTCGGTTTACCGGTATATGTCGATGTATCTCTTTCGGAAAATGAAATTATTTTTTTTAATGCCGGGTTACATACCAAATCGTTATCCCTAAAAGAGGCTGAATACGAACGTATAATCAAACCCGTACGAGGTAATTTTAGTATTTGATATATGGCACCAAAGCGAAAAAGAAAACATCCCCGTACTTTTATTGTAAAAGAGCGCGAGCTAGTTCGTTCCGTATGGTGGAAAAAAGCATGGAGTAAAATTCTCTTTTTATTTGTGCTTGCTGTATTTATTCTGGGATATCCTGGTCACAACGTCTATATGCGGAATGGAGAAACTATACCGGAAGTGCCGTTGGAACAACATCCGTCGATTTCTTTGCCATCTCCTGCACCGTATCCCGTAAATACCACCGGCTTTTTTCCGGGTTCGGCAATTACAGCTTCTGGCATCGTAATTTTAGATATTAATTCGGGAGTATTTCTCTACAAACGCAATGAGCTGGAACCGTTGTTTCCAGCCTCGACTACGAAAATAATGACAGCGCTGGTGGCTTTCGATCAATTTCAATTGGACGACGTTTTAACGGTTAAAGAAATACCCACGGAAGGGCAAATGATGGGATTGGTCTTGGGAGAAAAAATGACGTTTGAGAATTTGCTTTACGGAGCCTTAATTCATTCCGGTAATGATGCTGCCTATGTTATCGCGGATAATTTCCCGGGCGGAGTGGCTTCTTTTGTAGCAGCAATGAACGAGAAAGCAGTGGAGCTTCATCTAACCGGAACCCATTTTACGAATCCGGTAGGATATGATGATCCAGAGCATAGAATGACTCCGATTGATTTAGCCAGACTGGCAAGCTTTGCTCTAAACAACAAGACTATTGCCAAAATGGTTTCTATTCCCCAAATTACCATCTCTGATGTTTCACACACGTATTTTCATGCCTTAAAAAACGTAAACGAACTGTTGGGAAAAATTCCGGGTGTGGGGGGAATAAAAACCGGTTGGACGGAGCAGGCAGGAGAGAATTTAGTATCTTTGGTAGACCGGAATAATCACAAAGTCATTATTGTATTACTTAAGAGTCAGGATCGCTTCGGGGAAACTGCAATTCTAATAGACTGGATTTTTGGCAATCATGCCTGGGAAACGATTACTCCACCTGTTCCGGTTGAATAGCTATGTTATTGTGTCGGAGTAGTACTGCTTTCTACCCATTCAGACGCAATTGCCGGTACGTACGCCATAAAACCGTTATCACCTTCAAATACAAATATTGGCTGTAGATAGTTCTGAGGTTCGTAGCTGTCATAGTACCCCAGACTTACTTGTCGGATGGTGGCAGTAGTTGCTCCGGTATTCGGGTATCTGGCAATATAGCCTCCGCCACTTTGGAGTTCCTGCCATGCCTGCATGCTTGTTTTAAGGCTATATGTGGCATATTCCTGATAATCTACCGGCCAGTAGGTGTATACGAACTCCAATAGCCGTTTTTTTGAATTACGTGAGCCGGAATAGATCATGTTTATCTGGCCTTCATCCGGGTATGGTGTATACACGTTCATACCGGCGATTCCGCGACGGAAAAAATCTACCCGCACCCCGTCTGCCTGTGAAAGACTGGTAGTAGGCACCAACGTATCGCTGACTAAGCGCAGAAAGGTGACTTTGCTTCTTCCTCGGGCGAAATCATCCTTATACAGCCGAAGTGTGGTAAGTTGCTCCGTTGAGCGGACTATTGCTTCCCGTTCATTCATAATCTCTTTTTCGTTAAACAAGCCTGTATCCTGTTCGAAGTTGTATTTCAGAATAAAATTATTTGAAATAATGTCGTAGCGAAGGTTCCGGAGTTTCGTGGTACCGTCTTCGAATCGATAAAGGTTCTTCGTTTCCTGGATAGGATTAGGGTTCAGCTCAAGTTGAGATGCAAATTGTTGCGTATTTGTTAACCCCAACAAGTTTGCGGCTGCTTTCGGCATGAAGAATACATATGCGGATTCGGATGCCCGTGGCACGGATCCGGATATCGTTTCCAATTGAAACGTTAATTGACCCGTCGGAGGTGTTTTCGGTTGGGGAAATTTGAGTGCGGAAAGTTTTCCGAACCGATGGTTTGGTGGCGGCGGTTTTGGTGGAAAGAAATAGAGCCAGAGAGCAACGAATACGCTCCAGAATAAACGGAGAATAAGGTAAAGAATAACTGCGAGAATGGCCCAGTTAATGCTTTTTCTTGTATAGTAGGCAGTTTCGGTTAAAGAGGCCATAGCACATCGTCCCCTTTGAGTATAAAGTCCGGAGGTGCTAGAATCAATCCCATGAAGACGGTCAGGACGCGCATTGCGCCTTCTCCAACAGGAGATGATTTTCACATCGGAAATGCGTATACAGCGCTTATAAATTATGTATTTGCCAGAAAAAACGGCGGTAAATTTATAATCCGGATAGAGGATACTGACAGAACCAGATTGGTAGAAGGTGCAGAAAAGCGTATATTAGCCTCATTATCCTGGCTAGGTATACCTCATGACGAAGGTCCGGATAAAGATGGACCATTTACCCCCTACAGACAGTCGGAGCGCTTACCGATCTACAGAAAATATGCGGAAGAACTAGTTTCGAAGGGGCATGCGTATTATTGTTTTTGTACCTCGGAGCGCTTAGATACCATGCGTAAAGATCAGGAAGCACGGCATCTTCCTCCCATGTACGATGGCACGTGTAAGCATTTAAATCCGGAAGAAGCTAAAAAACAGGCAGCATCGGGTACTCCGCATGTAATCCGGCTAAATGTACCTGACGATGGCATGACAGTATTTCAGGATATTGTCCGGGGAGAGATTTCTTTTGAAAACAAATTGATAGATGATCAGGTTCTGATTAAGTCGGATAATTTCCCCACATACCATCTGGGAGTGGTTGTAGACGATCACTTGATGGGAATTTCCCACATAATCCGGGGTGAAGAGTGGATTTCTTCGACACCTAAGCATGTGTTGCTTTATGATTTTTTCGGCTGGGAGATGCCTCAATTGGCGCACATGCCCGTATTGCGTAATCCGGATAAGAGTAAACTAAGTAAGCGCAAAAACCCAGTGTGGGTTTCCTGGTTCAGACAACAAGGGATATTACCAGAAGCAATCAGAAATTATTTAGGGACACTCGCCTGGACGTACCCGGGAAAAGAAATATTCAGCCTAGAAGAAATGATTGCCCAGTTTGATCTTGCTCATATTCAGACAACGGCTCCGATTTTTAACATGGAAAAATTGCGCTGGATGAACGGTGAATATCTGCGGCTAAAAAGTGAGAATGAACTTTATGCACTACTATCCGATTTTTTGGGAAATAAAATGAAGCCGGAATGGCAGGAGAAATTGCCTTTGATTCTGCCACTAATTCATGAACGGATGAAAACGTTAGCAGAATTTGAGTCGCTGGCGTGGTTTTTCTTTGTTAAGCCCACGGAATTTGAACGGCCGCTTCGGGCAGATATCGTGTCATTGCTGAAATCTACACTTACGTCCGTTCACTGGACTCATGACGAGATGGAACAAGCGATCAGAAAGACAGCAGATGAGCATTCGTTAAAACCAAAAGACATTTTTATGGAGCTTCGAATAGCTATAACCGGTAAAACTGTCGGACCGCCTCTTTTGGAATCCCTGGAAGTATTAGGACAGCCGGAAACACTGGCGCGATTGCATGTGGAGTAAATGCCTTATCTTTTTATTTGTGCTTCTCCAGAAATTTTTCCAAGGCGTTCAATGTTTCGTTGCTTAAGTGATGTTCGAGGCCGTCAATGTCTTTCTCCATTACCGAAGCAGATACTCCCAATAATGTAAAAAAGTCTATCAGAATTTCATGTCGCTTGCGGATGCTTACTGCAATTTTTTTACCCTGAGGTGTAAGCGTAAATCCACGATAAGGCTCACGAATCAGATATCCGGCTGTTTCCAATCTTTGCAGCATTCTGGTAACGGAGGCAGGTCTGACGGATAACCGTTCGGATATATCGCTTACTCTGGCGTATCCTTTCTCCTGAACCAGTTCTAACGTTCGTTCCAGGTAATCTTCGTTTGGTACCGATGGTGTTTCTGACATAAGGCGTATTATACCCCGCGTATGGTTGCGACCAACAGCCAAGTGTTTAATGCTGCAATTATGGTAGCAATGGTAAATGCCAGGTATTTCAGCGGGTTGCTGTTTACAAACGGGCCCATTTTATGTTTATCACTGGTAAACATTACCAGCGGGAACACGGCAAAGGATAATTGTAGGCTCAGTACTACCTGGCTGAGTATGAGTAATTGCGCCAGTCCGTGTGCTCCATATAACAGAATAACAATCATAGCCGGAATTATGGCTAAACTTCTGGTAATTATCCGACGTAACCACGGTTTTATACGTAAATGTATAAAACCCTCCATAATTATTTGTCCGGCCAGTGTTCCGGTAATTGTAGAATTATGTCCGGATGCAAATAAGGCAAGTGCAAAAACGATACTGGCGACGGATGTACCTAATGTTGGCGCCAAAAGCTTATACGCGTCCTGGATTTCCGCTACTTCGCCTATACCCCGAAAATGAAATACGGAAGCGGAAAGAATCAGAATGGCTGCGTTTACGAAAAACGCTAATATTAACGCGATAGTTGAATCTACTGTGGCAAAATGTATCGCTTGCTTTTTTGACGAAACCGCTGTAGATATTTTTCTGGTTTGGACGATGGAAGAATGCAGATACAAATTATGTGGCATTACCGTGGCGCCCAGAATTCCTACGGCTATGTATAGCATCTCGGGATTGTAAATAAGTTCAACTGAAGGAAATAGTCCCTGAAAGACATCACTCCACGCAGGTTGTGATAACCATAACTCTATACCAAAACAGAGCATTATGATGCTTATCAGCGATATTACCAGCGCTTCCAGGTAGCGAAAACCCTTGTGTTCTAGTAGCATCAAAATAAATACGTCCAGAACGGTTACGATAACGCCGATTGGTAGCGGAAGGTTAAAAAGTAAGTTAAGCGCTATTGCAGATCCGATAACTTCAGCTAAATCGCAAGCCGTAATTGCAATTTCTGCCAGAATCCAGAGAATAAAACTGATTGGTTTGGAATAGTGATCTCTACTTGCTTGGGCTAAATCACGACCTGTGACTATTCCTAACTTTAAGGAAAGATGTTGAAGTACTATGGCCATCAGGTTTGAAAGGAAAATGACAAAGAGCAAAGTGTAGCCGAATTTAGATCCCCCGGCAAGATCGGTTGCCCAGTTACCGGGATCCATGTACCCAACTGCTACTAAGAATCCAGGGCCGCTAAATGCCAGTAGTTTTTTCCACCAGGAAAAATGATGTGGTACGGGTATACTTCCATGTACCTCTTCCAGACTTTTACCAAGTTGTTCATGTCTCCACCCTGAGGATATAAAGTCAATTTCATTCTGCATACAAAAATATTATATAGTGTAAAAAAAGTTAGTCAACGCTAAAATACAGTGAAAAAAAATGGTTCTGATTACGTATACTCTATCCAATGAGGATCGGTTTCCACGCTTAATTCTACATATACCTTTTTATTCGTTGCTGTCTCCATTTCTTTTCTGCTGGCCATGCTGATTTCTTTTATCATGGAGCCTTTAGCACCGATAATCATGGCTTTATACCGATCATCACCGGTAAGAATCCTGGCTTTAATATAAAGTGAACCTTTTTCCCGTTCAGCGATTTCGTCAACCATAACCGTCAGCATATACGGTAGTTCAGCTCGGAGGAACAGAAATGCTTTTTCTCTGATTATTTCGGATACGAATGTTTTACTATCCAAATTTAAACCTGGCTGTACTAATGTGGTGGTATCTATAAACGATTCCTGCTCCGGTAAATGGGAGAATATGGCTTCCGTTAGCAGATTTAGATTATGACGTTTCAATGCGGAAACATGAATAACATCATCAAACTCTTCTTCCATGAATTTATACTGAACTATATGCGAGGGGTGCTTAATATCCGATTTGTTAATGACTAATATTTTAGGTGCCTTAATGCTACGTACTATACCTAATGCTTTATTTTCTTCAAAACTTCGTTCTCTCGTATGGTCTACAACATAGCACACGACATCTATCCCCTGAGCAATGGCTTCGGTTGTGCGGGGAGTAATTCGCTTTGCCATTTCGTCTTCATTTTTTGCAAATATTCCGGGAGTGTCTATAAACAGAATTTGTCCCCGGTCATCCTGGTACACGGCCTGAATTGCAAACCTAGTGGTTTGGGGTTTGGGTGAGGTAATGGTTACTTTATGGCCCACGATAGCATTAACAAGTGTAGACTTGCCAGCGTTTGGACGGCCAATTAAACAGACGACTCCGGCTTTCATACGCGTATTGTACTATACTTAGCCTATTCTATGAACCTAAAGTTAATTTTTGAGCCTAAACTGAATCACTCCGCAGTAAACTATTGGTGGATATGAAGAATACGATATGATAGATGTATATAATTTGTAGTTGAGAGTGTGGGGTGTGTTAAGAAGGAAAGGATGGCTGCATGAAGGGAAACACCAAAGTTGTTATTCTGGCCGTAGGGTTATTGTTGATAGCTGTGGGTTGGTTTGTAAGAAATGGATTGGTGTCTTCCGGTCGCGCCGGAAATACTACAGTCTCTCTAACGGATTCTGAAAATAATAAGGCGCAATCTGTTATCCCTACGTCCATAGCGAAAGAAGTAACAACAAATGCACCGATACCTAACGTTACTGTCCCATTGCTGGTAAGTGCGCCTGTGGAAGGGTTGACTGTTAAATCTGCAACGACAGTCGTGAAAGGTAAAACTGCCAAAGGAATAGATGTATTTGTAAACGATACTGAAGTTCGTTCTGATGGAAACGGCAATTTTAGTGCAACGGTTTCTTTAGATGAAGGGGAAAACACTATTATCGTGGTGGTTACGGATAACGAAGGGAATGTAGCAGAAGAAACGGTAACGGTTATATACGATTCCGGAAATTAATATATCGGAGTATGGTAAATATTCCGACTATCCTAAGAAGGAGGAAAATATGTATTTGTTAATACGCGGTATTACGTTTGCTGCTGTTTTGTATTTTGCCGTGACGTTCGTACAACCGGTAAAGGCTACAATTTCGGATATCCGTTCGGAAACAAAGCAGATAAAAGAAGAACGCGTAGAAGCACGCAAGGAGTTCCGTCAGGAAATACAGACTAGTGTGGATGAAAGAAAATCTTCGATATCATCTGCACTATCTAAACGAGTGCTGCTGAGTTCAGCTACACTTACAGCCAAAAGTGGGGATACTTTTACGGTAACCAAAGACAGTAAGAGTTATTCTGTGTTAACAAATTCAGAGACACAATTACGGCGAAGATTTTGGGGAAAAGCCACACTCGACGAAATGCAGGTAGGCGATAGTGTAAATATTATCGGAGTCTGGACAGATGATACCAAAACTACTATTCAAGCCCGATTAGTACGCGATATATCCATACAAAAACGTTTTGGCATATTTGTTGGTGTTATAAAATCGATGAGCGGGAATACGTTCATTCTGGAAGCAGTGCAACGTGGGCCCCAGACGGTTACAGTCGATAGTGCAACGAAAATAACAAATCGTAACGGTCAAACAATACCGCAGTCTGATTTGACAGTAGGGCATAGGGTTCGCGTTCGCGGTATGTGGAACAATGCCAATTCAACAATTACGGAAGTTGTCGGAATTAAGGATTACAGTCTTCCGGTTAAATAGTTAGCAGTTTAAGCTCTCTGGTGCTAAGTAGAGGTTTTGCTTACTAGTACCTGCTCCCGCATGGGGATTCTTTAAGTTTTTTTGTTGTCAAAATGTGTTTTATTGATGATAAACTAATGCAATGAAACTATCGGAAGGTCAGATCCGCTCCTTTCAGGTATTTATCCTGGATTGGTGGGCAAAAAATAAGCGTGATTTGCCATGGCGTAAGACCAGGAACCCGTACAAAATACTGGTGTCGGAAATGATGCTCCAGCAGACACAGGTAAGTCGGGTGCTTCCAACCTATGTCGCTTTTCTTTTACGATTCCCTGACGTGAATGCCCTTGCGGGAGCAAGTACGGCAGATGTCCTGAAAGCCTGGAAAGGTATGGGGTATAATCGTCGGGCTCTGTACTTGCAGCGTACGGCCTATACGGTGGTGCAGGAGCACGGAGGAGTATTCCCCCGGAATGAACAATTACTGCGTAAGTTACCAGGTTTGGGTAAATATACTGTTCGAGCAATTATGGTGTTCGCATATGAGGAAAATGTTTCCGTTATAGATACAAACGTGCGGAAAATTTTAGAATATTATTTTTTCTCCGGGAGCAAGCCGGAGCAGCAGGTGTTGGAGGCAGTAGCAGATCAGTTAGTACCACCGGGAAATTCCTGGAATTGGCATCAGGCACTCATGGATTATGGCGCGTTAGAAATGTCTAAGCTCGTGCCACGCATCCGTACAGGAGCAGCAGCAAAAATTCCATTTAAAGAGACGGCCAGATTTTATCGCGGCAGGGTAGTAGATGTGTTGCGGGAACGATCAATAGAGCAATCACAATTAGTGCATGATTTTTCTGCTGAATATGGAAAATCATTGGAGTACATAGAGGATATTATTAACGGGTTAGCCCGAGATGGCTTACTATTCCGTGATACTGATGGTATAATCTCGTTACCGAAATAGACGGTAATTCTATCATTTGCGGGATCGTATAATGGTAGTACGCATCCCTCTGGAGGATGTTATCTAGGTTCGAGTCCTAGTCCCGCAGCCCATCCTTCGCTAAAGCTACGGAGTGGCTGCCTATGTACTACGCGTACATTTTGCTAAGTTCAAAATCGCATATCTTCTATTACGGATTTACCCAAGACTTGAAGAACAGATATAAAATGCACTCCGAAGGAAAGGTTCCCTCAACGAAACCTCATATTCCGTGGAAATTAGTATGGTATGGAGCCTTTGAGACGGAGAAACAAGCAAGAGATTTTGAACTTTATCTAAAAAGTGGTGCGGGTAAAGCATTTGCTTATAAACGGTTAGTGTCCGTAGCTTTGGCAAAGGATTTGGTTGAAGGACGAAAAAGTGTTCCGAAGCTTTAGCGTAGGACATCTAGTCCCGCAGCTGAGTCAAAGTAAGTACAAAACAAGGACAGGGAGACTTGGACCGCAGAACCTAAACAATCTTCTTCAATAAATACGTTATAATTCTTCATAAAACATAGAATTCTCCGTGTAACGCCTTAACTATATGGATAAACGTCAATTTATTTTTTATCATAAAATTATTTCCTCAAGACTAAATGCATTTTTGGATCAATGGGATTTTCTAAATGTAGTTCCCCAAGGGATTGTTAATGAATATTCGGATCTAATCGGACCAATATTAGAGGAGTTACAAGTAAATAATGAAAAAGAATCATTAATTAGATTTGTGAATTATATTGTGGAAAGTCGATACGGATGTAAACCAAGTCGTACTGAATCATTTGTGAAGAGCATCTTATTGTGGTGGGTACAACAAAATACTGAAGTAGATCAAAGAGACATGGCAAGTAAACATAAAGTTCCTTTTTCTCCGATCGCACCACTGTCTATTATTGGTTTATCAGATAATACGGATGGTCTCATGATTCCCATAAATGGATTACGTCATCCTTCAAAAGAAAATTCAAATGGCTGGTTTATTTGGTCAGGAGAAGAATTAAAAGAAGATAAGGATTTTTTCAAACCGACTCATGTCGTTCACTTAAACGAAAGATGTCCTCAAGTATTAAAGTATCTCTGCCTACCACCAGGCTACAGGTTTCTTATTGATAATAAAGGATATGAAGATGTTTGGTTTGATGAAAAATTGCTGCAGATATTGGAATAATTTGAGTTGTAATAGGTTATAACTTGGGACACGTAGCCCAGCTAACTTTGAGCGAGTACAATATTGAACAGGAAGACCTGGACTTAGAACCTAACTTCGATATCCGCTATAATCCGTTGCATGAAGTATGAAATCCCCAATTATAAAACGATAGAAATACATACCATTATTTTGGATTTGAATGGGACACTTAGTGTAGGTGGAGTGTTAGTTGAAGGTGTTAAAGAAAGAATTCTGGAGTTGAAAAACCGTTTCAATTTCTATTTATTTTCAGGTGATACTCGGGGAAATGGGCAATTGATTGCAGATGAATTGGGAATCAATTTTGTAAAGGCGGGAACAGGAGAAGAAAAAAAGGCGGAATTAATGAAACTTAATCCTAATACATGTGTTAGTATAGGAAACGGTTTAATAGATCTTGAGATTACTAAACTAGCACAATTAGGGATTATTACACTTCAGTCCGAAGGAATACACACGCAAACTCTTCTTGCCGCAGATATTGTA
Source organism: uncultured Gammaproteobacteria bacterium (assembly GCA_964629685.1). Taxonomy (GTDB): domain Bacteria; phylum Patescibacteriota; class Microgenomatia; order UBA10105; family UBA927; genus CAZVTT01. The sequence continues at coordinate 497,023 of CAZVTT010000001.1, forward strand.
GTACCCACTGTTAACGATGCATTAGATTTATTTCTTGACGAAAGAAGATTAATTGCGACTTTACGTAAATAACCGAACGTATAATTTGGGACACCCAGGGTATCCGAATGTTGAAATAGGAAATACCGGGCTTTTTATGCCGTAAAAAAAACGAGGTATCACTTCTCATGATACCTCGTTTATGCGGGTAGATAAAATATTACATCGGCATTGCTTCATACACACGCACACTTGTGATTATTGGACATTTTTCAAGAAGTTTTTCGACTTCTTTCATACTTACCGCGTTAATGATCGTATATCCAACGGTAGCATTCATGTCCTGTGGCAAATCTTTATTTCCTGTTTTAGTTACTTCTATTCCTGGACCGAAAGGATTACCACTATCTACTACTCTGTTTCCAAGCACTTCAAACCACTTTTTCCATCCTTCCATAACTTCCGGGGTATATTCCCACATACCTACATATAAGAGCATAAATTTTTTCATATGATTTCACCTCCTTTCTTGTTTAAGATATTCGGTATAGTTACTTAAACGTTCTGCATCTGTACCCCAATATGCCTGGTATTGGGTTAACCACTGCTGAAGTGTGTAGAGCGATTTTCTATTTAGCGTCAGGAATACAATTCTTCCAGTCTTCTTGCGCAATATGATACCGGCATGATCAAGTATTTTTATATGTTTATGAATTGCAGGAAGTGATAACCCCTGCATTGATGCCAGGCGACTTATTGAAGTCGGTTGAAGACTTAACGTGTAGACAATATCTCTTCTGTGTTGATTGGCAAGTGCTTCTAAAATAATGTCTAATTGTTTAGTAGAATAACTTTTGGCCATAATACTTAACTAATTAGTTAAGTATAGCGAATACATTATTATCTGACAATTCTCTTGTAACTTCTGAAAATTTAAGCTAATGACATATAAGAAGACGTATAACCTGGGGCATACAAGACGAAACCTATAACGAATGCTATGCTAGGGTAGTAAGCCTATAAGATATTTGTGTAGGAAATACCGTTTAAACAAGGTTAAAATGGAATTCAGAAAACCTAATATAGAGAATTGCAAAAGCATTTCGGTATTAATGTAATAAAAAAAATACGATTAGAAAAAGCATATTTCATAGTGTTTTGTTATCCGTTGCAAGTGGTATTGTCTTTGTTAGCGGGATGTACTTCATAGCAAGTGTCCGGGGTTTATCCCATGCAACTCCCGCGAGTCTGCTACTATTTTGTATCCCTCTATTGGTGTTTTCGTGGCGTAAACAGGTAAAGACGGTTAAAGAAATATTTGTATCTAATTTTTTTACCAGTCTGTGGATAATCGTCCCGGTATGTCTGTTAGTAGGGTATTTTTTTGCAACCTTTCAGTTTGACGAATTTGATTCCTACAATGGTTTTAATGTGCGCGAGTTTTTTACATTTTCTGCGCTAATTTGTATTCCTGTTTTTCAGATTACGTACATTACCTTGTGTATCGGTAGTGGTATAAAATTAGTTTTATACAAAAGGAAATTACGGTCACGTCCGTCCTGCTAAGTAATTGCTCGCGTAAAGCAAATATTCTTTTTGCTAAAGTCAGCATATAATTGATTTATGACTGATGAAGATTACATGTTGGCAGCAATTGCTCAAGCACAAAAGGCCGGCACAAATGGTGGGTTACCGTTAGGAGCCGTAGTAGTAAAAGAGGGCGAAATCATTGTTTCGGGAACCAGTCACGTCGGTGATTTTATGGACCCGACGGCACATGGTGAGTCTCTGGCAATCAGAAACGCCTGCAAAAAATTAAATACCTTAAATCTTTCGGAATGTATTCTATATACTACGCTTGAGCCTTGTTCCATGTGCTTGGCATGTGCCAGTTGGTGCGGGCTAAAACGTATTGTTTTTGGATCATACCGTACGGATATACCGGAAAATCCATATGAAATGGATAACTACCATGCCGAAGCACATGCTCGCCAATTAACGCCGATTGGCGGGGGTTCCATGATTGTAGATGGTGGCGTTCTCCGTAAAGAATGTGCTGCATTAATGCAGCATATGGTGAACTGGACAATCTCTGATGAGTTACAAACTATACATGATGCGATGAAATAATTGAGGTGGCTAGTTGGTTAGTCTGAACCAGAAGATAGCCACCTCTATTATCCTACCTATTTTTCTACCGCTTTACGTACTTCCTTTTGTTCTTTCGCAGCTTTGTTTTTCAACGAATCTAAAGAATCTTCTATTGAATTTCCAGTATTTTTTACGGTATCAGCTACACGATCTTTTATATCTGAAACGGTGTTGTTTATAGCAGTCCTTTTCTTTTTATCAGACAGTATCGCAGCTGCTGCAACTGCAATTCCGGCCACTACTGCACCCGTTGCTGCTCCCGCTACTGCGGCGTTCTTATTGTTATTTTTCATATATTTATTCTTTCATTAAATAGTGTTAATAGCTTTATTTATGCAGTGCGCGTCCTAAGAAAATTAGGATGATTGCACCAATCACGGCGACCACCAGACTGTAAAGATTAAATCCGGTTACACCTGGTTGTCCCAGGGTATTCATAACGAAACCACCAACGAATGCACCGACTATTCCAAGTAAAATGTCTTCCAGCATCCCATGATTACTTTTCATGAGAACGTCTGCTATAAAACCTGCTAATGCTCCCAGTACAATCCAAAATATAATGTCCATATTTTTCCTTTCTTAAAAATGTAATGTATTAACGTATTAAGGCTCTTGATTAATATTTACGTCAATTTTATCCGGAACGTTAATCTGCGGCGTTTGAGATCCAGTTTGTGAATTATTAGATCTATCAGGTATGAACGTTTCCCGGAGTATTGGAATTCCAAACACCAGAAATAGAACTACGAAACCTATCAGGAATATCATTGCGAAAACGAGAGTAAAGTTATTTCCTGAATCCGTAGATGTTGCCGGATTATTTACTACTGTGGTCATATATTCCTCCTAAATGATTAACGGGCAATAGTATTTATTTTTTTTCAGTTTTTACACGCGCTTGAATAGTTACTTCCACATCGGCGATGTGCGATAATGTTTCATCTGCGTTTTCTTCATCCTCTAAGGTTAAACGTAAGAGTTCCGCTACATTCTCTTCTCCCAAAGCTAATGCAAATGCTAGAGCAGAACCATAACCGGCTATTTCATAATGTTCTACTCGTTGCGCAGCAGATATAATAGCTGCGTCAAGCGCATAAGACTGATCTTCTTCTAATAATTTGGCACCTTCTTGTAACAATCCTTCCATTCCTTTGCATTTTTCACCACCTGTTTTAACTTTCAACTCTTCAGCTGCCTGTTCCAGGCGTATTACGTGCTCACGTGTCTGTTCTAAATGTTCTTCCAATGCTTCACGCAACGCTTTTGACGTGCATATTTTCGTCATTTTTGGTAAAGCTGCAATAATTTGTTTTTCTGCACTGTAAAGGTCCTGAATTTCATGGACCAGCACATCATCTAGTGTTTCAATTTTCATGTTTTATCTCCTATTAATTAAAAGAAATGGGTAACGACATAAAATAGAATTAATACGGATAAAGGAACTCCGAGTAACCATGCAAGTATGTATCCCATATTGACGCTCCTTTCACTTTTGAAACTTTTATTACTTTTAAGTGTAGTTAACGTCGGTGGGAATTCTGTCAGAAAAATGATAGAAAAACGTAAGAATGATTATTCCAGAAAGCTGATAATAGTAGCTTAGAATGGTATAATATATGTATGATTCCTTACATTGTCTTGATTGAAGACGACAACGATATACAAAAATATTTGAAGGAGTTACTGGTAGATAATAATTTTACCGTAAAAACCGCAACTACCGGAATTGCCGGTCTTACATTGGTAAAACGTGCGGAACCAAATCTGGTGTTATTGGATTTAACGTTACCAGATATGAAAGGGGAAAGTGTTTGTACGGAAATACGAAAAGAATACCCTAATCTCCCGATAATTATGTTAACGGCCAAAGACCAAGTATCCGATAAACTTAAGGGGTTTACCTTAGGAGCCGATGATTATATTACCAAGCCATTTGTAGCTGACGAGTTGTTAGCCAGAATACGAGCTAGGTTAAAGCATCTTATTGCAGACAATCCCACAATGAGTATAGATGATTTAACTTTGAATATCGCTACATTTGAAGTTAAACGGGGAGAAAAACCTATTCAGCTTACTCCACAGGAATTTAAACTTCTAGAGTTTCTTATAAGAAACAAAGGAACCGTTTTAACCCGAGATGTTATTTTGAATCGTATCTGGATGTATTCGCCTGACGTGGAAAGCCGAGTGGTGGACGTTTATATGGGTTACCTGCGTAAGAAAATTGATGCCGGTTACAAAAAGAAATTGCTGCACTCAATAAGGGGTTTCGGGTATACGGTTAAAGACTAGTTATTTAATTCACTTCTTTTGCGGTATATCTGTTTACCTGTGAAATAAATTCATCGATTTCAAATGGTTTACCAAGGAATATCTCGGCTCCTACATCTTTGGCAAGTTGCTGCATATTCTTCTGATTTGCGGACATAAGAAAAACGGGTACATTCTTTGTGGCGGCTTGGGACTTAATTTCTTTTATTAATTTAGATCCATTTTTACCGGGCAATCTGTAGTCAATAATTATAAGTGCGGGAAAGTTTTGCTGTATGTGGGCTTTAAGTGTTTTACCGTTAGATAAAGAGATAACAGTATACCCTTCATACTCCAGATTTATTCGAAGAGCTTCAGAAAATGACTCGTCATCTTCAACCAGGATTATTGTTTTATTCATAGTATTAAATAGACAAATGTTAATTTAACGTTTTAGGAACCAGGGGGATAGTAAAGTAAAAGGTTGATCCTTTATGAAGTTCACTGTCTACCCAGATTTTACCACCACTCTTTTTAACTATTTCCGCGGCGATATACAAACCCACACCTAATCCAGAAGATGTGGTTTTTTCTGTAGAATTACTCCGGTAGAAAATATCAAATATTTTTTTAAAATCTTTCTTGGGAATGCCTACACCGAAATCCTGAACACTTATTTGTACTTCTTCATTCTCTATTTTTACATTTATATTTATACGGTTTGAATTGGGTGAATACTTTATGGCATTTTGAACTAAATTAATTAATACTTGAGCAAGTCTGTTTTTATCTGCCACAATATCCTGTTTTACCATTCCCGTTCTATGAATGCTATGTGAAGGTACAGTGAACTGTAGTTCCTTTATTTGTTCGTCTAAAAATGTATCAATAGAAAACATTTCATAAAATAAATCAAGTTTGTTATTCTGGATTCTGGTCATATCCAGCAAGTCCTTTATGAGACGAGCCAGATTGTCTGCCTTTGCATCTATCTTTGAAAGATACTCCTGACTTTTACTATCCTGAACTTTTGATAAATGCTTATTGAGTATGGCAACAAATGCTTTAATACTGGCTAACGGTGTCGTAAGTTCATGACTGGCAATCCCCAGTAAATGTTCCTGTCTTTTTTCTTCTACTTTCCGTTTGCTAATGTCACGCAATATCCACAGTTGCTGGTTAGGCAATACTTCGGTTTTAACGCTATACTCAATTGGTATAATGTTTCCTTCATGAGAAACCATTTCCATTTCGCCACGGCCGTATCCGTGTGCGATATGGCTCTTAAGTTTTTTGGCTACAGCTTTTTTTCCGTTTGTGTGCAAGCGATCTGATAATTTGGAAAAAAGTAGCTGTGCACGGGGAAACTTAAACACATCGACTCCGGCTTTGTTTAAGTCAACTATTGTCAGATTTTTATCCGTGATAATAATGGGATCTAAAGATGATTCAAAAACCGATTTAAATTTTTTCTCACTGTGCTTTAATCTCTCTTCAGAAATTTTTCTTTCAGTAATGTCCATCCCTATCCCCATCATTCTCAGAGAATTATTTTGCTTATCCTTAATAACTTCACCCTTTTTATATATCCATTTTACTTCTCCGTTGGGTAGTGCGATGCGAAATTCCTTTTCAAATCCGGAGCCAGTTTTTATTGCTTTCACCAACTCTTTCTGAACAGCTTTCCGATCTTCCGGATAAATACGATCCAGGAATTTTATTAGCGTACTGTCTTTGCTTTTACTGGAAATACCGTAAATCGATTTAAAACTTTCCGATAAGGCAAAAACATCATCGGAATAATTCCAGTCCCAGGTACTCATTTTTCCCATTTCTAACGCCAGACGTAACGATTTATCATACGTGTGCAGCACTCTGTACGTATTTTTCTGCTTTTTAATAATTCTTTTTGCATGCTCATAAATTCGTGAATTGTCAAATAACGTAGCGGCGCGATGGGCGAAAAGTTCCAACATCTCCAAATCATCCGAGGTATATCTTCTGTCAGATTCGGAATATGCGAACGTTATTAATCCTAAAGCCCGTTTTCTTGTTATCAGGGGGACAGTGATTATTGAACGAATATTTAATTGTGAGAGTAAACGCAGATGTTCGTCATCTTTGGCTGCATTTTTAATATCAGTTTCGGTTATTTCCGGAAATAATACGGGTTTTTTGTTCTTTAATATTTGTATCAGGTTACTGTTGTTTTTTACCGAGGGGTATTTTTGATGAAGAATATCTGCAATCTTTATTTTCTTTGGATCGATATGTGAAATAGCTTTCCGTACCAGCGTTCCTTTCTCAGTTAACATGTCTATAGCACACCAATCGGCCATTTCAGGAACGATTAATTCTGCTAAACGCTTTACCCGACTTTCATAGTTAAGTATGGAAGCGAGCGAGCTGTTTATATTTGTGAGTAGTGTAAAGGTTTTTTCCGAGCGTTTAAACTTGGTTAAGTCGTAAAAACTGTTTATAACACCGTTTATAACACCGGCCGAATCCGTGAATGGTATTGCTTTAACCCAAGACCAATTATTCTTATTCTCGGATATATTCTTAAACCGAAGTATAGCTTCTTCGGGTAATCCGCTAAGGAGTGCCCTTCTACCCGGAAGTTTTTGATATGGAAGCGGGTTTCCTGATTCGTCCAGTATCGTAAAGTTTTTCATAAGTTCGCCGGGTGGTAATTGAAAAAATTTTTCTGATGAAGAGAATCCCATAACGCGTAAGGCTTCTTTGTTTGCATAGAGTACTTTCCCTGACGTGTCCTGTATGGTTATTCCGTGGGGTAAAATGTCTAATATTTTCTCTATCGAAGTTGAAGTGATTTCCATAAATATAAACCTGTTTTACATGAATATAGAAAGTTTGTATGCATATGTAGGTAACCGTGGGCTAAAAATATTTATTATAATTCGGTTATAGTATGCACTATTTGCATCCGTATAAAGCAAGGTTTGTGTAAGAATACGGTAAGAATACGCGCTAATTCCAAATGTATGATATATTACGTTTATTATAAGGTCAAAATTAGAGGGAGATACTATGAAAACTACACTAAATCCATATATCGGTTTTAAATCAAATGCCCGGGAAGCTATGGAATTTTATAAAACGGTATTTGGCGGAAAACTTACCATAAGCACGTTTAAAGATTTTCATGCTTCACAGGATGTTGCTGAAGATAACAAGATTATGCACGCCATGTTAGTTGCTGACAATGGAATTACGTTAATGGGTTCTGATACGCCAAATAGTATGACGTACAACGAAGGCAGCAGAATAAGTATCTCTTTAAGCGGAGATAATGATTCTGAACTTCGGACGTACTGGGATAAACTGGCTGATGGCGGAACTGTTATTATGCCTTTTGATAAAGCCCCTTGGGGAGATACCTTCGGGATGCTATCCGATAAATTCGGAATAGTCTGGATGGTTAATGTTATGGCTCCGAAAGCCTAAAATACATCTGGTTAAATAGCCTTAATCGAATGGGGTTTTGATCGTCTTTTTCATGGGTCCCCATGTTTTGGTCCAACCTTTCGTCTTCCAACGAAATAGGAAGTGGATACTTACTCCGAGAAGGGCGCCGAGGATTATCCATGCTGCAACCCCATCCCAACCCCACCAGAGAAATATGCAGTAAGTGAGGACTATGAGGACAATCCATTTTATAACCCGAAATCTTGCCGATTGTCCATGTAGGGCTATGTATGACTCGCGTTGTAGAATTTTTTTCATAATCTAATCAGCTTATCCATCATCCGCTTTATAGTTCGATAAATCTATTTAATTATAGAATACTTAACTATTTATGATAAAGTAGGGTTTATGCAAACTTATGTAGCTTTGTTGCGCGGGATTAATGTGGGTGGTAATTCGAAAGTGGAAATGTCCAAGCTTAAATCCGTTATGGAAGAATTAGGTTATATACATGTATCTACCTACATTAATTCCGGGAACGTTATTTTTTCACATGTACAGCAGGAACCGGCTTTACTGGAAAAAAATATTGAAATTGCCGTGGAGCGGGTATTTGGTTTTCCCATTCCTGTTGTGGTGAGGAGTGCTCATAGTATTGCTTCTCTTTGCGCGGTAATTCCCAAAACATGGAAGAATGACGATGATATGAAAACGGATGTGCTATTTTTACGTGAAGGATTTAAATCAAGTAGTACATTAGAAAAAATAAAAAGTAACCCGGATGTTGACACGATGAAATATTCACACGGAGCTATCGTGTGGAATTTAGACAGAAAAAAATACAATAAGAGCGGCATGCGAAAGTTTATCGGCACTTTGGTATATAAAAACATGACAGCCAGGAACATAAATACGGTTAGGAAGCTAAATGAACTTATGAATGGGGAGGTTAAATCTGAAAAAAGTTTCAAAATTACCGGTAAAAAAACTCATTATTTGTAGCAGGGGACACAAATTCTATAAAAGCAGTGATTGTCCTGTTTGTCCAAAGTGCTGGTCCGGGTATTACCGAAAAACCATTACTCATGAATTTCCGGAAACTATCAGTTCACCAGCGCTCAGGGCGTTACTTAACGCTAAAATTACAACATTATCGCAGTTGGCAAAACATACAGAAACAGAACTTCTCGCATTGCATGGTATGGGGCCAAGTACTATTCCCAAACTTCGGGTAGCTTTAAAAGCCAAAGGGTTGGCGTTTAAACCGGAAAAGTTTTAGTATATTTTTTCTTTCGCTTTCATGAGCGAAAGAAGTGCTTCGAATCTTCTTTTTCTTGTTTCCGGTTTTACCGCCGTATTTAGTCGGAAGGCAATAGCGAAGGTATTTGCTTTTGTTAAAGTACTATAAAATTCAAAAGCATCCGGATATTTGCGTAATTCCTTCACAAAATCATTAGGAACTTTCATGTCTTTAGGTGAATCATATGCACGCTCCCATCTACCGTCTGACTTTGCAGCTTCTACTTCTTTTAATCCACCGGGTTTCATTTTATTTTCGATAATTAGGTTTTCAACAATATTTCTGTTAATTTTTGACCAGATGCTTTTTTGCCTTCTGGGGGAAACCTTTTGTAAATATTCTTTGGAATCCAAACTATTTACCACACTATCTATCCACCCGTATATTAAGCATCCTTCACGCAGTTCTTCGTAGGTAATGGATGTTATGCCGCTGTCTTTTTTTGCCAGCTTTATCCATACAGCTGAGGAGTAATTAGCAGCATTCTTTTCGAGCCATTTAATCCAATCAGGGTAAGTAGGAAATTGAAGAACTTCTAATCCTTTATGTGTCATATATATAGACTTGTGTTTGTTAGATATGATAACAAATCATACTAGGAAATTATAATGTCAAAATGTATTTAATATGCACCTAAAATTGTACTTTAGTAATATTGTTATATAATCACTTCGAATCTTTCCCAAAATCCAATCCGTGCAATTCATATGAATCAACTAATACATAATTCTGTGCTAGCAAAACGACTACAACACAAAATAACGCAGGAAGAATTGGCGCGAGCAGTTAGCGTCACGCGTCAAACAATTATTGCCATTGAAAAAGGAAATTATACCCCATCCGTAGTATTGGCTCTAAAATTGGCAAAATATTTTAAGACTAGTGTGGAATCATTATTTGGATTGGAGGAAGAGTATGTTGGTTGAAACTCTAAGCGCGTTAATTATTCTGGGAATCGCAATTCTTTTCTTAAATCCGGGTAATTTGTCTATGCCGGAGAGTATGGTTTCGATAATGATTGTTACGATTATTATTGCGTTTTTGGCTTTTGCGGCTTTTTTGTTGAAAGAGCAGTCATCTGATGAACGTGAAGCCATACACGTACTGACTGCAGGTAGAATATCATATTTAGCAGGTGTGGGAGCGCTTATTCTCGGAATAATAATCCAGGGTTTAAAGCATGAAATCGATGCTTGGCTAGTTATTTCTCTTTGTGTAATGGTTTTTACGAAGCTTCTTTCACGTATATACTCTCACTTTAGAATGTAAAGTCGACTTGACATTCGCATCGCTATTCACTACGATAGAAAAATGATCGGAGGTGGATTTAGTATATGAAAAATCCAGTAATAATTTTCGTAGTAATTGCAGTTGTTGCAGTTCTTGGCATGGGTGCATATTCGATGTTTCAGAATTCTTCTCAATCTGATTCCACGATGAAAAAGGATGAGAACATGATGCGCAAGGAAGATGAAGGAATGGATAACGGAGATGGCGCGATGATGAAAAAGGATGAGGCCACAATGCAAGACGACAAAATGATGAAAGACGACGGAATGATGGATGAAAAAATGGGCAAAGGCGGATACGTTCAGTATTCCAAAGCGACTCTTGATGAAGCAGCCGGTAATCGTCGAGTACTGTTTTTCTATGCATCATGGTGTCCAACTTGCAAACCAGCGGATGTAAGCTTTACGCAAAACGTAAGTAAAATTCCTGAGGATGTAACGTTAATTCGGGTTAACTACAACGATCCTGAAACGGACCAAGAGGAAAAAGATCTTGCAAAGAAGTACGCTATAACTTATCAACACACATTTGTGCAGTTAGATGAAACCGGAAAAGAAGTAACAAAGTGGAATGGTGGACAAATAGACGAATTACTTTCAAATATTAGGTAATTTGCGGTTCTGGTTTTTGTCTTACACAGAAGCCAGTATCAGAGGTAATATAATAATAAAACAGTTATGGTATTACTTATCGTTTTTGCATTTTTAGCAGGGGTCGTGACGATCCTGTCTCCGTGTATTTTGCCGATACTCCCGATAATATTATCTTCGTCGGTCGATTCGTCCGGTAAGCGTAGACCGTTTGGTGTAGTTACCGGGTTTGTTGTAAGCTTTACTTTTTTTACATTGTTTCTTTCAACGATTGTAAAATTTAGCGGCATTCCTGCTGAATCTCTCAGATATTTATCCATTGTGTTATTAATTCTTTTTGGATTAAGTCTTTTTGTTCCAGGATTACAGCTATTTGTTGAAACTATTTTGAGCAAGCTAACATCACATGTCCCACACGGGAAGAAACGAGATGGGTTTGCCGGAGGTATTCTGGTAGGATTATCGCTTGGCCTATTGTGGACACCGTGTGTGGGTCCCATTTTGGCTTCCGTTATAAGTTTGGCGTTATCCGGCAGTGTTAACTCTCAGGCAGTGTTAATTACCGTTGCCTATTCACTGGGAACGGCTATTCCTATGTTTATCATCATGCAATCGGGGGCCACGGCGTTAAAGAACGTACCCTGGTTACTGAAAAATACTGCTAATATACAAAAAATATTTGGTTTCGTCATGGTTATCACAGCCACAGGAATATTCTTTAATATCGATCGGCAATTTCAAACATTTATTATCACTAAATTCCCCCAATATGGTACAGGTCTGACTGCATTAGAAGATAATGATCTGGTAAAGAATGCGATTACCCGGATAACTCAGCAGCCCGTGAATTCTTCTCTGCTCGGCAAGCCAATGCCGGAAAATTCGCAACCGAAAGGACCGTTAGCATCGGAGATTATTCCCGGAGGAGAATGGTTTAATACTCCCGGAGGCTCGGCTTTAACGGTAGCCGAATTAAAAGGCAAAGTAGTACTTATAGATTTTTGGACATATAGCTGTATAAATTGTCAGCGGACATTACCGTATTTACGGCAATGGTGGGAGAAATATAAAAATAACGGATTGATGATTATAGGTGTACATGCTCCGGAATTTGAATTTGAGAAAAATGCAAAAAATGTACAGCAGGCAATCCATGATTTTTCCATAACCTATCCGGTAGTGCAGGATAATAATTTTGCCACTTGGCGGGCATATAATAACCGGTATTGGCCAGCAAAATATTTAATAGATAAGGACGGATACGTCCGTTATACCCATTTCGGTGAGGGTGAGTATGATGCTACGGAAAAGGTAATCCAACAACTGCTGAAAGAAGCCGGTGAAAATGTTAACACGCAAGTAAACAATCCGAAATACTCTATTTATTCGGCAACTCCTGAAACATATTTGGGATATGCAAGGATAGATAATTTTGCTTCCCCGGAGCGTATTGTTCCGGATACGAGTATGACGTATACATTGCCCAAAAATTTAGCCTCCAATCACGTAGCTTTTTCCGGTACTTGGGAAATTATGGAAGAATATGCTAATCCGCAACCTGGTGCTGGCCTTTCATTTAATTTTGAATCCCGGGAAGTTTTTTTGGTAATGAAACCTAAGAAAACGACTGCACGAGTCAGGGTATATGTGGATAATACAATGCAGTATTTTGGGGAAGATACTATAGACGGTACGGTTACGGTAAACGCTGATAGGCTGTATAGAATTATCTCTCTGCCATCTCCCGGAAAACATATTTTACGGTTAGAATTTCCCGATGGTGAAGTGGAATTATTTGCATTTACTTTCGGATAGCTTCCTGATGCGTTAGATTTGTAAGAATTCTTACAGTTTATTGGTTCGTTTTCTATTTAAATCTTTCAAAGAAGCGAAACCTATTTCAGCAAATCTTCAGATGGATTGCGTATCATTATGCGTATGAAAACAAATATTTTAGGCGGAATAATTATTAGTATAGTATTGCTGATAGCCGGTTTAGCGCTCGTGTTTTATCCTAAATCTTCCCCAACTCAGTCCACAACTGCAGTTTCTACTCAAACCGTAAGTCCTACAGCTTCGGTTATTACCCCGGAATCCGGAATGCAGATATATTCTGAAGCTCAGGTGTCGGCACATAATTCCAGCCAAAGCTGTTGGAGCATTATTGAAGGCAAAGTATATGATCTGACGGCCTACATTCCCCGTCATAAAGGTGGTCCTGAAAAAATAATAGCTATTTGCGGAAAAGACGGAACGGCAGAATTTAGCGAAGAACATGACGGAAAACAGAAACCGGCAATTGAATTAGCCAAAATGTACCTCGGCGATTTACAGTAACTGAAAACAACTTCCGGCAAACAAAGTGTAACATATCTAACAGATTATATATTAGAAAATGCTAATATAAAAAAATGTCTGATAACATTTATTCAGCGTTAGGAAACAAAACCAGAACTAAACTGGTGTTATGTTTAGCGCAAAAGTCAAAAAATGTCAGTGAACTTATTGCTACCTGTGGGTTAGCTCAGTCTGCGGTATCTCAGCATTTATCCAAATTAAAACAATCAGGTTTAGTAAGTGCCAAAAAACAAGGAAAAGAAGTTTGGTATTCGTTAAGGTTTTCCAAGGCGGCTACTATTTGTAAATTATTTCTGGTGTTAGAACAGGAGGCAAAATGAATCTAGCATATTTTCGGAAAAGTACGGTAGATAAAGAAACGGCGGTAACACGGGTTAAATCACAAGCAAAAAAAGTAGGTTTAACGGTATTAGGAGAAACCGCAATTTCCGGCGGTAAACATACCGTAATTCATGTAAGTAATCCTATCTGGTTCGGTAATCTGCTGGCAGCAGATAATAATTTGGTTGGACTGCTTCCAACAGCCGTAACCGTAATGGAAAAAAATAGTGAGGTGCTGGTGGGAGTAGGAAGTGCGGCGGTATTGGGCGGAGTTACACAGGATCCCGCAATCCAGAAATTAGCCGGCGAAATAGAACAGGTATATAAAGAGCTGGTCCATCATGCCGCTGGTGTGGGACCCCGGAAACCTGAGGGAATTAAATTGTACTCAACCACCACCTGTCCGTACTGTAAAATGGAAGCCTCATGGTTAGACAGTCACAAAGTAAAGTACTCTGAGGTAAAAGTAGATACAAATCAGTCGGAAGCGGATGAAATGGTGAAAAAAACAGGGCAAATGGGTGTTCCGGTAACGGAAGTACGATATGAGGACGGAGAGGAAGAATACATTGTGGGATTTGATCAACGGAAATTAGCACAAATATTAGGCATTGTTTAAAACAAAGTATATGAAAATAGCTAAAAATGTGGGTGAGTCAGACAGGACAATCCGAGGGGTGATAGGTATTGTGCTCATGGCTGTAGCATTACTTGGACTACAGGGTGGATTGCAGATTCTGGTTGGTACTATCGGAGTAGTTGTTCTGATAACGGGGTTAGTGGGGTATTGCGGTATATATACGCTTTTAGGAATTCAGTCTTGTCCGATTCAGAAGAAAGGAAAATAATCGTGTCAGACATAAATCAGGTAATACCGGAAGTTACGGTTGAAGAAGTAAAGCGTGCAATGGATGTTAAAGAATCGTTTATTCTTCTGGATGTCAGAACTGCCGGTGAATTTGCACGCGGAGCCTTAAAAGGAAGTGTTAATGTACCGGTTGATGAGGTGGAACGGAGAATTTTAACCGTCATACCGGATTTACATGCTAAAGTGTATGTGTATTGTCTAAGCGGATCACGTAGTACATACGCTGTCGGTGAAATGCTGAAATTGGGTTATACCCAGGTGTTTGATGTTTCTCACGGATTACTAGCCTGGAGAGTAAAAGGGTATCAGGTAGGCTAGTTACACCTGATTATACCGAAAGCAGGAAACGACATGGTCGTTAACTATTCCTACTGCCTGCATAAATGCATAACAGATAGTGGGGCCCACAAATTTAAATCCATGGTCCAATAAATCTTTACTCATTTTTTCTGCAATTTCCGTTTTGGCGGGTATTTCCTGAAGTGATTTGAATGCATGTTTTATGGTTTTTCCATCCGTAAAATTCCAAATATATGTATCAAAACTACCGAATTGTCGTTGTATTGTTATAAATGACTGTGCGTTACGGATGGTTGCCGCGATTTTGAGTTTATTTCTGATAATTCCCGGATCTGCCAATAATCTGGCAGTATCTGTTGCGTCGTACCGGGATATTTTTTCAGCGCTAAAGTTATCGAACACCTTTCGGTAATGCTTTCGTTTATGAAGAACGGTGGACCAAGATAGTCCCGCCTGGGCGCCTTCCAATATAAGCATTTCAAACAGTTTCTGGTCGTGGTGTTCGGGAACTCCCCACTCCAAATCATGGTAGTCAATATATTGTTGGTCCCCGCCGGACCAACTGCAGCGAATTACGGTATTTTCCGTCATAGGTATAACCTTTTGTTATGTGACATACTACTATATATATGATAGAAATCCTATTTGTCTATCTCTTATCTTTCATTGTTATCTGGTTCGGTGCAGGTTTAATTATTTCTGCTGTAGATATACTTTCCAAAAATTTACGTATTTCCCGTTTTGCCTTGTCGTTTGTGGTACTAGGGCTATTAACGTCTATACCTGAGTTTGCAGTCGGATTGACCGCTATACACGAACGAACTCCGGAAATTTTTGTGGGCAACCTGCTTGGCGGAATTCCGGTTATATTTCTGTTTGTTATACCGGTGTTGGCGATTCTGGGAAATGGTATCCGAATTAATCATGAATTTAACGGATGGAAAATGCCGCTTACGTTTGCGGCGATAATTATTCCTTCCCTGCTTGTTCTGGACGGTTCTGTAAATAATGCTGAAGGTATCGTAATGATCCTTATGTATTTTATATCGTTAGCGCTGATAGAAAATAAAAATCGCAAGAACGTATTAAAATCTCCGCAAAAAAAGACTCAGACCATTAAATTGGGTATGCTGTTTCTGAAAGCAGTAATCGGAGTAATTCTTATATATGGATCAAGTCAGATTATTGTAAGCAGAACAATTTATCTGGCAAAAGTTCTGCAGGTTTCTTCTTTTTACATAAGTTTGATTGGTGTTTCTTTGGGAACAAACTTACCAGAGCTGTCTTTAGCAATAAGATCTATTTTGCAGAAGAAGAAAGATATAGCCTTCGGGGATTATATGGGTTCGGCTGCTGCCAATACGTTGTTATTCGGAGTATTTACGCTAGTAAACCATGGGGAATCATTTAAAGTGGGAAACTTCGTATTTACTTTTCTTATAATTCTAACGGGACTATTTTTGTTTGGAATTTTTTCACGATCTCATAGGGACATCTCTAGACAAGAAGGATTAATTCTGATGGGACTTTTCTGCGTTTTTGCCTTATTTAGCTTTACTTAGTGTTTGCCCATAGCAGCATATATTTGGTCATCGGTCATACCGAAGTGATGTCCTATTTCGTGAACAACAGTTTCCTTTATCTGTTCTTTGATTGCTATCGGGTCATATCCGCGGTACGTAAGAATTGGTCCGGCAAATATCGTTATTTTATCCGGTAGTGCGCCGTAGTAATTGAGTCTTTGGGTTTGCGGTATACCCTGATATAACCCGTATAGTGTCTGCCCCTGATGCACACCGCCTAAGCGTAGTTGATCGTACGTCGGCCATATTTCGACCGTTATTTGTACGTTATCAAGCCTTTTGGCAAATTGTTCCGGTAGACTGTCCAGTGCTTCGCTTACGAGTTGTTCAAACTCTTCTCTGGTCATAGAATTTTCCTTTCGATAAACATCTCAAACAATAATGCCTGCGAATAGAAAAAAGGAAAAATACTAAGGAATAATTACGGAAATACGAAGATAAATGCGCGAGTTAATAGTACTTATCCAAATTCACAAATGCAACGGTCAAAATGTAAAAGTTATTTGATGTTTGCCAAATCCCCCACGATCGTAATGGCCGGAGGTACTGTAAGGAAATAATCCTGCCACCGTTGAAAATGTGCCAATGTAGCGGATGCCGGCCTGTCGGCTAACGCATCAAAATTCATCATCTGTCCGTACTGTTGGAGTCCGGTCTTTGCAAAGCTATACCGTCCCTGTACGGACTTGGGAACTGCTTTTCTGCGAAGAGCTTCCCGCTGCAAATGGCCCTGAATGCGTTGGGTATCTACCAATCCGAATACCCGGGGAAGTATTTTTTTAGCTCCCATACTGGCTATTTGTTCATAGTCAGAAGTTTTATCGATTGTAAATTCTGCAGTACAAATTACCGTTTGTTCTCCCGGTGTAATGGTAGAAGCTCCGGGATTGTACGAAAGCCCGTTAGCGCGGATTACCTGATTCATTCCGTTATCCATAAATCCGACTATAGTCTCCAGTGCATAGTTATCAATACTGTATGGTTCGCATTGCATAACCCATAAATATGAAATGGTAATTTTGCCGTTAGTAATGCCGGTGTCTCTGGTGTATATGGCACCCGGAGTAAACGCAGGATTGGTCCTTTCAAAAACTGCCCTGTTTGTGGATAGCGGATGTTTATCTGCGCGGGGAAAACCGTCAACCAACCTTCTGAGTTCATCAAAAACTGTTTTGTGTACAGGCATGTTGTATTCGCTGGTAATTGCGGCCGCTACCATACCGCGTGGAATTACGCTCTGATGGGCAATGGCGAGTATGTCCGCGGCTGTAATGTTGGCGACATCTTCCGGAGTACCGAATGCCCGCATAAGTACCGGGTTATCGGGACTGAGTGTTACTTGTTGGTTAAATAAATCGGCTCGGAATTGATGACTGGCATATTTTAGGGATATTTCATTTACAACATTGCCTGTTTCTACGGCTACTGCATGTTCTAAATCTATAGTCATTTGTTCCGGTTCATAAAGCGTATGAGCCAGCAGTGGGATTATGGGCCAGATACCAATTTCGCGCACCTGGGGATTGGCAAGTCCCGCAAGTTTAAATTCTAAATGCGAGGGGGAAGTACCGGCGTTAAATATAGTTTCATAGTGTCTGGCAAGAACTCCGGGATTGTTGGCGGCCAGGTGTTCATACATATGTAAGGTACCTGATTTCTGTGGTGGGTCGTGTATAGAACCTGTGGGGAAATACAAATACAGTGACGCTTCTACTGCATCCTGTACCGTAAACGGCATCGTCATAACCGTGGCGCCATTTCCGGCGCGGTACAGTTCTATATGATTATCGGCACAGTATCTATCCTCATCTGCGGGAGAAACGAAGATTTCCGGATCCCGTTGTGTTAACGGAATTTCCGGCGGCGTTGCGGTTAAATGTTCACCACCAAGCATAATGGTGGGATTATACTGTATTACCGGGGTAAATATATAATTTAGCAAATAAGTGAGTTCTCAAGATTACTGCCGGTATTGTAGGGGAAAACTGATATGGAATTATAATTTTTTGCTGCGGATTCTATATGAACATATTCAAAAGTTAGGCGAGTAAGAGATTAGTAGTATTAGCAGTATAATTTTGTTTATGGTAAGGTTTTCGCATAGAATTATTTATTCTTATATGCATGTAACTACGTTACATTTTAAGAAAAAATAAATATTTATATTGGGTATGAAAATTAGTGTTATTGTTAAGCCAGGAGTTCGGGAAGATAAAGTAGAAAAAATAGATGCTTCAACGTATTGCGTTTCCGTGAAAGCCAGGCCGGTAGACGGAAAAGCTAATGAAGCCGTCGTTGCTTTGCTGGCAAAGCAATTTTCCGTTCCCAGAAGAAATGTTTCCGTCCTAACGGGAGCACGCTCGAAAATAAAGCGTGTAGAAGTTATCGCCAAATAACTGCAATATCCCAATTGCCACATAACAACCGCTTGGGTGTTCCTGCTATAATCCCTTCATGGACCGGAAAGAGGTTGAAATTATTTCCCATAATCAGAAAATGATCGGGACTTTGTTTACTCCCGATAATCCGGCTGGACCGTTACCGGCGGTGGTATTTTTTCACGGTCGCGGCAGCAGCCAGAAACGGTATTTACCCCGGGCGGAAAAGTTGGCGGAACGCGGGTTTGTAACGCTTGCTTTTGATTTTCGCGGCTGCGGCGGAAGTGACGGCGAATTCGGTAAATTAACCTTAGAAGATGGTATCACCGACGCCATTACGGCGTATGATTTTTTACTTAAACAACCCCATGTAGACGTAAACCGTGTGGGTATAAACGGCGGAAGTTATGGTGGCTATTTAGCGGCGATTATTAGTGCCAAACGTATAGTACCTGCACTGGTACTGGATGCACCGGCGGCTTACAAAGATGAATGGCTGCAGGTTGGATACGAAGATATTCCGATTGCGGAAGTAGGTACGTTCCGTAAAGACGGGGATATAGCAGGTACGCTATCGTTTTCGTGCATAAAATTGTATACCGGTAATTTATTGGTGATCAGACACGAGAAAGACGAAGTTATTCCGCCGATTGTAGTTGAGAGCTATGTGTTATACGCCAAGACGAAACGGAAGGAAATGATAGTGCTTCCGGGCGCAATCCATAGGTTGGAAGGGGAATCGTACGAGAAAGCTTCAGAATTGACAGTTGAGTGGTTTATAAACAGTTTATAGTAAGAGAATACAAGCGAGTGCGAATAAAATACGTTTTGTGCTTTTCTGATGAGCGGTGAGTCTGCTCTTGAATAAATGCTGGAATTTTTATTTCAGGAATAACCGTTCGAACTGGTGGGTAATAATGTGGCGGTATATTTTTTTATCGAGGGGAGCAAAATCCGGGATATCTATACTTCCGTTACAGTTTATATCAGGTTCGGAACTAATCCAGGTTATGGCGCTATGACTTGAAGAGGGCCGTATGGTTCCGAATTCCGGAAGACTGCATTCATAAAACGACAAGTGAATTTTTGCAAACGGATAGGTGTGGTCAAAATCGGCGATGTGATCCAATACCTTTACGTATATTCCCAGTTCTTCGTGAATTTCGCGTATCAGCGCTTGTTCGGCGGTTTCTCCCTTTTCAATTTTTCCGCCGGGAAATTCCCATTTACCCGCCAGTTCTCCCTTGGCGCGTTGAGCTATAAGATAGGTATTTCCTTCTTGGATAAAAGCAGCGACTACGGGAATTGTTGAGTCTAGTGACATTGACAGTGTCCGCCGTGACCGCACATACAGCCGTGTTCTTCAGACTCTACCGGTGTTACGACATACACGTATTTCAGATCCGTTTCCGCTTTATTGGTAACATTGTGCATTTTTTGTGCCGGAATATATGCAAATCCGGGAGCCTGAACTTCGGCAGATTCCTGCTCCATGGTTATGGTGGCTGTACCTGCTATTATTACGAGTACTTCTTCCCGGGCATCAGTAGTATGTTCTCCTACGGCTTCACCTGGTTTAAGTACCACGCATCCCGATTTAAGTTTATCCGACTGCGGGGGGTGTAGTAATGATTCACGGATGGTAAGTTTTTTTGTATGCATATGGGTGTATTTTAAACGAAAGGTATACGGACGGCAATTTGTATATTACTATAAATATGTACTGCAATTATTTGGAGCGAATATGGTGCTCAGTAAAAAATTTACGGTGTACTGCATAGTTACGGTTACCGCCGTGCTATTCGGTTTAAAAGTCGGACCCTTTTTTCTGAAACTGATTGCGGCACAAACGGATACGCTGCATACTGTATCCAGCGCACCTCCCGATATGAAAGACATACCGGCATCTGCGTTAATCGCTACTCCTACGCCCGAATAAAGTGGAAATTTAGCCCGTCCGTATACTCCGGATCACTATGCATGGTAAAATGCGGATATGTTGGTAGATTCCGTAAAAATTATCGTGCGTGGCGGAGCCGGCGGCAATGGTGCGGCTACGTTATTGCGGAGCGGTTTAACTGCTTTTGGCGGTCCTGACGGTGGGAATGGTGGGAACGGCGGAAGTATTTTTTTCCGCGGTACTACCAACCTGAACGATCTTCAACCATTCCGTTTTAAGAAAAAGATTTTAGCGGAAGACGGCATAGCCGGTAGAGACAAAAAACTTTTTGGCAGAAATGGCAAAGATTTGCTTATCGAACTCCCGATAGGCACCCGCGTTACCGATATAAAGACGGGGAAGATTGTGGAAATTCAGGATACGGTTACAAAAATTCGAATAGTCCGGGGTGGAAAAGGGGGAAGGGGGAATTGCGAATTTGCGACGGCTACAAACAGAACGCCGCGCTACGCAGAACCGGGCGGAAAAGGTGAAGAAAAAACGCTACTTCTGGATTTGCGGATAATCGCTAAAATCGGTTTGGTCGGTTTGCCCAATGCCGGGAAAAGTAGTTTGCTGGCAGCGCTAACCAATGCCAAGCCGGCTATCGGAGACTACCCGTTTACGACATTGGAACCGAATCTAGGCATGATGGGGAAATACGCCATTGCCGATATTCCCGGACTTATAGCAGGTGCAGCACAGGGGAAAGGGCTCGGAACTAAATTTTTAAAACATATAGAAAAAACCAAAATTTTGGTTCACTGCATAGATGTTATGAGTAACGATCCAGTAGGTGATTACGAAACTGTTCGAAAAGAGTTTACCCAGTTTAATCCGGAGCTATTGGAGAAACCGGAAGTCATTGTGCTCACGAAAACAGATACTGCTGCACCGGAACAGATACAAAAAGTTCAAACACACTTTACGAAAAAACACGGACGTATACTCACATGCTCCGTCATAGATACGGATAGTTTGGAAGCGTTAAAAGCGTATCTTATTCCCTTAGTCTCATGACCGGTTGTCCGGTTTACGGGCAACCACCAGCAGTGAAGAACCTATGGGGAGCGAAATCACCTTAAGAATATATGATTCCCACAGACAGATATGCCAAAGCAACGCATTAATAATTCTTGGCGGGATACTTACATCAGATCTGTCTGAAAATTTTTCCAGTACCCGGGATAGAACGGTAAGGGGGAACACAAAAAAATAGGTATAAGTGGCTTTCTGGATCGTAAAGCCGGATGTCTTAATTTTTTTAGTTACATCCGAAAGTGTATAACGAACTCTGGCATGGTTGCGTGTATCGTGCCTGCTCATAAGTTGCGGAACGGCGCAGTCGGTTATGACTAATAATCCACCAGGTTTTAACGCGTAGTAAAAATTTTGGATTAATGTTTCGTCATTTTTTATATCCGTATGGTAAAGCACATCCAGGCAGGTGATAATATCATATGCAGCCTTCGGAAATTTATACGTGTTCAGATCTTGTCGAATAAACGACAGTCCTCTTCTTTTCAAAAATTCCGCAGCAACGGGTGAAGACTCAATTCGAGTTACGTTTCCCCATTGTTCTAAAAATTGACTCGTACCTCCGGTACCCGCACCTGCATCCAGAATACGAAGACTACGTTTAGGGATGGGAAGTACTTTTTTTAAATACTGCCGTTTGGCCAGAAACCACCAATGCGTTTCTTCCGCCGCGAACAGTAATCGGTATTCCTGCGATTCCATAAAAGAGATACGTATACAAGCGTTTTGTTCCTTACGGAATGTATTGTATCAGCTATACTATATTTATTCCGTGCATACACCTACGGAAGTGATTTTATTGTTGTATGATAACAAAAAAGAATCTTGAAATCGGTTTATTCATCTTTTTTGCGGCATTATCATTATTCTTAACGTCACCGCATCTTACTTCTCAGTACTTTTACCGGCCTAAAGATCATGTATTTATAGGGTTAAGTGGCTATTATGAAGATTTTTATTACTATCTTGACCAATTTAATCAGGGAAGGGAAGGCCGCCTTACTACTGAGAACAGGTTTACTATAGAACGGTTTCCACCTACCTTTTTGTATTTTAATCATTTACTTTTCGGTAGACTCGGCGGCATGATCGGTCTGGCTGGCTATGAATCGTATAGTTTATTCGGGTTATTATTTAAATTGTTGTTTATTCTTTTCAGTTATCCGGTAATCTGGTTGTTTTTCCGCAGAAATGCTTTCCATAGAATATGTACGTATTTAATATTTTTGTATTCCAGCAGTCTTCCCAGTATTACGTTTGAAAATTGGACACTATCTATAGAACCGGCAACTGCGCTTTTCCGTACTTCTAATCGGGTGCTTACCAGATTCGGAACATCACCTAATGGTATGTTGGTTAATTTTTTATTTATTGTATTTTTGTTTATCTTTCTGAAGTTAATGCACGAAGGCTATAGTACTAAAACAAAGACTCTCTTTTTGATCGGATTATTAGCACCGTTATTTTTGCTGCTGGCAATCGGAGATATGATTGCGGGGTTGTTCGTGTTACTTATAGGCATAGTAATTTTGATCGCAAATAGAAAATTAGTGAATATCGGCTCTGCAGTTCGGCTAAAAAGTCTACTTCTAGTGTTTTTAGTTATAACCGGTGTGGTATTCGTATATATGATCCGCATTGTGAATCACGATCCCGTCTATAGTTCGGCAAATGACTGGGATGTAAATCAGTATCTGCAACAAATAAAAGCAGTAGGGATTATAGGCATGATCCGCGGATTCGGTTTACAGTGGCCTTTGGGTTTATTTGGTGTATTCCTCCTGCTGAGAAAAAAACACGTATCCATTTATGAATCAATTGCTACCGCAATTGTCCTTACCAGTTTTACTGGATATTATTTCCCTTTATTACTCCAACTCCCTGTTCCCGGATTTAGATTTATATTTCCTGCGGTATATATATTTCTGGCTGTATTCGTCATGACCGCACTTATCCGCATTTCCGGTCTGATTCAGCGGAAACATACCCTAATGATTTTAATTATCGTGTATATGACTATTAATTTAACATCATTTTTACGGGTATGGGTTGATGAATTTCAACCGCTGAAAGAACCACTGTTTCATTTCGCATATATACCCAAAGAGCTCTATCAGGGATTCGTATATTTAAGAAATGCTGAACCCAAAGACGGAAACGTATTAGCTTCACCGTACACTTCCATAGACCTGATGATACCGGGTCTAACCGGAAAACATTCGTATACAGGTCATTTTTTAACCACATATAACGTGAGTGAGAAAGATGAGAATGCGAATAATTTATTTTTCGTCTGGGCAGACACTCCGCAAACCCATGAATTTTTACAGAAAAATAATATCCGGTTTATGGTCGTGACGAAATATTCACGGTCGGTTGATTTATTTAAAACCTATTATCCGTTCCTGAAAGTAGTATTCGAAAATCCAACGGTAACAATTTTCCGTTATGATTTTTAAACCGTTCTAAGATCTTGGTTTACCGGCCATGCGAATTTCTTTACAGATATACTCGATATCCGTTTTAGAAAGTAGTGTGGACGATGGTAAATAAAGTCCATCCCGACAGAGTAATTCCGATACAGGGTAATGTTCTCCTTTAAATCGATGGTGCAACACCGGTTGCCAATGCATAGGGATAAAGAACGAGCGGGTTTCTATCCCTTTCTTGGCGAGTGAACGTCTGAGTTGATTTTTAGATATTCCAAATATTTTTTGATCCACCAGTATTCCAAACATCCAATATACGTTTGTACTGCCTTTCGGTGTTGCAGGAAGTGTTAAGCCGGGAATATCGTTCAGAAATTTTGTGTACCAACCGGCGTTTCTTAATTTTTTTCCGGTTAATTCCGTAAATCGTTCTATTTGGCCAAACCCGATTGCCGCTTGCAGGTTCGTCATGCGGTAACCGAAGCCTGTCATAGTATGCCAAAAATGTCTTTCGTGCGAAAATGCATGCCGACGTAACAGGTCAATCCGTTTGGCAATCTCCGAGTTGTTTGTAGTTACAACTCCGCCTTCTCCGGAAGATGTGGTTTTATTTGCATACATAGAAAAAGCAGCGACGTCTCCGATAGAACCTACACGCTTTCCGTTACATGCGGCACCTTGGGCTTCAGCTGCATCTTCTATCAGCCATAGATTATGTTTGCGTGCAAGCTGTTGTAGCGGTTTTAACTCTGCAGGTAGACCATAGATATGAACGGCGATAACGGCTTTGGTTTTTTTGGTAATTTTTTGCTCGACGTCTTTTGGATTTAGCGTCCACCTGTCCGGTACTGCATCTGCTAAAACTGGCGTAGCACCCGTATACATAACTGCGTTTATGGTTGCAATCATAGTAAACGTCGGTACTATGACTTCATCGCCCGGCCCAATTCCTAAAGCTGTGAGAGCTGTGTGCAAAGCAGTCGTGCCGCTATTAACCGCATATGCATATTTCGTATTTGATATTGTTTCCGCGAAAAGATGTTCCAGTTCTTTAATATATTTCCCTTGAGAAGAAACCCAGGATGATCGGAATGCCTGTAATAAATATTTCTCTTCCCTTGGTGAAAAATTCGGTTCACAAACGGGAATAATTCGTTTTCCCGATAATTCCGGATCTTGTTCCGGTAAAAACGGCAATATTTTTTTATACTCAGCCGTGGGAATTTTATGAATGGGAGCCAATGTTTTCATATTATTGCGATTCTGAGAAAGCTACAGAAAAATATACGGGAAACATATTCCATAATTTGGATTTGCTAGTACCTCCGAGGCGTTTCGGATATACCGTCGGTATTTCCATTATACGGAAGCCTTTTTTTCGGGCAGTCATTACCAGGCGCAGGTGATATTCTCCATATCCTCGATATATGTGATCCGGTTGTAGTTTTAGCACATCCTGCTTCTTAATTATATAGTAACCGCTGGTATTATCCCTGCATGGGTATGAGAATAGAACCCGTATAAGGGAATTAAAAATTAAACTCGAGTAATATCTAAACGGATCATACATACCGCCACCGGGAATAAAACGTGAGGCAATAACTAAATCTGCCCGTTTTGTAGCAGAAATGAGCAATGGAAGAGTACCGGGATCATGGTTATAATCCGCGTCCATACCAATAATAAAAAAACCCCTCGCTTCCTGAATTCCTATTGCAATAGATTCTGCTAAACCAAGTCGTGTTTTATTTACAATAGACCTAACGGGAATACCGGACCGCGCGGTTTTTTTTACGATTCGTGCAGTCCCGTCAGGACTGTTATCGTCGATAACCAGAATCTCGTACGGATAGGATTTAAGCTGTTTATGAATAGCGTTAAGCAGTTCAGCAATAGCATCCGCTTCATTAAATGTGGGTAGGATTACGGAATAGAGAAGTTTTTTCATTTGTACACTACGTGTTATAAACCGTTATCTGTATAAATTCAAGGGAATTGCCGGTATTATGGCGATAATGTTTCTACATGATATAATACGGCCACTATGAAAAATAAATCCGTACTTATTGGTATTGCCTTCCTGCTTTTGATTGTATTGGGTGGTGGTGCGTACATGATGATGAGTAAATCAGATACGGCTTCTCCGTCAACAGTAGCGGATGCAATGGTTGCTACACCGAGCGGTGGTGGAAGTGTGCAAAAAACGCTTAAAGAATTATTCACCTCCGGCGTTGCGCAGAAATGTACATTCAGCAATACATCAGAGACACCGGCAGTTCAAGGAGTAACCTACATATCTTCGGGTAAAGTCCGGGGTGATTTTACCACAGCTATTGCAGACAAAACGATAACAAGCCACATGATCGTTGAAGGAAATACCAACTATATGTGGACTGATGAACAAAAAATCGGATTTAAAATGACAATGGATACGGACGCTGCTACTACACCAATGCCGACCGGATCAGCTATGTCACAACAGGCGTTTGATATGAATAAAACCATGGAGTATAACTGTTCGCCCTGGGTTGTCGATGCCAGTCTGTTTGTACCTCCGACAAATATTGAATTTAGTGATTTCAGTGATATGTTAAAGTCGTCAGGTGAAGGAATTCCAGCCGGAAACCAGACCGCTTGTAAAGCCTGTGAACAGTTGACCGGTGAATCAAAAACGCAGTGTCAGACTGCTCTTGGATGCGAATAAATTTTCCCAGGCGTTTTAATTGTCCGTATCCCGTTCCTCAGCGGTAGAAAATATTTTGATATAATCGTTACGACCTAACGCCTATGGAGTTCCTGATTATTTTCTTACTTATTCTTTTAAACGGCGTTTTTGCGATGGCGGAAATCGCAATCGTTTCAGCCCGTAAATCAAAATTAAAGCAACAGGCTTCGGAGGGAAATAAACCAGCGCAAGCCGCTCTGGATCTAGCCAACAATCCCGCTAAATTTTTACCGACTGTACAGGTGGGAATTACTTTGGTAGGAATTTTTGCAGGGGCTTTCGGTGGTGCAACTATTGCCGAACCATTGTCGGGATATTTTCATTTGTTTCCCGTTATCGGTAAGTATAGTGATGCAATTGCCCTAAGCATTGTTGTTCTCACGATTACCTATTTATCCCTGATAATCGGAGAACTTGTTCCGAAACGATTAGCCTTAAGCAGTCCGGAAAAAATCGCTGCTGTGGTAGCCAGACCGATGAATATGTTCGCAGGCATAACATACCCGGTGGTTGCTTTATTAAGTAAATCCACCGATTGGGTGCTTAACGTTCTGGGAATAACGGCAGCACCGGAAACTCCTGTAAGTGAAGAGGAAGTTCGGACATTACTGCACGAAGGAGCCAGGTCAGGAGTGTTCGAAGTTGCGGAAAAGGATATTGTAGACAGAACCCTTAAATTAAGTGATAAAAAAGTTAGCACCATGATGAAACCAAGAAAGGAAGTAATCTGGTTGGATATAAATAGTACTGATGATGTACTCCGGAGTCGTTTGCGAAAAAAACCACAATCGCATTTCCCTGTATGTCGCGGATCCTTAGAAAAAGTGGTAGGTATAGTCCGGAGTGAAGATCTGCTTACTGATTTTTTAGCAACGAAAGACATGGATTTGGAAAAACATTTACACAAACCGCTCTTTATTCCGGAAAACATGGACGGATTGCGGGTATTGGAATTGTTTAAGAAGTCCGGAATACATATGGCATTGGTAGTGGATGAATACGGAACCATACAGGGCTTACTTTCTCTTACTGATGTCCTGGAAGCGATAGTAGGTGATATTCCTACGCTGGAAGAAGCGGAGGAAAAAGAAATTATAAAACGCGAGGATGGATCGTATCTGGTAGACGGACTTATTTCTATAGATAAGTTTAAAGATTTTTTCCATATCAAAGAACATATTGATGAAGATACCGGTTCCTTTAATACCATTGGGGGATTTGTCATGAGCCGTATAGAGCGTATTCCCATAAGCGGGGATACGTTTACGGCTGCGGGATATATATTTGAAGTAGTAGATATGGATGGTAATCGTGTGGACAAAATATTATTAACGGAAATTCGGTAAGTTTACACGCAAATATTCTTTAACAAATATGTCTGAAAAAATGTCGCTCGCCGACCTTCCGGCTGAGAAAATTCACAACGGGTCAGTTTTTCGTCAATCTTTAGTCCCTTCGCAACAGAAAAAAGTGCAGTTGGGATCATATAATTACGCCTGGCTGGACCCCGGATCAATGATTGAACCGCATATTCATCCTGACGGTGAAGAGCGGTATTTATTCCTTGAAGGTAACGGCGATATGTTTATCAATTCTGAATGGATTCACGTACAGGTACATGATTTTGTGATTGTTTCACCACGGGATCTCCATAGTGTCAGAAATTTCGGCTCAGTCCCTTTAGTTTTTTTAACCTTACGCACAGTCGGTTAACGGATGGGTGTATACTGGTTTTATGAAGTCAGTTATCCGATTCATTGGTGCGCTAGTTGTCTGTTTTTCCCCCGGAGTAATCGGATCGTGGTTTACTTATCCTGCCATTGCAAGTTGGTATGTTTACCTGAATAAACCATTTTTTAGTCCTCCGAACTGGATTTTTGGGCCAGTATGGTCTTTCCTCTACTTACTCATGGGAATTTCACTGTTCTTGGTGTGGGAGTCTAAAAATAAAAAAGGGGCAATACGGAAAGCCGGTAAATATTTTTTCCTGCAACTTGGATTAAACACCGCATGGTCGTTAGTTTTTTTTGGATTAAAAAATCCCACGTTTGCCTTTCTGGAAATTTTGATTCTGTGGGCATCCATTCTGGCCACAATACGGATATTTTTGAATATTAATAGAACGGCGGGTACGCTATTACTGCCATATCTTGCCTGGGTAAGTTTTGCAACGGTTTTGAATTTTGCAATCGTACTGCTTAATTAGATATTCCTATCTACCTGATATAATCCCTGTAAATGAAATACATAGTGATTGTACTATTTTCATTAAGTATCGGTATGGCAATTGGGGCTAGCATGTATTATTGGCAGCATAAAACCGTGGCAGAACCGGAGTCCTTAGTTACACCGGTACAGCAAAAACCGTTGGGAACGGCGTTTTCTATGGAACAGGCGCCATTAGATTCTCTGCGGGGTACCATTACTGAATTAACAGGTATACCGTATTGGGAATCACGAACAGCCACCGAACCTGCAGTACTTAAGAAAGACATCTCCATTCAGCAAGGAGAAAAAATTATTGCGAGTGACTCCGGTTCGGTTTCCGTTACATTTGCTGCAGCGGGAAGTATTTCCTTATCGTCTGAGTCCGAAATTGAAATTATTCAGACATTACCAGTTAATTTGGTTTTTTCCCAAAAAAAGGGAAACGTGTCTTACGCAGTTAGCGGCAGTTCTCCGGTATCGGTTCGAAGTTTTCATTTGCTTCTAAATATTCCGCGCGGGAATGTACATGTCTCTGTTGATGACAGCACAGAAACGGTAACGGTTAATGTCATTGATGGTAACGCAACTATAGCGTTTAATTCTGTGGATTATATTAGCCAGACGGTTAGCATAACTTCAGGTCAGACGTTGTACTATTCGGACGTAACCAGAGGCGTGGATGTGCAGTAGCTATTTTAGAGAATGTTTATATTCCCTGAGAGGATCCAGTATCGAGTTACCGTCGTACCCGAGCGCCCAGAGGGCTACCCCTCCGATTCCATACGAATTGGCTAGCCGAATTTTTTCCAGTGTTGCCTGTTTGTCAGGATAAAATATTTGATGATATAACGCGGTATCCTCATCGGGATAAATAATATACGATTCTTTTCCGAGTTGGTCGATTTGAATAATACAATCCGTGCAATCAGTTCGTACCTGTTCTGCCCTTCTGTTACTGATTACTAAACCTGAACCCGGCATTACTGCAGATCTTGGCACATTCCCGATGGATTCCCATTCGTATCCGTATAAGGGGATTCCCAACAAAATTTTTGCGGCTGGAAGTACTTCTATAGATTTTTGGAGTGCTGTTTCTATATCAAATTCCGCTTCCGTACCGGCTCCACCCACCGGCGCGACCGGTCCGGTAACAGCGGAACCGGTGTAGTGAAAGTCATATGTCATCAGTACGATACTGTCTACGTACGGTTCTATAGCCGGAAGATCTATTAACCGTGATTTAATTAAATCCGTAGGGCTGGCATCAATTGTCAGCGTTCCCAGATTCCTTTCTTTCATGAGTGTACGGACTTCCTTAACGAAAATAGTAAAGTTATTTCGTGCTGACAGATTTGCGGTAGGAACGACACTCTCTATATCCAAATTCAGATCATCAAATCCGTATTTGGTCATAAATGGTGTAATGGCATTCACTAGATTTGCCGCATGAGGGAGGGGATCACTCACTAATTCCAATATGTCCGATTCAACCCCGCTAAATACCAGAAGTGATAGTTTTACGTTTGCAGTTTTTGCCCGCGAAAATATTTCATCAACTTTACCGCTTTCCAGGGCATACCATCCGGGTTCTTTTTCACCTGGATTAGTGTATTCCTGAACACTACCATCCGGGGCGACGGTTAATCCGAAGTAGGTGAGTGTCGTTATAAATTGAAAGTAATCTTTATCCGTTTTATCAATAAGCCAATACGGCAAGAATCCGATTACTTCGTGTTCACTAAGTCCTACTTGTGAGGCGATTTCTTGTACAAATGCACCATTCGGATTTTTTGTAAACGAATATTGCAGTAAAATATACCCGCATAAACTTCCAAAGATACAAGTGAGTATGCAAATTATAAAAAGTTTTATAGACACAGGGCGATTATATCATTCAATAGAGGGGTTCTCACTTGGATGGTAATAGAGAAGTAAAGTTGCTTTTATGCAAATTATTTGCAATAATAAAGAATGAACAAAAATAAATTTTATACTATTGCCGCAGTCATAGTTATCGGAGTTTTGGGTATATTATGTTCGGTTCTGTATACGTCTGGATTAAAGTCGCCAATCCAGAAGTTATCGGATGAAAAGATATCTGTAGTAACTTCTTTTTATCCGTTGTATTTTTTTGCTGATCAAATTGTCGGTACTAATGCAGCGCTTACTATTATAACTCCCCCAGGGGTAGAACCGCATGACTACGAACTTACACCACGCGATGTCGCTTTATTGGAAAAAAGTGAAATTATTGTTATAAACGGTGGAGGTTTGGAGCCTTGGGCCGAAAATATTGCCGCGAATACGCAAGATAAATCTGTGACCATGGTATCCGCTCCCCGAGAATTATTTTCGAGAACAGTCGATGAGGATGGCTCAACACTGCCTGATCCACACATATGGTTAGATCCCATATTGGCTAAAAAACAAGTAGAACAGATATCGCGGGCAGTGAGCACCCGTGATCCTAAACATGCGGAAGTATATCAGCAGAACACCGAGCGTCTTTTGCAAAGATTGGATGAACTGGATTCTGAATTTAGACAATCTTTGGCTAATTGTGCGAGAACTGAAATTGTCACCTCACACGCAGCCTTTGGTTATCTTACTGACAGATACGGTTTAGTACAGATATCGCTTTCCGGTTTATCTCCCGAACAGGAACCTTCTCCAAAGGAGCTAGCAGATGTGGCGGATTATGCGCGCGAGCATAGTATTAAATATATATTTTTTGAAACTTTGGTAAGTCCCAGAATAGCTGAAACTTTGGCTAATGAAATAGGCGCGAAAACCCTGGTATTTAACCCACTGGAAGGATTGACCGAAGAAGAGCAAAATAAAGGAATGGATTACTTTTCGGTGCAAAGGGAAAATTTAAAAAATATTAAGACAGCCTTGGAGTGTAAATGAGTGAAACTGTAGTTTCTATAGATCATATAAATTTTTCCTATAACGGTGAGCGTATACTTGATGATATTAGTTTAGATATTCATAAAGGTGATTTTTTGGGTGTTATCGGTCCGAATGGCAGCGGGAAAACAACACTGGTAAAACTCGTCGTCGGACTTTTGAAGCCTAAATCCGGAATCATTAGATTATTCGGAACTGAGTTGAATGCGTTTAAAGACTGGCGAAAAATCGGATATGTACCCCAGAAGGCAGGATCAATGGTTTTGCACTTTCCGATTACCGTTAACGAAGTTGTCTCTATGGGTAGGATTCAGATAGGCAGGCTTGATGATACGGGTTCACAGGGAGACGAAGAGGCAGTAGCAAACGCGCTCCGGGCTGTAGAAATGGAACAATATAAATCCCGCCTCATTACTGAATTATCCGGAGGTCAACAGCAAAGGGTGTTTATCGCCCGGGCTTTAGCATCAGAGCCGGAACTATTAATTCTTGATGAACCCACTGTGGGTGTAGACGTGGATTCTCAATCAAAATTTTATCAATTGTTACGGGATTTAAACACCAGGCTTAATTTAACACTGATCCTTATTTCACATGATATTGAAGTCGTGGCACACGAAGTAACGGAAGTCGCGTGTATAAATAGTAAACTCATCTGTCATGGGAGGCCTAAGGAGATACTTCGCGGGAACTTTATGGAAAAACTATACGGAAAAGATATTCGCTATGTTGTCCATGGTCACTAATTTATGATGGATATTTTCCAGTACGATTTTATGCTCCGTGCCTTTATTGCGGGAGCCATGATTGCGGTTATTACACCAATGATTGGTAATTTTTTGGTTATCCGAAGATATTCATTAATTGCTGATACTTTGTCACATATTTCTCTAGCCGGAGTAGCCATCGGATTAATACTGGGGACACAACCATTAGTTACAACAGTGATTACTACGGTTTCCGCGGCAGTCTTGATAGAGAGGCTTAAAACCCGCCAACATATATCCGGAGAGGCTATTCTGGCAATGTTCCTGCCAGGAGGTTTAGCTTTGGCTCTGGTGTTGATGAGCGTGGCTCACGGATTTAATATAAACTTGTTCGGGTATTTATTTGGCACCATAACTACAGTTAAAACGGAAGAACTTTGGGTAATTCTGGGACTAGGGCTATTTACCGTGGTAACGATTATTTTGTTACGGAAAAAATTGTTGTTTGCAGCATTTGATGAAGAAAGTGCGCGCGTAAGAGGTGTCCCCGTAGATACCATTAATACCATACTTGTCGTATTAACTGCCGTAACCGTTTCGTTATCCATGCGGGTGGTGGGCGTACTATTAATCGGAGCATTAATCGTAATTCCCGTGATTACCGCTATGCAAGTAGCGAGAAGTTTTTCTCAAAGTTTAGTGTTTTCAATATTGATTGCTTTATTTTCCGTGTTTGCAGGGCTATTTATCTCATACTACGCCGGTATCCCCGCAGGCGGAACTATAGTGTTGTTTTCTCTTTGTATCTTTGGTATGGTTTCGTTACTAAAAAAACACTGATAACAATCGTGTTATAGGTAGAGTATGCACTTTGGGTTTATGCGGCGATTCCTCTTTGTTTTATGTATTCTTTTGGTTGTCGTAATGCAGCCGTTTTCTTCCGTGAACGCTCAGAATTCAGCTTCGGAAAATCAGGACGATACGCTAGAAGCGAGTGTCGTAAAAATCTTAGAAGAAAAACAGATTACACCCGAAGGGGGAGATGCTTTACAACTGTATCAGAAGCTGGAACTTATTATTACCACCGGTCGGCTAACGGGTAAGACAGTTATAGTTGAAAACGGAATGTATCCTATGGCTAATGTTCCCAGATATGAATCAAAAGATCGTGTAGTGCTTACACGAACGGCAGATCTTTCTGGTGGAGAAGATACCTATTATATAACTGATTATGTCAGACGGGATGTATTGTTACTCCTATTCATACTTTTTATTGCGGCTGCCGTAGTTATCGGTAGGTGGCGCGGATTTATGTCGCTCTTAGGAATGGCATTGTCTTTTTTGGTTATCTTTAAATTTATTCTGCCGCAAATTTCTGCAGGAGCGGATCCCGTTCTTATCGCGATCATCGGATCACTCATTATGGTTCCCGTAACCTTTTATTTCTCGCATGGTTTAAATAAAAAAACGTCAGTATCTATTCTGGGCACGCTTATAAGCTTGGTACTTACTGGTATTCTGGCGACAATATTTGTGGAGATGGCAAAACTAACCGGGTTTTCTACAGAAGAGGCGAGTTTCTTACAGACGTTTTATCCTGGGGTAATCAATATTAAAGGTTTGTTGCTGGCAGGAATAATAATAGGTGGTTTAGGAGTATTTGATGACATAACTATCTCTCAGGCATCTATCGTTGCAGAACTTAAGCACGCCTCAGGTAGAATACAGTGGACGGAATTATACCGGCGGGCCATGAATGTGGGACATGATCATATCGCTTCCATGGTGAACACGTTGGTTTTGGTTTATACCGGTGCTGCCATGCCATTATTATTGCTGTTCATAAATAATCCCAGGCCTTTTTCGCAAATAATTAACTATGAATTTATCGCCGAGGAAATTATCAGAACGTTAGTTGCCAGTATCGGTTTGATTCTGGCAGTTCCGATAACAACGTTTATTGCCGCAGTACTGTTTTCGGGTGAGGATTCAACTACTGCTACGAAACACAGAATTTAGCGATTTTCCGTACCTGAAAAATATGTGTATACTGCAGCAGAAATCCGGGAAATTGTAGTTTCGGCGCTTGCCGGATCTGGGGTCTCCGTAAGTACGACGAGTACATAGCTACCATTGGGCGTGTAAATGATGCCTGCATCATGCGTTACGGAGCCTAGTTCTCCCGTTTTGTGTGCAATGACGGTATTCTGTGGTAATAGGCGGGGAATTTTATTGTTTAATTCCTGTTTTTTCAGAAGCGTGAGCATAGCGTCACTTGATTCGCGGTTAATAAGTGTTCCCTGATTTAATTTTTCAAAAAATAAACCGATATCCGAGGCAGTAGTTTTTGGTGGCTCTCCAAAACTGGATTCCATAAAACCGTAATTCGTCAGAAAATCTTTGCCGGTGGCAATTTTTACTTTTTTACTAAGCGCAAGTGCCGCATAGTTATGTGAGACCGTAATCATTTTAAAAAGTGCATCTTTGATTGAAAAGGAAACGGTTCCTTCCGTAAGTTCCGCTGACTCTGGATCTATGCCAAATGCGCGGTTTAATGCCGGAATACTTTCCGTTAACATCATGTCCGGAGTTAATGTTCCATCCTGCATCAGGTTATATACCGTGGCCATAATCCATAATTTGTACAGACTGGCGGCCGGAAAGGATTTGTGATCATTGACCGCATACTTTTCTCCGGTCTGTAGTTGTTTAATGTATATGGCATATGTTCCTGCGGTGGTAGGGAGCAACGGTTCCACAACGTCTGCCAGTTGGGATATGAACGGCGTAGGCGTATTCGTTATTCGGGGAGTAGGGGTGATTACGATACTGGCAGCTTCCGCTACAGGTGAAATAACGGTCGGTTTAGAAAGTTGCCTTATGGTAGCTGCAAACGAAGAGATAACGATTACTATTATTATTAAAGGCAGTCCGATAGAAAGTACTGGTTGTGATTTCATTGAAGAAAACGTGCTGATTACATTTTTCCGGTGCAGTCACACTATACGCAGATTCATGGCAATTGTTCAAGCGGATATAATATAGGTGTAGGAGGTATATGAATACTATTAACGCCATTTGGCACAAAGCAAATCGAATGCCTAATAACCCCACTGTAGAGCAACGACTCCATTGGCATTTGGAACATCAGAAACATTGTACATGCCGTCCGATGCCTGAAAAGTTAAAGGCAGAAGCAAGGCTGCTTAATATAAAATAGGATTGTATAAAACTACAAATACCTCCCGCATTCGGGAGGTATTTTGTAGTAATACATAGAAAAGCGTTATTCTACTATTAGTGTACCCACTTGACCGTTCTTACGATGTTGGCCAACAGAACAGTAGTATTCAAACGTTCCGGTTTTGTCAGCGGTAAATTCGACAGTTCCGGTTTCTCCTGATTTGGCAACCGGCATTTTTACGCCAAGTTCATCTATATTAAAATCGTGCATCATGTCTACAGACTTCATGACGATTTTGACTTTTTCACCTTTTTTTACGCGAATTTCGTTTGGTTTGTAGTAAAACGCCCCGGCTTCCATGTCAATGATCCGCACATCAGACATCGCGGAATCGCCTTCCATAGCGGCGCCCGGTGTTGTTTCAGTTCCCATGGATTCACTTGCCGGACTTGTTTGATTATCCATGGAGTTTGTTGCCGGCTGTGAGCTTGATGAACTACCGTTCATTGTCTGCAGGGCCACTAATCCGATAACTCCGACAATAACTACAATTCCCACAATAATCATGGGATTCATTCCCTTTTTTTCGGTTTTTGGTTCCGTAGTTTCTTCCAATTCACTCACCTCCCTTCATAATCCTATACTACTACATAATGTAGTAAGGATAAAAGTAGGAACGTGGTTATTTTGTGGGAGTCGGACTCGTTGCTCCGGGTACTCTAAGAATCGGGTTTAATTGGATGTTTTGGGCTGTAATACTGCCGTCAGAATTTTCCTGACCAAATACAGCGACAGTTTCACCTGGCTTTAATTGGTCTTTGGTGGCCTTATCCGCTTTATTAATATCGGTGGTTTCAGCCACAATAACAATTTTGCTGCTACCATCCTGCAGTTTTACGGTAATGGATTTATCATCAGAACTGATAATTTCTCCTGAAACCGGTCTAATTCCGTTCCGCATTGCACCGCCAGAAGCAGAACCGTTACCTGTTCTTCCTGTTTGGCCGCGCTGCATCATTTGGCCATTCACGCCGCCAAAAAATCTTGGTTGTTTGGTTTCCTGATACTTCATCCCGGCAAAAAATGAAATTGCACCGACGAGTATTGCTATCACTAATAACGGTGCTGCAGTTTTCGGCAGGGAAGCGGTGTTTTTCTTATCTTCTTTCATAGAGTCCTCCTATTAATTAATGTTATAAGATTATTCATACCGTAATGCTTCAATCGGTTGGAGATTAGCTGCTTTTCTGGCCGGATACCAACCGAATAATATCCCTATGCCTCCCGAAACACCAATAGCCAACAGTACTGCCGCAGGGGAAACAGTAAACGGAATGGAGATAGCTTTAGACAATATATAGGAAACGGCGATTCCGGTTGCCATGCCAATCATACCGCCGGTAAATGTTAGGAGAATTGCTTCAATTAAAAACTGTGTAATAATAATGTTCTTTTTCGCTCCTAAGGCTTTCCGTAGTCCTATTTCTCTTGTACGTTCCGTTACGGTTACCAACATGATGTTCATAATGCCAATGCCACCGACAAGAAGCGAGATAGCCGCAATACCTCCAAGTAATGTCGTAAATGTACCCGTTACCTGAGAAGCGGTATTCAAAATATCATTTTGTGAAAATATGGAGAAATCCGCTTCCGTGGGATCACTCAGTTTATGTCTTTCCAACAATAGATAACCCACTTCGTTTTGGGCTGCCGTCATAACATTTTTATCTTTGGCTTCAACGGCAATAGTAGATACATAGTTAGCACCGAAAAGTTGTTTCTGGGCAGTTGATAGGGGTACATAAATGGCGTCATCGGGGTTGTTAAATCCTGTGCCGCCTTTTGAAACGGTTACACCGATTACCGTTAACGATTGACCATCGATTCTGATACTCTGTCCCACCGGGTTAGACTCTTCACCGAATAGATTTGCTGCTGCGGTAGGTCCAAGTACGGCTACTTTCGTCATACTGCTTACGTCCCGGTCCGAGATAAACACACCGGATGACATTGTTATCTTCCTAATGTCTGCATATTGCGGATAAACACCGGTAATTTGCGTATTCGTATTGTTTCTTCCCGCAGTGACCTGAGACCGTCGGGATAATTCAGGAGAGACGCTATTTACGGTGGTGATTTTGGGTGAAGACTGTATGGCTTTCGCGTCATCCAGGGTTAATGTTGTTCCGCCTCCTGCTGCACCCCGTATTCCTCCTGACGATTGTCCGCCGGGAATAACCGTCAGTAAATTGGAGCCGAGAGATTGAATTTGATTTTCAATGGATTTCTGGCTACCTTGCCCAAGTGAGATAAGCGTAATAACGCTACCTATTCCGATAATTATTCCCAGAATCGCCAGACCAGTCCGGAGTTTATTAAGGGTTAGTGTACCGATACATTCTTTAAAAAGTTCTATAATATCCATGCTTATTCAGGTTTAAACTTCGCTTTTACTTGTTTCATATTTTTTTTATCATCACCTAGTTTTCCGTCACGGATAGTAATAATTCTTCCGGCATGGGCTGCAATATCCGGTTCATGGGTAATCATAACTATGGTGTTACCGTTCTCATGAACGTGTTGAAAAATACCCATTATCTCCTCAGCCTGAGCGGTAGCAATATTACCGGTAGGCTCATCTGCCAGGAGTATGGAAGGATTCATGGCAAGTCCTCTGGCTATGGCAACTCGCTGTTGCTGACCTCCGGAAAGTTGATTAGAAGTATGGTGTATGCGGTTTGCCAAACCTACCATCTCCAGGAACTTTGTAGCTTTTTCCAGCCTTTCCGTTTTAGGTATTCCGGCGTACACCATTGGCAGCATGACATTTTTTAGTGCTGAGGTGCGGGGTAATAGATTAAATGACTGAAAAATGAAACCGATTTTGCGATTCCTAATATCCGCAAGTTCGTCATCGGTGAGCGCGGAAACCTTTTCATTATCCAGAATATATTCACCGGAAGTGGGAAGATCCAAAGCTCCCAGAATGTGCATAAGAGTGGATTTTCCCGAACCTGATGGACCCATTATGGCTACGAATTCGCCTTTTTCTACGGAAAAAGATACGTCAGAGAGCGCCACGGTTTCCAGAAGTTCTGTTTTGTATATTTTCGATATATGTGAAAGTTGAATGATCATAGAAATCCATAGATTATCTGGTTATCCGTACCTGATTACCGCCGGATGCACTTCGGAATGCGCCCCCTCCAAACCCAGCGCTAAACGGAGAAGTTGTTTGGGTACTACTACTGGTTGAACCGGTATTTGATGTACTCGTAACCACTGTATCTCCTTCTGTTAAGCCGGATACAATCTCCGTATCGGTGTCCGAGGCAATTCCGGTTTGTACCGTTACCCGTTCAGGTTGGTTATTTTTCATGATCTGTACATATGATTCATCGTTTTGGGTTTGAATTGCGCTGGTAGGAATGTGAATAACATCATTCTTTACCTGAGTAAGAATGTTTGCCTGCGCAGACATGTTAGAGAGTATATCCGGTACTTCCGTATCAAATTTAATTGTAGTGGGGTAGGTGGTAACTCCCGACGATACGCTGCCTACTGTGTCTATACTAATAACTTGTCCGGTGTATGATTTTCCCGGAAAGGCATCAAGCGTTATAGTCGCTTTATTTCCAATTTTTACGTTGGGAACATCTATCTCCGTAAGATTAATGGTAATAGTAGGTGGTGCATTTGTTTTTATACTCGCAACTTTCTGAGACGTAATTGTGCCCGTAGTAGTATTCTGTGAAGTTAATACGGTTCCCTCCTGTAAGGAAAGTCCCGTAACCGTACCGGATATGGGTGCATAAATAACCGGTGAAGTCTGCTGATATGAGAGCCAGGCAGAATTGAGAGACAATTGTGCCTGAGCCACCACATTTTGCTGTGTTTTATATTTCGCTTCAGCCGCTAACCATCCGTCCTGACTGATGATAAATTCCGGCAATATCCGATTATTGGTATTGGGACTTCCGTCCGGATTGGTGTATGTAGAATTGTTGGCTAGATCGGTAAATTTCTTATTCTGGGTGAATAACTCCGCCTGTAATGTATAGTAGCTGGTATTTGCATTCTCCAGGTTATTTTTTGCGCTTTGATAAGAGGCAAGTGCCTGCGAATAGTTTTGCTTCGCAGTTTGGTCAAGTTCGATTTCCGCAATAATGTCTCCCTGTTTTACCAGTTGGCCATTTTTGACATGTATCTTGGTTACCACTCCTGAGGCTTGGGTTCCTATGGAACCGCTATTGGCGTTCGAAACCTGTCCGGAAGCACTAATGGAAACAATAAGTGTTCCTTTCTCTGCGGTCGCAGTTTGATACTGCACTGCTGACTGATTAGATTTTATCCTTGTGGAAATAAACCATCCCAGTACGATAAGCAGCACCAGTCCGACTATTTTGGTTCGCAGAGAGCGCTGCCAAATCCATCGGGTCAAGTAAGAAAATGTTTTTAGAAGCGATGTAAATAAATTCATATATGTTGATTATAGTAACCGTACCTGAAAAAAAACTGAAAGTATTACGTATACAGTTAAACAGTAGTTTTTCCCGGCAAGCGGATAGTAAATATTGTTGATTTTCCCGGTATACTTTCTACGCTGATTGTTCCGTTATGGGTGTCGACAATTTTTTTGGCGATAGCCAGACCCAAGCCATACCCGGGCTTATTTGCCTGTGAACGGGCGACGTCTGCCCTATAGAAGCGGTCAAAAACGTGCGGTAAATCCTTTTTTTGAATGCCGATTCCTGCATCTTTAACTGTACAAATTGCCCAACCGTCATGCCTTGAAAGGTTTACGGAAACCGACAGACCTTCCTGGCTGTATTTAATGGCATTATCGAGAAGTATTATAAGTAAATCCTGTAAAGCAAATTTATTTCCCATTACCGAAACGTCTTCAGAATCTACTTCAAGTGAAATACGCTTTACTGACGCCAGGGGTTCTATTTTTTCTACAGCTTTCGCTATGACTTCGTGGAAAGCAACGGGTTCAAACACTGAGTTTCCGTTCGGATGTTGATATTGTGCCAGCTGTAGTAGTGCATCCGATAAGGATTGCAGTTTGTTTACATCTTCTAAGTTTCCTTTTATAAGCGTTTTTGCTTCAGACACGGTTAAATGTTTGTCGCGTAAATGAACTTCTAATGCACTCTTAAGTGCGGTTAGCGGTGTACGGAGTTCGTGTGACGCATCGGAAATAAACCTGTTTTGTTCGTCCATCATCTCCTGAATGGGTTTTAGTGTGCGACCTGCCAGTATATAGCCTAATAATCCCGCGAAAACGAAAATACTTCCGTTTATAATTACCAGTGTCATAACAACCCGGTTTCGTATTTCTTCCACCAATTCGTTGTCGGTGGAAATGATGAGCGCCCGGTACGGGTCTGGGGGTGAAAAGGCTTCATTCTGTAGTCGTTGTTCTATCCGGAAGCGCTGCATCCTTGAAAATCGTTCGACTTCCTGCATTAGGAATCCGTAAATAACCAGGCTAAACGCGATACTGATACACATGATAATCAGCAAATACCAACTGGTGAGTTTTAGTCTGGCCGAACGAAACATATTATGATTCCAGTTTATAACCGAAGCCACGAACTGTATGAATAAGCGGGTTTTGTTTGGGAAACGGCAAATCTATTTTATTCCTGAGATTTCTGATATAAACTTCTACCGTATTAGGAAGTATATCGGCGTCGTAATCCCATACATGATTTATAATATGTTCCTTGGTTAAAATCGTATTGGCGTTTCTGATCATGTATTCCAAGAGTGCAAACTCTTTTCCTGACAACTTTATTTCCGTGTCTCCCCGGGTAACTTTGTACAGTTTCGGATCGAGATGTAAATTTCCGACGGAAATGGTGGTATCTATGCTGTGTTTTGGTCTTCTGTTTAGCGCTCTGATTCTGGCCAATAATTCTTCAAAAGAAAATGGTTTGGTCATGTAGTCATCAGCCCCCGAATCCAGGCCGTCTACTTTATCATGTGTTTGGCTTTTGGCGGTGAGCATGAGAATTGGTGTATGAATATGTTGTTTCCGCAGTGTTTGGCAAACGGTGACTCCGTCCATTTCAGGGAGCATTCGGTCCAGAATAATACAGTCATATTCTTCTCCGGTGGCTAAATCTAAACCTTCAGTTCCGGTGTGAGCCATATCTACTGCATAACGTTCCTGTTCCAGGCCCTTTTTAATTGACTGGGCTATCCGGTGTTCATCTTCGATGATGAGTATTCTCATGCTTCTATTATACGCGCTAACCTGAAATTTAACTGAATAACAGTTACCCAAGCAGGGTAATTGTAGTTTTGATACTATATATACAGTATAGAAATTTTTATTTTGATAGGAGTAGGCATATGACTACCTATTGGTTTAAAGCAAAAAAATATGGTTGGGGATGGTACCCTTCCACCTGGCAAGGATGGCTGGTAGTAGGAGTATACCTGGTGATTGTCGGATTTAATTTTTTTAGAATAGATTCAAATTCACAGTCCGTAGCTAACACCGTTCTGGGTTTTACTCCTGAATTTCTCGTTCTGACAGCCATTCTGATCGGAATTTGTTATGTTACCGGAGAAAAACCGGGTTGGCATTGGGGAGATAAGTCTGTTGAGCACAAACGGGTTGCAAAAACTATGAGCAAGCCCGCGGTTAAAGCTAAAGCGAAAACCAAAAAGCGAAAGAGATAAGCGTTAAGGATGAATATTTTACCGTGGTTTACCGGTACGGCCGGAATTATTACAAAGTATGTTGTTTTGAGTGCTTTCTGGATCGGATTTTTCGGTGGCTTCGTACATCCGGCAGGCGAGGTGATGGGTGCAACTACTCCTTCCGGGGCCGCATATGCGGTACGTACGGTAAAAACAGATAGCGGTAGCTTCACTGTTTCGGCAGTATCTGCGGATTTAAATTCAACACGTGTGTGGGTAGACACCGCTTCTGAAAACACTTGCACCGATAATTGTCCGGTTTT
Source organism: uncultured Gammaproteobacteria bacterium (assembly GCA_964629685.1). Classification (GTDB taxonomy): domain Bacteria; phylum Patescibacteriota; class Microgenomatia; order UBA10105; family UBA927; genus CAZVTT01. The sequence continues at coordinate 539,943 of CAZVTT010000001.1, forward strand.
TTCGTTGGTAACGTATATAAAACGAACAGGTGCGTTTGCCGGGATTAACGGGGGCTACTTTTGTCCTGCTTCGTATTCCGGTTGTGCCGGAAAAACTAATTCATTTGATACCCTAGTAATGAATAAGAACAAAGTATATTTTAATTCCGATAATAATATCTACAGTATTGTGCCGGCTGTTATTTTTAAAGATAACTGGGCACGATTTGTGGAGCATTCGTCTGATTGGGGACGCGATACCAGTGTTGATGCAGTTATAGCCAATCAGCCGTTACTTCTATTGAATGGAGAAATAAAATTCGGCGGAGACGGTGATCCAAAAAAAGGAAGTCGTGGAGCCAGGAGTTTTATCGGTACGAAAGGGAATGTCGTATATATTGGTATTGTGCGCAACGCAACTGTGGCTCAGGCGGCAATTGCGCTAAAAGCCTTAGGATTAGAAAATGCCTTAAATTTGGATAGCGGGGGTTCTACTGCATTATGGTATGGAGGGTATAAAGTAGGCCCCGGAAGAAATATACCTAATGCCATAGTTCTTGTAGCAAAGTAGTGTGATGAATAAAAAATACATATTGCTCATACTGTTCGTAGGTGTTCTGGCAGTTGGCGGAGCGGTAATTGCACGGAATTACCTTAAAGTCGGAATACAGAATATTCCCACTCTCCCGGTGCGCACTGCAGAAAGTAAACAACCCAAACCGCAGCTGGTATCCTACACAGTGGAAACCGTTGCGGAAAATTTACGGGTACCCTGGAGTATGGTTTTTACTTTACCGCAGCGGATTTTAGTATCTGAACGTACCGGCGCCATCCGTATTATTGAAAACGGGAAGCTCTTGGATAAACCGTTACGAACGTTTCCCGAAGTTGCCGCGACGGGGGAAGCAGGATTGATGGGTATTACTCTTGATCCGAATTATGCTGACAATAAATTGCTTTACGCTGCGGTAGCATATCAGAAACAAGACAGAATGGTAATTAAGATTGTAAAGTTTTTGGATGGTGTTCCGGAAACCGCAGAACCAACAATAATTCTTGATGATATTCCGGCAGCCAGTAATCACTCCGGTACCAGATTAAAATTCGGAATTGACGGGAAACTGTATATGACAACGGGAGATGCCCAGCAAAAAGAGTCAGCTCAGGTATCCGATTCCCGGGCAGGAAAAGTACTCCGTATGAATCGTGATGGTAGTAGTCTGGAAGTATTTGCATTAGGGTTTAGAAATAGTCAGGGATTAGATTGGGATCCGGAAACTAATGAATTGTGGGTGGTTGACCATGGTCCATCAGGATTTGACGGACCTCGGGGTGGGGATGAAATTAATTTAGTCCGACAGGGAAATAATTACGGATGGCCATTAGTATCCCATGACAGAAATCAATCAGGTCTGGAGGCACCAAAATTAACATTTACCCCCGCAATTGCTCCGGCTGCTCTTACGTTTTATCGTGGTTCCGTGTTCCCTCAGTTTACGTCTTCATTGTTTTTTTCCGGTCTTGTGGGAACCGGAGTTTACCGGGCAGAGTTATCAGAAGATAGACTGTCTATTTCAGGGTGGGAAAAGCTAAAAGATATAGACGTCGGCCGTGTACGGGATATTGTGGAGGGACCTGAGGGGTATTTATACTTTACAACAAGCAATACCGATGGTCGGGGAACCAAGCGTGCGGGTGACGATAAAATTTACCGTTTAGTTCCAGTTTCTCCGTAGTTATAGTACCGCAATGCTGTTTACGTAAAGACCGTACACAATAAGTGCTCCTACGCTGCCTGCAAATCCATAACGTAACCAAATGGGTTTTCGTATTCTATTGATGATTTCAATTACTGACCAGCTTGTAGAAATACATAAAAACGGATATGCAGGTAAAATATACCAGGCTAATTTAGTTCGAACCAAAGAAAGTACCCCAATATAGGTTAACGAAAGAATAGTGCTGAATTTTACAATGTGCGGCATGGTTTTCCACCGGGATATCATATACGGAAGCAGTATCGTAAATATCCCTCCCGTTGAGGATACTTGCGGATCGACAAGTATTTTTATATAGAACCACCATGGTTGGTTATGTCCCTCCAATGCATGGCTTGCGCGTTGGAAGAGATGATATCCGATATGGTCGGAGATAAAGGAAGAACCAAAAGTTAAAGTCATAAACAGATACCATGGCAGTGTCACAATTACGCATGTGCAACAGGCAATTAGGGTTTTACGGTAACTATCAGAAGGCTTTGTAAACAGTACAAACAGACTGGTAATACCCAGCACAAAAAATGCTACCGGACCTTTGGTCAGTACTGCTAATCCGAAACAGATACCACTCGTAACGTAATCCCTGTGTTTTTCGGTACCGAATAGGAAAAAATGTACGCCCCAAAGTAAAAGCAGAATTTGCAGGGCATCCATATCAGCGGAGCGAAACGTATGTGTTGAAAAAAATCCTCCGGCATTTGTTCTGAATAATTGTCCCGTGCTGAGAACCAGCAATACCGCTAAGTTTGCTGCTCGGGTAGATAATTGGGTATTTATCATGAATATTACGGTAAGCACAATAAACATTCCGGAAGCGGCAGTTACAACCCTTAATCCCTGTATTTCGTTGGTAAAAATTTTTACGGCGATGCCGGTTAAGTAATACCAAAGTGGAGGTTTTTCGAAAAAAGGTTTATTGTCCAGAGAAAGTATCCAATTCGGTTGCTGCACAAATTCCCGTATGACAGTACTATTTGTAGTTTCATCCCAACGCTCCAATGGTTGCCGCGACAGGTTAGCGAAAATAAGGAACACTGAAAAAAGAAATACTATGACAGTATTTATATTAAAGACAGATTTTTTCATTCTTCCACTACCAGGGCTTTTTGGAAAAACTTCCATCTCCGGTTAAACTCCTGAACCGTCAACGCGGATACGCCGCGCCACGGGTCATTTACCAGTATATGCGTTGGGTTTCCTGCAGGGCCTCTAAATCCGGTTACAACATACGAATGCATGCCATTGATTGCGTATATTTTTTGTCCGCCCGGTGTAGTCCAAGTGAGTTCATGGGGGTCAGACCATCCGTTCTGACTCCAAATCAGCACGGGATTACCATTTTGTATTTCCCTTACCAAATCAGCAATTGTGCCGTTTTCATAAAAATGATTCCGTTTATACTGCGAAATGAATCCGATTATTGGTTCCCAATACGTACCGTAATCAGATACGTATCCGGTATGGGGGTTTCCGCTGCCACGGGTACCACCCACTCCCACACCTGTTTTTATCTGTGCTTCCTCCAGGGAAATACCCCGGTATGCGAGAACCATTCTGGTTGCCGCGATGTTGCAGGTAAATGATTCCTGTTGTCTAAAGTATGGGACGAGCAACTTTAATTCTTCAGGTGCAGTTGTAAACGTATACGTGACAGTCTCTGTAGAGGGGAGTCCGAAGGGTCCCGTAATACCCTGCAGTATATTCAACGAGTACGGCGTACTGTATGCGAGGATAGTTTGCGGTTGGATAGTAACCGTATTTTCTTCCCAACTATATGAGAGCGGCACTTCAGGTTTTAAGCTAATATGTGCTTCGGCTTCTTTTTGGTTTACCGGTTGATTAAAGGTAATCCGAAGGGGACTATCTACGGGTGTATTGTTGTCAGCATTCCGCGGATCGGATTTTATAATAGATATGGTACCCACTGTCTTAAACCTGTAGGTTACGTCTGTCTCTAATTTTCCGCCTGCTCGGTTAGCTAATCCGGTAGGAAATGTAACGGTATATTCAGTATCATTGATCCATGGATTATTACCCTCAATTTTCAGTTCTGTATTATTGTTGTTCCAAATATAGTGTAAATCTGACGGGGGATTAATTTTTATTTGTTCCTGTACCGTAATCGGGTCCATTTCTTCGTCGAATGTAATTTGGATTGGAACAGTTGGTAATATATCTTCCCCTTCGGGCAAAAATGAGGAAATCAGCGGCGGTTTAACCGTAGAAAATGTAAAGTCGCGTACGAGTTCATCTTTCGTCGCACTGATGATGGTTTGTGACGTGGTATCAAAAACGGAAGCAGCTTGAAATATTTTTACGCGATAGGTGGTTCCCTGCTGTAATGGTTTGGCAAAATCAAGAACTAGCTTATCGCGATAGTTTCTTTGGATAGTAAAAAATTGTGACGGTTCAACCGAAATATCCCAGATAGTAGACTGACCGTCATGAGGATCTAATGTAAGTGTTATATTCGAATCCGGCGGAATATTCTGTGAATTTTCCGGAGGATCGATCGTGGCTATTGTTGGCAGGTTTGGAGAATTTAACTCTAACAAATATTCAGCTCCCGGGGAAAAAGACAGAATACCCTCTATGTTTGATACATAAATGAATACTTTATCTTCCGGAAGGAATGATATTTGAGGTTTATATGATATTTTCCTGCCGATGGGTAACCATGGCACATATGTATGGAATGACCACTCTCCCTCAACTGTGGCATTCGTATGCGTCGTAAGACGTGTAAAATTTATGGGACTGGAAAAAGTAATGGTGATCGGTTTGGTATAGTCCTGCAGTTCCCCCTGTTGTACAGGATAAGTATTTATCACGTAAGGCGTAGTAGTAACAAGCGTAAAGAGAAAATACCAGCAACTTAGTGTTGTAGCTCCAGCGGTTATTCCTATAATAATTGCAGTACGTTTTTTGTGTGCATGTATATGGTTTGACGTAATACCGGGCGTTCCTTCCGGAGATTGGGGATAGGGTTTAATGGTGGATTTTTTTACAGCTTTCCGAATTAACCATCCGGATATACCTGTGGCTACAGTCGTAATAATGACTATGCATACGAATACAATTTCAAATGATAGATACGGGCGGATTATTTCCATTGATCGTAAATTGTTTTTACCGGTACGTATATTACGGGTCCCAGATCCTTTTTATAAGAGCGTTGCTGAATAGAAGATAATACTGTTCGGATAATCGGAAATTCGATTGAAGCCCATTGGGGATGGCTAAGTAATACTACGGCTGTTTTTTGGGTGACTATATCTTCATGCACGTTTATCCGATACCGCCTTAATATCTCCGTCGCATCATATTCATTTGTATCTCCTGCAGTATTTGGTATTTCCAATAAAGAGAATGCCGGGGTTCCTGCGCTGTTTTGATCCGTCCTGGACGGATAATAGGGTTGGGCAGTTATAGGTAGGTTCCAGGGACTTTTCGCTACACCACTCCAGAGCGTTTGTATTCGTCCGGAAGAGTCGTATAAAAAGCCGTTTTCTTCTAACGCAGCAAGAACTTTGGTATCCGCAAACCATCCGCCTGCACGGTATCCTTTCGGTTCAGGCAGGTTGTTGGCTTTAAATTGTTGTTTTGACCAGCGTAAGAGTTGTGAAAGCTCCGTTTGAGTATACGTAGTCGTGAGTACGTCATATCCTTCCGCGCTTCTATACCCCCATTTGGGTGAATACCTTGGTGATAATCCGGCAGCCTGTAAAACATCGAAATGCATATGCAAATGCAGTGCTACCTCATCATTGTTCTGCGCGACCCGTCGTTTAATCCAGTCCGTAAGTACTAGTGCCCGGCTTACCGGCATTACTGACGGTATATAAATCCGGGGATTAAAAAAGTGCGTAATAGGCAAATGGTCAAATGCCGTTGAAATTTGTTCTAACTCCGTAAGCGTTTCGTCCGGGACATCCCACCCTTCCCAGTCGAGCGTCCATGCCACATATACCGGTTCAGAGACCATAAATTTTAGTTTGCGGCTTATGACTGAATTTGTTCCGTTACGTTTGGTAGCAGTAATTGTATGCATACCTGCTGGTAGTGTATCTATTGGAATTTGTTCAACTTGTACAGGTCCACCTATTTTAGGAAAAGAATGCTCATTGGTTTCCGAATCTATATGATACGTATATGTACTATTTTCTTCCGGATTATTGTCTTTGATGGAAAGTGCCAGTAGGTCACTTCCGGGTGCTTTAACAAACCATCTCCGGTTTGTGGTTAAAAGGAGAGGTGCCGTTTGTTCATCTTTGAATTCTGCTGACGGAGAAGCTTCTGTTGCAGTATCAGAACTTAGTGTCTCAATCTTTTGCGGGTAGTCACTGCCATAATAAACGGTATAGCTTGAGTCTGTTTTTCCGGGTTGAATTGTTTCCGTTACCGAAAATTTTAACACCGAGAAGGCCGTGTTAGGAAAAATTAACCTACTGGGAACCGTCTGGGTTTCACCGTTCCGTTGTTCTACAATCTGCAAGTCACTGCCGTCTGCAGCAGCTTTTTTTGTTTTCACCAGGGCAGCGTGATCAAGTTGTAATCCAATTGTATCTCCACTGTTAACCTGTTTACCGTTGGGCGGATTTGTAATGCTAATGGTTTTTCTATATCCGTATTCCTGGTGGTACCAGTCTGCAATTTCAATCTTTGTTTTGGGTAGAATATCCTTCTGAGTAGATGTTTGAACTGTTGTTCTGGGGTATCTCCAAATTCCTCCATAAGGGCTGTTGTAGGGATTTGCATTGATAATAATAAGAACAGCAAATACACTCCAGACCGTAAATACAAAAGATAAGACCGGTATGGATTCCTGTTCTTCTTGCTTACTTCCCGTAGCATACCTTCCCTGAACCAGCAGGCAACAGCTTATTACGACTATACAGGAGACGATGAAGAGGCTGAATGATGAGTAAAAAGTATATCCGATAAATTGTTTGTAGCTTAGTAAAAAAACAAGATGGAGCAGATAGATAAAGAGTGTTTTTTTTCCAGTGTTACTGAATATATTGCGTATTCGTTTGAAGTGTTTATGGTTTGTCCCAAGCGTTCGCAGAAAAATAAATATACAAAAATATGAAACGATACCGATGCTGAGAAAACCCACTGATGGTGGCCAACGAAACGGCGGGCTGATTAGTCCTGTTGGTATTATTTTAATGAGTGCAATACAGAGTCCAGTACTAATCATTCCTGCCAATACTACTCTTACCCCATAAGAGAGTTGGTTTTTTTTGTTGATTAGTGCAAACCAACCACCCAAGAGAAATAAGGGCGTATACTGGAATACGGGAAATCGTAAATATCCTTGAGAGCCTACAAGTAATGCCTTATAAGGCGTTAGTTCTACAGGTACCGGTATTGTATATAGCCACATCCCTAGGGCGTATATGCCAGCGGATACGATGCCGGTGAGCCAAAAATTGTTAAGAGTTTGTCGAATTATGGGTCTGAATATAGTGAAAACCAGTGGAATGACTAAAAGCGGAAGCAAAAATTCGGTAAAACTGGGAACATCTTGTAGTGCCAATATCCGAATCATTCTTGTAACAAATGTACCGCCATTGCTGCCTGTAGACACCATTGTGAGTGACGCTGCAAGCAGGTATACACCGTAGATAAGAGAGCTCCTTTTGATGGCCATCCGCAGTCCGTCAGCAATTGTGCTGCTTTTGGATAGCTTCATGGCTGCGACTGCTCCAGCCGTAATGAAAAAGAAGCTAACCGTTAACGTATTTAATGTACGGGATAATATGCTAATAAAAATAGGAGTATCCCGTGACAGGAAAAAGAGTGTGTGCGATAAAACCATCATCGCAGCGGCTATTCCGCGCAAAATATCCCAAATTGATTCACGGGGTGAAGAATCGGTTAGTTTGTTCATATATTCCTTACCTTCTATTGTAGGAAAATACAATGAATCCTGCTATGAGTTCATTTTTTTATGTATGCCACCAGATTTAATGGTCGTGGTATACTGCTCGAATAATGAATACTCTTTATACAGTGGCGATTTTCGGACCCTGGGATCATACTTTTTTATTCGATGAAGTCGCAGTGCGACGTGAAGTTGAATCTCATATGCGTAACCAAAGCAGAATTATTTCAGGAGGTATGTTTGGGGTAGATTTTATTGCGGTAGATGAAGCACTCGTGTTTGATTCGTGGGCTGAACGGATTCATATTATACTTCCGGCAGAACTTAGTGTATGCGAAGCGTATTTATTAGGGCTTGAGAAGAAGAAGCATATTACTTCATTTCAAGTCAAAATGGTGTTGGCACAAATTAAATCAGTAGAGAATGCTAACCCCGAAGCCGTTACCGTGTTATCCTCGGATAAGGTTATGAGTACCAGTTCGTTTCGTAACAGAAACGAGGCGATAATTTCTGCGGCAGATGAAATAGTATTGTTTTGGGATGATGACGTGCCCCAATTGACAGCGCTTAAAAGGTTAGCGGAAAAAACTGGAAAAATTTTTTCCGTGAGAACGTTACCTAAACGAAAAAGATCAGGGTGAGGGAACTATCGACTGTATAACCTGTTCAACCGTGTTTTTGTTGATTTCCTGATTCGGTCCGGGATAAATTGTTGCTACAGCCCGGAATAGATCATCTCCGCTGACTCCCGCGGCAGCAATAGTCATAGTACCCACGTTTAGAACTGCCGTACTTTTTTTGAACGGATGTTCATTTATGCTGCCTATTTCGCACGTCATGGTTTTCCCTCCGCAATCCAGCAGTGAGTCTATGGTTCTTCCGTTTCCACCGGCAGTTATAGTTAGCGTTATCCGAACCGCATCGTTGGGGATACCACTCTTGTCCGCTTGTCCGACACGGTAGTTAGTAATAAGTTTTGTATCTATAATTTTTTCAACTCCGGTATTTTGCGTATCTGACTGAGGTGATATTTGCCAACGGGAAGGATATTTTATTTCCCAACTGGAGCTTTTGCCTTTAATAATTATACTTTCTGTAAGTTGTGGAGTTTTTTCTGCTTTGCGTGTGGGTTTTGGTAATGTCGGTAGCAACCGGACAATCGGGATTTGTTTTGTCCATTGCCAAACTAAGCCAATAAGCAGGATAGCTAAAACAGTTGCCAACAAAATTGGCCTGGTCCAGGATAGTTTACGAAGTCTGAATGGTATATGTAACGGTTTTTGAACTTTCATATTCTCTAAAACATAGTATGATTTCAGTTTCCGTAGTTGATCGGCTTTGGTATAAGTTTTCGGAGCAATAATACCTATACCCCTACGGTAGTATTATACAGCCTGAAGCCAAAATAACTGAAATTCCGTGTACTGTATCAATTAAGTACTAATGCAAAGGGGTTAGTTCTTTGACTGCATAACATTCGTCGTTTTTGTTGGAAATCGTAAAACCCTTTTTTTCAAGCATGTGCAGCATTACGGTATTATCTGCCAATACATGAGCGTATATTTGATGGATTCCACGGTCTCTGGCAATATTTAAAATGTAATCAATGAGATAGCTTCCTAGTCCCAGGCCATGCCAAGGGTCACCCACGACGATGGCAAATTCTGCCTGGTCGTTATACGCGTCGGCTATTATTCTGGTTACCCCAATCATCTGTGGTTTTTCACCCTCATTTATGATTGCCACAATAGCAATTTCCCGGTCATAGTCGATTTGGGTATACCGAATAAGCATGTCGTGGGAGACATCTTTAAGATATCCGAAAAAACGAAACCGCTGCGTTTCCCGCGAAAAGGTTTTGAACATTTCCGCCTCCAAGGGCTCATCTTCAGGACGGATTGGTCTAAGCGAAATGACCATACCATTTTTCGCCGTGAATGTGTTTTTGTATTCGGCCGGATACGGAGAGATAACAAGATGTGAGTATGGTTGTATGGTATTCCCTGATATCCCGGGATCAAGGAGTACCTTGGCATCTAATACAATTCCACCATGCTCGTCCACGGAAAATGGGTTTATATCTATTTCTTGAATTTCCGGAATATCCATTATGAGATAGGCAAATGCATACAAGACAAATTGGATGGATTTTATATCTGCAGCCGGCATATTGCGGTACCCCTTAAGTAGCGTGGATATTTTTGTATCTTCTATGAGTCGGCTGGCTAATGCCATGTTCAGCGGTGGCAAACCGACGGTTGTGTCTTTGAAAATATCTACCGCAACTCCACCCATACCAAAAACGATGGCAGGGCCGAATATAGAATCCTTTTTACAACCGATAATGAGTTCATATGTTTTTTTAACCATTCTTTCTACCAGCACTCCGTCTAAGCGTGCAGATGGTGCTGTTTCTTTAACAACACTAAGTATTTTGTCATAGGCACGCCGAACTTCGACAGATGACGTAATGTTAAGTATTTTTCCTCCCGTTTCCGTTTTATGAAGAATATCCGCTGATGAAATTTTGAGTACGACCGGATAGCCAATCTTGTCAGCTATAGCTACTGCTTCGTCCTGCGATCTGGCAACTTCGCCTTCTACTACCGGAATTTCGTATGTCCGTAAGAGGTGTTTAGTTTCATATTCCGTTAACGCGTATCTTCCTGTTTGGGCAATAGTGTGTATGAGAGCTTTGGCGGCAGCTTTGTCCGGAGAAAATGCATGGGGAATTGTTGCCGGTGTTTCCTGGAGTATTGTTAAGTTCCGTTTATATCTATACATATTCATAAAACACCGTACAGCATGTTCAGGAATACGATATACCGGTATTCGAGCTTGTTCCAAAATTTCTCTTCCGGTATCTACGTTAAATTCTCCCATCCAGGAAGCCAGTATAACTTTATCAGTAGTTTTCCTGATGGTAGCGATTGCCTGGGCGATGGCTATTGGATCAGTCATCGCCTGTGGTGTAAGTACAATTACTATTCCGTCTACCTGTTCATCTGCTAAGCATGTCTTAATGGCATGTGTGTATCGTTCCGGATCTGCGTCCCCCAATATATCTATCGGATTAGCGTGACTCCATGCCGGGGGTAATTTCTCGGATAATATTTCGATTGTTCTCGGTGCGAGTTCTGCCAGGTGTCCGTTTTGTTCAATTAACGCATCGGTAGCAATAACACCCGGACCACCTGCATTCGTAATGATGGCTAATCTGTTACCGTACGGAAGTTTTTGCATATCCAGTGTTTCTGCGGCGTCAAAGAGTTCCCCGATAGTTTGAACACGTAACATTCCCGCTCGCTTGAATGCAGCATCAAATACCCTATCATTTCCGGCCAGGCTTCCCGTATGCGATTTGGCTGCACGGGTGCCTTCCAGGCTTTTTCCGGATTTGAGTACGATTACCGGTTTTATGCGGGAAGCAGCTCGGGCTGCACTTAGGAAGTTTCTGGCTTTTGTTAACGATTCCATATAGAGAATAATACTTTCGGTTTCCCGGTCGTTGGCAAAATAGTCGATGAGATTGTGGAATCCTACATCAACCATATCGCCGATTGAGATAAAGGCACTAAAGCCAACGTAGTTTTTATTTGCCCAATCGAGAATAGCTGTACAAAGTGCCCCGCTCTGAGAGATAAACGCAATTTTTCCCGGTTGTGCAGTAATGCGGGCGAACGAGGCATTTAGAGATTGGGAAGGCCGCATAAATCCTAAACAATTTGGTCCTATTATCGGAATTCCTGCTGGTTTAGAGAGAGAAAGTATTTGTTGGGTAAGATTGTTTCCTTCTCCGCCGCTTTCCGAAAATCCACTGGAAAGAATAGTGATTCCTTTTACATTTCGCTGTAGCGCTTCTGCAACTATTCCTGGTACCGTCTTTGCCGGTGTGGCTATAATAACCAGATCCAGTTCAACGTTTATTTCCGTTAATGAGGAAAAGCATCGGTGATCACCTATTTGCGTATATTTGGGATTAACAGAATATACTTCTCCACTATAGGCACTATGAATAAGGTTATGATACACGGCTCCGCCAACGTGCAGTTGCTCTTCACTGGCTCCGATAACAGCAATCCGTTTAGGATTTAGTAGCGCATCCAGGCGGTCGGAATATGTCATGGGTTATTTCTTAAAATTCCAGTATGGTTGCAGATTATTTTCTAAATTATCAAGCGTCATGCGGGCATTTTCGATAATCGGTATTCGGGATTCGGATGTTGGTTCCTGATAACTATGTGACTCGTCATTTACACCTTGAAGAAAACTATAAGCACAGGCTGGCAATGTATGCGTATTGTATCCGCCTTCTAACGTAGCAAAGAGCGGGACTCCGGTCCTGAATAGCTGCTGACCTATGAAATAATAACTATTCGTGGTGAGATGAAGAGTTAGCAGTGGGTCTGAATGGTGTCCGTCAAATCCAGCAGAAACGGCAATTACATCGGGTTTGAATTGTTCTACTATCGGCAATAGCCAGGTTATAGCAGTATGAAATACATCGTCGCCGCTTTCGGAAGGAAGGGGGATATTAACGGTATAACCCAGACCGTTTTCAGAACCGATATTGTCTACACTTCCACCTCCAGGATATGCATCTCCCTGATGGGTTGAGCAATACAGAACCTGATTACTGGTGCTGAAATATGCTGCGGTTCCATCACCAAAATGGCCGTCAAAATCGATTATGGCTACTTTTTTATTTTGCTTAACAAGTTTTTCTACGGCCACGGCTATATTGTTAAAAAGGCAAAATCCCCGTCCATGTTTTGCGTGGGCATGGTGACCGGGGGGGCGAACGAGTGCAAATTGATGTTGTTGGGATGCAGTAATAGTTAAATTTACAGCAGCTACCGCTGCGGCAAAACTTCGTGGTGAGGTAACAGTATCGTTATCGAGTGGAATGCTTTTGGCTGCGCAGTCACGGACGAATGTTATGTAGTCTAAAGGATGCACCAGTGTTAAAGCTGTTTCCGTGAAGTCGACAGGATATTCCTGAAGTTGACCGAATGCTGTTAAACGGTTCTTATTTTCGGGATGGGTTCCGGTGTCATGTTCCAGAAAAATAGAGTTGAACAAAAAATCCATACTGCTGTATCAGTATACATCAGTATTCTTTTCGTTTGCTGTATGATATTTGTTATACTTTCCGTATGTCTGGTGATTCTCTTTCTTCTATACGTGTTATAGCAATAATCGGCATTTCAGCTTCGCCAGACAGACCGAGTTTCCAAGTCGCGAGTTACTTGAGAAATAATAACTTTGAAATTATTCCTATAAACCCTGCGCTCTCAGAATGGGAAGGGGTACCGGCATATCCGGATCTCAAACACGTACCCCAAAATATAACCATAGATGTGGTGAATATTTTTCGTAAACGTGAACATATTCTGGTACATGTAAGAGAAGCTGCAGAACGTGATGATGTTTCTTTAATCTGGTTACCGGAGGGAATTATTGTGCCGGAAGCGGAACAGATTGCAGCGCGGTATGGAAAACAGTTGGTCATGAATGCCTGCATGATGAAACAGCATAGTGTTGGAGAAAACCCTGTGTTATAGCTTCTGCTATAGAATTTACTGTAAATTGCGTACAATTACTGTATGAAATATTTAAAACGGTATGGTGGTTTATATGCTGTAACCCTGACTTTATTTTTGGTGATTGATTTAATATGGTTAGGTGTAATTACTCCGGCGTTTTATTTTAAGCAATTGGGTTATATTATGCGTACGGATGTGTACTGGGCGCCAGCGTTTTTTTTGTATTTGTTGTTAGTTATCGGTTTATTAATTTTCGCAGTCGTGCCGGCACTCCGCAGAAGATCTCTGTCGTCAGCTATGATCTACGGTGGTTTATTTGGGTTTTTTAGTTATGCTACGTATGACTTGACGAATTATGCTACTATTACCGGCTGGCCATTTGTGGTAACGGTAGTTGACATTATTTGGGGAACCGTACTTTGCGGCAGTATCTCAGCGTTTAGTTTCTTAGTCGGTAATCGGGTGTTTAAATTATCGTACCCTTCTCATACTGTCTGAAGTCCGCACGATTGTGTTATGAAAGATATGCATTTAGCTCGGGTTGTGTATATTACCGGTTGTTCATCCGGTTTCGGTTATGGAATGGCTCTTACGTTCGCCAGGAACGGTGACATCGTTATCGCCGGAGTTCGTAATCCCAAAAAGCCTGAAGTACAAAAACTTAAGCAGATAGCGGAAACGGAAAAATTAGCACTTCAAATATATACGTTAGATGTAACGAAGCCGGAACAGATTAAACAGGTAACGAAAGCAGTTACTGATGAGCATAACAGGATAGACATATTGATAAATAATGCCGGCTATGGATATCTTGGTCCTGTAGAAGATTGTGCCATTGAAGATGTTATGGATATTCATAACACGAATGTTCTGGGAGTTCTTCGGATGACCCAAGCTGTAATTCCAATTATGAGAGCACAAAAAACTGGTTTGATCATAAATTTCAGTTCCGTTAGCGGTGTTGTTCCGTTCCCGTTGTTTAGTATTTATTCATCAACGAAATACGCTATAGAAACAATCACAGAAGGGTTGCGGTTTGAACTGGCACATTTTGGCATTGATGTCGTTTTAGTAGAGCCGGGATCCTTTGCTACAGGATTTACCGAGAATAGGAAGTTTCCCAAGCGGATGCAACGAGCTGACTCTCCGTATAGACCGTTGTTAAACAATTTTTTGTCACGGTATAAGCAGACACATAGTGTTAGCAGACCAAAATTTATTTCTAAAGTAGCGAATCCCCAGATAGTGGTAGATAGGGTATATAAGATATCTTTGGAAAAGAAACCCGGCTTACGTCATCTGATCGGGAGCGATGCGTGGCTATATTTTATTATCCGTAAACTGGTTCCATTTCCGCTCTGGGAAAAACTTCTCTCGTATACGTATAAGTGGTAACGTTATCGCAGGAAGTCAAGGAAAAACCCAAGTAATAACGCCAGCGCGGAAATAACGAAAATGAAGATATAGTTCCATTTTTCCTTTGTGGATTTTAGCGTGTTTAAAATATAATCGAGTGCCTCACGGTCGTCTGCAGGTAATCCTTCAAGTTTTTGAATTTTTTCGGAAAGGTTAAGATCCCGAATGAGTTTGGCTCTCTTTTCGGATATCTCATACCGATGAAGGAAATAGAGTATGAACCCGACGGTTCCAATGTACCAGGATGCTTTTGCAAGTGTAGGGCTATAGTCATTTAGTACGACAATGATCCGATAACAAAATGTGGCTACAATACCGGTCCAGAAAAAAAACTCACGGACTGCTTTTGAATGTAATTTTGGTTTCTCCATATAGGATATTGTACACGATCAATTTACCGCTGAGTATTACGACATGAAGCGGACTATAAGTAGTCCTATAATTACTACCGCTATTTGAGGTATTATTCCTAAAAGAGAAGCGGTTTCCCTCTGAATCCGGCAGTGCCAATTCCAATAGGTTCGGTATATTTTAGTACTTTCTATTTTTGCAAAATGGAACTGATTAACGATGACGTCTGAGTCCGGTAATATTCCGGCAAATGCACCGACAAAAATATTTGGTGTAAGTTGTGGATGTCTGGCAGTAATGTAATATAAGCAGAATCCGGTAACAATAACATCTATAACAGTTCGGACAATCGTAAACGAATTCGCATTATATGGTGGTAACGTTTCCTGCCAGTGTGGAATTGTATCAAGAACATAGTGACTGGCAACTGCTAACGGGATAGAAAAAACGGGATTAGGGAGTAGAACAGCAATGGTCGCTCCGGTGACTGCGTGTGGAGTAATAACCATACGTGCATAGTATCATATTCCCGTTAAATTCGGGGAGTCTATAGGGTTGTCTTCAAGAACGACTAGGGGTAATATATGGACGGTTGACCGGCAAAATAATCAAGTTAGTCTATGGCCATGCATGAATATACCAGCGAATCTTCGGATACAGGAAATCAGGTTGAAAGAATCCTGAGTCCAGATAAGTATCCCTCGTTACTTCATTTTCATATATATCAGCCGCCAAGAATATTACGGTTAGACAGTGACACCGGTTCGCAGGAAATTTTTAATATTTCCGGAATGGATAGAGTCGAGGGTGGATATAATCATGCAATAACGGGACAAAGCTATCGAAATCTGATTGAACATGGGATTCTGACCGATCCGTTAGTGAGTTGGAATTTGTACGGAGTAACGGCGGACTGGATGAATGAATTTGAGCCTGATTTATTAAGAAAACTTCAAGAACGGCCGGAGACTGCACTTAAACCCGTCGGAGATACCTACTTACATGTGATTATGCCGTTTTTTTCTGACGACCATAAACGCATGTTATTCCGGATGGGTAACCTTGTGTATAAAGAACACTGGGGGACTAGTCCGGATGTCCTTTGGTTACCGGAATCCGCTGTCGATACAGCGACACTTACCGCAATGGCGGCAGAAGGAATACCGGGAGTTTTATTGCGAAATCACCAGATTCACGCAGATGTGGGAGCCTCTGCGTACCAGGTGGAAACAGGTAAAGGCCGAATAACGGTATTTCCCAATGACGGTGATTTAGGCAGAACGCTTGCATATGACCATCCATGGGCAGATGTTTTTACCGATACGTGGTCTGAGGTAGCTGCCACAAGGGGACATATGATACGAGTGGCAGTAGACGGGGAAACGATCGGTTGGCACTGGAAAGAGGCGGATGGTGCATTATTATTTGCTGATTGGTTGGTTACGTACCTTAAAGATGGTCACAATGGACATAAAATTCCGTTACCGGAAGCGGGAGAAATTCCACAAGCCACAGTCGTCGAGAATTCCAGTTGGAGTTGTCTTGATGACGGAGTGGGACGTTGGCAAGGTTCCGATAGCTGCAGTTGTGATCTTCCCGGAGATCGTTTAGCGGCAGATATTGTCAGGCATTCCAAACGGGATTTATATACCAAAATGCAACGCGCGAGTGCGCGTATTGAAAATCAAATAGATTCGCTTTACCAGGGTGCCGGTGATGGAACCGGATTATCTTTGGGAAGAGTGGCATACATGAACTGGTTTTTATCACAGCGTCGCTTTTTAGCCAGAGGTGAACCGGTTTCTTTTGCAGGTCTTCCCGCTGATCAACAGTCACTATTCAGACTTACCATGCTTCGTGATATCGGTTCAACCAGTTGCGGGTGGTTTTTTGGTGATGTAGAAGGTTACGAGAGACAGATACCTGCCAATTGTTTAACGGCTATCGCTGAATTTACCGGGTGGGAAGATGTTAGACCGACATAATTTCCGTTATCTGACGCGGATAAAAATCGTGGCAACGTTATCCTCATATATCGTTAACCAACGTCCAAGCCTTTCAAGATCCAATAACCGGTTATATATGGGTAACGTTTGAGGAATAAAAACCGTATTATACGGTGACGCATCAATATCGATACTCTGTGTCATATATGCTGAGTAGCGTGAGTAGGGACTTTCTCCAGTTTCATCTTCCCATAGCGGCATGCGGCCGTCGATGCTGGGAGGAATGTGTGGATAGTTCCATATAAGCCATCCCCCCCAGTCATAATACGTCAGAATTGGTAGTTCCCACTGGTGAGTACTAAGAAATTGAGCTGCTTGAGTAGGACATCCTAACGTGGTGCAGTATGTATTCCACGACATGGTTTTAAGTTCAGTAATGCGGTTTATCCCAAGTCCAATAATCGCGAATAAAATAAAACATTGGAGGAGTAATTTGAACTTATTTGTATTGATTTTTGTACTGGGAATTGATCTAGGTAGAATTTCGGAAAGGATGAGAAAACTGAAACAGTAAAACATAATACCATACCTACGCTGTAAGATACTTAATCCGAGAAATAGTAGTGCTATAACCATCCATACCCAGTACTGTTTTGTTTTGCGTTTATATACAAGGAAGAGTATTCCGATAATCGTGAAGAAGGCCATACCCATCAGTTGCCACCAATAGAGTGAAAATGTATCCAACGGTACCCATTCGCCAATATTCGACATAATAGGATTGCCGATATATTTTCGGAATTCCAGGAAAATGGTATAGCCGAATGGATTAAACACGCATGCGGCAAAAGCGGAAAATACGAGGATGCTATACCGAGTGATATGTTTTTTGAACGAATTCGTGTGCAAAAATAATTGACTAATTGTCCATACGGAAAGCACAATAAGTCCGATGATTACCTGGCCATGAATATTGGCCCACAGCATGAAAAGCAGCGGGATGATTACGAGTATCTTTTGATTTTTTTCTCCAAGACGTAATACCCGACTGAGTACACCAAGAAAGGCAAGGCTAATTAATTGTCCGCGGAAAGATACCAACCAGTAAGGTTGTGATACATATACGAAGATTGGATAAATAAGAAATTGTTGCAGTGCGTTAAGCCCTGCGGCCTTAGAAAATAGAAGTAAAGCAATCAGGCTCAATCCCGCACCACCCAAAGATAAAGCCTGAAATCCTCCAATCCGGTAAAGTGCGTACGAGAGTATGTCGGTACCTGTGGTTGAATTTATCCAACGGTATGCGGGTAGAGTTGTGGAAAATATGTTAGTACGGAGTACTTGCTGATGTTGCCAAGCATATTCGCCGTACTTTAAATGCCAACCAAGATCCAGGTCAGCAGGGTGGGAAATAAAAAGCACGAACGTCAGCAGATAGAGGAGTAGTAACGAAAGGTTTGACTTAGCATTCGGAAAGTACTTCATGTCTGCATAAGAATATTCCCGGGGATGGTATGGTTTATCTTTTTCAGTTTTGCGACAAAAAATCCTTCCATGGTATCACTCGGGATTATGCGAAGTGTTCGAGCAATTTCCGGCAGGTATGTCCTATTGTGCCAGGATAAGATCGCGGGATATTTCGTGAGGTGTGGTATGTCTATGGCTTCAAGTTGTATGGCAGCACCTTCTTTACGAAGTAACCAGTCTATTACTCCTTCGTTCTCTTCCGGCGCCAGCGTGCAGGTAGAATATACAATCGTACCACCAACTTTGGTCGCGCTTACTGCTGACCGTAAAAGAAATCTCTGGCGTTCCGCCAGTTCTTTGATTTTTTTAGGTGTCCAATGCAGGTAGGATTTTGGGTCATCTATTTGGAATCGTCCTTCCATACTACACGGGACATCTACTAACGTTTTATCAAAATATTCAGGGTATTCCTGCCAGAATATTTGTCCCTGACGGTTGGTTACAACCGTATTTGTGGTGCCCTGTACTTCCAGGTTGGCTTTAAGTTTAAATATTCTAATATGACTATTATCATTGGCAACAATTCTTCCGGTATTCTGCATCATGGCAGCCATTTGCGTCGTCTTGCTGCCGGGCGCCGCAGTAAGATCCAGTACGGTTTCATTTGGTTGGGGTGCTAGTACCAGCGGTGGGATCATACTCGATAAACTTTGAACATAAAATAGACCTGCAGCATACTCCGGTAAATCGGTGAGCGTACGCAAAGAAGTTTCAGGAACAATAAACGCATTATCCCACCAGGAAATAGGTAATAACGGTATACCGTAGCCGGTGAATTTTTCCTGTAAAGCTGTAACGGTTATTTTTGTGGTATTTACCCGTAAGGTAGTGGGACGTTTACGCGAAAATGCTTGCAGTATTGCCGTAACGGTTTCTGAGGGGAATAGTTCCTGCAGTCGTGCTATAAATGGCTCCGGTATGCCGCCGCCCTGATGCTTCTTCATGGCCACACTATATCAGATTTTTCAGGTTTGATCATATTTCGGAATACTTGGTTGCTACTTCGTACGTGCAAAAATACTGGCATTGGCATCTTCGTATATCAGTTTCCATGTGCCTTCACGTACTAATTCCTGCAGGCGGTTATATATTGGTTTATATGTTGGTGTCAGTACGGTGTTATATGGGGATTTATCCACGTCTGTTATATTTTGTTCCCATGAATAATATTCCGAAAACGCACTATACCCGTCAGGAGATCGCCAAAGTGACATCCGGCCATCTATGCTGGGTTTTATTGCCGGATATCGCCAGATCAGCCATCCGCCCCAATTATAGATGGTCAATAGTGGCGCCTGCCAGCGATGTTCTAATAGAAATACTGCCGCCGGTTCGGAACAACCGATAACTTTGCAGTAAGTTATCCAGTTCATTGTTCCTGCCTGTATAGTATTTGCTGATGAGAATAATCCGAAACCCAGCAATAGAAGACATATAGCAATGATAACCCTGTGTTCTATGTGGCTACGTATGAACGTAATATTTTGTGGTACGACTGTTATGAGAAGAGGTAGCGTCATAAAGTAATACATCCAGGCATATCTGCGTTGTGCCAGAGCAAAACCCAACAGCAGAAATGCAATTATTACCCAGGGTAACTGTGTGAGCATTTTATTTTTGCGTAATACCCGAAATGCAGCGAATATAAGAAACAGACTCGAAATTACGAGATACTTCCAGTCTATAGACAGAAATGGGTACGGGGTCCATTCCGCGATGGCATGTATATTCTGATTTCCGATATAGAGAAGTGGTTCGAGTATAGTGCCGGCACCATAGGGGTTAACTAAACTGAGGAGCCAGGAGAGTAAGTAGGATAAAAATAGAGTTAACAGTACGGTATTCTTGTTCTTCGGATTTTCGGTTAAGACTGTCAGTATCCGGAATACTAGCCAAATTGTGAAAACAGCAAAGCCGATGATTATCTGACCATGAACGTTCGCCCAAATCCAGAAAATAAGTGGACATATAGTTACTGTTTTATATTTTTGTTCTGCCCGAAGGAGTATCCATGTTAATATTGCCAAAAATCCCAAACTCAGTAATTGTCCGCGGAACGAAATAACGGTATATGGACGGGTAACGATTATGAGTAAAGGAAAGAGTACGATTCTTTGCAACGCAGACATATGTACTGCTTTTGCAAAGAAATAATATATAAAGGTGTTTACCAGTGCACCTGCCAGTGCCAGACCGAAAAATCCTCCAGATTGATATACCAAATAAGTAAATAAATCAGTTCCGGACGTAGCGTTTACCCAATGGTAACCCTCCATCATTGTGGAGAACGTGTTTATCCGGAGCACGTTTAAGTGCTGCGAAATATACTCACCGTATTTCAGATGCCATCCCAGATCAAAGTCTATGGGGTGGTATATATGAACGAGAAATATAAACGTGAATAAACAGAGCGCCGCGAGATTCCGGTAGAAAAATTTAAGCAGTGTTTTTCCGACTCTGTTCATAAGTTCTGAACGTATAATAATGAAAAAAGCGTTCACTGATACAATACAATAAGAAACACTATGGACAAAGTACCAACTACAATAGTAAGCGGGTTTTTGGGAAGCGGAAAAACAACTATCATTTCCGGACTTATAGATGAGTTGCAAAAACGAAATGAGCAGGTGGTTTATATTAAAAATGAGATTGGCGACGAAAATGTAGATGCCAAACTCATGGAAGGCAAACACATCGCAACGAAGCAGTTACTAAATGGTTGTATTTGTTGTACGTTGACCGGTCCGTTTATTTCGGCAATCGAAGAAGTACTTACGTCCTTACGTCCGGACAGAATAGTTATTGAAGCGTCCGGTGTAGCTGATCCGTCGGCCTTGGCCCTTATGGTTTCTGCGCAGCCGGGTTTACATAGGGATGGAGTGTTAACCATAATTGATGTCGTACATTTTGAAGGGTATAAGGACTTGAGTTTTGCCGCCAGAGAACAAGCGAAGTTTACGGATTTAATTATTTTTAACAAAGTCGAACTTGCTGATACCGCACGCAAGGTTGCAGTCGTTGGATATGTACGGGAACTTAACGATTTCGCACCAATCGTGGAAGCTCCCCAAGGAAAAATTGCCGCAAGCGTAGTCTTCGGTATTTCCAAAATGGAGCTTGATTCATTACTTTTAAAGAAGCAGCAACAGGAAGAGCAGGGTGAACCCCGACATCACCATCTAGAGGAGGATATGATCCAGACGGTGAAATTTGAAACGGACCTAATTATGGATCAGGAGAAACTTTCGGAAATATTGGAAAATTTTCCGCTAAACGTATTTAGGGTTAAAGGGTATATTCGTACAGCAACAAATTCTTTACTGGTAAATCGGGTCGGAAAGCGCTTGGATTATTTACCCTATTCCGAATTACTTCATTCTTCCGTTCTTATTTGTATCGGTTTTAATATTTCGGAAAATAAAGATGAGTTATTCGAAAAGTTAGCCGGTAGTCTTAGTACATGAACGCCAACAAACCCCGCTGTCGGGGCTTATTGGTGACAATTATCTTTACGTAAAAAACGTATTAAGCTACTTTGTCGTAGTCAGCTTTTGATACAAACTTCGTCAATGGTCGACCATCGGAAGTTACTCCTCGGACGGCATAACGCACTTGACCTCGGTTTTTGTATTCTTTTCGTTCAGTAACTTCGGCCTCGACGGTTGTGCGGGTTTTGACATCATAAAATTTCATCTTCATATTGTCTCACCTCCTTAGTGTGAAGCGAGACTATAGTAGGGCAATACGTTTGAGCGTGTCAAGCCTTGAAAGTTTTATTTTGCCGCGTTTTCAAAATCCAAATGAAGCATTTCCTGCTAGAGATTACGATTCGGAACGTAATAGCGGTCCAAGTTAGAATGGATAAATTAGGTTAGTCTGCTTTAGAAGGTAATAACTTTTTCCACAGGGAGATTATGAAAGGTAATACCCGGGAGGGGTTCAGAGCAAACAATTGTCATCTCTCGTTTTTTCGAAATTTTAAGTCCGTAGTAATCTGGGTAGGCAGCATATTGACAGTAAACCGAAAACTGTTCACCGTCAGAAACGCCTATATTTAAAGCCTGTACCGTTTGAGTGTGTTGCCGCAACTGATAAATAGTTTTTTCTAATGCCGTGTAGAGTGGGGCATCTGCAGTATTTTGAAGAAACAAGGACCGGATTTTTTGTGCACCAATCTGTCCGGAAAGCGGAGTAGAAAATTTTACGCCTTTTAGTAATCCGTTAAATACGAAAGCGTAAGAATTGGCGGTGTACGGCTGATTATATTCCAAGTGACCTTTATCTTTCGCAAATGACGCACTTCTGGCATGTACTAAAAACATATTTGTAGCGGGAAAATCGGAAAACGCCGGTGTATCTTGCCAAACGGGTAACAATGAGGTGTAGGTTTTCCATGAATTATCGGCTCGTGAACAGATACCCCAGCCGTCACCTTGCCAGTCACCGTCTAAGGCGCGACTGTTTTTTGCCATTTCCGCAAAACTTTTGAGTATTGTAGCCGGCTGAATAGGCTTGGTTGATTTTACTAACAAGAATCGACACATAGGTGTATACCTTATACCAGTATTCGCTTAAGTGTGGCTACGGCACTATCAATTTCCCGTTTTTGAATTAAAAACGGCGGTAAAAATCTAATGACGGAGGCCCCGGCGGGAATCGCCAATATTTGTTCCTTCTGCATTTTTTTTAATATTTCATCCCGTTGTGACGTGAGTTCAATTCCTATCATTAATCCGACTCCGCGGACATCCGATATCAGCGGCGATGAAATCATTTTTAAAGCGTGAATAAAATATGTTCCCATTGTAACTACGTGATCTAATAGTGGTTCGTTAAGTAGTTCAAGCGTAGCTATGATTCCGGCACAGGCCAGCGGATTCCCTCCGAATGTGGACGTATGGATATGGCGGGGAATTTGTTCACCTATGGGAGTGGTTACTAATGTAGCACCGACGGGAATTCCGCCTGCTAATCCTTTTCCTAGACACAGAATATCGGGATTAACATTATGTTGTTGTATTGCCAAAAATGTTCCGGTTCTGCCGCAGCCTGTTTGTATTTCGTCAATTATTAAAAGAATTCCGTTTTTGGTACAAAGCTCGCGAACGGCTTGCAAGTATTCCGCCGGAGGAGGATAAATTCCGCCTTCTCCCTGGACCGGTTCTAAAATAACCGCTGCTGTTTCCGGAGATATTGTTTCTGATAAAGACGTAATGTTTCCAAAGGGTATTCGATCAAATTGCCACAGCAAAGGCGTAAACGGCGCGGAATATTTCTCGCCACTCGTTGCGGAGAGTGCTCCTAAAGTTTTCCCGTGATAGCCGTGTTCGGCAACGATAAAACGTTTTTTACCGCTGGCTAATACGGCAAATTTGAGTGCTGCTTCTATGGCTTCAGCGCCTGAATTGGAAAAATACACTTGCTTTAGTCCGGATCCGCAGCGTTTAATGAGCATTTTAGCTGCATTTGCCCGACTATCGTTTCCAAAGCTGCCGTGGAGGGTTACCAGTCGTGATAACTGCTGAGTAAGCGCCCGCATCAAGTCAGGATGAGAATGTCCAAGTATGGAAACGCCATAATTGCTCATTAAATCAAGATAACGGGTACCTTCAGTATCATAGAGATACATACCTTCACCCCGGATAAAGCTGACGCCCCTGTTTACATAGACCGGTACGGTAAAATGTTGTTGAATAGGTAAAAATTCATCCATAGTTAAGAAATTACGGTACCGGCTCCCTTGAGGGCTTGTTCAATCGGATGCGGTACGCGTCCATCTCCCCAATAAATAGTTTTAACTCCCATCTCTAAGGCTTTTTTTGCACCTAATATTTTCTTTTTCATACGTCCCTGAGCAAATGTCAGATAATTATCCAAATCTTCTTTGGGAATATGCGGAATAATGCTGGTAGGATCCGAAACGTCCCGGAGTAGCCCCGGGGCTTCAAAGAGATAAACAACGGATTCTACGTGCATGTGCCCTGCCATAACTGCTACCGCCCAGTCATTGTCCGTATTTACAATTGCACAGGCTGGCGTAATTGCGGGAGGTGCAATTACCGGTGTGTAGCCTCCGGAAATAAGTAACTGAATCAGTTCCGTATTTACGTGTTCCACTCTCCCTGTAAGGTTTCCCGTAAGTAATTTCGTTTTGGTACCGTCCTGAATTAATACATCCGGTTTATGTTTTGCTTCCCACAATCGTCCGTCAACACCGCAGAGGCCTACAGCATTTACGGTATGAGCTTGCAGTTTCGCCACGATCGTTTTATTTACAAGTCCGGCGTAGACCATTAAAAATATATCCAATGCCTGTTTATCGGTATATACACTGCTTATTCCTGAAGGAGAGGTGATTGTTCTGGTGGGGGCCTGTAACTTTACTGCAATTTCATCCCGGATTGCCCCTGCACCATGTACCAGTATCAGGGGTTCTTTCTTTACCAGTTCGGCCACATCTTCCGCGATGTAGTCCCAATTAATGTGTATTCCGCCTCCTGCTTTAATTATAATCATAGATGTATTGCTGCAATCACTGCATCTGTAAATTCACGTGTTCCCACGGTTCCGTTTAAATCCTGAGTAAGTATTTCTGACTTAATTGTATCTATCAATGCTTTTCTGATGGCGTCTGCAATTTTTTGTTGTTTAAGATAGTCCAGCAGTAAACACCCTGCCAGAATGGCAGCGGTCGGATTGGCAATATTTAAACCGGTATACTTTGGAGCAGAACCATGAACAGGTTCAAAGAGCGCAAATTTTTGCCCGATATTCGCCGAAGCCGCGACACCTAGTCCTCCGACTAAACCAGCCGCTTCGTCGGAAAGGATATCTCCGAACATGTTTGTGGTTACAAGTACATCGAATACTTCAGGTTTACGAACAAGTTGCAGTGCACAGGCATCAACGAGCATATCTTCAAACAGAATATCCGGATACTGTTCCGCTACTGCTCGGGCTTCTGAAAGGAAGAGACCATCACTTAACCGTAAGACGTTGGCTTTATGTATTGCTGTTACTTTTTTCCTCCCTAATAACCTGGCAGTCTCAAATGCGTACGTTACGATCCGGCTACTGGCTGTTTTGGTAATTATTCGTTCTGCCGAGTATCCATCGGGAATTTCATGTTCTACACCCGTATACAGGTCTTCTGTATTTTCCCGTACCAGGAGGATATCAACGTTTCTCCTGGATTCAGGAATGGGGAGAGACCGGAATGGACGCAGATTTGCAAACAGATCCAACTCTTTGCGGATGCGGACAATGGGACTAAAATATCCCGCGATGTTTGGTGGAGAAGTAACGGCACCAAATAATATCGCATCGGCTTTTTTACAGGTATCAATGGTTGATTCCGGGAGGGGGGATCCGTATTTCTGATAGGCAGCATACCCGGCTTCCGCTTCAATTATATCGTGAGAAAATTTAACTGCCCGGAAAACCCGCAGCACCTCCCTGATAACTTCCGGACCAATACCGTCTCCACCGATAATACAAAGCAGCGGGATATTGCTAAGTTTTGTTTTGATCATAGTGCGTTTATGAAAATAATATTCCGATGGAATCTAACCCGTATTTCTGAATATGGGAAATAATACCGCCCTCTTCATGCAGCTTAAGCATAATAGTCGGCATAGAAGCAGCAATCGTTTTCTTTTTAGTGCTATTTTTAATTTTTTGAACGTCGAATAGGAGCTCAAGTTTATCGTGCGCTGAGATGCCTGAAGTATCAGCAACTACGGCCAGTAAACCCTGGTTTAAGCAATTGCGGTAAAATATTCTGGCGAACGACGGTGCGATTACCGCAGTGATACCGGAGTAGGCAAGTGCAGTTACTGCCGTTTCCCGTGAAGAGCCGCACCCAAAGTTTTTTCCTCCAATAACGAAGTCTCCGGGCGTAACATTTTTTGAAAATTCCGGACAATGTTCGATGAATGCAATTTTGGCTAATTCCTTGGGATCAGTCGTTATATTAAACCTGCCAGGTGTAATCAGATCAGTATTAATGTTATCCCCAAATATCCAATTCATAGTATTAATTCAGAAAATGCCGCGGGTCAGTAATATATCCGTTTATAGCTGTTGCCGCTGCCGTAGCAGGGCTGGCAAGGTAGATGAATGCTTTGGCACTCCCCATCCTGCCGGTAAAGTTTCTGTTTGAGGTGGAAACACACACTTCGTTATCGAACAGAACTCCGCCATGTCTGCCCAGGCATGGTCCGCATCCCGGCGTCGTCAGAATGGCGCCGATTTTTGTAAAGAATTCTACGTATCCTTTTTTCAGAGCTTGCATGTAGACGAGTTTTGAAGCCGGTGTGATGATTACCCGGGTATCTCCTGCTAACTTCTGCCCTTGCCACATAGCATATACCACGTCTAAATCTTCTATCCGACAATTCGTACATGATCCGATAAATACCTGATCCACATGAATCCGGCGTTTTTCTACAGCTCTTACTGTGGTGACCTTGTCGATATCGGGTGGTTCCGCAATAAGTGGTTCCAGTGAGTCAACGGTATATGACAATACATCCGCATAGGCGGCATTTTTGTCACTGGAGAGTTCTTGTGCGTCAAATGCGAAAGGTCGGTTATTTTGGTTCAGATAGTGTCTTGTTTGATCGTCAGGTGCCACAATTGCCGCTTTTGCTCCCATTTCCGCGGACATATTGGTTAACGTTAATCTTGCCGGAACCGAAAAAGAATTTACGGTATCGCCGCCATATTCCAATACGCGATAGTTTCCGCCTTCCGGTCCTAATTTTTGTGCTACCATCAACACAACATCTTTCGAAAATACTCCCGGAGCTAACGTTCCGTTAATATTTATCCTGATTGTTGCCGGAACTTTAAACCAGGCTTTACCGCTAGCCATGGCAATGGCCGCGTCCGTAGAACCGACACCAATGGTGAGTGCACCTAATCCTCCCCCTGTAGGGGTATGAGAGTCTGCTCCTAAAACTAAAAATCCTGGATTAATGTACCGTTCACTTAAAAGCTGATGACACACGCCGTCAACGGTAATGGGAATTCCTTGTTCTTTTGCAAATGCCCGAATTTTTGCCTGTAAACCAGCCATTTGTACGTTCGGTGCCGGAAATGCATGATCGAACGGAATGAATATTTTATCTTTATTCCAGACTTTTTTGGCAATTTGATAAAAAGGTTCAATAGCCCAAGCGCAAGTCGTGTCATGAGCCATTACCAAATCGAGGTCTGCCACGACAAAGTCACCGGCGTAAACTTTCTTACCGGTATGTTTGGAGAATATTTTTTCGGCGATGGTTTGCTTCATATTACGGTAGGTGTTCTAAACGTTGTTCTAAAAATTGTGGTTGGGAAACTATAGGAGGTATATTATGACGCGACACCACTTCCGATAGCAGTGCGTCGGGTGTATAGAGTCTGTTAATCTTTTCGGTTTGACTTTTAAATTCCTGTGCGATTACTTTAGCCTGCCCAGGGTCTACATCATAATATTTTACTTCCCGCAGGTAGTAATAAATGAGATTCCAACCGGATAGTGGACCGAGTAACAATTCATGCTTGGTAATGCCAAAATTAGACAGATCATGTGCTTCATATACACTGGTATCATTTAAAACTGCTTTTTGGTGTACGCCGGCAGTATGAGTTCTGTTTGTAAGTGATACCGGTTCCATGGCCGGAACATGTAAGTTCAGAATAGAACCCATTAATACGTTTATGGGGTAACAGAGTAACAGATTGAACGTTTTGCAATAATCAGGATCCTCGTGGAACAAGTTAAAGAGTAATCCGGTAAGTGAAGTAATTCCTGATCGTTCGGCGAGTCCCCAAATAGAGGTATCTATATACGATGCTCCGGATAATACTGCCGTTACAGAATTTATGAGTGCGTAACCACGGTCGTTATGGAAATGACATTCAATGTCATGATTCGGATATCGTGTTGCGAGTGCGGTAACCCGTTCAGTTACCTGTCTTGGTGTAGCCGTTCCAACGGTATCCGGCATTCCGAATGTCTGTACGTAGTCCTGCGCCATGTCATAGACGCGAAACACATGGTCAATTGGTGTACGGAAAAAATCTTCTACGGAGAATCTTATATAGAGTTTGGGATTATTTTCCCGGATTTTTTTTAAGAGCTGTTGGGTTTTGGCCAAAACTTCAGTAAAAGAAAGGCCATGACTATTCTGTTGGGCCCGTTTATGAATTCCAATGTATATGTTTAAACCGTCAAAACCTGCTGCTAATGCCTGTTCTATATCCCGCTCATCACATCGGACGTGTGCGAGTAACGTTACATGATCGCGCTGGATAGTACGGATATATTGCTTTAGCGCTAAAAAATCTTTTCCTTCCGCTTTGCCCACGATGGGGGAGAATAACTCGAGGTGCCGAACGCCAAGTTGGATAAGTCCGTTTACCAATGATTTTTTATCTTCAAGCGTAAAACGGTATTTTTGGGAATCGAAAAGTAACGGTGATTGTTGACCATCCCGAAGTGTAGTATCTATAACTCCTTTAAATCTAGTAGTAAATTTCTGTGGCATATTATACCGGGTGTAGTCCCGGAAATGTGAGTCCTGTTTGTTCCGGAAAGCCGCACATTAAATTCATTGCTTGTACTGCCTGACCGGCTGTGCCTTTTACTAAATTATCTATGGCCGCAATAATGACTAAACGTTGCATTTTTGAATCAAGTTCAAAACCTATATCACAAAAATTAGTACCAGCCAGAATTTTTGGTTCCGGATAGCGGTAGATACCCTGTTGTTCTTTGACTATTCTGATAAACGGTTCTTTTCCGTAATATTCGCGGTATGCTTTCCAAATATCTTTTTCCGTAACACCGGATTTGGGAACTGCATGAATGGTGACCAGTAGTCCGCGTACCATGTCCAAAGCAGTAGCTGAAATACCTACGGCAAAATTATCCGGTAACTGTAATTCCTGACGAATTTCAGCCGTATGTCTGTGACCGGTTGGCATATATGAGCGTACTGAACCGGATCGTTCGGGATGATGAGATGCAAGCGAAAAATGCATTCCACCTTGTGAACTGCTCATTTTAGCGTCAATAATTACCGAATTCTCCAGTAAGTTGTGCTGTATTAAGGGATATAACGATAAGATTGATACCGTAGCTTCACACCCCCCACAGGAAACGTATTTAGCGTTTTTTATTTGTTCCCGATGCAGTTCGGCTATACCGTAGACAAATTTGGGAAGAAGGTCCGGTGCTGTATGTGGTTCGTGATACCACGAAGTAAAAATATCAGCATTATGTAAACGAAAATCTGCCCCTAAATCTATAATCATTCCGGCTTTTTTTTGCAGTTCCGGCATAATATGCATAGATTGTCCGTTGGGGAGCGCCACAAAGAGCATATCGCATGGTGCCAATTTATCGGGATGAATAAAATTAAGCTGGGTGATTTTTCGCAGGTTCGGATGAACACTCGATAGCGGTTTGCCGGCGAACTGTCTGGATGTAACTTCTGCAATGGTAACTTCGGGGTGTTGGATAAGTAAGCGGATTATTTCCCCGCCTGCGTAACCGGAACCCCCAAGTATGGAAACGGTTTTCATATAAATTTTTTATTTGGCCTGAGTAATACAGTAATCTACAATCGCACCTGAAATGCTGACTCCGGTAGGGGCTTCCGAATTTTTAAATTCCATGGTGTGATTTATTTCATTAATACTTAATCCCTTATCCGTTTCAAATACATCCATTGCCAAAATACCGCCGCCCACGGCTCGGGATGCTTTGCTGCAAATTTCGGAAAGCTCTTTCGTTACGGGACAATTACTGGCTACACCACCTCGGGCTGTATTGGTAATCCAATGTTCCGAATCCCGGTATATGGCACAAATTGTTTTTCCGTTAATGACAAATGCACGGATATCTCTACCGGGTTTGCGGATATAAGCCTGCAGGTAATAGGCTTTCTGTTGTGGAGATCCGAGCGTGTCTTTGTGTTCTATTAGCGCTTCAAGGGCTTCCCGATCGTTTACTTTGGCGAGCATTCTACCCCATGATCCCAGAGCTGGTTTTAACACAATGGGAAATCCTCCCATGCGTTCTATTGCTGTAATGGCTTCTTCCAGGGTGAATACCATGGCAAAATCAGGCGTCAGGACGTTATGTTTGCGCAATACAAGTGAGGTTACGAATTTGTCTTCACAGACGGTGGCCACAGATGAAGGGTTAATGACCGGAATCCCGAGAGATTCAAAATATCTGATGGCATAATCACCTTTAACCGTAGATACTGACCGTTCAAGTGCAACATGAATTCCCGTAACCGGATAACTAGGGTCAAAAATCATAGTGCGGATATCCATTAACTTCACGGATACTCCGCGCTGTTTTGCCGCGTCGAGAATTAATTTTTCATCCCCACGGATAGTGGAATGGAGAAGACCGATGGTCGTCATATTGTTATTCACCCCAATCTTCTTCTATAGCCGGTGCCTGTGAAAGGACAGCGGATCCGCCGGTGATACCGGATATTACCAAGCGTGTTTGACATTCAGCACAGCTGATAATTTCCGATACTTCAACATTGGCAGCTAATGCCACTTCCCCGTCACAGATAGGACAATTACTTTTCATATGCAGGGATTATTTCCGATAGACACCAGGAAGTCAAAAAAAACTAATTAATTGACAAAAAATAAATAAAAGTGTTAAAATATTAACATGAAGTCAATCACACAGGCTACTGAAGACATTATTCATGAGTCACCGTTTTTAGAAGAAGTGATTCGTGAAGATATTGCGAATTTGTCGGGAATTGCCCGGAAAATTCACACTGAAGTGGAAAATCGTACCATGAAAGATGTTACGGTGGCTTCGGTAATTATGGCTTTAAAGCGTTTAACCGTCCGTGACGGAGTGCATAGTCATAGATTAATGAAGGCGTTTTCTGCTTCTCCTGAGTTGATTGTCCGGTCTAATCTATTTGAGATAACCGTGGAAAATTCGCCGACACTGATAGAAAAACAGCAAAAACTGCTTGGTAAAGCCAGTAAGGGGCATAGCAATTTTGCCACTATTACGCACGGTGTATTTGAAACGACAATTATTGGTAATAGATCCGTGCGGGAGTACGTGTTGAACTTGTATGAAACTGAAAGAATTATCTCAAGAATAGATAAGCTCTCGTCAATTACCATTAAATTCCCCAGTGATATTGTGGAACAGCCCGGCGTATATTACACCGTTTTAAAAACATTAGCCTGGGCAGGTCTTAGTATCGCGGAAGTGGTATCTACCTATTCGGAGTTAACAATTGTGTTGCCCGAGGAAGACGTTGAGCGTGCATTTACGTTAATTAAACAGCTATTTTCAGGAAAATCAGGTAAGTAGAAGTAGAAATTTCTTCTTGACATGAATAGTCCGACAAAGCAAAATAAACCCATCATGACACTGTTTTTTCCGTAACGGGAGAGTTTGAATACAGCGTGAACTCCCGCACGTATTCTTGTTTGCATCCTCACTGTACCAGATTCGTGGCTATACTTGAACGCAATATCTGAAAATATGTCAGGAATACCTGAACCAGAACCAAGACCGATACATGATGAAATTCCCGAAGTAAGTACTACGGATGAATCCGCTGCGCTTATAGCCGGGCACCAGGGTATGTCTGTTCCGGGACTTGAGGATACCGGACATCAGCTACTCGCACAGGAGGTAAATCAAATCAAACCAAATCTTCCTGAAGGATCTGCCTGCGGAATACGGTGTGGGGATTGTGATTTCTGCGGTGATAGTATGACCTTTAAAGGTAATGTTTTTGAAATTGATGATACTATCCCGGATGCGATGAGGGCATATATTATCGGGAATGGTTTTGGGATGAAAGTAAGAACATGGAATCATGAGAAACTGGGAGAAGAAGCACAGTTTGATTTTCAGAAAGGAATAAAGCATTTTAAGGGAACATTACGGAGTAATGGTGAAATCGATTTAACGGTAACAGATCTGACAGCGGAAACGGAATTGGTCAAGGTGCGAGAAACGATTGCAGCTGCAGAACCGATGCAAACAGAACCTGTGATTGTAAAACAACCAGAAATTGAAACTCAGGTATTGCCGCAAGTTCCTACGCAACCGCGTGAACATCGTCATAGCCGGCAATATACGCATATACAGGTTAGTGCGGAAACGATTGAAGAAATGAGCCCGGTGATTACGTATACGGAATCAGTTGAACCGGTGTCTCCACTCGCTCAGAATGTTGTACATACGTACACTGAAACCGCTGCCGTATCAGCACCAATTCCGGAAAATTCTGTGTCTGAGAAGCGGGTTTCGGAACACACCGGAATACAGATTGAATCGCCATCAATATCCGGGTCGGCACTTGTCGTCGGTGAACTTCCGGTTCCCGAGATAGGGAATCCATACGTTTTATCGGAGCGCAATATTCCGATTGTGGCAGAAGTATCGGAAGAAACCGGGACGAATGCATTTCCTCTTGAAGCTCAAACAATTAGGGTACAAGATCGGATTTTTCCGGTAGGACAACAGACAGGTGAAGTTGGCGAATTTATAACCACTGTTCCTTCCGAATCATTTACGCAAATAGTACCGGAAACCGGGGAATCCGCAAATGATTGGGAATTGAGACCGATTACGGTTAAGCCTGAGCTACAGGGTATTGCAAAGGTTCAACCTGTCGATGCCATATCGAGCGAAGATAAAACGGAGCCGTTAGCTACCGTGCATCTTGTACCAGAAGTTACGATTACGACAGTAACGAATATTCCGGATCATTCGGAAATTATTCGTACTCCTGGTACTAATGATCAACCATCGAAAGGAACAGATACCATCGAATTCTCTGAACAAGCTACAGTTATAACAGAACAGATAAGTACGGAAGGGAAAAGCCAAGTCGAAACTGAAACGTATCCCGAAGCAGAATCTACTGATAAAACGGTAGATACGTCAGATCAATCAGATTCTCAGGTGCAATTAACCCAGGTGGTGGAAACACATTTGAAGGCTCGCGAAGCATTATGGCAATTTGTAGGGAGTATTGCTACGGCGATCGAAACTTCCGCCACAGCTCAAATTTTCGTAGAACCCGCTGCAATATCTTTGGATTCAGAAACGCATGACATAGTCGGAGAAGACGATATCGTTGCCAATTTCAGCGAATCTGAACTAAATAGCGAAACGGTTGATCCGTTCATTTCTGTCGCGGAAACACCTTTGCATATGGAAGCATCTTCCGAATCTCATGCCCGAGTGGAGGTTGTAGTTGCCCCTCAGGCAGATGCTGTAGTTGAACAGTTTTTAAACAAAGGAGGATTTTCTCCGGTAGTACAGGAGCAGTCCGATAAAGCATTAAAAGTTGCCGTATTTGTCCGTTACGAACGAGGTAAAAGTTACCATATTATTGTAGACCGACGGGCGGAAGAGACACGACTGGTAGGTTCCGAAACTGCTTTTATACTTCTGAGAAAGTCTTTGCAGGATTCGCTTAAGGAAAAAGTAAACGTATGGAGTTCTGACAGGGCGGCGGATCAGATGGAAAAAGAAGATGATGCCTTCCTTATATGGGCAGGGGCAATGTCATTCTTTTCCTATATTGGTTGGTTAATGTATATATTATTTATGTCTGAATTTTTTTCAGATTCTGATACAGCAGCGTGTAGTTGTGGCGGTGCCTGTCAGAAACGTAGCACTCCCCATTCTACGGTTGTGGTAAATGCGTAAAGATCCGACACAAATCGGTTGTCTATGAGACTTGTTTCTCTTGCTCCCGCAACTACGGAAATAATTAGTGAGTTAGGTTGTGCAGATCAACTCGTTGCCGTAAGCTCGTTTTGTGATTTTCCACCCAGCGTAAAGCTGTTACCAAAAATGGGTGGATGGACCACTGCCAGTATTCCTAAATTATATGAACTAGAACCGGAACTAATATTTACGTCTTACTATTTACCCCAGGGACTACGTCAGTGGACAGGTCCCGGGAAAGTAATACATGTATCACCGTTTACGCTTCAGGATGTATTGGCTTCCATTCTTCAGATAGGCAGTGCCATTCATGTTCGTGCCCGTGCAGAACGTCTTGTTCGTACACTACAGCGGAATTTGGAAACACTTCAGGCGGAATCCCGGATTCGGAAATGTACGGTCTATATGGAAGAATGGTCAAATCCTCCCATGGTTGCCGGAAACTGGGTTCCCGAAATGGTGGAAATTGCCGGGGGAATTCCCGTACTGAGCCATAAAGGTGAACCGAGTTACGAATACGCCTGGGAGCAACTTCAAACAATCAATCCTGATATTATTATTTGTCATTGGTGCGGCGCCGGAGTTCGTGAACCTGGGGAGTTTATACGTCAACGACCGCGATGGAATCAACTCAGTGCAGTAAAACAAAATAAGATAGGCACAATAGACGATTCGCTAATAAATAGGCCTGGTCCACGGTTAGTATCCGGAATTATTGAGATCAGGAAATTACTTGAAAAATGGGGATATTAATAGATGCGGTGGTCCGGAATTTTATCTTATCGTGATATGATATAAACGGATAAAGACAGATAGGTTTTATTATGCGTCGGAAAGAAATTGATCGTATTGCTACAGGTCTATTACTTATTTCCGGTTTAATCTGGGCGATTTATGGTGTATTTGATATAAATCTGGTCGGAACGGTTTTTTCCTATGCTCCGATGCTTGCTCAAATCGTATATATTTCGTTTGGTTTAGCCAGCGTGTATGGGGTGTGGCGGTGGCTACGTGATCATTACAGTCCAAAAGCATAAACCGCGGTAGTGTTTCGCCTCCTGAGCGGCTATAATACCAACATGCGAAAACTTCTTTGTGTATTTGCACATCCTGATGATGAATCTTTTACGTCCGCCGGTACTATTGCTAAGTACGTAAAAGCGGGTTGGCAGGTTGATCTGGTATGTGTTACCAGAGGCGAAGCAGGACAAACAGGTATCTATGGTGATATTTCTAAACGGGAATTGTCCGAAATCCGTACAAAAGAAATGGAAACTGCCATGGAAATTTTGGGAATTGCTTCAGTTACGTTTTTAGATTATCGCGATCATAAACTGTCTGCCCTCAATCCCGGTGAATTGGAAGACAAAATATACCAGAGTATGCATGAACTGAAGCCTGATGTTGTCATTACATTTGAACCGAATGGTATTTCCAACCATCCGGATCACAGTAAAACTACTTTAGCGACGACGTACGTATTCCAGAAGTATGCGTATGAAGTGGCCCATCCTAAGGCTCCAGGTGCCCGTGATCCCGCCCGTTATGATCAATTATCGTTTGCGGAGTCTGAAGCAGTAACGTCAGAACCTAAGTTATATTACGCCTGTATGCCTGAAAGCGTGGCGACGTATTTACGTCAAAAAAAGGTTATTCCCGGTTTAAGTTTCGGTAAACCTTGGGTTGGTGTAGAAGATAAACGAATTACCACAGTAATCGATACCAAACGTTACGCATCGGTAAAATTAAAGGCTTTGCACGCCCATGTTTCTCAGGCTGCCGACGTAGATAAGTTTCTGTCAATTGAACCGCAACCACTTGTGCAGCAGGAATTCTATATACTGCGTATGCAGGGTGAGTCGGAAATATTTATGGGCAAAAATGATCAGGTGTCCAACCGACTGTAGCTACTGTCTTGAAGATTGATTGTAATATCTATTACAATCAACCAACGTAACCTCGATCGCATGCCACGAGTAGTAAAGGAGCATATGTATGAAACAGACTTCAAAAAGTTCGCTCGCGTTGGATATTAAGCACTTGGTTGTTTCCGTGGAAGGTAAAGAAATACTTAAAGGTATTTCCCTGCAGAT
Source organism: uncultured Gammaproteobacteria bacterium (assembly GCA_964629685.1). Taxonomy (GTDB): domain Bacteria; phylum Patescibacteriota; class Microgenomatia; order UBA10105; family UBA927; genus CAZVTT01. The sequence continues at coordinate 576,211 of CAZVTT010000001.1, forward strand.
TCCTCCCGGTGAAGTTCATGCTGTTATGGGTCCAAACGGGAGCGGTAAGTCTACCCTGGCGTATTCACTTATGGGACACCCTGCTTATCAGATTGAGACGGGAAAAAAATCTGGAATATGGTTAAACGGTGTGAACCTGTTGGAATTGCCGCCCGAAGATCGGGCTAAACACGGTGTCTTTTTGGCGTTCCAGTCTCCTATTGCCATCCCAGGAGTAAACGTAGTGAATTTACTGCGGACGGCGTATCAGCAAATACATGCGGATACTTCCGCTGCTAAAAAAAGTGAAGTGCAGAATCCGCTTCTTGCCCGCCGTTGGCAGGCTGGAGGAATAACATTGGCGCAGTTTACATCCAGGTTAAAAGAGTTAGGATCATTGCTGCGAATCGATGAAACTTTTTTTACGCGGGGGATTCATGACGGATTTTCCGGTGGTGAAAAAAAGAAAATAGAAATGTTACAGGCGCTGGTGCTTCAACCGAAGTTTGCGATTTTTGACGAGATTGATACCGGTCTTGATGTGGATGCATTAAAAATTGTGGCGGAAGGAATGGAGCGATTAAAACAGGAAGGCACGGGAGTACTGGTTATTACGCATTATCAGCGTATTCTTAAATACGTAAAACCGGATGTTATTCATGTATTGGTAAAGGGCAAAATGGTAGATACCGGTGATGCATCTCTGGCGCAACGGATTGAAGAACAAGGATACAAAAAGTATTTAGAAGGATAAGTTCTATGAATCAACCGGATCCAATTGATAATACATACAAATACGGCTTCAGTAAGCCGGAACATTATGTTTATAAATCCGCCAAGGGATTGGATGCAGAAGTTGTAAAAAATATTAGCTGGCACAAAGGCGAACCCGAGTGGATGCAGAAATTCAGGCTACAAAGTTTAAAAATTTTTGAGAAAAAACAACTTCCCCCCTGGGGTGCGGATTTATCGGGGATAAATTTTTCGGATATTTATTATTATATTAAACCGACAAGCAATAAAGTAAATTCCTGGGATGATTTACCCCCGGAGATTAAAGATACGTATGACAAAATCGGAATTCCGGAAGCTGAGAAAAAGTATTTAGCTGGGGTTAGTGCGCAATACGAATCTGAAGTGGTATATAAAAGTATTAATGCACTGCTGCAAAAACAGGGAGTAATATTCCTGGATATGGATTCCGGGTTGCGTGAATACCCCGAGTTGGTTAAGCAATATTTCGGCACCGTTATTCCTCCGATGGATAATAAGTTCGCGGCGCTTAATTCCGCTACCTGGTCTGGAGGTTCATTTGTCTATGTTCCGGCAGGTGTGCATGTTGAACTGCCGTTGCAGGCATACTTCCGGATAAATGCAGCGAATATGGGGCAGTTTGAACGAACGCTTATTATTGCTGAAGAAGGCAGTTACGTGCACTATGTTGAGGGTTGTACTGCCCCTATCTACACTACGGATTCTCTCCATAGCGCCGTTGTGGAAATAATCGTAAAAAAAGGTGCACGCGTAAGGTATACCACAATTCAGAATTGGAGCACGAATGTATACAATCTCGTTACCAAGCGAACCCGCGTAGAGGAAGAAGGCACTATGGAATGGGTAGACGGCAATTTAGGAAGTAAAGTAACCATGAAATACCCAAGTGTATACCTCATGGGAAGAAAAGCCCGTGGAGAAGTTCTCTCTATAGCCTATGCAGGATCCGGTCAGCATCAGGATGCGGGTGGTAAAGCGATTCATGCAGCACCGGAAACGACATCCCAGATTATTTCGAAATCCATTAGTAAGGGTGGGGGTAGAACATCGTATCGGGGATTAGTTCAGGTTAACCCCGGAGCAACAAATGTTAAAAGTAAGGTCGTTTGTGATGCATTGCTTTTAGATGAGGCATCACGGTCTGATACTTATCCGGATATGAAAATAATGGAACAACAAGTGCAAATAGAACATGAAGCAACGGTGTCGAAAATAGGAGATGAACAAATGTTCTATCTGCAAAGCCGTGGTATTCCGGAGGGTCAGGCTCAGTCAATGATAGTGAACGGCTTTATTGAACCAATAGTAAAAGAATTGCCGTTGGAGTACGCCGTGGAAATGAATAGATTGATCCAATTGCAGATGGAAGGTTCAGTCGGATAAGCGTATGAAGCAATTTTTTATTGAAGAAAACACTAATCAGACAAAATTATTTGATATTTCAGGTTCAGATGCAGCAATTGAATATCTCGTGGGAAAGGATGCTCAGCTAACAGTGGTGATTACTGCCAGTAGCTCCGAAAATGCTGAAGGGAAGATAGTCGTTAAATTAGCCGATTCCGGTGCCCATGCAAATATTTACGGATTGTTGTTAAATACCGGAAGTCAGACTATTGCACTTCATACGATACAACATCATTCGGCTCCCAATACCGGAAGTAATTTGTTGGTAAGATGCGTTTTAAAAGATACAGCACAAATTACGTATGATGGAGCAATACGGGTGGATCCGATCGCACAGCGAACTGATGCGTATCAGAGAAATGAAAATTTATTACTTTCAAATGAAACAAAAACCGTAAGCCGGCCGGCCTTGGAAATATTGGCAAACGATGTACGGTGTACCCATGGTGCAACTATTGGCACACTCGATCCGGACCAACTGTTTTATCTTGCGAGTAGAGGTGTTGGTGAGCAAATGGCAAAACAATTAATTATCGATGGTTTTTTTGAATCGGTTTTGCAAAAAATACCGGACACCCAAATTGCCGAAGTGGTGCGAAAACGTATATGGCAGAATATGTAGCAGCATTATTACTACGTGAATTAGAAGACGGAGCCATGAAGACCGTGACGATCTCCGGTAACGCTATAGCTATTGCCCGGGTGGGGAATGAGTTTTTTGCCGTAGCTGATAGATGTTCCCATGATAATTGTTCCTTAGGATCGGAAGGTTTTCTTGACGGTGCGACAATCATTTGTGGTTGTCACGGCGCCCAGTTTGACGCTACAAACGGACACGTCCTTTCCCTTCCGGCAACTCAAAATGTCACCTCGTATGAAGTTAAAGTCGAAGGCGATACACTTATGGTACGGATATAGTACTATAAGTACCGTATGAAAAAATCCTTTGACGCAGTCAAAATAAAACCTCAGTTTCCCGTATTGTCACGCAAAATTCACGATAAGCCGGTTGTATATCTTGATTCGACAGCTACCTCATTAAAACCATTATCTGTCGTAGAAGCCGAAAGAGCCTACTATACTGATTTCACAGCAAATATATTCAGGGGAATATACACCTTATCGGAAGAAGCCACTGCCGCATATGAGCAGGCAAGGGATCTGGTGGGAGAGTTTATCGCTGCTCCCAGTAGCCAGGAGATTGTATTTACCAGGAACACAACAGAATCCATAAATTTGGTGCTCTACAGTTGGGCCAGAGCGAATGTAAAACCAGGAGATTCGATAGTAACTACAATTCTGGAGCATCATTCTAACTTTGTACCCTGGCAACAATGGGCAAGTGTGAACGGTGTCAAATTCGGTATTTGGGATGCTGCTATGGACGGTGAACTCTCGTTAACGGAGTTACCACGGCTAGTAACTTCAAAAACCCGATTAGTTGCACTTACCGCGGTGTCAAATGTATTAGGAGTGATCACTCCGGTGAAACAGATTGTACAGGCGGTGAAATCAATAAATCCGAATTGTTTAGTATTAGTGGATGCGGCTCAGGCAGTACCGCATATGCCTGTAGATGTTCACGATTGGGGTGCTGATTTTGTGGCGTTTTCTAGTCATAAAATGTTAGGACCTACCGGTGTCGGAGTACTTTGGGCGAAAATGTCACTCCTCGAAGCAATGGAGCCATTTATGTTTGGGGGTGAAATGATCCGGGAGGTATTGCGGGACAAGACGTATTTTAAAGAAGTGCCACATAAATTTGAGGCAGGAACTCCCCATATAGCTGGTGTCATCGGACTGGGTGCTGCGGTAGAGTATTTATCTGCTCTTGGTATGAACGCTGTGCGTGAGCATGAAAAAGAAATTACTTCATATGCCTTAGCACAACTGCAGCGTATATCAGGGCTATGGGTATATGGTCCTACGGATATGGAAAAGAAAGGCGGAGTATTGGCGTTTACCCTGCAAGGGTGTCACCCTCATGATATTGCCCAAATATTGGATGAAGACAATATCTGTATTCGTTCTGGTAATCATTGTGCTATGCCACTGCATCAATTTCTGGGAGTACCCGCGACCGCCAGAGCATCTGTTTACGTATATACAACGCATTCGGATATAGATGCCTTAGTAGCCGGACTTGAGAACGTAAAACACGTTTTTAGCTAGTATGGATATTTACCGTGAACTTATCCTGGATCATTATAAAAATCCCCATAATTTTGGAGAGCTAGAGCATCCTGATGCGAAAGTATCGGAAGATAATGTTAGTTGCGGCGATAAAATAACCATGGATATTACGGTGAAACATCACGGTCAGGGACTGTCGCTGAGTGCGTATAGTATTGATCAAGTTAAATTTTCCGGTGTTGGGTGTGCCATTAGTCAGGCTAGTGCTTCGTTATTAACAGACTATGTTACCGGGATGAGTCTGGAAAGTGTTATGGCACTTACGACTGAAGACATATATTCACTGCTCGGAACACCCCTCACACCAGCGCGGACGAAATGCGGAACTTTGGCATTGGAGGTACTTCACAAGGCGGTGCTTTTATATATTCATACGGCGCTTGCAGGAAAAAAGCCGGATAGTGTATAACAAATGGATATGGATCAGTCAGACCCCCGTATGCTCCGGAAGATAAGAAAATTCACTATGCGAATAGACCGTGACCTGTGCATTGGGGCAGCCACGTGTATTGCTATCGCTCCCAAAGCCTGGGCACTAGACGATGAAGCAAAAGCGATTATTTTAGATTCCGCAGAGGAGGAATCGGACGAAACATTATTGGAAGCAGCCAAAGCCTGTCCGGTTATGGCAATTTATATAACTGATGAGAATGGGAAACAGGTTTTCCCATAAAAATTTGTCTGACCGGAATACCGAATTGCCTGGGAGTACTCCCGCTGTAGGTACCAGGATATATGCCTTAAGACCGTGTCCGCAATGCGGTCATAATCTCTTCGGTATGCCGGGTGGTCGGGATGCTCACTGTTCAGAATGCGGATATAAAGATCCTTGTTGTAGTGACTAGTAGCTGCATGAGCATGATTGCGGAAGGATTTTCGACTTAAACAATATATCAGGTAGTGTAGTATACAGATTTATGGTTCAGGTGTGATACGATATTTCTTATGAAAGATAGTGTTACATGGAAAATAGGTGGTGAAGCGGGTTTCGGAATTATGTCATCCGGGTTGATGCTGGCACGGATTTTTTCCCGGAAGGGCTACCATGTTTTTTCTACAAATGAGTATCCCTCCCTTATCCGAGGAGGTCATAATCTCGTTACCGTCCGTATTGCAACAAATAAGTTTGAGGCCATGAATAAAGACGTACATATTCTGGTGGCACTCAATAAAGAAACAGTAGATCTCCATAAAGAAGAATTGTCGGATAGTGCTTTAGTCGTATTTGATCCACAGGACCATGTTTGGAATACCGGGGATTTTCGTAAACCGATTACGCTTCTTTCTATACCTCTTGCTCAAATCGTTAAAGAACGGGCTGGTGATCCTGTTATGCGGAACACCGTATCGCTCGGCGTTACAGTGGCCCTGTTGGGAATTGATTTTAGTGTACTCGAACAAATAATTCATGATCAGTTCAAAAAGAAGAAACAGGAAATCATCGACTCAAATGTGGGTATGGCTAAGGCAGGGTATGATTATGTCAAAGAGCATTTCAGTACGGAAACATCAATGCATATCGGGCATGTTGAGCCTAAGGAAAAACAGCTAATACTAAACGCAAGCGAGGCGTTAGGAGTAGGGGCTGCAAGGGCAGGACTTAAGTTTGCTGCAATTTACCCAATGACACCAATTAACTCGCTTATTACCTATTTGGCCGATCATGCGAAACAATTTGGTATTGTATATAAGCAACCTGAAGATGAAATAGCGGGAATAAATATGGCTATCGGTGCGTCTGCTGCGGGTGTAAGGAGTATGGTAGCAACGTCTGGCGGTGGTTTTGCACTAATGGTGGAAGGTATTGCCTTGGCAGGTATTACTGAACTTCCATTAGTAATTGACCTGGGTATGCGGGTTGGACCAGCTACCGGTATGCCGACATGGACAGAGCAGGGAGAGTTACAGTTTGCCATTCATGCTGGTCATGGTGAATTTCCTAAAATAGTATTGGCTCCGGGTGACATTACCGAAACGTATGAACTAACGGTACAAGCCTTTAATCTGGCTGATAGGTACCAAATTCCGGTTATTATTCTTACGGATAAATATCTGAATGAGAGCCATTGGTGTATTCCTGAAGCAGTATTTAAGAAAGATGTAACTATAGACCGTGGTAAATTATTGCGTGAGGAGGATTTACCCACAGACGGATCCTATAAACGGTATGATCTTTCGGCAGCGGACGGTATCTCTCCCCGGGCAGCGATCGGAATGAAAAACGGATTCTTTTACGCGAATTCATACGAACATGATGAAGTGGGTCATTCCACGGAAAAAGCTGAAGTCAGAAAAGCTATGGCGGAAAAGAGACTTAAAAAATTTGATGCAATTAAGCGGGATATAAAACCACCGACCGTCTGGGCAGATGACGGGGCAGAACTTACATTTGTGTGTTGGGGATCAACCAAAGGTCCGGTTCAGGAAGCAGCGAAATTATTACGGTCAGCAGGTAAAAAAGTAAAAGTAGTACATTATTCATGGCTTTACCCATTTCCGTCGGAACAGACAATGGCTGCTCTCAGTTCTGGAGGGAGAATTATAGCCGTCGAGAATAATGCTACCGCTCAGCTAGTGTCTCTGATTCGGGAACATACCGGAATCGTAATAGGCGAAAAACTATTAAAGTTCGATGGAAGACCTTTTTACCCTGAAGATATTGTTGCTCATGTTTTGGCAGTATAGGAAAGGGAAATTTATATGGTAGATACACCACCACTAACGATGGCATCATTTCAAACCGGTCGCTTACCGACATGGTGTCCCGGATGTGGTGATTTTGGTATATGGACTTCCTTACAGCAAGCTCTTGTCGGATTAGGTGTCGGTCCGGATCGTGCGGCTATCTGTTATGGTATTGGTTGTCATGGGAATATGTATGACTGGATGAATGCATACGGATTTCCCGGTCTGCACGGTCGATCCATTCCGGTGGCGCAGGGAATAAAATTAGCAAATCATAAACTGCCTGTAATAAATGTATGTGGAGACGGCGATTGCCTGGGGGAAGGCGGTAATCATTTTATCCATGCCGCAAAAAGAAATCCTGATATCACGGTTATTATTCATGATAATCAAGTCTACGGATTGACTACCGGGCAGGCCGCACCAACGGCTAAACAAGGATTTAAAACAAAATCGACACCGGAAGGGGTTGTCGATGAGCCAATGAGTCCCATGGCTTTGGCGTTAACCGCCGGCGCTACGTTTATCGCACGTGGTTTTGCCGGAGACGCAGTAGGACTGAAAGAGTTGATGATGAAAGCTATTCAGCACAAAGGTTTTTCGGTTTTAGATGTATTGCAACCTTGCGTAACGTTTGATAAAGTACATACCTACGGGTGGTATAGGCAGCGGTTGTATCGGTTATCCGACTCAGAGTACAAACCCGATAATAAATTTGCGGCATTTGAAAAAATGCACGAATGGGGTGATAAAATTCCGATGGGGATTTTTTATCAGGAAGACCGTCCCACCAGTGAAGATGGTGAACCGGCGTTGCAGGATAAAATTTTAAGGGAATTACCATTGGAAATTTCCGATTGGGATGCCGCATTAAGTGAATTTTATTAATTTTTTTGTTATATTTAACCTCCCGAATTTATTACCTCTTGACGGTGTCTTTAGCAGTTTGTATACTTGAGTGCTAATATGACTGAACAAGAATTTTCACAACCAACAGAACAAACCTTACCGGTTGTACCTATCCGGGACGGTATCGTTTTCCCTGGCGCAGAGATGATTCTCACCTTTGGGAGGCAACGGTCTGTCCTTGCTATTGAAGCTGCGCAAAAATCCAGCAAAAAAGTAATTCTTGTTATGCAACGGAATCCTAATGTAAATGATCCGTCTCCTTCTGACTTGCATTCAACCGGTTCTATTGCAGAAATCGTACAAATGATGAAAAACGAAGGTGAGATAAACGCATTGGTACGGGGTGTTTCCAAAGTGGAAGTAACCTCCTATGAGGTTTCGGATCCGTTTTATATCGCTCGTGCTGTACAGCTTACGGAAGAATTAGAAGACTCGGATGAAATAAAGGCATTAGTAAATCACTTAGTTAGTGATCTGCGTCGTGCAGTAAATTTGGGTAAATCGATGGATTTTCTGACATTCATGAATATTATGTCAGGTTTAGGCTCACTTGAGCTTTCGTACCAGGTCGCAGGAATTTTAGACCTAAAACCGGCTGAGCGGCAGGAACTGCTGGAGTTAAAAAATGTGCGGAAACGGCTAGAGCGTGAAGTAGCTCATTTGGCTCGGGAAGTAAAAATATTAGAGTTGGAGAAAAAAATTGCGAATAAAACACAGGAAAAATTTGATAAATCCATGCGGGATCAAGTGTTACGGGAACGCATGAAAACAATTGAAAAAGAGCTGGGTGAAGAAGGCGACAACAAGGAGTTTAAGGAACTGGCAGATAAAATCAAAAAAGCCGGCATGCCACCGGAAGTCCGGATTAAAGCGGATAAAGAATTAGCCAGATTAGTTCAAATGTCTCAATATAATCCTGAAGCTTCATATGTCCGAACTTACCTTGATTGGCTTATTGAATTACCCTGGTCTGAATCAAGTCCGAATTCCGTAGATATTCAGAAAGCTGAAGATGTGTTAAATCAGGATCATTACGGTTTAGCCAAAATGAAAGAACGGATTCTTGAATATCTTGCAGTTATGAAGCTACGGCGTAATCAGGAAGCCCGGGAAAGCAAAGAGGAAAATGCAAAGCGTAACAAAGATGAGAAAGGTAAAGATAACGCGGAAAGTATAAAGGAAAAACACCGTGGCAAAGCTTCCCCAACTATTTTGTGCTTTGTTGGACCTCCCGGTGTCGGAAAAACATCTATTGGAAAATCCATTGCCAGAGCATTAGGCAGAAAATTCGTCAAAATGTCCCTGGGTGGCATTCGTGATGAAGCTGAAATTCGTGGTCACCGTCGGACATATGTCGGCGCCCTACCGGGAAGGATTATCCAGGGAATGAAACAAGGGGGTACCAATAACCCGGTATTTATGCTGGACGAAATAGACAAAGTCGGAGCAGATTTCCGGGGTGATCCTTCTGCAGCGTTACTCGAAGCATTAGATCCTGAACAAAATTATGCGTTCTCAGATCATTATCTTGATGTTCCGTTTGATTTGTCTGATGTATTCTTTATAACCACATGTAACCTGTTGGACACTATACCACCAGCCCTGCGTGATCGGCTGGAAGTTATCAGGTTCCCTGGCTATACCGAGGAAGAAAAATTTCATATTGCCAAAGATTTCCTAATGGAAAAACAGCGGGAGATTCATGGTGTCCCGGTTAAAACGGTTAGTTTAACTGATGAATCACTTCATGAAGTGATTCGGAGATACACCAGGGAAGCTGGTGTCCGGAATTTGGAACGACAAGTTGCAACTCTTTACCGCAAAGTGGCACGAAAAATTGCGGACTTACCGGAAACGGAAGCAAGGACGTTTACCATTAAACCGGATGACCTTCATGAATATTTAGGACCTTACAAATACGTTTCCTATTTGGCGGAGAAAAAAGACGAGGTCGGTATGTCTACCGGAATGGCTTGGACTGAAGCCGGTGGAGATATTCTGTTTATAGAAGTTGCACTTATGCCGGGAAAAGGAAGCTTAATATTAACCGGTCAGCTGGGGGATGTTATGAAAGAATCCGGACAGGCAGCATTGTCATATGTCCGCAGCCGCTGGAAAATGCTTGGTTTGTCAGAAAAGTTCTTTCAGAAAATAGATATTCATGTTCATGTTCCTGAAGGTGCTGTACCCAAAGACGGTCCATCTGCAGGTGCGGCTATTACTACAGCTCTGGTGTCTGCACTTACCAGAATTCCTGTCCGCCGGACTGTTGCCATGACTGGCGAAATTACATTACGGGGAAGAATTATGGAAATCGGTGGAGTAAAGGAAAAAGTTATTGCAGCACACCGTGCAGGAATAAAATCGGTTATTTTACCTAAAAATAATAAAAAAGATCTGGAAGATATTCCTAAAAGTGTACTAGATGAACTGGATTTCCATTTTGTGGAACATATGGATGAGGTGTTAAAGATTGCATTAAAACGTCAGATTCTTGTGTCATCGGATAAAGCTGACTCTCAGTTCATGAAATCGTAAACAAGTTTGGAAATTTCTGATATCTTTTTTATCGTAGCGGGTTCATCTTTGATATCTGCAGTAAATATTCCGATATAATAGGCGTGCTGAGGTGTAACGACAATCCCAACGTCGTGAATTCCGCCGATCGTTGATCCTATTTTATGATAGACAACCGTTCCAGGTGGGAGTAATGCAGGAAGTCTGTCTTCGAAATCGGTTTCTTTCATAAACGAGAGCATCTCCTGCGTAAATGCTGCATTAGCTACTTTCCCGCCATAAATTTTTCGCAGTAATATTTCCATATCCTGGTTTGAGGTGGTATTCTTTTGAATGTCCGTTTGTGTTAATCCCCAGGCATCGACTTGTACTTGGAGTTTATCAAGCCCGACAATATAGTTGCCGAGAACGAATGCAGCGGTGTTATCGCTTTGTTTCATCATCAGTTGTGCAAGTGTTTTTACGGAGTACGTGCTACCTGGTTCGCTATATCGTAAAGATCCCGTACCGTAGTCCTGTATATCTTTTTTTTGTAAAGTAATAATCCGCTTCAGAATTGAATCGTCTTGTTGAGCTGTTACATACAAACCGGCTAGGATAGGAATTTTATTTACGGAAGCAGCCTCATAAATGACCGAATCATTTATCGCCATTCTAAAATCCGAGTGTAAGTCTGCTACCAGTACCGAATAGTTTAGCCAATCGTTTCCCACTGCGGCGGTAACTAATTCTTTTAATTGTTCTGGGTTTTCTTTATTAGCCAGTAATTCTGCCTTTCTGCCATCCGGAGAATAATCTTCCGGTAGTGGAGATATAATCTTGGGTTTTGATGATACCGTGAGGAATCCAGCCAAGGCAATAATCATCACAAAAATTCCGATTACCGCGAAAAAAAGATACTGTGATTTAGAATTTCCGGAACGTCGTTCTAGTCGTGAGATCATGGTTTGACTGCAAAAAATGAGCGTACACAAATACTTCACTACTATACGGAAGCAGGGTATTTTCGTCAAATAACTAACAGGAGTATACTACTCGTGTTACAGGCGAAATTTATTGTACTATTAGATGTTATGTTCAGGCGAATAATACTCTTTAGCCTTTCTATTGCTGTATTCGGATTTTTATTACCACTTAGACCTGTCAATGCCGAGCAGATAGAGAACTACGTGGTAAACGCACAGGTACGTACAGACGGTAAGGTAGATATTGTTGAAACAATTACGTATTCATTTGGAAATGAAGAAAGACATGGTATTTTCCGTACAATTCCTACGCTCAAAGTAAACAAAGAAGGCAAAAAATTTCGTTTAACTTTTGATAATATTTCGGTAGAAGATAATTCCGGTAAGACATACATGTACACGCGGTCAAATACCGCCAGAGATTTAACATTAAAAATAGGTGATCCTAATCTTTTGATTACCGGAATCCACACATACGTAATTTCTTATCAGGTATCCGGTGCCATTACTTACTTTTCCGACCACGATGAGTTTTATTGGAATGTGACTGGGAACGAATGGAACGTTCCTATAGAAAAAATACAATTTTCCTTATTGTTTCCACCCGAAGTGAATATGGGTATGGTTCAGGCATATTGTTACACAGGTGAGGCAGGAAGCACGTCTTCCGATTGCAATACAAGCGTGAATGAAACAGGTACGTCCATTACTTCTGTCGGTCACTTGAACTCATATTCGGGATTAACGGTTTCCGTGAACTTTCCGCGGGATGTCGTAACTGTCTTAGAACCACAGGAAGTTACGGAGTTTTTTGATACTCCTGTAGGAGCGATGGTTGGGATGTTGATATTTGTGGCTTTGCTCGTAGGGGGATTAATCTGGTATCTGATACTGCCGTGTTATATTGTATATCTTTGGTGGAAAAACGGTCGTGATCCAAAACCACCTATGGGAGTAGCCCACGCTTGGTTTTCTCCGCCGCAGGATAAGAAAGGGCGGGCACTTGTTCCCGGTGAAACAGGTGCACTGACTGATGAACAAGTAGATCTACGCGACATTTCGGCGACGATAGTTGATCTTGCCCGTCGCGGGTATATTACGATTCTCGAGACGGAAAAAAGTCAATTTTCATTTGAAAAAAAACAAGATATACCAAAGAATGATGTGCTATTACCATTTGAAAAAGAACTGCTAGATGGAATTTTTGCAACAGGCGATGTAATACCTGTTAAAGGAACGGATTTTTCCAAGACCGTATTAGCCGTGAATAAAAAATTATATGAACAGGTAGTAACGGATGGGTTTTTTGCGCAGAATCCTGAAAAACAGCGGGTCAAATATTACGTTCTCGGAATATTGGCTTTTATGACAGGCAATATACTCCTTACAATTATCGCGTTTGTATTCGGCCGCTCTATGCCCAAAAAAACGTTATTAGGAGCTCAGCAGGCTTCTATAGGTTTAGCGTTAAGGAATTTTTTGCGCAGTCAGGATAATTTCTTGACGTTTCAGGCAAAGAATCAGTTATTTTTTGAAAAATTACTTCCGTACGCCGTTGCCTTCGGTGTGGAAAAAATTTGGGCAGACCGTTTCCGGGATGTGAACATGAAACAGCCCGACTGGTATCGTGGTCAACAAACCAATTTTACGTCGTATGCATTTATTCGGTCACTAGACAGTAGTTTTACGACGTTTTACCGGTCTGCAACCCCGACATCTTCCTCCAGCGGATTTTCTTCCGGATCATCAGGCGGTTTTTCCGGTGGCGGCGGTGGCGGTGGCGGTGGTGGAAGCTGGTAATCTATTTGTGAGAGTTGTGCTCTTTTTGTATTGTCTGCCAATGATATACATAGAGCGGTACCCCAACCATTATCATAGCTATCGCACCGGAAGCATCACGTTGACGTTGCCTTTGGGATTCTTCCGTTTGATATTTTCTCTGTTCCATCTCTAGTCTTTGTTGTTCTTCGTGGGTAATTCCCGTTGTTTTTCCGTCCGGTGTTATTGTTGCCGGAGTAAAGTAGCCGTACGTATCAGAACCCGGGAACATATATACCTTCAAACCAAGTTCCACCAATCGGACACAGCCAACTACCGTAACGAGTAATCCGACAAAAGCAAAAAGGTAAAGATAAATTAAACGGATTTGAATATTCATAGCGCCCTCCTTTAATAGTATAACCGAAAGCATATTCAATGTTATTAATTTTTTGCGGACTTTGTTAAAATACACTTTTATCTATGGGCTTTCCGGAAATTCCCGTTATTACCATTAAATATAGAGGTGAAGTGTCCGTTCCTACTGCAACCAACGTACAGGGCGGTATAGATACAGTACTTTCCACCAGTACTCCTGTACTTGCTGCTGGGAAGCATCGGGTATTTCAGGTACCGGCTACCCGACCGCACCATCCTACCGCCGAGCATATGGTGTATTGGATTGATTCGCGCAAGCCTGACACCAAGCCTAATAGTTGGCACGAGCGTTCATGGGAAGACGCAGTAGCTGATTCAGAATTCATGACGGAGTTAGAAAATTACTTCCGTGGATTGCAAGCAAACGATCCGAAGTTGTCCATTTATTCGTTCATGGGATTTGTGGCACCGGGTACTGCTGTTGATACCGCTTTTGTCTATGATTTTGGACTTCAGTCCCAGGCTCGATGGCATTGGCATGCTACATATCGAATAGACAGAAATGTACAGCACTCCAGAATTTTATCTGTTGATGACGAACGGGATCGGCGTCGAATTGCCGGTGTTTTAAATTTGGCTGGGGAGGCGAGTATCAAACAATTCGGTTCACAGCTGGAATCGTTCGGTGAACGACTAATCTATAAACAACATATAGGTATTGCGGAAGCATTAGAGGTTTCAAGAACTATCTTTGGGTTTTCTACATTAGAAACTGCCGTTAGTTCGGCTCTCTCATTGCAATCTATGGTTAAACAAGATTGGCTCGAACATGCATATCAGTTAGCCGGCGAGACTACTAGTTTATCTCACGTACTGCTTTCACATATGCAAAGTTATGTTCCGAACATGACTATCATTTTACCCTCTCTTGCTGATAGGGAAACGGGCAATGTGAATTCTCAGAATCAATTCTGGGTTGTGCCATTCTCAATTTCCGGTGCGCAAAGTATGTTGGCGCCAGGTGGTGCATATTTACTGCCATCACCGTAAGGCAAGGACGGCTGGAAAATTATTTTTGGCCGAATTCGAATACTGCAAAGTATCCATGAATGCTGCCGCATCCCCGATTGAATGCAGCATTCAACATAGCTTCCCTATGCCCCTGGTTAGAAGTTCCCCAACTGGTATTTACAATATCTCCTGCAGTCCAGGCAGTGGAAGCGGTATGGATAATCTCCCCCCAAGCTTTAAAGCGGTTAGATATTTCTCCGACATACTGTTGGTATCCCTGATGTTGGTCTAATTTCCCCAGACCTGCTAACTCCCGAGTTCTCGCGATAGCCACTTTACATAAATAATCATCGGATAATAGTGGAGATAATTGTTGCGTGGTCCTGAATGTATTAACTGAACGTAATAAATCCCCTGATCCGGTTTGGGTTACGGGTGAAGGAATTGGTTTAGGCTTAGGCTTTGGTGTTGGAGTGACAGTAGGAGTGTTTGTTGGAGTATTCGTAGGTGGTGTGGTTGGCAAAGGAGCTGATATTGCGGAAACAGGTAAAGTTTCCGTAGGAAAAAATTGTTTTGTTATGAGATTCCAGAGCACTACCAGAATTGCCGCATTCATGAACTATCGGTGGGGCAGAATCAACCTGGGGGCAGTTACCGAATATATTGACGGAAGAAATCCAGATACCGTGTATAAAAAGTATACACAAGATACCCATTGAGTACCATAAGCATAGGGAAAATAATTGTCTTTTCTACCATGCCTCCTGTTTTTACCCGTAGTCGTTTAATTGGAGGTATTCCGAATTTCCATGGCAAAGGAAACAGTAACGGTTCACCCTCAATGGTTAATAGATCGATAACTATGTGAGACACGAAACCGGACATGAATGCCCACCAAACGATATCCATGTCTACGAGAACAATACCTGATACTTTTGTCAGTACCCATTCCGTCAGCCAACCAGTTATATAAATTCCGACAAATGAATGGGAGATCATTCTATGACTTCCGAGTATGGGAGTAATCAGTCTACCTATAATATTACCGGCAGGGAGTCTGCGCCATAAATCAGCCGTTGGTTGATCTATATCCGGAGTCAGTCCGCCAATGAATGTTGCCCCCAACGCAGTAACGAGCGTTGCGAGTGTCATGGTCGGAATCGGCTGTGTTACGAATAATAAATTTATTGCCGTAAACGCGGCTAAGTCATGTGTTCTGCCTGTCATAGCCTTCAGCCTATCACATTCGCTATACTCGTGTCATGAATTACGCAAATGATGTGCTCCGTGAGTTAGCGAAACATAAGAACGCGGTTAAAGCAAAAAATTCATCGTGGTTTTTTAAATGTGCACCCGGAGAGTATGGCGAGGGTGATATATTTTGGGGTATCGCCGTTTCAATACAGCGGTCAATAGCAACACGGTATAAAGAAATACCGCTTACAGCAATTCATCGGTTACTTTCCAGTCCTGTTCATGAAGTTCGGCTTACGGCAGTATTTATACTCGTTATACAATACCGGAAAAGTAATCTATTGAAGAAAAAAGAGTATGTAGATTTTTATTTAGACCACCTGAGATATATAAATAATTGGGATTTGGTAGATTCGTCGGCAGCATCTATTTTGGGTGATTATTTAACGGATAAGCCAAAAGAAATATTACAAACGCTGGCGAGATCCTCCGTGGTTTGGGATAGAAGAATTGCCATGCTTTCAACGTTTGCGTGTATTAAACGACGTGATTATGTGGATGCGCTAAACATCGCGGAAATATTGTTACAAGATAACCATGATTTGATTCAGAAAGCAGTAGGATGGATGCTTCGGGAGATAGGAAATAGAGATTACATCACTGAAGTAAATTTTTTGGATTCGTATGCAGCTACTATACCAAGGACTACGTTACGGTATGCAATTGAAAAATTACCTCGATCTATCAGGGAAAAGTACTTGTTAGTTAAACGTATACGTAGGGAAGTCAGATAGTACTAGAGTATTTTACTGGGGAATGGGCAGACTATTTAAATACGGGGTATAATACCGTATTCAAGAGTGGCTGAATATATTTGAGTGGCTGTATGAAATCCAGTTCCGGGAAACGCTATCAACGGTTAAACGTACAGAAAAGAAAATCATCTTTTAAAGGTGCGGTTTCACCTGTTTATACCTCCTGGCACCAAGTAGGTGACTGGTACAATAATTTAGTCGGATCAAAGGGTCAATACTACCATAATCACGTAGTGTTACCCGGAGTTATAAGGTTGTTGCATTTGGATAGTCAGGACAGTCTGCTGGATATTGGTTGTGGGCAAGGAGTATTGGCTAGACATATTCAGAAAAGTGTATTGTATACCGGTGTAGATGCCGCTCCATCGTTGATAGCTTCCGCAAAACAGTATGATAGGAGTCAGACACACGAATACTTTGTCGCAGACGCGACTAAGCCTTTACCGTTAAAGCCGCAAATATTTACCCATGTAGCTATTGTGTTATCGATGCAGA
This sequence comes from uncultured Gammaproteobacteria bacterium, assembly GCA_964629685.1. GTDB lineage: Bacteria > Patescibacteriota > Microgenomatia > UBA10105 > UBA927 > CAZVTT01. Next base: position 593,288 of record CAZVTT010000001.1, read on the forward strand.
ATATTGAATTTCCGGATCGCGTAATGGAATCTATCAGACCCTTCGTTACCCGCGGAACAGTCGTAGTACTGGTGTTAAATCATCCTGGTTTTCGCATCCCCAGACAAAGTAGTTGGGGAATTGATGAAGAAAATAAATTGCAGTATAGGAAAATAAACAGATATATGACCCCGCAAAAAATTCCGATTACCATGCACCCCGGATCAGGATCATCAGCAATGACATGGTCTTTTCATCAACCGATTTCCTACTATGTTACTTTGTTTACGTCCAGAAATTACATGTTGTCGGCGATGGAAGAATGGGTTTCGGATAAGGAAAGCGTCGGTGGTGCAGCCCGAATGGAAAATAGAGCCCGGAGTGAATTCCCTTTGTTTTTGGCAATGAAATTTATTTGTCGGTAATACGTTTATACCTCTTCTCATATCGTTTATCCGCTGTTTTACCGTATATAAAATATATTAGAAAGTTCCCTCTGGACAACATCGGAAAAAGGAGTACGATGAGAATGTATGTTTTGCCTGTCATCAAAACGACGGGGTTCTCTTTTATTTTTAATTTTCTTCTTTTCTTTTTCCTTGCTTAGCAGTGTTCCTGCAGTAAGCGCTAAGGGCGATTCCCAATTAGAAAACGTTGTTGTAATGGCCAAAACTGAAACAGTAAATCATGACTACTTTGGAGCAGGCGACACGGTAACTATTTCCGGTGTTGTGAACGGCGATGCGTATGTTGCCGGACGCAGTGTGATTATAGAGGGGACGATTAACGGAGATCTGCTTGCTGCCGGCGGACAGATTACTATTCGGGGTACAGTGTCGCAAAATGTACGGGCTGCAGCGGGTGAAATTGTAGTGTCCGGCTCGGTTGGGAGAAATATAACTGCCGCTGCCGGCACCTTTACGATTTCTGATGGAGCGACCGTTCTCGGTAATGTTGTTGCTGGTGCCGGTAATATATCACTGCTGGCTCCGATTCTAAAAGATGTCACGGTAGGGGCCGGTACGGCAATGGTAGGTACTGCAATCGGCGGAAATTTAACGGCCGGTGTGAACTCGTTAGTATTAACACCGAGTGCTAGTATCGGTGGAACCCTTCAGTATTGGAGTGACGAACAGGCACAAATTGCGACAGGCGCTACGGTAAGCGGCGGGATAGTTCAGAAAACAATTCCGAAAGATCCCGCGCCTAGTACCAGCGAGATAGCTGAAAATAAATCCGCTCAGACGGCCATGAAAGCATTTGGGTTTCTTTCCGCAATGTTGGTGGGAGTATTAATATTGGGTATTTTCCCGGCTTTCTCTCACAGAACCGCACAGACTATTATTGAGCGACCGCTGCAGAGTTTAGGATTAGGTTTTGTTTTATTGATCGGTATTCCGGCAATGTGCGTATTTCTAATGGTTACGGTAATAGGAATTCCGTTGGCGTTAATCGTCTTTGCGTTATACCTAAAATCGTTGTACCTTACAAAAATATTTGTTTCCTTAACTCTTGGCTTATTTCTGCTCCGTCAATTCGATAAAAAATGGCATATAGTTTGGACTTTTATTATTGGATTAATGGTGTTTACCATGTTAACCTGGGTACCATTTTTGGGTGGTCTGGTTTCATTTGTTTCCCTACTTTTGGGATTGGGTAGCTTTGTTCTTGAAGAGCACAAAACTATCGTTTCGCTTCGTAAAAAAGAGATTTTATAATTCCTCACTTTTCCGCCAAAATATTTGATTTCTGTGCTATACTGGCCTCAATATGAATACAACAACTCTTTCCCGTCTGACGGCATTTCTGGAACCTGTTTCGTCTGTTCAAACAACTCATCCTGAAACGACCGTCGGGGCAGCCCTACTGCTGGCAAAGTCAACACATGACGCAGTATTTGTATACGAGGATGAATTATTTCTGGGTTTAATTTCTCCGTCGGAAGTTGTATATCACAATAAATACCCACACACGACAAAGGTTAGAGATGGCTTGCTTCATGCACCTCATCTGCACGAGCAGTCAACTGTTTTTGACGCATTAGGATACATGATGGCGCTTAGGGTATACGTGTTACCCGTATTAGGGGAGAATAAAAAAGTGGTCGGAGTAGTCCGTGCGCGCAATATTATTGCGGGTGTATGCAAAGATCCTGAAGTATTACGGGAAATTGCAGCTCAGATAAGAGTGCGTCAGCCGTTAACTATTGATAAAAACTCGCTTGTAAAAGATGCGTATGCAAAATTAAAAATAGAAAAAGTGGCACGATTAATCGTGGTAGACGCGATGTTAAAAGTCGTTGGTATTATTAGTCGTGCTGATCTGGCTACCGCATTTATGGATTCCGGATCTAAGCAGCGATTCTCAGGCCGAAAAGGGAAAGCCAGTTCGGTAACATCGTTTAATGAAGAGAAAATAAAGAAAACAGACGCACCTGTTGGAAATTTTTCAAGCAGCCTGGTGTTTACGGTACCGTTCAAAACGTCAAACGAAAAAGTAATTCAGCAACTTCTGGCACAGGAGTTTAATTGTGTGGTGCTTATTGATGATGATCAAAAGCCTCAGGGATTTTTATCCTTGCGCGATATCCTGGGAGCAGTGCATGCCTTAGAACAAGGTCGGGAAATATCCATAGTGATAACGAAGCATGAATCGATAACGGATGCACAGTCTTACGAAGTCGAAACGCTGGTGCGCAGATTCGGAGAAAAATTTGCAAAAAGATTGTCATTCGATTATTTAAGAGTCGCTATCGGTGAACAGAAATCAAATAGCGGTAAGGCGTTAGGATACCTGATTACGTTTTCCATTAAAGGTATGAGTGGAGATGATATTGTTGCTCACGCCGAGCATAAGCAGCTGGACACTGCTACCCGTCAGGCGTTGGAAAAAGCTGAACGTCAGTTGGGAAAAACAAAATCAAAATAGTCGCTTTGTACGCGATTTAACTTACTTGTCTTGTTATTTTTTATACTGTGAAGACGTATGTCTTTACAGACTAAAAGCATAAAACGCGGATTCACTATTACTGCGTTGCCTCCCAAAGAACGTCCACGGGAACGGTTATTTGTTTATGGGCCGGCCGTACTCTCCGCAACAGAACTGGTTGCTGTAGTACTTAGTCGGGGAATTGCAGGTGAGTCCGTATTAATTACAGCACGAAAGTTATTGGAGCGTTTTGGATCTCTCGAAGGGTTGTCCCAAGCATCAGTCGAAGATATTCGTATCCAAAAAGGGCTTGGAACGGCAAAGACCGCTCAGATTCTAGCCTGCATGGAAATCGGGAGGCGGGTTTCCAATGCTATCGCGGTTGGTAAAACGGCAACCGCGGTTAAATCAGCAGAGGATGTAGCGGTGTATGTTCGGCCGATTATTATGCAATTTTCCAAAGAGCATTGTGTTTTAGTTTCATTGGATAGTAGAAAACATGTAATTGCCGTAGATACGGTATCGGTTGGTACGTTAACTGCCAGCCTGGTTCATCCCAGGGAAATATTTGAAACGGCGATCCGGCGACATGCGGCAAGTGTGGTCCTGGCACATAATCATCCCTCCGGTGATCCAACTCCCTCAAGAGCAGATATGGAAGTAACCCGTACCCTGAGGCAGGCTGGGAAAATATTGGATATAGAACTTGTAGATCATGTTATTGTTACCAAGAATCAGGCTGTTAGTCTGCGGGCACTGGGAATAATAAATTAAGTATGAAAGAAACCTTCTAGATGACGTCCTACCCGGTATATAGGTATAATCGTCATACGTCATCTGTATGTCTGTCTCTGAAAAACATATCCATTCAAAGTTCGCTCACACCGGTAAAAGAGTTGATCCGGATGATCGCAATACAAAATCTGTGCGGACTTTCCGGTCGGGGAAACCGGTTCCCTGGATTGGTTTTATTCTTGGTGCATTACTTCTGGTATCAGGCCTGGCTGCATTATTCTTTTTTAGTCAAACGGTAAATATAGTTAGCCCTATTGTTCAGAAACCAGGGGAAACTCCGACGCCGACTCCGGATCCTCTCGCGCCAAAAAATTTTTTGATTATGGGATATGGCGGAGGCAAACACGAAGGTGGTAGATTAACCGATACGATTATAGTTGTCCGTTTGATTCCCAAACTGAAAAAGGCGGTATTGATTACGATACCGCGCGATCTGTGGGTTTCGCTTCCTATAACGGATTCCGGATTAACACCGTATAAAATTAATGCAGCTTTCGCTATTGGGAGCGATGACCGTAATTACCCGAATAAGCCATCAGAGTATACCGGTACTCACTCGGGTGGAAAAATGGCAAAATTTGTATTAGGTGAAGTTTTGGGTATGCCGATCGATTATTATGTGGCTATTAGTTTTGCCGGGTTTAAAAAAGCCATCAGTACACTGGGAGACTTAGAAATTGATGTTCCGTATACATTTACGGATGCGTATTACCCCGTTGAAGGAAAAGAAACCGAATCCTGTGATCGGACTCCGGAAGATATTTCTCAACTTACGGCAACAATGTCGGGTTTTGAGTTGGAAAAGCAATTCGGCTGCCGGTTTGAATCAATTACTTTCACCAGGGGAAAACAGTTAATGGATGCCGATACGGCGTTAAAATTCGTTAGATCCAGACATTCCGGCACGGATGGCGGTGATTTCGGAAGGTCTCAACGGCAAGCCGCACTTATTAAAGCCTTTAGAAATAAAGTACTTTCGGTTGATGCGGTTCCAAAGTTAATTCCCTTGCTTAAAGATGTGAGTGAGATCGTTGAAACTGACATTACCGCCGGTGACATGGCCAGATTTATTCAACTGTATAGTGATTATTCTACATACAAAGTCATAACTGTAAGTTTGACTGACCAAAATGTACTGGGTCAATCCACAGGTCCCGCAGGGCAATACATATTGATTCCTAAAGCAGGTGATGGAAATTGGCAGGAATTACGGGATTTTATTCAACGGGGTATAGATGAAATTAGTCCCACTTCCACCCCGACAGCGACTCCGTCCGGGATCAGAAAGTCAACGATTCAACTCAAGTAGTCGGTTAACGTAAGGAAGAATAATAACCTATAATATGATATACTATGATGTTCGTTTGTACCTACAAGCGAAAATAGTATGATTGAATCGTTCATTACTCTGCATAATTTACCCGGTTATCGTTTGAAGCAGTTCAGACAAGCCTTCTATCGGGATTTCGTCACATCCTTTGAAGAATTGACGACCTGGCCAAAAGAATTGCGAAATCTTCTTAGTGAAGCCATTCCGTTTATATCCTTAACGCCGGAAATGTCTTTAACGTCTAAAAATGGTGATACCACGAAAGTAGTACTTAAACGGGCGGACGGACAACGGATAGAGACGGTGTTAATGCAGCACAAGGACGACAGGAATACCGTTTGTGTAAGCTGTATGGTCGGTTGTCCCGTAAACTGTAGTTTTTGTGCTACAGGGAAAATGGGATATCGGGGTAGTTTAACGGCCACGGAAATAGTAGATCAAGTGCTTTACTTTGCCAGGAAATTAGCACCGGTTGGAAAACACATTACCAATGTCGTTTTTATGGGAATGGGCGAACCGATGTTAAACGCTGCGGAAGTCCGGAAAGCTGTGGCAATCCTCACGGATCCGGAAATGATGGGGATGAGTCAACGGCGAATAACGGTTTCTACTTCCGGATATATTCCGCAATTCAGAAAATTCGTGGCAGAAGGATTCCGGGGACGGGTGGCAATCAGTTTACATGCCCCGACACAGGAACTGCGTGAAAAGTTGATGCCGGTGGCAAAATTATTCCCTCTGAATGATTTAATGGCTGTTCTGGATGACTATACAAAGTTAACGAATAAACGGATTTCGTATGAATACATTATGATTAAACGAGTAAATGATACTCCCGATCATGCTGCAGAGTTGGGAGCATTGCTGAGAAACCGTTTGGCTCATGTAAATCTTATCCCTTACAATCCGATTCCAGGTGAAAACTTTGAACGGTCAACCCGTGATGGTATTCAGGAATTTACCGATACGCTGGCAAAATACGATGTGCCGTTTACGATACGGGTAACAATGGGGGATGACATCGCTGCCGCATGTGGCCAATTAATAGATCAAACTTCTCCATCGGGTATTTCTACTTAACACAGAGCCTGTAATAGCGCTTCTTCTGTTTCTTGCGTATAATGCCATTACCTATGGAATTGAAAAATAATTCGTTACGGCAACATCGGGTATTACTCGTAAATCTTTATCCACCACCGGCTACTACAGAGGAAGTACAACAAGATGCAACTGAAATGTATAACCTGGTTACCTCTCTTGGTGATGCCGTAGTTATAGACATGCTGCATCAGCGTGGATATCCGGCAAAAGATGCGTATATTGGTACAGGAAAGGCAACCGAGGTGGCAGAACTTGTAAAAGAAATGAGTATAACTACCGTAATTTTAAACGGGATTGCAAAACCCCGACAGTTGTTCCACCTAACACAGCTTATAGAACCCATTGCTCCGAATATTATGGTCTGGGATCGGATTGATCTGATACTGAATATATTTGAAAAACATGCCAGAACAGCAGAAGCAAAATTGCAAATAGAAATTGCCAGAATGCGCCATATGGGACCAAGAATATATGGTATGGGTCACGTGCTTTCTCAGCAGGGTGGAGGAATAGGAACTCGCGGAATCGGAGAAACAAATGTAGAACTTATGAAACGACATTGGAAAGAAGCCATGAGGCATGCTCAGGATAAACTAAAGGCATTAACTGAGCAGCGGCAGCATCAGATAGACCAGCGTAAAGAGGCGGGATTTAAAACTATTTCCATTGTAGGGTATACGAATGCCGGAAAGACTACGTTATTTAACCGGTTAACTAAAAAAGGTAAGTATGCGGATAATTTGTTGTTTGCAACGCTGGAAAGTACCGTGGGAAAGGTGTACTTACGACAGCTGAAACAGGAAATATTACTGAGCGATACTATTGGATTTATCCGGAATTTACCTCCTACGTTAATTGATGCTTTCAGATCAACGCTTATTGAATCCGTGAATGCTGACGTTATTATTCACGTTGTAGACGGAAGTGATGCTACGGCGATTGAGCAATATCACGTAGTTGAATCCATACTTTCTGACATAGGAGTAGCCGATACTACCGAAATATTGGTATTTAACAAAACGGATAAAATTTCAGAAAGTGCCAGAGCCAGCTTAGAAGAGCGATTTAGTTTAGCACAACCTCTTTATATTTCTGCAGCCGACGGTACAGGATTAGATCAACTAATCAGCAGTATGAGTGACTGTCTTATTCACCCGAATGACCAGGAGAGAAAGAAAAGTATACCCCCACATATACCAACACGTCCTGAGCTTCACGTCGGGCAGTCTGTCGTAATAGTTGAGAAGGAAAATCAACCATCAGGTATTGAAACTACAGGTGAAATCGGTTTCATACTTTCCCATGGTTTTTCCCATCCTTACGGCATTAAAGTTGAACTAAAAACAGGAGCTGTGGGAAGAGTTAAACGGATACTGAAGTAAAAGAGATATTTGACTTCAACATTAAGCGCGATATAATAACACCAATTGCATTGATGCTGTTGACGCAGCGGAGCTTGGAAAAGAACATCGCAAGATCAGTAGACTTCCACGGGTAAGCCCGTTATAGCAGGAATAAGTCAAAAGTAAGGTGGTACCGCGATTAGAGTCGCCCTTACAGACTATCAGTAAAGATAGTTCTGGAGGGCCTTTTTTGTATCTGCAGAAATGCAGAAGGAGGATATATGGAAAGAATATTAGTATTGGACACAATGAATCAAGTAGGTCAGAAAGTCCGGCTCAAGGGTTGGGTTAGAACAAAACGGGATCACGGGAAAATTACGTTCGTTGACTTGCGCGACCGTACCGGAATTGTGCAACTGGTTGGGTATAAGAAAATGACCGAACTTGGTCATGAAGACGTGATTGAAGTTATCGGTTCGGTAAAACAGCGTGCAGAGAAAACAATAAATCCCAATATGCCTACAGGAACTGTTGAAGTTGATGTGGAAGAATATTCGGTACTGGCAAAGGCGCGAGATTTGCCGTTTGATATCAGTAAGGATAGTTTGGATCTGGAACTTCCGACATTGCTGGATCATCGGGCATTAACGTTAAGACATCCCCGAGTTCAGGCAATATTTAAGGTTCAGGCTGCGATAATTTCCGGCTTCCGGGATTATTTGTCAAAACAGGGATTTATGGAATTTCAGGCACCAAGTATTACTCCCGAAGTAGCAGAGGGCGGTGCGGATGTTTTTAAAGTATCGTATTTTGACCATAAAGCATATCTAACTCAAAGTCCTCAGTTATATAAACAAATTGCCATGAGTGCTTTCGAACGGGTATTTAGCGTAAACAAAGTGTTTCGGGCGGAACCAAGTGTTACTACCCGGCATTTAACTGAAATAGTATCGCTGGATGCGGAAATGGCCTTTATAGATGATTGGAAAGAAGTACGGGATGTTGCCGATAATGTAATTAAATATATATTCCAAGTACTTAAAAAGGAGTGCAGTGCAGAATTGGCTCTTTTTGGTGCTACCATCCCCGCAACTATACCGGAAACGCCGACAGTAAGCCTTCGGGAAGGACAACAGCTCATATTTGATCACAGTGGGCGGGATGTTCGCGGTGAAAAAGATTTGAATCCGGAAGACGAACGGGAAATATGTGCAATTCTTAAAGAAAAAACCGGTTCGGATTTGGTATATGTGTATGGTTTTCCGACCAGAAAGAAACCGTTTTATGTATACCCTGATCCTGCGGATCCGGAGTATAACCAAGGAGTAGATCTCTTGTGCCGCGGAGTGGAATTGTTATCAGGTGGCCGGAGGATTAATGATTATGATCAACTGATGAAGCATGTGGAAGAATGGAAACTGGATCCCAAAAAAGTACAAATGTTTTTGGATGCCTTCCGATATGGAGTACCTCCTGAAGGCGGATTTGCTTTCGGTGCGGAACGAATCACAATGCAAATTCTGGGTTTGGCAAATGTACGCGAAGCCTGTATGTTCCCCAGGGATATGGAACGGATAGATTTTCGGTTGTCTACAATGCAGTCTGAAGATAAGTAGAAAAAATGACTAGAACTGAGGTTCAAACAACCAGTCTTTGGCTTTTTGCCACTGTGCAGTGGTAATAGTTGAAATTTTTGAGTTATGAACATAGATACACGATGGTTTTCCAGCCTCGTTTAGTCTTGTATATTTATTGATACTTTCAGGAGGAAGTTTATAAAAAGGAGCATAATCGGTATCGCATGTTCCTATATAAAATTCCGGTGGATTCTCCTGCAGCATTTTTATTCTCGCTCCTGAATATTTTTCGTATTTAGGCATTGATGAGATATACCAGGTATACGGATACTTGTTTAACAGACCTGCCTGCCAATATACCAATTCTTCCCACCCGTCTACAAATAACGAATCTCCGTTGTTTGAAAGGGCTTTAACTACTTCTCCCCACTGTAAATAATGCCCCAGATTAATCATAAAGTCCGTATGCGGGTCATTCTTATCCCGCAGATATGATTGGGAAGAGTAAAGTGTAAGAAAAAAAGAGAGGAGTAGTATCCCGGCTAGGATAATTGTTGATTTGCGGTATATTCGCCAAAGTGATTTCAACATTACGACAGTAATAAAAATTAATACACCAAAGTAGTTAAGACTATGAAACATAACATAGAATAGATTCCCCGGAAGTTCAGGACGTGGGTTTGATAATCCCAATAATATAAAACCAATGAATGCACAGGTCCATCGTTGAGTTTTTTTGAGGAGTAGGATGGCACTAATTAAAAAAACGGTACTTAGTCCCATCAGAAATATTCGCATGAGAGACATCGGACCTGTGAAAAACGGGAGAAAGGGATAGAAAAATGCTTTGATATACAGCATGAGTCCCCCCTTAGTTAACTCGGAACCCAGTGCATTATCCCTGTTTACGGTTACTATATTAAAGACGTATTCAGGCAGAGGAAGAAGTGAAAGTGTGCCGATAGTTAGTGTTATGAATACCGCCATCAGGCGATAACTCCACTTTCTTTCATTTGTAAAAAATAGCACAATACCGTAAGCAAACAGCGCCGCAAGCAGCATAGGTTCACGGGTAAAAATAATAAACCAGGTGAACAACGTGGCCGTCAGTAAATCGGATAAATGCAAAGGGATTCTTTTAAATCGAAACCATACCAAGCCGGTTAAATATACTAAAGGATACACGGTAAGCGCTTCACCGTAAAATTTATCTCCGAAAAAGTACGGCTTTAGTAATTCGAAAATGAAAATAAACCCAAGCGATATAAATCCGAAACGAAGTACTAAGAGTACTGAAAAAAAGAAACCGAACAGTACCACAAACTGATGATGTTTAAGAAAAAGATCAGTAATGTTTACCGGATCGGTTACAAGCTGAATTCCGGCACTTATATAGGCTGGCAACGGTTGGTGATTAAAGAAAAAATCCTGATATAGGATTTTACCGTTGGTAATAAAATATCCTGCAACAAGGTTAAAGCATTCATCAGTACAACCGAAAGCATTTATTCGTCTGGCGAATAACTTTGCCAATACAATATAGAACGGTATGAGTACGAAAAAAATGCAGGCTATAGTACTAGCGAGTCTGCGGTGTGAGTTTAGAAAGATTCCATTAGATATTTTTTTCATTTTGCGCGGCAATTACGTTATAACCATACCGTTCAGTCATAATCCCGTCAATGTGATCAATATGTTTTACTAATCGTTTTTTTCTATATTGATTATATTTGTATCACTTGAGAAGTATTGTATTAAATCTAGAGATGATTATAGTGAGTTTTATGGAGGCAGACATGAAACATTATTCAATTGGTGTCGCACTTGCCGTTGCGGCGTTTGTGTTATTTTCGGCAGGGAATCCGGTTTTCGCTCAAGAGGGCCCGACGGGAGCGACCGGAGCTACCGGAATTGCCGGTCCCACAGGAGCGACGGGTGAAACCGGAGCAACCGGCGAAATTGGTTCAACCGGTCCGACAGGTATGAATGGTCCTACCGGTGCAACCGGAATGATAGGGAGCACTGGTCCCACAGGGACTAATGGACCGACGGGATCAACAGGTTCCCAGGGTATAACCGGCCCAACCGGAAAAACCGGAGCGACTGGTATTGCCGGTCCTTCCGGTGCTACCGGCGCGACTGGTGGAGTCGGACCAACGGGAAAAACCGGAGCTACCGGTACTGCAGGTCCGTCCGGAGCGACCGGTGCGACCGGAAATTTAGGTACAGCGGGACCAACCGGACCGACCGGCACTATGGGTATGGCCGGACCAACCGGTCCTACTGGTACTATCGGCGCCGGTGGTGCTGTTGGACCAAGCGGATTGCCGCTTGTACTAGATGGAGGAAATTATTTGTATCCGAACGCAACATACGCTGCAGATTTACGGGCAGATTCATTGTATGCGGGGTATGGCGGAACAGCCGCTACCATTTCTACGAACGATACGAATGAAAATTTAACGGTTGATCCAAATGGTACCGGTAATATTTTCTTATTGGGTAACGTCGGAGTAGGGGCGAGTAGTGCGGATTCTCTGTTTACCGTAGATTCCAGCGGATATTTACAATTTAAGAGAACGTCTGCCGGCGCACCTCCAGCAGCAGACTGTGACTCGGATAGTGAACGCGGAAGAGTAGTGATAAATACTACTCAGAACAGATTACATATCTGTAATGGGGCAACCCGCGGTTGGGATTACGTGGGACTTAACAACTAATACATATTAGTTTTTGCAATAAAAAATCCGGTTTAACAGCCGGATTTTTTATTGCTGCAGTACATACGCTATACTGACTGGGTATGAACACATTTGCACGTACGGTTGCGGAGTTGTTTCAGATTCATTTAACCCCGGTACAATTAACCCAATTTAGTCGCTATGAAGCGGAGTTGTTGGATTGGAATACACGGATGAATTTGACAGCAGTACGCACTGGCGAGGAAATTCAACGAAAACATTTTTTAGACTCACTATCTTGTGTTATGGCTTGGCGTAATAGTGTTACCCCGGGAAATCTTATTGATGTTGGAACGGGTGCCGGATTTCCCGGATTGGTATTAAAAATAGCCATACCGGAGTTACAGCTTACATTGGTTGAATCCATAGGGAAAAAGGTAAATTTTTGCGCACATATTATTACCGTGTTAGGTTTAACACAGATAAAATTGATTCAGGAAAGGGCAGAAATTCTTGGACATAATACAGAATATAGAGAAAAATATGATTGTGCTGTTGCACGTGCCGTAGCAGGACTTTCTACCTTAACAGAATATCTTCTGCCCTTTGTTAAAACGGGTGGAATTATGATTGCACAAAAGGGTGCAAATGCAGATAAGGAAGTTACGGAAGCTAGGAAAGCTATACAGGTATTAGGGGGCGGTAATATCCGCTGTCAGTCAGTACTGCTCCCCGGTGATAGTTATTCCAGGCAATTAGTAGTAGTAGATAAAATGCAGCATACTCCTCCAGAGTATCCCAGAGAGCCAAGAGTACTCTTAGCGCAGCCGATTTGATTTTTCCGATAATTTCTTTTTTGCTTTAGGGTATGCTCCGAAATCGGAAAGCGTGAACGCTAGAATAAGCCAGAAAATAAATTCTTCAGCGATCCCTATAACATTTGTTTGACTATGAATAACAAAAACGAAAAGACAAAATCCCAGTGTTGTCCACCAGTCTATATCCGGATTTTTTAAATGGCTGTTGACGTACAACAATCGGAAACTATTGACCAGAATACTTACGTAGAAGAGTAACCCGATAACACCGGTGGTAACCAGTACTTCCAATATGGTGTTGTGAGCTTTATCTACATATACGTCCTGCGAAAATTTGTATGGCCAATCTACTGATTGGAATGCGTGGTCTACGTTTGCCCAACCCCAGCCAAATATTGGTTTTTGTACCGCGGCGAGTGTTAGTTTGGCAAAAATTCTTTGTCTGCTTTCAGCATTAACTGATACCGGAAGTTTGTTTTTGTCCCACCAGAATAGCGCACCAATACAGATAGTTACCATTGTGATTCCCAGTAATATGGGTTTGAAATACGTTGATAGCCGCTTATTATGAACTAACAGAAGGATTCCCATTCCTAATGTACAAGCGACAATTGCACCCCAGGATCTTGTAGATAAGAGAGCCGTACTCTGCATGACTGTGGCTAAGATGATAAATGGTTTAAGCCCTTTGTGTGAAATTCGGTAAAGATACCATAAAAATGGAAACGTAAGAGCCAGGTAGCCTGCCAGAAAATGCGGTTGTCCGAATGTGGCGCCAAATTTTCCATACCAGGGGGGTAAAAACGGTATAGACATAAAGTAGAGCCAGATGGATATGATGGTAAGCGTGCTTACGCCTATTGATCCCAGGAGGATCGCTTGCACTAATCCTTTATGCCATTGAGTTTGAAAAAGAGTTGCAATAACAATAATTAACCCGCCGAATCGCCACAGTGTGATTAAGCCATCGCCTCTATAGGTATTTCCCAGTAAGCTTTTAGGCAGATCGCTGCCAAAACAGGAAATAATGGAAGCATAAAAAATGTAACCTATAATAAGAGCGGCCTGAAATCGGTTTACTGTAATTTTTTGTTTGGAAATAATGGTGATTAGTCCCACAAAAGATAATATTTCAATAAGTCGATGTATGAAGAAAACTCTGGGTATTTCAAATGAAATCTGAGCTGAAGGCCAATAGATAAAGGGTAATAGTACCAAACCGACCAGTAAAATGAGGCGAAATAGCTGTATGGGCTTGACAAAATGCATATTATGGCCTATAATATATTTATGTTCGGTTTACCCGAACTTATTTTATGGTAACAAAAACCTATTCGCTCAAACAAACGTCGTTTCGTAATCCTTTACTTTCATTACTTATTTTAGCTGTTTTTGTACTTCCTTTATCCGTGCAGTTTATAACCAGGGTTAGTGCTCAAACAGGACAATTCCCGGTAACCGCGCCCGTTACGCCTCCTGTTACTCCACCAAATCCTAGCGCAACTATTACACCGACGCCTACATCAACGCCGAAGCCAACGGTTACACCGACGCCTACATCAACGCCGAAGCCAACGGTAACGCCAACACCAACAAATAGGCCCACCGGTACACCTAAGCCTACATATACGCCAACACCGACACCAAAAGTTACGCCTACACCAACGCCGAAGCCAAATCAGACCCCGGAAATTAAGACGGAAAAGCTACCCAACGGTAGGTCACGGTCATTGTATATTACTCAGGTAATGGTATATGACGCCGACCCAAAGGATAGTCTGTCAATTTCTGTAAAAAATTTGCCGAGAGGGTTATCCGCGAATTTTTGTTCGCAATTTAACGGTAGAAATTCAACAACAGCATACTGTTACCTAGTGGGAATACCGGTAGTTCGCGGTACATATCAGGTAACCATAACTGCGACGGATAAGGCAAAGTCGTCTTCAACAAAGACTCTGCCGCTGATAATTAAATAATTATTCGCCTCCGCTCGTATTTACTTAGGGCATTTGTTGCTGCTCCAGTTTGTCCTTGATCGAGTGGTATAGTGAGGCTTCTTCCTCGGTTCCGATAAAACCAACCAGTCTGTCGTTATAATCGATGATAGGTGAAATGGCGATTATGGCCCAGTATTCGTCTTTATTTTTTTTCTGATTTCTGATTTCACCGTAAAATGGTTTTTTTTCATCGTGAATACGTTTCCATAGTAGTTCATAGTATGCATTCGGCATCAACCCGCCCCATACTTTGGGAGTTTTACCGATAACTTCTTCCGGAGTATATCCCGTAATACGTTCCAATCCCTTATTTGCATAGAGTATGACGCCATGGATATCTGTAATAATAATTTGGTTATAGGCTTTTTCTACCGACAATTTGAATATCTCTGGGGGGATCGGTTCACCAAGTTTAAGAAAATCACGTACGTCCATAGTAGGTGTATTCAGTGTAATACATTAATCATTTAAATGGTTATATGGGTTACAGTCTGTACGATTTTTACCATTATTCACAATTGTTAATACTCTTGGTACACTGAGCCATATGAAGCCTGGTGTAGATTATATCGGCGTGGGTGTAGGGGCAGCAATTTTTAATGCCGAAGGAAAATTATTTCTAACACAACGCGGAAGGGAAGCCAAAAATGAAGTTGGGAAATGGGAAATTCCCGGCGGGAGTGTGGAGTTTGGGGAAACCCTGGTCGCAGCAATCATGCGGGAAATGCGGGAAGAACATGGTGTGGAAATAGTCGTAGGAGAGTTACTGGATATTTGCGATCATATTATTCCTGATGAGAAACAGCATTGGGTTTCACCGACATATATTTGTTGTATAGTTCGGGGTACACCTCAAATTTTGGAACCGCACAAGTGTGCGCAAATAGGATGGTTTACGATTAATGAGGCAGCGTCTTTGCCGCTCTCCATTGTAACAAAGCATGACATTGAAGTGTTAAAGTCACGCCGTCGGTCTGCATAATGGTTTATATTTGAAGGGTTTCAAACATCCATCTCCGTAGTTTCCCTACCTGGTCTCCAAACAACTGATGCCGGCGGGTGTCCGGTTCTGCCAACGCTTCCGCGTCGACCATTAAGAGTCTGTTAATATCCGCGTTATACACAATATTATTTGGTGACTGATTTTGGAAAATGTCTCCGTGAATTAAACCGAGTTGTTTTTCTATATCCACCTGATCCCTACCCAATTCATGAAGTAATGTCTTAATTGTTGATTCGGTAAATCCGGTAAACGTTTCCGGACTATCATCATATCCAAGTCTAACCAAATCTAATTCCGTAGCCAGATGGCAAATATTCGTACCCAGAAACGGCATACTGACAACGGACCATGGTGACGACCTCCTGGTAAATATTTCTATGTCTGAAAGATCAGGTAATATATTCCGGTAATACGGAATAAGTTTTCGTAATTTTGTTATTTCCTGATTAGCTTCTCCGTCATTAGGTCTAACTTTAAAGACCCTCTTGTCTATCCGAAAAACACGACGGTTCCGGAAATAACCGGGATATACCTCCGTAATCGAATCCGGAGTAATAAATTGTCCTATTTCGGACATAAATAATCCAATATCAGTCGCTGATGGTCGTATGACTTCCGGCATAGATAACTGCACTAAAAAACCCGGTTTTAATCGGGTTTGTTAGTACTCTTTAAAATTTATAGAGCTAGTTTTGAATTAGACGCGGGTAACGTTTTTTGCGCTTTGACCCTTTTCACCGTTTACAACTTCAAATGTGACGACATCGCCTACTTGAATTTGATCAAAAGTGACACCATTCAAATCTTTAGAATGAAAAAATAGGTCTTTAGTTTCGCCTTCGCGGCTAATAAACCCAAATCCTCGATCCGTTTTAGTTTTGACTGTTCCTTGCATAGTAATTTGGTAGAGATAATAATTTTATCTCCATATCTCCTTTCTATACAGGCCATTATAGCAGATTGTATGCTAATTTACTTAAATTGAGGTAAACCAAGTTATTATAGGCCTATAAAGAGTGTTTTTACGTGGTGTTCTTTAGGAGACTTGCTAAATGGCTATAAAACCAAAAAATCCTGTCATATGTGAGTTAGACAGGATCTGTATTTGGGGTATCAGGCGTTTATTTCCTGAGGGGGATTGGATATAACGCGATTTGTTTCATTCGCAGATTCTGAATATTTATCATTCAGATATGTCCATATTTCCCGAAGAGTATAACGCCGGGAAAACGGTATCTTACTGTTTTCCTGTTCAGACAATTCTTTCATTGTCTTCACCTCCTTTCCGGAGGGCAAATATTAAATGTGCCTACCGGAATTATAACAGTTTTACTAAAAATATTCATTACCTGTTTTACATCTGTTTATCCGTATGATTGGGAGCGGTAGGGTATAATTAGAGTTTACGCTATGAAAATTGATATAAATCCGAAAAATTCACAGGCTTTGGATATAACTCAGGAAAAACGGGAACTTGAGCTTTTGGTATTGGAAAAAGAGCAGGAGTTAGGCATCGTGTTGGAAAAAGTGGAATCACTTAAGCGGGAAATAGCGGATTTTCAGGAGTTGTATGATCTTAAAATCAGGAAGCTGTATATGCGCTTGGAATATTTGGAAGAACAGTTATTTAAGTACAGAAATATAAGTGAAGTGGTAGATAACCTATTCTCATTTTCGGAAGCTCAGGAAGTATTTGAGGAAACCATGAAAAGCAGACGAGCCCGCATGGAGGAAGAATATGAAAAAGCACATCAGCAGGAAAACATATTACGCAAAAAAAATTCAATGTCGGAGAATGCACAAAAAGAATTAAAACTTTTATACCGGAAACTGGCAAGATTATTTCACCCGGATCGTTTAGGTGGTGACGACAAGTTTATGATTCGTATTAATAAGGCTTATGCGGAAGCTGATCTCGAATTTTTGCGCAATTTTGAATTGGATCATGTACCGACGGATAAGGATGATCACACCGTTAGCGGGTTACAGCAACGGTTGGTAGATCTGTATCAGTTACTGGATAAAGCCAGTAAAGAGCTTAAATTACTGCGGAAGCACGATATGTATATTATGAAAAAAAATATTACCAAATCAAACCGGACGAAAGAGGATTTTTTCAATGCGCAGGCAAAAAAAATCAGAAGAAAAATAATGCAGAAGCAGGAAGAGTTAGAAGATTTAAAAGAAAAATTCGGACAAAATACGGAAGTATTTTGACGATATTACGTTTGTGATTTAGGGAGTACTTGTTTTTATGGCCGCAAGCAAAGGAACAAGTTGCCTGTTATCCTTATTTACAGTTCTAAACGAGCCATCCCATTTGCGCAAATCCACGGTAACATAGGAGGATGAATCATCTTCCTCAGGGATGGGTATATCAATGAATGACTGTAATATCCGTAAGCGCATAAGCCAATCGTTAGTTATACGGGCATTTACTTCATCAGCAGGAGTATTTCCGATGTGCTGAATACGGGGTAAATACGTCGGTATGCGGATAGTATTCACTCCGCGTGCGCGGAATAGAGCCAGAGCTGTAGCGAAGCTGACCATTGCTGCACCTCCGGAAACGGTGTTGAATCGTTTAAGTCGATCTTCCCGGTCTGAAATAATTCCACGAATACGTGGAGCTTCTAATTGTTGTTTTAAGTTCACTATTGTACGTTCTATTAATGATACATAAAAATCTTTACTGTTTATAGCACTCTGATCAACGAATTGTTTTATGGTGGACATACGTTGAAGTACGTCCGGTATCTCGTCCTGGTCAACGTTATCCGGCAGTTGTAAATGTAACTGTGGTGCTTCGTCATTTAACATATCATTTAACAAATGATAGCTTCTTCTTAAGCTTAATTCGGTTAATTCCATTCTTCCCGTTGATTTTGCTTCTACCGGATCAAGTTGGATGGAATATATGGTGACTTGTTCTGGTGTGTCTATGCCATAAATAACCGAATGGATAGCATCCGTTGGTTCCTGTTGTGGAGTTTCGGTGGACGAAATATGTAAAGTTCGGGGACCTTCTACGTAACTTGCCGTTGAAGTTGTATCCAGAACTGTTACTGTTTCGGTTCCGGACTTGGTCGGAATTTCCCCGATTTCCGTCCAATCGGTAAAAGGTAACCCCCCGTTACGTATTTCGTTTTGTATGCGCTCAAGAAATTCTTTCGGGTGAGCAAAGTCAGCGTATGTAGCCCGTTCCCAAACCGTTACAACATCCAGGTATTCAAACCAGTTGGAATGCGTTTTATGTACGTCCGCAATATCTTGGAACGCTACAAGTGTACGAAAAAAATCACGACACTCCCCGATACGTAAAATATATTCGGGAGGTGTTTTATCAGGAGAAGGGAAGTCTGAAGGGGGTTCATCCTTGTACGGATCTGACTGCATTGTGCGATAGGTGTATGTTTTTTCATCATGTGTAAATTCAAGTGAAATTTTTTTCTCAAAAACGAAATTCCGCAAAAAATTTTTCAGTATCGGCAGCTTGTTCCGTAACATCGTGTCTTGACTTTCCAGAGTTTCAAAGATTCCTATAAGTGGACCGGAGAAATTGTCACTGTTCCTAAACCCTTCCCAATCTTCATCAAGTATTATGTGTTCCGCGGTTGGTTCAGTAAATGTCATAATTGAATAATTTGTACTCTCCAAAGTTTAGTATACATTGATTTTTTGCAGTAAGTGTCCGAATAACTACATGTTACTACGAAAATATTAGAAGATATAAAAGATAAAGGGGTGAATAGCGAAAGTAACTGCTCTACCAACGTAACGTGGATATACGTACATTCGGTTTGCCGTTATATACATATATCCACGAGTTTTTATCGTTAGATTTTGTTGTCTAATTGGTTTTGCAATTCTTTGATTTTTTCTTCAATCCCAATCCTGGCATCTGCAGCAGCGATTTTCAGATTAGCGGTTAATTCACTTATCTTGGCTTGTATTTTTTCTTTTTCCGCTGCGGCTTTGTCCATATGTGCATTATTCATATATACCTCCTTTAAACGGTAATGGCTTTTAGTTGCTGGGCACCATGATCTCTCATTATTGAGAGTGATTCTTTTGAATTACTGGCTATCATAGTCGGTACAGCCAGTAAAATACCTCCGGATTTTATAGTATCCTCATATATCCGCGCCGTATCTTCCGGTACTCCCAGACCTATGAGCGCACCCATAAATCCTCCGGCTAACGCACCGCTTACTGCTCCTGAGGCAGCGGTTGCAGCTGCACCCGTAAGACCTAAGGCTGCGGCAATCGGTCCGCCGATAAGTAACGCACCTACACCCGGAACAGTTATCGCACCGATACCAATCAAAAGGCCGGCAATTCCTCCTAAGACGCCACCTGTTGCGACACCGGTTGCCGTTTTATCTACTACACTTACGCCTGTGGATTCCGCTACCACCTGCGCTGTTGTATTATTCTGCATTACTAGCGACATTTCTTTCGGATTAAAACCTGCTTCCTCTAATTCGCTAATTGCTTTTTCTGCTTGTGTTCTGTCTGTAAAAACGCCTATATTCATTGTTGCCATGTGTCCTCCTATTCTAGTGAATAATATGTATTCCTATCAGATACAACAGTAAAAGGGATATGGGTACACCAATAAACCAACTCAGTTCATATTCCATACTGTTCACCTCCTTCCAATATTTTCAAGTACTGTTGATTTCTTCTAAAGAGACTTTACTGTTCCCGGATAGGAACGTTATAAAAATAACGTAAGGGAAAAGTAAGAACCTTGATGTCTATTTTTCCTGACAACGGATGTAATCTCGCGAGAAGGAATTTTTATCTGGGGTCGGGAGCAGTTATGGTAAGAAAAAACGGTTGTATTTCATTATAGTTATCGCCACTGTCTTTAACAGAGACGGTTATTTCATATTTCACTCCGGTCTTTAGTGCAATGGGAATGGTTTTTCTGAACGTTGAGTCGTTATTTACAATTGTATCGTACGTGTCGAGGCAGTATTCGTCACCACTCGTACAGGTTGTGTCCTTTACAGAAAAAGTAACGGTAGACCCGGATATGGCTATACCGGCAAAAGTCGGCCACCTACCCGTATATGTAAGCGGTTGATTCGTTTGTGATGGATTGTCGGCAGACAAATGAATGGTACCGTTGGAATTTCCTATTCCGGTTAATACGAGCGGAAAAAAGTCCCGGGTGGTGAGCGCTTTTCTGGTTCCTATCCTGAGTGTTTTGGATTCCGTGTATTGTATTTGACCCGCGTGGTCAAGCGCTTCAATTTTCCACTGGTAGGTCGCATCTGATAGCAGCATACCGCCGTTCCCGAAATATTTATCTGTAGCATTTCCTCTGGCATCTACTGCTTTGGGAGAAACGGTAATCACGGAGTTTTGATCATCATATTCAACTACTTTCAGCCGGTCCTCATATATGCCATCCGGATTATCGGTGTTATTCGGTTGAAAATTATCCGGACTGTTTCTTACATCCCGGTAGGCTATCGGAATGTTATCTATATATGGTATCCAATCTCCGTTGTTTTTTTTAACCAGAATTTTAAAATGATCAAGATTTTCACGAAGATCGGAGAATCTCTGTTTATGAATCCGGAAGGTGAAAGAGGGAAGCCTGTTTGAAGTGAATGTATTTTGAATAGGTAGTAGCGATTCAAAAGGTTCGAAATACAAAGTGGTGTTTCCGGTGTCCTTATCGTTGTTGTGTGTAGCACGGATTTTTACGGTATATCCTTGTTGGTCTGCCATACTATTGGTACTCGGATCGAAATCAAAGAAATAGTGTTCACGGTTAGAATCAAAAGCACCGTCTGATGCAGCTCCACCGGTCCATGAGCTTCCGTTTATTGAATATTCTATGTATCGGATAATTTGGTGATTAATATTCGTAGAAGCTTCACCGGTAAATCGAAGTTTGCCATTGGGTTGTCCGTACACGGTTCGTGAAAGGGTAAGATCGGGAAGTTTATTGGTGAAAAGTAATACCCGGTTATTTTCCGGATCGGCTATTACCATTTGGGTGTCTGTAGCGAAAATGCCTTTTGCATTGTGTGAAGATTTGGCACTAATTCCTCCGTTGTTTTGAATTGCGGTAGTAAAGTCTGGTTGTCCGATGACTATATTGGCTGGTGCATTGTTTTGATCCGGAATTTGATTCCAGATTAAATACCGGTAAGAATTCCTATCGGAAGAATATAGTCTCCCCTTATTATCTACATGAATAAAAAACGGATGTACCGAAGATGCCGTAGAGGGAGGAGACGTATTAGCAGAGTTAAAATCTGTTTGTCCTAGAACTACATCAGCAGCAGCACCATTTGTGGTGGGAATTGTATTAAATATGGTAATCCGGAAATTTCCCCGTTCACCCACCAGGAGTTTTCCGTTATAGAATGCTACGCTACGGGGATTATTCATCGTAGTAGCAGTGGTTCCGGTTCCTGATCCTGAAAATGTAGATTGGCCAACTACGACATCTGCTGCTGTGTTGCTAGTAGTCGGAATTGAATTAAATAGTAAAATCCGCGAATTTGTGGTGTCGGCAATAGCCAATCGTTGACCGTCGGAAGCAAGTCCGGTAACGGCAGTAAGGGTATTTGCGGCTGGACTACCGCCCTGATTAGAGAGACAGGATGTTAACGATGATTGGCCTAATACGTAGTCGGCAGCTGCACCGTTTGTACTAGGTATCCCATTAAATACTAGTACCCGATTCCGGCCGGCGTCGGCTATAAATAGTTTTCCGTTAACATAAAGCAGACCACTATCTGCCGGGTTTAGTCCATTCGACGTACAACCCAGACTGGATGATCCGGTAAAACCGGTTTGACCGATCACTACGTCTGCCGGCATGTTATTTTCCGTGGGAACTCTGTTCCAGATCAGCACCCGGTTGTTTCCGCCGTCCAGAACCAGCAGTTTTCCTTCCGCTATGATGGCGTATCTTGGTGCGCTCAGGGTATTCGCACGGGTAGTACCTCCTTGGTTGGCTAATCCCTGTGTAAAATCCGGTTGACCAATAACGACCGTTGCCGGCATATAGGTATAGTATGCAGAAACCGGGATTGGAAGGACGAGCAGAATTGCACAAATAACCAGAAGTAGCAGCGTTTTCATATGTCTGTTGTTATACGTAAAACAACCAGTCAATATCCGCGTGAATTGTAATATCTCTTTATGCAATTTTCGGAGTAGCAGTACAAGAGTGACGTCTGCGTGAAATGGAATGGTGTGAAAGATTACCCGGAGTGCGCTGAAAATATTTTACTTGCGGAAATGCGAAATCCAACTGTAGAGTAACCCTTTGCTACCGGATATTTTCCCGGAAAGTGCGTGATCTACTGACCAGAAGAAGTCATAGAATTGAACACCCCTGGGATAGCGTTCCCGAATTTGTTCAGCAAATTCCAGATATGGTCGATAAAGGAAATCCGCAGGTTCCTCGGATTCATGATTAACAATGTAATTTCCGAGCTCCGTGAGTTTGGCATCGTCTTTCTCTTTCATAACACCGCCGCGGGTCAGGTAGCGGTAAAGAATCGTTTTCGCCGGTAAGCAGGGGAAGGCTACGGAGTTAATTAGTCGCGGCTGCACTGCCATAGTTTCAGCCGGTACTTCTACCCGGATATCCCGGTACTCAAGGAAATAGCGGCCGTCATCGGTTCTGAGAGATGATAATAATTCTAACGGAGAAGACCGTTTAGGTTCCGGTACACCCATGATGCAGGGTTCTATACCCAGTTCCGGAAATAACAATTGTTTCGTATGGGGTTGTAGTTCCGTAAGCGCTGCTTGAATTGTTTCCAAATCCGGACCAAATGCGATTGCGTCAAAATCTATTACCGTTCCGTTGTTCCGAAAAGGATGAACAGGCTGACCCAATATTGCTTTAATTGCTAATCCTCCAACTAAGGAGTATTCGACCCCATGTTGTTCTAATCCGGCCTGTAGGACCATAAGGTTATCCGTAAATTCCGCACATGCTTCTGCGGTATTCAACATATCTGGTCTGTTGCCTGTTTCTGCTGCTATCATGCGCGCTATTGTAGCACTGACAGATAAATTCGCAAATTCTATGCAGTACGAATTAAAAATATATGAGATGGAATAGTGGTGAGTACACCGTACTGGACAAATTTATTCGTGAGTTGTGGTTAGCTGCGGATATCTAGAAATGAAAGAATAGTACGACTATTAACGGAATATAACATAATGCAAAAATGGTGCTAAGAAAAACCGCGAGTGCAGCTTTTTCCGGTTGTGCTTTTAGCTCTGTTGCATAAGCTACGGTATTTGCGGCAAGGGGAACAATAGACATAAGTATCATGACCTGGTGTATTTCCGGCGTATAGAGATGTAAGAATTGGTTATCTAAAAAAATTATTAATAGTATAACTGCAGGCCAGATAATGAACTTTGCCAGAAACGTAAGACCCAGGAATACATAATCGAAAGAGTATTTTCCGAAACTGGCGAGTCCCAGCCCTATTAGCATCATTCCTAGTATGGTGTACGCACCGCGGAAGCTAATGATGATATCGGTGTAAATCTGTCCGAAAGAAATACCTAAGATGTTCGCTGCGAGACCAAGGAAGAACGCGTAGAGCGTAGGAAGTTTTATTACTTTCTGAAGTGCATCGTGTGCGGTGTAGTTTCCTTTTGCGGTTATAAAAAACCCCAGTGAATTTTCATAGAGAATTATTCCCAGAATAGATAGCACTACCAGACCCACTACCGTTTCATTGAAAATGGCTATCGCTACCGGTAACCCGAAATATCCTACATTTGCTGCACCCGCAGTAAACGCCAATATGTTTTTCGTGCTGTCTTTCCAAAAGATTTTACCTATCGTTAGAAAAGAAATTGCCAGGGCTGAGGCGACGGTGAAAAACAGGAATGGGAGAGATAACGCACCCACAGTAATTTTGGTAGTAAGTGCACCGTTAAAAACGATTATGGGAGCAATAATATAAATGAGTAATGGAGCAATTGATTCCTTTTTTACCTTTAGAACTTTACCGGCCACAAATCCGAGCAAAATAATAATATAGAGGGGAATGAGTTTAAATAACAACGTAAAGAAAATTTCCATTCTTTATTATAAATCTTTTTTCCGCCTCTAGCCATTTATTTGTAAACTGTGACGGAGAAGTGGTGGATTTATAATTCGATCGGAAATGTCGCACATTCATAATTTGGAATTGACGTGAAAAACTCAGGTGTACTCAATATATGCGTTGCAGACGACTATCTTGTACTGAGTTGAACCGGAGCTGTAAGCTGTTGAGTAAATGGTTTGCACTTTTTGGTTCGATAGCTGCGGTGATTATGTTAGCATTCACAGAATATCTACTTGTTGAATGGCTGGTCTAGCTGTGGCCTATTATTGTCGGAGCATGTCTTTTGTGTACCTCCTGGTAAGCGATGTACTAGCGGATTTTCAAGTGAAAGTACAATATGGAAGCAATTATGGACTTTAATGTGAATTAGTTTACATGCATACGGAAAGGAATCGAACCTTATCTTACGTAATTCGGACTATCTGTATAGGAAAAAATTAAGTAAAAGAGTAGTAATTATATAAACTGAAAGTAGAAAAATAGTTCGTCTACCAACCGAAAGTATTATTTTTTTAGACGTATCTTCTTCGTTCGTTTCTAAACAGCCTAGAAGTTTTGAAAAGTTAAATAATAAACTTGAGAATGCAAATGCTACCAGGAGGCCGATTACAAAAGAAAGTGGACGTTTCTGTGGTAAATACTGCATGCCAACAACACCTTGTGCAATTCCGATAAATTGAAGAAAAAGGTAAAAATTAGCTGTGCCAATGCCGAATAAAAATAATTCATTTTTTTTCATTTTTCTTTTTCTCCTTTAGCCATATCGCAATTGTTGACGTGCTAACACCTGAAGAAATAATTAACAGCTGTATAAGTTCATGGATATTCCCTGAACATATAATGCCGGTTGAGCAAACAGGAGCGTTTAATACTCCACAGAGTAGACACATATGGGTAAAGAATACCACTGCGGGTAGATGTATACAAACAGGAGATAGTGTTAATTCAGTAATGCAACTAACTTGCATAATATGGTATAATATCTGGATGCTCCTGCAGAATTTAATAAAGAGCGTAAAACAACATCCGAATACGCAAATTGGGTTTTTTGCCGGTATAGCTCTGGAGCTTTTACATGAGACGAAACTATCTTCTCTGTTGTCTCATGGTTTGGAAATTCATAAACGATTAGAACAGCTCGCAGATGAAAAGGATAGTAGGAAAATTTTTAAACCTGATTCACGACATTGGGAGGCGTTACTTGAGTCTTTAGCGTATTCCCAGCAGAAAATACTATCTTGTCCGGAGTTGGATGAACATGTGTTCTTTTTAGCTGCTTTGAAGGGTCTAGAAGATTGTCATGAGTTGGTCGGGTATAAAAGTATTTTACAGGAGATTCTGGAAAAACAACTTCATAAACTTGAAAAAACCGGTTTATCAATTCCATTGATCGGCAGAGATAAAGAACAAGAAGAAGTGGCCAGAATACTAAATCGAACTTTCAGGAGCAATGCGTTACTAACCGGTCCGATCGGAGTGGGTAAAACAACCCTTGCTCAGAGTATCGCAAATAAATTTCCACATTTTCACATGGTTCAGTTATTCCCCGGTAACACTCATTTTATGGAGCAGGTAGTAACGCTTATTTCAAATATTCCTGAAAATAAGAAAATTCTTTTTTTCCTTGATGAGTTGTTTACCTTTGATGTAACACAATTAAAGTATCTTATCGATAATTCTCAGATCATAGCAACAGCAAATGATGCTTCTTATAGGAAATTTATGAGTGATTATCCTGCCATTACTTCAAAATTTGAAATCATTAGTTTAGAAGAGCCACCCAGACAAGAAGTGTTAACAATACTTCAGGGACATACAGTACGTCTAACGAATGTAAATCATATTACGTGGGAGTCTCACGTTTCTGAAGAACTTTATGATCTAGCAAAAAATTATCTTCCTAACCCTGCATTTCCGGCAAAAGGCATTACGCTTCTGGAAGAAAGTGCGTATCTTACAAAACAAAAGAAAAGAAATATGGTTACCGTAGACGACGTCAGAACTATTATTGCACAACGGGCAAATATCCCAATTTCGTCCGTTAGTGATTTTGATAAAAAAGAACTGGGGAACTTAGCTGAAAATCTACAGCATAGAGTTAAAGGTCAAATTGAAGCAATACAAAAAGTTAGTCAGACTATTCAAAGATCCAGATTGGGATTGTCTAAGTCAAATAAACCTATTGGCTCATTTCTATTTATCGGGCCGTCCGGAGTGGGCAAAACGGAGCTTGCAAAAGCTATAGCAGCAGAAATTTTCGGTGATGTAGATGCCATGGTTAGGCTGGATATGTCTGAATTTGCAGAAAGCCATATGGTACAGCGATTAATCGGATCTCCGCCTGGATATGTCGGATTTGAAGAAGGCGGGCAGCTTACCAATCCCATTAAGGCAAAACCGTATAGCTTAGTTCTATTGGATGAAATAGAAAAAGCACATCCCAGAGTCTTTGATATATTCCTTCAAGTGCTGGATGATGGCCGATTAACTGATGGTCAAGGGAAAAAAGTTGATTTTCGTCATACTATTGTGGTTGCCACCAGTAACGCTGGACTTGAAGATATCCTTGATTTATTAGCAGAAGGTAAAAAAGCACAAGAGATAGAAAAAGAAGTAAAAGAGGTTCTTTCGGATTATTTCAGACTTGAATTTCTCAATAGATTTGATCATATTATTGTCTTTAATGCATTAAATGCTAATGCCCTTGTCGAAATAGGTAAACTACATATCACCAGGCTAGCTTTGGAATTAAAGAAAAGAGATATCACGCTAACTGTTTCAGAAGAAACACTTATGCAGCTTGCCCGTCAGGCAGATGATCCCCGATACGGAGCTAGAGGTATCATCAGGAATATTCAGGATACTATAGAATCTTCTATTGCAGATATGATTATTAAAGGTAATATCTCTTCCGGACAGACTATCGCTTTTTAGTGAGGAATTTCCCATATATTTTTTCCAAACTCCCTGCTTTGTTTATATTGATGTCTAGCTTCTTTGCTTGTTTTCCCCGTGGCAATAAAAAATCCCAGTCTTTTTTTCCCATTCTGATCGATTCTTCTTTCCCAACCAGCGTAGACGATTTCCTGTATTAAAGGAAAAATTACGGTGAGAAACTCTTGGAATTGTTCCGGGGTGAAAGTATATGGAAATTTTCGTGGTGTAAACGGGCGCATGAATATACGCGGGGATTTTATTCGCATACATTATGCAGCTTGCCTTGATAAGCTACGTAGATGAGTTTGGGCAATTTGACGAAATACATCCGAATCATACCAGGATTGCACAATAACTGCTGCATTCACCATCTTGCCATTTCTTTTGCCGATCGGTCTAGAATCAGTTGGTTCTTCGTCTGTCATTACACTTCTTCTCTTCTGAGGCTTTGGACGAAATATGTCTTGTTGCCTTTGTTCATGTGTTCCAACTTCGTGTATAGCTGGTGTAAACGCAATATCTCTCTGAGTTTGTGTAACCGAACGTTTTTGCTGAGAACCAGCGGCTTCAGAATTTGGAGTCGAAACGACCGATCGTTTTTTGGAATGGATATGCTTTAAACTAGCTCTGGCAGGTGTTTCCACATACTCGCGTGGAGAATCTATATGATCATTGACTGTAACGACATTTTTTTGAACGACAGCTTGTGTACGACTATGTAAAGATGTGGTACCAGTTCTAAATCTCTCTAGAGTACTATTTTGAATTGATTGATGATGCGTCTGTGAATCCGGTACAAAATTACTTTCTGTTACCGTTACTGGATTTAGGTGAGTAGCTGTATGAATTGACCTCCTGCGTTGTCTCTTGAAGGAAGGTACCTGAACACTGACACCATTCCCTGTCTCGGAATTATGTTCCATCGTTTGGGCAATTCTGTCTTGTGGGACTTTGATCACTATGCTTCCTGCATCATCTGCACCAAATCCGGTTTGAGTTGGTTCTCTGGTTTCCTCTATAGGAATGGAAATGGTTAAATCGCTATCGTTTCCGCCATCGCCAATGGTATTCTCAGGAAAATCTGTCGGAAAGGTTGAACTATCATGTGTGTTAGACACCGTCGTATTGCTCGTATTTCCGACACTAGCTTCTGGAGGTCTGGATATAAGTTGTATCGGCCTAGCACTTAAAGGAATATTCTGGGGATTCTTCCTGCGTGAATCCAAAAGTGACAGTGCTCTCCGAAACCTTGGTGAAACAACGGAATCCGAATAGGATTCGTTCAGTCTACGTCCATTGGGTTGGTTAGTCGTTTGAGAAAATCGTGCACGTTTTTCTGGTGGTTTTTGTTTTCGTCCTGGTCTCTCAAGTCTTTCCGAAATAAATACCCCGCTATTCGCAACGGGGATACTTCCTTGTCCCATTTCTCTCACTTCCGTAGTATCTTGTACGGGAGCAACTGTATTGTCCACGGTACCTTGTTGTATTAAAACAGCGCTCATGACGGTATTACGCGTAGTCGGTACTATTGGGTAGGTAGTATCCAATGAATCAGATAGTGGTATATTTCCCCCTGCTGTGGTTGTTTGCGGGGTGTCTTCGAATATTCGTGGATCACCTAATACTTGTTCTTCTAATCGTAAACTCAGGCTAGGTGGTGCGCTGATATTTTCCTGGGCATTGTGTTCAATATTTACCTGATCCCGGTTTTCTTCTATTTTTAACGATTGAAGTCGTTCCATCAGTTTTTCTGCCTGAATGTCGTGAACTGCATCTTGCAGAGGAGTATGGACCGGACAGGGATCAAAGATAACTTCAATTTCTCCATTTGGTCCGATAACTTCACGGAATCCTCCATGATAGTAATCAGGATCGTGTTCGCCTAATTCCATATACGGTCGGTGGATAAAGAAAAAGTGTAATTCGTTTAAACGGGAAACAATTTCCGTAATATCAGAAATGTCTGCAGGTTTTTCTCCTGGTCTAGTAACACGCTCCATACCTATCGCCAAAAGGAGTTGAATTTCCTCCGGTTTTAGGGCACGTAATTGTTCACGGGTGAGGCGTTTTAAAGACTCTACGTTTTCTTCTGCACGACGTATGTCTGCCTCCACAATAGTTGTGTTATGGTACAGAGATAGTATCCGGATAATATAATCTGAATTTACTGATTCGGTATTTTTTTGTCTGGCTTCATGAAGTAAATTGGTAAAAATATCCGATTCGCGTTTATTTGACTTCCAAACTAATGTATCTTGTTGATGCTCGGGAGTATCAACAAATGGAGCCATCTTGTAGCTGCCAAGATACTGCTTTAATTGTGCATAGTCCTGTCCTGAAATAAACGTCCGCAGTGAACTGAATGCAAGAATTTGGGAAATTTCTTCCGTAAAGCGCGTATCTGTTTCTTTAATTTGTTCTGATTTTGATTCTTGTCTTTTTTCTGCATGCTTTTCGTCTCGAATGTCATTCAGAAATAAATTTCCGATATGTGCGACGAGTTCCGTACGGGACAAACTTCTTAATGGTCTTCCCGCAAGCGATGCTATTAGCGCTGCCCCTGCGGGAGACTCCGGCATATTAACAACGTGTTCACATAGGGTTTGTAAGTGAGCTGCTGCAAAATTACCTGGTTCATTTTTTTCGAATAAGGCCAGGAGAACGAGTATTCTTGTTTCACCTTTATTCCATTGTGCAGGGAGATGATCTACCATAGGGGTTTCACTAAGCGGTTTGAAACATTGTTGCAATATGCTTGGGTTGTACAGGCTATATTCCTGCCCTGTCGTGGGATTAATATTCGGTGAAATTTCTGCAACGATTGCTTCCCTGAATTCGGTTGAATTTTGTGGAGGCGGATCAATTTCTAATAGTCGGTAATATTCAGAAATGATTGGGTCACGTAACGAATCGGGTTTTGATATTAAGTTCTCCGGAAAAATGGGTAATTGCGCTGGACTCAACTCATACCCTGTAAATTGTCCGAAGTCGTCATGGGTTTCAGTTCTAAAAAGGATGGTAACGGTATCCGTATTATCCGAATCTTTATGCTCTGGTTCCGATATTTCATCCTGGTGTATGTATTGGATACGTTCTGGCATAGCTGGGTGTTTCTTCTGTAGGTTTATTTTGCAATATGTTTGCAAAAATGTCACGCGTGAGCGGACTATTACCTACAGAAGAAACAAGTGATCAAGACAAAAAAACAATTATTTAGTTAAATAAGTATTTTACAAGCCCATGGTCAGGAGATGTTTTAGAGTGTGATGTCGAAAAAACGCAGTGTTTCTTCGACGGTAGTGATTACGCCGATTCGAACAGAATACTCGAAACCCTTTTCATCATCACTGTGATGTTGGTGGGGAATACGAGCGATTTTTTCTGTTCTGCTTTTGTTGCTTTCATCGATTCGGGCGTTCGCACCGTTTACAAGACGGGCTACGTCATCGCAGGCACAGCTTGGGACCCGTGTTCTTACTTTAAACCGAGACATATCTACCTCCTGATTAGCGGACCTTTCATCTCTTGACCATGGGAATTCTGGAAAGATAATATCTACCCAAAATCCTCATGGTAAGAAATGATGGAGTGTAATTGAATTTTGTCTTGTTAATGTGCGTTTCAAAAAACGAAATAAAAGAGCAAATTCTTTTTTCTCGTATATTTGCAACTAAGTTGCATTATAGTATAGGCGGATAATTAATGCAAATAAGTTGCAAATACTATGGGTCCGTTTATAAGCTTAAGATTTAATAGTATTTTTGGAGATCAAATAGACAAAGGTGAGGGGATAATGTAGTAGTCGCGAGTATATATACAGTATATGAGTGTGAATAAAAATATGACTGCAGATAAAAATGTAACCTCGCGAAGTTATTCTGCTTATGCAGCGTATTCTGCACAAAACAGGAAAACGTTTTTTACGGAGTTTGACGATACTTTTCTTAAACTCTTTTTATCGTATGTACCACCTGAGGGGAACATACTCGACGCCGGATGCGGTACCGGATATGTATTGTCACTATTTATTGATAAGCATTTTAGAGCTATGGGAATAGATACGTCACGAGGTATGTTGCAGGAATCTGCTCTCCGAATACCTAAAACGAAGCTACAGTTGATGAGCGTAGACAATATTACGTTTTCTGATAACACATTTGATGGCGTCTACTGCAGATATGTTGTTCATCATCTAAAAAATATAGGCAAAGGATTGCATGAGTTAGTTCGGGTTACAAAACCAGAAGGTATCGTATATATAAGCACACATGTTTGTACTCAAACGGATAAAAAGTCTTTTTGGTTTACTTTGCCGAATAATGCCGGAAAGGTATACCTTAATCTGTTGTCGAAAGAAGCGGTTTTGGATAGCATAAGAAATTTTGCTTTGGATATCCTTGACGTTGCGGTTACAAATCACAGTTCGGATTTACCAGGCCTGCATGTGTTGGCAAAAAAATGTCGGTAAAACCGATATGAAGGAAAAGTGAAGACCTTTATCAGGTTAACGTATAAAAATTAAATTACCAGCCTCCCGCTAAGCTCTTTCGTTTTAGAATCAACATACATTAGCCGGTTTGTTATATATTGCAGGGAACAAGGGGTGGATTTATAATCCGATCGAATGTGTTGCACATTAATAGTTTAGGGAAGACTCAATAAACTCAGTTGTGTCCAACATAAGCGTTGAATACGACTATCGTTTATTGAGTTGAACTGGAGATGTATGATGTTGATCATATGGTTTGCGTTTCTTGGTCCTATAGTTGCAGTGATTGTGTTAGCCTTCACTGAATCTGAGCTTCTGGCATGGCTGGTTTATCTGTGGCCTGTTATAGTCGGAGCATTGTCGTTCCTGAGCTTCCTAATTAGCGATGTAAGAAGCGGATCGTCGAGCGATAGTACAAATGGAAGCAATTACGGACCTTAATGTGAAATAGCCTATGAGCATACGGAAAGGAAAAACCTCATCGTATATCAACTAATCGTATACTCTAACACCGGTATCGTTTCTCTACAGTATAATGCCTATCTAGGTCGTGCCATTCATAGACTTACATAGGCATTTTTTTTTTACATCTAAAGTTTATTTATTTTGTGTTTATACATTTATATATTTTTGAATTTAATTCAATTTGATTAGTTTATGTGTTACTGTATGATGTTATTCTAAAATAAATTACAGATGTGTGAGTTTGTTTGAAAGGGGAAAAAATGAAAACAATGACCTGTAAACAACTTGGAGGACCGTGTGATTTTGCTATGCAGGGAAATACAGCAGATGACGTAATTAAAGCCGGTGAACAACATCTGAACGAGATGGTTGCCAAAGGAGATGCAGCGCACAAACCTGCTGCCCAAATGATGGCGGATATGCGCAAAAATCCTACTTCTGGCATGGAATGGTACATGAAAACACAAAATGATTTTGCAGCTTTGCCGGAGAGCTAAATATAAGATTTACCGTGAAAACGGCTTTACTACTAGCCTTCTCGTAAGGTTTTCGGCTTTAGAATCAGCGTACCCCTTCACCATGCGGGGAGTAACTTGCTTTCTATGTATTCTCCAGTCCAGATACAGTGCTTCGTATCCATCAGGGTGTTCTTCTTTTGAAAGGTGTTTCCATTTGTCCGGTTCCTGTCGACATAATTCCATTGCGTAGCGCTGTTGAGCGGAATTTAGTGAATCCCAAACAATTCCTAAACCAATCGTGGTTTCATTTTCATGTGGTTCAAAATGAGCATTACTTTCGGTAGTTTGGATGTGTGCGTCATAAAGCGTTCTGACAGCTTTATATAACGGAAGTTCTACGACAAAGATTAAATCTTCAGATTTTTCTATTTGTATTCCCCGAGTAAGATGAATAGCCGGTATTTGGTCCCAGCTATTTGGTAAAGGAATTTCGTTAGCTTTTTTAATACTAAGTTCACCCGAAAAGGGATCTGTCCTGGATGCCATAAGTTTGGAGCCCGGAATGGAAATTACCGCATGGGGATCTTTTATTTGAATTCGATCAAGTCCGTCTTGGTCAGCTTCGCCTGCCATAAGGTTAATTTTATCGCATTAGGAGAATTAAACGAATGGTAAGTTGCGAATGCTGGGAATCAACCGGAAATTATTTTACTTCCACCCGGTATAATTGAATGTATGAATAGGAAAACGGTCACAAATGATGAATTAGGATACGATAAATATTTTGAATCAGGAAAAAATAATTTAGAATTTTCCAAATACTCTGTCGCCAGAGTTATGGCAGAATATCGGGGAGGATATCGGGTTAAAAATGAACATAGTGAATATTACGCAATAATTACAGGTAAACAGATGTATACGGCAACACATCGAAATGATTATCCTGCTGTAGGCGACTGGGTTGTAATAGATGAGCTAAGAGAAGGACAGGCGGTTATTCATGGTATTCTGCCACGTAAAACAATTCTTCAAAAAAAATACAATAATAAACAGGAAAATCAAATTATCGCTACGAATATTGATGTCGCATTTATCGTCGAGTCCATGGATAGGGATTATAATCTTAATCGGTTTGAAAGATTTTTAGTTATAGCACAGGACGGAAATATTCAACCGACAATAATACTTAATAAGTGTGATCTGATATCGGAAAACGAACTGCAGAATAGAATGAAACAACTGAAAAATAGGTTTACGAATATTGAGCTTATTGCCACAAGTATTTATATTCAGCCGAGTATTACCGAACTGAAAAAGTATATTAAACCGGGAAAAACCTATTGTTTCCTAGGATCTTCAGGAGTGGGTAAATCATCACTTATAAATGAATTGTTAGGGAAAAATAAAATAAAGACGAGTGAGATAAACCCGGATACAGAGAGAGGTAAACATACTACCACCACCAGGGAAATGCACTTTATGGAAGGTGGGGGAATACTTATTGATAATCCGGGAATACGAGAAGTAGGAATGACCGGATCGGATACGGGGATAGATAAGGTATTTAATGAAATTGACACATTATCCCGCAAATGTAAGTTTGCTGACTGTTCACACACGAATGAACCAGGCTGTGCAGTTCTGAAAGCGCTCGAAGAAAAAATCTTAGATGAAAATAGATATGAGAATTATACTAAGTTACACAAGGAGGCTGAATATTATAAGATGACAGATTTGGAAAAGCGGGAAAAAGATCGAAAATTTGGTAAATTTGTAAAGAAAGCTCTTCAAGAATTAAAACATTCATGATCACATAAAATGTGACTGCCATAGTCGGATTCCCTACGGAAAAGATTCATCAGAGTAAGCGAATTGCTATAGTCGGTTCTCTTCCGATTGGGAAATACTGAATAAGCAAGGTATTTAAACTGACTTTTTAAATAGTACGGATGTTGGAAAATAGGAATTCACTTGGTTTCAGTTTAAATCAGGTAATATACTGGTTTTATGGATGTTCATACACCAATGTGGCTATATATTGTTGAGTGTAATGATGGTTCGTACTACACCGGAGTAACGCGTAACTTAGAGAAGCGAATCTACCAGCACAACCACTCAAATGGAGCAAAGTATACGAAAATTCGCAAACCAGTTAAACTCGTTTATTCCCAAAAACTATATAGCCATGCCGAAGCATATAGGAAAGAAAAAACGATTAAAAATTTTACTCATGACTGGAAGAGGGGGATTATAGAAGCTAATCTAGAAGAGAAATCGGTAGTGTTTATAGGATCAGGAAAACCATAAAGGCAAACGAAGGTACTCACCACTTGAGTTTGACCAGTTATGTAATGTCACAGCTTGACCTATTCTAAGAGTTGAAAACCCGGAAGGCTCTCTAAAGCAG
The DNA here is from genome assembly GCA_964629685.1 of uncultured Gammaproteobacteria bacterium. Lineage (GTDB taxonomy): Bacteria > Patescibacteriota > Microgenomatia > UBA10105 > UBA927 > CAZVTT01. The sequence goes on from CAZVTT010000001.1 coordinate 628,712, forward strand.
ACAATCAGCGGTTAGCGTTTGAAAAACTTTTGGTTAAACAGACAAATTGAGTATTTTGGAAAGTCCTATTTTTTCAATGTAGATATTATGGTTAACGAGGGAATCAATAAAGCTTTGAAAGAGCGGAGTGTTGTTTTTGAGCTTCTACGTATTATTCTCATCATACTTGTACTTAATCTTCATCTGCTATCAAAGGTAACGATAGTACCAGATTCTATCCCAAGGCCAGAGTTAATTGCTGTTCCATTGTTTATAGTTTTATCATTTTATTTAAATTCAAATTTCTTTTTAGGCGCCTTGCCTGCATCATTTTCTGCTTTGTTAAAACGGATTAAACGGCTCTTGATACCCTTAATATTTTGGTCTGCTATTAGCTTTGTGTCGCATCCTTCCGCATTATCTATCAAAAATTTGATATTTCAAACAATAACTGGGAGTCTGTACTCGTCACCTTTATATTTTCTAAAAATACTACTTAACTTTACAGTAATTTTCTACTTGCTATCGTTTCTACCATTACGTCTGAGAGTACTTAACCTATATTTTTTTCTAGTGTTAGCATTTTTTTTGCAGTACTCTCATGTTAACTTTTATTTTTTCACGCTAAAGACAAATCCATTTCTAGAGTACTTTAGTGGTAGATTCGTAGAATTATTTCCTTATGCCGTACTAGGATTATTTTTCGGACTTTATCAAAGAAATGTAGAGAATTTGCGTGTATCCATCGCCTTATTGATTGCTGGTATGATTGGGTGCTTCATCTCGTTGCAGATTGCTTCACCGAATGGCTTTCGCTACCAAGGTATACAATATTTTTTCGTAACGTTAACAGTATTTACTTTCGTAAATTACCTGCATAAAGCTATTAGAGGTGTCAATTTGAATGTCAAGTTGAAAGCAGGGATATTAATTCTAGGCAGATATTCCTTTGGTGTTTTTCTATTGCACATTCCCATACTCGAAGTATTATTATATTTTTCCCCTTTTGTTAAAAATTTATTTCATAGACTCCCTTACTTGTCAGCAGTACTTTTGCTTGTAATATGCTATATAGTTTGTATCGGCGCTGATAAGGCTTCTAAAGAACGATTTTCTTATCTATTTAGGTAACTGAGATTTTGGGTACTATTAGTAGGATCTCTCTAATACTCGATAACTCGTTAACTGCTGGATTGCGAACCTGTTTCCGGTTCATACAGTCAAGAATAAAGCATAAAAAAATTCGGTAATAGCCGGACTTTTTATGCTGTACCCCTAGCCGGATTCCCTTCGTCGCTTCGCTCCTCAGGGCGAGCGAACCACTAAAGTCGGTTCTTGCAGATAGAGATATACAAAAAGATCTGGCATGAAGCCAGATCTTTTCTGTAGTACCCCTAGCCGGATTCCCTTCGGAAAAGATTCCTCAGGGTAAACGAACCGGAACCACAGTCTCAGTGAGCTAGACATACCACAAAAAAACCGGCAAATGCCGGTTATTTTGTAGAGTACCCCTAGCCGGATTCGAACCGGCGATCTACGCCTTGAGAAGGCGTCGTCCTAGGCCGCTAGACGATAGGGGCATTTCTGTCGATTTTTTTTGCACATTAGGGCAAAATTGTACCTTAAATCATACACAAATTGACCGTAAATGTGCTGATGCAAATTTCTGATATTTAGCCTCAAGAAATTGCATTTAGACTGTTCTGATTGTACCAGTTATAACTTGACATGGCAAATTAAGTTAACTACAATCTTCGATGATAACGAAAGTTATCCGAAATCATTTAAAGCTTGCTCCCTTGCTTTGCGCAATAAAGGGAGGTTTTTTTTGACCTAAAAAAGAGGAGAATATGGACACAACACATAAAGTTGTTTTAACGAAAGATGGCTTGGCACAACTACAAGCCGAATATGACGAAATAAGCAGCAAGAAGCGCCCGGAAGCGGTCCGCCGGCTGGCGGATGCCCGCGATTTGGGTGATTTGTCGGAGAACAGCGAATATGCTGCTGCCAAACAGGATTTGGCATTTATAGATGGCCGCATCGCTGAACTGGAAGAAATTCTTCATGGTGCAAAAGTGGTTACCACGCACGTAAAGTCTCACGTAGACGTGGGATGTAAAGTGACATTACATATAAACGGCAGCAAAGAAGTATTTACCCTGGTAGGCGAATGGGAAGCAGACCCAATGCAGAAAAAGATTTCCCACGAATCTCCCTTGGGAAAGTCGTTAATGGGTAAAAAAGTCGGAGAAAAGGTGGAAGTGGAAGCTCCGGCCGGAAAAGTAATGTATAAAATACTGCAGATTGATTAGTTTATTTTGTAATATTTATTACACTTGACACTTAATTGATTCAGACGTATAGTTTACTCAACATGAAATTTTCGTGCATGATTACTAGCCAGACTAAAGTTACCCTTGAAACCGGGGGGACCTTGGCATAGAGCGCGAAAAATACGTTCGAAGCACAAAGAACCCCTCACACCAGAGGGGTTTTCTGGTATTTAGGACTATATGTATACAACAAAACTAAAATTCTATAACAAAAGAAACTTTATACACCGGAACTATTATGCCGCAGACGTGTCGGCGCAAGAGGCGTTCAAGGCCCAAATGCCAGGTGCCTGAACGAAATATTATGGATCCATTCAGCCTGTTACGGTGGCTGATCGCTCATCCTTCACCAGTAGGTGAAGAGCAAGAGGTAATACATGAAATCGGGTCATTTATGACCAATCTGGGATACCGGATGACTTCATGTCCAACTCAGGACGGTCGGGTTAACCTTGTGGCTGAAATTGGGTCACCACATCGAACCTTAGCCGTGTACGGAGCCGTAGATACCAATGCATCAGGGGGAGATGATCAAATACATATCCGTAATGGTCGGATTTACGGAAATGGGGTGGCAGATAGAAAAGCCGGATTGGCGGCCATTCTGTCACTCGCGGAACATGTAGCAAAGTATGGTCTCCCCGTTACATTTTTGTTTGGTGTGGGGGCTCATCGCGATGGTGCCGGTGCATATTCTCTGGTAAATCATCCGTCTTTACGTAAAAGCGATGCCGTGCTTACGGTTTCTCCAGCTCTGGAATATGAAGGAGCATTTTCGGTATTGTACGGTCGGGTTGGGACGGTTGAATTAGGTATAAAAGTGAAAGGAAAAGACGAACGGAGTGAAAAATTAGCGGCTGCTGAAGTGGCATCCTGGGTGGAAACGATGAAATTTCATGCGGTAGAACCGTTCGGCATGTCCCGTGTTATCGTTCATACCAACCGGGTAATTGTTCCCGGTGATGTGGACTATGATGCCAGAGTGGAATTACTGACCACTCCCAGGGATACAGCCGAGAAAATAAGCACATTCCTTACCGTTGTCGCCGATGACTACGGTATAGATGCGACAGTTGAACCGCTTCCCCGGGCTGTTCCATATCCTGAAGCATATGTTGTTGACACAGATCACCGGCTGGTTCGGCTATTTGACCGGAATATTTTTTCTGCCAGGAATGTGCAACGGGTGTATGCCGATACGGCTGGCGATGAAAATATGTTTGCCAACCATAGTACGATTCCGGTGTTATCTTTGGCACCTGTCGGTAGTACTTCCAGCAAGGACATCGAGTGGGTAGAGGAAGGTTCATTGTACGCGCTGACCAAGTCATTGGCATCTGCTGCCGATATGTATGCAGCACACGCGGCCACCTATTCGGAATAAAAAAGGTAATGATATAAACGAATAATGCCGGGTCTTCCGGTATTATTCGTTTATGGTAAACATCCGTGTTAGCAACTGATTGTTGCTGATTTTGGTAAAATTGCCGATAATACAAGCTATATGCCTACCTTTGAAGAGTTAAAAGATATTCGGTTACAAAAACTTGAAGCCTTGCGAAAGCAGGGGATAGATGCGTTCCCTTCCACGGTAAAACGAGATCACGCTATTGCCGGTGCACGGACGAGTGAAGGTAAAACCGTGGCAGTTACCGGTCGCGTCATGGGAGAGCGTGGGCACGGAAAAATTAAATTTTATGACTTGGTAGACCAGAGTGGTCAGGTTCAACTGGTTTGTAAAGTAGACCAGATGAACCAGGCAGCATTTGAATTGCTGGGTTCCGTAGATATCGGAGATTTTTTAGCAGCGCAGGGTACAGTAGGAAAAACTCAAGCAGGAGAGATTTCCATTTTTGTAACTGATTTACAACTTATAACGAAGTCACTGCGGCCACTTCCCGACCAATGGCATGGTTTAAAAGATGTGGAAGAACGGTACCGCCAGCGTTACGTCGATTTAATCATGAATGAAGACGTACGCAAGGTTTTTGTCCTCAGAACTAAAGTCATTAAGTTTTTGCGGTCATACCTGGATGCGCACGGATTTTTGGAAGTTGAAACTCCCGTGCTTCAACCTATTTATGGTGGGGCTTCAGCAAAACCATTTTCTACACACCATAATGCCCTTGATGTAGACATGTTTTTGCGTATTTCTGATGAACTGTATCTCAAGCGGTTAGTGGTTGGTGGGTTTGAACAGGTATACGAGATATCCAAAGACTTCAGGAATGAAGGGATCGATCGTCAACACAATCCCGAGTTTACCATGTTGGAATTTTATTGGGCGTATTCGGATTACCAGCATCTTATGAAATTTACGGAAACCATGATGTGTGAGTTGGTTAAATCCGTACATGGCAGTCCGAAATGCACGTTTGAAGGAGTCGAATTGGATTTTACTCCACCGTGGCCCCGCCGCAGTTATCGTGATGTTGTGCTGGAATATGCCGGTATAGATATAAACGATGCCAATACGGAAGACGCCTTACTGGCCGCAATAAAGGCAAAAAACATTAAACTTGATCTAACTGGTGTGGTGGGATTTGGAGCCATATTGGATACCTTATATAAGGCTACATCCCGACCGCAATTAGTAGGTCCGTTATTTTTAACCGATAGACCAACCGCGTTTGTTACACTCGCGAAGCGGCTTCCCGCAGATCCGCTAAAAACCGCTTCATTTCAACTCCTGTTGGTAGGGAAAGAAGTTATAAATGCGTACAATGAATTAAATGACCCTCTTGATCAGGCTGCCCGTTGGCGAGAATCGGAACATTTGGGAGAAAAAGGTCAGGATGAACATGAAGCGTTTGATCATGATTATATTCGGGCTTTGGAATACGGTATGCCACCCACTGCCGGTTGGGGAATGGGCATAGACAGATTGGTGTCTATTCTGACAGATCAGAAAACGCTGAAAGATGTTATTTTATTCCCTACGCTTAAACCTGAATTTCAGATAGAAAAATCAGAACAAATAACGGTGGGAGAATCGGTTCCGGCTGCACATAAAGAAGCACCGCCACTTACCCAGGATGATGCCAGGGCATTACTCCATAAGCATATGGAAAATCCGAATTTACGGCGACATTGTTATGCCGTGGGATATGCGATGAGAGCGCTAGCAGAAAAGCTTGGTGGGAATGCGGATTTATGGGAAGTAATGGGTATATTACATGATGCGGATTGGGAAGAAACCAAAGATAAGCCGGATCAACATACCAAGGAAACGATTAAATGGTTAGCGGAAAAAGGTATTACTTCCGGTCCGTTGGTTCGCGCGCTGCAATCCCATAACACCAAACTCACGCAATTGGCCGAATTGGACGGACCGATGGAGTGGGCACTGGAATGTTGTGATGAATTGACCGGATTTATCGTGGCCGTGGCTTTGGTCAGACCGGAAAAAACCTTGGAAAGTGTAACGGTAGAATCGATTCAGAAGAAATGGAACGTTAAAGATTTTGCCAAAGCGGTAGAACGGGCACAGATAGCACAATGTGAGACAAAGTTGGGTATTCCTCTTTCGGAGTTTATAGCGTTAACACTCTCCGTGATGAAACAACATCATGCGGAATTAGGGCTATAGTTTCTATGAACCGGGTATTAATAGCTACTACGAATCCGGCGAAATTATCCGAGATTCGGATCTTCCTTTCGGATGTACCGGTGGAACCCGTTAGTTTATCCGACGTACACATCACCGATAGGTCACCGGAAACCGGAAACACGTTTACGGAAAACGCCGTTATGAAAGCGGAGTTTTATCAAAAGCTGTCTGGATTACCTACAATTGCCGATGACGGGGGATTTGAAATTGCTGCCCTTCAGGGCGAACCCGGTGTTTCCTCCCATCGTTGGATATCAAAGGATCACGAAGACAGTGATGAAGATCTAATCGCATATGCCCTGAAACGGTTAAAAGACGTTCCAGAGGGAAAGCGACAGGCTCAACTTAGGCTGGTATTGGCATTCGTACCGAGGCCGGATAACGTATTTACTGCTGAAGCCGCGGTAAAAGGAATCGTTCCATTCCGTGCCTCTTCACATCGAACAACCGGCTTCCCGTATCGTTCGCTTCTATATATTCCTGAATTAGGTAAATTTTATGACCATGCCGAATTGACGCCGGAGGAGATGGAAACATATAATCACAGGAAACAAGCGTTAAGCGCCTTAAAACCGGAAATACGCAAACAATTATGTTAGATATTACTTTTATTCGGGAAAATTTGGATTTATGTAAAACTGCAGCCATAAACAAGAATCGGGATGTGCAGTGGGATCAGTTGCTTACGCTGGATGACAGGAGAAAAGAGTTGATTAAGTCCACGGAAATACTTCGGCAGGAACGCAATACCCTTGCCAAAAACCACACTGGGGAATCCGTTGAACGCGGAAAGTCGATTAAACAGGAGTTAAAAGGATTAGAAGACGAATTACGCGACGTTGAAGAAAAGTTGGAAGTTGTCCTTCTGACAGTACCAAATATACCGCACGAAAGCGTTCCCGTGGGAAAAGACAGTAGCGGAAATGTGGAAGTGAGGAAAGTGGGTACTATCCCGGAATTTCCATTTGCACCCAAAGACCACATAACACTTGCCCGCGATCTGGATTTAATTGATTTTGAACGGGGTGCAAAAGTAGGAGGATTTCGTGCGTATTTTCTCAAAAATGAGGCAGCTCAACTGGAATTTGCTATATTGTTTTATGCATTAAATAAACTGAGCGCGAAAGGGTATACTCCGCTCACGGCACCGAGCTTGGTAAAGGATTTTACGTTTGTCGGTAATGGGCAATTCCCTTGGGGAAGGGAAGAAGTATATCATCTGGAAAAAGACGATCTTTTCCTGGCAGGAACGGCGGAAGTGCCGGTAACCGCGTATTTTAGCGGTGAAACATTACAGGAAGCGGATTTACCGAAAAAATTTGTTGCGTATTCACCTTGTTATCGGAGAGAAGCCGGAAGTTACGGAAAAGATACAAAAGGGGTTTATAGGGTGCATCAATTTAATAAAATTGAACAAGTAATTATATCAACAAATGATTTGGACAATTCCTTTACTCTTCATGAAGAATTACTCAAAAACTCTGAGGAGATACTACAGGACCTAAAACTCCCTTATCGAGTACTTTTAATGTGCACTGGGGACATGGGTGAACCACAGGTAAAAAAGTATGACGTGGAAACCTGGATGCCCGGACGGAATGAGTATGGTGAAACGATGTCTAACTCGGTTATGGGTGACTTTCAGGCCAGACGGTTAAAATTAAAGTACCGTACCCGTGATGGAAAAACGTTATACTGTCATACATTAAATAATACGGCGATAGCATCTCCCCGTATCCTGATAGCTATTTTGGAAAACTATCAACAGGCAGACGGTTCAGTCCGTATCCCCGATGTCTTACAGCCGTTCCTTGGTAAAGATGTCATTAAACCACGGTAGCGTTCGGTGTTCTTCACTTTTTTTTTGTGTCATGCTCACAGGTTACTGCTTGACAAACATCCGGGAATTTTCCAATCTGATAGTACAGGGAAATTATTTACTCATGACAATACTGATTAAATAATTTCCCCGCCTGCCCGAGTCCCCGTGCGGCGCCGTACGGGGATTTATGGTAAAATAGCTTTCAAGAAGCGGCAGTTGCATCTGTCTACCTAGGGCGATACAATCCAATCTCACACACAATATTTGTGCCTGCATCTGCTTCGAATGTTACGAATCACACCATGTTTAAATTTTTAGGTAAATTCATCGATAATAACGAAAAAGAAATTAATCGCCTGCGGAAAATCGTTGAGCAGGTGAATTTGCATGAAGAGGAAATGCGTAAGCTGAAAGATAGTGCATTTCCCAAAAAAACCGCTGAATTTAAAGAACGGTTACAATCCGGGCAATCACTGGACCAACTGCTTCCTGAAGCATTTGCACTCGTGCGTGAAGCGGCCAGACGAACCATAGGCGAACGGCATTACGATGTTCAGCTTATTTCCGCGGCGTCTTTACATGCAGGGAAAATATCCGAGCAAAAAACGGGAGAAGGAAAAACGCTATCTGCCAGTCCTGCCCTCTATCTAAATGCGCTTACCGGACAGGGAGTGCAATTAGTTACGGTAAACGATTACCTAGCCCGTCGTGATGCCGGGTGGATGGGTCATGTATTCCATTTTTTGGGAATGTCCGTTTCGGCAATAATTAGCGAGCAGTCATTTCTGTATGATCCCGATTACGTTGACCAGAATGCTGCGGATTGGCGTTTACGTCATTTAAAACCAATTAGCAGGCGGGACGCGTATAAAGCAGATATTACGTACGGCATTAACAGTGAATTCGGGTTTGATTATTTGCGGGATAACATGGTGTCGGATGCTTCACAGGTGGTACAACGAGAGTATCACTACGCGGTTGTGGATGAAGTTGACTCCGTATTAATTGACGAAGCACGTACTCCTCATATTATTTCCGCACCGGACAGCGAAGCCACACATAAATATTACGATTACGCCAAGATAATAGAAAAACTCACAACGGAAATGGATTACGTTATCGATGAAAAACTTCGAACTGCACATCTTACGGAGCATGGTATAGCCAAAGTGGAAAAAATGTTGGGTATAGGGAATATTTATGAAAAAGACTTCGGAACGGTTCATCACATCGAAGCAGCTCTTAAAGCCAGAGCGCTCTTTCATAGGGAAAAAGAATACATAGTAAAAGACGGACAAGTGGTTATTGTGGATGAGTTTACCGGTCGTCTTCTTACCGGTCGGCGGTTTAGTGAAGGAATTCATCAGGCCATCGAAGCCAAAGAAGGCGTAGCAATTCAGCAGGAAAGTAAAACATTAGCTACGGTTTCTTTACAGAATTATTTCCGGAAGTACCAAAAACTTGCCGGTATGACCGGGACCGCAGCTACGGAAGCCGAAGAGTTTTACAAAATATACGGTTTGGAAGTGGTAGTTATTCCCACACATAGGCCAATGGTGCGGAAAGATCATTCAGACAGTGTGTATAAAACTACCAGAGCAAAATACGCAGCGATCGTAAACGATATAATTGAGTGCCACAAACGGGGTCAGCCGGTATTGGTAGGAACGACTTCAATCGATAAGAATGAAATAATTAGTGATTATCTCCGACATAAAGGAATTCCCCATCAGGTACTGAACGCGAAGAATCATTTACATGAGGCACTCATCATTACCGAAGCCGGAAAGAAAGGGGCCGTAACCGTGGCTACCAATATGGCTGGACGCGGGGTTGATATTATCTTGGGCGGATCAAAAAAAGAAAAATGGGAAGCCGCATCCGAAAAAGAATGGGAAAAAGAAATGAAAGATTGGCAGAAACACCATGATGAAGTTTTGGCATCCGGTGGTCTTCACGTTATCGGGAGTGAACGCCATGAAAGTCGTCGGATAGATAATCAACTTCGGGGTCGTGCCGGTCGTCAGGGAGATCCTGGATCTACCCGATTTTACGTTTCTTTGGAAGATGAAATCATGAAATTGTTCGGTGGAGATCAGGTGGCAAAATTAATGACGGTATTTAAATTGCCGGAAGATGTGCCATTGGAACATCCGATGGTAAGCCGTGCTATAGAACAAGCTCAAGTAAAAGTAGAAGGGTTTCACTTCGATTCACGAAAGCATTTGGTCGATTACGATGATGTGTTAAATAAACAACGGGAAATCGTGTATCAACGGCGGCGAAAAATCCTCGAAGGAGAAAACCAGAAAGAAAAAATACTGGAAAAGATTTCCGGTGAAATCCGCAATACCGTGCTCATGTCTGTCGGAGATAGAGATAACAGCGTAGATATGCAACGGATTTTAACTGAATTTACCTCTATTATTCCATTCGATCCGGAATCACAGAAGCATTTGGCCTCCCAGTTAACTGATCTGAAAACGGCAGATGAAATGAGCGATTTCCTGGTAAAACTCGCGACTGATTTGTATGAGTCCAGGGAAAAACAGATTACGCCGGACGTCATGCGGCAGTTGGAACGATGGGTATGTCTGAATGTTATAGACAGTTTCTGGATGGAACACCTGGACGCTATAGATGATCTGCGCGAAGGAATCGGTTTGCGCGGATATGGTCAGCGTGAGCCGTTAGTTGAGTACAAAAACGAAGCATTTAATATGTTTGAAATGCTGTTGTCCGGTATAGACGGAGAGATTGTAAACAGGATTTATAAAGTTCAGGTGCAGATGGGTCCTGCAGTTTCGGCAACTTCCACCACAGCACCTGCAGTAAGCCCCGTTACTCCGCCGAAGTTGGAAACCGCTATTACCGAGAAAGCGAAGAAAATGCGTACTAACACCGATAGTGAAAAGGTGAAACAGACAGTAGTGAAAGCAAATTCAAAACTTGGGCGAAATGATCCGTGTCCGTGCGGTTCCGGTAAAAAATGGAAAAAATGCCACTTCCCCGACATTCCGGTAAAGGGTGCTAAGTAATTTTTACGGCGATACATACACCGTATTTTCTTCTGCTATGATGATCTCAGTTTATGAAAATGAAGGCTCTTCTGTGTTGGATAGCATGTGTATACATAGGTGTGAGTTTATTGCTGCTTTTCTCTAATAATAAGCAGAATTTTTTGACATTTGATTATTGGCACACATATCCTGAGCGTGAAAAAGTATTTTTTGATTCCCAATACCGAAATCCTCATCCAAACGGATTTATTCCGGATGAAATAGCATACGGATATGCAGGCGGCGCGCTTATCCGTGGCGGAAATCCGGTAGAGTTTATTCCGGAAGCACCACCCTTGGGAAAATACCTAATAGGACTGTCGGCGGTTTTGTTTAACAATACAAATATTCTTGTGCTTGTCTTCGGGATATTGGGTCTCGTGATGTACTACCTGGTGGCACGGCAAATATTACGGTCAACGCTATTATCGCTGTTAGCCGTCGCGTTGGTAATAACCGAAGAATTATATAGAAATCAGTATGTATATGTTCCGCTGTTTGATTTATTCCAATTCTTTTTTTTATTCGGTATGTTCTACTTTTTTAATACAGCCCTTAAGACGAAGCGGCATGAACTTAGGTATATGGTATTAGCGCAGATATGCGTGGGTTGCTTTATAGCTACAAAGTTTTTTATGTCCGGTATTGCCCTGGTTCTCCCTATGGTGTTTACCTTAATTATGCAGCAGGACTTCCGGAGACTGAAAATGTATATATTAACTTTATGGATTCCCGTTGCCGTATTAATGGCGACGTATTTGCGTGTTTTTGCATACGGCTATACCTGGAATAAATTTTTGGGGATTCAGAAATGGATATTTATATATTGGAAAGGTGCCGTTGCTCTTCCGTTTACCATCTGGGACTTATTGGTTTTTAACCGTTGGCATACCTGGTGGGGAGATAATCAAATTCTTTCCGACTCCCAGTGGTCTCTAACATGGCCCATTATTGCGTGTGTGTACGTTGTAACGGTACTGTTATATATTTTCGGAATCATTCCCCGCAAAAAGGAAGTGGAAGTATTACTTTGGTTTGCCGTTTGGTATGGATTATTTTTGAGTGTCGGTATATCTTCCGCTCGTTATTTTGTTATATACCTTCCGGTTTTATATCTAGCCGGAATGTACGGAGTTACAGAATATCTCTTGCCCTTTATATCGACCCGTAGTAAAACACGAATAGCATAAATATGAATAGGAAAGCATCATTGGTCAGCACTATTCTGTTGGAGATTGCCGAGGAGGTCGGTGTTAAATTATTTATTGAACCGCAATGGGGATACGCCGGAAGAATCGAAACCAAAGATGGTAGAATTTACTATTTTCATAGTACTAAGTTCGATATAAACGGATTAGGTTCCAGCGAAATTGCCCACGATAAAGCCTATGCGTCTTTCTTTATGCAACATTTAGGATATCCCGTGCCTGATGGAGAATCCTTTTATGATGATGACTGGTGCAAAATGATAAAGACGGACAGAAATACTCATGCCGCAATTGTTTACGCGGAGGAACTGGGGTATCCGGTATTGGTTAAACCCAATAGCGAAAGTCAGGGAAGAGGTGTGGAGGAAGTATTTTCACGGGATCAACTTCTGCAGGCTCTCCACCATATTTTTGTAAACTTAAACGGACATATAGCTTTAATTCAACGGGTCGTGCGTGGTAGTGATTACCGTATTGTCGTACTGGATGATACCGTATTGTGTGCATACCGCAGGTCGCCGCTTTCTGTGGTGGGAACAGGGAAGCATACGATAATGGAATTACTTGAACAAAAACAGCAGCAATTCATAGCAAAAGGACGAGATACCGTTATAAAAATTAAAGACCCCCGGATTGAACGGAGGTTGTCGGGCTTAGGGCTGTCGTTTTCACATGTTGTGACAAAGGGCAAGTCTGTACAGCTTTTAGCAAATGCAAATCTTTCTACAGGCGGTGATGCGGAAGACGTGACTGGGGAAATGCACGAAGAATATAAACGCATGGCCATACGGCTTACGCATGATATGGGGTTGCGCTATTCCGGTATCGACATAATGACAGCAGATCCTATTGCCCAGGAACCGCAAAATTATACGGTAATAGAAATTAATGCTGCTCCCGGTTTGGATTATTATGCGGAGTCGGGAGACACGCAAAAAAATATCGTAAAAACCCTATATAAGACTTTACTTGAACGGATAGTGCAGAAAACGTAGGCAGCGAACCTTTGTATTGTATTTTGACAAACCAATCCGCAAGTGTTACGCTCCCCGATGTTAGGGTCTCATAACAGAGAATTTATGTTTGATGCAAAGAGGGTTATTAGCTTCTTCCTCATCACCTGGCTCCTGTTCCTCTCGTCCGTTACTCCCGCACTCGCTGCCGTTACGTATACCTATGATGCAAATGGGAATATGCTGTCAGATGGTTCCAGTTGCTACAGTTATAACGAAGCCAATTTACTTTCGAAGGTAAAGGTCTGTAGCTCCGGGCAGCTTATTGCCGAGTACGTTTATGACGGCAGTGGAAACAGGGTTATCAAAAAAGTTTATGAATATGGCACTCTGAGCAAGACTATCTACTCTCCAGATAAAGAATATGAAACGGTAAAATTACCAAGTGGAACAATGGAAAATACGACCTATGTTTACGCGAACGATGAGCTTCTTGCTAGGAAAAATTCGGATGGAAGCAAAACGTTTTACCATAATGACCATTTGGGATCTGTCAGTTTATTGACTGATCAGAGTGGTGCGGTTTTGGAAAATACGAAGTACCTCCCGTATGGTGACATACTTTCTGGTGGCACCAAGAGTAAATATTTGTTTACAGGACAGGAAAAAGATAAAGAAACCGGATTAAATTATTACGGCGCTAGGTATTATAACTCCCACATGCAGCGATTCATCCAACCTGACAGTGTGCTTCCTGATCTGTATGATCCGCAGGGATTAAATCGGTATTCTTATGTTAGAAATAATCCATTGAAATACACAGACCCTAGCGGACATTGGTGGTTTATTCCGCCGTTAATCGATTACGGTTGGACAGGATATGATTTGGCACAACAACAGGCGATTATCTGGGATGTTAACTCTACCTCTGAAGAGCGCCAGGCGGCCAGAAAAGAACAGGAGTTTATTCTGGGGGCAGAAATCACCGCCATAATGGCTACCCAGGGGGTAGATTCGGTTTTCCCCGGAGATGATATCGCCAGGAAGGGAATAAAAGCCATAGGACAAAGTGAAGCCAAAAATGTTTTGGAGCATGCGGGTGGAAAAGGGTTTAGCTCCAGTTCAAAACTTTTTAAATTTATCGGTGCGTGTCATAAACCGGATGCCTGTCATCATATTGTGGAACAGCATGCCGATAATTTATTCCGTTTTGGGAACGAACAGATACAGAATACTTTAAATATTATTAAGTTACCCGACAGCGCCGGAGAAATTCACCGGAAAATTACAGGGTTTTATAATCAAAGTGCCAAAGCAGTTTTCCCCAATGCTGTGGAAGGTCAGAGAGTCCGCGATGTTGTAAAACAATGGGACTATGTAAAACAGTACAACTATGGAATTGACGTGATTAACCAGTTTGGCGGAGAAAAATACCTGAAGGATGCCGGGATTAAAAAATTGTAATTATGGACAAAGTACTTGTAACATTTAAAAAATTTTCAGTTGATATTGAAAGTCTCTGGTTAAAATATTCTGGATATAATCCAAAGATCGACAAAGAGTATCAGAAGCTCGATTCATTTTTGGAGATGGTAAAAAGTAATCCTGAAAATCTGAGCATTATTGAAAACTATATGAGGACAAGTAAGGATAATTATTTTGAACAACTGTTGTTCTCCCGGATTTTTGTTGAAACGGATTCGGAAAAAACTAAGAAAATATTGGAGAAAATCGCGGAGAAAGACAGCGGGAAAGCTGGCTTTTTAGCAAAAAGTGCTTTGTTAAATTTATAAGTATGAAGAAAATACTCATATATAGCCTGGCGATAATTTTCGTTTCCTTAATTGCGGGTGTGCCGCAGGTTTCCGCCGGTCTTCAAACTGTTCATCCGCAAAAAGCTCCAACAGAGCAGAAAAATAATTACGAAACGCATCTTTTCACCGGAAGCGCTGCCTATACGTTTCAGGTAAAAGTGCCCAAAGGAACAAACGATGTCACTCCCGGGGTAACACTTTTTTATAACAGTAATTCGACCAGGAGTTTAACCAGTTTTATGGGTGCAGGATGGCAACTTAGTCAGGATTTTATTGAACGGGATGTAAATTTTAGTCCCGGGAATGTGAATGACGATAAGTTTCGGTTAACGTTCGGCGGTTCGGGTTATGAATTGGTTTATTCAGCTACGGACGGACGTTATCACACCAGAACAGAATCGTTCCTCAATATCCAGAAAATTTCCGGAGCACCGAATGAACGGGGGGATTATTGGCTCGTTACCACAAAAGATGGTATGAAATACCGCTTTGGATATGCTCCTAATTCAGAGGACGTGTGTAACGCCGCGAATTATGTTACCTCATGGCAACTTGATCAAGCTGAAGACATTCACGGGAATAAAATATTCTATACGTATGTCACTTCGGGCGGTTCAACATACCTATCCCGGATTGAATACAATAATGATAAGACCCGTATCATTGAATTTACCTACGGCACCAATTCCTTTAACCGTGCCGGCTATTCACAGGGATGCCTGCGTCTTCAGAACCAGCAGTTGAATACAATTACGGTTAAAGTGGGAACAAGTATTGTCAGATCATACGAGTTGAATTATATTCTCCAGTCCAGCGGTCAACCGTTGTTACAATCAATTATTGAAAAGGATAAGGATGGCTTGACTCTCCCGCCTACAATATTTGAATATAAATCCCAAAATAAAAGCTGGCAAACAACTTCCCAGGTTTGGTTAAATAATGCTCCGATAGACGCGGATATTCGACAACAGAATACCCGATTGGTAGATGTTACCGGGGATGGATTACCGGATATTGTAAAAACAGAAAATCCCAGTGGTCCAATCGTTACCTGGAAGGTATTACGGAATCAGGGAAATTCTTGGGCTTCTTCCTGGGAGTATTGGGTAAATAACCAATCGATGGATGGTGTTAGGTTAGACGATAATTCCGTCCGTCTGGCTGATGTAAACGGAGATGGGTTAGTTGATATTGTTAAATCTTCTTGGGATGCCTGGCGGGTGTATAAAAATAGGGGAAATAATTGGAATCCTATTGCCGAACGATGGGTAGATACGGCGAATATTAACGGGGCACAATTGGATCAGATGGGACCATATGGTCAGCCACGTGTAACCGTAGCGGATGTTAACGGTGATGGAATGGCAGATATTGTAAATACATACACTGAAAATACCGGTACAGTTGTAAGTAATTGGGATGTGTATAGAAGTGTAGGTACTACCTGGTTAACCCAAAAAGAACAATGGATGCGACCACTGGGAGACGAGATTTTAGGTGATCCGAAAGTGAAATTAGTAGATGTGAACGGTGACGGATTGCCGGATATTGTAAAAAGTATAAATACAGATACTTGGCATGTCTGGATAAATAATGGTGCCTACTTCGGTGGGTACGAAATATGGTTTGATCATGCGGACGTGAATGCCGCCTTAGATAAAGAATTTATTACACTGGCAGATGCAAACGGTGATGGGTTAGTGGATGTTGTACGTACCAGTAATCACGGAGGGCCAAGTAACTCATGGGAGGTGTTGCTGAATAAAGGGAATAAATGGTCAACACAGTGGGAAAGCTGGATACCGATAGTGACCACTGTCCCCTACGTAGGTAACGATAATCTGCGGATGGCAGACGCAGACGGCGATGGGTTAGTAGATATCATTCGGTCAGAAGCAAACGGCGGTAATAATACGTGGGAAGTTTGGAAGAATAATGGTTATGCTCCCGATCTATTGTCGAAAGTAACAACGACGCAAGGAGGGAAGGTTAGTTACGAATACACATCTTCGGCGAAATTTGACAATACAGGGCCAGACGACCAGGTAGATCTCGGATTCAATCTTTGGTTAGTTACCAAGATGACAACCGACAATGGATTGTCAGGAATTGGAAATACAAACGGAGTATCTACTTTCAGTTATGCAGACGGACTTTATGCCGGCATACAGCACGAATTTTTAGGATTCGGAAGCGTCGTTGAAACTAATCCAGTAGGCACAAAAAATACTCATTTGTTCCATCAGGATTTTATCCGGAAGGGGAAAATGATGGAGTCTGAAACCCGGGATAGTGCCGGAAATCTGTTTACTAAAACGGAACAGGTTTGGACCAGTACCCCTATGGATGGCTACTCTACGCTAGCCTTGGGTCAAGAAAGAAAATTTACTTATGACGGATCGACACTAAATCCTAAAATCACGCAGATTAATTTTACGTATGATGGGTACGGGAATATCGCCAAAATTTCCGAAATGGGTGATACATCGGTAACGGGCGATGAACGATTTATTTACAACGAATATGCATACAATCCTGTGCTTTGGATAGTTGCTGCCTTAAAGCACCAGGTATTAAGGGCTGCAGATGACACTACTAAAGTAAGTGAAAATTGGAATTATTACGATAATCATACAAGTCCTGATGATGCTCCCTCAAAGGGTGACTTAACAAAGGTAATACAGTGGGCTGATGCCGGATCAAGTCCAATCACTACATATGAATACGATACTTATGGAAATAAAACAAAGGAGACCGATCCTAATTTACATGCTACCAGATTTTTATTCGGTACAGTCGATACGACGTTTACGTATCCCAGTCGTATTACTAATGCAAAAGACCAGCAGATAAATCTGGTATACGATTTAGGTACTGGTAATCTTGTTTCGAAAACAGATCCTAATGGTTTTGTAATTCAATATATTTATGATTCCTTCGGAAGAATCCTGAAGGAAATTCAACCGTACGATTCAGTTACGTTTCCCACAATTGGATATCAATATTTAGTAGACGGAATTGCACCGGAGGGGGTTCTTGAGTCTAAACGTGTGGTTTCAGGTTTGGGTGATACGCAAGATAGTTATACCTATACGGATGGCCTGGGTAAAGAGGTACAGAAGAGAGTGGAAACAGAGGATGCAGCAAAGCAATCTGTGTTTGATTCGTTTTATACGCCCACTGGATTAATAGCAAAGACAAACGTTCCTTATCTGGATAATACATCCGTAACGTATATCCCCCCGGTTTCCGGTAAGCCTGCAACGGCTATGATTTATGATCCGGTTGGCCGGCTAAAAACATTGATTAATCCGGATGCTACGGAAAAAATAACGGTATACGATCATTGGACTGCCTTAAATACGGATGAAAACGGTAATAAGAAGAAATTGTATTTGAACGCATATAATAAAGTTATTCAGGTTGATGAAGTAGACGGAACAGCGACATATAGTACTAAATATTCTTACAACACCCGTGACGATTTAACAAAAATTATTAATCACAATAATACGGTAATAGATATTTCGTATGATTCACTTGGTCGGAAAAAAACACAGACGGATCCGGATTTAGGTTTATGGAAATATGAGTATGACGGGGTGGGTAATCTGGTAAAACAAACGGATAATAGGAATATTAGCACTTTGCGTACATATGACGAACTCAATCGTCTGCTAAAAATTGATTTTCCTACGGATACCGATGTAATACATATTTATGATACCGGTAAGATTGGCACATTGGCGTCATCTACGGATTCTGCAGGTGGTATTTCGTATCAATACGATAATCGCCTTAGGAAAATTCAGGAACAACGGATTGTTGATGGAATCACGTTCACAACTCAACTTGCCTATGACGCATTAAACCGATTGGTAATGCGGACGAACCCGAACGGTGAGATCGTCAGATATGCGTACAATACTCAGGGTGAAATAGATAAGGTTAACGACTATGTAACAAATCTAGATTACAATGCACTCGGAAAAATTACAAAAAAAGATTTCGCAAACGGACTTACCACTACATATAGTTATGATGCGAATAACTTTAGGTTAAACCGCATTCAGACCGGTTCTATTCAGGATTTCTCTTACACATACGATAACGTCGGTAACGTAAAAACTATTGCAAATGCGTTAACTGCAAAAACTCAAACGTTTACCTATGACATGTTAAACAGATTGCTGACAGCTTCTGAAAATGGCGGCTTTTCACACGCGTATCAATATAATGCAATCGGAAATCTGATGAAATTCATAAATTCCGGAACGACGATTGATTATACTTATGGCCAGGGTGGTGCCGGGGTTCATGCGCTAACGTATTCAACAGAGAATGTTGTGCCTACACCCACGCCAACACCGACTCCCAATCCTACCACATACGTTTTTGACAGGGGAATAAATTTTAACGGAAATACAGTAACCATAGAGGGTAATTCGTGGCAGTCGATGACTGCTGCTCTTGCAAATGGATTAACCGTACCTTCCGGTTACGAGGTTGCAACAACATCGCTTACACCCAGTCCTGCGGCAGATGCTGCAACCAGCAGTATGTTTAATAGCGTGATCTGGAAGCCGCTAGCTCCGCTCACGCTTGCACAAGTTCTTCCCAATAATGAATACCAGATATACGTGTGGGTGATGGAAAATTATCAAGATAATTTCCGTAAATTTAATGTAAAGATGGAAGGAAATGTTGTTGCCAATAATATCGGACAGCTGCCGAAAACGAATTGGCAGAAATATGGACCTTATACGGTGACGGTATCGGATGGTACTCTGAACATAGAGTTAATAAATGTATTGGACAGTCCGCATATTGAAGGATTGGCAATCTATAAGAAGAGTGGTAGTTCTCCTACGCCATCTGCTACTCCAACTCCCACGCCGGCTGAAACAAACGTGGCATATCAGAAACCTGTTATGACTGATTCGACATACAGTACGTATATCGGTGCGTATGCAGTAGATGGGTTAACCGATAACGCACATCGCTGGTTGAGTACGAATACTAACGGACCTCATTGGGCGGAAATAGATTTGGGAGGTTCGTATAGATTATCCCGTTCCGCAATAACTACCGGGTATCTGAACGGTTCCGTATATACGGACCCTGTTCCTACATTTGTGCTGCAATCATGGAATGGCAGTTCGTGGCAAGATATAGCGGGAACTGCAGTAACCGGAAATACGAACGTACAGGTATCACAGGTATTTACGGCACCGGTAACAACGAATAAGGTTCGATTTTACTCAACCACGAACGGGTATGTCCGGGTACGGGAGATAGAACTGTTTGGGGTGCCTGCCGGTACTCCTACACCGACACCGACAGTTACGCCGACATCTACGCCTACAAATACACCGACTCCGACTGCAACGTTGACACCTACGCCAACGCCATCGGGAACAGCATGGACATTTTGTGCGAATGAAAATCAGACATGTTCGTTTACCGGTACCAAGCAAGTACGGTATGGTGCTAACGGTGCGTACGCATATGCCTTGGCAACAACTAGTATAGGCTGTAACAACGGAACCTTCGGAGATCCAATTCCGGGAGTAGTAAAACAATGTCATTATTCTGATACGAGTGTAACCCCAACGCCGTCTCCGACCGGAATCCCTACGGCGTATACAGGGGAATACTTTGATAATCAAACATTAAGCGGCACTCCGAAATTGACGAGAAGTGATTCGACGATTAATTTTGACTGGGGACAGGGATCTCCTAACGCTGTTATACCGGTAGATCATTTTTCGGTCCGTTGGACCAAAACAAGTAATTTTACGGCAGGCGATTATCAGTTCAGCACGTATACCGATGATGGCGTACGCTTAAAGATTGACGGCGTTACGGTAATAGATAAATGGATAGACCAGGGATCCACGACGTATTCAGTGGTGAGAAATTTGACTGCCGGCAATCATACCGTAGTTATGGAATATTACGAGAATGGTGGCGGTGCGGTAGCTGGCATGTCTTATGTACCGGTAGTTCCTACGGCATCTCCCACACCAACGCTCAGTTTGACACCTACACCGACATCCGGACAAACGGAAATACTGCAATCGCAGGGAAAAACGGTAACAGCGAGTTCACAAAAAACCGGATTTGGCGGGTCGCTTACCGTGGACGGATCTGTTTCTACGTATTGGGAATCTGCGGATAACGCGTATCCTGCAATACTTACGGTAGATCTTGGGGCAGCAAAAACGGTAAGCAAAGTAGTGTTAAAGTTAGGATGGGGTGGACGAACGGAAAATGTGGCAGTTTCGGGCAGTACCGATAATGTAACGTACTCCACACTCGTTGCAGCGGCTAACTATAATTTGGGTACGGTTACTATCCCTATTGCACCCGTGAGTCAGAGATACGTTCGATTAGCGGTAACATCAAATAGTGCTGCACCCGCTGCACAATTAGGTGAGTTTGAAGTGTGGGGATGGTAAGCGATTACTTATCATTTTTGGGAAGTGATTCGCAAACTAAACCGTCTTTATCACCATCTAATCCAAAAGCATCCATGTTTTTTCCAACGGATTTACACTTATTGTAGATATCCATGGCTTCCTTCTGTGACTTGAAATCACTACAGTTGTAATCAATTTCCGTAGAATTGCAGAACGTATCAGCGTTAACAATATTTCCGGTTGTGGGATCTCTTTCAATTTTCGCTTTCGATAACGATCCTGTCTGTACTGCCTTTCCCAAATCAAAATCGGTGTTTGTTGCTTCAAGTCCGAATGCTCCCAGCAGTAAAACGATTGCAGCGCCAATGATTATTCTGGCAGTGGTATTTTTTATAAATATAAACGCCGCTATGGCCAGTGCGATGAGACCGCCTATAATCCATAGTCTGGCTTTTTTGGAACTGCGGATTTGTTGGATATTCATACTTCGAATATAACACTAATTTTGCTGGATATCTATGCAAGTATCGGAAGAATGAAAGAAGTATTGGAAGCTGGAGTTAAGTTCGGGATTAAATGCTTTTCTCCGGGTGGATTATTCCATCCGGTGTGCGTTTCCCATATAGAGCGTCAAGCTCTTCCCCGGACAAGAGGTCATTTTCGGACTTGTTTAATACTTGTGCTGCCTGTTGAAGTAAATGCGCCCAGGATGATTTGTTTACATAGAGCATACCGTCGGCAGCCAGCGTTCCACCCTGGTTAATAAACCCAACGCCCCGAATCGTTTTACCGGAAAAATTATGCATCATTGCCCCAATAAATAGTTCTGGCCTGGTATGTGTAACCATAATATAAGACTGTGTATCGTGATTAAAAATAGCATTTCTGGTTTCTTCCGGCGCGAGATGATGCGCTTCTCCTTCGTTTCTGGGTAAACGGAATCGACCCGGTTCCAGAATATATGCAACCCGGTGGGGAACGTCTTTTTCGGTTAATCGAACTGAAGCTTTCATAATCTCCATGAGTTGGTACGTACCCATGGCGATGAAACACAATTTGCTTTCAGACTGCTTATGGCCGAGCCAGGGAATTACCATTCCGCCATTTGCTACGAGAGTCCGTGATTCATCCCGCGTAAACCAATGGGGAGTTATGCGCTTGGAAACGACAATAGTCCAAATTTGACCCTGTGTTTTAAATAGCTGCTCCATGACGGCTACCGAAACGTTATAGTCGGCCGGGAAAAACACCCGGGATATATCCGAAGTTTCGGCAAACATAGACTCCGCCATCGAAGAATCCTGATGAGACAGTTCGTTCTTGCCGTTTTCCCAGCTGTGCGAAGTGAGTACTAGCGGGACCGATAACCATTTAGCAGGGCGGCCTTTTTCGGATTTGTGTTTGGAAAAAATAACTTCCTGTCGGGCTTCTCCGAATATTTTTGATCCGAATGCTTCATACGTCACAATAATATTTATTCCGCCTTTATTGCCGAACGCGGCACCGGCAATAGCTTCTTCATTTAGTGCCGTTATTACTTTTCCGAAAACTGATTCGGATATCCCGCCTTCAGGATGAGTGACTCGGAATTTTAGTTCCTGCAGCGTTTCCGTCATCCTGTTGGATGTCATTTCATCTGGGTTTCCTACCCGTGGTCGAAGCTGCGGATTTGCTAATACGGTAGCTATATAGCTTCTATCTATTCCTTTTATCGGCGCAATATATTGTTCCTTAGGCTGGTGTAAACGGTCTTCGGATATCTCCAGATACTGTAATGCCGGTTCGTGTTCGATATGGACGTCACGATTAGCGACCGGATTATCCCGTTCCCGTTGCCGTTTAGTATGCTCATGGTTATTTATGGTAGCGATAGCTTTCCGTAAATCCGCTTCCGGTACATATAATTTTTTAGCATGCGTATTAAATCTATTGGCGGCAATATGATCCTGACTTGGATTCGTTACCAAAGGCAGATTGTGTGCAAAATTTGTGCCTTCATTATAAAAACCCGCACCTTTCGGGGCGACTGCTATACCGTACGGAATGGGCAGTTCGTATTTGTCTATGCTGTCTATTTCTTTGGCTTCATGTTTTAGCCGGCGTTCACTTTCAAATATTGCCCAGGCAAATGCTGCAGGGTCCCGTCCGTCAAAAACAAACGGATCAAAATTATGTAATTTAAGATAATTCACGAACCATTCCACTCCACCTGACATAGACATCGTACTCCGTTGATCTATTCTTCTACCGTTTGCGATCATGATCGGTGTAATAAGTCCGCTATCTTCTTCTCTCCACCAACGCGGAGTCCAGTCGCTTCCGCGTTGTTCTTCAAATGCGCCATCACTTAAAAACGCTACGAGTCTCTCTCCCGGGAGCGGCATATGTGCATACTGTACTTCCGTAAATCCCAAGTAGCCGCTCTCCATGTGGCCGCCTGCTGTATTAGGGTTTACATGGCTTCCCAAAGGGGTATCCTGTTTTCCCTGCGCATTTAATATGCAGGAATAGAAGTCGCGGACATAACGGGTTAATCCTTCATCGGATAATGAATACCGTTCTTTATGGGCATCCGTCATGTTATCTAATAATAAGTTTACGCTATCAATCGCAGCTACGGCATGTCCCTGACCGATAACCCATGCTCGGGTTTTTCCCATTATGGCATTCATTACCATATAGCCGACATAGCCGGGTATCATGTTTAGTGAAGCTCCCGTGTGGCCTTCAGGTTCTCGTTTAAAATCATCCGCAACAAGTACCCGACCGTCCAAATATACTTTTCGGGTATAGGTCATGTGTGCCACTAACCACATTCCGGCATTGGCTAATCTGTCGGCTGCGTGTAACAACGCGTAAGGATCTACATCAGGAGCCAAAAGGGAATTTTCCTTTAGATAAGGAACCATTTCCTGAATCCGTGCTATTGTTTCCGGTTGGTGCTGAATGACACCGTATCCTTCTTTCCAGGAAATTTCAGAGGCAGTATCCATAGTATCTACTATACTTTGCGTAGCGGGGAATAACAAGATAAAAGGAAGAGTTAATAGGTGATCTACCCTAAGTTAAGGTAATCACGGACGTATCTGAGAATGAGTTTTGATTCGTCTACAGGTATAACCCACGCGTCTATGACGGAATCTGATTTGGTGATTTTTGCCGTTTTGCTCGTAGTTGCATTATTTAACCCGCGGTCCAGGTTTATGCCGATATGGTTAAGTCCTTCCAACACTCTTTCCCGAATAAATGGGGCATGTTCTCCAATTCCGCCACCGAAAACTATGCCTTTGGGCTTTCGCAGGACTGCTAAGTATGAACCGATATATTTAACTATGCGGTAAACAAACATGTCTATGGCCAGTCGGGCGACAGAATCTTTGTGATATGCGGCAATTAATGTTTTAGTATCACCATCTGTTCCGCTGACACCCGCGAGTCCCGACTCGGTATTTAATATTTTTTCCAGCTGCGGTACGGACATACCACTCGATCGGGCAATATGAAAAATAACACCGGGATCCATATCGCCGGCGCGGGTCCGCATCATGAGTCCTTCCATGGGAGTAAAACCCATGGACGTATCTATGGACACCCCATCCTGAATTGCGCATACGGAAGCCCCGCTACCCAACTGGAGCGTGATGATACTACTTAGGTTTCTGGGCGTTCTGGTAAGTTCCGCAAAACGTTCCAGCATATATTCGTGTGCTAAGCCATGAAAACCAAATCGTGTAATACCGAATGTCTGGGACATCTGTCGCGGAATGGCATACGTTGATGCATAGAGGGGTATTGTCCGGTGAAAATTAGTATCGAATACACCAATACAGGGAATTGTGTTACCTGTGTGTTTTTTTATTGTCCGAATGACCTTGATTGCCGGTTTATTATGTAAGTGCGCTAATGCTGCGAGTCGTTCTAGGCTTACTAACGTATCTTCTGTAATGGTAGTTGGTTTGGTTATTTTTTTCCCGCCGTGTACTATCCTGATTCCAAACGCGTTTACCCATTTTTCAAATGGTAGATGTGGATTCAGAAGCGCTATATATTCCAGTGCGGAAATGACTGCTGTTTCTAAATTAGATATATCCTGTTTGACGGTATCAACATTTATAGTTTGGGAAGAGAAGATGAAGCGGGGATTTAGTCCTATATGGTCAATACTACCTGTTGCTATTTTTTTGCCACGGTTAATTGAGACGTCATACACATCAAATTTTAATGTGGAGCTTCCACTGTTAAACGTGACAATATGACCGGGCAGGGTATCCATATCTTCTGATAATATACACTATTATCTCCAAATACTTTAGTAGTGCCAATATTTGTTTCCGATTAATTTCGTAGGTTTTTTGAAAAAAATACTATTGTAATAATCCAAACTGTGTTTTACGTTATGCTTGAACTATAATTCAGGTAATTGTTTGAATCAACTGCTGTTGAAAGGGGATATATGAAAATAGTACTTGGCTTTGTGGGTCTAATCGCTATTCTGCTCGTGGGTATTTGCGGATATTTGGGATTTATTCCCGGAATCGCCACGGTGCTTGGCGCGGATAAACCCCGTGATTTGGGTATAAGCGTGACTAAAGAGGATTCCATTCAGGCGCAGAATAAAACAGGTGTGGCGTTAGTTGCCTTACCTGCGGATACACCCTTAACCCAAAGTATAATTTTAACCGGAAAGAAAGTACAAACATATGTCATGGATAGCAAAGAGCTAACTGCGTTGGCGAATAACCGGCCATGGAAATACTATCCGTTGGAACAGGTTCAGATTCGTATAAACGACGATGGAACGGTAGAAACCAGTGGCGTTTTAAACGTCGATTCAATGATGAAATATGTTCAGGCAATTGGATATTCAACGTCGGATGTAGAAAAAGCATTAGAATCGTACAAGTTGCCGTTAAAAAAATTGCCGTTCTACGTAAAAACCAGCGGGGAAGTGAAGCATGGAAAAGTGACCGGTTCTATTCTTGCCGCCGAGGTGGGACGTATACCTTTGCCTTCATCTATCATTTCCGAGAGTACGCCGAAAGTTATTACCCTTATTGAGGAAGGAATTTCGAAATCGCCTGGTTTTACCGTGAATTCATTAAAGTTCGAAAATGGTACGCTGCTTTTTGACGGAACCGTTCCTGAACAAGAAGCTACGGTAAACAACTGAATAGCTGCAATCTATATCGGTTAGAAATTATACCGATATCCGCTTGTGTAACGGAAATTTCAGAATAGTCTCGATGTTGACGAAATCCCGGCATATAGTCTACTATATTGGTAGACAAATACTATGCGGCTTACTACCAAAAGCGAGTATGCTATTATTGCGCTTTTATTTATTGCTCGGGGTCAAGCCTCCGGGTATATCAGGAGTGAAGAAATTTGTGATGCGTATTCACTTTCAAAAAAATATCTGGAAAGAATATTAACCCAGCTAAAGCGAAGTAACGTAATTCTCACCAAGCGGGGAATTACCGGTGGATATAAGCTTAACTTACCTCCCGAAAAGATTAATGTTGCGGACATAGTTCGATTAATGGATGGACCAATAGCTCCTCTGGATTCAGTAAGTACGTTTTTCTACAACCACACAATACTGGAACGGGAACATAAATTTCATACCGTCTTAAAAGAAATTAGGGATTACACCGCGAACCGGTTAGAACGGTTAAGTCTTCGCGATATTATGTAGAGATTTATGAAAAAACTATTCGCTCTATTGTTGGTTATCGGGATAGCGGTGTGGTTTTCTTATCGATACTTTTTGATCAGACCGGAATTGTCACAAGCTCAGGTAACCATACGTGTGGGATACTTTCCCAATTTAACGCATGCTCCGGTATTAATAGGGTTAAATCAGGGGATATTTCAGAAAAACCTTGGTCCGACAGTTTCTATTGAATCAAAACAATTTAATGCCGGACCGACAGAAATTGAGGCATTATTTGCCGGAGAAATAGATATTGGGTATATCGGACCCGGTCCTGCAATAAACGGTTACGTCAAATCAAACGGAGAAGCATTAAAGATAGTAAGCGGGGTTACTAGTGGTGGTGTCTCATTCATTGTGCAACCGGAATTGGCAGAAGAATATCATAGCAAAAAGGAACAGGCTTTCATCGGAAAAATTTTTGCATCCCCGCAGCAGGGAAATACTCAGGATATATCTCTGCGTCATTATCTCCGAACACATGGTTTAACTGAGTTTACAACAATATCACCGATCGGAAATGCTGATCAAGTTGGTTTGTTTCAACAGAAAAAATTGGATGGTGCTTGGATTCCGGAACCTTGGGCATCAAATTTAGTTTTATCCGCAGGCGGAATTAGATTAATCGATGAACGAGACCTATGGGAAAATAAATCATTTTCTACGACGGTAATAATAGTTTCTTCTACGTTTATGAAGGAGCATCCCGAGTTGGTTACTCTTTGGTTAAAATCCAATGCGGATGTCATTGACTGGATACGGCAGAATGATAGCGAAGCAAAAGTTCTGACGAACCGGGAGTTGGAAAACTTAACCCACAAAAAATTACCGGAGAATGTTTTAACCGAAGCCTGGGAAAAATTGCAATTTGAAACAGATCCGCAGCGAGAAACGATCAAAATATTTGCAGAAAGGGCTAAATTATCCGGTTTTATTGCCGAGAATTCGGAAATTGAAAATATTTTTGAAGGTAAGTTCCTCTATGAGTTTACAGGTAAGTCGTATTAATAAGGTATATACGTACAATAGTAGTACAACCTCAGCTTTATCGGATGTTTCGTTACGGTTGAAGCATGGAGAATTCGGATGTATTGTTGGTCCGTCGGGTTGCGGAAAATCCACACTCCTCCGGTTAATATCCGGCTTGGAGACCAGTAATGGAGGTCTGATCAAACGCCCAGTCAGAATTGGATATTTATTTCAGGACCCAGCATTATTTCCCTGGCTTTCCGCCTTTGAGAATATAGCATTCGGTTTACGGATGGCGGGAATGCATCACGTAGACATTACAAAAAGAGTGTATCAGTATCTGAATTTGGTAGGACTGAGTGGATTTGCCGGGGCGAGGCCTTACCAGTTGTCAGGAGGCATGCGTCAACGTGTTGCTCTTGCCAGGAGTATGGTAATTGAACCGGATTTATTGTTAATGGATGAGCCATTCTCAGCGATTGATTTAAAAAATAAGGAGCGATTTTATGACGATATTCAGGAAATATGGAAAAGACAAAAAATGACGGTACTATTGGTTACTCACAATATCCGCGAATCGGTATGTTTGGGAAGTCGTGTTTTTATTATGTCAGGCAGACCGGGGACAATAAAACATGTTGTAGCGGTTCCATTAAACAGACCCAGAAAGCTTGACGATCTAAGAGTAACAATAGTTAGCAAACGGGTGAAAAAATTGTTGTATGCATCCGCCTAAATCCTTTTTTCCGTTAATACGGTCCGTGCATACTTATATTTTCTTTCCGTTCATTTTGGGAGTAGTTTTTGTTTGGTGGATAATTTCATTCCTTCAGATATGGCCACGCTGGGTATTTCCTTCTCCGTTCGATGTCGTTGAAAGTTTGCTGGGAATGTTCCGAAATGGGCATTTACTTAAGGCTGTACTAATAAGTTTCCGCAGGCTTTGTATCGGATTCGGATTATCTTTATGTGTTGGTACTCTGCTGGGATTATTGCTGGCGCGGTACAGTTGGTTACAGAAAACGGTCGGCGTATTGATATTGGGTATTCAAACACTTCCCAGTCTCTGCTGGCTACCGCTCGCGCTGTTATGGTTCGGTTTAAATGAATCGGCGATAATATTTGTGATTCTGATGGGTACATTTGTAAGTATTGCCATCTCCGTTAAGTCTGCCGTTATCCATATTCCGGTAGAATATATCCACGCCGGCAGACTTCTGGGCGCCAAAGGCATGGGTTTGTATAGACATGTGTTTCTTCCGGCAATATTACCCGAATATATATCCGGAATGAAGCTGGCGTGGTCATTCGCCTGGAGATCACTTATTTCAGGAGAAATGATATTTATTTCTGCAGGTTTAGGGCAATTGCTCATGTTTGGCAGAGAATTAAATGATATAGCACAAGTTTTGGGTGTAATAGTTGTTATAGTTCTGTTGGGTTTAGCAGTAGACGTAATGATATTCCGAAATTTGGAGATACATGTACGGCGGCGTTGGGGATTATCCGAACAGGTGAAGTAATTACCACAGGGAAAAAATTGTGTATACTGGATTTGTACTAATACTTTATTCCTATGCCTAGTCGGTTTATTGCTGCTTCACTGCTTACGTTCTCTATCCTTTCCTCTTTTATTTTCTGCGTTATCTATGTTGCCATGCTGTATTTCGGTATGGCTGAATTATGGATAATTGTATTGTTAACCGTAGGTACCAATGCTGTTTTATTATTTATAGGCCCGTGGTTAACAGATCACTTATCGCGTTGGTTTTATCACACTAAATTTATGACTGAGGCAGAAGTTGCACAGTCGTATCCGGAGATGGCGGCACTCATCCGCAGTGTTTCTTCTGAGTTTAAATTTCCGTTTCCCAAGATTGGCATCATTGATGATAACAATCCGACTGCGTTTACGTACGGATCGGGAAGGTACAATGCCAGACTTGTAGTTACGAAAGGTATTTTTTTGTTTTTAAAACCGGCCGAGGTAAACGCTGTTGTTGCACATGAACTTGGACATATTGTTAATAGGGATTTTCTGGTCATGATGATTGCCAGCACCATTGTGCAGATACTCTATGAGATATATGCAGTACTTATCAGGGTACGGGGAAGAAAAACCGGCGGTCTTAAACTCGTCGCGTTACTGTCGTACGTATTTTACGTTATAGGAACATATTTACTGCTTTTTCTCAGCAGAACACGGGAATATATGGCGGATGCGTTTTCGGCAAGCCGCACTTCTCCCGAAGATTTGGCGCATGCGTTGGTAAAAATTGCGTACGGAATCGTATCCGTAGACGATTCCGAGGTCAGTAAACGATTGTTGGAAAGCACAAGGCATTTGGGAATAATAGACGTAAAAAATGCTAAACACGTTGGTATGACCGCTTTTATTGCCCAGCAGCAATCGGAAGTAGTAGCGGAAGCAATGGTGTTTGATGCCGTCAGTCCGTGGGCAAAATTAATAGAAATTCATTCAACCCATCCGTTAACGGGCAAACGGATTCAAACGCTCAGTAACATTTCACAACAGTTGGGAAAGCCATTTAGTTACGATGTGAATGCGGCAATCAAACGGTTAAATATAGATAACACCAGACTATATAGCGGATTTTTATTCGGGCTGTTTATGTCGGCAGCTCCGTGGATAGGAGCATTAGTTGCCGTTTTTGTATTTCCGATTCCGTTTGTATTAACCGGTGTCGCCTTGGGTTTACTTGTGCAAATTCCCTATAAATATCCGGTTGGGACACCGATTGCTACTACGGTACTGGATCAGCTGAGAAATCCGTATGCATCACCACTTCATGGACAACCCATACAATTACAGGGAAAAATAGTGGGAAGAGGCGTACCCGGTTATATTTTCAGTGAAGACATGATGTTTCAGGATAATACCGGTTTGACGTTTGTGGATTATTCCTCGAAATTCGGGGCGATCGGTAATTTATTCTTTGCGGTTGGGAAGATTAAAACGCTATTTAATACTCCGGCAAAAGTTGTCGGGTGGTATTATCGGGGGATGAGTTCCTTAGTTTCGCTACGGTACCTTCAAACAGAAACTGAAACCGTACGGAGTCACCCTATCCTCTGGACGGTTGTGCTGTCCATATGTATGATTGTGCTTTCGTTTGGGATATACTTTTGGGTTATTACGAATTAGGTCGGAATTTATCCGTCCGGCTTGTCCGAAATGCTTGGGTAAGTACACCATGAGTTTATGTTAAAGTTTCTACCCCGCCTGCTGATTGCATGTGGATTCATGGGATTAATCGCAGCCTATGTATTCTTTCCCCGAACATATGTGATTACCGTAACGGCAAAAGGTTTTGATCCGCAGAATATTACGATTCATCCGGGGGATTCCGTAACATTCAAAAATGCGGATAATGCAGCAGTCTGGCCGGCATCCGATCCTCATCCGTCGCATGTGTTTTATCCGGTATTTGATCATTTGTCTCAAATGCCTCCGGGTAAGGAATGGACATTTACGTTTCGAGTGTCAGGTGACTGGACATATCATGATCATTTGCATCCTGACAGAAACGGGAAAGTGCAGGTTCGGCCACGGTGGTTGTTACTCTCAAAACTAACTGGAATGTATACCGACAATTCCGAATCTAGTGCCTGCACGATGTCTGATCCGGATGAACGGAAGCGCTGTTGGTTATCCTATTTGTCAAAATATATTGAAGGACAGGGAATAGACAAAAGTTATAGGTGGTTAATGACGGCGCAACAAAGTGATCCTACTATTTTTCCGCTTTGTCATGATTTAGCACATCTTATAGGGAAAGGTGCCTACAGATTATTTATTCAGAATAAATTGACGTCATTGTCCAGTGAATATACCGGTTGTGACTGGGGGTTTTATCACGGATTTATGGAATTATTTGTTTCCTCCGGTCAGGATGTCCGTAAGGCGGGTATGCTTTGTGATTCTATTACGGCAGTTGAGGCTGCGAGAAAAGGGGAATCCGTCTCCGGTTGTTATCATGGTATTGGTCACGGAAGTGCCATCGTTCATGAGGCGAACGCTGGGCAGGATCTTTGGCAGGCTGTTCCTGACGGAATTCGGTATTGTGAACAGGCATCTCCAAATCAACCTGATCGCTTAAATTGTGTCAGCGGGGTAATAGACGGTATTGCCAGCGTTTATACCAGCGGTACGTTGGCTATTCTTCCCAAAACGGTTGCTGACCCCTATGCCGTTTGCGTACCGTTCCCTCACTATGCAGATAGTTGTTATTCAGCATTAAACTGGTATTTGTTGTGGATTTACGAAAATGATTTTGCTAAAGCATTAAATACCGTGGCTACCATTCCTTCCGTATCTATCAGGCAGGACGTTACCTTGTGGTTATCCAGTGTGGCTGTCCGAACCGTAAGTGATGCCCGGACCTTACTTCCGGTTTGTCTGAAGGCGACTGCGGTACAACGTCACCCATGTGTAAACGGTATTGTTCAGGCTCGTTACCGTCAGGAGACGAATATCGGACCGGAATATGCTAAAGCATTAGAAGTATGTGATACTTTTCCTGAAAGTTTTATGTCCGATTGTACAAAAGAAATAACACGGCTTATCAGAACTGAAGGAAGTCCGGAAGGAAAAAAAACACTATGTGCGCTCTCCCGTTGGCGTGAGGCGGACGTGTGTACGCTTTAAACGGCAGCGCGTTTCCGGAGTTGTTTGGCAATAGGAATAGATAATCGCAGCAAAATAACCACCAACGCATATGTGCTAAGCATCAACCTCGGTGGCGGAAGTCCTCCGGGATGTAAGAGCCAACCTAGCCAAATTTCATGTTCCAGTACAATCGCTCTACAAATTAGTAATGCATACGCCACATACCCCATGCTCATAATAAGGTGCCATCGTTTTGAACCGAGCATTCGGATAACCTTCACATTTGATGAAATTGTCATAAGAGATAGGATAGTCATGGCAAGTAATCCCAGCAATACTTCCGGTTCATACCACCGAAAAAGGAGTCCGGGGCCATACAAATCGGGATAGATAAAAATGAGCAGAACGGAATAGAGTAAGGCCAGATAATATCCTACTAATCCAAAATATTTTCGATAAATAATCGTTTTATCAAATATATTCGTATAAAAACAGATACCGGATAATGCAAACGATAATCCTATAAGCAATCCCCCCGTAAGGGCAATTGCCGTAACAACCGGCAATATAGAAAAATTACTGCTGTACAGTAGTGTATAACTCAGGGCATAAACGAATACGAGTAGGGTTGCCGCGAACGTACGGCGCCAATATTGTTGCGTTATCTGTTGGGTTGATATGGATTGTGCAGACATATACGTACATCTATAGTATCAATTGTCGTCAGTCGTTGACAGTATGTTCCACTGCAGATAGGCTAAAAGTATGGATAGTGTTCACGCGTTAAAGTTGGTTGAACGGAAAAGACATCAATATTTACGCCGGTATGGTACATCGCCAGCAGCAGATTTGGTGAACTCCGGAAATAAACTTCGGGTTACCGCTTCCGTTTTAGGATTATTGCTTGGCCTGGTGTTTGCACTAACTGTTAGTGTATTTAGCATTATTTACCAGCGACAGATTGTTTCAGGGTTTTCTTCAGCACCCACAGTAAGTGGAGTTACCACATCCAGATAAATTGGAATGAGTTGTAATTCTTAGGTAACCATGGTACGTTATGCGTACTTTCACCTAATACGTATGAAGCCGAAAAAAATACTCTATATTATTCGTCACGGAGATGTTTCTAATCCGAAAGGTACCGTATACGGCAGGGAATATGACATACCGCTTTCTCCCGATGGTGTATCTCAGATTTCGCGTTTAGCCAGCGCTGTCGGTTCATTGCGTGAAATACCGGCATATATGTACGCAAGTCCTTTATTACGGACAAAACAGACTGTGGATGCGTTAGTGGATGTCTGGGGAGATATCCCTGTCGAGTATAGGTCGGAATTATTGGAGACCGACTCGGAGGGGTTTGCCGGTCGACCACTCGAATGGGCGCACAGTTTGACCGATGCATACAGAAACCCGAAAAAAGATTACAAAATAGAAGATCCCGCCGCCATCGTAGACCGTATGTTAGTGGTAGTGCATGAAGCTTTGTCCCGGGGTGATTTTCAAGTCAGTGCCATTGTTAGTCATGGAGATCCCATAGCGTTCACCGTAGATGCTTTGCTGCATCCCGGTAAGCCATTACGCTCTATTGCCGAATTACGGGAAGATACGTATTTACAGCGCGGCCAAGCGTGGAGACTCGTGTGTAATGAGTCTTCTCAGGTGATTGCCAGGTCTGTAGTTAGTGGACTAAAGCCGCGGGTGTAGAAATCGGCTGTTCTTTGCATGATAATTGATTTCTGGTAGATTCTACCATTGCCTTTGTTTCTTCAAAATTTACCACCCATCCGGTTCCCCGGACACTTTTATAAAGTGTCTGCACGAACATTCTCCCGTGTTCATCATATAACTCAGGAAATCCCTGATATGTTTCTATATTTCTCGAATAGGCCGTAATCTGTCGTTCCGCATCTGTAAGAAATCGGATATCGCAGGTTTCCTGATATATTCTGGTAAGTAATTTGGTATATTCCATACCCCAGTGGCTCCAGATGGCGGACGAAGCATATGATGGAGCAAACAGCTTTACCATGACATGTAAGGTATCCTTTTGGGTTTGAGGTTGGTATTTTAAGCCGAATGGCTGATCAAGTTTATTGGCCTGAATATATTCCACTGATTTCTTAGCGTATTCAAGTTCTATTGGATTTGATAAATCCAGAAATCCGGTCATGACGGCAATCAGCCAGTCCGATGAATAATTATCCGAAACGGCCCCACTGCCGAGTTCTTCAAGAAAATATCCTTCCCGGGAAGTCCAGAATTTTTCCAATATGCGTTTTTTTGTTTCTGCTAACATCGTGGGATCACTTTTAGCAATCCCTAACCGTTGAGCCAGTTCAATAGTTCTCCAGAGTATAACGTTGTCGTAAAAAGCCTGGGTTCGTTCAACCGAATCTTTTGTTCCCGATAATACACTGGTATTGTTAATGAGTCCCGTGGCGGGATCGCGGAACGTATTTATATAAATATCGTAGTGCCGTTCAAGAGTCGTTTTGTATGTTTGCATAAGCGTTTCTGCCGCTTTTTTTGTTTGTAGCTTAACCCCGATTTGATTCCCCGGTGGGTAAGGATATATCCGGCTTAGTTGTTCTTTATCTGTCATGATCGCTAGCGCATATAAAATACTGTAGAGGGTATCCGATGCAGGACTGTATATATCCAGTAAACTTACTTCTCTGGGACCGACAGGTACTATAGTAGTAGTCATACGATCACTTTTAGAAAACGTCTCCAGTGCATATGCTGTCGTTTTTAAATACATGATTTGTCTGTGCTCCCAATCCGTTTGGTTAATGGCGGTACGGGGATCAAGGATAGAATTATAAAAAATTCCGAGTG
Organism: uncultured Gammaproteobacteria bacterium; assembly: GCA_964629685.1. Taxonomy (GTDB): domain Bacteria; phylum Patescibacteriota; class Microgenomatia; order UBA10105; family UBA927; genus CAZVTT01. The sequence continues at coordinate 664,068 of CAZVTT010000001.1, forward strand.
AGCGGGGATATAACACGCTAAAATGATCTCCGGAAATAATATACGGTTCAGACGGGTTAAACCGCAGCGCATGAATTCTGGCGATAATTTCCGGAATAGTTTTTCCATGTGCTTGTGTACCACCAACTACCCGCGTAACAAAAATATGCCATCCGGATTTAATTTCAGCGATTTTGGCACTGGCTTTATCATCATAAACTTCCAGCTGAAATCTTGGTGTAATGGTTAACTGGTTGTCCGGATCTATGGAGACAAAAAACGGATCTTTAATAACGGAGAATCTGGTAAATGGATTGGTTAGATATGAAAAAATACCGACAATGAATACCAATATGACCAATGATTGGTTTGCTCTGCGGAATCTTCGTCGTCGTTTCGGTCTTATGTCCGGATGTGCAGTATGTGCTTCATTATCCATGTTCTCTATTATACATAAGCTAAACTTCAAAAATATGGAGTATATATTATTTGAATTAGATTGATATAATGCCTATAATCCATCTTGAAACACGGTAGCAGTTAGCCTATGGCCATTCAGCATGAGCGCCATCAAGATAATGTTCTGCCACCCTCCTCCGGTCGTGAACCCCGGTCCGTTAATCTCTCCCGGTCGGATTCGGATAGAGGAGTCTATCCCGGATTTGCACCCATTGAAGAATTAGAAGCCAGGTTGAATGAATATGTGGATACACACTCCGAGATTCCGGAAAAAGGAATCAGAGTCAGTGTTAATCATTACGAAGTAGCGCTTCCGCAGATATACGCGCAGTTAGGTTTTATTGATGATCCGAATCAAGTTACAGCAGAACTTGCTATAGCGCGGCAATCTACCGCAATGGGTGACAGAATCAAACAGGCATATACGTTATTTAGCGTTGTTCACCAAATGCGTAACGGAGCTACGGTGGATGATGTTCTTCGGTTCGGAGATGAATCAGCAAAAACACCATACCGGACCGCAACAGCAAGTCTGGAGTTTCCCAAAAAGCTAACAATAGAAACACTGGCAGATGTATTTACTACGGCATGGAAACATTACCCTTACGTTCCTCCGGAAGGTTCGGAACAGAACTTAGTACTTTTTCAAAACATGGGTTTTTATGATCCGTTACCCTCCCGTCTGGCGAGAGCCAGAGAAGATATGTTTATCGAGAGCGGCGCATTGGCGTATATGTGTGCCAGGGCGCGGTTGAATTCATCGCTACAGTCCTGGGAGTTTAGGCCGGATGCGACCACATTTTTTCATGTACCTGTTGTAATAAATACGGATAATGGAGTTCAATTTACTACGGTAATAGACAGCCTGAGTGCAAAAAGATATGTAGGAGTAGGTCTGCCGGGATTACAGTTCCGTGATCTGCAGTTGGGTACTTCTGAGGGCTTAACCGGATTGGCTGCAGAAATCCGGCATCGGCAAGTGCAGACTGCCCATAGGGTCGGAGAGTATCTGAATGGTTTATTGGAAAAAAGGGCGGTTTTAATAAAGCGTAATTCCGCACTCATCGTAAACCATGCAGCATTAACTTCACGACTGTATGAACAACCGGTGGAGTTCGCGAGAGTACTATGCTCTCCCCAGGGAGACTTGCATTGTATTATGGAAGAATCGCTGTCGGAAAACAGAGAGGAGTTTAATCGCTGGTTGCTGTGGTATACCAAAGCCGTACGTATTTTTAGTGAAAAATTACGTCCGCGCTTTTCCGACGTCCGCGAACAGTACCACTGGTAGTAGCATTCCGTAAATTCCGCGTGGCTATGGCTGTTGCCGTAAATTGAGTGCGATGCAGTGAAGTCATGCCGTGTTCAAGCACTGCATTTATGTGTGCCATTGTGCCGTAGCCGACGTTGGTATCCCAACCATAATGGGGATACCGTTCATGATAGCCTTTCATTATGGCATCCCTGGTAACTTTGGCTATGACACTCGCAATCATAACCGGGAAAGTCGTGGCGTCTGCATCGACCTGCGTAATTATTTTAGCCTGCAGTACGCTATTTGCCATTTTCGGTGCCAGTTTTCCGTCTACGATATACGTATCTGCAGAAATGGTGCGGATGAGAGTTCTGAACGCCTCCATATTACAAACGCCAATTCCATGAATATTTATCCGGGTAACCGGATAGACGAGTACCGCATTCTCTACGTTTAAATCGCCAAGAAATTTAACCAACGTTTCACGTTGATTTACTGTTAGGCATTTACTATCTCGTATTTTAAGCCCGGATGTCTTAATTATTTTTTCCTGCATGTCTGTTAACACCACTGCTGCTGCCACAAATGGTCCGGCGATAGCTCCACGTCCCACTTCGTCCATTCCGCAGATACGAAATTGTTTTCTTGCTGCAATATTCATTTGCTATACACAATACAACCTGTTGGGTATACTTGCCAACAAGAGGTGAACCTATGAAGCAGGACACGCGCGGAATAGACAGGAGTGCCATGTTTTATTGGCAAGTTGATAGACCGTTTTCCGAAGACGAAGTGAAAACTATTTTTTTGGATAGGGCTAATACTGTTACCCAAAATGATGTAATCCGTATCGTAGAATCGGGATTAATACAATTAAATCGTGCCGGAAAGGATGCAACGGTAGTACGTGTGTATGATCGCTTTGACAAGGGCAGCGTAAATTTAGTCTATCGGGTTGCCCTCCGGAATGGAGAGGAACTTATTGTCAGAATTCATCCGGGTAATATCCGTAACGGTTATTTTTGGGTAGAACGTGAAGCAACATGCTTAGCCCTGCAAGCTGGTGTTCCGACTTACACGACGTTATTAGTAGACGATTCCCGTGATCATGTGCCCTGTGATTTTATGTTGACTTCGTTGATACCCGGTGTAAACATGAAAAGTGCCGGTCCGTTCAGCTCTGAACTGGAATGGAAACTCGTGCGGGATACGGGAACCATACTCGGATTGCTGCACGGTATCCGGACGGAGAGATTCGGATTCTTCGATAACGAAATTGCTAAAAAAGAAAAAAAATTATTGGGAATTCACCAATACTGGAGTGAACATATCCTGGCAGCGTTACATACGAATCTGAAATATTTACGCGACACGAATCTCCTTGACGGTTTACAGATCCGGACGGTAGAACAGTTGTTTTCCAAATATGACGATTTTATTGTTTGCGATCGACCGACTATCGTGCAAAATGACGTAGCAGATTGGAACGAATTAACCGACGGAGAAAAAATTACTGGTTTAGTTGATTGGGATGAATGTTATTCGGGTGATCCGGTATGTGAATTTGCAGCGTGGTCCGTATTTTATCCCTTAACCCGTATGGACGCGCTTAAAAACGGGTATCAGGATGTTCGACCATTACCGGATGGGTTTACGGATAAATTTCACATCTATAGGTTACGATATATTGTCTCAAAGCTGGTTGGAAGAAAGAAAAAATTAATGAAGTCGGATAGTACGTTCATTGCTTCATTATTATCGTATGGTATGGAAATTTTTCAGGAAGAAATACAGTGGTTTACCCGTAAGTCTGGTTAAGCTTTTGGATTGTAACAGCAGGCTTTATTCTGTTTCCAATTAAATTACTTATTGACGTCATTCCCGGAGCATATTAGGGTAGTAACGTGAGGTATATTTTGTATGCAAACACACACACAAGTCCAGCCCATCGAAGCGCCCGTGACGGATACTAAAAAATCGCTCAGACCGAGGGGAAGTACTGCCATGTTACCCCATGGTGGTCTTCCGGAAATTTTCCCGCCATATTTAGCAGCACTTATAGAAAAAACCGGTGGTCCGGACGGACCTATCGGCCGTCAGTTCGTATCGCGTCCGGAGTTGGAACGTCAGTATTATGAAGTAGGGATGAAGGATCCGCTCATGGAAGACGAACATGAGATTGCGCCTGGACTGGTATACAAGTATCAGAGTAGTCTCAGTAACGGTAAAAAGAAAACGTTTCCGTATTACGGGCGGGCACTTTGGACGATTACCAGACATTGTGCTGCGTATTGTCGTTTCTGCACACGTGGACGTGAAGTCGGTATTACCGCCAATATGGTAGGTACAAGCGATGCTGCCCTTTCACACACGCCGCATTTACTCATGGATCAAATCGAAGAGACATTGGCATTTATCGAAAAGCAACCCGGATTAAATGAAATTGTCCTGTCTGGGGGAGATCCGTTAACGGTTAATCCTAAAATATTACATCATGTGTTGGGACGTTTAGGGGATTTACAGCGGAAAGGAAAATTATCGATAGTGCGTATCGGTACCAGAGTGCCGGTTCACAATCCGTTATTACTTCGCGAAGATCATTATTCCGCAATTAAGCAACTTCGGAATCCGCGAATGATGGTGCATATAAACCATCCCATGGAGCTAACTCCGGAAACATTGGGTGTACTGGAACGATTCCGGCGCGATTGCGGAGGCGTGGTGATGAGTCAAACAGTGCTGCTCGCGGGTGTAAATGATAAGGCGGAAACGTTATATGAATTATTTATGAAACTCGCCGGTGAGGGAGTAGTCCCGTATTATGTATTTCAGAACGATGCGGTTTATTGGGCTAAACATTTTACCGTGCCGCTTCCCAAAGCTATAAAAATGTGGCAGGAATTACGGCCGAAATTATCCGGTGTGGCCGCTACTGCCAGGTTTGTTATTGATGTGGCTAAGGGATATGGAAAAATTCCGGTTCCGGAAGGAGATGCCTGGGAAGTCGATTACGAAAAAGGCTTCCGTGATTTTCAGGGGCAACAATTCTCGCTGGATTATGCGGAAGGGTAGTATTATCTAACTTTATACACTTTAGCGTTACCGGATGAAAGCAGGAGCGGAAACGTATCCGCAAACCAATCATACGTCATCAAGTTTTTCTCCTTTTCGCCGATAATCACGTAATCAACGGAATATTTCCGTAACAAGTTTTTCGCATCAGGACTTCCTTTATAAATACTGATACTATCTTTTTCCCGTTCAGTTACCTCAAATCCGTGATTCTCCAGCCACGGCACGAAACCCAAAACAATCTGTCTGCCCAATACTAACCCGAGAAAGGTATTAGAAGGATCGGTGAGTACTACAGCGTCTACCGGAATTTGCGACCGTAACTTTTCCGCAAAAACGTATGTATCCCGGGTAAATAACGGATATTTCTGTTCATGAAAGCGAAAAAGGGACAGTATATCAATTGTTCCGGAAATTATTGCCAGATAAAGCAATAGCGTTGCCAGAATTTTTCGAATAGAGGAAGCGGAATTAAATAATTTTTGGAGAAAGTGTGCAACGAAACCAGCTGCAGCAATATACCAATATAAAAAGTACTTGCGGTTATCCCACGTAACTTCCTGAAATACAAATATATTCGCGATTACAAACAGCAACATTAACGGTAATGTTGCTGTTCGGTATTTTTGTTCGGAAAATATCCAGGCTATCGGAATCATAATTGCCATTATTCCCAGATTATTAAACCAAAACCAGATAAACGGAAGAATTCCGGGCGGAGACAACCAACCGGGAGCAAAGGTAATACTATGTGTTCCCAACCCGTGATAAATACCGTATATAATACCAAAACTTCCTACGATTACCGGGAGAAAAAACCAAAACCAATGCAGTATGTTTTTGCGTGAATGTATCAGGATGATATAGACGGAATATATCAGGAACACCGTAAATGAGTATATATGTACGAGCGGTAATATTCCCGCCACGATACCGGCTAATAGCAGTTTTTTTCGGGATGGAAACGCATTTGACTCCGTGCTGCGGAAAATAAATGTTATAAGTAGTAACGTTATGGGTAATCCGAGCAAAAATGGCCGCTGCGGAATCAGCTCCGCGGTAATAAAGTTTTCCCATACAATTCCGAATTGGTCGAGTTTGGTGTATTGGATAAGATCTTTTTGTACACCGAGAGCCGGGATTAAATGTAATTTTGCCAGACTGACCCATATAATCCCCAGTCCGCCATTACACAGGAATAGTGCCAATGCAATCCACGCAGTACGTTTATTTTTCCAAATTGTACGGTACCACAACACCAGTGCAAGTATGGTTGCCCACAGGGATAAAATACTGGGAATAATCATGGCTGGTATCAGGGGTATACCTGTTTTCATCAGCATCCCGGAAATTAAATCAGCCGCAAAATGATACCGAAACGGAAGTCCGGAAAGCTGGGGATGCGTTAACAGCGGGAATGGCCGGTATGCAATATTTAAGGTGTAGGGAATATGAATCGTCCAGTCTGCCCATATGTACTTCCAGCCTGTCCAATAAACCGTACCGTCGTAGACAAGCATATTCTGCCAGAGTAAGGCGGTGAGGAAAAAGAGCAGGATGAGAATGAACGTTTCTTTTTTGGTTAAGCCCATACGTATACGGAAATTGCCACGCATGTAGTCATGATACGTAACTTTTCGACACACAACAAACCCCGGGGTAAACGGGGTTTGTTGGTATCTAAAGTCGAATTAAGAACTTTTGACTTGGATTTTTTTGGGTTGGGATACGGCAGATTTTGCAAACGCTACCGTCATAATCCCGTTCTTCATGGTAGCTTCCGGTTCTACTTTCAGATCTATATCACCCGGAACGGCTATCCGATAGGAAAAGGAACTGGTTGCTTTTCGGTAGTATTTTTTCTTTTCTACCACTTCCTTTGTTTCGCCCTTGATCCAAACGACGCCTTTATCAAAGGTGATTTCTACGTCATCTGAGACAACACCCGGAAGTGCTGCTTCTACATATACGTGTTTATCATCTTCGGAAATGGTTAAACCGCTCGGCTGATTTGCCGGCATATTCCAGTCTTCGTCGTCCCAAAATGACGGTAGGGAAGTCCCCCGCCAAAAAGCGCCGGGAACAATATCGATTGCCATAGTTTCACCTCCTTTCGTTTTATGAATAAAAGTATCGAAGAAATGATGATTTCGGCTAAGGCTCACCAAAACCCAACGAGTGAGTCCTAACCGGATCTGGTTTTGTGAAGTAGTGAAAACCAGTCCTTAGCAATCTTATATCATGAGTGCTAAATATCTGTCAAGACGGTAATTATTCATATCGGATGGCGTCAATCGGGGAAAGATCTGCTGCCTTTTTCGCCGGAAATACACCAAAGCTTATTCCGATGACACTGGAAACTCCGAGCGCAATTGCTACGGACTGTGCGTCTATATATGCAGGAAATATTGTTTGAATGGCAAGTACGACACCAAATGAAAGTAATAATCCTATAATTCCGCCGATAAGAGAAAGGGCAATCGATTCTGCTAAAAATAAATACAGAATATCCTGTTTGCGTGCACCGAGAGCGCGGCGAATGCCTATTTCGCGAATACGCTCAATAACCGAAACATACATTATATTCATAATACCTACGCCACCAACGATAAGTGATATTCCGGCAATAGCAACCAGTACGGTATTCATAATGGCAAAAATGGAATTAATGGTATTTAATATTTCCGTTTGTTCCACCACGGAAAATTCGTCGTCTTTATATTTGTTGGCTAACGCTGCTTTTACGTTTGTTTTGGCTGCCGGTATATTTGCTGCGTCATCTATTTTTATATACAACGCAATAAATTTTTTATCCGGGTTAAAGCTGGTACCTGCGGTATACGGTATATACAATTGATTATCGAGTGAAGCGACTCCCAAATTCCCGCCACCTTTCGGTTTGGCCACGCCGATTACCTTGAATTCCTGTTGCGCTGCGGTAATCCTGCGGCCGATAGCGGCTTTTTTTTCTCCGAATAAATGTTCAGCAGCAGAAGGTCCGAGTATTACAACCTTGTTGGATTTTTCTACATCCGCTCTTTCAAATTTTCGGCCATAATCTATTTCCAGATTGGTAACCTCGTAAATTTCGTGGGTAGAAGCCAATATTTGGTATGTTCCGCTGTCACGGTCACCCTGTACTTTAGTGGTTTTTTCAAAGGTGGGAACTGCCAGTGCCACATGGTTTACCCGTTTGACCCTGGCGACATCCCGGAGATCAAACCGGACATTGGATTGTGCAGGGCCCCCGCCGAATCCTCCTTCTGAGATATTGCCGGGAACTACATAAATAAGATTTGTACCCAGGCTTTCAAATTGCTGTTGAATAAATCGTTTCAGTCCTAATCCGAATGCCTGCAACAATACAACGGAAGCCACACCAATAAGGATGCCCAAGGAAGTCAGTACTGTCCGGACTTTGTTTCTCCGGAAATCGTCTATGGCTGATTTAACAATAAATAGAAAATACATTATGTAATTATTTTGCCGTCCTTAATTTTTATTTTTCGTCTGGTTCTGGCGGCCACATCTGACTCATGCGTAATAATAACGATAGTTACCCCGTCTTTTTTGTTTAAATCTTCCAGTAAGTCTAAAATGGTATTTCCTGTGGCCGTATCGAGATTTCCGGTAGGTTCATCGGCAAGTATTAAGGATGGATTCATTATCAGTGCCCGGGCGATGGCAACCCGCTGTTGTTGACCTCCGGAAATCTTATTGGGATACGAGTTGGCTTTCCCTTTCATTCCAAACCTTTCCAATAATGTGAGAGCCTTTTGTCTTGGGTCATAATTAAGGGTACGCCGGGCATAGTATACGGGTACCAGAATATTCTCCAAGACCGTAAGCTTATTTATCAGATTAAACTGTTGGAATACGAAACCGACGAATTCGTTTCGGAGTGTAGAGAGTTCGTCGTCCGTAAGATGGGAAACATCCCTGTCCCGAATAAATACACTGCCGCGGGTGGGGTTATCCAACAAGCCTATTATATGCATAATGGTAGATTTACCTGAACCGGAAGGACCTAATATAGCCGTATATTCCTTAGGTTTAATCGTAAAGGTAATGTCGTTAAGCACCGTGAGGGTTTCCCCTTCAAGAATATATTCTTTAAAGACGTGCTGAAGTTCAATCATAGACCGCCGTGCCCTCGTCCAGACCGGAGGTGATTTCTATTGCGTCATCCGTTTCCATTCCGATCGTTACATCTTTCTTTTCCCGTTTTCCGTTGGTCATAACGTGTACAAAATATTTACCGTTTTCCGACTGGAGAAACTTACTGGGAATAGCCAGTGCATTTTCTTTGCGTTTGGTAATAAAGGTAACGTCTCCTGTCATCCCAATCCGGTATGCGTCCGGACTGAGCGGGTAAAGTATCTTTACCGTGTACACTGTTCCTGTTTCCCCGGCCTTCGGTAATAAACCGATTTGTTTAATGGTTCCGGTGATTGTGCTCTCGGGGTACGCGTCCAGTACCAGCTGGCCGGATTGACCTTCTTTTAATCCGATGACTTCATTCTGATCCGCGGTAGCGGAAAAATAAAATGAATCCGGATTTATAACATCTATTTCTGCCAACGAGGGTAAACTTATATGTACGCCGGCATACGGTGAGCTGACTCTGGTAACGACACCACCAATCGGAGTAGTCATGGTAGAAAGCCGAATGGCAGCATTTTGAATTTCTACATCCGCAACTGCATTATTCAGGTCGAACTGGGATTTTTCCAGAATACGCTTAACTTCATCATTAATAATAGCCCGATCGGGATAATCATCGTTGAGTTGTTCAAAATCCCAGCGGGTTTTACTATATGAATTCAGATATTTTTCCAGCTGTGTGCGTACCTGCTTGGTATCAAGGCGGGCAAGTGTTTGATTTTTTCTTACGGTATCACCCTCTTTTATCCCTACCCAGGAAAGTATACCGCCGGTTCCAAATTGCAGGGTAACCTTTTCGTCTGCCTCAATATCTCCTGACAATGTGAGCGTTTCTTCCAGTGTTTGTTTTTTGACTACCGCAGTTTCCGTAGTCGCTTGCGTATTTTTATTTTTCCAGATACGGTATCCGAAAAATCCCACAGTACAAAGAAGAATAACAAGTATTATTTTTTTGTGTTTAAGAATAATTGATTTCATAACAGATACTACCGATATTAGACTATCAGACTATTATTCAGTATATCAGATAACTGCGTTTACTGTGTCTGATATCCGACATATTTACTTCTTTTTCTGACTTGCGGTTTTTATGTAATCCGTGTACAAATACTGATACGGAGGATAGTAATTATGGACAGAGAACGGGCGGGAAAAAACACAGGTATAACAATCGGTATTCCACAACTGCTGGTAATTGCGCTGCTTATTATCGGTGCGTATCTGCTGGGAAACCTGAAAGCTAAAGTTGAATATTTAGAATCGAGTAAAGGTACAGCCGGTGTTGCCAATACTGCGCCAACGGCTGTAGCTCCTCAGGCGCCGGCCGAACCGCTGACTGCTGATAAAGTACCGAAAGTTACCAAAGACGATTGGGTAAAAGGTAACAGGAACGCTCCGCTTGCTTTGATAGAATATTCCGATTATGAATGTCCTTTCTGTAAACGATTTCACGATACTGCAAAGCAAACAGTAGATACGTATAAAGATAAAGTTATGTGGGTGTACCGTCATTACCCGCTTAGCTTCCATGCCAATGCCGAAAAAGAAGCTCAGGCAGCGGAATGTGCAGGGGAACAGGGCGGTAATGATGCGTTTTGGAAATATACGGATGCGGTATACGCCAAAACCCAAACCGGAGGTACCGGTTTTGCCTTGGATGCTTTGGTTCCTTTAGCCAAAGAACAGGGATTAAACGAAGCCAAGTTTAAACAATGTTTGGATAGCGGTAAGTTTGCGCAGAAGGTTAAAGACCAACAAGATGCAGGCACTGCCGCTGGTGTAAGCGGTACGCCGGGGAACATTATCCTCAACGTAAAAACGGGCGAAACCAGGTTAATTGCCGGGGCGGTTCCCTTTGAACAAATTAAAACCGTTATAGACGAAATGTTGGCGAACTAGTTCCGGAAGTTTAGCGCGGGTTTGGTTTAGCAATGTGTTCGGGAACGGATTTACCCAGGTGTTCATATGCGGTAGCCGTAACCATACGACCCCGCGGAGTTCTCATCAGTAAACCGACCTGCATAAGATACGGTTCGAGTACTTCTTCCACCGTACCTATATCTTCCGATAATGCTGCTGCTATGGTTTCCACACCTACGGGGCCACCATTAAAGTGACTGATAACAATATTCAGTAACCGACGGTCGGAGCTATCCAGTCCCAGCGTATCCACTTCCAGAACCCTGAGGGATTTGTCTAAGATGGCAACGGAAACGGTGCCGTCAGCTTCTACCTGGGCATAGTCCCGTACCCGTTTCAGGAGGCGTAATGCTATTCTGGGTGTTCCTCTGGCACGTTTGGATAATTCTTTCAGTGCTGCTTCATGGACATCGACGGTAAGTTTTTTTGCTGCTTGGGCAAGAATTATTTGTATCTGGTCCGGTTCATAGAAAGACAACCTGGCAATAACACCAAATCTATCACGCAGCGGTGCGGACATTAGACCGATTCTGGTGGTGGCACCGACAATGGTAAATTGCGGTAAGTCCAGCCGAAGGGTACGGGCGGAAGGTCCTTTTCCGATAACAATATCCAGGTTGTAATCTTCCATGGCCGGATAAATGGTTTCTTCTACCACCTTATTCAACCGGTGTATCTCGTCAATAAACAGAACGTCATGCGGCTCCAGGTTTGTTAAAATTGCGGCTAAATCTCCTGCCCGTTCAATTGCCGGACCGGAAGTAACCCGCACCTGTACTCCCATCTCTTTGGCTATAATGTGTGCCATAGTGGTTTTACCCAGTCCCGGCGGGCCATACATGAGAACATGTTCGAGCGCTTCTTTTCGTTTTTTTGCGGCGGCAATGGCTATCCGCAGCGTTTCCTTTAATTGTTCCTGGCCGTAAAATTCCTGCCAGTTGTCTGCACGCAGTGAGGTGAACAGTTTTTCTTCTTCCGGCGTTACTTCTCCGCCCGGATCTTTTACGACTGGGATTTTAATGGTACTCATGATTTGCCCCCAAGTAGCTTAAGTGTTTTGCGTATTTGTTCAGAGAGGGAAAGTTGAGTATCAGGTAGTAATTTAAGTGCTTTAACAATTTCTCCTTTGGCAAAACCCATAGATACCAGTGCCTCTATGACTGCTGCACTATCCGTTCCCTCTTCCTGTAAATTCAGTTCCTGAATACTTCCAAGTTTTGTTTTCAGTTCGATAATAATTTTTTGGGCATTTTTTTTACCTAAACGGGGGATTGCCGTAAAAAAATCCGTATGTGCATTTGCTACGGCATCCCTGATTTCTGTTACCCCCTGGTTGATAACCAGCAAAGCGGTACGGGGTCCGATACCGGAAACCGAAAGCAGCAATTTAAAAAGCTGTAATTCTTCCGGTGTTTGAAAGCCGTATAAATCCAGAGTATCTTCCCGGACATGGGTATGGATAAACAGCGCTAATGTATTTTGGGGTTTGGTCTTTCCGAGGAGTGATTCGGTTACATGTACCGCATATCCAACACCATGCACATCTAAGAGAAGCGGATTATGAGTCGTTGTTAAAATAGTACCCTGTAGGTATCCGATCATACTAATTTTTGTTTAAGTTTATACGAATATGCGTGCGTTAGGGCTATTGCTACGGCGTCTGCTACGTCATCCGGTTTGGGAGCAGTTGCTAAATGCAGAATCCGTGCGATCATTTTTTGAACCTGTATTTTATCTGCCCTACCGTCGCCGCATATAGTACGTTTTACTACGAGAGGACTATATGATACCACGGGGAGATTCTGTTCCGCAGCGGTTAACAGTACGACACCGCGAGCCTGAGCAACGGGAATAATCGTTTTAGCGTTATTGGAAAAAAATATTTCTTCGACGCCTACGACTTGTGGTTGGTATTGCCTAATAAGATCAGTTAATTCCGTATGAATTGCGAGTAGTCGGATTTCCGGTTTATCCGTCGCTTCCGTCGTTATGAGACCAAAAGCTTCCGGTAACGGTTTCCCCGTTAGATCATTCAGTATAGCCCAACCGACTCTGGCGGTACCGGGGTCTACTCCTAAAATACGCATGGCATCATAGTACGTCATCGGCGATATTCATTCAACGCATGAGCAGCGAGTTATAAAACTTTGTATACTTAGAAAACAGATGAAATTTATAATCACATTACTATGCGCGGGATTGTTTATGGCTTTGGCTAGTCTGCTCTGGCCGCGTTTCAGCGATCAACCTAGGCCCGCGGCGTTAAATCAAATCCGCGATATGGTAATGCGTACTCCTTTGGGATTCCAGACGGCTACAGTATTGGGTGTTTCGGACGAATCGAATCTGCAACGGTTTAATATGCAGTCCACAATGGGGGATTTAACCGCCAGTGCGGCATCGGCAGTGCAACAGCGGGCACAAACTATTTTAACTATTCAGGCTGTTAAGCAACTCTCGCAGCAGTTTAAACAATTACCTCCGGATCAGCAGGAACAAATTAAACAAATCATTTGCCAGCCGGAAGCGATACCGGAGCCCTAACCGTTACCATCCTAACACTTTACCGACTCCTCCCAGAATTGCACCGAAGGTGATTACTATTCCCGAACCAACTAAGAGTACATTTTGCAGTTTGGTATTTTTGTGCACACCCATAAGCTCTTCATTATTGGCAAGTTTGTACAGAAAGAAGAAAATTACCGGAAGCATTATGCCATTAAAGTAGTCTGCAATAAGCGTGATGGTGAACAGCTGGAGGTTGGGTAGCATAATAACGACGGTTCCCAGTAAAATTTGTCCCACAAAAAGCATATAAAATAGTCGGCTTTTTTTGAACGATTCGTCTAAACTTCCTGCGAATCCAAAGAACTCCGAAAAAGCATATGCCGTAGAAAGCGGAACAATAGACAACCCCAGAAATCCGGCAATTAACAGTCCCAGTCCGAATAAGGTCCCCGCCATTTGTCCGGCAAACGGTGAAATTGCGCGGGCAGCATCTGCAGCGTCATGAATGGTTAAGTGGTTAGCAAAAATGGTAGCGGCAACCGCAACCATCATGAAAAGTGAAAAAACATTTGTAAGAATGGCGCCGGTAAATATTTCCCAGCGGGAATACTTTAGCTTATCTACCGTAATATTTTTATCTTTTATATAACTGTTTATGAAGAATTGTCCCCAGGCGGTTACGGTGGTTCCCAATACGGCAATAGACGTATACAGATAGTCAAATGTAATCGGACCGGTCGGCATCACAATGGATTTAGCCGCCAGTCCCCAGTCCGGTTTGGCTAGTACGGCAGAAATAAAATACATAATATAAAATCCGATGAGCAGTAAAAAAAAGCGTTCTATTTTGGAATAGGTAGACATGGTAATGAAGATAAAAAGGGCAATAAGCGTAATGGGAAGGAAAATCCGGAAATCCAATCCGAATAATGCCAGACCGGCCTGCAGTCCGCCAATATTCTGTAATATGACACCGAAGTTTATAAGAAATAACAGAACGAACGTTGCGATAGTAACCCGAATACCGAACCGTTCACGAATCAGATCTGCCAGACCTTTCCCGGTAACTATTGCTATTCTGGCGCCAATTTCCTGCGTTACCATAAGTACAACCGTGATGGGGATCATCGTGGTGAGTATGCTATAGCCGAATTTTGCAGCCGCGCTGGAATAGGTAGCGACGCCACCTGCATCGTTATCCGCAAACGCGGTTATTAAGCCCGGTCCGATAACCGCCAGTAATAACACTAGTTGTCGCCAAAATCGTTTAAACATAGTTAAGATAAATGTTGTACCACAGATTCGGTTAAGTCATCCCACGTTACTACACCCAGAATTTGTTTGTGTTCATCTATTATGGGTAATGCCATAAGTTTATATTTAAGCATTTTTTTAATGGCAATTTCTTCCGGTGTAGACAGATAGGCTACGATCAGATTCTGTCCCATAAATCTGTATGCGGGGGTGTCGGTATTCTGTACTAACAATTCGTGCAGATTAAATGCTCCGACTAACTGTTGCTGATTGTTGATGACATATACATAGCGTAGGGTAGAAAAATCACTTGACTGTGAACGGACGATGGATACTATTTTACTGACGGTATCTTCCGGTTTAACCGTAAGATACTCCGAGGTAATAAGTTCACCTATTTCTGTTTTGGATAGTTTTTCCAAATGTTCAATTTCTTTTTGCTTTTCATGAGGAAGCAAAGAAATAATATCTTTGCGCTTATCCTCAGGCAGCGTCAGTAAAATATCTACGGCATCATCCGGATCTATTAACGCCAGAATTTCCGCTGCGCGCTGGGGTTTAAAGTGTTTAAATAACGATTGTTGATAGGTTAAATTTAAATTTTGTACTACTTCAGCTTCAAAATCTTCATCCAACAAATCCAAAATCCGGGAAATGTTTTTTACGTTCATTTTTTCCAAATGGTCTGCCAGATCTTCCGGACGGATTCTTTCCAGCTTATCTTCTTCTTTGTTTAGTACTACTTTTCCGGTTGCCAGTTCCAGCGGTTGTATATCCGCCCAGGAAAGGAAACGGGACGTGAGTGTTCTGCCCAGGCGGGAAAAAATCAGGTTTACCACTTTTTCTATTTTTAGCCATCGGAGTAACCCCAGTAACCCGATATCTACTCCGGCGATTAAAAAATTAGGTTTATCCTGAATGGCAACGTCGTTTACCCGAACTACTTTATTACCGTTAATATCAATTATTTGTTGATTTAATAAGTTTTTCTTAATGAAAAGTTCATTCTCGGATAAGGTTACACTCTGAAAATCTGCAATAAGTTCAATATGAGAGTTTATTTTTTTTATTTGCGAAGCGGGGATGAGAAGGTCGTGGTGTTTATCTGTTCGGATGACAATTTTAGTAACAAGTGGCTGGTCCTGTGCCCGGAAAATCAGGTCTTTAAGTCGACCTATAGCTTTTTTTTCAGACGTGATAACGGTTTTTCCGTCCAGTTCGGCAAAGTACAGCATCTATAAATTCACGCCACTGCATGGCGTTCCTCCCGAAAATATACACCTACAATAGTATTATACAGCTATTTCGGTTCCGCGATGTATCTCACCTTTTAGTACTTTTTCGGCAATGGTATTTTCGACGTATTCCTGAAATGCTCTTCGGAGTGCTCTGCCTCCATATTCCGCGTTAAAACCCGCTTCCAGCAACTTATGTCTGGTAGTTTCGGAAAGGGTAACGGTAATACCGTGCCGTTCTTTTACGGTTTTGTTGTATTGCCGTAACGATAGGTCGAGTATTTGTGCGGTATGATCGGTCGATAGAGGGTGGAATACGATGACATCATCGAATCTGTTTAGTAATTCCGGTGATAAAATTCCGGCACGCTGTACATGTTCAACTATTAGCTGTGTCAAATTAGGAGGGGGAAGGGTATTGCTTATCAACTCTCTGATTTTTTCTGAACCTGCGTTACTGGTAGCGATAATAATGGTATTGGTTAAGTAGACGTTTTTTCCGAAGGCATCGGTAATATATCCTTCATCAAATGCGGTAAGGAATATATTATGTATTTCCTTATCCGCTTTTTCAAATTCGTCCAGCAGCACGATACAGGCGGGATGATCATGAAGCCGTTCGGTAAAAATGCCGACTTTTCCCGATGCAAAGTCCCCGATTAATTGTTTTGTAGCTTCACCGGTATTAAACTGCGCCATATCGAATCGTTGGAGTGCCGTTTCCTTTCCGAAATATGCATAGGACAGGGCTTTAGCTGTTTCCGTTTTTCCTACGCCTGTCGGACCAAGGAACAAAAAACAACCAATCGGTCTGTTTGATTGTGTGTCTGCATTTGCCCTCGCCCGGCGTAACGCTTTGGCTATAGCCGTGATAGCTTCTTCCTGGCCTACCACCCTGTCATGCAAGTGAGATTCCAGGTGAAGCAAAACATTTTTATCCGAACGTTCGAGTGCAAGAGGAATTCCCAGTTTGCTTGCTGCCAGCGTTCTGACATCCGCTACAGAAAGCACTTTAGCCGTTTGTCCGATTTCTGCTGCGGCAGCAATATCGTCCAGCAGAACCAGCGCTTTCTCGGGAAACGGTGCGTCATGCATATACCGATCGGCAATTTGTACTATTTCCTTCACTGCCTGAAACTGGAACCATAGCCTGTTATGTTCTACAGTGACCAATTGATCCAACAGTACTGGTAATGTTTGATCTGCCGTGAGTGATTCCACGGTAACTATTTCAAAGAGTTCGCAAAGTGTCAGATTGGGTTTAATAAACCGATGGTATGCTTCAGGTGTTACCATCGCGATAATTTGTAGCGTTCCGTCTGAAATGTTGTGTACCACGACATCGCTAAAGTCTATCCGATCCGGACCGGAAGAAATAAAGCGGTCAAATTCATCGAGTACCAGAATAATATTCCCGGCACCCGAAGCTTCCTGTAATATTGCCGACAACAAAGCTTTTTGGCTGGTGGCGTCTGTTTCCCCGTTGTAGAGTTGTTCCAATTTTACATATAACAATCGTTTCCCTTCCAACTGTGGTAACACCCTGCCGGCAGCAATTTCATGGGCAAGATAAATAAGGAGCGGGTGTTTCCCGACGCCGCTTTCTCCAACCAGTAAAACGCTGTTTACCGTACGTTTGGATATGCACTGGTCTATTTGGGTTATTTCTTTTTTTCGTGCACGGTAACTGTCATTTTTAAGGGGTTCCAACGCCAGATCACTGGTTACGTTATCCAGTGTCGGTGTATAACCGTAAGTCCAATTTTTACCGATTGAAGGTAACCGCAGTAGCCTTTCCCGGTTCCAGAATTGGTGCTCGTATGCATACTGCTCGTTTAATCTGTCGTACCAGGCGCACATGTCTCTTACGTCGTTATCCGTAACTCCCAGCTCGAATAAATATTGTTGTAATGTGGTGTTTCTTTGGTAAAGCAAGAGAAAAAGTGCGGATATTTTGTGTTCTTTACCGATTAATTCACCGGGAATATGCACTTCCATGGTTTTATCGGTAGCGGATAAAAAAGCGGTCCGTGAAAGAGACAGTCTACTGAGGAAAAATTTACCGAAATGCGTGTCTATTAGCCTGGTTAACATCGTATGAACATCGGGATCCCGTATAAGTCTGCGCAGCTCCCTATTATCCGTATCTGCAATATAAAATAACAGCGATAATCCCGGTGTAATAAGCCAAAGACATACGACGAGTAAGCCTGCTAAGGAGGTTACGATAATACAAAGTATTCCCGCGACAATGACGCAGCTTCGGACTATGAAGCCGATAATCCGCGAAATGATATTAAAACTTACCCGTTCACCGATTTCGTCAACGGATATTCCCGGTTTTCGTTTTTTTCTGATAGCGCGTTTCCAGGGGGCAAAAAGTGTTTTTGCCAGCAGCGGGAGTGAAAAAAAATGGTAAAAAAATACCAGAAAATTGGCGAGTATTTCCCGTAATGATTTCAGTCCGGACCCGTAGTGCCACACCAGATATCGGATGGGCGCGGGGCGGCTATCTGCGACGACCATAGTTTAAGTGTAGTCTGTCCGTTTACGAGAGTAAACGATATATATCACCGAAACGACCTGGCGCGCTCCAATGCTGTGTTCTCTCTTAGCCCGTGGTACAATTATATATATGGACGAGGATTTAAAACAGCGGGCTACAGACGTATTGCAAAAATTGAATTTAGACGGGAAACGCCAATCTATCCGTGAACTGGAGGCGGAATCGTTTAAAGAAGGGTTTTGGAGTGACCCCCAACAAGCAGCCAAAAAAATGAAACGTATGTCCCAACTGCAAAAGGAACTGGAAGAGGGAGAGATGTTGGAATTGTTAATCAGCGACGGAAACGGGCCGGAATTGGAACAGATGGTAGATAAACTGGAATTTGCTCTATTTCTGTCCGGTCCTTATGACAGCGGAGATGCAATTCTTGCCATCCATGCCGGTCAGGGTGGCACCGAAGCAATGGATTGGACTTCAATGCTTAACCGGATGTATGCCCGCTATATCGAGCGGAAAGGGTGGGACATGGAAGAAGTAGATTTTACTCCCGGGGAAGAAGCAGGGATAAAAAGCGTAACTATGGCCGTAAATGGTCCGTATGCGTTCGGATTTTTAAAAGCGGAAGTGGGAGTCCACAGGTTAGTACGTCAGTCTCCGTTTAATGCGGATAACCTCAGACAAACATCGTTTGCCATGGTGGAAGTACTTCCTGTGGTTGACGATAATGCACAAATCGACGTGAAGGAAGAGGATTTGGAATGGGATTTTTATCGCAGCGGAGGTAAAGGCGGCCAGAACGTAAATAAGGTTGCGACTGCGGTTCGGTTACGGCACAAACCTACCGGAATAATTGTAGCCAGTCAGGCGCAACGTTATCAGGGGCAGAACCGGGAATATGCCCTTAAAGTACTGCGGGCAAAACTTTGGGAACGGCAGGAACAGGAGCGGTTAAGTAAAGAACGGAGTATGCGGGGTGAATACAAAACACCCGGCTGGGGAAATCAAATACGATCATATGTATTGCATCCGTACCATATGGTGAAAGATTTACGGACGGAACATGAAACCGGTCAAACTGAACGGGTACTGGATGGGGATATAGAAGATTTTATTGTCGCGTACTTGAAAAAAATTGCCTGAGTTCCCATAATGGGTGTATGGCGCTCGCAAACCGAAGTTCTTCAGTTGTAACTCACGCGGAACATCGTCCGCACTCAGCCGTCGGAACTGCACCGGGCGAAGATCATATAGTGCGAACATCCATAGACGGCGAACCTGAGCCGGAAGCGGAGGCTAAAAATATGAAACTTATCGTAACACTTGTGTATGTTGCATTAATAGCATTCGGAGTCGGTACCGGGTATTTGCTCGCCGGTAAACCATCACTTGCTGCGGGCACTTCGGGCACAGCGGGCACAGCGACCACAACTTCGGCCACGGGCGAACAAGTGAAGAAAGTAGCCGGATTGGCAGATGCGGATACGTTTAAAGATCAGGCCACAGGTGTGGTAAAAAAAGGCGGTCTGGACGGTGAGGGTTCGCATCAGCTGGTTCGGGACGGCGGACCGTCTCAAACGGTATACTTAGTTTCTTCTGCTGTCGATCTGGACGATTATGTAGATAAAACCGTCACGGTCTGGGGTCAAACTATTGCTGCAAAAAAGGCGCCTTGGCTTATGGACGTTGGTCGGCTGGAAGTCAAGTAAGGCTCAATGATTACATTTAAGGAAGTGTCCAAGGTATATCCCGGGCATACTGCCCTGCAACAGGTTTCCGTTGAAATAGCCGACGGCTCTTTTGTGTTTCTGATTGGTCCATCAGGGGCCGGGAAAACGACGTTACTCCGTTTATTAATCCGGGACACACTCCCCACCAAAGGCCAGGTATTTATAGATGACTGGGAAGTAAACAAAATAAAACGCCGTCACGTTCATTTGCTGCGTCGGAAAGTGGGAATGATATTTCAGGATTTTAAAATACTACCCGACCGCACAGTATATGAAAATGTGGCATTGGGACTTGAGATCCTCGGTAAAAAATCTTCAGAAATAAAAAGCCGTGTAGGAGATGTGTTGGATCTTGTCGGAATTGCAGACAAGCGGAATTATTTCCCTACGCAACTTTCTGCGGGTGAACTCCAGCGGACGAGTATTGCCAGGGCAATAGTAGGCGGGCCTAAAATATTACTGGCAGATGAACCTACCGGAAATTTGGATCCGGAAACGGCCTGGAAAGTGTTGGAGATTATTGAACAGATAAATAAACTGGGAACCACGATTGTGATGGCTACCCATAATGTCGATATCGTTAATCATTTAAAAAAGCGTACGATTATTATTCACGGCGGACAGGTGGTCAGTGACGAAGAAAAAGGAAAGTATATTCAGGATATAAAGGAAAAGCACAAAAAGTAATATGGGTACACTTAACATTACCTGGAAACATGTGCGCAGGTCACCGTATCAGGCCTTTGCGGCCATAATGACGTTATTCCTGACGTTGTTATTATCCGGAATATTTTTTCTGACCACCTTAACATCCGTATTTATCCTGCACTATTTTGAAGGAAAACCGCAAATTACCGTATTTTTCAAAGATACCGCGGCTAAAACGGAAATTGACGGGTTAACCAAAACACTTGAAGATACCGGCAAAACCGTTGCAATTACGTTTGTTTCCAAAGATCAGGCTCTGTCTATTTATAAGGAGCAGAATAAAAATGATCCGTTGTTGTTGGAAATGGTTACCGCCGATATTTTGCCCGCTTCTCTGGAAGTGACTGCTAAAGATCCGAAATTTTTAGGCGAATTGGAGCCGCTGATAAAAAATACCGCCAGCGTGGAAGAAGTCGTATATCAAAAAGATGTGGTAGAAGGGCTCATTATGTGGACGAACGCCATCCGTCTGGTGTTTGGCGTACTCGCAGGGTTGCTGGCAGCCGATGCCATTTTAATTATTATTACCGTTACCAGCATGAAAATCGCCATTAGGCGTGAAGAAGTAGAAATACTGCGGCTTGTCGGTGCTTCACCCTGGTACATCCGCTGGCCCTTTATTTGGGAGGGTGGATTTTACGGTATCTGCGGAGCCAATATGGCATGGGTAGTGATAATGGGCTTAACCATCTGGCAGCGTGAACAGCTACTGGCTTTCCTGGGAATTATTCCGGATATAAACGCCATATTAACCAGTCCGACCAGTCCGGTGTTTTTATTGTATTCCGGAGGATTTTTGGGACTTCTGGTAATGATTGGGTTTATACTCGGAAGTTTTGGGAGTTATATTGCGGTCAATAGATATCTTAAAATATGATCGTCCCCTCATGGAGGGTCATCCCATGGGTATGATATCAATGTCCCGTTTTACTCGGTTGTACCGAATTATTTTCGCCGTCGCACTGGCGCTTATTGTCGTGGCTCAACCGCCGTTAATTTATGCCCAGGCTTCGGATATAAATAAAACTATTCAGGATTTACAGAATAAAATAACCGAGTTGCAGGGGAAGGAAAATTCGTTGTCCAAACAAATTAATCTGCTGAATTCCCAAATATCCATTACCACGTTAAAAATAGACAGTATCCGGGCTGCTATCGTGAAACTTTCCAGCGAAATAGATGAACTCGCCACGGAAATTGCCAGACTGGAAGATTTAATGACCCGCAGATCCGAATTGGTACTGCGCCGGATACCGGAATCGTATAAACGCCAGACTACTCCGGATTTCGGTATGTTGCTGCTTTCTACCGATGTTTCCGATTTTGTACTGCGGTTAAAGTATATGAATAGCGTGCAGCAGGATGATGCGCAATTACTATTTCAGTTAAAAGCGACACAGAATAACTTTAGTGAACGCAAAGTACTACGGGAAACGAAAAAGAAACAACAGGAAGATTTGCGGATTGAACTGGAGGCGGAAACCAAGCGGCTGGAACAGCAAAAAAAAGATAAACAGGCGCTATTGGATCAGACGAAAAACAGCGAAGCCACGTATCAAAAACTATTATCACAGGCATTGGCGGAACGACAGGCAGTAGAACGGGCATTGGTTGAAGGAAATAAAATAGGTCCGATTAAAAAAGGTGATCCCATCGCGCTGGTTGGGAATACGGGGTATCCCGGATGTTCTACAGGTGCGCATCTGCATTTTGAGGTCCGGAAAAATGGTACCTGGGTAAATTCCGAATCGTATTTGTCGTCAAAAGAGATAAATGATGCCCAAAGTGGAGGTAGACATGCTCTGGGATCGGGGAGTTGGGACTGGCCGCTTGAGGGAGACGTAGTGGTAACCCAACGGTACGGAAAAACACCCTGGTCCTGGCGGTACGCGTATAGCGGAGGAATCCATACGGGTGTGGATATGATCAGCAACACCAGTGCCGTTATTCGGGCACCGAGTGACGGGGTACTTTTCAGCTCTAGTCAAAATTGTGGCAGTAGTAGTATTATCAAGATCAAATACATCGATCACGGCGATGGGGTCATGAGTTTCTATCTTCATGTCCAGTAATATATTCGTCTTGGTGTATGAATCGTAGATAACCTCCTGCCTCCCGCTGGTTTTCCCTGGGATTACCGGAAAAATTGTAAAGATCATGAAGAACTATTTTCGGAGCATAAGCTTGATTATTCTCATTGCGGCGGTTTTTGTGCCGTGGCAAAAAGTACAGGCTTCTATACTCATAAATGAAGCGGGAACGCACAGCTCGCCTGACTGGGTAGAAATTATTAATACCGGAACGGCTTCCGCCAGTTTGGCGGGATATCAAATTAGGGATGCGGCGGCAAATGCTATAGATTTAACCGGAGATATTGCCGGAGGGGAAATAAAGGCCTTTGATTTCAGTAACCGCCTGGATAATGACGGCGATACGGTAAAGCTCGTCCGGGTGGGGGAATCGGTTTCCGTTGATGAGCTTTCATATGGTCCGAACACCACGATTTGCGCTCCCGCAGATGAATCTCAGTCAGTGGGAAGCAAACCGGACGGTAGCGGTACCATTGTCAGATTTGCCTCTTCCAGTAAAGCACAGTCTAATAATAGTTCCTCTACTTCCAGTTGCCCGGCGGCTACCGGTACACCCACCCCCACAACTGCAGGAAGTACAGCTACCCCGACAGGTACCAGTACGCCTACACCGACCGTGACCGGTACCCCCACGCCTTCCACAGTCGCAACCAAAACACCGACTTCAACGCCGAAAAAAACCCCTACTCCGACAGTAGACGATCTTACTCCCACTGCTACGCCCGATCCGTTTTTAGCAGGTACTTCCGATGATCCGACCGGAACACCTACCCCGGAAATCAGTCCTACCGTAACACCCGGAACACAGAGTACGCGTTCGGCAATGCCGATTATTATTGCTATGCTCATGGTAGCAGCCGGATTGGCCATTATGGCGTTCGTGCTGGTGTGGAACAAAACCATAACCCGCGAAACGTTTGTCAAATTGTTCCGCCGTACCCCGAAGACATAATTCCCCGCGTATACGGTATACTTATATTATGAAGAAATTCTTCCTAAGATGGGGACCGGTGTTGGTTTGGATGACCGTTATTTTTATTTTTTCCAATAAGCAGCGTATAGCCGTATCCGAAGTGGAAATTAAGAATTTTCTGTTTTTTAAATCGTTACACCTTATTGAATACGCTACACTGTTGGCTTTCTGTTGGCGGGCGTTCAAAATGTCATACCCCAAATCTCCCCGGAAACACGTCATGATTGCAGCGTTTGAATTAACGATCGTGTACGCATTAACGGATGAATTCCATCAGTTGTTTGTTCCATCCCGTGAAGGAAAGTTACAGGATGTTATAATTGATGCTATAGGAGCGAGCGGCGCATGGTTCTTCCTGTTATACATACTACCCATAGTACCGAAAAAACTCAAAGCATTGGCGAAGAGCTGGCAGTTTCTTTAGCTGCCGGTAGCGTGCCGCGGATACTCGCATTTTACGGACAATTGGGAAGCGGCAAGACGACATTTATCCAGGGATTGGCGAAAGGATTAGGAATAACTTCGCGGCTCATATCTCCTACGTTTATCCTGGAGCGCCGGTACGATATCCCCGAGACACAAAAGACATTTCATCATTTTGACCTTTATCGGTTAGACGAAACCGCCGATATGGAAACACTGGGATTAGCGGAAATTTTTGCCGATCCAAATGCCATCGTGGTATTGGAATGGGCAGACAGGCTAACGAGTTTGCCGACTCCACGAATAGATATTTTTGCCAGGTATGATGACGTAGAATATACATTTACCATCGTAAATAAAGATGAGAAAGGGGATACGAAATGACGGATATAGCGACACCGGAGCAGCTTGCAGAAGCGGTTACTATCGTAAAACAGGGAGGTATTATTATTTATCCTACGGATACTGCCTTTGGTATCGGCTGCCGGATAGATATGGTGAATGCGGTAAACAGGCTATTCGATCTGCGGGAACGACCGCTTACACAAGCTACACCCGTTCTGGTGTCTTCATTTGCTATGGCGACAGGTTATTTGTTGCCGCCTTCCGATACGGTTGTAAAACTAACCCAAACATTTTGGCCGGGAGGTCTTACCGTGGTGGCTCCGTGCCGTATAGACATGGTTTATCCTCCCATCCGTGGCGGCAAACTCGCAATAGGCGTAAGAATGCCGAACCATGAGACAGCCTTGGCGCTTATAAACGGTGTCGGTGTTCCGATTCTGGGACCATCGGCAAATTTCCATGGTCACACTACTCCGTATTCATTTGACGAGCTAGACGAGAAACTAAAAAAACTGGTGGATTATGTATTGCCCGGTGTTTGTACTACAAAGCAGGCATCGACGGTAGTAGACTGTACTGTAACACCGTATCGTATTATTAGGCAGGGAGCGGTGCAGTTACCGCCAACGGTATGATTGTACGCATAGATACATCGGTCACACACCAGGCCACCGTGAGCATAGAGCTGGGTGGAGCCTGGATTACGAAACATTCGGACGTCAAGCCGGCCTCGGCACAAACGGTATTACCGCTATTGGAAGCTCTACTGAAAGAACATTCAAAGACGTTGCAGGACGTGACAGCAGTGGAATTACATACAGGTCCGGGCTCGTTTACGGGACTTCGGGTGGGTGCTGCTATTGCACAGACATTGTCCTGGATTTTACGCGTGCCATTAAACGGTACGCCTCCGGGTACACTTCCGGAATTACAGTACGAACAGACAAAATACGATAAGACGGGTTAATGCCCTGTGAGGGCGTCGGCCTGTGCATCTATTTTTGCGGCCAGTATGAAATCGTTTTCGGATAATCCGTTTATGGCATGGGTGGTAAGCGATATCCGGCAAAATTTCCAATCATGAATCAGAATATCGGGATGGTGACCTTCATCTTCCGCTAATCGTGCCACTTCATTTACGAAATTCATAACCTGAGTAAAGTTCTTCCACCGGAAATCGCGGTATATTTCCATACCCGTTAATGTCCAATCGGGAATTTGTTCTAACAGCGGTTTGATCTGGGATTGCGTAAGCGGTGGTGAGCCTCCTTCGCACGGAACACATTTTTTTTGGGTCAACGAACACATCCTGTCTTGCATATCCACACTATACCATAGCAGGTATTTTGAACAATCGTATTGTATATTACAGATAAAACTATAATTCTCGCACTATTATAATGTTGGTAGTCACACACGCGATAACGATGACTATTATGGTTTGTAGTCCGAACTCCTTAAATCCAACCAGGTAATTCTGGTTGGATTTTTATATGCAAGGTGCTGTAATATAACTCACAGTTAATAGAGGATGATTGCCAGTACACTACCCTTCAGAAAGGACAATATATGAAAAATAAAAATGTGGTTATCGGTGTAGGACTTATTGCCTTCGTTTTGTTTATCGGAGGTTTTGCTTACGGTCGCCAGTATCAGTGGAAAAATTTTATGGTCGTAAAAGATCATACGTTTGAAGAAAAGAAAGATACCATGGATGCACATGCCGCGAAGTTCGAGGTTCCTGCGAATGTCGCAGCCCCGACGGTAAAAATTACGGTCGAGAAAGACAAAATGTCCGGGTACAACCTGCATGCCGTAACGACAAATTACAAATTTACGCCGGAGAAAGCAAACTTAACCAATGTTATGGGCGAAGGCCATGCCCACATTTACGTAGACGGGGTGAAGTTAACCCGTTTGTACGGAGATTGGTACTATATCGGTCATCTGGAGCCGGGCGTACGCGAAATAAAAGTATCGTTAAACGGAAACGATCATGCCGCGTACTATGCCAACGGGAAAGAAATTGCCGACACGGTGAAAGTGGAAGTAGAACAAGCAACCGGAGAAGCAGATCATCACGAGTAATCTAAATCCTATAGCATTGACTTGATCTGTAGAAGTTCTATAATTATAGGTTATGGAACGCAGACCAGGTTACGTCAACTGGCTTCCCGCTACTGGAGAAAGCCTGGCAAAATATCGTATTCTTGGGGTACCGCCACTTAAATTGGACAAAACCCAGGCAGATCTTTATGTGGGTACTGACAGATTGCTGCTGGATATGATGTTTACCGGCGACTTTAGTTATTTCCTCACGTATAAAAATCGTCCGGGGTATGCCGCCAGTTTTGCGGAACAAAATAATGCAGATGACGTTTCGCTGGTGCAACTTCAGGGAGCCAAGCAGGAGGGGTATAGGGTGATGAGTGCACTGCGTGTGGTTGATTTTATGGCGGATCAAATCCAATTACTGGCGGAACACCCGGAAAGTCCGTATCAGCGGATAACTATGCCACCTCATGCAGTAATCCTGGGAGTAGTAGATGCCACCGAAGATGCTATAGCCCGCTATTCACAGTTTGCCCATCGTTTGGGGTTAACGTACTCCGAAACTGATCGGGCATTTGTAGTAGATGTTGTGAAAAAATAGCACCACTACCCGTATAATAGATTTATGTTGATCCCCGCTCTTCCGCTCTTAGCATCCGAACTCCGTGAGCAACTTTCGTTGTTAACCACCCTTCTCCTTATTATTATGCTTATCACTATCGAATTGTTCGGTACGGATAAGGACGGCAAACGGACGCAGGTAACACTGGTGTTATTTCCCGTTGCGGGAATTTTGCTGGTACTGGTTGCCTACAATATTGCCATGCGGTTCGGTATTGCACTATGACCGGAGTTAAACCATTTTTAGTTCATTTTTTTATATTGTTGGCATTAAGCGCGGTTCAGTTTACCTTCCGTTGGTACCTTCCGGCTTCATTTTACGTTAATGCGTTTGTCTTATTGGTTTTTATCCTGGGTACGGTGGCGCTGCCGAAGTATCGGGGACTATTGGCTGCGTCAGCCATACTTCCGCTTTCGCATATGGCTGTACTTATGTTGGATTCGGATGCGACGTTTCCCCGTACGGTTGCCATGTATGGCGTATTTTTAACACTCGGTTTAGCGTATACCCGTGAGCATGCGCTCGTGATGCAGCATGTACTGCATATACCAAAACTTATCAGGCTGATCGGTTCCTGCATGGTAGGCTTCGGATTAGGGCTGCTATTGTTTGAAGCGTCGCGGACGTTACCCGGATTGGAAGGGATACTACCGGACACTTCATATTTATCTTTGGTATCACTGCCGTTTTTCGTGATGGCGGAAGAACTCGTATTCCGAAGATTGCTGCAGAATGAATCGGAAAAAGTAATCTCCCCGTATCTATCCATTGTTTTTGCGACGTTGGTATATTCCCTTTACTTTCTGACTATCAGCCCGCTGGCTATGTTCGTGTCGTATTGTTTTAGCTTAGCGGCGGGTCACATTTATCTGAAATATAAGCGAATTTCGCTTACGATGCTTTTTAATTTATGTTTTAAACTGGGGTTAATTGTCGGTGCAGTAATGCTTTCGGTTATACATTAGCGTGTAAATGAGCTTCAGCGGTATGAATCCGCTCTTCGTGTGCGGCGGGTATCGGAATTGAGTGGTAGTGAGGAAATTATTTTTCTCGGGTACATTCCCGGATCAGGTTCCAGATTAAAAATGAAACAAATGAAACCGCAAAACAGAGTATGCCGAACTCATCTTCCCGAATCCACGGTGTTTTGTGTGTGAGCTGAAGTGGTAAAGTTTCCGGGTGTACCACAGCATTCAGGCAGATATATACCCAGCCGGCAAATCCGAAGACAAATAGGCTAAACGAAACGGCTTTGAGAATTTTTAATCCGGTCATATCGTTATAGTAGCACAATGGTTAGGGGAGTAATGCCAGCGCGTCATTACTGTTCCTGGTTTCCATAAGTTGCTGTCTGAGCGCGTTCGCGCCATCGAAGTCTTTAATATACATTTTATAGAATTTTTTCATGGCTTCGTAATTTCGGGTTTTTCCGTATGTTTCAGTATAGAGCTGCAGGTGTTTCCGCAGTACCGTTAAATACTCTTCCCGGGAATGTACCTGGGGGCTTTTTTCGAATACCCACGGGTTATGAAATATTCCCCGCGCGATCATTATTCCGTCTACGCCATGGATGCGGTGCATTTCATGGGCTTGTGCCACCGTTTTTATGTCGCCGTTGCCGATAATAACCGTGTCCGGTGCCAGGGCATTACGGTATTCTACCGTTCTGCCGATTTTATCCCATTTCGCTTCACCTTTAGACATATCTACGGCAATGCGGGCATGAAGGGTAAGTGCGTCTATTTGTTGCGATAACAGAAACGGTATCCAGGTTTCGGAAACGTCACTATCCACTCCCAGTCTGGTTTTTACACTCACTGCCAGATTTCCCGCTTCCGAACGTACGGATTTGATTATGGCTGCAGCCAGTTGGGGAGTACGGATTAATCCTGCGCCAGCGCCGTGTTTTACCACGTTTTTATCAGGACAACCCATATTAATGTCTACACCATCAAATCCCAGTTTAGCGGCGAGTTTAGCCGCTTGTCCGAGTTTGTCAGGATTATTCCCCCAAAATTGCGCCACTATGGGGCGTTGGTTTTCACTGTACCGCAATTTAGAAAGCGACGCGGCTCTGCCGCCGGGATTAGCCAGTGCGCCCGCGCTGGTAAATTCGGTAAAGAATACGTCCGGTTTCGGAAGCAGCATAGCCACAATTTCCCGGAAAACATGTTCGGTAACATCTTCCATGGGGGAAAGAACCAGAAATGGTTTAGCGCGTTGTGACCAGAAGTTCATGACAGAATTATACTATACCTGCGTCATATTCCGTTTAGAATTGTGTTAAATCGTACGCTTGAATATCCCAATATTTGCAGTATAATATATACTATGAGTCATATAAATGATCGTATTCCTTCTTTAACCATAGGGGTGCCGGTATATAATGAAGCCCTTAATATCGGGAATATGCTTCAATCCGTACTTAAACAGTCCCATAAGTACTACCGGCTGGTAAAAATTATGGTAATCTGCGACGGATCTACCGACGGTACTCCCGAAATAGTAAAAAAACTGGCTAAAAAACATCGGGTTATTTCCTGTGTAGTAAAAAAAACCCGGCACGGAAAAACCACCGGGTTAAATAGCATTTACCGGGCAAATACCAGCGAATTATTGCTCACACTGGATGGAGATATTATTTTAGGCGGCAAACACGACATAGATGAAATGGTTAAGCTTATGCTTTCACATGAAACCATTTGCGCTGTGGCAGCGCATCAGGATCCGGTGGAACCCAAAGGATTTATTCCGCAGGTGTTGTATACCAATCATATTTTGTGGAACCAGGTCAGAATTCACGTAAATCACGGCGATCACATCTCCAATTTGCAGGGTTCAGCTACGTTGCTGCGGGGATCATTTGCGCATCATATTACGTATCCGACTTCAATTCCCTGTGATCAGGGGTATTTATACGTGAAAGCCCATCAGAGACAGGGTTTCGCTTATGCCTACAATACCCATGTGTTGTATCAACCTATTTCCACCTTAACTGACCTGAAACGGTTGGCACCCCGTGCCAGAAACGAAAAGTATTCTTTGGTAAAATATTTTGGAGAGGACGTTTTGTCGTTATATACCATTCCGTGGCAATATAAAGTCCGCGGTATCTTAAATACCATCCAGTCGCGACCGGTGATGACCGTATTGTGTATAGCACTGAATATTGTTGCTCAATTGGTAATTCCGGAGCAGGTAATCGAATCAGGTATGTGGGAAACGCTCGTATCAACAAAAATAGGAATTAGCTAAATTTCCGATCATCCAACATGAAAAAAGCACTTACCCTTACCGTCGGCATTCCTACCTGTTATGGTGGAGAAACACTGCTGGCTACTGCAAGAAGTATTCGGGCATCTGAAGGTGTGGGGCGGTTCCGCTTTGTTATCGTAGCCGATACGACACCCATTACCCCTAAAGAGCGTTTTGAGC
Organism: uncultured Gammaproteobacteria bacterium; assembly: GCA_964629685.1. Lineage (GTDB taxonomy): Bacteria > Patescibacteriota > Microgenomatia > UBA10105 > UBA927 > CAZVTT01. The sequence continues at coordinate 694,795 of CAZVTT010000001.1, forward strand.
TCAAAAATATGGGTATTGAATTAATTTGGAATAAGGTGCGCGGATCTCAGGCGAAGAAAATTAAACAATTATTGGCGCTTACGAAAACCGATATATTCGTGTTTACGCAGGATGATGTCCGGTTTACTCCGACCACGTTGCGGGAAATAGTAGACGATTTTTCCCTGAATCCTAAGGTTTCTATGATTACCTCCCGGGTGCAGCCGGAACCACCGGAAACCTGGTTTGCCCGCACGTTGGCGTTCGGTGCCCGAGTGGCGTATGCCGTTTCCGTAAAATGGAAAAACGGAGACAATTATTTGTCCGCAAACGGCCGGTGTATAGGGTTCCGCATGAGCGTTGCCAAGCACTATGTAATTCATGCGGAGAGTATTAATAATGATGCCTACCTCTACCTGGAAAATAAGCGGGTTGGCGGTATCTACGCCCACGAGCCTAAATCCGTGGTGTATAATAGAATTCCGCTTAAGTTTAAAGAGCATTTAAACCAAACTTCACGATTCCGGTATTCTCAAGCGGAAATGAGCTCATATTTTCATAATGTAGACACTGAATACCACGTACCCAAACTGCTGTTGTGGCAGGAATTTATATCAGAATTTTTCCGGGACCCGCTGCACGGTTTGTCGTACATGGGTATAAACATGTACGCGCAGTTGGTAAAAAAACAGGTAAAAGTGAAAAATCCATTGTGGACCGCCGATATCTCTACCAAGAGGGTAAAAACCGCCTAAAGGTCTAATTTTGACGAAATAAGGCTAGTATAGTATAATATACTCTAGGATGAGCTATTAGCGGAATATGATTCCGCTTTTATTGTATTATTAAGCTCAAAAACACTATGAAAGTTGTAATTCTTGCAGGTGGCTATGGGACTAGGTTAAGTGAAGAAACCAGTATCCGTCCGAAACCAATGGCGGAAGTCGGTGGTAAGCCGATTCTCTGGCACATAATGAAAATATTTTCTGCGCAGGGCTATAACGATTTTGTGATCTGCTGCGGATACAAATCACATGTCATTAAAGAATATTTTGCCAATTACGGTCTGCATCGGGCGGACGTAACATTCGATTTAGGAAATCATACCCATACCATCCATAAAAATGGTGCCGAAAAATGGAAAGTAACCTGTGTAGAGACCGGTGAAGATTCCATGACCGGCGGCAGGTTAAAACGGGTCAGCGAGTATTTGGACAACGAGCCGTTCTTTTTTACCTACGGTGACGGTGTCAGTAACGTAAATTTAACCGAACTGGTTACATTTCATAAATCACAAAAAGCGTTTGCCACCATGACTGCAGTACAACCTCCCGGCCGTTTCGGCGCGTTTACCTTAAGTGAAGATCAGGCGAAAGTAACCAGTTTCAGGGAAAAACCTCAAGGCGACGGTGCCTGGATAAATGGTGGTTTTTTCGTATTGGAACCGCAGGCACTGAAATATATCGAAAATGATACGACTACCTGGGAGCAGGAACCGCTTAAAAAGTTAGCCCATGACGGAAAACTGGCAGCTTACAAACATACCGGTTTCTGGCATGCCATGGATACACTCCGCGATAAACACGTATTGGAAGAAATGTGGAAAAAGGGCGAGGCACCCTGGAAGTTGTGGGAGTAATTATGAATATACTTATCGCCGGCAGTGACGGTTATATCGGTACCCGCATGGGACCGTTCTTAATGTCCCGGGGACACACAGTAACCGGACTTGATACCGGATTTTATCGGAATGGTTGGTTATACAACGATCCTACAAATCCACTTCCCAAGGTAATTACCAAAGACACCCGTCATATAACGGTCGAAGAGTTAAAAGGTTATGATGTCGTTATTCATTTAGCAGATCTATCCAACGATCCATTGGCGTTAATAGATGAACAGAACACATACAGAATTAACCACATCGGTTCCTTAGAGTTGGCCAAGAAAGCCAAACAGGCCGGTGTATCAAGGTTTTTGTATTCTTCCTCCTGCAGTATTTATGGTGTTGCCACGGAAGAATTCGTTAACGAACAATCGGAAGTCCGACCGCAAACAGCGTATGCCAAATGCAAATTATTAGTAGAAAAAGCGGTGGCAGAACTTGCCGATGATACCTTTACACCTACCTATTTGCGGAATTCTACCGTGTACGGTCCGTCACCCCGGATGCGGTTCGATTTGGTGCTCAATAACTTAAGCGCATTAGCCTATACCACCCATGAGATTAAAATGACTTCCGACGGAACGCCCTGGAGACCGCTGGTGCATGTAATGGATTTATGTGAAGCGTTTGCCCGGGTAATAGAAGCACCGAAAGAAGTTGTTCATAATCAGGTATTTAATGTGGGCAGTACCAAAAGCAATTACCAGGTGAAAGAAATTGCGACAGTGGTAGCCAATACCTTCCCCGGTTGTACATTGAGTTTCGGAAAGAGTGACGGCGACAACCGCAGTTATCGAGTTTCATTCGAAAAAATTGCCAAGGCATTTCCTGATTTTTCCTGCACCAGAACCATAGAAACGGGAGCAGCAGAGTTATTGGCATTATTCCAGAGAATTAATCTGACGCCGGAAGTATTTGCCGATCGCGCGTATACCAGGCTAAAACAGCTTTCGTATTTATCAGACACCAAACAAGTAGACGCCGAGTTATTCTGGAGGGCAGCATGAAAAAACAATCAACCGAAATTACCTGCAGGTTTTGTAAAACACCGCTGAAACATACGTTTGTAGATCTGGGATTATCTCCCATAGCGAACGACTATATCCGTCCGGAACATAAAGACGTAAAAGAACCGTTTTTTCCGTTGCACGTATACGTTTGCAGCAAGTGTTATCTGGTACAGTTGCCGGATACCAGAACGGAAGACGAAATTTTCCGTTCCGACTATGCCTATTTTTCTTCATTTTCCGCATCGTGGCTGGCACATTCCAAAGCGTATGTGGATATGATTTCGGAAAAACTTAACCTGGGAAAAGCACATCAGGTTATAGAACTGGCCAGTAATGACGGATATTTACTGCAGTATTTCGTGGAAAAACAGATTCCGGTATTAGGTATAGAGCCTTCGCTAAGTGTGGCTGAAGCCGCACGGGAAAAAGGAATTCCTACGGTAGTAAAGTTTTTCGGTGTAGATACAGCCAAAGAGTTGGTAAAAGAAGGCAAAAAAGCCGACTTGTTGCTCGGTAACAACGTATTGGCTCACGTTCCTGATTTAAATGATTTTGTGGCAGGAATGAAAATAATCCTGAAAGAGGGCGGTACACTAACTATGGAGTTCCCGCACTTATTAAACCTCATGCAGTTAAATCAGTTTGATACCATTTACCATGAACATTTTTCATACTTTTCGTTTATGGCGGTGTCTAAAATATTTGCACATCACGGAATAACGCTCTACGACGTAGAAGAACTGCCGACTCACGGCGGATCTCTGCGGATTTATGGACGCCATACCGGTAAAGATGTAACGCTTACCAAACGGGCATTGGCTATGATTGCCAAGGAAAAGAAAGCCAAACTGGATACGTTGGCTGCTTATGCTAAATTCCAGAAACAGGTAGAAAAAACCCGGAAAGCTACAGTAGAATTTTTAACGAAAATACATAAATCGGGAAAAAACATTGTGGGTTACGGTGCTCCGGCAAAAGGGAATACACTGTTAAATTATTGCGGTATTACGTCCGATGTGGTGCACTATACCGTAGATAAAAATCCGCACAAGCAGAATCATTTTCTGCCGGGAGTACGGATTCCGGTATTTAACCCCGATAAAATTGTGGCGTCTAAACCTGATTACCTATTCATTCTTCCCTGGAACATAAAAGACGAAATTATGGAAGAAATGAAGTATATTAGATCATGGGGCGGTAAGTTTATTGTTGCTATACCGAAGCTCCAGGTCTATCCATGATTTTTACACCTACTGCACTTTCCGGTGCGTTTGTAATTGAACTTGAGAAACGTGAAGATGAGCGAGGGTATTTTGCCCGTTCATTCTGTGCCGATGAATTCTCCCGACACGGCCTTGAACCCAAAGTAGTGCAATGCAATATCTCATTTAACAAATCCCGCGGCACCCTCCGTGGTATGCATTTTCAGCAGGCCCCGTACGCGGAAGTGCGGTTAGTACGGTGTACCCGCGGAGCTGTACATGATGTGATCATTGATTTACGCCGCAATTCTCCGACCTTTAAACAATCTTTTGCTGTCGATCTTACTCCGGATAACGGCAAAATGTTGTATGTACCGCAGGGATTTGCGCACGGATTCTTAACACTGGCGGACAATACGGAAGTGTTTTACCAGATGAGTGAATTTTACCATCCGGAGTCTGCCGGAGGCGTACGTTATAACGATGCTGCATTTGGTATACAGTGGCCGGAAGAGGTAAAGGTAATTGCGGAGAAAGATACCGCGTACCCGGATTTTTCCGCTTGATTCTTTCTGTATCTATGACTGATATTGATCCACATACAGGCACACGGATGCATGCGCTTATTACTGCGCTTTATCCCATCTGTCGGTCCATAACCGGGAACGGGGTCCGCAGCACGCTGGAAATACTTAAGCGCACTGTACCGCTGACGATAAACGAAGTTCCCAGCGGTACCAAAGTATTTGACTGGGAAGTGCCGCCGGAATGGAATATTACCGATGCCTACATAAAAAATGCTGCAGGGGAACGGGTGGTGGATTTTAACCGGTCCAATTTGCATGTCGTAAACTATAGTCGGCCGGTGCATAAACAAATGACGTGGGAAGAGCTTAAGCCGTTCGTACATTCTTTGGCGGATAGGCCCGACGCTATTCCCTACAGAACGACGTATTACGAAGACAAATGGGGATTTTGTGTCCGGGATAGTGAATTATCTCAGTTTAAGTCCGGTGAAACGTATGACGTCTGTATAGATTCCACTTACGCGCCGGGAAATTTAACCTACGGAGAATACGTGGTAAAAGGATCGCAAGACGCGGAAATACTTATTTCTACCCATATATGCCATCCATCAATGTGTAATGATAATTTATCGGGTATTGCCGTGGCATCAGAGTTGGCCAATTGGGTAGCGAGTATGCCGCGCAAATATTCCTACAGATTTTTATTTATTCCCGGTACCATTGGGTCACTTACCTGGCTGGCCACACACGAAGCGGATACGGAAAAAATTAAATTCGGGTTAGTGTTAACGGGTGTCGGAGATGCCGGTGCCGTAACATACAAAAAAACCAGGCAAGGGAATACCGAAATTGATTACGTGATGGAACGGGTGTTAAAAGCCAGAAATACGGCATTTAAAATGGTGGATTTTTATCCGTACGGTTACGATGAGCGGCAATATTCATCTCCCGGTATACACTTGCCCGTGGGAACGCTGATGCGTACGCAGCACGGTACGTATCCGGAGTACCATACGTCGAAGGATAATCTGTCGTTCGTGAAACCGGAGTCGCTTGCGGATTCTTTAGCGGTGCTTACCGCGGTACTGGAAACGGTGGAAACCGCAAAAACATATATAAACACCAGCCCTAAAGGGGAACCCAATTTGGGGAAACGGGGACTGTATGCCGCCATGAATACGCAAACTGCAGATAAGGTATCGTTTCAGATGGCCATGTTATGGGTGTTAAATTTGTCTGACGGCACGAATAGCCTTACTGCTATTGCTACCAGATCGGGAATGGATATGGATATCATTTCGTCTGCAGCCAATGTTTTACACGAGCATGAGTTACTAAAGGAAGTACTATGAAAAATTTACATGGTAAAGTCGCGCTCGTAACCGGAGCTACCAGCGGGATTGGGGAAGCCATTGCCCGGGCGTTTTGTGCGGCAGGTGCAACGGTACTGCTGGTTGGGCGAAATCAATCGAAATTAAAACAGATGGAGCAGGATTTAGGTCCGTCTGCACACGGATTAATGGTAGATTTATCGGAAGCCAAGCAGCTTACTAACATGGCAGATACCGTAAGTAAACAGTTTCCGACCATGGATTTGCTGGTGCACGCAGCCGGCATTTTTGCTGTAGGGGAACATTTAAATCCTGAACAGGTAGATTTTATTTTTGAAGTAAATTATGCCACTCCGGTAAATTTAACTACGGCATTATTACCCAAATTACGTGCGTCGCGGGGAGAAGTAGTGTTTATAAATTCCAGTGCGGCACGGGATACGGAATCCAAAGATCCGTATGTGCAAAGCAAAGTGAAACTAAAAGAGTATGCCGATACGCTGCGGCGTGCCGAAAACGAGCAGGGAATCCGGGTGTTATCCGTCTATCCCGGACGAACGGCTACTCCCATGCAGGAACAAATTTTCAGAAGTGAAGGCAAAACATATTTGGCCGAACATTTGTTACAACCCTCAGATATAGCCGAAACGGTACTGTCTGCGGTTCTGTTACCGCGGACGGCAGAAATTACCGACATCCACATCCGTCCGTTTAAAAAGTCCGCATAGTCAAACCCATAAAATTGCCGGATAAACAAAAAATCGTACGAGAAGTCTGGGTATAGCGGTTTTCGTATTTTGTTTTATATTGTTCGGACAAGCTGATTCTGAGCTTGACATGGTGGGAAATGTAATATACTATACCCATACCTGACCCCCGTAATAGCTTATAGTACCCTAAAAGGAGTACCCAATGAAAACAGTATCAGCCATTCTCGCAGTAACAGTAGCCACATTAGCATTTGCCGCACCAGCTTACGCCGCAGCTCCCGATGGGGCAGGTCCATGGGCAGATGAAGCAGTTTCCAGCGCACAGGGACTCCGCAAAGACGGTTCGCCCGTACTACCTATCCGCAGCAATCCATCGTCTGCCGTAGGAGTAGCGGAAAACAATACCGTTCCGGGAAATTTTTATTCCCTGGGATTCGGCGGAAATATCGTATTGCGATTTGATAACCCAATTAGTAACGGAGTGGTAGTGGTAGAAGCTACCAACTTGCCATATCCGACCGAAACGGCAACCGTAGAACTTTCCGCAGACGGATCTACCTGGCTTACCGCCGGATCAGTTTCTTCTGACGGAGAAGTGAAAATGCCGGAAAGACTAACCTGTGCACGTTTTGCCCGGGTAACGGATACCAGCAACCCGGCAGGTTTCCCGGAAGATGCAGACGGATATGATCTAGACGGTGTACGCGCAGCGGAAGGAATTCCCTGTGACACCCCGGACGTACCTGAATTCGGTACCATTACCGGTGCCATGGCAGCACTTATGTCCGGCGGAGTATTCCTCGGACTGAAGAAAAAACTAGGAATGGTTTAATACTTCCTACTTACATTTGAAACGACAGAGGCGGGCTAAACCCCGCCTCTTTTGGTATAATACAGATATCCCGTTCTGACGATCTGATCCTGTAGTGTTATATTCGTCGTTTTATGAAACAGATACAGAAATTACTCGAGAGTGATAGCAATAAATTCCTGCTGCGGTTGGGGATATTTGCCGCGCTATTTATTCTGGTAACCGGATTAGTGGGGCCGTGGGTGGTATACAGCAAGCTCCTGTATGGATTCCATTTTTTTATATACGGGAACATGGGGAAGCTGGTGTTATTCTCCGTAATCGTGTTTTTACTTCTTACTAGAGGAAAACTGCAGGACATTAAACTGGAAAAATATCAGAAGGTAAATGTACTCTTTATCCTGGCATCGTTTGCATTAATACCGGTATTCTTCCGGCTGGGGAGTATATTGTTACAACAGTCATCGTTTACGGCCAATCTCCCGTTAAGCGTGCTAACCCATGTCACGTTACTCCTTATTACGATACTGCTGGTTCCCGGAGTATTCGGAATCAAATTCGTAAAGTATTTCCTGTCGGAGTTTAAAAAAGAAATAGGTGTATGCCTTGGATTATCTATCGGATTTTATTTCGCCATATTCAAAGTGTGGAATCTGTGGCCGTATTTAAGTGATATGGTGCTCGCAGCGGTAAAATGGTTGTTTTCACTTACATTTCCCATAGTGCGTACGGGCGTAAACAGACGCATCCTGGTACAGGATTTTGCCGTAACCATAGATCAGGCCTGTTCCGGAATAGAATCTATATTCTTATTTTCTTCACTGTATTTGTTAATTGCACTATTGGATTGGAAGAAGTTAAATAAAACCAAATTATTCCTGTTATTCTTCCCGGCTTTGGCGGGATTATTTTTGGTCAACATACTACGGGTATACATCTTAATTCTGATTGGAGTAGTAATTTCACCGCAGTTGGCATTACAACTCTTCCACACCTATGCCGGCCTGGTGCTATTTGTAGTTTATTTTTTCTTGTTTTGGAAAGTGTTCTATAAAAATTTAATAATTAGAAAAATTTGATAATTGTGTATATTGGAAAATGTTTCTAGTATGAAGCTATCTAAGGTACTATCGTTTGGAAAGAAGCAAATTCTTTTATTTAAGAATGATGTTCTCTACAGAAATGCATTGTGGTTAATGCTCGGTACAGTCGTAATGTCTGGAGTTGGTTTTGTCTTTTGGGTTATTGCTGCCAGGCTTTACAAACCTGAAACAATTGGCTTGTTCATTACATATGTATCGTCGTTAATACTCTTGTCGAACTTTTCGTTGTTGGGATTTAATACAACTATTAATCGGTATTTATCTAATTCAAAAAATAAACAGAATTTCATTAATACTACATTATTCGTATCGGCATCTGCGTCTTTTTTTATTGGATTAATATATGTATTAGGGATCAAAGTATGGGCAGATAAAATAAGTTTTGTTAAATCAGACATCTTATCTCTACTTATATTCCTTTCGTATGTCGCTATTAATACTATTAATTTAATTACGACTAATATTTTCATAGCAATGAGAGATGCAAAATTCGTATTTTTGCTGAATTCATCCCAGAGTATTGTTAAATTATTGCTGCTTATTTTATTATTTTCGCTCGGCCTTTATGGATTAATTGGTTCTTACTACATTGCTACATTGGTAACTGTAATTATTGGATTTTTCGTTATCTACTCGAAATATAAAGTTAGAATACTATTCACTATAGATTCTGTGGTTATAAAGCAAGTGTTTAGATATTCGTTTATAAACTATGTTGTTAGTTTTGTTGGGGCGTTTCCTGAGTATATATTGCCAATCCTTGTAACAAGTAAAATTTCACCTGAAACAACTGCATTCTTTTATATGCCGAATATGATAGTAAGTTTTCTATCTGTGATACCTTCATCTGTTGCTAAATCATATTTTTCTGAAAGTTCACATGCAAATAAACCAGTTTCCTTGAAACGGCCTATGGCTCTAAGCTATTGTATTCTGGTTCCAATTGTCACAGTGTTTTTTTTGTTTGGTGAGTATATTCTTCGGATTTTCGGAAAATCATACGCGCAGTCCGGATATATATATTTAGTTCTTATTCTTATCGGAGCTCTTGTATCCGTTCCTGGATACTTTTTGGGATTTAGACTTCTAGTAAAACATAGCATGCGAAAGTTAGCATTATTTACAGTAATCGGAGCATTGACTAACTTAATTCTTTACGTCTGGCTAGTAAATTATGGAATTGTAGGAATTGGTTTAGCTATAGTATTTGGTTATATTCAAGGTTCTACTCTGTATACTCTCGACTACTTGTTCAATAGCGATAGAGGATAATCTTTATGAAAGTCTGTATTATTAATGGTATATATGCTCAAACGAATGATGGAATAGGAAGATATTCCAAAAATCTAAAATTGAGTCTTCTTAGCGGTAAAAATGTTAATATTATTGAAGTACCAAATCAGAAACAGGTAATCTTAAAAGCTGGTAAAGTTGTGGGAATAGGTAAATATATACCTAGCAACATAAAGCGTATTACTAACAATATTCTCCTTGAAAAAAACTACCTCAATCGTTTTATTAATAATAGATATCACTTATGCGAACAAGTAAAAGAAATTCAGGCAGATATTTACCATGCTATTTCACCTTCGGAAGCACCTGCTGCAGTACTTACAGGAAAAAAACCATTTGTAACCACGGTACACGATATAATTCCACTTATTAATCCTCCTAGGTTTTTACTAGAGAAGTTTTATTTTAACGAATATATGAAGATGGCATTAAAATCAAACATGATAATTTCAGATTCCAAGTCTACAAGAAATGATTTGATATCATTTTTACCTGTAGATCAATCAAAAATCGCTATTGTATATCCAAGTATTGAAGAGACATACATCCCTTTGAAAGAAAAAAGGCCAAATAAATTTTTTACTTTTATATTTGTTGGCGGATTAACAAAACGAAAAGGAATATATGAAACGGTAAAAGCATTTAGAGAATTGTACAACATAAATCAGAATATACGGTTGCGAATTATAGGAGAGGGTGAAGAGGTTCATAATATCGTTAGACTTATTAATCGGATGGGAATAGAAAATAGTGTAAGTGTGGAAGGGTTTCTAAGCGAAAATGCGTTGATAAAGGCGTACCAAGAATCAGACGCACTTGTATATCCCTCAAAGTATGAAGGTTTCGGATATACACCATTGGAAGCAATGTCATGTGGATTACCAGTAATAACCTCGAATGTTTCTTCAATACCAGAAGTCGTGGGAAATTGTGGAATTCTTGTTGATCCTGACAATATTGCTCAAATAGCTACTGCGATGAAAGAAGTCCTGAATAATGAACAAAAACGGAGTCTTATGCGTGAAAAAGGATTATCTCAATCTCGAAAATTTACGTGGAACAGAACAGTAGATTCCTTATTTCAAATATATAATGAAGTGTTACAGAGAGCTATTTGATAGAACTTTAGAGTATACCTTCACCGTCTCCATTGCCGCATGTTCCCAGGTAAACTGTTTTATATGTCTGTATCCATTTTTACCTATTTTTCCTAATAATAATCTGTCTTTATATGCTGTAATCATGGCATTATTAAGTCCAAGATTTTGTGTATGGTCGTATAAATAGCCGATTTCATCCGGCAAATCTGTAATTGATCCCAATTTTGGAGCTATTATTGGTTTTCCAAATGAAAGAGCAAGTACAGCTGATCCACTGGTTGAAATTCGCGAAAAAGGTAAAACTACTATATCTGCAGAATTAAAGTATATCTGGACATCATCATTATTAGCAGGGGTAGGGTCAAAAAGTATTTTACCAACTCCGTTTGTTAAGCTGTTTAGTTTGACTTTATATTTTGGATCGGGACATTTCCCTTTAATAATCAGCAGGGAGTCCGGAATACTAACTAGAACTTTTTTATATTCGCGAATGAGTTCTTCAATTCCTTTATATTCTCTTAATTGACCAAAAAATAAGAAGATAAATGCATTTCCGGAAACTTTCAGCAGATTTCTAGCTTTATTCTTTGATAAATTGTTTTCGTAAGTTCCTATATAATTTGCATGGGGAATAACGGAAATATTCCTGCTATCTCCTTTTACTGACTCCAATTCAATACGAGTAGATTCCGAGTGGACAATAATATGGTCAGCAAGGTTTAAAAGTATTTTTGTAATTTGTTGATCGTTTGAGGTCTCCGGTTCGTGGGGAACAACATTGTGTGCTGACCAGACAATTTTATATCCTAATAATTTAAGCCAATAGAGAGAGAAAATGGTGTTTATATACGATAAAAGCAGCATAAATGGATGTTTTGTTGGAAACGAAAACATAATCCAGTGTAAATGGAATAATTCGATGCCTTGAAGTCGATACATAAACACCTGAAAGTACCAAAAGAATAGATTTATGGTTGTGGACGATGTAAGTCGTTCTAAAAATGTAACGCTACAATTTTTCGTTGCCGTACTAGCATATAAAAGCGACAAATATGGATTTTCAACAGATGGATATACAAGTATTTTCATAATAACTATAAGTGAATCAGTTCGCGATCGATTTTTTCAATAATTGAACTACTGTTGTCATCAAATTTTCGAGCAAATAAAATATCATGCGTTCCGAAATCATTAGTAAAAGTACCTTTTTTTAGTATCGGAAAATCCTTTTCAGAAATGATTCTCGGGTTTGATTCACCCTTAATCCAGTTGGTATACATTACGTTCGGTTTAACACGATCCATAAACTTTGAATTTCCAATTATGGTATGGAAGAATGTTTCGTCCGGGATGAGTGTATGTTTCCAAAAGTTTACAAACTCAGGGTTATCGTCAATATATTCCAATATGTATTTAATGCATTCTCGGCTAAGTACCCACCACGAACTTCCACCAAATAACGTCATATGTCTATATTTTCGTGGTAATTCCCTTTTAATATCTAGGATGCGAATACTATGATTGAGTGCACGTTTTGTTAGGCCAAGTAGTGAGTCATTCCGATTAGCTTCCAACACACGAAAATATTGAATACGATCTAGCGTTTTTCCAGCCTCCGGCATTTTTACTATATTAATATGTTCTTTTTTTTGTTGACCCAAATATTTCTGAATATGCGCTTGGCTTCTGACCGGATAATCTGAACCATACAAAAGAATGAAATAGTCGTTACTTTTGTTGGTAATGGCATTTCTAAGTAGTTTTATTTGTGCTTCAACTTGACTAAATTCACCCCAAAAGACTTTATGACTATTGGTTTCGAAATAAATATTACTTCCAGGTTTTATAGGGAAAGAATATTCGTGTTTTTTATCGATATGAATATACAAATAATTGTTAACCGAAATTAATTCTTTTTGTAAACGGGTAAAATGATCGTGTTGATTATATGCTAGTAGGATATATGCTATTTTCATTTGTATTTTTGATTGAGAACTCCGTTTCTTTTTATTAGGTAACCTTTACCTAGAACAGAAGATTCAATGTAATTATTGTTAATCCATGTCAATACGGCATTGTGATATTCATTTTTAGGCTTAATTTCAGACAAATTGGTTCTATTGAGTGTGGGAATATTTAGTACTATAAGTTCTGGTGCACTAATGGATAAATCTTGGAGCAGTGTTTTTGTCGTAAGATCTGAATGACTTCCGTAGTCGAGAAAAGTCATAAAAGTAATTCCAGTAGGTAAAGGTCTTTTAGCATAGTAATACAAAATAGGATCGGATCCGTATTGAAAAAAAGTTTCCGAAGCAGGTAGTATGGTATTAATGAATTCAGAAGTTTTTTTAGTTTCTACAAATGTATTACCGTATTTAATACGTGAGATATCATTGGGGGTCCAGAAAATAAATCTGAATTGTACACAGGCAGAAAGAAACAATAATATAATTATTGTAAAATTTTGAAACTTTTTAACACTATTTGTTGTAATATATTCAAATAGTAACCATGAACTTCCAATCGTAAATATTGGCAACCAGAGTTGATAATAGTGGGGATACCATTTTCCGGGTATAGAAATCATTAGTATAACCGAGATTGTATAAACCAACAGGCTGTACCAGTAGTATTTTCGACTGATAATTCCGTTAATTAGTCCCATAATGAATAGTAATACAAAAGGTATAAAACTAATAAAACGTTTTGTAAGTAATACTGTTGGTTTTAATCCAATTATAATATTTTTAACTATAGACGTTGTTTCTCCAGTGGCTTCTATTGTTCCCGAATAACCCATATTAAAGTAAAAAACTGCGTATATAAAATTGTCCAGCCAGCCGTTGACAAAATAGTAACCAAATGTTCCAAACCAAAGTAAAACTGGTACAACAGAAATCGGTAATACGGATAATAATTTTTTAGAAGATGAGGTGCTATCATTATTTAGTATTTGTAGAAGCGAAAAAAGGATGATTGGTACAAAAGTTATATGCTTAAATAAAGAGGAAATTCCAAGTAATAAACCTAAAATAGTATTTTTCTTTATTGAGTTATTTTTATTGTAAATAAGTAAAGCAAAGCTCGCTGTTAACAATGTATTTAAAAATACTTCAACATTAGGCTGATTTGCTTGTAAAGGTATATTTCCAGACAGAATTGTCCAGGTTAAGGCAGTAAGATAACCCGCTAACTTGTTAAGTTTTAAACCTATAAAATATAATGCGATAAGTGTAAATATCGAAAACGTAACGTTAATTAGCCAGATTGTCCGGTCTCCATATCCGAAAATGTATTCAAAGAAAGCATACGTAACATATACAAGTGGAGGTTTATGATCAAATAGGTCAATGTATAATAGTTTTCCGGAAAGTAACTCATGGCCATAAACTGCATATGTTCCAATATCTCGTTCAAAAGGTTCGTGAATAGTATGATATCTGACGAGACATATTATGATTGAACAGATAACAAGAAAGACAGTGGGATTTTGAGCGAAAGTTAAAAACTTAGAAAAAAGCTTCATTTTGATTTTTCTCCTTCTAATAGAGCTATCCATAAGCCTAATCCGAAAGACAAATTATATGTTATTGTTTGAAAAGGATTATTTTTTATGTTTTTGATGAAAAGTGGAAGGAAAATAAGAAATAACATCGGAGAGTAAAATGAGACAATAAATACTGGTATTAATACGAAATATGCTAGTACAACAATATCTGACCGTAGTATTTCTCCTCTTCTAGTCTTAAATTTTTTATATAATCTAAATCTAGCTTTACCATATCTGTAGGCTCTCTTAAATTCAGTTTGATAATTTCCCCAATTGTGGGTAACAATAGCAGTTGAGGCGAATTTAATTTTATATCCAGCAACTATAGCTCTCCATGTGAAATCTACATCCGATCCATACTCGAACGTTTCATCGAAATATCCAATTTTGTTAAATACTTCTTTTTTTATTGCAAGATTTATGGTTGGTGCTTCCGAAAGATATTTTTTAGTATTTGATATACGGTCATGATTTCGAAAAGTATTTTGTTTATCAGATATCGTTTTACCAGCAACGATGTTTTCCTTGTCGCTATATATTGGTTTTAGTAAATTATTTAACCAATCCCTCTGCGGTATACAACTTGCGTCTATAAAGACAATTATTTCTCCTTTTGCGGCTTTTACACCTATATTCCGTTGCTCCGGAATTGTAATTTTCTTTTTATTTGCATGATACGGGATTACATGTATGTTTTTATTCTCAGGAAAAGATTCCAGCCTGTCAGAACCACTTACAACAATAATCTCATGCTGCCTTGTTATATGCTGTTTTAAAATTGTTGCAACCGTTTGATATACGGATCTATCGTTTTTAGTAATTATTATTATTGAAATCATATTAGCGAAAAATAGTTGACGATTTATTTGAATATATTTTGTTTTTGTTTTGTGTTAAGAAGTCGTACGGGTAAAGGTAGCTAATTGTTATTCCGGCAATATTTTTATATGAGATCCGTTTTACTTCGTTTGGATAACTTAAGAAAACATAGGATTGGATAAACATGTTAGCTGGGTGAATGTCTGTATTCGGATATAGAAATTTATAGGAGGATGCAATATATTTAAAATTCGCATAGCCATCAGTGTAAACAGTAATCCCACTTTGCTCTTTATTTTTACTAAACCACTGAGAGGAAGCTTTTTCTGTTTCCAGCAAGTAATAGTTATTAAAGCCATCGCCAAAATTATTAAATTGTATAGTCGGATAAGTATTGCCCATTAGTTGACTAAGAAACCCTGTATATATTAGAAAATAAGCAATACTGAGTGAGGAAGCTGAAATAAATAGAATTTTTTGTATTAATTTTTTAGTTATAAATGCGAATGGGAATAGTAATGGTACTACCAGTAAGACTAAAAGTTGTTGAAATGTTCGAAGCAAGTCGTAGTCTAGTGTGAAAAAAGGAACAATCATAAAAATAAGAAGTACTGTTAATCCACCGAGGGTAGAAGCTACAACGTCTATATGAAAGTGCTTTTTCCGTACATTTACTAACATTACGATTGCACCAATAATAATTATCAATTTGAATATCTTTTTCACTATTTCAGCTAAAAAGTTTATTTGATTGCTAATTTTAATAGGAATTTTTGCAGGAATAAATTCTGAAGATACTATAGTAGGTATATAGTCAGCATAAGTTGATGGGTTGTAATATCCAGAACTTCGATTCTTATTTGCAAACGAGTCCAGATAATCCTGGAAAATAACATTTCGGTCTTTTGGAGTGTACGACAGATTAAATTGATCAAATGGGCTAGTTTGTTCTTTGCGGTTATCATCAGAAAAAATTGTATGTAACCTGCGGAATGAATTAGAGATATAACCTAAGATATTGCTTGAATTACTATTTAGATCGGAATACCAGAATAACGTCACTACTCCCAAAAACATTACCAAAAGAAATGAGAGATTACTTACTGCATGTGTTGTTTTAGTAATTCTATGGATTAGTTTCAGAATTAAACTGTATCCATAAATACTGCTAAATAGAATTATGGCTACATAGGAAGTCGAATAGTGAGACACAATCATTCCTAAGGCAAAAAGAAAAATCATTGCTTTGTTTCCTGGAGAATTTACCTTATTGGTAAAAATAGAAAAGACGAGCAAAGCGAAAAAGAAAAACGATATTTCTTGTCTCATATGCATTGGAAGTGCATTTATGTATATTGGAAATGAGATAAAGAACAGTGAACCTATAAACGAATAGGTGTTAGTGAAGAACCGTTTAGCAAATAGTAGAACAGTTACCGGAAGAAATGCTGTGAGAATCTGAAACAAAAACTTGAATACGATTAGCGGTTCAACGTCTAGAAGTTTCGCTATAAAAGTTGGGAATAACGTAATACTTAAACAGGCATAATATGCGTGTTTTATACTGTTTACTACCCACTGGCCTTTTTGAAAAGTAGTCTGAAACATCATGTATTCCGTCATAATGTCTGAACCGGCTATAAGCGTGTTTCTGGCAGATAGCATAAGGAGGATTGCCAATCCGATTGAATAAACTGCTGCGATATATACATACGTTTGAAGTCTTCTGGGGAATGAAAGTAGAGCCACTATATATACAGTTATAAAAGTGAGCATAAATAACGTTAGGGTGTTTGGTAGATTATTGGTGATTCTGTTAGCGCCGAAAATAGATAAAACAGGGAACAATAATGGAAGAAATGCCATTAGGACAGAGATTTTCTCTAGTCGTATTATTTGAGTAGAAAGTGTGACTGTTGTTTTTCTCAATAATATATATAACGCAAGAACGGCTATTGCAATGGAATAACCAGGTAACAGGTTGAGCTGGGATAATGGTTGAGTAATTCCCAGATAGGGTAAGGTTACATTAATACCTAGGCCCAAAAAAAGTAAAAAGGAAACACCTAAGCCTACAATATAAATACATTTTTCATAAATTGAGTCTGCATGAATCCGAAGAATGAGTGATAGTAGGAATCCAGGTAATAAAAAAGACATTGGGAATGCATAAAAATAAACTCCTATCGGGTTTCTGATTAATACACTTAGGTTAAAAAATCCCAGTGCCAAAATAATCACTATGAACAACGATGTATACGATAGTTTCATAGAATTTGATTGTAAACCGTTATAAGTTTATCAATAGTGTTATTCCAGCTAAATTTTTTCGAGTATTTGCTTACTTCTCTGCTTAAATGCATCCGCATAGGTACATTATCGATTAAAGTGTCAATGTCATGAGCAAATTGTACTGTGTTATTTATATTACCAAGAATACCCATACTATTAAGTATTTCCCGTACTTCTGGCGTATCATTCGCCACGATTGGTAGTCCCATTGCCATTGCTTCGAGTAAAACTAGTGGAAATGCCTCACGCTCTGAAGGTAGAATAAATATATCTGATGCTTTATACATTTCTATAAGCGCATTCCCTTTTAGAGTTCCATGAAATATTACGTTTGAAAGCTCAAGTTGTTTAGCAATATTTTCAGCTTTGCTTCTCAATTCTCCGTCTCCGACTATATGAAGTTCAACTGAGTTGCGGACGTGTGGTATTACGTCAAGCAGTTTGAAAATATTTTTTTGGGTAGTAAGGCGGCCTACAAAAAGTAATTTGATGAACTTTTTAGGGCGAATAGTTCGTTTAAATAAATATTCATTTTCAAAACCATTCGGAATTATGGTTATTTTTTCGGTTTTTAATCCATACAATTGTATAACTCTCTTTTTCTGAGTATTGTTTAAGACAATAATTTTGTTTGCATTTCGTAAAACGCGTTTTAGAAAGAGTTGCTTATATAACGGCAACAAAAAACCTAATTTTCCAGATGCACCCAAATCAATATGTATATGAGCAACATAAGGTATCCCTCTTACTTTAGCTATAAATGCCACAATTTCCGGAAAAAGCGCCTGGGCAATGTGTAAATGGATTATTGATCTTTTAGGTAATGAAAAAAGTTTTTTGATTAAGCCAAAGGGTATAGGAGTATGCGCAAGTTCAAACGCTTTTAACCGGGTAATTTCAAGTGATTCTGTTTTAAAATGATTATTAAATCCCAAAGATGTTGTAATCACTGATGTGTTTATATTATTAGCTTTGAGACCAGCAGTGATGTTTTCTACGCATTGTTCCATACCACCTAAGTGTGGGGGGTAATATGGAGTGAGTTGAACTATGGATGGAATTCTTTCATTCTTATTCGCAATTTCGGATAACACATCCATATATTTTTGAGTTTTATTCTCCCATTGAAATTTACTTGCTGTAATCAACCCGTTAGTTACTAAGTGATTAGCTTTTACTGTCTCTTTGAGCAGCGTACGAATTGCTGTTGCAAGTTCATGTGGATTCCCCGGTTCAACCAGTAATCCGTTTTTATTATGTGTTATTAGGTGTGGAATCCCGCCAATATTTGAGCCTATTACATTTGTTCCACAAGCCATAGCCTCCAGCAATACCATACCGAAGGACTCAGCCTCAGATGTAGATGGTAGCACTAATATATTTGAAGATTGATATTCTTTTACTAAGTCCAGACCATTCCGTCTTCCTACAAATTTTACATGATTCTCTAGTTCGTAATTAACTGTCTGTTTTTTATATAGATCTACTGCATTCCCATCTCCAACTACGCGGAGATTAAGTGGAAAACCTTGCATATGTAAGATTTTTATGGCTGAAATTAATGTTGAAAGTCCTTTCCATTTGGTTGCATTGTCTATATTCCCGACGAAAAGTACAGTATTCTTTCGTTTTTTACCTGCAGCTTTATACTGGTTTAAATCAACTCCAGGTTGAATTAACCAGCTTGATCTAGCAATCGGAGCAATTTTTTCTTTTAAAAACGGTGGAGATATTGCTATTACTGCGTCTGAATTTTTTATTAGTTCTGGCAAAATGTTTTTTTCATAAACATTAATAATCGAATCTACAAGTAAATTGTTTTTTTTCATGCTCCCGGCATGATAGGTAAGAATAAAAGGGTTATTATTTTTTGCAAGATATGCCATATCCGCCATAAATGGAACGGGTGCGTGAGCATTAATAATGTCTGGCTTTTCTTTTTTAATAATTTCCCGTAAGTGAAAGTACCAATTCGGGTTTATTGGGGTATTCGAGAGTTTAAACAGCGTTGGTAGTCTATATATTTTTATACCGTCCAAGGTTTCAGTAGTTATGGATTTATTATCAGACGAAGTCACTACAACAATCTCCATATGATAATCAAAACAAAGTTTTTGAGCTATTGAATATACGTATCGTTCCAACCCTCCTACAGAAGGATAGAAATACGGAGTTGTAATAAGTATTTTCATAGAGAATATACTTCGGTAATTTCTTTAACTATTTGATCCCAGTCTTTTATTTTTTTTGACTTAACTGGTAGATTATTTTTTTTGGTACTCAGATATAAACCAATTGCAGACGCAATCGATTCAGGTGTTAATTTCGTAACTATTCCATCATTTTTATCAGTAATTAGTGTTTTGGCAGCATTATTCGGTTCGTCAACAGTGACGACCACAAGTCCAACAGCTAAAGCTTCTATAACTACAATTCCATAACCTTCACGACTTGAAGGAATAACCAGAATTTTTGATCCTTTTAGCAGACTATATAATTCTGTTTTTGTTGAGCAAAATTCTAGAAAGATGATGTTTTTTTGTAAATCTAATGATTCTACTAGTAGGTTTAAATTATTTTTTTCCGGTCCATCTCCTATAATTAAGCATCGAATTGATGGTGTGGTTTTTTTTAGCACAGAGATAGCTTTGATAAGAATATCTACGTTTTTATGTTTCAGTAACCTGCCTGCAAAAATGACATCAGATTTTTGTATTGGTTTTGGAGCAGTCAGAATTTGTGCATAATTAACTCCATTATTAATAGTATGTATTTTTTTGTCGTCTACATATCTTAACAATCTTTCTTTTGTAACAAACGAACTGGCAATAAAAACATTTGGAAGTTGAAAACTAATATATTCAATTACACTTGAGATAAATCCGAGTACTCCCATATATTTCAACCAATATTTTTTCCCCCATACTTCATGCCATGTGGCAAACATTTTTTTACCTTTTAACCAGCATGCTAGTCGTACTGAATACAGGGGGAAATACGGCATGTGATCAACGTCTATTACATCAAACTCTTCTTTAAACAATTTAAGACACGCGAGTCCAAACAGTATCCCTTGTTTAATGGATCTGCGTTCTCCTGAATAGAGCGGATAGAGGGGGGATATGGCATGGAGGGTAACCCCTTCCTCTATGCGAACCTTTTCCGGAGTAGTCCACCACTTCATGCAGTAGATGTGTACGTCGTATCCGCGTTTAGCCAGACGCATGGATATTTCGTGGAGCCGGGTTTCTTTGCCCCCTTTGTTGTAGGGGTAAATAGCATCGGATACAAAAGCAATACGGTGAGCCGTTTTTGCATTAACCATAGGCGTAGTAATCTACAATGATTCTTCCTGTATTTGTCGAAGTTTTAACGGACGACGCGGATGAGGAGGTTGCCAGGAAAGATTTGTTATCAGCATGTGCATGATTTTGTAGCCGTCCCGGATAGAATCTATTTTTGACATCCCTTTGCGTTGGTCGTAGGTAATCGGAACAGAATATATTTTGTATCCCAGCTTTACCATTTTGGTAATCATTTCCATTTCCACGGCAAATCCGTTGGCATTTATATGTGGTTTTAGTACGTCTACTACTTCTTTTTTCCAGGCAAAATACCCGCTTAACACATCCGTAATATTGGCTTTGTAAAACTGCCGTACCATAAAGGTAAACATCCAGTTAGCTACACGGTGCTGAAAGCTGAGTGCATTGGCGTTTAATTTTCCACCCAATCGTGAACCCACGATTACATCACAAAAGTTACTGGACAATGGTTCGATAAGACGCAGTATCTCACTGGGTTTGTATGTATGATCCCCATCCAACATCACTACATATCCGGCATCTTTGCTTACGGCGTTAAACCCTGCGCGGAGTGCATGGCCTTTGCCTTTGTTCCGTTCATGAATTATTTTTACTCCGAATTCTTTGGCTACTGCGGCGGTTTTATCGGTAGAATTGTTATCGATTACGATTACTTCCGTTTCCAGGCCATATCCCAGCATTTCCGCACGAGGGATTTCGGCCAGAACGTGGCCGATACCGTCTTCTTCATTATGGCAGGGGATTAGAATAGAAATTTTCATATTATTCTACAAATGTCCAAAAGTGGATATTTTGTTGTTGATCAGGTAAACTCACCTCAATTTTAGTACGTCCACTTACGGAGCTAATCATCGGATTTGCGTCAATAGTTTTCATATCGTTATGTGCCAAACGGATAAATCCTTCATCGAGTAATAATTTTCCGGACGACGTTGTTTCTGCAGTGATTTGGTATTTGTACTCCATAACCTTATTTTCTAAATTATGCAAGGTAAACCGGAACGGTATTTGTTCGTTTTGATTGCTAGTCTGAGGGAGTTCCATATGTCTCTCAAAATAGAGTTCCGAAAACTTTTCTGGTTCTGGAAGAAGGTGATACGTATTAAGTATACTTTTAATACTATGGGTATTCGCAGAAAGAAGGACTACAGCAGATAGAAGAGTGAATAATGTTGCGGATAATATTGCAATATTTCTGGTACTCATAAGCGAAAACACCGATTATGTTCTTAATAAATACAATAAACAGAGTCGTAGAAAGAAGACACTGGTTATTACTATAAGATTATTTGTGTCGCTAAATTATACCAGTTTTGTGTAGAGAAAGAAATATAGACTACGTTTCTATTGTATCAGATCTTTAATCATCCCCTCGATGGTCCTATTGGTATCGAAGAGTATTCCCACCACTGATTGTTCGGGGACAGCAATTTTCATCGAAAGCGTGGTGTTTGCCGTTAAACTTTTAGCACCAAGTAATGTAAAACCGTCTTGTATATTTGAAGCTACATACGCACGGGCACGGACGTATCCTTTATATGGAGGGTTATTAATATTAACTGTAACTTCTTTTGGCGAATATTCGTCATTCACCAGAATAATACCGGTTTCGTTTCTGCTGTTTTTAAAAGCTAGTTGTGCAGCTAGATCTTTACCAGTAGAAAGAAAAATTCTACTATCGCCATTACCCAAACCAAGTGTTTTGCTTAAGAGTATCCAGCTTTTTGACTGAGGCAATAGTGTGGCTTGGTCATTTGTCCAACGGTAAAATGCATATTTTTCCTGGTCTATATTCGAATTTTTTGCATTTACCGGTTCAATAACGTGATAACTCGTACCTTTTATGCCATTTGTAAGGTAGTAGATAAGCCTTTTGGAAGTAAACGGTATAGCTAAATACGTATTGGTGTTGGGACTTGGTCTTCCTATATTCGTAGCAAAACTCCATTCTGTTACAAAAACAGGTAGGTCCTGACGGCCTCGCGAAAGCAATGTTTTTTGAATAATTGGTAAGGCATCGTCATTTACGCCATAGTAATGGTAACTTACGAAATCGATATTGTTGGCAGTTCTTGGATCGACCAGAATCGTTTGTAAAATAGTGTTATTTTTTACATTCGAAAGCGTGGGACCTCCGATGGGTATCCGTTTCCCGTCGTTCATTTCTGCATCTACTTCCCTGATTGCCGTGGAAGCATAGTAATAAATGTTCGCATATGCCTGTTCTTTGGACATCCCACTGTTTTTTAAATCCAGAAATCGGGGATGATCTGGTTCGTTCCAAATTTCTATGTAATCAATTTTAGGACGAAAGTATTTATACGCTTTTTTTACAATATCTTTATAAACATCCCAGTCTTTTGGTACGCCGAACGTGGTTCCTGAGTACGTTAACCAGCTCGGAGCATAGGAAACTATGGCTATAGTAGTTAGGTTTCTGGATCGGGCATTATCAAAAAATATTTCCCTGCTTGCGATATTCGCTTTATTCCAATTTGTAACGTCCTGAATTCCGTTTACGTTCGCTTTATATGATTCCAAGGTAGTGTCTTTATGAAAAAAATATTCGAGTAAAAAGTCTTTTCGTATGGCTGTAACGCCCGCCGCAGTAATTTTATTCCACGCATCCTGGTGTTCCGGAAGGGGGGCATGGGCGCCGCCAAATACCAGAGGAGAACCTGTGGAAATTTGTTGGGCATAGTCTGCGTTCACAGTTGCAGTGGTGCTGGTAATTCCCAGTACGTCCGAGGTTCTATATACAATAAACTTACCTGATCGATATACCTGCTTGTATTCAGATATACCCGAGCTGAGAATCCTACCAATGGATATTGAAGCAATAATTAAGAGTACGAAAAATATGATTTTGGGTGGATTCAATTTCATTCTGAATTAGTTTTTGTATTCTACACTATATATTTAGAATAAAACCAACAATTACTGTATCTTTGTACAATCCTTACACAATTCTTACAAGAGTGTATTACACTAAATATAGTGACCGCCCTATTATGGGATCAATTGAGTCATTCGTGAGGGATGGCTCTATCAGATAGGTCAAACGTCCCGCCAAGCGGGGCGAAATTATATTCATACATTTTTCTGGACCTGCTCCTTCATAAAAGAAAAAATACTACGGTACAACCCTTTGGTACCTATACATAGGTATAAATAGATATATTTAGTACTAGTTAGGTATACATATCTATACACTGCATGCTTCTATTGGGTACAACCATACCCCTGCGTTGACAGGATATGTGAGGAATGATACAATGCCGGCCTATAAGTTTCGTTCTTATCTCGGTATTCTCATGAGCTCAGACCAAGATCAACAATTTCTCACCGTAAAGGAAATAGCCAGATTTTTGAAGCTAAATCCGCTTACGATCTACGATTATATTCACCTCAAACGCCTTCCGGCCGTTAAGTTTGGCCGCTACTATAGGGTAAGCAAATACGATTTACACAAGTTTATACAGAGTCAAAAAGTACGCTAACCATGAAAAAACCGACACTTTCCATTGTCATACCGGTATATAACGAAGAAGGGAACGTTAAACTTCTGCTGGAACGGATTAGCATGGCTATGAAGTCGGCAGGAATAAAATACGAAGTCGTATTCATAGACGACCATTCTACCGATAAGACCGTAGAGATAATTAAATCCCTTTCTACCTCGTATCCGTTATCGCTCCTGAAAAAGAAAAAAGGTATGGCCCGCGGTAAAGCCAGCTCACTTCTGGCCGGATTTGCCTTTGCGAAAGCCGACGTTATTACCATGATCGATGCGGATTTGCAGTATCCGCCCGAGGCTATTATTCCCATGTTTGAGAAAATCCTGCATGGAGCAGGGGTCGTAATCGCCAACCGCAAAAAACGTAAAACGGGATTTATCCGACAGGCAGCCAGCTTATCGTACCGCTACGTATTCGGAAACATCCTTTTGGGTTTTAAACATGACGTGCAGTCGGGGTTAAAAGTATTCCGCAAAGAAATAATCGAGCGGGTAGCTATAGCACCCAGCCAATGGATGTTTGACCTGGAATTTCTGGTCTTTGCCCGGGATGCGGGATACATTATTGAATCCCATGACATAGAATTTGCCCCGCGGCACACCGGTGCGGCCAAGATTAACGTGGTGACAGCTGCCGTAGAAATGGCACTCGCAGCAGTACAATTACGCGTCCGGAAAGACAATATTATTCCGTTTCACGCTGAAACCAAAGAAAAACACGGAAACGGTTTCCATTTTAAAGGTCTGCCGTTCGTGAGTTATTCCGGCCTAAAACACTACGAAACTGCTTTTTTCCGGCTTTCTATCCGCCAAACCCTCTGGATTATCGGATTTTTGCTTATTTTAGCCGGAGCACTCATGATTTCGTGGCATGCGACCCTCGTCGGACTCGTGGCACTGTTAACCGTGCTGTACTTTGTGGACATGGTGTTTAACTTTTCCCTTGTTCTCCGCAGCGTATCAAAAGATCGTGAGCTCATGATCGACGATGAAGATACCAAAATTGCACCTGTTGGCGGTTGGCCGAAATACACTATTTTCTGCCCGCTTTATAAAGAATGGCAGGTTATTCCGCAGTTCGTCCGGGCTATGAGCCAACTGGATTATCCCAAAGACAAACTGCAGGTTATGCTCTTACTAGAAGAAGACGATACCGCCTCGGTAGAAAAAGTCGCCGAAATGGAATTACCAAGCTACTTTACCGTGAAGGTTATTCCGCATAACAAGCCCAAAACGAAGCCCAAAGCGCTCAATTTCGGCTTACGCTATGCGACAGGGGAATATTCGGTCATTTATGATGCGGAAGACATTCCGGACCCGCTGCAGCTGAAAAAAGCCGTTCTGGCCTTTAAACGGTCTCCGTCTACGGTAAAGTGTATTCAGGCCAAGCTCAATTTCTATAATCCGCGTCAGAATTTACTGACTCGGATGTTTACCACGGAATATTCTTTGTGGTTCGACTTGGTGTTACCCGGATTACAGTCCATAGAAGCTCCTATTCCATTGGGAGGCACCTCCAATCACTTCCGCGTGTCGGATTTGCATATTCTGGGGGGCTGGGATGCCTTTAACGTGACCGAAGACTGTGATTTGGGTATCAGGCTAGCCAAACGGGGATACCATACCGCCATCGTCAACTCAACCACTATGGAAGAAGCCAACAGTTCACTCTTGAACTGGTACGGTCAGCGTAGTCGGTGGATAAAGGGCTACATTCAGACATATATGGTTCACATGCGGGATCTGAGCCAGTTTTCGTTCTCCCGGGATAATCCTAACGGTTTTACCTTTCAGATGGTGGTGGGTGGCAAGATTTTGTCTTTGTTCATTAATCCGTTTATGTGGCTGATTACCATTAGCTACTTTTCGTTTAGGGCCACACTCGGACCGATTATCGAAACATTCTATCCATTACCCGTGTTGTACATGGGTGTATTTTCCCTGGTATTCGGAAATTTCCTTTATATGTATTCATACATGATCGGCTGTTTCCGCCGGGAAGAATACGGACTGGTAAAGTTTGCCCTCATAACGCCATTGTACTGGCTGGCTATGAGCGCGGCAGCCTGGAAAGCCGTATGGGAAATAGTGTTTAACCCGCATTACTGGCACAAAACTACGCATGGGCTACATTTGGCTAAACAGCCTGAAGCTGCCGGTGCACATCGGTTCGGAATTGTGCAAAAGGTAAAAAAACATTTAGCCGCGCGTCGACAAAAAGCCAGACATTCACAGATCCTGCCACCGTATCGGAATATAGTCCATCCGAACGTTTCATAACGTATGTGGCAGATCAGATCGTTCGTACTATCCGGGCGCAAGCAGTTGTCTGCCAGTATAAAAACGGGCGGCGCATTTATTGCTGCCTCCATGATCGCCAATGTCGTGAACTTCCTCTACAGCGCATATCTGGGGCGTATTAGCGGATTTGAAGAGTTTGGACTTATCAGCTTGATTGCCAGCTTTCTGAATCTTTCGCAAATTCCGCTGCAGGCGTATTCCAGCACTATTTCCCACCGCACTTCGTATCTGTTCGGAAAATACGGAACACCGGCCAAGCCGTTTTGGGCTCATTTTCGGGGAGGAGCATTAAAGCCGGCGTTACTGCTCAGTGGTGCCTGGCTGGTACTTATTCCGTTTATGGCGGCATTCTTTCAGACGGACAGATTGTTGCCGTTCTTACTGTTTACTCCTATCTGGAGCGTAGGGGTAGCTGCTGCCGTAGATTCCGGCTTTTTGAGCGGGTCCATGCGGTTTAATACGCTGGCGGCCATGATGCTCTCCGAAGTTTCAGTGAAGTTTGCGGTAACAGTACTTATGGTGCTGATAGGCCTACCGCAATATGTGTATGTTGCGATTCCCGCCGGGATCATAACGTCGTACGTTATCGGATGGCTCGTAGCGCGGGGGATTGTAACCAAACATATAGCACACGCGGATTTTCATTCTACCGTGTTGCCACGACGGTTTTATGCGTCATCCTTTTTAAGCAAGGTTTCCTTGGTAGCGTTTTTAACCATGGATGCCATGCTGGCCAAACATTATTTGCCGCCGAAAGAAGCGGGGCAGTATGCACTCCTTTCCCTGGTGGGAAAAATGGTATTTTTTATGGGAACATTATTTACTCAGTTCCTCACACCCCTGATCAGCAAGCATGAAGGTGCAGGCAGGAATTCGACTAAAATTTTTTGGGTAATATTACTACTCACCACTGCTGCAGTGTTGGGCGGCGTTACTACCGTCGGCGTATTCGGATATATTACTATTCCGTTCCTGTTGGGACCCAAAGCCTGGGACATTGTGGCGTATTTGCCCACATATACATTTGCCATGGGTTGTATGGCGATTGCCATGGGTTTTGTTTCGTACCATCAGTCACGACGGGTACACTTGTTCGCGGTTGCCAGCTTCGGCATGTCGCTGATCATGCTTACGGGCATAGTGCTGTGGCACGGATCGGTAGAAGAAATAGCCAAGGTGCTCACGGTGAGCGGAATTATTTTTCTGATGGTAACCATGTTTCTGCATCGGTTCCATGAGGCGGTTTCCACCGTAATCCGGAATATCCGTGATTTTTTGGAGCTGTTTCTGGACGATAAGCAAAAACGGGAGGGCATGCCTAATTCCCTCCGGATACTGATATTTAATTGGCGAGATACCCAACATGTTTGGGCTGGAGGAGCCGAGGAATATATTCATCAGCTCAGCAAACGGTGGGTAAAGGATGGACACAGCGTAACCGTTTTTTGCGGAAATGATCAGAAACACGCCCGGAATGAAGTAATAGATGGTGTGCAGATGGTCCGGCGCGGGGGCTTTTACATGGTATATCTGTGGGCGGCACTGTATTATATTTTTCGCTTTCGTGGACAATTTGACGTCATCGTAGATGCCGAGAACGGAATTCCATTTTTTACCCCGCTTTTCGTGCGCAAACCCACTATATTACTTATTCATCATGTTCATCAGGACGTTTTCCGGGATCAATTATGGTTACCGCTCGCCATGCTGGCTACATTCCTGGAAACAAAACTTATGCCCATGCTGTACCGGAATGTCCCGGTCGTAACCGTATCCGAATCATCCAAAAAAGAAATTCTGCGGGTAGGATTTGGTGTAGCCAATACGGTAACTATTGTGTATCCGGGAATAGAGCCTGAACTGTATAAAACCGTCCGCAAAACTGCGCATCCGTCAGTGCTATATCTGGGACGATTACGGCCGTACAAACAAGTAGATGTGCTTATCCGGGCATTTGCCAAAGCGCTTTCCGCTCATCCGGAAATGAAGCTGACGATAGCCGGGGAAGGCGTAAGTTTGAAAGAACTGGAAACACTTGCGAATTCGCTCAATATTTCCCACGCGGTGCAATTTACCGGCCGGGTTTCGGAACGGGAAAAAGTGGCGTTGCTTGGATCGCACTGGGTTATGGTACAGCCGTCTTCCATAGAAGGATGGGGTATTACCGTGATAGAAGCAAACGCCTGCGGTACGCCGGTGATTGCGTCTGACGTACACGGATTACGGGATTCGGTCGTAGACGAAAAGACCGGACTATTGGTGCATCCGGGAGACCATCAGAGTCTGGCTGCTGCCGTATCGTATGTGATTACCCATCATGAAGACCGGAAACAAATGACCGCTGCCGCTCTCGATTGGTCTAAATCATTTGATTGGGATCAAAGTGCCGCCGTATTTTTACAGGTTCTTAAACGCAGTATTACCGGACATAGAAAAACAATTTCCGGCAGACCAATTACGACTATTGCCCGATAAATATGAAAAACCAACAAAAACCACCGGTAGAAGCGTCCATGATCACCAAATTATTTTCCGTGGTGTGGGCTCAATTCGGATTAGTTTGGGATAAGGCCAGGGGTATAGTCGTGGTGCCACATTTGCCTGACAGAGTAGAAGGATATCAATTTGTCCGGAGAATTCAGCCGGAAAAATCCGGCCCGATTGCCGTCGGCGTCTACGTGAACAACCGCGGTGAACAGATTGCCGTAAAAGTGTGGGAAGGGCGATATAAAACCCGGGCGTATTTCGAAACAATACACGAAATTATTACCGTGTGGACGTTAAACCAGGTGGCTAAACGCGTGCATTTACGGATTCCGGCCGCCATTCGCCATGTAAACGTACCGAACGTGGTGACGTTCGAAGTTGCACCCCAAAAATTATTACTGGCCACGGAATGGAGTCATGGTGATTTATTTAAGACCGCAACTCCACAACAGCAGATTTCGTTATACGAACAGTGCCGGCAGTATTTTACGGCCTTATCCGCACATATTACTCCGGCGGAGCGCCGGGTATTCGGAGATAAAACCCGGAATTATATTTTCTGGTTATATCCGGCAATAATTCTGACTGCCTGCTTCCGGCATCCGGAACTGATTCCGCCTATTCTGGGCGGTGCCATGAATACATTAAACGGGTTTAGGTATTTGGCCTCGGAGTTGGAACAGGGACTGGTGCATGGTGATTTACACGGAAATAACGTGTTGTGGAATCAAAAAGAAACGGTGATTGTCGATACGGCGAACGTGATGTGGAGTTATACCATAATAGAATATTTAGCGACGTTGGCCTCTCCGTTAACCCCGAAAGCCCTGGAGGAATATGTAGCCATGACCGTGCGGGACCAGGTAAATAAAACGGTAAAACAGCGGGTAGCCGGAAAATTCATATCTGCATTTATCGGTATATTCGACCTGACCATCAGACTTACGCCGGCGCATATGAACGCAGCATTACGGTTGGTGCGGGGAGAGTATTTCCCGAATACCGTCACGGCGTTGCCGACAGCATCGAAAGTAAAACAGGTACGGGTTTAACTATGAACTTAAAACAAATACTATTCTCATCACCCCTATTTTCTTTATTCGGGAAGGTGGTGCGTATGCTAAAGCCGAAATCATCCTTTCGGCTGGGTACAAAAACGACTATACCGTTAAGCACAAAATACGGATTGGATCGGGGTACACCGGTAAACCGATATTGGATAAAAAAAGCTATAGCGTTATGGAAATCCGATATCAGGGGAACGGTACTGGAAATAGGCGACCGCCGTTATACGTCCGAATTTGGTGGGCAGGCAGTTAAGCGGTCGGATATCCTGGATATAGTAAAAACAAACTCGGCTGCCACTATTATCGGCGATCTGCGGAATGTAAAAAAACAAATTAAGAACAATACCTACGACTGTATTATCCTGACGCACGTATTGGGGATGATAGATGATTATTCTGCGGCCATCCGGGAATGTCACCGGATACTTAAACCGGGTGGAGTATTGCTGGTTACCGTAGCCGCGTTTAGCCCGGTACTTGAACAGGCAAGCTCGTACTGGCGATTTACCGAGGCAGGTGCCAAATATGCATTCTCAGGTGTGTTTTCGAAAACAACAGTACAAAGTTACGGAAACGTATACAGCGGACAGGCATTTTGGGTGGGAATGTCGCAGGAAGAACTCACGCGGGAAGAGCTTGATTTTGACGATGAGCGGTATCCCTGTGTCATTGCCATTCGGGCGGTGAAGGAGGACAACGTATGAAGGCGTCCTTAAAAACCGTGACGGTAATAATTCCGGCGCATAATGAGGCCGGCCAATTAAAAGACTTGCTTGGGGAAATACTTCAGCAAAAGCTGGTAAGCGGTGTGCTGAAGAAAATAATCGTATATTCGGACGGCAGTACTGACGGGACGGTTGCAGTGGTGAAGGGCCTGAAGGATTCCCGTTTGGAACTCCTGGTAGGAAAAACACAAAAAGGCAGAGCCGTCAGACAAACACAGATGATGCAGACATGTACGTCTGATATTCTGATATTGCTGGATGCCGATATTGTCCTTACGGACGTAAATACCCTGGAACACCTGATTAAGCCTATTAGCACCGGAAAGGCAGAGCTTACTGCTGCGGCTATCCGGAATTTACCCCCTCAGACCTGGATAGAAAAAACGCTTTCCGCCAGTATGGAGCTGAAACATGAAATTTTCGCGTCGTGGAAGCAGGGAATAAATATATACAGCTGCACCGGACCGGCCAGGGCTATGGCTAAAACGTTTTACCGCAGTCTGCGGTATAGTCATAGTGACGGGGAAGATATGTATACGTATTTGTCCTGCGTGAGTAAGGGGTTTCGGTTTGTGCCGGTACCATCATCCGTCGTGTATTACCGTCTGCCCACTAATCTGGCGGATTACTTTAAGCAATCGAAACGGTTTATATTTGCTCCCCAATATCTGTACGCTGAATTCGGAGAACACGCCGTACGCCGCGAATTTGCAATACCGATATTTCACTCCGTCATTTGTTGCCTGAAAGCGGCACCGGGTATGTGGCACAAGGTGGGATATGTGTTGTCATACGTACTGGTTTTAGTAAGCAGCAGAATATTGAGTACATTCCGACCGAAGGTATCGGAAACCTGGCAGGCAAGTTCAACCAAAACGGTACGGGCGGGAGGGGCGGTATGAACTGGCGGAGGAGACAGGTACTGCTGGCGGTATTTCGGGTCGTACGGTCCGGTATTTATCGGAGTTTGGCAACCTGGGATAAAGTGTGGGGAAATCAGAACCCGCTGGCTATATATTGTTATCACAGTATCGGCGATGACTGGCGGTTTAGCGTGCGGCAGTCCGAATTAAAAAAACAGTTATTTTACCTGGCCGGGCAAGGTACACCCGTAACGCTTTCAGACGTCGAAGCCTACCTGCAGGGACGCAAAGAACTACCCCGACCGGCATTTGCCATTACGTTTGATGACGGCTATGCCGATATATTTGAAAGCAAACACCTCTTTCGGCGGTTGGGGATTCGGCCGACTGTTTTTGTATTAAGTGACCGTAAGGCCGCCAACAGAAATATACTGGCCACCGAAAAGCCGTTACTTGAACCGGTGCAGATTAAATCATTGCGGAAATCGGGTTGGTACATAGGTTCACACAGCGCCACGCACAGCGTACTCACGAATTTAAATAAAGACAGATTACGGCACGAAATAACCGATTCCAAGCGGAAATTACAACGGATGATAGGTGCACCGGTGCGGTTTTTTTCCTATCCCAAAGGGAAATATTCCAATTCGGTGATAGAAACTGTCAACCGGGCGGGGTACACCATTGCCGTATCCATGGATGACGGATTAATAGGGCGGGATACTTCCCGGGTACACGTACCCAGAATAGGCGTTGATCAGACACACAGTTTTTCGGAGTTTACTACCCTGGCTTCACCGTCTGTGGTGGCGTTCCGGAATATGGTAAAGCGTTCTGCCTTCGGTAAATACGTATGAAACAAAAACAGATACATGCCGTTGTGAAATATTTTTATCCGGTGGCAGCCGGTATAGAAACAAACATGCTGGAAACGTACAGCGTGTTGGTACAACGCGGCTGGAACGTAACCGTACACACGTCTACGAACACCCTTACGGAAGAGAACATATTACCGTCAGCGGAAGAGGTTCGCGGTATCCAAGTACAAAGGTATCGGTACAACTGGTGGAGTTTCTGGCCGCAGTTACCCTGGGATAGTGCGGATGTGATCGCTCTGCACAATTTTAATGTTATTCCCCACGGGTTTTTATTATTCTATGCCTGGTGGCGGAAGATTACCGGTAAACGCGTACCCGTGATGATTCTTACTCCACACGGCGGGTATACCCCTGACTGGTTAATATTCCATCCGGTAGTGGCTTGGGCAAAGCGAATGTATCACGCGACGGTGGGTCTCTGGTTGATCAGGATGGCCTTAAATGGTATCCGGGCTGTGTCTGAGTGGGAACGGTTGGAAATAGCCGGTATGGGCGTTCGTACGGCCTTAATCCGGGTAATTGCCAATGGGATAGAAGACGAAGCCTACGGAAATGTAGATCACGAGGCCGGTGATCGGATTAAAAAACGAGTGAAAGGGTTCGGGAAATACCTGATTCAGATAGGCAGAATTTACGATATAAAAAATTACGAAACGGTATTGCAGGCGTTAACACAAATGCCTGCGGATATTAACTTTGTAATTGTCGGGCCGGTGGGAAGTAATGAGTATTTAGCATCGCTCAAACGGTTGATTGCGGATCTGCATCTGGAAAATAGAGTGTTTTTTGCCGGCGTCGTGCGCGGCTATGATAAATACTACCTCATCAAACACGCTGCCATGATGGTCCATATGGCACGTTGGGAAAGTTTCTGTAATGCCGTACATGAAGGCATGAGTCAGGCTCGTGTGTGTATCGTGGCAGATAATACGGCGCTGAGATTTTTGGTGGAAGACGGGATAAACGGGTATCGGGTTCCGACTACAGACAGTACGGCATTGGCAAATAAAGTGCTGTATGTACTGGATAAAAAACATGCAGCAGAAATAACCAAAATTACGGCTACGGCTAAGAAATTTGCTCTGGCACACTCCTGGAAAAACGTGGCCATAACTATCGAATCCTGGTTAATTGATTTACTGTCGGAAAAGGAGCGGAAATGAAATTAACGCGGACCATTACCATAGGGATTCCGGCATACAACGAATCAGCCAATATTGTAAAACTGATTGAGGCAGTACAGGCTCAAAAGTTGTCCGGCTTCAGCATAAAAGAAATATTGGTCATTTCGGATGCTTCAGAAGATAATACGGATTCACTGGTCCGGTCGGTGCATGATTCCCGGGTCAAATTGTTCCGGAATCGTACCAGGCAGGGGCAATCATTGTCGCAAAATATACTGTTAAAAAAGGCTACCGGTGACGTACTGGTATTACTGAATGCCGATACGCTTCCTGCAAATCCGTATGCAGTTCAAAAACTGGCCGAAACGATCATGGATGGCGCGGATTACGCTATTGCCCGGGCTTGGCCGGTAGCGGCACGTACCTGGTTTGAACGGGTCATTAATTACAGTGTGTATTTGCGGACGGCCATTTTCGAACGGTTTCCAAATTATGACACCATTTATTTGTGTGGCGGCCGGGGCAGGGCTATGAGTCAGCGGCTGTACCGTAAGTTCCGCTGGAAGAAAGTGTTTACGGAAGACGTTTTCGCGTTTCTTTACTGCAAAAAATACGGGTTTAAAACCCAATATCAGCCGAAATCGGTCATTCTTTTCCGATCGCCAATAGACTGGCATGATCACAGCAAGCAAAGTCGTCGTTTCCGAGCCGGGCCGGAAGAACTGTTTCCGTATTTTGGCGAAGAAACGGTGCGTCAGTCATTTAAACTCCCGCTATCCGTAGCCGTGCCACCTATCCTTTTTTACCTGTTGCGGCACCCGTTGTGGTCTTTGGCTTACCTAAGCGTCTATCTGTTTACTAAATTGGCAGCTCCCCCACAAGCTACCGCCACGTGGTCGGTGTCTACGTCATCGAAGGGGCTAACATCATGAAAGCACCCTTTGTATTTATTCCGAATGTAACTACTCCTACAAACCTGGGTGATGCTGCAATGTACAAAAGTCTCCGGGAGTTGATTAGACGGGCTTTTCCGCAGGCCAGGGTGGCAATCGGTACCGGCGATCCGCAATTGCAGACTGATACTACGGTCAAAAAGCAGTTAAGTGTGTTCGATTGGATGATTATGGACAGGCGTGATCCGATTACCCGGATAATTCGGATGCTCTGGGTAAGCCTGTACTATGTAAGCTATGTTTGGCGAATGCCGTGGTTACGGCAGAATAAAGCCTTAAGTGATTTGCTGGTCTCGTATGAACAGGCAGATCTGGTTGTTACCGTTGGATGCGGGTTTCTACGCGCCAGACCGGGAATATCACAGGCGATTAATCTGTTTTTGGTTTTATTCCTATTTCGCTTTGCCAAAGTACTGAAAAAGCAGGTAATTGTATCTCCGTTGAGTTTCGGCCCCTTTGCCTACGAGTGGGAAGCCAGGATGTGCGCACAGGTATTAGACGGATTTACCGTGGTAGGCGCCCGCGAAGAATATTCGTATATGGCCATGCAGAAATATGGAGTAAAAAATGTGGTTTTATCCTGTGACCAGGCGCTGCTATTGCCAAAACGCAAAGGGAATCAGTCTAAGCGTCCGGTGGTGGGGTTTGTGATCCGTCCGTGGCTACCTTTGGAAGGTCAGAATAGTCTGGAAAAGGCTTATGCTCTTGCACTCTTTTCACTGCAGCAAAAAACGGATGTTGAATTGTTACCGATTGTGCAGGTGCAGGCTCCGTACGCTCAAAAAGAAGATGATTCCGTGGCTTTGGCTCGGGTTGTTAGCACTCTTGATATGCTAGGTGCTAGAGTGCGGAAGCCCATAATTTTACGTGATATTTCACACGCGGAAAAGACATACGGAGCAACCGTGTTAGTTTTGGGTATGAGGATGCATGCAAACATAATTTCTGCCACTCAATACGTGCCGTTTGTGGCAATTGCCTATGAATATAAAACACAGGGCATAGCCGGGACGTTAGGGATGAACGATTTTGTGTTACCGTGTGAAGATGTAACTCCGGAAGTACTGAGCGGATTATTGGAACGGGCATTCAGACAACGGACGGCGTTACGGACCAGGATAAAAAGCCGGGTACTGACACTGCAGCGAACGGAAACGGAGAAATGGGTGCGAATTCTGAGGGCTGCCTTATGACCACACCACATCCAAGCATAACCATCGGTATACCCACTGTTTTGGCTGGTAAGCATTTGGTTCGGACGGTGGCGTCCATTTTCGAACAAACGATCCCGGTGAGTGCCGCGAGCGTAAAGATAATGTTGGACGGACAACCTATGCCGGTAAGTACGCTGAGAGCCCTTTCTCCGGAAATCAGAGTCAGAAAAACAGCTTCCCGTCAGGGACAATCCGCTAAATTAGATGATTTATTGGCGACCTCCCGGAGTGAATTGATTATTTCTACCAATGACGATGTGGTGTGGGCTCAAAATGCGCTGGAGCGGATTTATGCTGTGAGGCAATCCTCCCGGGCGGATTTAATCTGTGTCGGCGTGCGTCCGCTTCCTGCGCATACGGTTATGGAGAAGATACTATCTGTCGGTACGGATATAAAAAATGAGGTCATACGCCGAACGCCGGGTCAGCAAACGTACCTGGTGTGTAACGGTAGATTGCTTGCGGTTTCCGCAAAGTTAGCTTCAAAAATGCGGGTTCCGTATAACATTTGGAACAATGACGCATTTATGTATTTGTTTGCCAAGCGAAACGGGTTTACCGTGGCGTATATAGACGAACCACTTTGTGCGTTCCGTGATCCTGCAACGCTTAAGGAGTATATCTTACAGACACTGAAATTTCAGCAATCCCGAAAGGAAAATGAGGCTGTTTTTGGTCCGCTGGGTAGCGAATATAGTATACCCATGAAGGTCAGAATACCGGCAATATTTGCCGTATTACGGAAGCGCCCGTGGTGGGGGAGCATTTATTTGGTTTTGTATCTTATTACCCGCTTGGTAGCAGTAGTGGTACCGCTTCCACAAAAACACAAACCATACTGGCCTATAGACATGAGTACGAAAGAGTTGGATTAGGCGCTTTTTTTAAAGGTCATAATAATACCTCAGGATCTGAGGGTAGTAATTTGAGGAAAATTTAGCTATAATAATAGTCTTATAGAATATGAAAATAGGTCTATTTGGTCCGACCGCAAACGGAGGACAACATCGAAAAGGTAGTCGTCTGCGCTTCGGTGAAATCCTTACCATTAACCATCTACTTGGTGGCGTGTTTGTGCTGCTGCTCCTTTTGCTGAAAGGAACGTTCGGTTCCGGATTACAGCAGGCTACTACGCTTTCCACACCAGGAAATGCTTTTGAATCATCCATCGTGCGGGGCAGGTATGCGTTAACGCTCAGTCTGGCAGAAAACGGTGCGTTTACGTTTTCCCGGCCTATCGCTGAATTTGCCGCCCCGGATGTAGCGTATCTCGGGCAAGGTAAATTTGCTTCCATGTTCCCTCCGGGAATAGGCGTGCTGGCAGTTCCGTTTTATGTGGTGGGCAGAATGGCCAATGCCGGACAGTTAGTGACCATGTCTCTGCCCTTACTGCTTACGGTTTTAAACGTATTTTTGCTTTTCCGGGTATGCCGCGCTTTTGGATTTGATCAGGCGGTGAGTGCTCTCACCGGGTTAATCGTTACCCTGGGGACGGCGGTTTTGCCGTACAGTACGCAGTTGGTACAGCACCAGGTGGCTCTGGCCGTAGTGTTGGGGATGATGCGGGTAAGTTTACTGCCGCAAACCATTCGCCGCAGAATATTGTTGTGGGGTATAGCATCCGCATCCGTGGTGTTTGACTGGCCTAATGCAGTGCTGGTGCTGCCGTTTTTGCTGTTGGATATACGAAATATGGTGGTAAGGCACGGAAAATTCAGCCTGCAGACAATGCTGCGGGATATACTTTTTCTGTTTTCTGCCGTCGGTGTCCCACTCACCGGATTTGCCATATATAACTCTATTGCTAACGGAAATCCGTTTCAGATCGGTCAGTTTGCTCCATCCGTAACCCAGTTCCCAAATCCTTTTTCCTGGTTGTGGGCTCTACTATTTAGCCACATCGGCGCAGCGTTTCAGTTTACCAGGATTCCTTTCGGGTTGTGGGTACTGGGTGGGAGTACGGAACGGGGAGTATTATTTTTTGCTCCCGTTATGTTGCTTTCGTTGCTTGGTATTATGTCGCTCTGGAGAAAATACCCGATCGTTGTAACTGCGCAGATAACCAGCATCGCTTTAACATTGGGTTTGTATAGTTCTTTCGGTGACGTCTGGGGCGGGGCTGCATTCGGACCACGGTACCTCATTCCGGTTTTCGGCCTGGCTGCTCCTTTTTTGGCTAGTGCGCTGCACACCTGGCGGAAAACCCGTTGGTTTACAGGGATACTAAGCGTTACGTTGCTTTGGAGTGTCGGCATAAACATGCTGGGTGCTGTAACGACGGTACTGCTACCTGGTGCGGAAGATTTGGCCACCGGCGGTTTGGGATCTACGCTTTTACCCGCCTGGGAAGTTCTGGCTACCGGACAGATGGGTTCTTTTCTGTATCGTCTCGGGTTACAGTATATAGTGCCGGGTATTGGATTCTACGGTTTTATGCTGGTACTCGCGTTGGGACTAATAGTACCTGTTTGGTTGGCTGTTTTTACCGATAAATGATTATGAAGCTACTCGATCACATACTTATCGGTCTTGGAAAATTGACGGTAGCGTTATTACCGGTAATTTTGCTGCTCGCCATGGGTATGGCGTTTTACGGTGTGACGCTGCGGGGTATTGCCGGTAAACCGGACATCGCTGCGGTAAAAGATAATTTAGACCAGGCAACACAACCCTTTGAACTTTCTCCGGAACGGGGTAGGTATGCAATTATTGTGTCTCTGGCAGAAGATGGTACCTTTTCGCTCCGTCCTGACTTGGGCATGATGGTGTATCCAGACGTAGGATATTACAACGGTAAATTTTACTCTTACTTTGCTCCCGGTATATCCGTGTTTGCTCTGCCGTTTTATCAGTTGGGTTTACTGTATAACCTTCCTCAGGTAGCGGCATATGCATCAGTTGCCGTAACCGCAATACTTAATTTGGTTTTATTGTACGTAATCTGTCGGTGGGTGTTCCGGTTACCCCTTTGGGCAAGTTTGGCTGCACCCATTATTTTCGGTTTTGGAACCACATCCTGGAGCTATGCCATTACGCTCTATCAGCATCAAATGACCACGTTCTTAATATTAAGCAGTTTTATGGCGGTATGGAAAATTACCCAGGGAACCCGTTGGAATCCGATACTCGCGTCCTGGGTTTGGTTTGCCTTCGGGTTTGCCGTGTTTATTGATTACCCCAATGTGTTGCTGATGGCTCCCGTGATGTTGTATTTTGCCTGGAGTCTATTTGAGCGGGTAAACATAGTCGGAAAAAAGCTGACGGTAACCATCCGTCCTTCGTTACTGCTAACATCTGTGGTATTAATTACCTGGATATTTGTACATGGGTATTACAACCAGGTGAACTTCGGCAGCTGGAAACGGGTAAGCGGCAGCTTGGTGGGATACAAATCGATTCTGGAAAAAGATCTGCAGAATCAGGAAAATCCTGAGGCTGTCATCGAAGGGGAAAAGGGCGAAAAAAATCCGGTTAAATTCTTCTCTGAGGAAAAAACGCCTTTCGGCTTTTATACCTTACTCTATTCGGAAGACCGCGGACTATTATTGTACGCACCGATATTGGCCGTAGGTATTCTCGGGCTATTCTGGGCTGCCCGGCAAAAAAATGCTGCCATGAGCGCCTTAATCGGATCAGTAGGGGTAAACGTGTTTCTGTATTCCAGTTGGGGAGATCCTTGGGGTGGTTGGGCTTATGGACCGCGGTATTTGATTCCGAGCATGGCATACTTGTCTGTTTTCGCCATGCTGTGGCTGGTGCACGGTAAATGGCGACCGTTCTTCCGGATTATCTCCTGGCCATTGTTTGGATTTTCCAGTGCCGTTGCTTTACTGGGTGCGCTGACGACCAATTCGGTACCGCCGAAAGTGGAAGCCGATTATTTAAAAACCGGGTATAACTTTTTCCGTAATTTGGATTTTTACCTTGACGGACGAAGCGGCAGCTTTGCACTGCGCGAATATTTATGGCCGTACGTTACTCTGGGTCAGTTATTCGGATATATCTGGTTATTTTTACTGGTGATAATGTTTGTGTTGTTGATCGTTATGCCGTTATTCCGGAGGCGAAATGGACATTAATCTGAGCTGGATGCTTTCTATTGCAGAAAGACTAAAACGGTGGGCGCATGCACGGCCCGGGCTGTTTTTTGTACTGACACCTGCCATAAGTACGGCGGTGGTTAGTACACTGTATTTCCTGATGCAGGATACCATCGTGGCCTACGGGGACGCGGAATCGCATTTAAATATTGCCAAACGGGTTATTCATAGTATTACCCCCGGTATTGCCCAGCTGGGAGGCATCTGGTTACCACTGCCGCACGTGATGATGGTGCCGTTCGTTGCCATAGACGCATTGTGGCGTACTGGCTTGGCCGGATCAATTGTTTCCGGTATGTGTTATCTGATTGCGGCAGTATTCCTGTACAAATTAGCCATGCTGGTGATCGGAAACAAATGGGCGGCGGTGCTTACATCACTCGTATTTGTATTTAATCCCAATATTATGTATTTGCAGGCGACGTCCATGACGGAGCTGCCGTTAATCGCATTTTTTACATTATCCAGTTATTTCTTTATAAAATATCTGAAGGGTAAACAGCCGTTATACTCGCTGGTGTTGGCAGCATTCTTTGGATTTTGCGCCGTTTTGTCCCGCTATGATGGTTGGTTTTTGGTTCTTTTTGAGTCTTTGATTATTGGGATTCAGGGTTTTGTATTGCGTTGGAAATGGAAAAAAATAGAGGGTAGCGGAATTTTGTTCGTGACCTTGGCGTTCTTCGGTATTCTGCTCTGGCTATTGTGGGGACAGCTTATTCTGGGGAATGCGCTATATTTTACGCAAAGTCAGTTTAGTGCCCAGACCCAGCAACGGGCCTGGCTTGCCAAAGGTGAATTACCGGCGTATCACAATGCCTGGTTGGCAGCAGCATATTATTTTGTGACGGCGATGGGTAATGCCGGAATTTTATTGTGGTTTGTGGCTATCGCGGGTTTGATAGTATATTTGCGCCGGGGGACAGACAGAAAAAGATTTTTAATAGTGTTATTGCTGATGGTGCCGTTTCTGTTTAACTTTGTAACCTTATTCATGGGGCAGTCGGTAATTTTTATACCGCACCTGACACCCGTGTCTTTTGAATGGCGGTTATTTAACGTACGGTACGGTGCCATGATGATTCCCGTGGTCGCGTTTTTTATCGGAACGTTATTCAGCAGAGCCTCAAAATTCGGAAAAGTAGTTATACTGGGTTTGTTTATGGCGCAATTTGGATTATTCGGAATCGGATATACCAATGTCATTAGTTATGCCGATGGTGTAGTAGGGTTATCCCATGCCAAACGGCCTGACGCCGAGCAATGGATGAAACAACACTATGACGGCGGACTGGTACTTTTGGATGACTATGCACGTACCATGAGTATTATCCGGGCAGGCATTCCGATGCAGAATGTAATATATATTGGGAATAAGCCGTATTGGGAAGAGTCATTGCAGGACCCGGCCAAATATGCGGTATGGATCGTAATGCAGAAAGATGATGCCGTGTGGACGAGTTTAATAAACGATAAGGCAGTAGAAGGCAGACTTTACGCAACATTTGAAAAAGTTTATACTTCCCCGGAAATTCTCATTTTTCGCCGTCAGGAAAAATAATGAACTATCTTTTGTTTCTTTTTATCGTGTGCGGTTTGCTTCTGAAACCTGCACAGGTTTTTGCAGCTGAACGTTTTTGGCCGATAGTATCTATAGATACCATGAAATATTCCCGGGACAGAGCCCGCGAGTCGGGAATGAGAGAGCAGATACCGGCGTATATTACCGCGGTGGCGGCACTTCAGCCCACTCATATAGCGATAGGGACTCCCTATGATGAAGAATTTTATCCTGTGATGAAGGTTTGGGTTGACGAAATCAGAAAGCAGAACATGCATGTTTGGTTCCGGGGTAATTTTTCCGGATGGGAGGGGTGGTTTGATTATCCGAAATTAAAATCGGTGGCGGAGCATCATATAAAAACCCGGGCTTTTATTGAGAAGCATCCGGATTTATTTGAAAATGGGGATATTTTTACTCCGGCTCCGGAACCGGAAAATGGTTTGATCCGGGATCCAAGGCATGCAGACGGTAATAAAACGGAGTTCTTAAAATTCTTGACGGATTCATATAGTACCTGTGCTACAGCTATGAAAAAAGTCAAAAAGGATGTGCGCTGCGGATATTTTTCCATGAACGGAGACGTAGCCAGGGAAATAATGACCAAAGAGGCGGTGGCTTCAAGCGGCGGTGTGTTGGTTATAGACCATTACGTAAAGGAACCGGAGAAATTAGTGAAGGATGTGGAGTTTTTGTATGAAAAATACGGGTATCCGGTGGTGTTGGGGGAATTCGGGGCACCAATTCCCGACATAAACGGCAATATGACTCCTGAGCAGCAATCCGGGTATATTACGGATGTGCTTACCGGATTGTTGCGGTTAAAAGAAAAAGTCGGCGGTATGAACTATTGGACCGCTTTTGACGGTACTACGCAGCTCTTTCAGAAAGATTTAGTTGCCAGACCGGCTGCCAGCGCCCTTTCACTCATGTATAAACCTTCGGTGTTACGCGGTACGGTAACCGATCAATTCCATGCACCGCTTAAAGATGTGACGTTAATGGTGGCCAAGGGAGCCGTAACCGTAAAAACGAATGCTGACGGTGTATACGAATTGCCATTACCGAATTTAGTCACAAAAGTAGTAGTTTCTCCTCCTGATGAGACTTTGGTGGCAGGCGTGGTTAACGTAGAGCTGGAAACCAGAAGCGATATGGAACGGAATATTATTTTAAGCAGGACGGATAACAGTTTTTATGGTCGGGTTGTGCGCTTTTTACGAAATTTTGTGGCTAAAATACTATCTCAGTAACCGGCACGTTTCGGTGAGGTAGTTTTGACATATATAGATATAGATATGATGTCTTGATGATTACTTGATACTCCTATAGTGTAAAAGCACTATGAAAACTGCCCATTTCGTACCGTTAACCCTTGTTTTTGTTCTCTCTTTTTTTGTACTCGCCCGTTCGGTTTCCGCTGCTGCTCCCGATGGTGCAGGGCCTTGGGCTGACGCCGTTACCTCTTTCAGCCAGGGATTTACCAAAGACGGAAGCTCTGTCCCGGCACTCAGGAGTGATCCTGCGGCGGCGCTAGGGGTAGCCGAAGATGATACCGCAGAAGGTCATTTTGTTTCATTGGGATTCGGCGGAGTACTAACCTTACGTTTTGATAATCCGGTCCGGACCGGTGTGCTCGTGTTTGAGGCTACAAACCCCAATTATCCGGCGGAAAAGGCTACTATTTCTGTTTCTGCTGACGGGGTAAGTTGGACTTCCGCGGGAAGCATTTCCCAGGACGGACAGGTTTCGTTGCCGGAGGGGATTACCTGTGCCAAATACGTGAAAATTACGGACACCAGTATAAAGGAAGATTTTGTCGAAGGATCTGCTGATGCATATGATGTAGATGGGGTGAAAGCGGTTGGTACCGAGCCCTGTTCGAACCCAACTCCGACTCCGTCTCCCACGCCAACACCTACACCGGACGGTTGTGGACCGGACACGAATGTAAATATTTCCGGGAACGGAGCCGGTTCGGTAAACAAGGTGATTAAGAATGGCTCGAATTCAACCAGCGTCGTGGTTGGTGCTCAATCCAAGGTCAAAACGACCGTAAAAACCAAAGCTGTTTCCGGAAATAATAAAGTTAAGAATAATACCGGAGGAGGGGTAACGGTAACGTCCGGCTCCAGTACCTCTTCTACCACCGTGGGAACGGTGGTGGGAGGTACCACTGTCAGTGTCACTAATTCCTGCTGCGGCTGCGGTGAATCCTGCTCCCATAAAACGGAGTAAAGGGTAAAGGCAAAGTGCAATAAAATCTACTGTTTTAGCCTCAATTATTTAGGCCTATAGCGCCTATTGCTTTTTGTTCTTTGTGTGCTATAATACATCTCTATTGTATAAGTTATAGGACACAATTATGAACAAATTTTTCAGCTTGATTTTCGTATTGGCTTTCCTGGCTTTAACGCCTACTTTTGCATATTCTGCAGCTCCAGACGGTAATGGTCCCTGGGCAGATGGCGTAGTAACTTCTCACCAAACTACTATTCGAAACGGCGCTCTTGTTAGCGACGTAGCACCGGCCCGTAGCAATCCACAATCGGCCGTTGGTGTGGCAGAGAATGACACTACCGAAGGAAATTTCTTTTCTTTAGGATTCGGCGGATCAATTACCCTGAGTTTTGATAACGGTATTCGTGGTGGTGTAATCGTAGTGGAAGCGACTAATCCACAGTATCCGGTAGAACATGCTCAAGTAGAGGTTTCTGCGGACGGATCTACCTGGTTTAGTGCAGGTTCTATAGATCAGGACGGTGAAGTGAATATGCCGGAAGATCTGGCATGTGCACGCTTTGTGCGGATTACCGATACCAGTAACGTAAATGATTTTGCTGAAGATACTGCAGATGGATTTGATGTCGATGGTGTACAGGCGCGTGATGCCGGTTCCTGTGAACCTACGGAAACTCCAAGCGTTACGCCTACACCCAGCCCAACTCAGGCTCCGTCAAACGACAACAATAATAACAACAATAATAATGGTGGTGGCAGTGGCCAGCCGGCACAATGTAATGCCGCTAAACCTCCTACCCCGACTTTAACATCGGTAAACCGTACCAGTGGAACAACGGCAAATCTTACCTGGACCGCCGTATCACCGGTAACGCATTATGCAATATCGTACGGTTTAAAACCGGGTGAATATCAGTACGGCGTACCGAATACCGGAAACGTCACCAGTTTTTCCATTGGTGGTCTAGATCCAAACGCATCGTATTACTTTTCAGTTCGTGCCATAAATGACTGTACTCCTGGAGAAGCTTCCGGAAACGGATCAACAGGCAGCGTGCTGGGTGCCAGCACCGGCGGACAGGTATTGGGGGCATCTACCGATACACTCGCGGCCACCGGATCATCTGCTGAATTGTTCAGAATACTGTCTGCAGTGGCAACTTCTGTTGTTACGGCCACAGTTCTGCTACGATCAGTTCAGGATGAAAATAGGTAAGCTACCGGAAA
Source organism: uncultured Gammaproteobacteria bacterium (assembly GCA_964629685.1). Lineage (GTDB taxonomy): Bacteria > Patescibacteriota > Microgenomatia > UBA10105 > UBA927 > CAZVTT01. The sequence continues at coordinate 739,769 of CAZVTT010000001.1, forward strand.
AAATCAGACAAAACGTTATTCCGTTTCTTTTTCTATCGTTGTCTTCTGGGGTATTGGTGTATATTCTGTTGGGAACAGCTTCCCCGAATACCAAACCGATACCGGTTCCCACGAATCCCATCGTTACTGTTACCACTACACCGGTAGCGGAAACGAAACATCCGCCAGTTGCTATCCGTATTCCCGCTATAAAAAGTGAATTACCCGTTCAGGCGGCTTTGGTTCATGATAATCAGTGGGACATGTTTGATAATGCAGTAGCGTGGTTGTCGACATCCGCAGTTCCCGGGGAAGGGAACGTAATTCTTTATGCACATAACCGCGCCAAATTGTGGCGGGATTTGTATAAAGTAAAACCCGGTGATGTTATAGAAGTTCAACAGCAAGATACCTGGTTACGGTACATCGTGACCGAGTCACGAACGGTAACACCCAAGGATATAGACGCGATTCTGGCAAGTCAGGAACAGCTCACGTTGTATACCTGTGAAGGAACTTTTGACCAGAAACGCCGCCTTGTTTACGCTGCTCCGGAAAAATAAATCCTGCTTGGTGTGGAATTTTTTTGTGTACCTCTATATAGTGGTAATAGAGACCTTATGTTTGGGCTATTACGACATTTATTTCTTCCGCATCATACCAATAATCATCGGGCTAAGTTGCTGCACCTCGATGCCCTTTGTGTATACGTCTTACTGTTTGCTATCTTTAACTTCACCATCAAAATCGGTCATCGTCAGTTTCCCGATATATTGGGATACGCGACGGATATTCAGGTAGAACAATTGCTTTCACTGACCAATGCCAAGCGTGCTGAAAATGGATTAGGTTCACTCACGTATAATTCCAAACTTGCTCAGGCAGCAGCCGGTAAGGCTGCCGATATGTTTGCCAAAGGATACTGGGCGCACGTGGCGCCGGATGGAAAAACGCCGTGGGATTTTATCAAAGGGGCAGGATATACCTATACCGTTGCCGGAGAAAATCTGGCGAAGAACTTCCAAAATAGCGGGGGCGTAGTGGACGCTTGGTTGGCATCTCCGTCACACAGAGAAAATTTACTTAAAGGAAATTACAAAGAGGTGGGTTTTGCTGTTGTAAACGGTGTATTAAACGGTGAAGAAACCACTTTGGTGGTCCAGATGTTCGGGACATCTACCGGTGCGGAAGTGGCCAGCGCTACTAAAAACAGTGTGGTAAAAGTTGTTCAGGCGCAGGAGCCTACAAATACGCCAACACCTACAAGCGTTATAGCATTGGCGCAAGTTGAACCCACTTCAATTCCCGAAACTCCTACACCTACCGAAGAGTTAACACCGACGGAAACTCCCAATCCGGTGGAAGTTACACCGGTAGCTTCCGTGATTGAACAATCACCTCCGTCTACCCCAATCGGAAGTGGAATGTTTTTGTCTTCATATAATCAGCCGATGGTAAATATACCGACACTGAGACGGGATGTTGCTATGGCTTTTGCCGGATTTATGATCGGAATACTGGCGCTGGATGTATGGCATATGACACGGAAAAAAGCCGTAAGGGCTACCGGTCATACGTTGGCACATATAGCGTTTTTGGCAGCATTAATTATTGGTATTAGTGCAGTTTTGCCGGGTAATATTTTATGAAATCACATGTAGATAAAGTAAATCTGCTGGTGCTCGTAGCCATATTGGGTTTGGGGATAGGTACATTTGTATACGCCCGCAGCGACAGGAGTCTGCAGCTTGCTGTAGGAATTGTTACCGCGGTGGCATATGTGCTCTGGGGACTGTTACATCATTCCCTGAAGGGTGACTTGTATCCGAAAGTCGTGGTAGAATATGTGCTCATTGGTGTGATTTCGATTCTATTACTGACGACTGTCGTAGGGTATTAACGGAAAACTGCGTAGAAGGAGGAGCTATGAAAGGTGTAATTCTCGCCGGAGGACTTGCCACCAGACTTCGCCCATTAACGCTTGTAACCAACAAGCATTTACTTCCCGTGTATAACAAGCCCATGATTTATTACCCGTTGGAAGCCATGCAAAAGGCAGGGATTAAAGAAGTATTGTTAACGACGTCCGGTGACCATGTGGGTCACTTTGCCAATTTGCTCAAATCCGGAGATGATTTTGGTTTGCGGTTGTATTATGCGATTCAACAGAACCCCAAAGGTGGTATAGCCGATGCGGTAGCGCTGGCGGAAGAATTCGCTCATGACGAACCGGTGCTCGTGTTATTAGGTGACAATATTTTTAACTTTAATCTGGAAGCAGCCATAGCGGGATTCGAGAAGAACGGCGGTAAAGGCGCGATGGTGTTCGGTGTGCATAAAGATACGGAATCGCGGCAGTATGGCGTTATAGAAGTAGACGGATCGGGTAAAGTGCTGTCTATTGAAGAGAAACCGGAACATCCCAAGTCCGATATTGCCCAAACCGGAATTTATGTTTACGACAGTCGCGTGTTTGAACTTATTAAACAACTTGAACCTTCTAAACGCGGTGAGTTGGAAGTAACGGATTTAAATAATTTTTATCTGAAAGACAACAGTTTAACCTGTGACATTATTGATTGGTGGGTGGATGCAGGAACTTCCCATGAAGAATTACTGAGGGCCAGTAATGAAGTTGCCGAAATGGTCCAGAATGGGAAACTATGATTACCGGAGTGGTAGTAAAAAAATTAGTCCGTCACCCTGACGAACGTGGCTATTTTGAAGAAATGATCAGAAATACCGACCCTTTTTTCCGTGAAGGATTCGGACAGGTATCACATTCGCATATGGTAGACGGGGTCGTAAAGGCTTGGCATATCCATAAAACGCAAATAGATTGGTGGTATGTCGTAGCCGGTACAATCAAGGCGGTAGTATACGATGCCCGCAAAGACTCTGATACGTATAAACGAACGCAGGAATTCGTCATGGGTGAGAATGGGGAGGCGATAGTACTAAAAATTCCACCGGGCGTGGCACACGGATTAAAAGTAGTGGCGGGACCAGCCGATTTGGTATATGTCACCAGTTCTATTTATACTCCCGACGAAGAAGGCCGAATCCCTTACGATGATAAGGAAATCGGATATGATTGGGTACAGGGTAAGCCGATAAGTAATAAAAAAATTACCTAGCAAACCGGTGAATTCATGCCAAAACCTCATAAGCAGTCAACTTCGGCTGACGAAGTAAAATTCCCTCTGAAAAAAGTACTGGTGTTACTGTCTATCTGGAAAGTAGCATTACTCTGTTTTGCATGGTTGGGAACGAAAGTCCTGACGTTGCAAACAATGTTTTTACCAGTACCGGATTTGCGCAGCGGTGTACCGTTTGGTCAATGGGTATGGGCAAATATGGACGGTGACCACTACACCCGTATTGCCCGATGGGGGTACGCGGGAGGCCAACATATTTTTTTTCCGCTACTGCCGATTGCTATTCAATTTACCCATACTATTACCGGACTGCCGTATATTTCCAGTGGGCTGCTGGCGACACACGTTTTATTCCTTACCGCACTTTGGTTTGTCTATAAATTGTTAAAAGTTGAAGGTCAGCGGGCGCTGTTTCCCGTATTGTTACTTATAATTCTTTGCTTTCCGACATCCGGTTTTTACACAGCCATATATACGGATTCTATTTTCTTCCTGATGGCGACCATGACGATTTATTTCGGGCGAACCAGGCAATTTTGGCTGGCAGGATTAACCGGCTTTTTGGCGGGAATGACCAGATTAAACGGACTGGCACTCATCGGATACATCGGTATTGAATATCTTTTCGGAGAAGTAGATGTATTTACTGTCGGATTCAAACACGTCATTGCAGCGATAAAAAGACAGTTACATCCGAAAACTTTGATGACAAGTGGCGCACTATTGGCAATCGGACCGGCTTTCGGACTCTTTATGTATTTATGGTATACCCAACAACAATACGGGGATTGGTATCTGGTATTTTCGGATGCGTCTATTTGGGGCAGGCAGCATATGGTATTTCCGCTGCAGACGTTCTGGCGCTATATCAAAATACTTTTTCTTTCTGATCACACTACATTTGTGTACTGGGTGGCCATATACGAACTTCTTTCAACGGTGTTTTATTTTGCTATTCTTGGGTGGTCGTGGAAAAAAATCAGAATTTCCTATTGGTGTTATACCTTATTTTATTTACTGATCCCGTTAAGTACAGGCACTCTTCAAGGTATGAACAGATACGGATTGCATTTATTTCCGTTTTTTTTCGGATTGGCTTTGCTTTTTAAACGGTATCCCCGTTGGCTTTGGGTATATTGTGGCATCGGAATATTGCTACTCGCATTAACCGTGATGGCGTATACCCGTGGCTATTTTATTGCGTAAGACTGCGTGTTCCTGTTACTATACTGACTATGAAACTACTCGTAACCGGCGGTGCCGGATTTATCGGTTCTAACTTTATTCTGTATTGGTTGGAACAGCATCCGGAAGATAGTATCGTTAATTTTGACGCGCTGACGTATGCCGGCAATCTGGAAAATCTCGTTTCGGTTAAAGACAATCCGCATTATACTTTTATAAAAGGTGACATTTGCGACCGAGAGGCTGTACTGCAGGTCATGCAGGGAATTGATTGCGTGGTACATTTTGCAGCGGAAAGTCATGTGGACCGTTCAATTCTTGATCCGTCAGCGTTTGTCAGGACGAACGTGTTGGGTACGGACGTACTATTATCCGTAAGTAAAGAAATAGGGGTAAAACGTTTCCATCATGTGTCTACGGATGAAGTATTCGGTGCACTGCCTTTGGGTACCACCGATAAATTTTCAGAAACTACCGCATATAATCCCCACAGTCCGTATTCCGCCAGTAAAGCCGGTTCGGACCATTTAGTACGGGCATATGCAGATACATACGGATTGCCGGTTACGATTACGAATTGTTCGAATAACTTCGGACCCTACCAATTCCCGGAAAAATTGATTCCCCTTGCCATTACCAATCTGTTGGAAGGGAAAAAAGTACCGGTATACGGAGATGGATTATATGTACGTGATTGGTTGTTTGTGGAAGACCATTGCCGCGGTATAGCAGCAGTGCTGGAAAAAGGTAAGTTAGGGGAAACATATTGCCTCGGTGGTATGACCGATGATGTGAGTAATTTGGATTTGATAAAAATGATTTTGGCGTTTATGGGTAAAAGTGAAGATCAGATTGAATACGTAAAAGACAGACCCGGACACGATCGGCGGTATGCCATAGACTGGTCAAAAAGTAAAAATGAATTAGGTTGGGAACCTCAGCATGACGTAAAAACCTGGATGGAAAAAACTGTGACTTGGTACCAACAACATCGTGATTGGTGGCAGAACGTTAAAACAGGTGCGTATCAAACCTACTATAAACAACAATACGGAGGAAAAGTATGAAAATTCTGGGTACGGGACTATCGGGATTAGTCGGCGGACGTATAGTGGAGGTATTGCAGGATCGTTATGAATTTGAAAACTTAAGTCTGGAAACGGGTGTGGATATTACTAAACCCGGGGTTGTGGATGAGTATGTTTCCAAATCGGAAGCTCCCTGGGTCTGGCATTTCGCAGCCAGAACGGATGTAGATGGAATAGAGGCCGAAAAAGTCCAGGGTGAACATAGCTTAACCTGGACGGTAAACGTAAAAGCGACGGAGCATATAGTGGAGGCGTGTAAAAAATACGGGAAACGATTGCTCTATTTGTCGACCGACTTCGTTTTTGACGGCACCCATCCCACGTATACTGAAGACGATAAACCAAATCCGCAAAGTTGGTACGCCCAAACGAAATATGAAGGTGAGCAGCGTGTACTGAGTTTGGGTGACCACGGACTGGTCGTTCGTATCGCCAACCCGTATCGTACTCCTTGGAGCGGGAAACCGGATTTTATTCAGCGGATAGTGGCCAGACTGGAAGCGAAACAACCGGTAAACGTTCCGGCCGGTCAATTGTTTATTCCCACGTTTATAGATGATATTGCTATGGCCATAGATGCACTTATGACCCATACCGGAAACGGTATTTATCATGCAGTCGGCAGCGAAGCGTTAACGCCTTTGGCTGTTGTAGAGGCCTTAACCGTTGCCTATAAGATTACTCAGGCGGATATTAGTCAGGTGCCGTTTACCCAATATTTTGCCGGGCGTGCACCCAGACCTTTCCAGGCAGTGCTGAGTAATGCTAAAATAACCAAATTAGGTCTTCACATGTCGACCTTCAGTGAAGGTCTGCGGAAGATACGTGTATAATCAATCACGCCCGTTAAAGGAGGAAAGTATTGTATGACTATTACGTTTATCGGTCACGGCTATGTAGGTCTAGTGACTGCTGCAGTTTTTGCTGATCTGGGAAATACCGTTTGGGTAGTTGGCCGCACAAAAGAGAAAATAGAAAAACTGAAAAAGGGTATTGCCCCTTTTTATGAACCGGGATTGGCCGAGCTCGTGAAGCGGAATGTTGACGCCAAACGATTAATCTTTACCCTGGATTATAAAGAAGCTGTCGTTCCCTCTTCCATTATTTTTATTGCCGTCGGAACTCCGCCGAAAGCCACCGGTGAAGCTGATCTTTCCAGTGTGTTTAGTGCGGCGGAGGATATCGGAAAGTCACTGGTCGGATATAAGGTTGTCGTTACCAAAAGTACCGTTCCTCCGGGTACCAACCGGAAAGTCGGAGATATATTGCAGAAAGTTAAACCGGAAGGTGCAACATTTGCTATTGCTTCGTGTCCGGAGTTTTTACGCGAGGGTACAGCTATAGCCGATACCATGCATCCCGACCGGGTAGTAATCGGAACAACGTCAGACAGGGCCAAACAGCTGTTATTGGATTTACACAAATCCATAGACGGTAAAACGGTTTTGTGTAATGTAGAAACGGCAGAGTTAATAAAATATGCCTCAAACTCGTTGTTGTCCACCAAAATTTCGTTTGCCAATGCTATTGCGTTTTTGGCCGAAAAAGTAGGTGCAGATGCTGAGCGGGTATTGGAGGGTGTGGGTCTGGATCGTCGCTTAGGGCGGAGCTTCCTCTATCCTGGAGTTGGATACGGCGGCAGCTGTTTCCCGAAAGACGTAAAAGCGCTCATTGCCTTGGCAACACAATATGATTATGACTTTAAACTGCTTAAGTCCGTGGATGAGATAAATAAAGAAGCAGTCCGTCATTTTATAGATAAAATAATCCGTCAGTATGGTGCGGGTATAAAAAAATCGACGTTTGCCATTCTGGGATTATCATTTAAACCCGATACCGACGATATGCGCGAAGCACCGTCTATCGTGGTCATAAATGAATTGCTGAAGAAGGGTGCAAAAGTGGTGGTATATGATCCTATTGCCATGGAAAACGCAAAAACGGTACTTCCTAAAGGTATCACCTACGCCAAAGATGCATATAGCGCTGCTAAAGGTGCAGACGGCGTAGTGGTTCTGACCGAATGGAACGAATTCCGGCAATTGGATTTGGTGAAACTAGCAAAAGGTCTGAATTCCTTAGTCTTATTTGACGGAAGAAACATATATGAGCCGGAAACCGTAAAGAAGCTTGGGTATACATATTTCGGTGTCGGCAGAATGTAAAGATTGGTATAAGATGGTATTAACAAACCCGTTAAGAAGCGGTTTGCGAAACTGGTGTTTGCAAACGTTTCTGGAAAGGTATTTATGGCAAAACGAGCCTTAATTACAGGAATTGCAGGATTTGTAGGGAGCCACTTGGCTGAATTGCTTATCCAGGAAGGATATGAAATTCATGGGCTGTGCCGTCCCCGCAGCAAAATGGATCATATAGAGTCCATTAGCGGTAAATTGCATCTGGAAGATGCTGATTTATTGGATTCACATAGTCTGTATACGACCCTTTCACGGATAAAACCGGATTATATTTTCCATTTGGCTGCACAGTCATTCGTTCCCACATCATGGGTGTCACCATCCGTTACTTTGGAAGTGAACATTGTCGGTTCGGCAAATTTATTTGAAGCCGTTCGTCAGGCGGACATTGACCCGGTTATTCAGATTGCCTGTTCCTCAGAAGAGTACGGTTTGGTACACGAAGACGAAGTGCCGATTACGGAAAATAATCCGTTGCGGCCGTTGAGTCCATATGCAGTTTCCAAAGTGGCGATGGATTATTTGGGATACCAATATTATCAATCGTACAAAGTAAAAATAGTACGCACCCGCGGATTTAATCATACCGGTCCACGAAGGGGCGAAACGTTTGCGGAATCAAATTTTGCCAAACAAATCGCCATGATAGAAAAAGGTAAACAGGATCCGGTAATTCATGTGGGGAATTTGGATGCTAAGCGGGATTATACGGATGTACGCGATATGGTTCGTGCCTATCTTTTAGCCGTGCAGAAATGCGATCCGGGTGATGTGTACAACATCTGTACGGGGAAGGCTATCCGCATCGGTGACATGTTGGACATGTTGCTTTCTTACAGCAAAATAAAGGTAGACGTAAAACCGGATCCCTCCAGAATGCGGCCGTCAGATGTGCCGGTTTTGATTGGTGATAATTCAAAATTTGTCGCCAAGACAGGTTGGAAAGACACAGTGCCATTTGAGAAAACCATGGAAGATCTCCTGAATTATTGGCGGGAACGGGTTTAACGCAGATATATGCACGTAGTTGTAATTCTACCCACGTTCAACGAGCGTGAGAATATTGAGCTAATGCTCAACACGCTGATGGATGTGACTAAGGGTATACATGGTCATACCTTCTCGGTGTTGGTGGTGGACGATAATTCCCCCGACGGAACCCAGGATGTAGTAAAGTCGTACCAAAAATCTCACAAGCAGGTCCAATTGTTAACCGGTGCTAAAGAGGGTTTGGGCCGGGCGCTTTTGCGGGGTATGACATATGCGGTAGATGAGATGAAAGCCGATATCCTGCTGCAGTTAGACGCGGATTTATCGCATAATCCTGCCGATATAAAAAAGTTTATAGCGGCGATAGATACGGGTGCGGATTTTGTGGTCGGCAGCCGCTATATCCCGGGCGGATCTATTCCGGAAAACTGGGGGATAAACAGAAAAATTTACAGCATTATCGGTAATTCCATCGTCCGCTTCGGTTTGGGCTATCCATCGGTTCATGATTGGACCGGAGGATTTCGGGCGTTTTCGGCAAAATACTTTCAGGCCGTGAAACACAAAATGCATTCATATAGCGGGTATGTGTATCAAATTGCATTCTTGCATAAATCCATTCAGGAAGGTGCCCAGGTTACGGAAGTACCGATTCACTTTACCGATCGACGTTACGGACATTCAAAAATCGCGCCATCTGAATATATCCGTAAAGTATTTGAATACGTTATCCGTCAGCGGGTAAAGCGGACTATACGCGGATCATTTGGAAAATTTTTGGTCGTGGGATCAATCGGTTTCGTAATAAACACTATAATTTTGGAAATTATGGTGCATTCCGGATTCCATCCTTCGGTAGGAAGTGCCATTGGAGCGGAATTTGCAATTGTTTCTAATTTTTTTCTGAATAATGCCTGGACCTTCCGTCATAAAAAGGCTAATGGTTCGGGAACTATGCTGCGAAAATTGTTAAAGTTTAACACGACCTCATTCGGTGCCATATTGCTGCAGGCCGTAACGGTATATATCGGTACGCATTTGATCGGTGTCGAGTTCTACCGTGTATTTTATTTAATGGGTATCGGTTTCGGTTTGGTTTGGAATTATTGGATGTACTCCCGGGTAATTTGGAAATAATATAGTAGTACCCGATGCAGCGGCGGGACGATTTACCCGAAAAAGCCGACATATGCGGAAATATCTTGCGACAGTTAAACATATTCTTGGCGCTACTTCGACACGGACACTTTTTGTATTACTGCTGATACTGGCCGCAGCCGCTTTCTTACGGTTATATCGTATATCGGAGTATCTGACATTCTTGGGTGATGAGGGTCGCGATGTGCTGGTGGTAAAGCGCATAATCGTGGACGGAAAATTAACCCTGTTGGGTCCGACAGCGTCCGTGGGCGGATTTTTTTTGGGACCGCTGTATTACTACTTTATGGCGCCGTTCCTTTGGCTTTGGCGCCTGGATCCTACCGGTCCGGCAGTTATGGTGGCAATGTTCGGAGTCGCGACGGTATGGTTGGTTTATAGAGTGGGAAGGGCATGGTTTTCTGAATCAGTTGGTTTATTTGCGGCGGGTCTTTACGCAGTATCACCGCTTACGATAGCCTATTCCCGATCTTCATGGAATCCGAATTTAGTACCGTTTTTTTCTTTAGCAACAATGGCCTTGCTGTGGTATATGGCGGTAAAAAGAAACCCACGCTGGTGGTTCGTAATCGGGATGCTATTGGGTATGGGGCTCCAGTTCCATTATTTATTTTTGTTTTTATTTCCGGTAGTAGGTTTCTGGTTTATCGGACTACTGTTCTTTACCAAAAAATCCACGGACAAAAAAACGTTTTCCTGGAAAGAACGCATAGTTTCTTTTCTGACAGGAGTTGGCGGATTCCTGGTCGGAAATTCACTTTTTTTATTATTTGAATTGCGTCATGGTTTTCCCAATGTCCGATCGATTATACGATTTCTGGGGGAAGGCAAAGATACCGGATTTTCCTGGACAACATTTATTCAGAATTGCTCAGAAGTCACGTTCCGTCTGTTCGGTAGATTATTGTACCGGTTACCGTCCGGTGAAATGTGGCATTTATACCCGGATTGGCAAACTCAACTTTGGCAACAGGTTACCTGGATTACCGTATTCGGAACTCTGGCATTGTCTGTATGGCTGGCGCTCGGTTCCGTAACCTGGTGGGGAAAACGGTTAACATTAAATGCCGTACAAATGAGACGTCTGCAACTTGCAGCACGATTATTACTATTATGGTTCGGCACGGTAATTATTTTATTCGGGTTTTACAAGCGCGGCATTTACGATTATTATTTTGGATTGTTCTTTGCATTACCGTTTTTACTTCTGGCGGTAACCGCAGGAGTCCTCTGGCGCTGGCTGTATTCCTGGCGGGTAGGCAGTGCAGTTAAGTTGTATTGGGTAATACCGCTTGTATGGTTCGGATTACTTTGGTTTAACTGGCAAGGACGGCCTTTTTTGTATCCGCCGAACAATCAACTTGAACAAACTAAACGGATTGCCCGAGCGGCAGTCGATAAAGCGGAAGGAAAACCGTTTAACTTCGCGCTGATCACTGCGACGAATTCCGACCATGCGTACCGATACTTTTTTGAGATTTGGGGACACAAACCTGTTACGATTGAAAACACGGATGTTGATCCGGAGCGGAAATCGGTAACCGATCAGTTAATAATTATTTGTGAAGATACCGGTTGTCAGCCTCTTGGACATCCGCTATGGGAAGTGGCAGGTTTCGGCCGGGCGGAAAAAGCCGGAGAGTGGGAAGTACCGTACGTTAAAGTATTCCGGATGGTTCATTATGTAGAACCTGCTAAATCATTATGAAACCCTATTTATCGGTAGTTATACCTGCATATAACGAAGAAAAAAACATCCGGTTAGGTGCCTTGGATAAAGTGTCGCGGTATTTGGAGCACCAAACGTTTTCGTGGGAAGTATTGATGGTAAATGACGGTTCAAGTGACGATACGAACGCGCTGCTTTCGGCTTTTGCACAAATGAATAAAGGTTTTTCAGTAATTAACGATCCCCATCGGGGGAAAGCTGCAACCGTAATGAGCGGAATGTTAAAAGCACAGGGCGAAATTGTCTTATTCACGGATTTGGACCAGGCGACGCCGTTAACGGAAGTGGAAAAATTACTTCCCTGGTTTTCGCAGGGGTATGATGTTGTTATCGGTTCCCGTAGTTCCAGGCGGGCAGGAGCTCCTTTTCTGCGCAGGTTTATTTCGCGTGGATTTATTTTATTGAGGAGATTAATATTGGGACTCCGGCGGATTTCCGATACGCAGTGTGGGTTTAAAGCGTTCAGACGAGAGGTGGCTGCCGAAATTTTCCATAAAATAAAGCTATATCGTGATATGCAAACGGTAAGCGGATCTATGGTGACAGCCGGGTTTGATATTGAAGTTTTATTTTTAGCGAAACAACTGGGATATAAAATAAAGGAAGTTCCGGTTGAATGGCATTATGTAGAAACCAGAAGGGTAAATCCGATAAAAGACTCCATTCAGGGTTTACTGGATATTATCCGGATCCGGATTAATGCTACCAGAGGACTTTACCGCTAAAAACGATTCATGAAGGCTAGACAATACATGCCGCTCATTCTTCTCGCCGGTCATGGTATCGGTGCGCTGGCGTTGCTATTCTATTCCTTTACCCAAATAGATTTGGCGTTAACTCTATCCCGCGCCAATGTGGTCCAAGCAGTACAACGGCAGTTTCAGTACATCGGATTTTTTAACCGGCCGCTTTCTACGGTATTGTATCTCGGTATTCTGATATGGCTGTTTGTTTGGTATGTATTTACTGTGTGGGCAACAGTGAAACAGCGGCTGTCTGCCGGCCAGATTTGGCGACTGGTGGGGGCGGTTACTTTTTTACTGGTGTTTTCGTATCCGGCATTTTCTTATGACATTTTTAATTACATGTTTTCTGCAAAAACGGTCGTGTTTTATCACAAAAATCCGTATGTGGTAATTCCGCTGGAATTTACCGGTTATGAGCCGTGGTTGAGTTTCATGCGGTGGACACATCTTCCCACCGCGTACACACCGTTGTGGATTCTGTTAACGTTGCCGTTTTATGTGTTGGGTTTGGGTACGTTTATCCTGACGTTGTGGAGTTTTAAAATTCTGGCTGCGTTATTCTACTTGGGAACGGTATTGGGAATAAAACGATTCCTTGATCGTGCTGCGCCCAAATATGCACTGACGGGAATGATCGTCTTTGCGCTAAATCCTCTCGTTTTGGTGGAAAGTCTGGTAAGTGCCCACAACGACATCGTGATGATGTGTTTGGCGGTATGGGGATTAGTGTTGTTGCAGGAACGTAAACGGTTTTCCGGATTATTAGTGGTTTCGCTTTCCGTGGCGATGAAACTAATGACCGTATTTTTGTTACCGGTATTTGTATTGAAGTGGAAACGCTGGATGTTATTGATGCTTATGTTTACCGGATTTGTGTTAGTTCAATTTCAGCGCAGCGTACTGCCGTGGTATTTTTTATGGGTAATCCCATTTGTGGCATTGTTGCCGGAATCCGTTCCGGTATTTATTGTTTCCTTGGGGTTTTCCATCGGTTTACTATTACGGTATGCCGCCCCCATTTATTACGGGAATTGGAATGCTCCCGTACCGACGATCGAACTGTGGGTTACCTGGATTCCGGTGGGGATAGCGGTATTGTTGGCTGCTGTCTGGTTCATAATTCAGAAATTTCGGTTAGCGAAATAAGTTCACGCAATCACTCCCGGTGCACGCGGGAGTGATGTACGATCGGCATTCGGTTACTGTGTTTCGGTCGGTGCGTCGGGTGGACCGCCTGCTCCGCGAAATCCACCATGCCCTTTCATGCCCATTCCTCCCATAAGATACTTTACGTCTATACCGTTTTGAGATGCCCAGGTCTCAAGTTCGGTCCGTTTGGTTTCCATAGCTGTCTTGCGTTCTGCAGCGGTTTTACCCTGCATGGTTTGCCTTTCGGTCTGACGGTTTGCCTGCATTTCCTTATGTTTTGTGATGATGAGCTGTTTTTGTGCTTCGGTTATTTTCCCTTCCGTAACATATTGGGTTAACTGTGTTTCATATTTTGCCTCCATTTCAGCTTGACGCTCGGTACGTTCCTGGTCAAATACGGCCTGGACGTCGCTCTTGTTCAATCCGAATTTATCGGCAATTTTTTGAACGATGGACGACATCGGGTCGGATGAGGGTGTACTTTGCGCAAATACTTTTCCGGAGGTAAATAATCCTGCTCCGGCAAGAGTGATTGCCAAAGCTGTGATGGCTAATTGTTTTTTCATGTATTTCACCTCCTTTCCGATTACCATGAGCCCATCATAAAACGGTAAACTGAATTTTTGCTTAATCATTAACCTTGCGCACTTGTCAGTTTGCTGTATTGCTGCAGACTCACGTATAATTGGCGGTATGAAACTCAATCTCCGGAAACATTTTTCCGATACGGTAATTACGGGTGGACTTTCGCTATTTTACGCGGTTACCCGTTTAACTAATTTAACAGGATTACCTATTTTTACCGATGAAGCAATCTATATTCGCTGGTCACAAATAGGCGCCAGTGACGCAAATTGGCGTTTTATTTCGCTGACGGACGGGAAACAGCCTTTGTTTACCTGGATTATGATGGGGTTATTAAAAATAATTCCCGATCCGTTGTTTGCTGGAAGAATGGTATCAGTGCTTGCGGGAGCGGCCAGTTGCATTGGTTTGTGGATATTGGTAAAAGAATTGTTTAAAAATAAGAAAATTGCGTACATTACCGTAGCACTGTATTTAATTTCTCCCTTCTCTACCGTTTATGACCGTATGGCGCTTTACGATTCGTTGTCTGCGGCATTTGCTATCTGGAATTTATATTTGGCTGTTCGCTTGGTGCGTAATCCGCGTCTGGATTTAGCGCTCATATTCGGGATGGCATTGGGTGCCGGTATGTTAAATAAAACTTCTGGTTTTTTGAGTTTGTATCTCTTGCCGTTAACCCTGCTCTTATTTGACTGGAAATCCAAAAAATTGCAGTCACGGCTGCTTCAGTGGGGTATTTTTGTGGTGATAGCTGCAGGAATATCTCAGGCTATGTACGGCGTACTTAGGTTATCGCCGTTTTTTCATATGATCGGTCAGAAAGATGCCGTTTTCGTATATCCGTTGCGTGAATGGCTTACCCATCCCTTTTTATTTTTCCGCGGGAATATGAATGGTTTATTTGATTGGGCAATTTCATATTTATCATGGCCGGTATTTCTAATCGCTTTGGTACCGTTATTCTGGCCGAGACAATGGCTGCGGGAAAAATTATTGTTATACGGTATGTGGCTGGCTCCCTTATGTGCTCTGGGTTTATTCGGTAGAATTCTTTATCCCCGGTATATTCTGTTTATGATAATGCCTTTATTCGTATTGGCGGCAATGACTGTATATGAAATACTTAGAAAATACGGAAGGCAGGTTATCGGTATTGTGGCACTATTTATTATAGTAGCGCCCAGTATCTCCACATCGTATGTTTTCATTACCAATCCCAGATATGCGCCTATTCCTTTTGCCGATAGGGGACAATTCATTGACGATTGGCCTTCAGGTTGGGGCGTAGCGGAAGTAAATGAATATCTGCGGAAAGAAGCAGAAAAAGGGCATATAAGCGTATTTACGGAAGGGACGTTTGGTTTAATGCCGTATTCCGTAGAAATCGCTTTGGTTACAAATCCGAATGTAACCATAAAAGGAATTTGGCCGCTACCGGAAGAACTGCCGGCGGAAGTTATGGAAAAGGTAAAATCTGAACCAATATACATGATACTCAATGAAACTCAGGAAGCGCCTCCGGCATGGCATATGGAGTTGCTCGCGACATACCAGAAAGGAACCCGTCAGGATCGTGCACTTAGATTATTCCGAGTGCATCTCCCGGTAGCCACCCGGTATGAGTAAAATAAAAGCGTATCAGTGGTTGGGCGTTATAATTGTTTTACTGGCAGCTTTCGTTGTCCTTTCCCCGTTAATTAAACCGGGTTTTTTTATTACCGATGACGGTGACTGGATGGTGATCCGGTTAAGTGCGTTCTACCAAAGCTTACGGGAAGGTCAATTTCCTGTTCGGTTTTTAGGGCGTCTCAACAGTAGTTACGGATATCCGGTCGCTAATTTCTTATATCCGGGATATCTGTATTTGGGATCGGTAATACACGCGGTCGGAATTTCGTATGTGGATTCGGTTAAATTAATTTTTTTCGGATCTGTCGTTATAGGTAGTTTTGGCAGTTTTTTTTGGCTACGGCGCCGTTTCGGACCGTTAACCAGCACGGTAGGGGCAATAGGGTATGCCTGGTCTCCGTATTTGTTATTTGATATTTATAAAAGGGGTTCCGTGGGGGAAGTGTTGGCAATGGGGATAGTGCCTTTAGCTCTGTGGGCTATGGAAACGGAACGCCGCGTATTATTTGCTGTATTTATAGCCGCGATAATAGTCAGTCATAATTCGCTTGCAGCATTATTCGTATCACTGTTGCTGATCCTGGTGCTGCTTAGGCAGCAGTGGAAGTTTTTGCCGTTTATTGTGAGCGGCCTGTGTATGTCCGCATTTTTTTGGTTTCCTGCATTATTTGAACAGCGGTATGTTATTTTTTCCCGGATTACCGTATCAGATCCGAATCAATATTTTGTTCCGCCTGCCCTGTTGGTGCAGTTGGGGGTGGTATATGTAGGAGCGTTTATTCTGGCTGCTAAACGTAACTTCGGAAAAGTGGGAAGTCGTTTGTATTTAGTAAGTTTTATTATTGCACTTATTTTGGCTACACCCCTTTCACTTATGGTCTGGAAATTGCGCATTTTTGCCCAGGTGTTTCAGTTTCCGTATCGGTTTCTATCATTGGTAACCGTATTGGGACCATGGGTATTAGGGTTAGCTATGGAAGAGTTTTCCCAGAAATACCGGTGGTTGGTGGCAGTCATAGTGTGCTTCTTACTATTTTACCCGGCGTATCAAAACCAGCATCGGATACAGATGGTAGATAGACCGGATGGATATTATTCAACCAATGAAGCGACAACTACCGTGGCAGATGAATATTTACCTATCTGGGCCAGAGTCAGGTCAGATAGTCGTGCCTACACTCGGATTCAGAGTTTTCAGGGTGATGCACAGATAGAAATTAAACAGGCAACTACGCAACGGGTTGATGCCGTAATTCTTGCTAAAGAGCCAAGCACTATTCAGATAAACACATTGTACTATCCCGGGTGGGGTGTCATGCTGAACGGTGTACCCGTAAAGCCGGATGCCAGTAATGAATTTGGTGTAATGCGGATACGGGTTCCCGCCGGTACTCATAGAATTTACGCGGAGTTTAGGGAAACCGTGTTACGGTTCTGTGCGGATATGGTTTCACTTTTTGCGTTTGTAATTACTTTAGGATATCCCTTTTTTCGATCACGTATGATGAAAAATATGCTAACGGTGCGGAAAAAAGCTAAAAAATGAAACGCCAAATTGTTGCTTATGTTTTGGTATTGCTGGCAGCGGTGTTAAGTGTCCGGATGTTGTTCCAACCCGGATTTTATCCAATGCATGACGATACACAGATAGCCCGCGTTGTTACCATGGGACATGCGTTACTCCGCGGGCAATTCCCGGTGCGATGGGTTTCGGATTTGGGATACGGATATGGTTACCCCATCTATAATTTTTACGGACCGCTTCCGTATTATATAGGCGGTGGTCTATATGCTTTGGGAATGAGCGGTATTGCAGCCGCGAAGGGAATGATTTTCATTTCTTCACTGTTATCCGCGGTGTTTATGTTTACACTGTTGCGGAGGCTGGTAGGTAACTCCGGTGCAATCGTGGGGACCGTATTTTTTCTGTTTGCACCATACCGGGCAGTGAATATTTTCGTACGGGGTGCGGTGGGAGAAGCGTGGGCGATTTCATTTTTTCCATTACTTCTCCTGGGATTGGTACTTACGTATGTAAAAAAGCGGCGGTTTGACAGTAGTGTAATCGGCGGTTTAGGTCTTGCAGGTATTATTGTTTCACACACACTGCTGGGTTATGTAACTGTGCTTCTGAGCAGTGTCGGGTTAGGTATCGTGTGGGTATACGAGGTAGTTACCAAACGGTTTGACCTGTCACGGATGATACGCCAGGCTGGCGTACTCCTTTGCGGATTACTTCTGAGTGCTTTCTTCTGGCTGCCCGCTTTTGCGGAAAAACGTTTTACGAATGTAGATAGTCAGGTAAGCTTGACTGCGGATTATCATACTCATTTTGTTTGTCCCGAGCAGTTGTGGTATTCACCCTGGGGATTCGGCGGGTCGGTAGCCGGCTGTACTGACGGAATGTCTTTTAGCCTCGGTAAGATAACACTCTTTACCGCATTGTGGGGTATTTTGCTGACGCTGTTATTCTGGCGTAAAGTGCCCAAACGGATACAAACGTTAGCGATTGTTGGTATCGGTATTGCCGGAATTTCGGTATTTTTGACGACGTCCTGGTCCCTGATTTTCTGGGAAAATTTGCCGAATTTTGCATATTTGCAGTATCCGTGGCGGTTCCTGGGACTTACGGGATTCGGATTGTCACTAGTAGCGGGGTTGGCGGTATTGCGTATCAAAACACCATTTCGTTGGATACTTGGTGGCGTACTCGTGACTGCGATAATATTCCGAAACGGTACCTTGTTTACTCCTCAATTTCCGATACCGCAGATCAGCAGTTTCTATGAATCTCCAGCGGATATCCGTTATCGGGTATCAAAAATATCCGATGAATATCTTCCTCCCGGCATTGTTAAACCCCGTACCCCGGCGGAAGTGGTGAGGGAAACGGTTCCGGGAAATAGTAGCCTTAGCGTGGGAACGGAAATAGATACGGAAACGTATGTAAAAGCTATTTTGCTGACTAAAACGGTACAGGATATCCGAATAAACAGGGCCTACTTTCCCGGATGGGAATATAGGGTAAACGGGACTATAGTTACGCCGAAAATTGAAAACGGACTTCCCGTTTTGACGATTCCCGGAGAAGACAGTACAATGCAAATGTTCTTCCGGGACACGCCGATTCGCCGGTTGAGTAATGTAGTAACGCTCGGCGCTATTATTATTTTACTATTTTATTATGGCAGGAAAACCATCGCTTAATGTAGTTATTCCCGTATACAACGAAGAGAAAGAATTGGAAGATAGTGTCAGAACGCTTCATGCATATCTTAACGGTCATTTGCCGGATTTTGATTGGATTATTACCGTTGTAGATAATGCTTCAACTGACGGTACCTGGAGTATTGCCCAGAAGCTTGCCAAAAGCATAAAACAGGTAAAAGCGCATCGGTTACCGCAAAAAGGCAGGGGACGGGCAGTTAAGTACGTTTGGCAACAGCATAAAGCGGATGTAGTGGCGTATATGGATGTAGACTTATCTACAGATCTTAAGCATTTTCCGCCGTTAGTCAGATCTTTGCTGAGAGGGTATGATGTAGCCATTGGCAGTAGAAATGCCCGGGGTGCACGGGTGTACGGAAGAGGTTTACTACGGACAATTACGTCTAAAGGATATATTTTCCTGATCAAAATGTTCTTTTTTGTTCACTTTTCTGACGCTCAGTGTGGATTTAAAGCCGTAAGCAGGAAAATAGTGGAAACGGTATTGCCTGCTATTGAAGATAATGAATGGTTTTTTGACACGGAACTCCTTCTCCTGACAGAGAAAATGGGGTATCGTATATATGAGGAGCCCGTTACCTGGATAGATAATCCCGGCTCAACGGTTCGTGTAATGAAGACCGCCCAGGGAGACCTCGCCGGACTTTGGCGATTATTTGTCAGCCGTCCCTGGAATAGACCGCATGAACGAAATAGACATTAGTCTCATCAAGAAAAAATCGCTTTCAGGGATCGTCGCCCTTACCAAACGGACGTTTTTGTTACAAGTATTTGGTTTTGTAACGATGTTCTTTTTGGGAATTTTCCTTAACCGGCCTGACTTCGGTGTGTTTGGTGTGGTTTCCGCATTTATTAACTTTTTGGCCTACTTTTCTGATGTGGGGTTAGCCGGTGCATTGATACAGAAGAAAGAAGAGCTTACTGAAGACGATTTAGCTACTACATTTACTATACAGCAGATTTTAGTCGGCGCTCTGGTTATAGGAGCATTGGTATTTTCAGGGCCGCTAACGTCGTTCTATAAATTAAATTCGAACGGATTGTGGCTATTTCGCGCACTACTTTTATCGTTTTTTCTCTCTTCCTTAAAAACCATTCCTTCGATAATTCTGGAACGGAAACTTGATTTTAACCGCCTGGTTATCCCCCAGATATTGGAAACAATGGCATTTAATGCCGTTACGCTGGTGTTGGCATGGCGCGGGTTTGGTGTGGCCAGTTTTACCTGGGGTGCGCTTTCCAGGGCAATCATAGGACTAGTTGCGATGTATGTGGTTTGCCCGTGGAAAATCAGGGTAGGAATTAACAGGGAAGTGGCAAAGCACTTATTCCGTTTCGGAATTCCGTTTCAGTGGAATTCCATACTGGCGTTACTGAAGGATGATCTGATGTTTTTATTCCTGGGGAAAATACTTCCGCTGGGGGATTTAGGCTTTATCGTTTGGGCGAAAAAATGGGCAGAGGTTCCACTCAGACTGGTTATGGATAATGTCGTGCGGGTAACATTTCCCGCTTTCTCACGACTGCAGCATGATGTAAAAGTATTAGGCGATACCATAGAGAAAGCTTTATTTGGTGTCTCTATGGCAGTATTTCCGCTATACGGGGGAATGCTATTCTTTATGCTGCCGTTTATTCATGTCGTACCGAAATACGAAAAATGGGAGCCGGCCATGTTCTCGTTTTATTTGATGTGTTTATCATCAATATTTGCCAGTTTGTCTACACCGCTTACCAATGCCTTGAATGCAATAGGAAGGATTAAAACGACACTGGTACTTATGGCCATCTGGGTGGTACTAACCTGGGTGCTCACGCTCACGTTCTTACATTTCTTCGGATACAATGGATTTTCTTTGGCTTTGTTTGCTATTTCGCTGTCACTCTTTGTAGTGATTCGACTGGTAAAGCGTACCGTTAATTTCTCATTTTGGCATAGCGTACGGTTTCCTTTACTGGGATTACTTCTTCAGTCGGGATTATATGCGGTATGTCTGTCATTCGGGCCGCAATCCATGTGGTGGCTTATACCTGTGGGATGCGCGGGTGTTATACTGTACGGAGGAACCGTGTGGCATTTTGAGCGACAGCGGATTCTTCCGATACTGTCCGGTCTACGCGGCAAATACCAGGTATGAGCACACTTGCAGTCGTGGTTTCCGCATGGAATGAGGAACAGCATTTAGCCGATTGTTTGGCATCTGCTCAATGGGCAGATGAACTTATTGTAGTAGACAGTGCTTCAACGGATAAAACTCCGGAAATAGCTAAAACTTTCACTAAACACGTATATACCCAGCCGAATCAAATGATGTTGAACCTGAATAAGAATTTCGGGTTTTCCCGGGCTACCGCTGATTGGATTCTTTCACTGGACGCTGATGAAGAACTTACGCCTGAACTTGCCCACGAAATACGTATGTGTATGGAATCCGATACTGCAAATGGATATTGGTTACCCAGAAAAAACATTATTTTCGGTCAATGGATTAAGCATGGTTTATGGTGGCCGGATAAGCAATTACGGCTGTTCCGGCGCGGAAAAGGAAAATTTCCCTGTAAGCATATACATGAATATATTGCCGTAGACGGGACTGTAGCTGAAATCAAGGAACCGTTCGTGCATTATAACTACCGGTACATATCTCAATTTATCCGGAAAATGGATCAAATATATACGGAGAGCGAAGTGACTCAATATTTGGAAAAACACAAACAACTTCATTGGCATGATGCCATCCGTATGCCCGTCGGAGACTTTGTGAAAATTTACTTTATGCTGGAAGGGTATAAAGACGGATTGCATGGGTTGGTACTCAGTATTCTTCAGGCTTTTTACGCATTTGTAATTTTTGCGAAAGCCTGGGAAAAACGGGGGTTCCCCTCACAGGATATTCCGTTAAATTCCGTGAACGCGGCGTTGTCTACTTCATTATCGGAAATTAAATATTGGCAGCTGACGGCCGCGATAAAACACAGCCGTTCTGTGTTCTCCCGGTTGTGGCTAAAGGTACAACGGAAATATGTCACCCAAACTGAGTGACGTGTTATTGCCGCCACTCATATTATTTTTATCGTTTAATGTCCTGATACTTAATCTGGTAGTTTTTTCCCGCCATGCGGAACAAGCTGCCGTTACCGTGGAATCCGTTACACCAACGGTAACTCCTTCGGCCTCACTCACTCCCACAGCCAGTCCTTCTCCTACGGCTATACCGCTTCCGGTAACAAAATTAAGCATTACCCCTACCGGTATTCCCGGTGTAAAGGAAATATATATTCCGTTGGGGACTGGTAGGACGACGAATAATGAATGGGAAGAACTTCCCGCAACGGAAGTAGCGGTAAATACAGCCAATTACCCGATAATATCCAAAGTGTATTTTGAAGTATTTATGCATATTACGACCGGAAACGGAACGATGCAGGCTAAACTGTATAATAGTACGGATCGTCATGACGTTTGGTTTAGTGAAGTATCTATGACCGGCGATCGTGTCACCCGTCTCGAAGTGCCGATATCTTTAGATGCCGGGAATAAGCGATATAAAGTTATGGTTAAATCATCATTAAAAGCCGAGGCGGTAGTGGATAATGCGCGAATTAAGATTCAGTTCAAGTAAAGTATGAATACGGATATGAAGGAATCAAAAAAAATTGCGGTTATACTGGTGAATTGGAATGGTAAACACGACACGTTAACCTGTCTGAAATCACTGGAGCTGTTGGATACCGGTGTGCACCACGTAAATATTATTGTGGTTGATAACGGTTCTACCGACGGATCGGTTGCTGCAATTTCGGAAAAGTATCCCGAGGTAAATATTATCGAATCGTCTGATAATACCGGATTCACCGGAGGAAATAATTTGGGAATTGAACTGGCACTTACTCAGAGCGCAGATATCGTTTGGCTGCTGAATAACGATACTATAGTAGATTCCCATGCCCTGTTACCGCTGGTGGATGAACTTACAAAAAAAGAAATCGGAATTGTAGGGTCAAAAATATTTTTTATGTCCGGGCGTGAGTTTCATAAAGAGCGATATAAAGAATCGGAAAAGGGTAAAGTTATTTGGTATGCAGGAGGAGTCATAGATTGGAAAAACGTGTATGCCAGTCATAAGGGCGTAGATGAAGTTGATGTGGGGCAATTTAAAGATACGGAATCAACTCCATTCGTGAGTGGTTGTTCCATGGCGATCCGTAGGGATGTGCTTGAGACAGTGGGTGTGTTTGATACCAGGTACTATTTGTATTTTGAGGATATAGATCTTTGTCTAAGGGCAAAGCGGAAAAAATACCGACTACATTTCGTTCCGGATTCTATCGTTTGGCATAAAAACGCCGGTTCATCGGATAAACCCGGTAATCCTTTGCATAATTATTACCTAACGCGGAATAGATTTTTGTTCGGTTTTACGTATGCATCCTGGCGAACAAAACGGGCTCTCCTTATTGAAGCATGGCGTATATTTACAACCGGTACGGTAGAGCAACGTGCTGCCGTCCGCGACTTGTTTTTACTGAGATTCGGAGGACGATTTACATGGCAGAGTCAGTAACGATTACTGCAATTATTATTGCCAAGAATGAAGCGGAACTTATTCCGCTTTGTTTGTCCGGCCTTTCCTGGGTAGACGAAATAATTGTAATTGATAATATTTCCAGTGATGAGACTGTATCACTTGCAAAAAAAGCTGGCGCGAAGGTGTTTACGGTTTCATCGAATGATTTTTCCGTATTACGCACTGCGGGTTTACATCACGCTCGCGGCACCTGGGTTCTGTATATAGATGCAGATGAACGGGTAACCCCTGCATTAAAACAGGAAATATTGGGTATCATTGCAGCCGGAGAAAAAGCCCATATTACCGGATATTATGTACAACGAAATAATATTTATCTGGGGCACCCGTGGCCCACGCGCGATAAAATGCAGCGTTTATTTTTGAAAAATGCGTTTAAGGGGTGGCATGGGAAATTACACGAAAGCGCGGAAATTGAAGGGAGCTATGGTACGTTAACAGAACCTTTACTGCACTATACGCACCGAAGCCTGGAGCAGATGGCGGCCAAAACAAATGAATGGTCGGAGGTAGAAGCCGATCTGCGACTGCAGGCACATCATCCTCCCGTGGTATGGTGGCGCTTAATACGGGTATTTGTGACCGGTTTTTTTGCAACGTTTGTTGCTCAAAAAGGATGGAAAGCCGGTACGGTAGGTTGGATCGAAAGTATATATCAGGGATTCAGTTACGTCGTTACCTATGCCAAGCTTTGGGAAAAACAACAGACTGCATAACTATTTAAAACCGGGAAAACTACTGCCGTTTGCCGTGGTTATTTGCCTTTGGTTGTTTTTTTCTGCGCCGTTTTGGTTAAAAGACTTAATGCCTTTCCCGACCAAGTACCTGGTTTCATTTTTTCCGCCCTGGAGCGCTTCCTATGCTATGCCGGTTAAGAATGCGGCTATGCCGGATGTGATTACGCAAATATATCCTTGGAAATATTTAACCATACAAACCTGGAGTCTGGCACAAATACCGTTGTGGAACCCGTATAGTTTTGCTGGAACATTTCAGGCGGCAAATTATCAATCGGCCGTATTTTCGCCGTTTAATATATTTTATGCGATGTTTCCGCCGTCCGTCGCTTGGAGCGTGGTAGTGCTGCTGCAACCGTTACTGGCAGGTTGGGGTATGTATTTGCTGCTCAGAGCACTCGGACGATCCAGGTTGGCCCGTATTGTCGGCAGTGTCGCATTTATGTTTTGTGGTTTTATGACTACCTGGATGGCGTATGGAACGCTGGGGCATGCTGCGTTATGGTTACCCTGGATATTTGCCGTTGTGTTGCAGTACGAACGTAAACCCGGATTCTTGTGGGGGGCATGTCTGGCGTTCGGATTGGCATTATCTTTTTTATCCGGACATTTTCAGATAAGCCTGTATGTAGCTGCCGCCACGCTTCTATTTATTCTCTTCAGAATGCGTTGGGGTCTATTAGGACGCAAAGGGATAAACGCTTTGGGGTTTGTTTTAACAGGAGTATTGATTTCGCTGCCTCAATTATGGCTTACGCTGGATGCCTACACGCAATCTGTCCGCAGCAGCAGTTTTGTGAAGGGTGAAATTATTCCCTGGTCATACCTGGTAACCATGATTGCTCCAGATTTTTATGGAAATCCGGTAACCAGGAATGATTGGTTCGGTCATTACGCGGAGTGGGCGACGTATGTTGGGGTTGTTCCATGGATATTGGCAATGGTTGCCATTTTTTTCCGTAGGACGAAAGAAACGGTTGTATTTATGTTGATTGCGCTGGGAGGTTTGTTATTGGCACTTCCTACCCCTTTTTCCGACGTGCTGTTTATGTTAAGGATTCCTGTTTTGTCCACTAGTGCCGCATCACGCATAGTCATACTGGTGAGTTTCTCCTTGTCGGTTCTGGCGGCGTTCGGCTTTGACGTCATAAAAGAAACTATTCCTACAGTCCAGCGGAAACGCTATTGGTGGTTTATCGGGGGGATAGGCGGTTTGTGGATCATTATTTGGACAATATTGCTGGTGTTTCATCCGTTGGAAGCGGAAAAAATGGCAGTGGCAAAGCGGAATCTGATATTGCCGTCAATAACTATGATAACGGGTTTGGTTTGTCTTTTTTTCGTTACGTATACCCGGAAAGCATGGCGGAATATCGGACTGCTCCTGTTAGTTATCATTTCCGTTTTGGAAATGTACAGATACGTAACCAAATGGTTACCGTTTGAACCGGAAGAATATTTCTATCCCGAAACGGCAGTGCTTGGATATTTAACGAAGCGGGTAGGAAATGAACGTGTGTTCGGAAATATCGGTGGAGAAGTCGGTGTGCGCTTTAATATTCCTCTGATTGAAGGATATGATGCCATGTACCAGGGGAGATATGGAGAATTTATCCGATCTGCAGGTTCCGGCAAATACGAACAGTCCGGCAGATCCGTAGTTAATTTAGAAAAGCATGGGTTATATGCGGAGCAGGTACTACAAATGCTCGGCGTACGGTACGTGGTTCACCGTAAGAGTGATGGCAGAAGTCCCTGGGCTTATCCTGTTTGGCTGTTTGATCATTATAGACAGGTGTACACGGATGACTATTATGAAGTATATGAAAATACTAAAGCGCTTCCCCGGGTTTATCTGGCCTCGGACATATTTGTCAGAAGCGCGAAAGAAGATATTCTTACTACCGTATTTTCACCGGAGTTTAATTACGCGACTACTGTAGTATTGGAATCGAGTCCAACACAAACGCCGGCCACGGGAAACGGCAGGGCACAAATAGTGTCGTATTCGCCAAACACGGTTAGCATCACGTCAGAATCTGAAGTCCCGAAAGTATTAGTATTATCGGATGTATACGAAAAGGGATGGAAAGCGACGGTAAACGGCGTTCCCGTTCCCGTATATAGAGCAAATTATGCGTTTCGGGCAGTGTCTGTTCCCGCCGGTAAAGTGACGGTAGAATTTATGTACCAACCGAATGGTGTCCGTTATGGTTTACCGATAGCCGGATTGGTGATGATTCTGCTTTTTGGTGGGTTGATAAAACAATGGTATGAAAATAGGCATCTATAATCCGTATCTTAATACGCTTGGCGGTGGAGAATACTATCTGCTTTCCGTTGCGGCTGCTTTGGCAGAACGACACGATGTAAGTGTTTTTTGGAATGATTCCACAATACTTTCCAAAATAGGAGTGCGGTTTGGTTTAGCTACGGAAAAAATCCGGATTGTCCCAAATTTCTGGACGGATTCACTGGTACGGAAACTTTCTGCCAGTGCAGACTATGACGCCATATTGTGGGTTACTGACGGAAGCATACCCGTTACGTTAGCACAAAAATTGATAGTAGTAGCACAGTATCCTTTTCCGGGTCCTGTCTCGCTCGGCCAAAGAATAAAGCTTCACAGAACGACAGCGGTAGTATGTTATTCGGAATTCGTAAAACAACACATTGATGTTCGCTGGGGCGTACAGGCAAAGGTTATTACCCCCGGTATAAATATTCATGAGTATGCTACCGAAGCCAAACAACCGGTAATACTGTCTGTGGGCAGATTTACCCGGGGAAAAAATGCAAAAAAGCACGAAGAAATGATTACGGCGTTTAAGCATGTTAGGCATAGGGGTATTCCCTTGTCACTCGTATTGGCCGGCGCGGTATTACCTGATGATGAAGCGTACGTGCGGGAAATTTCCACTTTGACCTCCGGGTATCCTATCAGCCTGAAAACAAATATTCCGGTTACTGAGCTCCGTAAGTTATATGCTTCCTCCTTGTTCTATTGGCATGCAGCAGGATATGGTGAAAATCTGGATACCCATCCCGAAAGGGCCGAACATTTCGGTATAACTACGGTAGAAGCCATGGCTTCCGGTTGTATCCCCTGCGTGTTTTCCGGCGGAGGGCAGAAGGAAATTGTCCGGAATGGTATAGATGGGTTTACCTGGACAACTATTCCTGAATTAGTAACTATAACGGCATCGGCTTATCGGAACCGTACGGATTGGGAGCCTATGGCAAAAGCCGCCAGATTACGGTCCGAAGATTACAGAATAGAGAAAACGGTGCGGCAATTTACAGCACTCATAGAAGGGTAAATGATAACAAAACGCGTAAAATATTATATTGCTTTATTGGTATTGGTAATTGCTGCCTTAGGCTTTTTTAAAGATACCTGGGTGCAGGGAAAATTGCCGATTCCGACGGATGCTATGGTTGGTCTGTATCATCCGTATCGGGATACTTTTGCGGAGCAGTTCCCCCGTGGTGTTCCGTTTAAAAATTTTTTGACAACCGATCCGATCCGACAGCAAATACCTTGGCGTAAGTTAGCCGTGGACCAATGGAAACAAGGCAATATACCCTGGTGGAATCCAAGCTCCTTTTCCGGTATGCCCATGGCAGCAAACATTCAGGCAGCGGTATTTTATCCGTTAAATATTGTTTTTTTTGCGCTTCCGTTTCCGACTGCTTGGACCATCCTTATTATCCTTCAGCCATTAATGGCTGCGTTATTCATGTTTGTCTATCTGCGGGGTCGATCATTTAGGTTGGCTTCTGCTACATTCGGAAGTGTAATCTGGGCGTTTTGCGGATTTCATATTTCGTGGCTTACATGGGGTACTATTAATCACGTTACTTTATGGATCCCGTTAGCACTATTCTGCGCCGACATACTGCGAAAAGCGGCAGATGCGCCCACGCCAAAGGGATCCTTTCTTAAGCAAATGGTATCTCACGTAAATGTCCTGGCAGGACCGGCTCTGGCTCTGGGGGGAATCATGACTTTGCAGGTGTTTGCCGGCCATATCCAGATGGCGTTGTATAGTATTGTCCTTATTATTTGCTACATTATTTTTTTTCCTGCAGACAGAAGCAAACATAAAATTAATAGAGTACGATTAAGTATCGGCTTGGGCACCGTTGTTGTTTCTACCGCTCTGATATCCGCTATTCAGTTAATCCCATTGGGATTGTTACTGGCTCAATCCAGCAGAGTTGATCAGTTCTTGAATTGGCAAAAGGAAGGGTGGTTTTTACCGTGGCAACATCTGGTGCAGTTTATAGCTCCGGATTTCTTCGGGAATCCTGCGACATTAAACTATTGGGGAATATGGAATTATGGTGAATTTATCGGATATATAGGACTGATTCCGTTCACATTTGCACTTTCTGCGTTACTTCAAGCAAGGAGAAATCAGTTTGTCCGTTTTTGGGGAAGCATACTTGGGTTAACTTTGTTATTCATGCTCCCATGGTTCGGTTCTGAGATGCTCTATATTTTGCATTTGCCGGTTCTGTCCGTACTGCAACCTACCCGGTTGATGGTTATCGTTTCTCTTTCACTTGTGGTACTCGCGGTATACGGATTTGATGAATGGATGAAATTGCGGCTTATACCCAAAAAGACGGTTGCCATACTGAGTTTAGTTTTCCTATTGTTGTGGGGGTTTATTTATTTTTCAGGGCGTCACGCATCCGGAGACCTTTTGACAAATATATTGGTTACCAAAAGAAACATGGTAATTCCTTCCGGATTATTTTTAATTGAGATAGTGGTGCTTATTGCAGCGCAGTTCAGTATACGACTGCATGATAGGAAATTTTTTTCCGGTTTGGTGCTGGTGGTATTTATGTTGGCATTAGCGGATTTATACCGGATGGGTTGGAAATTCGTACCATTTACGGATCCCCGGTATTTTTATCCGGAATCTAAAGCGATTACCTTTCTGCAGCTACAGCCTAAACCATTCAGGATAATGACTACAGATGACAGAATCCTGGCACCGAATATATCCGGATATTACCATCTGGAAAGTATAGAAGGATATGATCCCCTGTATCTAAGCAGATACGAACGGTTAATAGCCGCTTCGGAGAAGGGTTCTGCCGACGTAAATCCACCATATGGTTACAATCGGATTATTACTCCCCGCAATGTTACCTCACCTGTTATCCCGTTACTAAATGTGAAATATGTATTGTCTCTGACGGAAATTAATACTCCCAACTTGAGTGAAGTATTTCGCGAAGGGACTACCAGAATCTATGAATTAACATCCACATTACCCCGCGCATATTTTGCTGCCACGGTAAAGCGCGTGGGTCCGGGGGAAGATGTTTTAGCAAAATTGTTTTTGCCAGAATTTACAGGAACAACAGCCTGGGTAGAAGAAAATCCGGCAGGCTTAGACGCAATACCTGGCACGGATGATGAAGCTGTTATTCTTCCGTATGAAGGGCAACTACTTCATGTCAGAACGAAAACTCAGAACAGTAGATTTTTAGTAATATCGGAAATGCATAACCCTATCTGGTCTGTTACCATAGACGGGAACCCTGCCACCATTTACCGGACAAATTATGCATTTATGGGAATAGTAGTACCGGCTGGAGTGCATGATGTACGTATTCGTCCGAAGCCAGGAATATGAATAAAAAACAAACGGTTTCCATAATAATTCCCAACCACAACGGCATTTCGTTGTTACGGCAATTCTTACCGAAAGTCATAGACGTAGCGGACGGTGCAGAGATCATTGTTGTAGATGATAATTCCACGGATGATTCCGTTTCCTGGATGAAGCAAATTGGTACCCGCATAACCGTTATAGAAAAGAAAGAACATACAGGTTTTGCTTCTACGGTAAACACAGGTGTAACAGCTGCCAAGGGGGATATAGTGTATTTGTTAAATACGGATGTCGTACCGGAAAAAGGTTTTTTGTCCCCATTGCTGACCGTACTGGAGGATGAGCAGGTATTCGCGGTCGGCAGTCTGGAAAAAAGCCATGAAAAGGAAGGTATCGTTACTCGTGGCAGGGGTAAGGCTAAATGGACAAAAGGGTTTTTTATTCACCGGAAAGGTGAATCGGATTTGCGGGATACTGCCTGGGTATCAGGAGGAAGCGCAGCATTCAGAAAGTCGTTATGGGTAAAATTCGGCGGAATGGACGAATTATACAATCCGTTTTACTGGGAAGATATCGATTTGTCATACAGGGCGTTAAAGAACGGATACAAAATCAGGTTTGAGCCAACCAGTATAGTACATCATTACCATGATAAGGGAAGTATAAAACGGGAGTTTTCTCCTGAATATGTAAAACTGGTGGCATACCGGAATCAGTTTATTTTTATCTGGAAGAATTTATCTGACGCAGGTATTTTCCGGGATCATTTCCTTTGGCTTCCTGTCCGCTTGTTTCAGGCATTATTTCGGTTCGATTGGCGGTTCACTGCCGGCTTATTTTGGGCGGTACTTCTGCTTCCCGCAATTATTCACTCGCGGCACTTACAGCAGCAATTCTGGCGTATTCCCGATCGGGAAATTCCCTTATAACGTATCGAGAAAGTCTACCAGCAAAGTGTTAAAGGTAGCAGGTTGCTCCATATTCACCAAATGTCCCGCATCCGTAATCTCTTCCGTACGTGAGAGTTCAATACGTCTCTCCAGAATTTTCGCAACATCCTGGAAATACGTTAGATCATTTGTTCCTTTAATGATTAGCGTCGGTACGGCAATTTCCGTAATCCGATCAATGGCTTTAGGAAATAATTTTTTCCGGAAATCTCCGTCTATCCAGTGCGAGCCGGAATAATCGTGTACCATTTGTTGGAGTTGCTCATAGGCTTCCTGGTGTTTTCTGGTTTCGCTAAATACCTCATGAGTCAGCCAGTAATGTTTGGCGTTCGGAATTCCTTCTTCTCTGGCATGTACATTCCAGCTGACGGTGCTGGCATATCCGCCTAACGATGAATTTACCAGTGTCAGCGATCTTATGAATTCAGGATGGGTGAGGGTCGTATCTATGGCTATTTCGCCACCCAGCGATAATCCTACAAGGTGTGTGCGCGTGATTCCCAAATGATCCAATAACCGCGCTAAGTCATCGTGATGCGCATACGGTGATCCGGGAATGGAGGATTTACCGAATCCCCGTAAATCGTACGTGAGTACCTGAAATTGTTGGGCAAAGTAGGTTATTTGCGGTTGCCATAATCTATGATCCATGCCGAACCCGTGCACAAAAGTCAACGTTTCTCCTTTTCCTTCAAGCTGATAGTGTAAAACTCCGCGGGAAACTTCGCATGTGCCGTTAGACATAGCCGTAGTGTACAGTTGTCTCGGTCATTTGCCAACGTGTACGAAATGGGACTAGTCCGGGCGGCTTTATCTGGGTACAATGTATTGTTGTAAATACGGAATCATTATTATGAAATGTTATCTTTGTTCTTCTCCAATGCAACCGTTTCTAAATAAAAACGGTTTCCGGATATATCGTTGTCGGGAGTGCACCTTGGCACAAACCGATTTGCGTCAGAATTATGACGAGTTTGTTGAAGAACATTATGCGAAAGGGTATTTTACCGGTGACGCAACTAAAGTTGCATATGTGGATTATAAAGATGATAAGGCTATGATTGTAAGAAATATGCGGAAATTTCTTCAGCGTATTGAGCAGGTTAAGCCGAACGGAAAGTTGTTGGATGTGGGATGTGCACTAGGGTTTTTTGTAGAGTTAGCGCTTTCTAAAAATTTTGATGCGTATGGATTTGACCCTTCAGATTATGCCGTTACCGAAGCCCGGGCGTTAGTTGGGGATGACCGTATTCAGAAATATACGATCCACACTGCCAAGTATGCTTCCGGGCAATTTGACGTCATCACTTTATTTGACGTGTTTGAACATTTGGCTGATCCGGCAAGGGATCTACGGCAGTTGTACAAATTATTAAAACCGGACGGCATTTTGATTCTGGCAACGGGGGATACGAATAGCTGGCTTGCGAAAATATTAAAAAAACGCTGGACATTTTATATTCCGCCGCAGCATTTGTTTTTTTTCAACCAGCAAACGCTTTCGTCGCTACTTGAACGGGAGAAATTCATACCCACACAATGGTTCCGTATAGGAAAATGGTTGAGTTTACGGTATGTGCTGCATTTAGCAGGAACAACAGGACAAAGCGGGTTGGGTAAATATTTGTATCAAAAGGTTAAATCGAATTGGTTGGGGAAAATTCCGCTCTGGTTGCCTGTGCAGGATAATATGGTAGTAGTTGCGCAAAAAAGGAAATAGTCGTTAATTTGAAGCAATATCCTGTATTGTCTGTGTCTACTTCGTGCGGTGCAGGATTTGAAACACGGCGCTGTTATCACTTCGTTGTATGATTTTATCATAGGTAATGAGCGGGCTGTCCACGCGTGTGCATGTTCCGGCGTTTACATACAGAATATTCGTTTCGCCCACTAGTTGTGTTTTTACTTTTCCTGTTGGTTCGGAAACGGTATCCATACGTACCGGACAATCATCCGTGGTAAAGGTGTAAGGTCCGAAGGATACCCGATCAAAATCGTTGGTAGCTAGTTGGGCTGTCTCACGTTGGAATAAAGCAGGATCATATTTCAGATAAAATAACATGAATATTGTGGGTGCGGATTCGCGGTTAGTGATTACCGCCCTATTATATTTTAGGATTTCCGGATTGATGGATTTGACTAACTCTGCGTATCCTTCCATCCTATACCATGGTTTATGCACCACCTGGTGGATGTAATACTGATGCAGGTATTGAGTAAAACCAAATAAACATATAAGTAGCGTACCGGTAAGCAGAATACGTCTTTTTCCGGGCGATATCCGTTTTATGGTTTCCCATAGAGTGCTAATCCCGAGTGCAGTGCCGATTACGATGGGAATGATCATCACCACTGTCCGTTGCAGGTTCGGAATATCATCAAATGTCAGCGCGCTTCCGATAGGGGCCAGTAGTAACCAGCCGAATATTACATTTGTATCGGGCGATTTATTTTTGAGTAGGGTGATGAGTCCCAGGAGGATAAGCGGTAGTTCAAAAATATAGAGCAGGCCGGCACCGGGCACCCTGTATCGGTCGGGAAAACCAGCATCCGTAAAAAGGAATTTATAGGTAAAGTGATCAAAATAATTTTGGATTACCGCTTGCCCATAGCCTATTAGTTTGTTATGAAAAAGCCGGGAAACAATCGGTTGTATTTTCATTACACCGTCTTCGCGGATGGCTTCGTCGAGCATCAGCTGTGTGCCCTGTGACGCGAACACACTTACCGTTTGGATGCGTAGTCCCAAGTTGGGCATTTTAAAAATAATGACGACCGGAATTACGATACACAACGTGTAAAGCAACCAGGTTTTGCTATGTATTCGTTTTTTTTCAGGAAAGTTCCAGAGCAATACCGGAAGAAAAAGAGGCAAAAATATGCGGGGTGCTTGGTACATAGTCAGAGTTATGCCAAAACTGGCAAATGCCAATAGTACTAGTGAAATTCGTTTTGAACTAAGACCGCGTCGGTACAACCAGACTCCCAGCAGAATAAAAAATAATACCGGTATATGTTCGGTTGCCGTACGCGAAAGGTTTATGTGCCATGGAGAAACCGCCAACAGAAATGCACCCAGTATTCCTACCGCCTTCCGGTGCTGCAGGGTAGAAAATTGGAATACGATTAATGCGACAAGCAAAATGCTTAAGGACCCGAATAATGCTGAGGCAAATCGAACGGAATACGCGGATAATCCGAACACCGCGATGAAAGGAATAGAAAGATATGAGTAGCCACCGGGACTATACAGGAAAGACCGGAAATGCAAAGGAAGGCGCGCCCCGGTCATATCGTTTCCGGTTTTGAGCAGTGAATAGGCATTGTAGCCCAAAAACGCTTCATCTCTATGCAGACCCGCGGGGATATGACCCAGCTCATGAAAACGGATAACGCCACCCAGGAGTATGGCAACAGCAAGTAAAATAATGCCGATATTAATTCGTTTCATGAACACGTAATGTTTTAATAATTCCGATTCCCAATATCATACACCATGCTCCGATAGAAAAAACAGAAATGAGGTTGGTAGCCGTCCGGAATTTAGTTTCCCCAAATTTTATGCTAACGGAATATTCACCCGATGATAAGGGAAATGTAATTAACCCTCTGGCTGCAGGATCCTGAAATTCAATAGGTACCGGAATACCGTTTGCCGTAACAGTCCAACCGGGATAATAGAGTGTTGATTCGACGAGTTTTGACGGTAAAGTGGTATGTATGGAATACCGGTGTTCTATCGTCGAACGATAAAGTTCTCGTATTTCCGAATTTCCTTCAACTACCTGCAGCGCATGTTCGGGGGGTGCTGCGGGGTTTCCTGCACTCCATACCGTAGAAGACTGTCCGTGAAAATCAGTTGGCCCGTTATATGATTTGTAATACTCATCCGAATGCGTAATGACTTCGGGTATTGCGGTAGCCATCGGTAAGGAAAATAAACATACGAGTGGTAATAGACACAGTATTACGGTTCGGCGTCCGAACTTTGGCAGGGAGAGCGTAATTGCGCAGGCAGCCGCGAATGAGGCAAGTGCCATCATCCTCCAAGGAAACTGTAGTTTTTGTAACATAGGTAATGCTCTCCATATGGATGAGGAGCTTGAAATCATCATAAACAACGCGATTGTGGTTATTCCCAGGAAAAAAAGTATTCGTTTCGAATGAGCGGTGCGGTGATTAAAATAAAAGACGGAGAGTATCAGCAATAATACTGGTAGTATTCCTAATTGCGGCGACAGGCCTTGCGGATCTGCGACAGCGGCGCCATTTCCCCATGTTGACCAGATGAGCTGTATTGGCGTAACAAAATTTTGTTTATACATGTCACCGATAAATAGAGCAGCATGAGTATATTTCTGTTCCGTGAGGGCCGGGAGCCAAAACCAAGAAGCAAGTGCTAATCCAAATAATACCGCAGTAAAATTTCCGAATCCTTTTTTTCCTGTCCCGGCAGATACAGCCGTATAAAGGATTATGACCGGCAAAAAAATAAGACTTATTCCGTTATGCGCCAGAATCAGTAGTGCTGTTGTTCCCGACAGGGCTGAGAATGAGAAGGCGGATATTCGCTTCGAGTTTCGGTCTGCACTCAGGAAAATTAATGGTATTACGGCCAGTGCCACCAATTCTCCGATATCACCGCGGATATACAGGTTCAGGAAATGGTAGGGTAGTAATCCATAAATTAATGCCCCTAAAAATGCGTACTCGTCAGCGACATGCTGCTTCATCCACCAGAAAAAATGTAATCCTGCCAATATAAAACTTACCGAGATAAGTATCTTAAATCTGTTTTCATACGATAATCCCAGTGGGGAAATTGCGGCTGATAAATATCCCGGTAGAGGATAGAAAAAATTAAACACCGGAGAGCCAAACCTGTAATTTAAATCTCCTGCCCATCGGGGAGGAATGTGGCGGTCGGCAAATGCTTTATCATAGGCAGCAAAGCGGGCAATATTTACTTCACCGTCATGTGATTTCGGTATACCCGGATTAAGCATCGGCACGGTAAACGCTCCGAGTATTATGAGCAGGATTATGCACCAGTGACGGGTTTGAGGTGGTCGACCCATACCTTACGGGCGGGAATTTACGAGCACAAATGCTATATCCTCAACCGGATATTGAACTATGGTTTGCTTTACGGCGAATACAACCGGCTTTCTGGGGTAGTATACGGTTTTAAGCGGTGTAACATCCTTAGGTTTATTATCCGGTGTAGTAACCAGTAACGTCCGTGGTTGTTTCATGTCGTGGTCCCAGTCAATTGCTCTGAATTCAAATTGATTAAATTTTAAAACCGGAATAAATCCTTCCTCATCCGCGTTTCCTCTCAAAACCGTGTCCTGAAATGATGCCGGTGGAACATGCAGGTAAAACAGTACTGAAGTATAGGGAATTCCTGCCGCCGGGTCTATGATAACCTTGTCGTACTCAATGCTACTGGTAAGAAGAAAGGCTGCTAAAGCAGGGTCTTCGGCTCGCCAAGCAGGTGCATACACTACCGGAAATCTGATGGTGTAAGACATGAAATAGTGAATACCGCTAAGCGTGAATAGTATTAATGTTATAAGTGATAAACCGACTTTAATCATTTTCGGACTCCTACGGACATACGAAAGGAGTGTCTCATAGCCGGTTGCAAGCACGACCGTAAGCGGAAATAGCAAGAAATAACTTCTGGTCGCGTGCGGTGCTTCGCGGGTTAAGCTGGCGACACCAACGGTAATAACCGCCCAACCGGAAAGATAGATCATCCAGGATTCTCTCTTTCTCGTCCAAACCCATAGCCCTATCAACATGATTGCTATTTCGAATAAATAGAATTGTCCGGTAGTAGAAATTCCATGGTTGCCATGTGTTGATCCGGTTATAAAAAAGAAAGGCACAGACAAATAATTCGCGACATTTTTAGAAAATTGCATACCATTCAACAGATATGAATTAAAAAAGAGTTGCGGAATTGGTTTAGGAAGCGTGTTAGCAAAACTTCTCAATTCTATTAACGGTGCTTGCACGACCGCACTTGAGGTTAGCAGCGTTCCTTGTGCGGAAGTTACTCCCCCCAATGACCGGAACGACAATACGAATGGCAGCAAGAGGATTAACGTCGGTAATATTGCGATGAGTAATTCACCTTTTCCCGGTGTTTTTTGATTTCGTTTTAGGAATATAAAAGAAAAAACTGCCAGCAACGGAGCCAACATTCTGGTCAGATTATACGTATATAGTCCCAATACAAAACACAGCAGACTAATACATAACCACCCGCGCTTGTGCTCAAAGGCTTTCATCATTGCCCATGAACCTGTCATCAATAAAAATAATCCGATACTGACCTCGAAGGTAGCTCTACTATAATGTATATGCCAGGGATTTACTGTCAGTATTGCAGCCGCAATCAGACCTGTGTTTTTTTTCTTTGTGAGTTTAGTGACCAATACATACATGAGTATGACGGTAAGCACCCCAAATAATGCGGAAGGGAAGCGTACTGCAAATGGGGTTAGACCGAATAGCTTTATTGAAATCGCTGCGGTATATATGTATACCGGTAATTTCTGGTCACCGAATGATGTAAAGTAGAGCGGAAAAGAAACGCCGTGCTCGTCTTTTCCGGTTTCCAGAATGGAATATGCGTTATATCCGATGGCAGTTTCGTCCTGATAGAGTCCGTTAGGAATTGTTCCCAGAGCGTAAAATCGAATACAGGCAGCTATAAAAACCACCAATCCCAATACCCAGAAGTGTTTATTCATGATGCCGTCGTTTCCCGATTGCATATATATAATAACCGTATGCTAGTAACCCTAATACACTGATCATAGACAGTTTGAGTCCCATATAAAAGGACACCGGTCTATATTCAAATTGTATCTGGTGTTTTCCTTCCGGAACATATAATCCTCTGAATGTGTAATTGGTTTTATGTATCGGTACACTCTCCGAATCTATTGTGGCAATCCATCCCGGGTCATACGAATCTGAAAATACCATAAATTTATTGCCGGTGCTTTGAGTTTGAATCGTGACTTTATTCGGTGAATACATGCTAATCGATGCCGAATCCGCTGCGTCATAAGGTGATAATTCCGTAACTTCCGGATGCTCTACCAACGCAGTTGTTAAAGGGTTAAACTCATCACTGAAAAATATTTTTTCGAATTCTTCCTTATTCGTGTACGGTTGAATTGTAGAAACAAATTGAACCCGAGGAACACTCTTCCGAAACTGATATATACGCCAACCATCCTGGTCATAAACTTGCGAAAATTGAGATGGCGGGTAGCTGGTTTGATCCGTTCCGTTTTCTATCCGGTCCAGAATATATCCGGTACCGGTTATGGCGAGAATTTTAAGCCGGGCGGCATTTTCTGCAATGTCGGTATTTCCGAATCCCGGAGCTATTCGGGCATCGGAACGGGTAGCAGTGTCAAAATTCCGCAAAAGAATTCCGTTGCGGGAAGCACCTAACAATTCACCGTATGATCGCGGATAAAGGGGATCGTACCCTTCTGCAGAATAGAGTCGGAATGCAGTTGCAAAGTTGGCTTCTATCCCTGCAGAGCCATAACCCCAAAATCGTTCGTACCCCGCCTTATCTTTCAGCCAGTTTATGACGGCAGTAGGCGGATAAATATATGATGCGGGAACAAAAGGGTTAAATTTTTGTCCGAAATACCATAAGTCGGTTGCTTGAATACATATAAGAACCGTCGCAATTATCCATGTTTTTTTTATAAATCGGGGTAGAATAAATACCGAAAGCATGAGTAGAGTAAATACACCCGCAGAAAAAATCCACATGCTTTTTACGATAGCAATATATTTAGTTATGCCCAAGGCAAAAATTAATCCTAAAATAATTATAAATATCACGGATGAATACAGGGGTTTTTCCTTAGGTTTCCGTATCCATGTATCAAATCCGTGAGCTCCTAAGACCGCCAGTGCGAAGCTTAGCAAAAAAATCATATTTGCCGGGGAACTGGTAGATATTAACGGTATGGGGATACGGTAGAGCCATTCGCTAAAGGGTGTGCGGATTACAAGTAATAATAAAATTATGGCCATGCCGCCGAAAAATTTGGTGTTTCCCGATTGCTTATTATTTCTTAACGCCAGATGTACAAAAAATAAACAAATCAGACCCACATACATGGCTTTACCGGGATAAGATCCCGGATCGGTGTAATTTCTGGTGGCCGGATTACCGAATATATCCGGAGAAAAAAGCATAAAAATTTGCTTTGGCTGGATTAAAAGGTTTTCTATCAGGAAGTTGTACGGTTGATTGACCCGAGCAGATTCGCCCAGTAACGTAACTGTCGGGATTAACTGAAAAGAAATCAAACCCAACCCGATTGTCGTTAAGAGTATCTGCCTGATCAATACGGTTTTGGAATTTCTGAGTGTAACTGCCATATATCCCAGAATTGCAGTCAAAGATACGACAAAAATTTGTAAATGTCCTGCAAGTCCGGACATAGTTAACGCGGTAATATAAACGATAGACCAGCGGACACTCGATTTTTCCTTTAGTCGGATTATTGCCGTAAACGCGAGCGGCAGCCACATGAATACATGGCCAATCGTGTTGTATTCTAAGAAGACGGTCATAAATAACGAAAGACCGAATGCGACAGCACCGAACACGGCACTAACGCGGGTAAGTGCTTGTGATCGAAGAAACATATACGTAAATAGCATGGCTAACGCCGGTTGGGCTATAACCAAAATTGTCCAGGCAATAACCGTGGGGAATAAAATATACAGCAGGTGAAATGGGTAAAATACGGCAGATTGTGAATTTGCATGGAGCGGACTTCCCGAGAAATTATAAGGATTCCACAGCGGTATATTCCCCGACTTCCAGATGTCTGCAGCAAGTGCATGCCATGGGTATATCTGTCGTACGGTATCGAAATATTGGGCTTTATTCGGAATTGAACCTGCTGTATAGCCATTATAAGAATATGACTGCCATGGTTTATATTCTGAAAGTAAGATATCTCCCGGGAAGGGAATTAATCCCAGGAAAATACTTTTATAAAAGTAGGCAGCGCAAACAACTATAAACGTGCATATCGGAAGCCAGCGGATAAGTACTTTAAGCTGCATGGTGAAGGGAATGTGAACGTTTTTTCATAAATATATAGATGAATGGTAATATGACGATGCTCGATATTGATATGACATCACTTACTGCCCGTATTTTACTTTCACCAAATGTTATCTCCACATGATGTGTTCCTGCGGGAACTGCGAAGGTAATTTCTCCGCGCCAATTCTGATCCTGGAACTCAATAGGCGTTACTTGTCCGTCAATTTTAACCCGCCAACCGGGAAAGTATTGAGTGTGACTTACCAACCTGGCATCGCCATCGGCAGTCACCGTGAATTGCTGGAGTTGTGTCTTTTGGGAAAAATAGGAAATTCCGGCTTTTCCGGCAATGACTTCAATTCGTTCCGGGGGGTATCCTTTGGCCGGGCCGGCAGACCAAATGACGTCAGTTTCGCCGAAGTACGTAGTATTTAACGGATAGTTCCAGAAATCCGACTCGTTAACCCTGTCATATCCCTGTGTCGGTTGCCAGTAAAAAACTGTTGCCAGAACCGTAATTCCTAAAATGCCGAATAGTACTTTCTGTTTATGCATGCGGGGAAAATGAAACAGTAACGGACTCAAAAACGCGGTGGTGAATGTAAGTACAGCCAAAAGTCTCCAGGGAAATTGAAACTGCCTGAGCCAGCTAATATTTTGCCAGACCGGAATGGTAATGGGATGCATAAACAGCAATGCGGTCAATGTAGGTATCAGGGAAAAAAGCAGAATTTTTTTTGTGAACCGATCCAGCTTTTTGAATTTGGTTAATAGAAACAAACCTATCATCAGTATAAACGTGTGAAATAAGCCGATGTGTACTGAGATCTCCGAAACCCGTAAGGATTTGTCATCAAATAAATTGGGAATAAAGAAATTTATAAAGCGTGGGAAATTTACTTTAAATAAATCTTTCATAAATAAATCGCCGTAGGTGTATTTGTGTTCTGCAAGTGCCGGTATCCAATACCAGGCGGCCATACATAGTCCGAGACTTAACGATAACGCACCGGCAGCGGTATGCTTTTTTGAAGGGCTGAAAAGGAGCAGCCACCAAATGCAAAGTGCGAAAAAAACCAGAGCCAGGGAATTGTGGGAAATAATCATAAATGCGGTGGCTAAAGCGGTTATGAGTACGGCGCTAAATTCAATTTTTTTCGTGAGTTTCGTGAGTCCGTACAAAATTAACGGAAAAAACGTATACGCATATATCCCGCCGATGCTTCCCCGTACCAGAATTTCTATGAGTCTGTACGGGGCAAATTGGTAAAAAACGGTAAGTATAAGCGCTTTCCGGTTGTCCTCGTAAAAAGCCTTCCCGAACAGAAACATAAAAATTCCCGCTCCGAGGAAACTCAATGCCAACAGTATTTTAAAAGCGGTTACGAGAGGCACCCCGACAGCTATGAGCGGTGCCGCGATTAAAAATGCGGTATGGTATATGAATACAAAAAGCGGCATTCCGTATCCATAATTTAGCTCTCCCGCCCATCTGACTGGAATATGCAAGTCAGCCAGCGCTTTATAATAAGCCGCCATTCTCGGAATCTGAACGCCGCCGTCACTGGTATGCGGGAGCAGGGGATTTAAAAAAATGCCTATAAACGGTAAAAGAGAGAGAATAATAATGAGTAAATAGTAACGGCTATTGTGGAGACGATTCATGTGGTATAAATTTGGATTTTGCTTCCGTGTGCGTATAGCCGTATTATAACAGAGGTGTTACACATGACAGGCACGCAAATTATCAACGGGATAAAGAGAAACTGGATACTGCTTACAATCCTATCCATAGCTACATTTTTGCGTTTATGGCATATCGGTCGGGCTATGGAGTTCCTCGGTGATCAGGGAAGTGCCGCGGTCGTTATCCTGGACGCCTGGCAACAGAAAATACTTCCTTTGGTGGGACCAACTGTAAGTTTGGGTATCCGGCCTGGACCGCTTTACTACTATCTTATTGCACCGTGGTTAATCCTTTCAGGATTTAATCCCATTTTCGTATCCGTGTTCTTCGCTGCCGTAGGCGTATTAACCGTTTGGTTACTGTATCTAGTCTGCAAAAGATTATGCGGCAGGGATGTGGGTCTTATTGTTGCCGGACTCTATGCGATCTCCCCTGCGATTGTGACCGCCAGCCGGATGATGTGGAATCCAACCGCCATACCGTTTTTTGTTGCGTTAATGATCTATACGGTGCTGAAACAGCGGGATACCCAGCAATACCGGTACGCTGTGCTAACCGGATTAATGGCCGGCTGTTTGGTCCAATTACATTACACGACCTTGATTGTAAGCGGGTGCCTTGTCATAGCACAGGTATTTCTCTGGAAGAGCATTCATAAACGTATTCGGATAAAACATATTGTATATGGCATCGGATTATGGGGGTTTGGTTTTTTGCTATCGCTTTTTCCGTTTCTTTACTCCGAGTGGATAAATAATTTCCCCAATATTCGGGAATTGTTATTAATGGGGCTGGGTGAGGGTAGTCCGGTATCCGACTCGTTGCGTTCTGAGCCTGCGGTAGCATACGGATTTTCCCTGGAACTGTTCCGTAACGTTATTCCTTTCCTGCGGAATGTACCGGTATGGCTGTTGCAGGTCGTATTTTTAGCCATTGCCGTGATGCGTGGTAGTCGCTGGGGTAAGATTTTTGCGTGTGTCTATATCGTGGGGATATTGGCTATGTCCAGATATAGTGGACCCATGTTCAGTCACTATTTTTATTTTTTGTTACCAATTCCGTTTATAATCGCTGGCTTTGTTTTTTCTGAGGTCGGTTCCCGTTTCGGAAAAACTACGCTCTGGTCTGTAGGAGTATTGCTGCTTGTTTGGTTGGGTATAGGAAATTTGCGTCCACACCAGTATCCTGACGATATTGTCCGTACATCCGAAAGTACACAGCGGATGATATCAGCGGCTGCAAATAGACCCTTTTCTTTTACCCTAACGAAAAGTCGTTCTTTTTCCGATTTTCATTATCGGTTTTATTTCCGATTGTTTAAGGTAAGTCCGGTTCATATTACGGATAAAAGTTATCCGATATTGTTTCTCGTGTGCGAGCAATTACCGTGTCCGACTCATGAGGAACTTGAAAGACCCCGAATACTTAATACTATGTGCTCTGATCATCATTGCAGCGGGAGATATCCGGAGATATTTTTTGATGATTGGGAATATACCAGTACGCTAAACGGTCCCATGTACACTATTTATCAATATCAACGCGTAAAGCCCGTGTCATCGGGCGGGTAAGTTTAGTACAATATAACTGCTATGGAGCATCTTTTTGCGCTCAATGCTATCCTTTTATTTGCTTTGGGATTTCCCCTGGTTATGAAATACAGGATTCTTCCCGTTGAGGGAACTCCATACTGGCTATTTGGTGTTTTGTTTGTACTGTGGG
Source organism: uncultured Gammaproteobacteria bacterium (assembly GCA_964629685.1). GTDB lineage: Bacteria > Patescibacteriota > Microgenomatia > UBA10105 > UBA927 > CAZVTT01. Next base: position 783,024 of record CAZVTT010000001.1, read on the forward strand.
TGGGTAATTGTGCGTTGGCGTTTTTCCGAAAACAAATTGAAAAAAAATTACCCGTTCAAAGTATCAGGAATGTTATTTTGGTCGTTAGTTTGACTTTAGTTATCGGTGGAATCACGTGGACATCAATAGCGGATAGGCACAGAGTTGCTCCCGTTTGGGGTGTACACGATATTATTTTGCAGCAGGAAGCTGCCATGCGCTATCTGGTTACGGGGAAGAATCCGTATAAAGAAACCTATTTCGGTACGCCGGTCGAAAGTTTTAAATATGACGAGATGGGTGAAGCTGCCGTAAATCCTGCACTATATCATTTTGTCATGCCGCCGTGGTATTTACTTTTCCCCTTTAGTGTTTACGTTCCTGCTAACCGGTTATTCGGCTACTTCGACGGAAGAATGGTATCTTTGCTGTGTCTCTTGGGTACACTCTATATCTTGTGGCGTTGGTTCCATACCCGTGAATTGGGTGTACTTGCAATTATCTTGACCGCGTTATCTCCCGGCATAGTGGAGTATTTTATTGAAGGCCGCAGTGATGCGTTTGCATTGTTCTGGATGCTGTTGGCATTTTTTCTGTTGGATAGCAAACGGTATATTTCATCGGCAATCGTGTTCGGACTGGCATTTTTAAGTAAGCAAACCATCTGGTTTGCGACCCCCATTTTTTTTGTTTTACTGTGGTTAAAAAGTAATTCCCGTAAAACGGTTATTCGCTCCGTTATTGCTACCGGAATAGTTGTGTTAGCATTAGTGACGCCGTTTTTGCTTTGGGATGCGGAGGCTTTTTTCGCGAGTACGGTATTTTATTTAAGCGGCAGTGCGAATTTAGCAACCAGTTATCCCGTATCAGGTTACGGGTTCGGAATGCTTTTGCACTCGTTGGGTTTTATCCGTTCAATACATGATTATTATCCATTTACTATCTGGCAGATACTCTGCGGGCTCCCCGTTCTCGGATTTGGCATATGGCGGCTCAAAAAACAACCCAAAGTATCAACCGCGCTATTTGTATACGGATTATTTCTCTGTATCGTTTGGTATTTCAGCCGGTATTTTAACAACAGCCACGTCGGAGTTGTTGCACAACTCTTAGGCTTGGCACTGCTAAAACAGGCAGATGAGTATCGGGAGAATGCGACATGAAACGACGATTCCTGCTGATTTGGTTCGTGTTAGTGCTCGTTGCCGCAATATTGCGGATCTATGGGATCTCGCAGAATCCTCCGGGATTATCCTGGGATGAAGTCTCAATCGGGTACAACGCATATAGTATTCTTAAGACAGGCGCTGATGAGCACGGGAAAATATTACCACTGGACACCTTTGTAGCGTACGGAGATTATAAACCGCCGCTATCTATCTATATTACCGTTCCGTTCGTATCTGTATTTGGATTAAACGCATTGGCTGTCCGTTTACCGTCGGCGCTGTTCGGTATTGCATTAGTCGTGCTTATATTTCCGTTAGTAAAACAACTGTACTCAGATAAAACGCAGGCAGAGTATTTAGGTCTGATCGCGACCGGTGTGATGGCTTTTTCGCCATGGCATATTAATTTATCCAGGGCGGGCTTTGAGGCTAACATTGCCACAACACTGGTGGCCTTTGGTGTTTATGCTATCCTGCGTGCCCGCTCAGCCATTTTCTGGCGATACTGGTGTTGGATACCGTTTGTATTGGCCATGTATACCTTTAACAGCGCCCGTTATTTGGTTCCGCTTTTGGGTGTTGTATTGCTCTATCCGCTTCGGCTGGAGATAGTAAAATCCAAAAAAAATTGGTTAGTGGGAATGGTTTTGGCATTTGTTTTTTTAGTTCCGCTTATACCTCACCTGTTATCGCCTCAGGCACGATTGAGGTTTACGGAGGTGAATATTTTTTCGGATAGTTCCGTCGTTATCACGGCAAATGAACGGATTGCTGCAGACGGGAATTCAATATTCAGTTCTATCCTGAATAACAGAAGGATCGGATATGCCAGAAGTTATCTAACACATTTTTTTGATCACTTTGAACCTTGGTTTTTATTTATCCGCGGTGATGGTAATCCAAAATTTTCCATTCAGGATGTGGGTCAGCTCTATATGGTGGAAGCCCCCTTTCTGATAGTCGGTTTGTTCTGGTGGATACTTCACGCCAGAAAGAGCGGAATATTGTTGCTGACATGGCTACTGCTGGCCATTATTCCTGCTGCAACAGCTCGTGAAACTCCCCATGCTTTACGGATAGAAAATTCTTTACCCGTCTGGCAGTTATTTATTGCAGGAGGAGTTCTTTCGGTATGGGTGTCCGTACGTCAGCGTATCCGCCGTAACATCGTAATCCTACTTTGCCTGGGACTTTGGTTCGGGAATATTATTTTTTACATACATAACTATTACCAACACTACCCGCGGCAATATTCAGGGGAGTGGCAATACGGGTATAAGGAAGCACTCCAAAATGCTTTTCCGCTGGTATCGTCATATAAACACGTAGTGATTTCCGAGCGGATAGGCAGGGCATATATGTACGTATTGTTTTATTCTCAATTTGATCCGCGGAAGTTTATTGCTGATAAAGAATCATTTTTTGATGCGGCGGGTTTTTATAACGTGGTTAGGTTTGATAAATACCGTTTTGTAAAAGAAGCTCCGGCATTTGAACCGGATACGCTTTACATACTGCCTCCTGATCAGGTTCCGTCGGGAGCACACGTGTTAACTACCGTTAGGCTATTAAACGGCAACCCTGTTTTAGTCCTGTTTGATTAATATGAAAACATTTTTAACTAAAAATCGGTTAATTCTGGGAATTTTATGTATAGGTTTTATGCTAAGGATTTGGCAACTGGGATCAGTTCCGCCCAGCCCGGATTGGGATGAAGCTGCCTTAGGATATAACGCGTATTCAATACTAAAAACCGGAAGAGATGAATACGGTATCTGGTTTCCGCGTACGTTGCGTTCGTTTGATGATTATAAACCACCGCTCTATATGTACCTGACGATACCGTCGGTAGCTATTTTCGGTCTGGATACTTGGACTGTACGGTTGCCGTCCGTGGTGATGGGAATGTTCGCAATTTGGGGAGTCTTTCTCATGACCGGAGAGTTGCTGCGGAGGACAAACGAAAAGAAAGAGTTTCGGGCCATGCCCTATCTGAGTGCATTGCTATTGGCAATCTCTCCTTGGCATATTCAATTTTCGCGAATAGCATTTGAAGCAAATACCGGCGTTACGTTAAATATTTTGGGAGTATATACGTTGTTGCGGGGATTTAGGTCGCCTCGTTGGTTATTGGGGAGTGCTGCTTTATTTGCCTTAAGTCTCTACGCGTATCATAGCCAACGGATATTTGCACCGCTTCTGGTATTGTTACTCGGCGGCATTTTTTGGCATGAACTTCGTCGGGTTAACCTTAAGTTCATACTAGGTGCGTTTGTTGTTGGTATATTGGTCATAGCGCCCTTGATACCGGTTATTTTTGATACGACGGCCTTAACACGTTTACGCGGAACCAGTTCACTTTCCGATCAGACCAGATTATTGGCAAATAGTGTAGAAAAATTGGACGCAGATCAGAAAGCCGGTAATAGAATCGGATTGTTGCTCGATAACAGACGTCTGGTATGGGCGCGAACATTGGCGGAAGGATATGTATCCCATTTTTCACTGCGTTGGTTATTTCTGACCGGAGATAATGCCAGGCATCATGCTCCCGATAATGGTTTACTGTATCTTTGGGAATTGCCATTTCTATTCTTGGGAATGTTGTGGGTCTTTCATAAAGGGAAAATATTACGCTCTTTGCTTTTCGGTTGGTTGCTGCTTGCGCCGGTTGCCGCTTCACCGACAACGGAGTTACCTCATGCTATTAGGACATTGGTTTTTTTACCTGTATGGCAGATATTTACGGCATTCGGAATCGTGTATGCCTGGCGTCGGATTCAAACATATCGTTCCCCAATAACTCGCGTTATGACGCTTGGCGTTGTAATCGCGATAGTATTTAATCTTGTCTTTTATCTTTATATGTATTTCCGGCAGTTAAACAGGGAATATTCTCCTTATTGGCAGTATGGGTATAGGCAGGCTGTACTTTATACACAGCAGCACTACGATGCGTATCAGAAAATAATCGTGTCTACGAAATTGGAACAACCTCACATGTTTTTCCTTTTTTACCTGAAATATGATCCCGTTTTATATCTGTCTAATGGGGGGACTAAGTCCGGGGGATTTGCAGAGGTCAGGAATGCATTCGGTAAGTACGAATTCAGACCGATTCATTGGGAGCAGGAGAAACGTGACGGGACCGAATTATATATCGGTACACCGAATGAAATTAGCGGAAGCCGGCTGGAGACGATTTATTATCTGGACGGAAAAGAAGCGATAATTATTGCCGACCGTTAACCCTTATGCAAAAACAGTTTTTCGCAGCGATACGGAAGCACGGTATTTGGATTGTACTTTTCTGTGCATTATTGCTGAGGCTGTATGCTATAGAACACGTTCCTCCCAGTCCTTCTTTAGATGAGGTTTCGTTAGGGTATAATGCCTATTCCATTTTAAGGACCGGAATGGATGAGTTTGGTACCCGGTATCCCATCATATTGCGGGCATATGACGATTTTCGTCCGGCCCTGTATGTCTACGCAGTAGCGCCGATGGTCGCTGTTTTCGGATTAACACCGTTAGCTGTACGGTTGCCCTCAGTTCTCTTGTCGTTAGCAAGTATTTGGGGATCATATATGATTGTTAAAACGTGGTTCTTGCTTTACTGGCAGCAGGTAAAGACAAAACGATTTGCAGAAGAAGCAGCATTGGGAACCGCCTTATTGCTGGCAATATCCCCGTGGCATATATATCTCTCCCGGTTGGGTCATGAAGTAAATTTAGGATTAGCATCCGTAATTATATCGATTCTGGTATTTTTCCGCGCCCTTAGTACGAAACGTTTTGGGTGGTTAATCCTTTCTGCTTGTACTTTCGGTTTAGCGTTCTATAGCTATCAGAGTGAAAAAGTAGTTGTACCGTTGGTTCTTTTAGCATTGGGTATGTTGTTTCTTCGCGAATTGTGGAAGACTAAACGCACCGAATTAATCATTTCATTGTTGGTAGGGTTTATTTTAGTAACGCCAATGACCGTACAATCCTTGAGCAAACAGGGAATGCTGCGATATACCGCCACATCCGCATTTACCGAGGGAAATCCGATTTATGCACGGGATCGTCAGAATTTCGTGGCAGCAAAAACAAAGGGGAATATAGTGGGACAGTTACTTGCTTACCCGAAATTTTCATCACTAAAAATATTTTTGGGAAATTATTTTTCACATTTTAATATCGGCTGGTTATTTTTCGGTGGCCAACATGAAAGCCATAAGGTTCCGAACCTCGGATTACTGTACGTATGGGAGTTTCCGTTTATCGTAATCGGTATATGGCTGTTCCTAAAATCACCCTTTCCGGGCAAATTAAAGTGGTTTGTAACAGTATGGTTTTTGTCTGCGGCAGTACCGGCAGCCATTACCACTCAGGCTCCTCACGCAATGCGTTCCTTGACGTTTCTGCCGTTATGGCAATTTTTTTCTGCTTACGCAGCGGCTTATCTCATTGCGCGTATTCAATGGCCGGTGATTATCGGTTTAACGGTAGCGGTTATGGCAAGCATAATATCGTTTAATACAAATTATTTTCGCGTATTTCCCGTGACGCAGTCAGACTCGTTTCAATTCCCCTTGTCGCAAGCCCTGCCCGTTGTATTTGAACTGGAAGACGGGTATAAGCACATAGTGGTATCGAATGAAGACGCGCTGTACCAGTCCTATATGTTTTATCTGTTTAACCGAAAGTATGATCCAAAAATGTATCTGAAAATGGGAGGTACCGTCAGTGGCGGATTTGCCGAAAAACATAGTATCGGAAAATACGAATTTAGGCCGTTACATCCGGGTGAAAAAATGGAGCCGGATGTCCTGTACGTTGGGAATCCGCAGGATTTTAACGGCGGAACAACCGTAAGGGAATTTACAAACTTAGCAGGACAAACGCGAGTGGTTGTGAAAACATTATGAACTCACGAAAAATAGGGTTATTCATACTTTTACTCCTTTCTTTTTTACCCGTAATTTCACTATTACAGCCGGGCTTACCGGTAACGCACGATGCACAGGATCATGTGGTCAGAATTGCAAATTTTTTCCGGTCTTTTATGGAGGGAAATCTTATACCGCGTTGGGGAGGAGACTTAAATTGGGGATTTGGTCACCCGGTACTCATGTTTCTTTATCCACTCCCTTCGTATGTGGCGGTTTTTTTCCGGTTGGTAGGACTCAGTTTTGTTGATAGTACCAAAATGGTATTCGGGCTTGCATACGTTGCGAGTATTCTGACGTTCTATGTATGGGCGAGGCGACAATGGGGGAATGCAGCAGGATTCGCAGGAGCGATTGCTTACGGATTTGCACCGTACAGATTCGTGGATTTGTATGTCCGTGGAGCAATTGGCGAACATGTGGCTTTTATTTTCCCGCCCTTAATTTTGTTTGGCTTGTGGCTATCCGCACATAAGAAACAGTCTCAGTTTATTCAACTGTTATGTATCTCAGGGGGAGTTGCAGGTTTAGTGCTATCACACAATGCAGTAAGTCTGATGGTGCTTCCTGTGGTACTTCTCTATTCGTTATATTTGGCGAAGTATCATTCGGACAGACCAAAGAGTTTTCTGTTGTGGATATTTGCCGCGCTGTCTGCGGGTATGGCCCTCTCCGCATTTTTCTGGATTCCTGCTTTGCTCGAAGGAAAGTATACCTTGCGGTATATCGTAACCGCAGGAGAAGTTCTCCAGCGATTCGTTCCGTTATCTCAGTTATTCTATTCTCCGTGGAATTATGGTGGCGGAAATGATTTTTCGAAACAAGTGGGAGTACTGCAATGGTTAAGTATTGTAGGATTGGTAGGAATCGTATGGCGTAACGGCATACGTCGTGAACAAAGCCGGTTGTCGTTCGGTATTGTTATCGTGTGCCTTTTTTCTATATGGATGACGACAGGCTGGTCCGGTTTCCTCTGGAAACATGTTCCGTTGTTGCAAACGTTTCAGTTCTCCTGGCGTTTTCTTACTCTGACCGTGTTTGCTACCGCAGCAGCGGTGGCGCAGTGCATATCATTTTTATCGGCACGCGTTAGACGATGGATTGTCCTTCTCTTTACGTGCATCACACTTATTCTTACGGTAGGCATGTGGCACCCAAAAACGTACAAGGTATATGATCCGCATTTTTTTACGAATATATATCAGGGGACTACGGATACCGGTGAAAGTAGTCCTATCTGGTCCGTTCGTTTTATGGAACGAATACCTCCTGCTCCGCTGGAATTAATAGCCGGTGAAGCATCGTTCGTCGCTTTAGAAAGGTCTTCCACATTTCATGAATACAGAGTAATTGCACGTACAAAGTCACGTTTGGTAGAAAATACGTTATACTTTCCGGGTTGGGTTTTACTGGTAGACGGGGTAAAAGTCGAACCACAATTCCAGGACCCTGACTACCGCGGACTTATGACATTTTGGTTAGAGACGGGTGAGCATACCGTCCAATTTATGTTTACGGATACGAAAGTGCGTAAGATAGCAAACACCATAAGTATGATATCCGCGGTAGCAATTCTGGTTTTGTTCGGAAAGCGGTTAGTTTTATGAAAAGACTTACGGTTGCGTTGGCAATATATAACGAAGCTGCACAAATACAGGCGTGCTTGGAAGCCGTTAAGGGATGGGCGGATGAAATTGTTATCGTTGATGGCGGATCGTCAGACGAAACAATAGAGCTCCTTAAGCCGTTCGGCGTGCGTCTGATAGTTACCGATAATCCGGCAATATTTCATATAAACAAGCAGAAAGCATTGGATGCATCAACGGGGCAGTGGATACTTCAGTTGGATGCAGATGAAATAGTAACGCCCCAGCTAAAGCGTGAAATAGATGGAATTCTGGATAATCCAAATACGAAGCATGCCGGATATTATGTACCGCGGAGAAACTATTTTAGCGGGCATTGGCTACGGAAGGGCGGGCTGTATCCTGATTACGTTATCCGGTTGCTACGCCGTGGAAAGGGACATTTTCCCTGTAAATCGGTGCATGAACAGATAGATATCGAGGGTACGGTCGGATATCTTACCGAACCATTGCTTCATCACACATATCATTCCGTTGCGGAATACTGGCGTAAAGCCGATACGTATACATCATTAACTGCAAAAGAGTATGGGGTAAAAAAACTGCCAAAATCCGCGGGAACGATACTTAAATATGGGATAATTCATCCTTGTACTACTTTTATTGCACGATATATCAGACACAAAGGAATTTTAGACGGATACTATGGTTTTTTATTTTCATTGTTTTCATCACTACATGAGCCGATTGCATTATATAAATATTTTTCAGGTCATACCGTATGAACATAGCTATTGATATTACACCGCTCGAAAATGATCACAAAGACAGAGGTGTAGGATCCTATACACGCCTGATAAAGGAAGCTCTGCAATCTGCGGACACGAACCACAAATTTCTTTGGTTCAGAAGAGGGCAATCAGTTCCGTCAGCGGCAGATATTGTGCATTATCCGTATTTTGATCCGTTTTTTTTAACTTTACCCTGGCGAAAACGCATACCCACAGTGGTAACCGTACACGATCTTATCCCGATTGCGTATGCAGAACATTTTCCTCCGGGATTTAGAGGAAAATGTAAATGGCAGTTGCAGAAAATGGCCTTAAACGGTGTGGATATGGTTATTACCGATTCGGAGGCTTCGCGAAAAGATATTTCCAGATATACGGCAATACCGCGCGAGCAGATTTCCGTAGTCTATTTGGCGCCATCGGCTGTTTTCAGACCCATAAAAAATGAAGCGGTATTGCGGGATATACAAAAGCGGTTACATTTGCCCGAACGGTTTATCTTATATGTAGGAGATATAAATTGGAATAAGAATATACCTGGGGTATTACAATCATTCGCAGAATATAAAAATATGGAACAAGATGATACGCATAAGCCAAAAATTCCGGTACGCTTGGTTTTGGCGGGTAAAGCATTCAATAATGAGCAGTTAGCCGAAGTGCAACATATTCATAAATGTATCCGAAAATTCGGAATTGAAGAAGATGTACTTTTTACCGGAAAAGTAAGCGAAATGGATCTGGTAGGTTTGTATTCTTTAGCAACCTGCTATATCCAATTGTCTTTTGCTGAAGGATTTGGCTTGCCGGTATTAGAAGCTTTTGCCTGCGGGTGCCCGGTGGTGGTTTCCCGTACTTCAAGTTTACCGGAAATAGCCGGGCCGGCGTTGCAGGTTGATCCGTACTCGCCCCATGATGCAGCTTTAGCTCTTCGTCGGATTATACGTGATGAGGGAGTACGTGTTGGTAAGAGCGGTAGAGAATGGGCAGCAACATTTACCTGGGAGAGGGTAGCTAAAGAAACGCTTCACGTATACGAGCAAGTAGGGCATAATTAGGCATATGAAAACAGTTAGCATTATTGTTCCGGTGTATAACGAAGAAAAGACCATAGACGAGGTTTTATCGGCAGTTATATCCCAGGAGATACCCGGTTGGAAAAAAGAAATAATCGTCGTCGATGACGGGTCGAAAGATGCTACCAGAGAGAAGTTAAAAGCCTGGCAAAAGAAATGTGCCATTATTCTGAAGCCTAAAAACGAAGGAAAAGGTTCAGCCGTCGTTGAAGGTTTTTCCAAAGCGACAAGTGAAATAGTAATTATTCAGGATGCAGATCAGGAGTATAGCCCGACGGATTATCCGGTACTATTAAAACCGTTTGAAAATCAGAAAGTAAGTGTTGTATACGGTTCGCGGTTTCTCGGCCCGCATCTTTCAACTATGTTTGTATACGCGCAGGGAAATAAATTTGTAACATTAATGACGAATATTCTTTTCAATACGAACTTAACAGATATGGAAACAGGATTTAAAGTTTTCAGAAGAGGTGTACTCGACGGTGTGATTATCAGGGCAAAACGATTTGACTTTGAACCTGAGTTTACGGTTAAGGTATTGAAGCGTGGATATCAGATTTATGAAGTTCCGATATCGTATTACGGACGAACTTTTATGGAAGGGAAAAAATTAACATGGAAAGATGGAGTAGCCGCCCTTTGGACATTGGTTAAATACCGTTTCACTGATTGATGAAGAAAATTCAATTATTTTTTTTCTCATTGTTCACCAACCCCATTGCCCGTAATAGTTTCATTATGATGGCAGGGAATATGATCGCAAATATATCTGCGTATTTGTATCATGTTGTGGTGGGACGTATACTTGGTCCCGATAAATACGGCGAATTAAGCGCGTTACTCTCGTTATTTTATATTCTGAATGTACCTGCGGCCGTACTGCAGACGGTTTTTACGAAATATTTCGCCGTATACAAAGCCCGAAAAGAGTTTGGAAAAGCTAAACATTTACTCTTCACATCCATCAGGATTACCGCAGTAATAGGTGCTGTCGGAGTAGGCGTAGCCGTTCTCGTCTCTCCGTCCGTAGCATCCTTCCTGCATATAGAGGAACAATATGCATTTATTCTGCTTTATATTAATTTAGTCACCTCCATTTTCGGAACACTTATAGGTGGGGCGCTGCAGGGATTGCAGTTATTTACGGGTTCTGTTATCGCGGTAAACGTAAATATGGCCATGAGGTTAGGATTAGGATATTGGTGGTCCAGCGCAGGTGTTATGTGGGCGCTGGCAGGAAGCGTCGTTGCAACGGTTGCCGGTTGCCTGATAGCTTTGTACCCGTTACGCTTTTTGTTAAAACAACAGCGTCAGAAGGTTACATTATCCGGGCGGGAAATTGCCGGTTATGCAGTACCGACGTTTTTGGCTACATTAGGAATTACGACAATATTCAGTGTCGATGTAGTACTTGTGAAGCATTTCTTTCCGCCTTCAGTTGCCGGAATTTATTCTTCACTTTCCGTTCTGGGGAAAATAGTTTTTTTTGCTACATCTTCAATTGGCCAGGTACTATTTCCGGTAGTTGCAGAACGGAAGGAATTAAATCAATCCCATGACAAGGTTGTATATGTGGCACTGTTATGTATTGCCGGAGTTTCCTTTGCCATTTGTGCTGTTTACGCCCTGTTTCCTTCATTAGTGGTTCATGTACTATTTGGAAAAGCCTTTGAAGGTGCGACGGAATACCTAGGGTGGTTTGGAGTATTTATATCGTTTTTTACTATCGCAAACACAATTACGACCATTTGTTTGGCGGCAGGAAAGTTGAAGGTTTGGATTTTCCCTTTAGCGGCATTAAGTCTGGAAGTTTTGGGAATTACCCTATTCCATGACACGATCTTATCCGTAATTTGGGTAAACACGGGGATTACCCTACTGCTTTGTTGTACTCTTTTGCTATACTACCGCTATGCCAAAGCGTAATCCACCGTTACTTTCGCTCATTATTCCTGTATACAAACAAGAAAAAACAATAGCAAAAAACCTTCGTTCCATACTGGGAGAGCTAGAGCTACTTTCCGCTGCGTATAAATGCGAAGTGGTCGTTGTGGTCGATGGTATGTTGGATAAAAGTTATGAAGAAGCCAGAAGGGTTACTTCTCCGCGTCTTCGGGTGTACGGGTATCGTACGAATCGCGGGAAAGGATATGCCGTCAGGTATGGTATGGCCAAATCCCATGGCACGATTATCGGATTTTTGGATAGCGGAGGAGATATCAGCGAAACGAGTCTCTCCATGATGCTGGAACATTTCCGATGGTATAACGCGGATATTATTATTGGAAGCAAACGGCATCCCGTTTCAAAAGTCCGGTATCCGTGGTATCGCACTATTATGTCTTTTTGGTATCAACAGCTGGTACGGGTATTATTCGGACTTAATATTCGGGATTCTCAGGTTGGTATGAAATTATATCGCCGTACGGTTCTTGAAGACGTATTACCCAGACTAGTCGTTAAACACTTTGCGTTTGATATAGAAATATTAGCGATTGCAAATTCACTTGGATATACCCGCATATACGAGGCTCCAATTGAACTTGATTTCACCGGAGTATCCAGTATTACGTCCATGAATTTTTGGAGAGTGATTTCCCGGACATTAATGGATACATTGGCAGTTTTTTATCGACTACGGATACAACGGTACTACGAACCTAAGAATCGAAGTCTATGGCAGTTTGATCCGGAGGTTAATTTTGATGCACCAAATACGTAACTGGTATGAAACATCCGCACGTCTCAATTATTATTCCTCTCCGGCGAATCAATTCGTATCTGCATGAAAATATTACTGCCTGTTTAGATAGCTCTTACACTGATTTTGAAATAATAGTATTAATCGATGTAGATACAGATCAGACGTTTCCGAAAACCAGAATATACGTGACGGATAAACTGGGGCCTGCCCAAAAAAGAGACTTAGGCGTACAAAAAGCCAAAGGAGAAATCCTGTGCTTTTTAGATGATGATGCCTATCCAAGCAGGCATTGGCTTAAACATGTAATTACCCATTTTCGGGATACAACGGTGGCAGGTGTGGGCGGTCCGGGTGTAACGCCGCCTCAGGTAACCTGGCAGGAAGCTGCATCCGGTTGGGCCTCAGCATCTCCGGCAGGATCGGGTGGGTTTATTTATCGTTTTTTGCCCGTGGGAACTGTTAAGAACGTAGACGATTATCCTTCAATGAATTTAGCCGTACGGAAAACGGATTTTACTGCGGTGGGTGGATTCGATAGTTCTTACTGGCCCGGTGAGGATACTAAGCTCTGTCACGATTTGACGCATAAATTAGGTAAAAGAATAGTCTATGATCCGCAGGCGTTGGTTTACCATCACCGCCGGCCACTTTGGCTTCCGCATCTTAAGCAACAAGGAAATTTCGGTTTACATCGCGGTTATTTTGCCAGAGTGCTACCTAAAACGTCGGCCAGGATTATCTATTTTATTCCGACATTATTAGTCCTTACTACTGTCGGAATGATTTTTCTATGGTCCATATACTGGTTTTCAGGACCGATCTCCTCAGTCTTTGAATCGATTCGGCTTATATGTACCGTTGCATTTTTTGGGTATATTGGTATAGTAGGATGTAATGCGCTATGGGTACTGAAACAGTCCCGCGCACCTACCCAGGGTCTAATTTCCATCCCGGCAATAATTCTTACTCATTTCTGGTATGGGATACGGTTTATCCAAGGATTTCTTTTTACCAAGCGATTAACAATATGAAGGACGATGTAGTTACGACAGAACAAAGTTCCAGCGGCAAACGGGCCGACGGAATGACCGTAACTGTAGATTTAAACAAGTGTATCGGTGCAGGACCGTGTGCTATTGAAGCCGGGAATGTATTTGTAATTCGCGACGAAGACGGTAAGGCAATAATCGGAGATCCTGACGGGGATTCGCCGGCAGCCATTCTGTCCGCTGCAAAAAGTTGTCCGGTAAAGGCTATACTTATAAAGGATACAAAAGGGAAACAGCAATTTCCCTGAGGCTAACGTTGACAATCATTGTAAGATAATAAACAATCTAAATATGGCAAAGCGAAACGTAACGGTCAAACATAAAGCAGTAAAACGGGTAAGGGCAGATCGGCCACTTCGATTAGTGGTCGGATATCCTCCTATTCCTTCAGCTAAAGGCGTTGCATTACTTTCACAAAATAGACAATTTCAATACTTTAATGCTAAAACCTACATTTATCCCATGGTGCCGGCTTACGCGGCTTCCAACGCGCAGGCACACGGATATGAAGTGCGCTGGATGGACGGTATTGCTGCTGAACAAACATATGAGCAATGGTTGGCAGAACTGCGTGAGTTTAACCCGGATGTATTGTTGGTCGAAACAAAATCTCCCATTATTAAGCGCCATTGGGAGCTTATTAAGAGGTTAAAAAAAGAGATGCCCGAGTTGATTCTGGTTTGGGTCGGTGATCAAATTTCTTTTATGCCGGCCGAGACACTAGACCATAGTCCGGTTGATCTACTTATAACCGGCGGCGACTATGATTTCGTAATCGTAAATATTTTGGATCATCTCTCCAAAGGAACTCCCTTGGAAGGTGGAGTGTGGTGGAGGGTCGGTGATAAGCGTATCAATCAGAAACCGGCACAAGTAGTAACCGGGGTTAAGAAACAAAAATACGCTAACTCCGGGCCGGCCAGTTTAGCTCACGATCTGAATTCTTTACCGTTTGTGGATCGGACCTTAACGCATTGGGAATATTATGCGTATTACAACGGCAACTACAAGTATACGCCGGCTACATACATGTATTCTGGCAGGGATTGCTGGTGGAACAGGTGTACGTTTTGCGTCTGGGATCACACGATTAATCCTGTAGGATCATACCGTAGGTTTACGCCGCAACGTCTTTTTGAAGAGGTAAAGCATGTTGTAGATACATACGGGGTTCGGGAAATATTTGATGACGCCGGAACCTTTATGATCGGTAAGCCGCTTATGGATTTTTGTCAGTTGATGATCGATAGTGGGTACAACAAAAAGGTTGTATACGGATGCAATATGCGCCTGAACGCCCTCAAACAGGAGCATTACGATAAAATGGGTGAAGCGAATTTCCGGTTCATTCTTTACGGAATGGAGTCGGCAAATCAATATACCCTGGATAAACTCGATAAAGGATTAAAACCGGAGCAAATTATGGAAGGCGTCCGGATGGCAAAAAAGGCAGGTCTGGATCCTCATTTAACCATTATGATGGGATATCCTTGGGAAACATATGAAGATGCCAAAAACACTGTTCAATTAGCCAAAGATTGCTTTACGAAGGGATACGTAGATACTTTGCAGGGAACTGTTGTCATACCATATCCCGGGACACCTTTGTGGAAAGAATGTAGGGAAAAGGGGTGGTTATTAAGTGAGGATTACGATGACTATGACATGCGCCGACCGGTAATGAAGTCTCCGCTTACGGATCAACAAATATTGGAACTTACTCAGGAATTGTATAAAGTGTTTCTTACACCGCAGTATATTACCAGGCGTTTGTTAGAAATCAGGACATTGGATGATATAAAATTTTTGGCAATGGCTGGATGGCGGTTTTTGGGACATTTAGCGGATTTTTCGCCAAAGCAACTTGCCAAACGATTAGAATCTACTGCTCCGGTAACTACCTGATTCTTTAAATGCAGGGTGACACTACCGTTTAATCCTATATAATCTCTTCATGGAGTTACCACAAATCTCGGTTGTTATTCCGACATTAAACGCAGAGAGCGTATTGTTAGGTTGCTTAACTACCGTCAGAGCGCAGGATTATCCACAGAATAGAATTGAAATTATCATTGCCGACGGCGGTTCCCGGGATAATACAGTGTCTATTGCTAAAAAATTTAAAGCTACAGTCATTTCAAACCCCCAAAAGACATCTGAATCAGGTAAGGCACGTGGAATTAGAAAAGCGAAAGGCGAATTAGTATTGCTTATCGATTCGGATAATTTACTAGAAGGAACGGATTGGCTACGGAAAATGATAGTACCGTTCCGGGACAAAAATATTGCAGGCAGCGAGCCGATTCGATTCACGCATAGACCCAGTGATTCCTATATAAACAGATATTGTGCCTTGATTGGTGCGAATGATCCTTTTTGTATGTTTTTAGGAAATTACGATAGATATAATTATGCGACGGGAAATTGGACTGAAGTACCACTGCATATTGAACCGCAAAAAGGATATTTAAAGATATCCGCTGCTGCTCACCGTTTTATAACTATGGGTGCGAATGGTTTTTTGGCTAGACGTAAGGTATTACTGCCTTATGTTACCGGAGACTATTACTTTGATATAGACGTGACAAAAGATCTGGCACTGCACAAAAAAGCTCATTTTGCTAAGGTGGAAGTGGGAATAATTCACTTGTATGCCTCGTCTTATTCCGTATTTGTTAAGAAGCAGACTCGGCGGGTTAAGGATTTTCTGTTTTTTCAAAGTCAGCGGAATTATGCTGCGTATATGTTTCAGGAAAAAACGGATATTCCGAAATTCAGCTTTTTCAAATTTATTTTTTCCTGTCTGCTTTTATTCCCCTTGGTTTGGCAGGCAGTAGTCGGTTATTTTCGTAAGCCGGATGTCGCTTGGCTATTTCATATACCTGCCTGTCTCACTACATTATGCATATATGGCATAAACGTGGGGGCGTATTTATTGTTTTCCAAAAGTACATTTATGGAGCGGCATAATTGGTAAATTATATGTTGAAATTGCTTATTCAGATATACAACTGGTACGCATTTACCTGTGCCAAAATACGGGCATCATTTTGGGAATTGTTTGTACAGAAAATGGGAAAAGACGTCTGGATTATGCCTCACTGCAGTATTACTTCTCCTAAAGGTATTGAAATAGGCAATAATGTGCTGGTGGGTAATTATGTCAGTCTTTGCGGGCAGGGAGGCATTAGTATCGGAAATAATGTCATGATCGGTGCCTTCAGTCAAATAATGTCAGTAACTCATTCATATCAAGGTCGACAACCCATATACTTTCAACCAATCAGGAAAGAAAAAATTCTAATCGGTAGTGATGTATGGATTGGCACTCATGTGACTATCCTTCCCGGTATAAAAATAGGAGACGGATCAGTCGTCGGCGCCAACTCAGTTGTTACACACAACGTGCCGCCGTTTACCGTTGTGGGCGGGGTTCCGGCAAGGTATATTAAGAAACGATTTACCATTAAGAAAAAAAATGAATAAGCGATATACGGATAAAAATCAGATTAATCCTTTTCTTTACATTTGTTGTCCCCTCTGTAAGGGAGATCTTCGTTTACGCGGATCGGTACTAACGTGTTCTCAGTGTGCGAAATCATATAGGAAAAAAGATGGAATTTATCTATTACTTCCCGATCAATCAGCGGAGCTGGAGCTAACGATAGAAAAATGGGACCGGATCTATCAACTTCAGTTAAAAAATAAGACGTATCTGCGTGAGCAGCAATCATACCTGAATCTCTATGCGGAAGATACAAAAAGGCAATTATGTGAGGTAAAAACTTTTACCCGTAGCGTCTACTTGGAAATTGGGTGCGGTCCGTTTTTCTTAGGACAAGAGATTGCAGATCAGACGAAAGTCATAATCGGAATAGATATATGTCCAGGCGCGTTACAGATAGCAAAAACGATGCTGGAAAAAAGGGGAATCCGGAATGCGATTCTTATACAGGGAGATATTTTGGCATTGCCTTTAAAGCGAGATAGTGTTGATCTCATATATGGCGGAGGCGTAATAGAACATTTTCCTGATACACAACAATGTGTAAATGAATTACATCGTGTACTGCGTCCCAAAGGTGTAAGTTTTAACACCGTACCTTATCTGAATTTGGGATCGTTAACCTATAGACAAGTTTGGGGGAATATCCCGAACTTGCCGGTTCTAAGGCAAATTGCCGAATTCGTGCATATTAATTTGTTGGGTGCAAAGCATATGATTTTTGGGTTTGAAATGTCGTTTACGAAAGGAATGCTTCGTCGAATTCATGAACGTGCCGGGTTTAAGAAAGTCGCTATTTCCCGGTTTGATGTGGCATTGGTTTTTGAATTTGTACCGGTGATACTCCGAAGGCCATTGCGGTATTTGGCGAAAAATTCTGCTCTGTTTTGGCCGATGGTAAAAGTAATTGCTACAAAATAATAACAGTGTGGATTTCATTTGAATGTATACTTGTCCAAACGTACTGGATCGGTTATGAAAAAACAATTACGCGTATTACAGATTGGACATGTAAAAGTTCCGGGGGTAGTTCAGGATTTAAAGCAGTATCTCATACAGTCTTATTCGGATGTTTCTACATTTGAGCATCCGTTTTCAACTATTATCGAGCTGAATAAGACTACTGCTTCCTTATATGAGAAATATATTCAAGGGCGACTAGTTGAAAGGAAAAATAGCTTTGCACCTGTGGGAAGTGAATTGTTCTTCTGGCTAAGAGATGTTCTGTGGACCTGGTGGGAAGTGTGGCGATGTGGGAATTCGTATGATGTGGGAATAGGAATGGATTGCCTGAATGCTTCTACCGTACTTGTTTTAAAATTTTTGGGGAAAGTAAACTATGTGGTGTACTATACGGTAGATGTAACTGATAAAAGGTTTTCAAATCCGATACTTAGTTGGTTATATTTACAAATGGACAAAAGGTGCTGCCAGTTTGCCGATGAAGTATGGGATATCAGTCCGGCGGTGCAGCCGCTTCGAGAAAAGTACGGGTACGGATCATTTCCGAAAATTACCCGGATTGTTCCCATCGGTGTATATCCTGAGGAATATAAACGGAATTCCCAGCGCAAATTTCAGGATTCTACCATAGTATATTTAGGTTCTTTATTCTCGATTATGGGAATTCAGCTTGCGATTCGAGCGATGCCGTTAATCTTGAGGCGTATACCCAAAGCCCGTTTACGAATTATCGGTAAAGGAAACTATGAACAGTCACTACGGGAATTAGTAGGAGAATTAAATTTACAACAGGTTGTCTCGTTCGAATATTATCCTACGAGGAAAGAAAATATCAGAAAGTTATTCTCTTCGACTATCGGGATTGCTCCGTATACGTATGACCAGGAGTCATATAAGTTTTATTGTGACCCAACCAAAGTCAAGGAATATTTTGCTGCAGGATTACCAGTAGTGATTACTGACGTTCCGGATGTTAGTAAGGTTATTGCAACAACACCTATGGGTATTCGTGTGCGGTATGATGAACATGAGTTTGCTGAAGGAGTTATTGCGTTATTACGTGATAAGGGTTTTTATTCGTTATGTCGTAAAAATATTAAAGTATACATCCGTAATTATTCTTGGACTGAAATTTTTAGGTCGGCATTTGTAGGAATAGAAAACCGTTTCTTATGAAGCGAAATCGTATCATACTCGCTGTGTTGTTAGTCTTAACACTTCTGTCTCTTCGTGGATTTGTAACCGGAAACATTATTTTTACCACCTGGGATTTTGCTTTTCCTATGTCTTTACCTCAGGTCCAATCACAGTTGGAACGCAGCATGTCCATTATTACTGCGCAATATAGTATGGGATACGCGGATAATCAGAATCCGATTTCATTTTATTTTTGGTTATATATTTATCCGTTAATTTTTGTAGCAGCCCAACATACAGCCAAGATACTCATCGGAATAAGCTTGTTCTTATCTGGTTTATTTATGTACCGGTTATTACGGTATTTGGGAGTTGGGTTGATAATCGCGCTGGTGTTTTCTGCATACTTCATGTTCAACCCCTTTTTTTACAGCCGCATGATTGCCGGCCATTACGGTGTTATGGCGGGAGTTCCGTTTAGTGTGCTTTATGTGCACGCATTGATTGAATGGCTTAGTCCGGAAAAAAAATCGAGATATTTATTTGTTGTAATTTGTCTTGCCTTTGTTCTGTCATCATTCCATCCGATGATGATGGGAGTGATCGGCGTTTTAACGACAGGCATCATAGCACATGCGGTGTATAACAGCAGGGAAAGACATACTGTAGTCGGTAAATCCGTGCTTTTAGGTTTGTGTGTGATACTTATAAACGCCCATTGGTTGGTTCCTATGGGGGCAAATTATTTTCGGGACAAACCTTTTTTTCGGGGAGATTTGACTGTTGCTGAAGAGACGGTAAACCGGATCAGTAAGGTGGAAGGTTCCGCAAATCCCATATGGTATCCGTTTTTTTTCTATAACAGAACCGGTTTAGATACGGAGTATGTGTATCCTGTACATTCTAAGAAATTATGGTTTGGTGCGCAGATATTGCTGGCGGGAATGGCAGTCTTAGGAATAGTACGGAAGAAAAAAAGAGAATATACGATATTATTTACAGGTTTGTTCCTGACCGGCATGGCTTTAACCTCCGGAATGGGGAATCCTGTGGGTACGTGGCTGTACACATATATACTTTCAAATCTGGGTCCGGTTTTTTTCGAATTTTCCAATAGTAACCGATTTTTACTGCTACCTATCATAGGGGGTAGCATATTTATGGCCTTGGGTGTCGATGGTTTATTGCGGAAATATCAGTCACGGGCTACGCTGATAGCGATAGTTGCTATTTTATGTGTTGGTATACGGGTATTTAGTTATTTCGATAATAGTCTATTCATAAAGCAAAACGATTTGACAACGCCGTACTCATATTTTACCGAACCTTTCGGTGCTGATGAAGAATATATATTGGGTTTATTTAACGAAAAATCTGAGTACCGTAAGGCGCTTGCTCCACCATTCCAGATATCGCCCGTAGGTATCGGACAAATAAACTACGGCACAATGTCCGGTGTCTCGTTTATTAACGATTTTTTTAACGGATACGCTTCAGAAAATCCTTTTCAGCACTTCGTGATTTCCGCATTTGCTTCTCCGCAAGTACCTTCACAGCGATTGGATTTGGCGCTCAGTTTGGCAAACGTTTCTGAACTCTATTTCCCGACGTACAATAAATATTATTACTTTTTGGACTTTGGACAATATAAAAATGCGAGTAATAAGGAAACTCTTTATGAAAGTAACTCCTCCTTTGAACGCACTTTATCGATGCAAACCGTTTTGGCGCCGAATCCGTTAAGAAGTAAGCCAAACGTGATCAACGTTTATCAAAACCCAAAGGTACAACCAAGAATTCAGGGTATTTCTAGTTCATACCTTCTCGGTGGTTCGTATGATTTGTTGTTCCCCGTCATGCAGGATGAACGGTTTAGCTTAGCCAATTCTACCGTTATGTTTGCCCGTTTAACAGGCAAGCAGGGCTTACTTTCCAGTACTGATGTAGTCCTTCCGGATTCGAATACTGATGAATTGTTATACGTCTTACTTGACCCGCTGGATATTCCTCAAATTATGTTGGAACCGCGCCGACAAATTAAGAATTACTACCGTGGAGAGTATGTATTAGCTGCAATACCGGGCAAGCGAAAGGGCATTGTACTGGAGGATGGATCTTACGAGATTCAGCTTTCTCAAAATACTGAAGCTGCTGTGGCATTATTGCATATAGCAACGACATCTGCGGTGGTAAAAATTAACGGAATTACCGTATGTCAGGGAACAAAAGAGTGTAGCCCGTATCATCAGTTACCGTTGGGCAGTACCTCATCAGCGACGTTAACGGTACATGGAGGAAGACTCTATTTGTCCGATTTATTTATCACCGGTGCAAACCGGTTAAAGGAGAAGAAAACCGAGCTACAGTCATATTTAAACGGAAAACATATACATATAGTGGAGACTAATACCCAGACAGTCCGTTGGGCCACCGAACGGGGTGGTAGTCCCATACTGCAACCTGTTAGGTTTACCAGGTTGACGCCGGATACCTACAGCGCAAATATTCCTGCCGGTTTATCTATGCTTTATTTTTCACAGCAATTTGATGAAGATTGGGTTATTGAAGGATATCCCACGGTAATGAAATTACCGGCAGGTGCGGACGGCATGCTATTTATCCTAAACGGAATTGTAGGACAAATAACAATTAAACATCATGTACAATCATACGTATATCTGGGTTATTGCATAACACTTTCTACCTGGTTTATAGTGTGTTGTCTGCAGCTTTTTTGGACAAGGAGTCGGCATGAGAAAAACAAAGAAACGATCAGCTAAAAAAATACTGGTTACCGGTTCAGCGGGGTTAATCGGTTCGGAAGCCGTTAAATTTTTTTGTGAACGAGACCATGAAGTTATCGGAGTGGATAATAATATGCGTCAATATTTTTTCGGTAGAGAGGCGAGTACCGAATGGAATAAACAAACCCTAGAGCAACTTTATCCAAAACAATATACGCATATAAATGCCGATATTCGGGATGAACAGGCTATCTCACAAATTTTTAAGAATAACCAGTTTGATTTGGTTATTCATACTGCAGCACAACCGTCGCATGACTGGGCTGCAAAAGAGCCACTCACTGACTTTTCCGTGAATGCCTATGCAACATTAATCGTGCTGGAACAGTACCGCAAATTTTCTCCGGAAGCTGTTTTTATTTTTACTTCGACAAATAAAGTATATGGGGACAGACCGAACGAACTGCCATTGGTTGAACTTGCTCACCGTTATGAATTGCCAGAAGATCATACATTTTATCGTGGTATAGATGAATCGATGAGTATAGATGCCAGTAAACACAGCGTTTTCGGTGCTTCTAAAGTAGCCGCGGATATAATGGTCCAGGAATACGGACGATACTTCGGTTTGGCGACAGGTGTATTTCGGGGTGGTTGTCTGACCGGACCTTCCCATTCGGGTACGAAGTTACATGGTTTTCTTGCGTATTTGGTGCGGTGTATTAAGCGTGGGGATGAATACACGATTATCGGATATAAAGGAAAACAGGTGCGTGATAATATTCATGCATTTGATTTGGTAAATGCGTTTTATCACTTTTATAAAAATCCCCACAACGGAGAAGTTTACAATATGGGTGGCTCGCGTCATTCAAATGTATCTATGCTTGAAGCCATCACGAAGATTGAACACATAACCGGGAAAAAGGCAAAAATAAAGTATATAGATCAAAATAGAATCGGTGATCATATTTGGTATATTTCGGATGTTACTAAATATCAAAAACATTACCCTGACTGGAAATATAAATACACTATAGATACATTGCTTGAGGAACTGGCGACAATGGGGCACGAATAACGCACTATGAATATAAAGCACATACTAATTACCGGGGGAGCAGGATTTATCGGTTCCAATCTTGCAGTTGCACTACGGAATTTTGATTCAGGTATTTCTGTTACGGTGATTGATAATTTAATGCGAACGGGATCGGAGTTAAATATTCCCAGGCTACGGAATGCCGGTGTAACATTTGTCCATGGTGACGTGCGTAACCCTGAGGATTTAGAAATTTCCGAAATTGACCTTATTATTGAGTGTTCTGCTGAACCTTCGGTTACCGCCGGGCTGGATGGCAGTCCGGAATATGTGATTAATACCAACTTAGTCGGCGCGTTAAACTGTTTTGAGTTAGCGCGCAGACATCGGGCGGCAGTTATTTTCCTATCGACAAGCAGAGTTTATCCCATCGCGCTATTAAATAATCTTGTTGTTTCCGAAGGACCGACCCGATTTGAACTTGCCGATAGGCAGGAGTTAGCAGGAGTATCAGGAAACGGTTTAACAGAAGATTTTCCCATGCACGGGGTTCGTTCTATTTATGGAGCGACAAAATATGCCGCTGAATTATTACTGCAGGAGTATTTATCTGCATACAATCTGAAGGGAATAGTAAACAGATTCGGTGTTATCAGCGGGCCGTATCAAATGGGAAAAGTCGATCAGGGCGTAGGAGCATTATGGATGGCTGCCCATGTATTCGGAAAGCAGTTAACATACTTTGGTTTTGGGGGTAATGGTAAACAAGTGCGCGATATACTTCACATAAACGATCTCATTACTTTAATTATTACGGAAATAGAGCATCTGGATGAAATTTCCGGTAATGTTTTTGTCGCGGGTGGCGGAAAAGAAAATGCGGTTTCGTTATGTGAATTAACCGGTCTATGTCAGCAGATTTCCGGAAAGAAAATCAAAGTAGTCTCTAAAAACGAAGTAAGAAAAGCCGATATAAAAGTATATATCTCGGATAATACCAAAATAACTAAAACACTTGGATGGAAACCACACCATACAGTGAAGTCAATACTCACGGATATTCATTCGTGGATGATGCAAGAATATAAGATCCTGCAGCCATACTTCTGAAATGGTATTCGTCGGGAAAGTATATTATCTATGAATATATTGGTTGTTGGATTCGGTCATACTTCTAAAACCGCTACTCCCACCCGCGCCAGAAGCGGTGGTGAGACGAAACTGTTAAACATGCTACCTGTTTGGCAACGGCTTTCACAAAATCACTTGACGTTCTTAACATCAAACGCATATGCGTGCATCCTGAGGAACGAAATTCCCGGAATTTGTACGTTGGAGTTACATAAAATATTTGATCAGAGTAAATTGGGATTTGCCTGGCTATCACTAAAAAGAATTACAGCGGTTTGGTCTGTTCGGTTATCCGAAAAGCCGGATATTATATATTGTTCTTCAGATCTTTTTTTTGACGTAATACCAAGTGTCCTAGTTAAACGATGCAATCCTAAAGCGAAATTGATTTCCTGTGTTTTTCTAGTATCCGCTACTCCATGGCGTGCATTCCAAACTGCAGGATCGTTGCTTTCAGCTGTTAAAGCTTGGGCATTTTATTTATTACAAATAATAAGTTTTCTATTTCTTCGTCTCTCTGCCGACGGTATTCTTGTCCTGAATGAACTCGATAAACAGTCGTTAATTCAGCGTGGCTTTCCTGCTGAAAAAATTTTTATTACCAGTGGCGGTGTGGATATCCGGGAAATAAAATTACAATCTGCAACTCCAAAGCGGTATGATGCGGTGTTCCTCGGTAGGTTCCACCCACAAAAAGGGATTGCCGATCTTCCGGAAATTTGGAGAGCGGTCTGTCATAAACTTCCGGGAAAAAAGCTATTAGTCTGTGGTGGTGGAGATGAGCGAATGCAGAAAATACTGGGACAACAAATCCAGGATTATGGCTTGAACGCCGTTATTACGGTAAAATCTCAGCTTTCCAGAAAGGAAGTAGTGGATTGTTTGCATTCGGCAAGAGTGTTCGTATTTCCGAGTCATCATGAAAGTTGGGGATTTGTTGTTGCAGAAGCTATGGCTTGTGGGTTGCCTGTCGTCGCGTATATGTTGCCGTATATGAAGTCGGTATTTACTTCCGGTATCCGATCCGTGCCGTGTTACGATAGAGAAAAATTTGCAGAGGCAATTTGTTCTTTATTATCCGACTCAACGGAGTATAAACGCATGAGTGCTGCAGCGATTAATCAGGCAAAACGATATGATTGGAATCATGTGGCGCAACGGGAATATGGATTATTCGGGGATATACTGAAAACATGAGAATACTTTATATAACCTCCGGTTCGGAGAATGTAGGAACATACTTTCGGGCATTGTTTTGGGCAAAGTATATAGCATCAACCGGAAATCAGGTTACGCTTATATCCGGACATGAAGGTCCTTCTTTTAAGCTAAGCGTGTCGAAAATTCGGGATGGTATACATATTGTTACGTTTATTAAAACCGGGCTGAAATGGGATTATTTTGGTTATCTATTGCGAAGTGTGCTTATCTTTTTATATGTACTTACGCATGACTTTGAAGTGATCCATGTATTTGTCGGCTGGCAGCCGCCATCGTTTGCGGCTATTTGTGCTACATATTTGAAGCGTTTATTCGGATACAAAATAAAATTACTCTGTGACTGGGATGATCTCTGGGGAGGACCATCCGGGATTGTTCATGAACACGGTACGTTGATCTCAGCATTGGCGACGAAGTTGGAATATTTGATACCAAAACTTGCGGATAGGATAACGGTGTGCAGTAATTTCTTGTTTTGTTATGCTGTGAACTCGGGAATACCCGAAGGTAAAATTAGTATCGTATACAACGGTTCAAACGTCGATGCCATCAAACCATTATCAAAGTTAAATTCACGGAAAAAATTGGGAATTTCCGGAAACGGAAAACTGATAGTGTATATTGGACAATACCAGTCACCTATTGTAGGTATCATGCTGCGTTATATGAAGTCATTTTTACATGCGCACAAAGACGTACGTTTCTATATACTCGGTAGTTTATCAACAGTTTATCAGCGGGAGCTACGTGATTTACCAGCAGTTTCATATCTCGGTAAAGTACCACATATTGAATTATCTTTGTACTTTTCCGCTGCGGATATCCTGTTATTGCCGATGGCGGATTCCGATGCTGAACGCGCCAGATTCCCCATTCGCTTCGGGGATTATTTAGCATCCGGTACCCCCATGTTGGTATCGCCTCAGGGAGAGGTGGCAAAATTAATTAGTGAAAATAAGCTGGCATATACGGTTGATTTTACCGATGAATATAGTTTTAAGAACGTATTAGCGAAAGTGCTGTCGGATCCAAAAAGGGGACAAGTGGGTGCACGTGCCAGAGATTTTGCGGAACGCAAGCTCTCTTGGAAACATATCGCACAGCAGTTAATAATCCTGTATGAAACAAATTAAACCGGTCGTAATGATCGTAACTCCTTTTTTTAGTCCCAATGTGGGAGGAGTGGAAACACACCTTGATGATTTAGTTGATGTATTAAACGTCAAACACATTCATTCCGTCGTTTCCACCTATTCTCCGTTAACAACGGTTATAGCATTCAAACAGAAGGAACAGCGTGAGCTGTGTACCATTTATCGTCTACAGTGGATAGGTAGAAATATATTTCATGCGATAGAACATAATCCGTTATTTGCAATGCTATATTTATTCCCGGGTCTGTTTATTCAAACAGTCCTTTTATTAATGAAACATCCGGAAGTTACGGTACTGCATGCACAGGGTTTCGTGGCAGCTCTTGTCGTTAAGTGCTGCAGTGTCTTTTTCCGTAAGCGGACGGTTATGAGTACACATGCTCTGTACACGCTACCCCAAAAGAAGCTTTTGGCGGGAGTATTTACATGGATTCTCTCGGGTTTTGATGTAGTACTAACATTATCCAAGGCATCTACAGATGAGTTGGTCCATGGAGGTATCCCTGCGAATAAGATTAAACGGTATACCTATTGGGTAAATCAGAACATATTTAAACCCGGAGATAGTTTGGTGTCAAAACGGAATTTGGGTATATCGCACTCGAAACTGATTCTATTCATGGGTCGACTTTTACGGAAGAAAGGTACGGAAATAGCGCTTGAGTTGGCAACCGGTATGCAAAAACACAATTATGCGGTGGGTATAATCGGAACCGGACCCGAGGAATTGAGAATCCGTACAAGCACCCGGGAAATACCCAATCTTTTGTTTTGGGGGAGAGTAAATAATACGCAGATTGTAAAATATTTACAGGCTGCAGATGTACTCATAGTTCCTTCCCTTTATGAAGAGGGTATGGCTCGTGTGGTTATGGAGGCACTTTCCTGCGGCATACCCGTAGCTGCTAGCAATAGAGGGTCTTTACCGGAGATGTTGACGGAGCCTAAAATTTGTCGACTGGTAGAGCCCACGGTTGCGGAGTTTACTAAAGCAGTCAAATCGCTCACTGCATTGCCGGCAGTCCAGCAGCGCATTTTGAGTCGGCGTTTTGCAGAACAGCGGTTTTCCGATAAGAATGCGGAAGTGATTTTATCAGCATACGAACATACAAGTGTTGTAGTTAAGCATCCATGAAAAACATAGTACAGAAATCTATATTTAATACGAAGTATGAAGAACACAAGGGAGATATAAGCGAACTTCTGGTTGATCTGCATCTCAGGCGAAAATCAGGATTAAGCTGGTATCCACGTGCTTTATATGAGCAAACATTTACGGAAAATGAATCTTCCTTAGCGGTAACTCCCAGAAGTTCCGTTCTCGATGTCGGCTGCGGCGTGGGAGCATCGGCTATTAGTTTTGTACTATCAGGTGCTGAAGTTGTGGGAATAGATTTTTCCGCAGCAGGAATTAAACGTGCCAGAAATATATTTAACGCGGCAGGTGAAAAAAAGATCAGTTTTAAACAGGCTGATTTTTTTGCTCTGCATAAAAACAGGAAAAGATATGATGTCATTAGTCTGCAAACGTTTATGGAACATATGGAAGATATGGGTCAAGCCGGTCGCGTGTTGAGAACTGCTAAAATTTTACTAAAGCCCGGTGGTAAAATTTTTATTTATACGGTGAATAAGCATTTTATATACAGGTCTCTGGCGAAAATATTTAAACCGGACTATTTACGGAAACAACTGGAAGCCATGGGACATCACGACCAGCTATTTTATGATGAAAAAGATTTCAGAACATTGTTTGCTCAGGTGGGTTTAAAAACGGTCAAAGTTTCGTTCGTATTCGGACCGGTATCATTTCTGTATGATTTATATCTTTATCCGAAAATTCTCTCGTGGTATCTCAGTAGCAGGGAATCGAATACTATTCCCACATGGGCGGGAGTATATGACCATGTAATACTTCCCGTGCTTAGAATATTTTCGGTACTGGATATGCCGTTCATCCGAGCCGGCAACAGTAGCGGAATTATCGCTATTGCGGTAAAATTATGAGGCTGTCCACCCGCTTCATGAAACGAACAACATTCTTGGCTTTACTTCTATTTATTCTCGTTTCCGCCTGTTTCTTCCGAACCGTTTTGTTTACTCGCGGTATGATTGCCAGGACTTGGGACTGGGGTATTCCGGCTACCGGTACGCAGTACGAAAAGGTACTTTCTTCACAGTTTTTTGTTTGGGACGATCGAATATACGGGGGTTTAAAATCCACATTTAAAAATGAGCTGCCGTTCTGGTTGCTTTTTTCCCCGCTGTCACCATTTGGAGGAGAAGTAGTCTCTAAAGTTATCCCCTTACTACTCATCATACTAGCAGGATTTTCCATGTTCCTACTCGGTACAAAAACATTTCGTTCAAATTGGTTTACCGCGTTTATCGCCGGAATGTTCTATGCATATTCACCTTTTGCGTATAGCCGGATTATTGCCGGGCATGTAACCATGCTGTTGGGCTATGCGCTTCTGCCTTTACTGTTAGGATTCAGCATTACTTTTTTTTCCTACCCAAAACGTTCCACGATACATATGTTGGGGATTTTTTCCGCACTTTTAATTATAGCTACGCTTGTTTCGGTTCACTTAAATATGGCAATTCTCGGAATCGGAATAGTATTTCTGGGCTGCATTTATACGATTACGGAATACCGAAGTCGTATACTGTCTCTTCTAACAAAGCTCGTTTTTTTCGGAATCGGATTTGTGTTGTTAAATGCGTTCTGGATTGTACCCGTTGTGACTTCGTATATATATGAGCGGGGTATTTATTTACGACCGAATGAAACGGTAACCGAAGAAGCAGCCAGGCGCGTAAGTTATATTTCTTCTCAGAGTCAATCGCTATTGGGTGTTATTTCCTATGACCTACCGTTTGGTTTAAGCACCGAGTTCGTGTACCCCAATTCCGGTGTCGGGAAAGTTTTCCTCTCACTGGCGGCTATTCTGCTTTTTGGGTGCCTGCTTATTTCTTCCGGCATCATGAAGCGGGCCAAAATGCTCATATTTTATGCATTTTTTCTCATAAGTCTACTACTTACTACCGGCAACACTCTTATCCCCGGGGAGGTGCTGTACGGAGTGCTGCTACGGTTTGTACCGTTTATTTTTGCCGGGTTTTCAAATCCCCTCCGATTTTTACCGTACGTATTCCTTTCTGCCGGCGTTATTCTAATCTTCTGCATTAAACATCTGGAAGTACGCTTTGTGCGGTATCTTTTCGTAGTTAGATTTTTACTCGTATTTTGGTTGATATTGCTTATTCAACCGTGGTTAGGTTCTGCCTTTATACGTCCGATTGTTCCCGGTGATTCGCAACCTCTTTCATTAATTATTGCGCCGGTTCATGGTGATAGCGAAAAAATAGAGCGGTTGTTGTCGGAACAGGAGAGTACGAATCGATTCGTGGTATTTCCTCCCTCGTTTCTGTCCTGGCCGGGACAAACTGATCAAATTTTTCCTTGGGCTGCAGGTTATTATCCGAAGCCCGTTATGTTTCAGTACCTGCAGGAGCCTTTGGCAACTGCGTTGTATCAACAGTTATACACAAGAGCGACGAGTGTATACCTGGCGCGCTTGCTTGGGTTAGGGAATGTGGAAACCATAGTATACCCCTATTATGATTCCTTCGAATCGTATTATACATTTCGACCGGGAATTAAAAACTATAAACCTTTATTCGATGCCAATTTGTCAGTTCAACGCAATATAACGGAATTCCCTACTACGGCCACTCATACCCGAGTTTGGAAAAATGAAGATGTCTTGCCCAAGATATATGCTTCCGAATTTACTACGGTAATTAATACGAATGAAGCACTTGTAGATGCGGTTTCACTGCCGGGTTATATTCAACGGTCATTAATACGAACTGAATCTGGTGAGGAAACAATACTCCCGTATAACCGTTTGATTTTGAAACCTCAGATGGTAACACCACCCAAAGAAAATGCGGAGTTGGATGCCTTGGTTTCACCGCCGGTCAGATTTCTGCCAACGTCGCCGTTTTATTGGATAGTAAAACGCAGCGAATCGCGAATTTATTCTGTTTCGTCGGATCCCCAAGTCCGTGAAGCACTAACGTTGGCGGGTAAACGTCTGGCAGAAATACGCATGATGTTGGCCAGACAGCCATATCCTTATCTGGAAGTAAAAGAAAACATTCTTGAATATGAACGGATTGTACGGCTGGTAGCTGTATATATTGACGCAAACGGCATTTTATCTGAGCAGACAGCGTTTGATATACGGTACGTTTTCGATCATCACTATCGGGATATTCAACAAATTTCCGCAGCCAAAGAGTTTGATGGGTTTGCGTCTGAGCTCAATAGTACGCTATCGTTGCTTTTTGACTTACTTCAACAGGTAGAAAAAAACATTGTATCGCGTTCGGATCCGAATGTCCTATATTTTTCCCTGGATAACTCCAACGCCGGTGAATATGAAATGTGGCTTCCGGACGAACATTCTCTACCCGAGTCCGTGACGATTAATGATGATTTCCTTGATATAACGAAAATACAGCATAAGGAAGAATGGGTGTCGTTAGGAAAAATAAACATGCCAAAGGGAAAAATAAGAATGGAAATGAAGTATAAACCCCAACAGAACCTGTGGGCTGGTTTTACTAACCAATTCATTACAGACCAGACCATTGGGGGAGATTTGGTGGAAGTGTTAAAAGGGCAACCGAGGTATATGTCTTACCTGAAAGAAATTTCCGGGATTATACCAAATCGTTTATACCGATTGTCGTTTTCATATAAGGTTTCGGATAGTCCTGCCAGATTAACGATTGGACCGATACTGGGACAAAACAGTACTCATGTGGAAAATACATCTTACTATGAAAAGATACTCGTTCCTGAAAATAACTGGCGGGAATCTCATCTGAATTTTTATTCTGCCGTTTCCACGACAGCGGCAGTGGTGAAGCTTGATACGAATCCGACAGAATATAATATTGAACACTATAAATTAAAGGACATGAATTTTTCGGAAGTACCGGAAGCCCGCCCTGTCTTCGTAAGAACAGAAAATATACCGGCAATTACGATTCCTACCATCCATTTCCAAAAGGTAAATCCGGCACGTTATCGGGTATTAGTATCAGGTGCCGTGGAACCGTTTACGTTGGTTTTTGGAGAATCTTTCCATTCCGGTTGGCAGATTTCCAGACGTAAGACTACTGAAATGTCATCAGGTTCAAAAGGTTTAACGTATTTTAACGGTCAAGTTACGGAGGAAGTCCCGAACTATTCGTTTATGGATTTGAATTTTTTATCAGGAGAAAGATATGAAAAATTACCGTATCCATTAAAACATTTTATGGTAAATGGCTATGCGAACGCATGGCTTTTGGACCAAAGCGGATCGTATGAATTGGAGTTGGAATTTGTACCGCAGCGATATATGTATGCCGGGTTATTTATAGCGGGATTAAGTTGGGCTATTTGTCTCACCCTCGGACTTATTTGGTTAATAAAAAGGCAGCAACATGAATAAGTATTTACCAAATATGCAGATAAATTGGATCGGGGATTTGCCCAAAATACTGGTGTACGTAGTTTTAGTTTTCTGCGTAGTGATGGTAAAACAATTGCCGTACTTCAACGTGTATTTACCACTATCTTATTGTCTGATTCTTTTATGGGTAGCCGGTATTTGGATGTTTAGACCAAAACAATGGGTAACGCTGACCATAAGCTTGTTATTCTTTATTGTAGGCGCTGTAGTACATGTTACCGGTGATACCTCCGTAGCGGGTGAGTTTGTAACGGCTGGCTATTATATTTGCTTTATCCTATTTTTCCGGAATTTGCGGGTTACGTTATGAAACGTATATTTGGGTCTGGTATCGTGAATCTACTTGTCAGTCTACTGCTTGTTTGTTTCGTTTATCGCGGATGGTTTACCGGTTCACTGGTTTTCGGTGGTGATCATTTTTTCCCTCCATATAGCTCAATGGTATCGGGGTTAGCTGACAGGCCATACGCGTGGGATCCTTTTAAGGGAAATGGTTTAGGCGGGGTGAATCTTGGCACATTATGGATAGATACTTATGCGCAGGTGGTACCGAATTTGCTTCAGAGGGTCGGTATTCCTCCTGCTATGACGCAAAAAGTAGTATTTACGTGGTTGTTTTTAGTTCTGGGATTTGTAAGTATTTCGTTCTTTTCCCGAGTACTATTTGGCCTTTCCGGATTAACTGGTTGGTATAGCGGAGTATTGTATCTTACCAATACTTATATTCTCATGGTTATGAGCGGTGGGCAATTCGGAATCGGTATGGCGTATGCCATTGCGCCCCTCGTGTTAGGTCTGACAGTTCTGTGTCTGCGGGGTACACCTGCGGTTTCTCCTCCGAAATTATCATATTTGTTGGGATTTGTGATTTCGATTCAGATTTTTTTCGACTTGCGGTTAACGTATATTACTCTGTGGATGGTTTTGGGAGCTTGTATCGCGTATATAATTCTTTCGCGCCCGGAGACCCGTATGCAGCAGCTTCTAAAAGTGGCAGTACGAATAGGTGTCCTCCCGGCAGTAGTAGCAGTCTTGCCTCACATGTTTTGGTTACTCCCGTTACTCGTTTATCGGGTAAATCCGGTGGAACAACTGGGTGCCGCATATACGAGTATCTCCGCCGTCAGATTCTTTAGTTTTGCCGATTATTCGCATGCCTTTACCTGGTTACATCCGAATTGGCCGGAGAACATATTCGGAAAAACATATTTCCTGCAGCCGGAATTCTTGATAGTTCCTATAGTGGTTTTTTCCGCGCTGTGGGTTATACCTAAAGTTGCAAATTTAGAACATTGGGTTACATTCCGAATTAGGTTACTGATGCTGTTGGCACTTATCGGAATATTTTTATCGAAAGGAACGCAAGAGCCGTTGGGATTTATATATCTTTGGTTATATACATATATTCCGGGTTTCTTTCTGTTCCGTGATCCGACCAAATTCTATCTCGTAACTGCAATTGCTTATTCAGTTTTAATCCCAATTTCGCTTGCACTGATATACAGATGGGTTTCTATGAACCCATTTATGAAGACATATGTAAAGTCGCGCTGGGTTGTGCAGGGGGCTTTGCTTGTCGTAGCTATCGGTTGGCTTGTACTTATAAGACAAAGTATTACAGGAGAAATCCGGGGCACGTTTTATCCCAAACGTATTGCACCTGAATACGGCGTATTTGCAGAGCATATGCATGCTGACACAGCATTTTATCGAACGCTTTGGTTACCCAGACATCATTTTGCCTCATACTTTGATGTAAGTCATCCGGTGGTGGATGCGGACCTCCTCATTCCCGGAGCTGGAATATATGACACAATAGAGTATCTGCAACTAGCTTCTGCATATACAAAATTATCTGACATTGGAGTACGGTATATTGTAGTTCCGTATGATACGGAACAGAACATTTTCACCATAGACCGGAAATACGATCACGCTCAATATACGGCGGCAGTAGAAACGCTGAGTACGATTCCCTGGCTTACAAAAGTTAACGGTTACGGATCTTTGGGAGTTTTTGAGCTCAAACGATATCTGCCCAAGTTTTCCTTAACACGTGCTCCGGAATTAAGGGACGTTGCGTATACTATGCATGAACCTACGAGGTTTACTGTTGAGTTGCCCGCTGGAAGTAGTCTCTTACGGTTTAATGAGAGGTATGCACCCGGCTGGGTATTACGGACGGGTTCACGGAAAGTAACGGCAGTTGCGGACGGAGACGGAATGATGGAGTTTCCTGTAGCTGGTTTACGTGATTCGGTAGAAATTTATTTTGAACCACAGCAACTGCTCGAGCGATCCGGATTAATTGCAATAGTAATGCTGATTATTTTATCCGTTGGAGTACTATTTTTTTAGTATGTTACAATAAAATCCATGTCAAAAACTAAAATAAGTATTGTCGCCGGAGGAGCAGGATTTATTGGATCACATCTCTGTGATGCGCTGTTAGCTGCCGGTCATGAGGTATACGCGGTAGATAATCTGGCAACCGGAAACAGACAAAATAACGCTGCAGCTGTAAAAAATTCCGCATTTCATTTTTTAGAGCATGATGTTACGCAGCCTGTGCCATTAACAGTTAGACCGGATTATATTTTTCATCTGGCTTCTCCCGCCTCCGTGCCCGATTACCAGCGGCTTATGGAGGAGACAGCGCTCGTAAATGCGTTGGGAACAAGGCTGTTACTCCAATTTGCACATGCGAGCGGAGCACGCTTTCTCTTTGCCTCTACCTCGGAAGTGTACGGTGATCCGAAGGAGCATCCGCAGCGGGAAACGTACTGGGGAAACGTAAATCCCAACGGTGAAAGGGCTTGTTATGATGAGTCAAAGCGGTACGGTGAAATGATGACGGAGTTATATGTGCGTAAACATAATGTAGATGCCAGAATTGTACGGATTTTTAATACCTACGGGCCACGAATGCGCAAAACTGACGGAAGAGTAGTGTCCAACTTTATTAACCAAGCTTTACGAAATGAACCATTTACGATCTACGGAGACGGGACGCAAACGCGTTCGTTCTGTTTTGTTTCCGATTTAGTTAACGGATTACTCAAATTGATGTTTACCGAAAACATTCAGGGTGAAGTCGTAAATTTGGGAAACCCGGAAGAGTTTCAGATGTTGGACTTTGCTAAAAAAATTGCCGGAATAACCGGACAAACACCAAAATTTGTGTTTAAACCACTACCCGTAGATGATCCGACGCAGCGAAAGCCGGATATTCAGAAAGCAAAATCTCTTTTGGAATGGGTGCCAACAGTGTCAATTGATGCGGGGTTACGCCAGACAGTTGAATATTATAAATCGGCTACATACTAAGGTTTTATGAAACCACAGGATTTACTATTCATCGTATCCCTTTTTTTAATTCTTAGGTTCAGCAAGGAACAGTTTATTCCTGCCATTGCACTTATATGTATCGTTATGGCAATACCGCTGTATGCCACATGGACTTTTTTTACGGCGGAACGACTGATATGGTATGCTGCGTTTCTTATAACGTGTTACCTAATACGTGAAGTTTGGATACAAGGTACTGTAGTTAAACATTCTTGGAGGAAAAGCGCATGAATATACTGGTAACTGGCGGGGCTGGGTATATCGGTTCTATTACAAACAGGGTACTTACTGATGCCGGTCATAAAACCATCGTTTTTGACAATTTGTCTTCCGGTTATGCGGAAACCGTTCCGGCGAATCTAATAGTGGGAGATCTCCGGAACAAGCAGGATATACATAAAGTATTCTCGGATAATCATATAGACATTGTCGTACACTTTGCCGCTAAGGCGTTGGCGGGGGAGTCGATGAAGAATCCGTATGAATATTACGAAAATAACGTTCTGGGAGGATTAAATTTAGTCGAAGTCATGCGGGAGCATAATTGTAAGCAGATAATTTTTTCATCAACCTGTGCAGTATACGGATACCCGGATACTCTTCCGGTAACGGAAGAAGAGAAAATTAATCCGGAAAGTGTTTACGGTTCATCCAAGCGGATGTTTGAAGAAGTGCTGGAGTGGTATGAAACGGTATACGGAATCAGACATGTAATTCTCCGGTATTTTAATGCCGCAGGGGCAGCTCTGGATGGTTCGTTAGGCGAACGTCACGTACCCGAAACGCACATTATTCCGATTGCTTTAGATGTAGCTTCAGGAAAAAAACCGGCATTTTCCGTGTTCGGAAACGATTACGATACCGCGGACGGAACTTGTGTGCGGGACTATATTCACGTATTGGATTTGGCAATCGCCCATAAACAGGCTGCCGAGTATTTGGATAATAAAGAACACGGATCCGTGGTAGTGAACTTAGGTGCCGGTAAAGGATATAGTAATCTTGAAATATTGGACACAATTGAGCAGGTTACAGGCAAAAAAGTGAATAGAAAAATTGAACCGAGGCGCCCTGGTGATCCCGCATGTATATATGCTCGCACGGATAAAGCTAAAAGAGTATTGGGGTGGACACCTCAGTATTCAGATATAAAGACTATTATCGAATCCGCCTGGAAGTGGCACATTACTTTAGAGCAAGCCGGACCAACCGTTTAACTTCATTTTTGTCAGAGTTTTCGAATATACACGATTCCACGTCGTATTTTTGGCGAAGAGGAAGGCTGATTTTTTCATACGATTATAAAGCCTGGGATGAGCACATAACTGCAGTATTCCGTCAGCAAAAGCTTCAGCGGTATCCTTTCGGATAATGCCGGCGTTTTTACTTACAAGTTCTTTACCCAAAGGTGGTACATCGGTAGTTATTACGGGCAGGCCGCAACCGAGATAAAGTCTGATTTTTGAAGCATCTGCGTATCTCCGTAATGTTCCAGGAACATCCCTGTATGGAGCCAATCCTATCATGAAGTGTTTAATTTCTTCTGCTAACTTTGTCGTATCGGTGTATAGGCCGTGGAATAGTACATGACGTTGAACATTAAGTCTCCTGGCGTATCGCTGTAGCTCCTGCTCTCTTTTCCTTGGGCCGCCATAGAAATGGAGTTTAACATTCGGATATCTTTTCTTAACATACTGTAGAGCATGAATAGCAAGCTCAGGGCCGTTTTCATATCCAAGAGATCCGGCAAAAACCAACGTCAGCGGTTTAATATTCTTTGCGGATATAAAATGGATTTGCGAAGGAAATAGTCCGTTATGGACTACGATTACCGGTTTGCAGCGTTCTCGGGAGAGACCAGCGGCTATTCTCGCCGGTAGCATTGCCGGCGAAAGGTCCCAAATGAAATCAGCGTGATAGCAGCAGAATCTATCCAGGTATGTGTACACTCCATTCATAAAAACATTGTCATACCGTTTTGGAGAATAGTCTGATACGTAATAGACTACGGTTTCTATGATTCCAAAGTATTTCAGAATAATTCCGGCGAGGGTATATACACATTCCAGTCCTATAAATAATTCATATTTTTTCCGGGAACGCATCACATATTCAAATACCGAAAAGAAATCCCGAAATTTAAATATTGGTTGCGTCTGTGTGACACTATTATTTTTTGATTGTAACCATAGCTGTAACACCCGGCTTACGATAGAGGTCTGACGGCGTGTCCGTTGTACACCGGAGTATCTGTCAAAATATGTGAGGACTGTACTGCTTCCCGGATGCGTTCCGTCTAGTAAATCAATCTGGGAAGCCCGCTGACCAAAGAATGATATAAGCGGTTCTATCATTCCGTTAAGCGGAGTACGTTCACCGTTCTGCCAAAATGAGAATGTTGCAATAAGTACTCTTTTCATGCTCGAAGAACACAGTGGGCAAGGATGTGTTATCTGGGTTTGCTTCTGCTTATTTTTGTGGTGTTAAAAAAGGATTCGATTTTATCTGCTACCTGTTGCTGCTCTGACTGGGTAATATGCGGGAAAAAGGGTAATGATACTATTTGTTTGGCCGCTTTTTCGGAAACAGGTAAGTCACCCCGTCTATATCCTAATTCCCTGTATGCCGGTTGAAGATGTATCGGCAGAGGATAATGAACAGCTGTATGTATACCTTGTGTCTCAAGATATGCTTGCAAAGCGTCACGTCTTGGTGTCTGTATTACATATAAATAGTAAACGTGTTCCGCATCCGGGTGTGTGGCCGGAAGCGTAATGGGAAAGTGCCTCATGTTTTTGTTATACCATTCCGCCTTTGTTTTCCGTAGCGTATTCCACGCAGCCAGTTTTCTAAGTTTTACGGACAATATCGTTGCCTGCAGTGCATCAAGTCGGCTGTTGTATCCTTTTACGGGATGTTGATACCAACCGGCTCTCCCCACGTTTCTCAGTATCGTAATTTGTTTAGCCAGATTTGCCTGCTTAACCGTTATTGCCCCGCCATCTCCGTACGCGCCCAGGTTTTTAGTCGGATAAAATGAATATACTACAGCGTCTGCGTAGTGCATGAGTGGTTTACCTCTAAATGTTGCTCCGTGAGATTGGCAGGCGTCCAATACAATTTTAAGTTTGTATCGTTTAGCCAGAGCAGCTATTTTATCAAGTTGTGGCGGTTGCCCATATAAACATACCGGGAGTATCGCCCGGGTTTTTTTGTTTATTTTCGCCTCAATAAGATCCTGATTCATATTCAGCGTATCCGGGTGTACATCAACAAAAACGGGAGTTGCTCCGGCATAACTAATCCCCAAGGCCGTTGCAATGAATGAATGAGAGACGGTAATTACTTCATCTCCTGGACCGATACCAAGCGCTTTTAGTGCCATCAATAAGCCATCAGTTCCGTTGGCTATGCCAATTGCGTGAGAACTGTGCGTTGCCTGTGCAAACTGTTTTTCAAATAGTTCAACCTGGGAACCGAGAATATAGCTTCCTTTACGCATGAGCGTAAGTACGTTCTTTTCTATCTCATTCTGCAGTTCAGCATGCTGCCTGGCAAGATCGACAAACGGTACATTTCGTTTCATAATATTTTTGCCGGATTTCCTGCAACGGTAGTGTTCGGCGCAACATCCGAGACTACCACGCTACCAGCTCCTACCGTGGCATTTTCACCTATCGTTAGGCCGCACATAATGGTTGCGTTGGCTCCGATGGCCGCACCTTTTTTTACGGTGGTTTTTTCTACCGTCCAGTTGCTTTTCTGTTTAAGTTCTCCGTTATCCGTGGTAGCTCTGGGATTTCGGTCATTAATAAAACAGACATGTGGTCCGATAAAAACGTTATCCTCGATAGTGACACCTTCCGGTATAAATGCGAAGGCCTGAATTTTAACGTTATTTCCTATTTTCACATCCGGTTTAATTTCAACAAAACTTCCTATCCGGCAATTGGAGCCGATAGTGCATCCATAAATATTTACCTGTTCCGGATGAAAAATAACCGTATCTTTCCCGATAATGGTATGCGGTCCTATCATTTTATTTAATGGAAATAAATTTCCCGTTACGTTTTAATGATTTTTCGGCTGCATCAAGTATCTCAATCACCCGTAATCCGGCATGACCGTCGGATCTGGGTTTGCGCTTCTTCCGGATAGAATCAACAAAATGTTTGCTCATGAAGTGCAGCGCTTCTATATCATCTAGCCTTGGAGAATACATATCTCCCACTCGATACTGAAACCGGCTGATGTTAATATCCTGCGCATTTTGTTCAAATGTAATGGCGCGGTCATACACTTTTATTTTTTCTATCGGTTCCATATCATTGTACACTATCATTTTTTTCAAACCGGAAATCAAGGTCATCCGCAGCTTTACCGGTGCTAACCAATTTACGTGTATATGACTAATAAGATTATCGTCAAACTTAACAGTGACATAAACGATATTTTCCAGGCCTTTTTTGATATGGGAGGAACCGACGGCAGATACGGCTATCGGTTTTTTGCCGATTATATAGTCCATGATCGAAATGTCATGCGTTGCCAGATCCCACAACACGTTGGTCCGTTGCTGAAATAGTCCAAGATTTACACGGACAGAATCAAAATAACATAATTTTCCGAGTGTGTTTTTATCTACTATTTGTTTAATT
Source organism: uncultured Gammaproteobacteria bacterium (assembly GCA_964629685.1). Taxonomy (GTDB): domain Bacteria; phylum Patescibacteriota; class Microgenomatia; order UBA10105; family UBA927; genus CAZVTT01. The sequence goes on from CAZVTT010000001.1 coordinate 822,749, forward strand.
TTTTGGACAGCAGCGGAGTATACAAACGTGTGATCAACCATCAGGGTAACATGGTTTTTTTCCGCCAAATGTACCAATGATTTGGCTTCCTTAAGGGATGCCGCCATTGGTTTTTCCAGGAGGACATGTTTTCCCGCTTGAATTGCTTTTTTTCCGATCGGGAAATGCGTATGCACTGGGGTTGCGATAACTACGGCCTGAATTTGTTTGTTTTTGATAATACTGTCGATTGACGTTACGGTCTCTATGGTGGGAAATGCATCTTTAACTGTTTTTAGTTTCTTTGCATCAATATCACAGACATGACTCACCAGCACACCGGGAAGTGAATAAAAATTTCTTACGAGGTTAGGCCCCCAATAACCACATCCTATGACGGCAATTTGTAACATATTAGGTTTATCCCTTGACGTTATATCAGAAAACTACTACTCCGTTAAGTAGTGGGCAGCACATGGGGCAGGTATTGACGGTTGGGTACATTTCGTATATACCTCGTCTATTGGTCAAAAAGCAATATGGAATTATCAGTAATCTTCCCTGTTCATAATGAAGCCGGTACAATTGAAAAAACAATAAGTAGGGCCGTAACCGTACTCAAGGAAGCAGGAATTTCCTGTGACATCATTTGTGTAGAAAACGGTTCGACGGATACGTCTGCACAAGTGTTGCAACAGATAGTGCGAAAATACCGAAATGTCCGTATGATCACTTCGGCAAAAGGGTGGGGGAATGCAGTAAAGCGGGGACTTTCGGAGGCAAAAGGAAAATATTTATGTTACATGGTTTCGGATTATCAGGTAGATCCCCAACACATCGTTACGGTTTATAGGGAACTGATGAAAAATCCGGGTACACTTGTTAAAGTAACCCGGATTACGCGTGAGAATAGACAGCGTCTGATTAATTCGCGGACATACAACATCTTCGCAAAATTATTATTCGGATTTTCTACAATAGATATAAACGCAACGCCAAAAGTGTTTGATCGTAAGCTCATTTCCGGATATACCTTTATATCCCCCAACATCGCATTCGATTTGGAGTTACTGAAGAAAGTTACCCACGACGGTGTTAATGTTATAGATATACCAGTAAAAAGTCTGCGTCGGGATGCCGGGACATCTACTACAAATTGGAAATCAGTTTTGGAAATGGTGCGCTATATGCTTAGATTTCGAATATCGGTCTGAAAGTGCGACTTGCTATTCTCCTGAAGATGATTTTATAATTCCCGTTATATGTCAAAATCAACATCACCGTCCAAGTTTCAACTGATCATGATATCCGCTATGTATGAAAATGGTGGAAACACCATTCATCGCCATCTTGATGGTCATCCTCAACTTTTTGCGTATCCTTTTGAATCTCAACCGGGAACATTCATGGTTGCGGATTGGATGACAAGTATGTTTCCGCAAAAATACCGCTGGCCTGAATTTGGTTTGGAAGGAAACGTAGAACGCGATTACGAAGCGATTATTGATGAAGAATTTAAAGTACGGGTAAATACTCCGCACGTTTCCAAATTTCGGGATCTATCAGACATGGGGTGTACCAATAAAGACCGCAAGGATCTTTTTATAAAATTTATGAAAAACAAGCCGCGTACCCGCGGTAACTTAATGGAAGCGTTTTACCGATCAACTTTTGACGCGTGGACCACGTATAACCGAACGGGAAAAGAAGTAGCGTATGTCGGATACAGTCCAATTATCGGTGTCGATACGGATAAAATAGTAGCGGATTATCCCAACGCGATTGTCTTACACATAGTCAGAAATCCGTATGCAGCATTTGCGGAAACGAAACGTCGTCCAGTTCCGTATGGTTTGGAGAAATATATCCGGATATGGAACTATATGCAGTTAACCGCCTTAAATTTTGCAAATGTATATCCGAAGAATTTGGTAATGGTTCGTTATGAAGATATGGTGGAAAATAAAGAAAAATTCTTCAAAGATTTGAGCAAAAAATTGGGCATCTCCTATAGTGATACCATGTTATACCCGTCCTGGAATGGGAGGAGATTAGATCACCAGTATCCGTGGGGTACCATAGAAATTCCGACCAAAGAAGCGAATAAAGAAACGACGTACGAATTAACTAAGGATGAATTTTCCAGGGTAAAAGCACTGACAATGGTGCTCAATAAAGTCCTGGGATATGATCATCTTTAAACACAATCAACTTCCGGACGAGCGTGTGATTCACGCATATGATGGTGTGCGTAAGTCAATCTTTCTGACGAAAGCAGATTATGCTATTGAACGCGATTCTCCGAAGTTCCCCGACATCAGCAAGCAGTTGGAACAAATTCTGATTAAATATACTGGTGCAAATGTACACGTAACCTCTGTAACCGTAGAGCCTCTGGGTACGTTTCATACGATTTATCGAGTTACTACACCGAATGAACGCTACGTCGTAAAGCTCAATGCGTTTCCCGATCAGTACCGGGAGCTGTCTTTCTTGTTGGAACATTGGGTAAATATTCAGTTGGAGCAAGCAGGAATAGTATATTGTCCTACCATTGCAACAGATGTTTCCAGATCGTTTATTAATACGGATATTCTCGTTCAGCGTCTGATTCCGGGAGATACATTGTATAGTCTTGCGGCCGGAAAAGAATTACCACCGATCCTGTTGGCTGATGTCGGGTCACATATCGCCAAGGTACACAGGTTAAAATGTAAAGGCTTCGGTCAAATTTCTTTGCAGAGCCTTCTTGCAGAAGGTGTTGCACGGGGTCAGATGAATTCCTGGTTTGAGTACTTAGATACACGGTTTAGTGATCATATACAATTCTGTATTCATCAACAGATATTGAATGCAGATAGTTTATCAATCCTGCAATCTCTCAGCCAAACCGTAAAACGGAAAATATCCGTCAGGCAAGGGTGTTTACTTCACGGAGATGTTGCAAACCACAATATTATTGCGGATGGTAATCATGTTTCGGCGGTTTTGGATTGGGAAGATGCAGTTATTGGCGATAGTCTATACGATGTCGCATACTGGGGAACTGCTTCGTTCGGTCACGATGGCTGGATTAAAGAATTCCACACTGGATACAATGCAATTACTCCCTTTTCAGCAACGGATAATCTGGCGTATTGGTTTTATTTTTTTCGGATATCACTCGCCAAAGCCGTCATCAGACATAAAGAACAAAAAGATAGATCACTAACAATTGCCAGGTTAAAGCATAGTCTTTCCGTTCTCGATGGACTTCTTTATAATAGCCGAGTATTATCAGCATGTCTGAGTACCGTATGAAACATAAAACTATTCTGATTACCGGTGGGTTGGGATTTATCGGAACTAACGTTATCCGTAGACTGCTTGCTAATACTCCCGATGATATCCTGATTTTTGATAAAATTACCTATGCCGGACGTGTTGATAATCTTCCTCAAGATAAAAAAACCCGGTCCAGAATACATTTCTATAAAGGGGATATAACCAAAAAAAGAAGTGTGTTTGCTGCCGTAAAGGAAGCGGATATCGTTGTTCATTTGGCCGCTGATACGCATACGTTCAGATCCTTAACGTATGCAGTCCCCACGGTTCTTACGAACGTATTGGGAACCGCGTTGTTACTCGAAGCGTCCAGAAAACATCCGGTGGAACGATTTATTCAAATATCCAGTTCCGAAGTATACGGTAACTCTCTTCCTGATGTAGAGATGGATGAAAATCATCCGCTTAACCCGGTAAGTCCGTATGCCGCATCTAAGCTGGCAGCCGACCGACTGGCATATTCATTTTATCAGTCGCAGGGTGTGCCGACTACGGTATTACGTTTTTTTAATGCGTACGGTCCGTATCAGTTCCCGGAAAAAATGGTTCCGTTATTTATTACCCGTTTATTAAAAAAGCAACCGATTTCCCTAAATCACGGAGGTCGTCAGGTAAGGGACTGGGTTTTTGTGGAAGATCATGCAAAAGCCATTGAAACAATTATTACGTCTCCTGCAGATTTAGTTGTAGGTGAAGTTTTTAACATAGGTACCGGTACTGCCACATCCATTCGCGAAGTTGCAGAATTAATTTGCCGTCAGTTAAACTTAGGCAATGAATATATACGGATTGCCGAATCATCAAAAGTGGAAACAATGGGCAACGTGGGAATTTCGCGTAAGGTAAAACAGAAACTGGGTTGGGGTCCGCAAACGTCCCTTACGGAAGGGTTAAACCGAACTATTGATTGGTATAAAGAAAATCAGTCTTGGTGGGACAGGTAGTATGAGTCGTAAGCGTGTCGTGATTACCGGTGGAGCTGGTTTTGTAGGTGCAAACCTTGCACGGAAGCTTCTGAAGAAATACGATGTTCATCTTATTACCCGCGAAAAAAGTAACTTGTGGCGACTTACGGATATTTTAAACAATGTTACCATCCATCCCATCGGACTACATAATATTGACGCATTAGAACAGTTTTTTTTACGGATAAAGCCGGAGTATATTCTGCATACTGCTACATATGGCGCATATCCGTCGCAACAGAATACGGATGAATTATTTGAAGTAAATATTAAAGGAGTGTTAAACCTACTCACCGCATTGTCCGATATATCCTATTCCCGGTGTATTATTTTCGGTAGTTCATCCGAATACGGTAAGAAAGAAAAGCCGATGCGTGAAACGGATATTCTTGATCCTAATAATATGTACGCCGTAACAAAAGCAACACAAACGCATCTGGCCCGGTACTATGCGCAGGTACATCAAAAGCCCATTACTATATTCAGATTATTTAATGTGTATGGACCATACGAAGAAAAGGGGAGGTTAGTACGGAATGTCATAGAAGCGTCCCTAACCGGGGACACAGTCGCGCTAGCGACAGGAAAAGAGGCGCGTGATTTTATTTATGTTGACGATATTGCTAATGCTTGTGAAATGGCATTTACCTCTACACTATCTCCCGGGGAAATATTTAATATCGGTACGGGAGTACAAACGTCTATATATCAATTGGCAAAATTGGTGGTTAAATTGACCAGGAGTAAAAGCGTTATTGAACGGGGAGTATATCCGGGCAGACCGTGGGATTCATTTCATTGGAAAGCAGTTACAAAGAAAACGGATACTATCTTGCATTGGCAGAGTTCTACTGCTCTTGCAGCCGGCTTAACAAAAACTATTACCTGGTATAAAAAAAATCATGAATAAACTCACTAAAACCGAACGGAATAAACTTCAGGAAGCATCATATTCAGTAAAAGAAGGAATTTTAGATATTTCATATCGTGCCAAAACCGGTCATATAGGATCTGCTCTTTCTATAGCTGACTTGGTTGCTGTACTTTATGAGTCGTCGTTGCATATATCTCGCGCAATACTGAATTCTAATAAACGGGATAGATTTATTTTAAGTAAAGGTCATGCAGCCGCAGCACTTTATGCTGCACTCTATTACAAGAAAATATTATCCAAAAAGGAATTCATGTCTTTCGGACATGAGGAGGGTGGTCTATGTGAGCATCCGGAAATTCATGATTCCGGCGTGGAGATGTCGGCCGGTTCGTTAGGACATGGCCTGAGTTTTGCCACGGGAATTGCTCTGGGGATGAAACGGCAGCGGATAAAGAATACTGTGTATGTATTAATTAGTGACGGCGAATGTGGAGAAGGTTCTATCTGGGAGGCAGCGCAACTTGCAGCAACGTTAAAACTGGATAATTTAGTCGTAATAGTGGATTTTAATAATTGGCAATGTTTCGGCCGTTCTACGGAAATATTGGCTCTCGAGCCGTTTCAACAGAAATGGGAAGCTTTCGGTTTTGCCGCCAGAACGATAAATGGACACGATATTGACGAAATAGTCGGCGCGTATAGATCAGTTCCATTCCGGAAAAACAAACCGAGCGTTGTGATTGCCAAAACTATAATTGGTAAGGGAATAAGTTTATTTGAGGATCAGATAAGTGCGCACTACAAAGTGTTTACCGAAGAAGAGTATATGCAGGCAAAACTGGAGATACAATTATGAGAAGTGCATTTATAAGAGGTCTTCTGGAAGCGGCAAAAACGGACAAATCAATATTCTTGTTAACTGGAGATTTAGGGTACAGATTTCTTGAACCATTCAGGGACGCGTACCCTGACCGTTTTCTAAACGTCGGCGTGGCTGAAGCAAACTTAGTAACGGCGGCTGCCGGTCTGGCTACTGCCGGATATACTCCGGTAATATATTCTATCGCCACCTTTATGACTATGCGGCCTTATGAACAAATACGTGATGATATCGTGTTACAACATTTAAACGTTAAGCTGGTCGGTATCGGGGGAGGTTTGGCATACGCCATGGCAGGTCCAACACACCATTCTCTGGAAGATATTTCCCTGATGAGAACACTTGCGTCGATGGCCATTATTGTTCCTACTGAACCCACTGAGGCGTATAAAGCCACAAAAGAGATGGTGTTGCAAAAGGGTCCGGTGTATCTCAGATTGGAAAGAAATCCGGAGCAGGTCGTTACTGCAACTTCACGGTTTACTCTCGGTAAAGCGAACCAAATTAACAGCGGTAAGTCCGTATGTCTTATGTTTACCGGTACTAAACGGTTACTGTCTGAACGTATCGCCGCTATTTTATATGAAAAAAAGGGAATAGAACCGACAATAGTCGCGTTCCCTACAGTCCGACCGCTTGATAAAAAACTGGTACTCGGGATGGCGAAATCTCATCAACTGCTGGTTACGATTGAAGAACATCTCCCGTCGGGTGGGTTTGGTTCTGAAGTTCTGGAAACTATTTCGGATTCGATACCTCCCGGAAAATTACGGGTTATCCGTATGGGTATTCCAGGTCATTCTCATCGGTCGGCTGGGTACCATACGTTATGTTCTCAGGCAGGATTTACGCCTGAAGCTATTGCTAAACGGATCTGTTTATACCTCCCGTAGTAGTCAGTTTTTCGCTTTGGGTTCTCACAGAGCATTTTCTGCGGTAGAATGTCACTAGTCCCACGCGTATATATGAAAATTGCCATAGATATTAGTCAGGTCTGTTATGAAGGTACAGGAGTTGCTCGGTATATATCGCAATTGGTACCGGCTTTACTGCATGTACACTCTGCTCATACATTCGTGCTTTTTGGCTCATCGTTTCGGCAACGTGAGCGCCTTAAGCGTTTTGTAGAACCATTGTGTGCAGATAATCCCCGCGTCAGTTCGGTAATATTGCCTTTCCCACCGGCATTCTGGGACGTTTTATGGAATAGATTGCATCTGGTTCCGATTGAGTGGATTATAGGGAACATAGATGTATTTTGGAGTAGTGACTGGACGCAGCCTCCGGTTTCAACCGCGGTTGCGGTAACGACTATTCATGATATTTCCATACTCCGGAATCCCGAAACGTTCTCGGAGCACATCAGAGAAGTACATACCCGTAAATTAGCAAGGTCTGTGGCAAAATGTAAGGCTTTTTTTTGTGACTCGGAGGCGACGAAAAAAGACGTACATCAGACTCTCCGTATACCACTTGAACAGTTATATGTGATATACCCAGGATTGCACCAGGGGGCAAACCTATGATATTGGCAATCGACGGATATGAAGCAAATAGTGGTCATAGGGTAGGCGTCGGTGAATACGCCTATCAATTGCTATGTCAGATGCATAGTCTTATCGGGCAAATGCCACCGGGTAAAAGACATACCGTCCGGGTGTACTTACCTCAAAAACCCAGATCGGATATGCCTAAGAAAACCGGTTGGTGGCAATACCGTGTGAGAAAACCTGGTCGGTTATGGACGCTTTTTGCATTGCCGATCTCATTATGGCTTGATCATCCCAGAGCCGATGTGATTTTTTCGCCTACACACTACGTACCCAGATTCACCGCTATCCCCCGGGCAATGGCGATTATGGATTTGTCGTATTTGGAATACCCATCACTCTTCAGGGCCAAAGACTTACATAAATTAGTTCATTGGACTGCCTATTCAGTAAAAAATGCGAAAAAGATTTTTACCATTAGCGAGTTTAGTAAGAATGCTATAATGAAGACGTACGGGCTATCAGGACGGGAAGTTATAGTAACATATCCCGGGTTAATTATGACGAAAAAGAATAAAAAAGCTGATACCGGAGTTGAACTGCAGCAGAAATATAACTTAGGTTCACGATATATTCTTTCCGTTGGGACGCTCCAGCCCAGGAAGAATTATGTCCGACTCATTGAAGCATTTTCGTTGTTACAACAGAAATCAGATACTGCAGATTTGCAATTGGTAATTGCAGGGAAGAAGGGTTGGTTGTTTGAAGAAATTCTCGCTGCTCCCCGGAAATACGGTGTAGAATCAAAAGTTATTTTTTTGGATTATGTCCCTGATAAAGATTTGCCCTCATTGTATGAACATGCTATCTGTTTCGCGTTACCGAGTCTGTATGAAGGGTTCGGATTACCGGTTCTCGAAGCTATGGCTAACGGGTGCCAAGTGGTCGTAAGTAATGTATCCAGCCTTCCGGAAATCGCAGGAGATGCAGGCATTTACTGTGAGCCTGAGGATGTCGCGAGTATCACTACAGGATTAAGCAAGGCGGTAAAAGACTTCGGTTCGGCGAAAGCAAAGGAGCGAATTAGTTGGGGAAAAGATAGGGTAAAATTATTTAATTGGAATGATGCTGCGGAGAAAACACTCGCAGTGCTCGAACAAATAGTAAAAAAGTAACTATGAGATTTTTTATTGATTTTTGGGTTTATCTGTGCACGCTTGCCGGAAATATCCCCAGTCATACGGTTCGTTTATTTTTGTATAGACATTTTTTTAGGATTAAGATTGGCAAAGACACTTCAATTCATTGGTTAGCCCGATTTAATTTACCCTCAGGAATTGAAATAGGTAAGAATACTATTATAGGGAATGATGCATTTTTAGATGGAAGATTTTTTCGTACGTGGAACCATACCGGTTCTAAATTGGCGGTTTACGTTTCTGATTTTATTAACCCAAAATATAGGCCATTGCGAATAGGGAATAACGTTTCTATTGCCGGCGAGGTCCGTATTTTTACCATGGAGCATGATATCGATAGTCCGGATTTTACGGAAAAAGCCGGAGAAGTGGTAATAGACGATTATGTCGTAATCGGGACTAGGGTTACAATCCTACCCGGGGTGCGTATAGGTAAAGGTGCCGTAATAGCTTCTGGTGCGGTTGTAACAAAAGACGTGGAACCCTTTACGGTAGTCGGTGGCGTACCGGCAAAATTTATTAGAAATCGGGAGAAAGACGTACGGTATACGCTTAAATTTGCCCGACTATTTCAGTAGTGCTACGGAATGCAACTTTCGATTATCATACCAAGCTATAACACTCTTAGCCTCCTAAAACGGTGTATAGCCTCCGTTTCTAAAAGTTTACAAGATCAGGGGATTTCGTATGAAGTCCTGGTGGTCGATAATAATTCTTCTGATGGTTCTGCCGCTTGGCTTAAGAACAGCGGTTATCCTGAAGTTACAGCTATACTAAATGCTGAGAACGTCGGGTATGGAAAAGCCAATAATCAGGCTTTTCGTCACGCTAAAGGTGAATATATTCTGCTTCTCAATTCCGATATCTTAGTGCTGGATAATGCAATCCCGCGTTTAGTGGCATTTGCCCGTTCACATCCCCATGCATTTATTGGGGGTAAATTATTAAATGAAGACAAGTCTCCGCAGGCATCGTGCGGGCCGATGTATACGCTTCCGGTGGTGTTTTTGATGCTGTTCTTTAAAGGTGATAGACTGGGAATCACCCGGAGTTCACCCACGACTATACAGTCAGCCGATTGGGTTTCCGGAGCCTGTATTATAGGCAAACGGGATAATTTCCAGCAGGTTGGTCTTTTTGATGAAGGTATATTCATGTACATGGAAGAGATAGACTTTCTTTACCGGGCAAAGCAGAAAGGATATACTATACTGTTCTATCCGGAAGCTGTGTTTATTCATACCGGTGCTGCCAGTAGCGGAAATGCGAGGGCTCCGGTTGCCAATATTTATAAAGGCTTAGTCTATTTTTACGGAAAACACTATCCTGCATATGCAGGTTTTCTATTACACGTAATGTTACGAGTAAAAGCCCGGATAGCGATTGCGGTTTCGTATTTTACCGGAGATGAGCATCTTCGGTCTATTTATGAAAAAGGTTTATCACTGGTTGCGTGAGCATATATTATTGTGTACTGCTTTGGGGCTTTTAGCCTTTATTCCCTTATATCCGAAATTTCCGCTGTTGGATATTGTGAGTACCTGGGTATATATCCGCCTGGAAGATTTTCTCGTGGCTTTAGCGGTGGTTTTCCTGGGGAGCTCAGTAGTAATAAGTAAGGGCAAGTCTTTACGTACACCACTTACAATTCCGATAGTTTCGTATTGGCTGGTAGGGCTTATCTCTTTAATATTTGCCGTTGTGTTTCTCGGTAAATCCATTCCCAACTTTTTCCCCCACCTGGCATTGCTCCACTATTTGCGCCGTATAGAGTACATGGTCGTATTTTTTGTGGCATTCTTAGCTATAGTCCACAAACCGGCGCGACTAAAATATGTCATTTGGGTTTTAGTCGTGACCGTGATTGCGATTACCGTGTACGGTGTGGGACAGAAATTTTTGGGGTGGCCGGCATTTCTGACAATGAATGAAGAGTTTGCTAAAGGGTTGCCGTTACGTCTGCCGCCGACTGCCCGTATTCCTTCCACGTTCGGAGGTCATTATGATTTGGCTGCGTATTTGGTGTTGGTAATTCCAATTTTGGGGAGTCTGGCGCTAGGGGTTAAGCGTTGGTGGCAAAAGGGTTTTCTTTTCCTCGTTGCCGTTGCGGGGTATGTTCTCTTGTTATTTACCGCATCGCGAATTTCCTTCGGGGTATATTTGGTTGCTATCTCCGTTATGTTGATTTGGCAACGAAAATATTTGTTAATCGTTCCGGTAATTGTTTTAAGTTTTGTACTGCTTAATTTTGTAAGCGGTACTGCAGATAGGTTTTATAAAACACTGAGATATAGCGATGTTATTGTTGATCTTTCAACGGGTAAACCGATCGGTACGCTGGACAAGCTGGAAGGCGGCAGTGCGGTTGTACAAACTCCCGAATCTCCGGCGAAAGAAAGTTTGCCGACCGGAAGTGAGTTCATAAACCTGCCCGTCAAAACGTCTACGAATACTGACACCATTAAAACGATTGAAATTTATACCAATAAAGATTTAGCTACCGGATCTGGAGAAGTGGCCACAATATCCGGTAGTTTCCTGGTACAAAAAGCGTTAGTTTATGACATATCAATTACCACACGGTTTCAGGGACAATGGCCGCGGGCAATGGAGGCGTTCAGAAGAAATGTTCTCCTCGGAAGCGGGTATTCTTCTTTGTCCGTTGCGGTGGACGGTAACTATCACCGAATGTTAGGTGAAACCGGAATAATTGGAGCAATCGCGTACTTGGGTATCCTGGCATATGCTTTTGCTTTATTTAAGTATGCAAAGTCGGAGCTTGATACGCAAAGTCGTGCCTTTGTAATCGGAGTTTTTGCCGGAATTGTCGGCTTGGCGCTAAATGCTATTTTGATAGATGTGTTTGATGCATCAAAAGTGGCATTTTCCATGTGGTTACTGCTTGGAGTAGCGGTAGCAGTGCTATCTGTAAAAACGTATCCGGTATCTTATTTTAAATTCCTGAAGTACGTTTTCTTTCATCCTGTTGCGTTCGTATTCTACTTATTCCTGCTGATATTTATTGTATATAGCTCTAGTCTTTCACATTACTTCATCGGTGATGATTACACCTGGTTAAGATGGGCAGCGCAGAGTACTGCTAATGATATCGGAAGATATTTTACGCATGCGGAAGGATTTTTTTACCGGCCGGTAACAAAATTCGTGTTTTTTGCTTTATTTTCGGTATTTTGGTTAAAGCCATTCGGCTATCATTTGGTTTCATTATTACTGGTGTTTTTAACTTCAGTATGTGTGTACGGATTGCTGCGCCTGCATTCCGTAAGGCGTTCTCTAGCGTGGTCTCTTTCAGCAGTTTTTTCAATATTGGCGATTCACCACGAGAATGTATTTTGGATATCCGGCCTGAGTAGTCTGTTGGCGGCGGCTTCGTTATTTTCCTCATTGGTGTTAATCCGTTTGAGTTCAGGGAGAAGACTGATCAATCGTCTTATTTTAAGCATACTGGCGGTATGTTTTCTGAGTATATCTATGTTTTCTTATGACGGGCTGCTTATTGCTCCGGTTATCGTGGCCATATTTATGGTGTTTTCAAACAGAAAGCATTGGATGCCAGCAATTCTCATATTGCTGCTCATACCTGCATATTGGTTTATGCGGTCAAATGCGCAGGCACTATTACCTTCAGGCGACTATGGGTATAACGTGGCGGCGTTACTGCCCAACATTATGGCAAACGGCGTCGGATATGCGGGTGGAGTTGTTGTCGGTCCAAAGATTATTGAATACCTGGGGTATCTTCGTGAAGGGTTGCGGTCTGAAAAGGTAATGTTTACGAATATAGCGGTGGCGATGGGATTGGTGGTTACAGTATTCCTGGTGTGGAAGCGGAATTTATTGCTCCGTACCGGTAAAGTATGGATTTGGTTCGTCTTTATGGGTATTGCACTTACACCATATCTAGGTTTAGGTAACACGACCGAAAGATATGCCTTCCTCGCTTCAGGATTTTTTGTGGTCGGAACGGGAATGTTTTTTGAAGAGCTACTCAGGAAATATAAATCAGGCATTGTGTTGGTTTTGTTACTGGTCGGTCTTGTTGTAATCGGAATTTGGAATATTTCCGAAACCCGGAGAATAAGTGATGAATGGAAGAAAGCTTCAACCATATCAGAACAAACGCTTCTGGCTATCCGTAAGGGATACTTCCCATTACGGGAACCAACGTTTTTTGCCTTTGTAAATCCGCCGATACGATACGGTCGTGCGTGGATTTTTCCCACCGGCCTTACGGATGCGCTTTGGCATATGTTTCGGGAAGGCGCTTATGTTATTTCTATTTTCCCGACAGTTGAGGAAGCGATGAATTATCCGGCGCCGAAACTGGCTCGGGAAGTACTGACATTTGATAACTATGTGTTAAAGCGGGTTATCCGCGAAGTATTGCCGGTATCGGAACCTCCGAAAGGAAAATAATTCATGCAAGATAAACGGCACGTTATAGCGCTGCTATTGATGGCTATCTTGGTAATCATTCCCCGATTGTATCGGATAACCGAACCTATCGCTGACTGGCATAGTTGGCGACAGGTTGATACTGCTGCAGTGGCCAGAAATTTTTCTAAATATGGCTTTGATATGTTACATCCCCGATACGATGACCTGTCAAATATCCAGTCGGGAAAAGATAATCCAAATGGCTGGCGCATGGTCGAATTTCCGATATACCAATCATTGGCGTATGCGGGGTATAGGCTAAGTTCCTGGGGAACGATTGAAGTATGGCTTAGAGTTGTAAGTATAATTTCATCCGTAATTAGCGCTTTAGGATTGGTTATGCTCTTACGACGAGTAAGCGGAAACATAGCCGGATACGCGACGGGAATATTTTTTGCGGTGTTGCCATATAGTATTTATTACGGCAGAAGTACCCTACCCGAACCGACAGCGGTAGCTTTCGCAATCTTGGCTGTATTTTTTGCAGAGTTAGCTACAAAAAACGGTGTTTTTACACGAAGAATATATCTCTATTGGCTCGTGTCAGCATTCATGGCCGCTGCAGCAGTATTGGTGAAACCTACGGCCGCATTTTTACTTTCGCCGATACTCTATCTCGGAATACGCCAACTCGTATTACGGAAAAAATTATGGTGGTTTATGCTTCTATGTGCAGCAGTAGCAGTACTACCGCTTTATACGTGGAGACAGTGGATACTGCAGTTTCCCGAAGGTATACCCGTGTATGCATGGCTATTGAATGAAGGAAATATCCGTTTAAAGGGTGCATGGTTTTATTGGCTTTTTGCTAAACGAATAGCAGAATTAATGCTGGGATATTGGGGAATCGTATTTGTTGCCCTCGGGTTAGCAGTAAAGGGCGTTAAACACGAAATGGCAATATTTTACGGTTGGCTTATAGGTGGTCTGGCGTATTTAATTATTTTTGCCCGTGGAAATGTCCAGCATGATTATTATCAGGTAATTATTCTTCCCGTCATTTGTATTGCTTTGGCGAAGGGAGTGGGTTTTCTGTTGACGAAACAAACCGGTATAAGTCGTATACCAGCCTATGGAATTGTTATGCTATGCAGCGGATTTATGTTGGCGTTTTCCTGGTATACCGTTAGGACCTACTATTGGATAAACCGGCCGGAAATTGTTGAAGCGGGGAAAGCTGCTGACGCATTGTTACCGCCAGATGCAAAGGTGATTGCTTCATATAATGGAGATACGACATTTTTGTATCAAACGAATCGACAGGGGTGGCCGCTCGGTTTTGAAATAGACAAAAAAATCGCTGCCGGTGCAACACATTACGTGACTGTCTCACCTTCCGACAGCGACGGAGAAACCAGAGCGCTTATATCCGAATATACCGTAATTGTGCGGAACGATAAGTTTGCCATAATAGATTTACGGTACCCGAATAAACTTAAGCATTTGCCTGTGGAACAGAACTAAGATTGTTGTTATTTATGAATGTCCTTTTCGTTTCCGCTGTTTTTCCATATCCGCTTTACTCCGGTGGTCAGGTCCGTATCTATAATTTGCTTAAACGGTTGGGATCAAAACATTCCATAACGTTATGTACGTTTATTCGTGATGAGTCTGAACGCGTTCATATCCGTCATCTGCCGTTTTGTTCTGCCGTTCATACCATTTATCGCGGTAAGGCTTGGCAACTGAAATATATGGCTGCGGCAGCATTTACGGATTATCCGTTTCTTTTTTGTACGTATGCTAATACTGGTATGAAATCGTTAATCGGAGATCTGATTACGCGCAATACTATTGATTTAATACACATTGAACCCGGTTACACGTGGCCGTCATTACCGGATTTATCCCTCCCGGTAGTAGTCGGGGAGCATAATATTGAGCATGAAGTATATCAGCTGTTTGCTAATTCCGTCCGCATGCCTTTCATAAGACCGTTACTTGGTATAGATATTCGTAAAATGAAACATTGGGAGCAACGTGTATGGAAATCCGCGGATAGGATTGCAGCGGTTTCCGATAATGATGCGAAATATATTGCTGGTAGGGTTGATACTCCGCTGGACATCGTTCCGAATGGCGTTGATCCTTCAGTATTACACTTCAATCCACGCAAACGAGCTGAAAATGCGTCTCCGGTGGTATTATTTGTAGGTAATTTTTCCTGGCTACAGAATCGGGATGCATTGAATTATATTTTGGATGATATATGGCCACGAATGAGTGAACGTATCCCAAAGCTCAAACTGCGCATAGTAGGAAGAGGTATTCCTGGTGATCTGAGACAAAAGACACGAGGTGATCGTATCGAGTTAGAAGAACATGCGGAGAATATAGTATCGGAATTCCACAGTGCGGATGCATTGTTAGCGCCGATTAGGATTGGTGGGGGAACTAAGTTTAAAATACTTGAGGCCATGGCTTGCGGATTGCCGGTCATAACCAGCATGCTAGGGTTTTCCGGAATAAAGGGAACCGCAGATCGTGAATATCTGGAAGCGGAAACACCTGATCAATTTATACATTCCGTGCAACGGGTGTTAACTGATAGTCAGTTACGACAGCGGATTACCGAAAGCGCGCGTAGATTAATAGAGAATGATTATAATTGGACTAGTATTGCTGATATGTTGAATAAAACCTGGATTACTACCTATGAACAATTCCATAGTACCGCTCACCATCATCATCGTTAACTATAATACCCGGGATTTACTCCTTGCGTGCCTGGAAAGTATAGAGACGAAAAAACATCCTGAATGGGAAATTATCGTTGTCGATAACGGATCATTGGATAGCAGTGTCTCTGATGTAAAACGTAAGTTTCAGGCTGTAAGAATTATTGAAAACAAAGAAAATTTAGGATTTGCGGCTGCAAATAATCAGGCAATACGGGTTGCAAAAGGATCGTGTGTGTTGCTCCTCAATTCGGATACGGAAGTACAGGATAACGCTATAGAAAAAACGTTGCTTTTCTTAGAAGAACACGCGGAGTATGGTGCGGTAACATGTCGTCTTCGTCTGCCAAATGGGTTATTGGATCCTGCCGGTCATAGAGGATTTCCCACCCCGTGGGCAGCGCTAACGTATTTTTTTGGTTTGGAAAAAGTATTTCCCAACTCAGTAGTCTTTGGGCAATATCATCAGGGATATAAAGACTTTGCCGTTACCCATGACATTGATTGTCCCAGTGGAGCGTTTTTCCTGGTTCGGCGTAAAGTGATAGATCACGTGGGGCTGCTGGACGAAGATTTTTTCATGTACGGAGAGGATATTGATTGGGCATATCGGATGAAAGAAAAACGGTACAGAATTGCCTATTATCCTGCGGCAACAGTGTTACATAGAAAAAAGCAGAGTGGCAGGTCAAGTACCTCAAGCGAATTGAAATTAAGAATACAGCGATATTTTTATCAGACTATGATTCAGTTCTATAAAAAACACTATACGAAGCGTTACCCTGCTGCGGTATCTTTATTGATAATTTTTTTTATTAGATTGAGGATTAAACTCCTGGAGTTGTTACATATATGAGAATTGGGATAGATGCGCGCTTAATACGGCAAACAGGTGTGGGACGGTATATTAGAAATTTGTTACGGGAACTCAGGGAAATTGATACAAAAAATGAGTACGTCGTATTTGTCCGAAGCGAGGATAAAGCATTGGTTGAACCGGGAAAGCGCTGGCGGATTGAAACATTAAACGTTCACTGGCATACACTTGCCGAACAATTGCAAATGCCGATTACGTTTTTGCGTGCGCATTTGGACGTGGTGCATATTCCCTATTTTACTATTCCATTGTTATACCCCGGTCGGATGATCGTCACTATTCATGACCTTACGGTATTACATGTGAATACCGGTAAGGCATCTACACTACCGTATCCGCTCTATCAATTGCGGAGACTCGGGTATACGTTTATCCTGAAATACGGTTTGGCAAAAGCAGAAAAAATATTAGCGGTATCTCAAGCTACGAAGCAAGATATTATAACATCATGCCATACTCCCGAGGAAAAAATAATTGTTACCTATGAAGGAATTGATCCGGTATTTTTATCCCAACCGAAAATTCCTTCTGTACATAAGCCAACAAAACCATTTTTTTTGTACGTAGGCAATGCATATCCGCATAAAAATCTAGAGACAATATTACTGGCATTCCGAAAATTAAAAGACAATCATGGTACACTTCCCTATACTTTAAAATGTGTAGGAGTGTCGGATTATTTTTACCGCCGAATGCAGCAATCCGAATTAGTGAACTCGCTTGGAACAGCGGTTGAATTTACAGGTCCCGTTGCAGATAATCAGCTATTGGCCTATTACGATCAGGCGATGGCACTGGTTTTTCCTTCTGTGATGGAAGGGTTTGGTTTGCCGGCGTTAGAAGCTGTTGCCCGAGGTTGCCCTGTACTGTGTTCCGATATTCCGGTTTTTCATGAATTATTGGGTTCATCCGTACAATATATTCAGGCGAAAGACACTACTGCCTGGGCAAATTCAATAGATGCCGTTGGGCGTAATCCGCGAAAAAGTGAAATGAACTCAGAACTTAGTGTGCGGTTCAATTGGCGGGTTATGGCTGAACTTACTTTACATACATATGAACGTGGCAATAGTGTACGATCGGATTAATAAATTTGGCGGAGCTGAACGGGTACTCCTGGCTTTGCACGAAATATGGCCCAAGGCACCGTTATACACGGCGGTATACGATTCCGGCAGAGCGAAATGGGCAGACGTTTTCACTATACATCCTTCGTTTTTGCAGCATGTCCCGTTTGCCAGAACATTGCACGAACTTTATCCGTGGGCAACGCCGATGGCGTTTGAGACGTTTGATTTTGCCGGTTACGATTGTGTTATTAGCGTCACTTCTGCTGAGGCTAAAGGGGTAATAACTCATCCCGATACGGTGCATATTTGTTATTGCCTTACACCTACCAGATATTTATGGAGTGGGTATGAAGAATATATTACGCATCCCGGTCTGGGTGTTTTTAGTTCCCTGGGTAGTTTTTTCCTGCGAAAGGGAGTAGGAATGCTTCGCGAGTGGGATAGCAGTGCAGCTCAACGTCCTGATTATTATATTGCTATATCCGAACTTGTTAAAAAAAGAATTGAGAAGTATTATAGGCGCTCTGTGGATGCAGTTATCTATCCTCCTGTGGAAACAGACACGTTTACTCCCGGGAAGAATTCGGATAACTATTACATTACCGTAGCTCGTTTAGTCGGATACAAACGGGTAGATTTGCTTATCGCGGCAGCAAACCGGCTGCACGTTCCCTTAGTGGTCATAGGAGACGGACTTGAACTAAATCGATTACGGAAAATGGCCGGTCCCACCGTGCGTATTATTAGCTCAAAATTGACAGATAGGGAATTAGCTGCCTATTATCAAAGAAGTAGAGCGTTTTTATTTGCCGGGGAAGAAGATTTTGGCATTACGGCTGTTGAAGCGCAAGCTTGTGGCAAATCGGTTTTAGCTTTCGCCCGTAGTGGTATGGCTGAAATAGTCAGGGAAGGGAAGACGGGTTTGTTATATAAAGAACAGACCGTGGCAGCAGTGTGTGCTGGAATTCAACAGTTGAATAAGGTACACTTTAGCCCTGAACTCTGTCGCGAAAACGCTATTCGTTTTAGCAAAAAGCGGTTTCAAGACGAGTTCAAAATGTTTGTCGAACAGAGAGTTGCGGCAGAAAGGAAAGAGTAGTTTATGAAGGCTGTTATATTTGCAGGTGGAGTCGGTACACGTTTATGGCCATTGTCTCGGAAGAAATCACCCAAACAGTTTGAAAAAATTGTCGGTGATAAATCCACATTGCAACTTGCAGCATTACGATTGCAACCTGATTTTAAATGGAATGATATTTTTGTATCGACAGGTGCTTCGTACGTTTCTATCGTTCAGACACAGCTTGACAGAATGCCACCGGTAAACGTTGTCGGTGAGCCCACCATGCGAGATGTCGGTCCTGCCGTTGGTCTTATTACGTCAATTTTGGTAAAAGAATCGCCAAATGAACCCATGGTCATTCTTTGGAGTGATCATTTGGTACGTAAAGAAGAATTATTCCGGAAAATATTAAGTGCTGCAGGTGAAATCGTAGCCGCAGATCCGGATAAAATAATTTTCGTTTCCCAGAAACCCCGTTTTGCGAGTGAAAATTTGGGGTGGATAGAGTATGGCGATGCACAAGTTTCAAAAAACGGAATTCAATTGCATTCCTTTAAGAATTTTCAATATCGTCCGAATAAAGAAACGGCTGAACGATATTTTTCCAGCGGCCATCATGCGTGGAATCTGGGCTATTTCGTAACGACGCCTAAGTTTCTTTGGGAGCAGTATAAACGGTTTGCACCCAATCTCTATGATGGTTTAAGCAGAATAGGTGCTTCCTGGAGAACTTCACGATATGAAGATACCTTAAACGAAATATACCCAACGCTGGAAAAAATTAGTTTCGACAATGCTATTCTGGAGAAATTGGATCCTTCTCAGGCATTAGTTATTTCCGAAAATATTGAATGGAGTGATGTCGGGGCGTGGGAAGCACTAAAAGAAGCTCTGCAAAAATCTCAGGATAACAACGTTACACAGGGGAAGGTATTACTCACCGACACAAATGATTCTCTCGTATATAATTACACTGATCAGATGGTAGTTACTATAGACGTTGACGATCTGTTGGTTGTAAACACAGATGATGTGGTTATGGTTTGTCGAAAAACATCAGTTCCGAAGATTAAAAAATTGGTTGAAAGTCTTGCCGGAACTGAAAATGAGCATTTGACTTAATGCCCGATTACTTATGTACGATGTTATAAAACGTTACATTGATATTGCCGGCAGCCTGTTATTAATGATTGTCTTTTCACCTATCTGTTTGCTGACTACGTTAGCGATAAAATTAGACAGTCCGGGTCCAATTCTTGCGGATACCCCTAAGAGGGTGGGCCAAAATGGGAGACCGTTTAAGCTTTACAAATTCCGTTCGATGATTGCTAACGCGCACGAGCGGTTGCGGAAAGATCCAAAAATGGCCAAACTGTATAGCGAGTATAAACATAACAGCTATAAACTCCGTGAAGACCCGCGTATAACGAGGGTCGGCAGGTTTATCCGGAAACATTCCGTTGATGAAGTTCCGCAACTCGTGAATGTACTAAAGGGAGAAATGAGCTTGGTCGGACCTCGGCCGTACTATCCCGATGAACTTGTAGAACAGCAGCGGAAATATCCGCAGACCCGGGAATTGGTTAAAGTAGTACTTTCTGCCAAGCCAGGGATGACCGGATACTGGCAAGTCTCAGGGAGAAGTGAAGTTAATTTTGACAAACGGATTAAAATGGATGCTGATTATGTACGTAAGCGATCCGTACTTTTTGATATACTTATTTTACTAAAAAGTCCTTGGGCAATGATATCCGGAAAAGGTGCTGTTTAGTACAAATCTTCCGTACTATTTGACTTTTAACGATAACTTATAAACAATAGACACTATGGTTGAAGAATTAAAAAAGATAAAGCTGGAAACTACCACGCCTTTACCGCATATGAAAAAGAAACGCAGTAAATTACCGCTCATAATACTCGCATGTATAGGTATTCCCGTATTGGTAATTGCCATCGTCGGCGGAATATTGGCATATATGCTTATGCCGCTGCGGACTGTAGCCGATAAAAGTCAGGTTGTCATGCAAACGGGCCGGGAATTGGCTGCTGCAGTAAAAACCCAGAACTTGGAAGAAACGAAGGTTAAGCTTGCACAGGCCAGGACTCAGTTAGAGGACGTAAAGCTTGAATACAATAAAGTTGCTGCTTTAAAGTCCGTTCCATTTCTTGGTTTGTATATCCAAGATGGTGAGCATTTCATGAACGCTGCTTTTGCCGGATTAGATGCGGGTGACAAGGCGGTAGAAGCTCTGGAACCGAACGCAGACCTGCTTGGACTGAAAGGAAAAAGTTCATTCGTATCGGGTAGTGCAGATGAGCGAATTCAGACTGCGGTAAAAACGATGAATGCGCTGATTCCGAAAGTAAATGAAGTTGCTACCAGTATAGAAACGTTACAGAAGGAAATTGACGCTGTAGATCCAAACAGATATCCGGAAAAAATCGGGGATACCGAAATTCGAAGTAAAATGGTAGCCGCAAAAGAATTAATTGATAATGCTGCTACACTTTTTATTAATGCTAAACCGTTATTGGTAAATATTCCGAAGATGTTGGGTGAACCAACAGAAAAAAGATATCTGATTTTATTCCAAAATGATAAGGAATTACGTTCTACAGGTGGATTTATTACCGCCTATGCTCAGTTTAGATTCGTACGGGGTAAGGCGATATTGGAGAAATCGGATGATATTTACAATTTGGATGCTGCCTTAACCAAAAAATTTCCGGCACCAAAAGAAATTCTTACCTTTCATAAGGGTGTAACCCAATTGAATCTGCGTGATAGTAACTTATCTCCGGATTTTAAAGAATCAATGAAGCAATTCTTGGAAATGTATTCATATGTTTCCGGAAAAGAAAAAATTGACGGAATAATCGCATTGGATACCCATGTGTTTGTGGAAACACTACGGATTCTGGGACCAACAACTATTTCCGGTAGGGTATTCAGTACTGAAATAGATAAACGCTGTGATTGTCCCCGTGCAGTATATGAATTGGAAGATTACTCAACCAGACCGGTCGGATACATTAGAACAGCCAGGAAAGATATTATTGGTACGCTTATGCAATACATGCTGCAACAGGCGTTGGGTGTATCTCCATCCAAGTATTGGGGACAGTTGTTCCAGATGTTGTTAACGCAGGTTAACCAGAAGCATATGATGACGTACTTTAGCGATGAGGAGATTCAAAAGGCAGCCGAAGCATTTAATATGGCCGGGAGAGTTATGACGGCTAAAGAGACTGCCGCAGTACTTAAATATCAGGAAGGTAACGGATGGGATTATCTGCAAGTCATAAACAGCAATATGGCAGGTGCAAAGTCAAATATGTTCGTTCGTGAAAAAATGACAAAAGAAATTACCGTTAATCAAGACGGGACAATTACGACAAAATTGACGGTTGATTACAAGAATTCTTATCCGGGTTCAGACTGTAACCTGGAAAGTGGCGGACTTTGCCTGAATGCACCACTGAGGAATTGGGTACGTGTCTACGTACCTGCCGGTAGTACGCTGATAGACAGTAAGGGAACGCAATCACCGAAAGACGGTAAATCAGAACCGATGACGACGGCTGAAAGTTTAGGCAAGACGATGTTTGAAGGTTTCCTGATTGTAAATCCATTGGGAACTGCCAAATTGGAAGTAAACTACACCTCACCGGTAAAAAGTCAGGATGGAAAATACCGTGTGCTGTTACAAAAACAACCGGGTACGGAAGTCCAGGAATTTAACGTGAAGTTAAACGGCAAGGACGTTAAAAAATTCGACTTCGTTACCGATACCGAATTAACGTTCTAATGATACGAAGCTATAAAATTGAAGGTATTGTTCTGAAACGAACGAATCTCGGTGAAGCAGACAGATTGGTTACGTTATTCACCAAGGAAAAAGGGAAAATACGGGCTATTGCCAAAGGCATTCGGAGAGTCCCCAGCCGTCGCGCCGGACACCTGGAGGTGTTTAATCGGGCGATTATATTTCTGCACAAAGGGAAACAGTTGGATATTATAACGGAGGTTCGTTCCCGAAATCGTGTCGTGCAATTGCAAATGGATGTGCAGCGGGTGAGCTACTGTTATTACCTGTGTGAACTGGTAGATAAATTATTACCAGAACAGCAAGAACATCAGGATGTGTATGTATTACTAGATAAAGCGTTGGAAGCAATAGACAGAGCAGACTCAAATGCGGATCGTGAGCAACATGTTACTGATTTTGCGTTGGAATTATTGTGGACGTTAGGGTTTTTACCGAGATCACAAACGTTGTCTTCACCTCGCTTAACAACCTATATTGAGCAAATAACCGAGAGGAAAATGAAGACTGCAGCGCTCTTGACAAAGCTTCACCGGCACGAGTAGTATTAGACCAGCACGAAGAACTCAATGGCATGAGGGAGTGCAAAATGTAACGAAGAGCGCTTCGATTAGTATCGAAGAAATAGGGTGGAACCGCCCAGTTTGGGTCCCTAACACATAGTGTGTTAGGGTTTTTTTGTGGGAGGGTATATGACGATTGAATCAGTTGTATCTTTATGCAAGCGTCGGGGATTTGTACTTCCGGGATCAGAAATTTATGGAGGATTGGCAAATTCATGGGACTATGGCCCTGTAGGAGTGGAATTAAAACAGAACATAAAACAATTGTGGTGGAAAACTTTCGTTCACGGACGAGATGATATTGTCGGACTTGATGCGGCAATAATAATGAATCCCCGAGTGTGGGAGGCATCCGGTCATGTATCTAACTTTGCAGATCCGTTAGTGGAGTGTAAATCCTGTCATACCAGGTTTAGGGTAGATCATATAATAGATGCAGCAGATTTTATCAAAATCCAGTCTGATTCTGATAGGCAGCAACAATTCTTACAGGAAAAGATATCCTGTTCCGTTTGCGGCAAAAAGACCTGGGATAAACCAAAAAAGTTCAATTTGCTATTTCCGGTCCGGTTAGGAGCATCGGAAGAAAGTAGTAGCGTTTCGTATTTGCGGGGTGAGACTGCTCAAGCAATGTTTGTTGACTTCCCTCAGGTACAACAGACTACTGCAAGAAGGCTTCCGTTTGGTATCGCTCAAATCGGAAAAGCATTCCGGAATGAAGTTACACCGGGAAATTTTATTTTTCGAACCCGTGAGTTCGAACAGATGGAAATAGAATACTTTATTGCCCAACCGAAAGCAGAGAAAGAATGGCAGGAATCATTTGATCTCTGGAAATCGGAAATGCACAGGTGGATGGATTTGGTCGGAATTGATAGAAGTAAGGTACATGATGTGGAAATTCCCGATGGAGAACGTGCTCACTATTCCAAAAGAACGATTGATTTTGAATACGAATACCCGTTCGGGCAGAAGGAATTGTACGGTTTGGCGTATAGAACAGATTTTGATCTAAAAAATCATGAAGAGGCAAGCGGAAAATCCATGAAGTACCGTAATCCTGATACCGGAGAAGAGTATTTGCCACATGTCATTGAACCAACATGGGGTGTAGACAGAACGGTACTTGCCGTCCTGTGTTCTGCGTATCATGAAGAAGGTGAAGGCGATAAAAAAAGAGTATTTTTAAAGCTGCGTCCGTCAGTTGCTCCCTATAAGGCAGCAGTGTTTCCTTTAGTTAAGAACAAGCCCGAGTTGGTGGAACTTGCTCGGAAGGTGTATCTCGACTTAAAAACAACCATGAATGTGGCTTGGGACGAACGGGGAAATATTGGTAAACGTTATTTTGCTCAGGATGAAATAGGGACGCCTTGGTGCATCACAATTGACTATGATACACTTACTCAACAGACAGTAACAGTCAGAGATAGAGATACTACTACCCAGGAACGGGTGAAAATTGATTCACTTCGGCAATATATTGCCGGGCGGATGATATAAGCAGAAGGAGAATTATGAAAAAAACAACACTCATTGCCCTCGGGTTGGTAGTACTGTTAGTTATAACCGGCGGATTGGTATTTGCCATTATGCGTCGTCCAAAATCAACGACGAAGCCAGTGCCCGTAACCGAAAATGAAACACCGGTGGCATTACCCACCATAGATCCATCCGTTCAGATAACGGTAGGTGAAACAAATGGAAAAGCAAATACCATTACTGTCGCGGCAAACGGATTGGCGAATAAAGTAGCCAGTGTGGCTTACGAGATTACGTACGATAGTGAAGGTTTAATAAAAGGTGTAAATTCAGGCAGTAAACCAATTGATGTCGCCGGAAAAGATACTTTCGAGCGTGAAGTGTATTTAGGAACCTGCTCACGCAACGTCTGTAAACCGGATACCGGCGTAAAAGCAGTTTCGGTGGTACTTGAATTTACTGATACTGCGGGTAATAAAAGCCAATTCACCAAGGAATATCCACTTTAGCCCCAACGAGATATCTGTCTGAACTCCAATAATCCCCAAATTTTTTGGGATCTGCTTTCATGGTTCCCTAAACGTTGACCGTTTCCGGAAATTCTATTCAGAGTATGTGAAATGGGAAGGAGAATGTTGTGAAATGCTTGACAACTACATCAAAATGGTTAACTATGGATATTAGTGGGAGAAAATGGTAAATTAAGTTCATGAAGCTATTCCTTGGGGAATACGGCCATTCACTGGATGAACGAGGTCGCGTCACACTCCCGCGAAAATTAAGACAGGAACTTGATGAGCGGGAAGTAGTATTATCGCGCGGGTTTGAGCCATGCATATTTGGATTTGACAGATTAAGTTGGGAGCGTGAAGCGGCGAAGCACCTTGAAAATTCAGTCACCGATGAGCGAGCGCGACAGTTGCGACGGTATATGTTCGCACCTGCCGAAAAGGTTGAAGTAGATAAACTTGGTCGTATTCTCGTGCCTGCCCTGCTCAAGGAATATGCGGATATAGCAGTGAACGTAACGATCATCGGTGCAGGTGACCATTTTGAGATTTGGGATGAATTAAAGTGGAAGTCGTATGCTGCCCAGCTGACGACAATATGAGATATCACGAACCCGTAATGTTAGCGGAATCAATGTTGTATTTGGATGTTACTCCTGGACGACGGTATATAGATGCAACGTTGGGAGGTGGCGGACATACGGCAGAGATACTGCGGCGGGGAGGAATTGTTTTAGGGATAGACACGGACAATGATGCGTTGAATTACGTGCATACACATATAGTACCGCAGTTTCCATCCACACAACTTAAGACAGCACACGGAAATTTTAGGGATATAAAGACGATTGCAGTATCTCATTCATGGTCACCGGTTGACGGAGTACTGTTTGATCTGGGTGTTTCAAGTTGGCAGTTTGACCAACCAGCCAGGGGATTTAGCTATCGCTTTGAAGACGCTCAGTTGGATTTACGATTGGATCAATCAAAAGGTATTCCGGCTTTTGACATAGTAAATAAAAGTTCTGAGGAGGAGTTATATGAAATTATTTCAACGTTTGGTGAAGAAGAGCGTGCTCGGTCAATTAGTCGTGCTATTCTCAGCGCCCGTAAAGTAAGACCGTTGGTGACGGCGGGTGATGTCCGTAACGCATTGACGATAGCCCGCATCACACCGGCACCCGAAGTTTTGTCAAGAATTTATCAGGCATTGAGGATTGCGGTAAATGCAGAGTTGACGGCTCTGGATGCGGCATTGGGTGACCTGAAAGATATCGTAGTAAAACATGGCAGAGTGGTAATTCTGAGTTACCATTCTCTTGAAGACAGAAAGGTAAAGCGCTTTTTTGCCGGTGACAGTTGGCAAGAATTAACAAAAAAACCTGTAATGGCGGCTCAAAATGAGACAGAAATGAATAGAAGATCACGCAGTGCAAAATTACGTGCAGCGGAAAAATTGACATGAAACATAATATTGTATTACGGTTAATACCTGTTGGAACCATTATATTATTTCTGGCGCAATTGGTGGTTTCGAATCATCTGGCAGGTAGTGGGTTAGAAGTCCGTAAATTGGAAATCGAGATAGCCCGGATTCAGGATGAAAATCAGCAATTGGAACAGGATTTGGCAGCGAAATCCTCTTTATTCGCGATTGCAAGCAGAGCAGCCGATTCCGGATTTATAACGCCTTCTAAATATCAGAATTTTAGCTCCGATCAGTATCCTGTGGCATTACGTCCACTGCCCTAATTGATTTCAGATATGATGCGTATCTGGACGGTATATACCGGTTTGCTTATTATCTGTCTATTAATTATTGTCCGGTTGTTTTACTGGATGATTATTCAAGGTCCGCAGCTGCGTATTGAGGCAGAATCCCAGTATTTTCACCAACTACCTTTACCGGCACAACGTGGTGTAATCCTGGCACAAGACGGTTCACCACTGGTTATTAATCAGCCTGCCGGTTTGGTGTATGCTCAGCCAAAAGAAATTAAAGATGTACCGGGTTTTATTCGGGCAATTGCACCTATCCTTGCTCTCGATGAAGCTTCACTTTCTGCACAGCTTTCATTACCTGATAGGGTTTGGATTCCATTAGCAAGAAAAGTCGATATGAAGCGCGTTCAACAATTACAGGATTTAAAGCTTGAAGGGCTGGGAATAGAAAAGGAGTCTAAACGATTTTATCCCGAAGCATCAATGGCAGCACATATATTAGGATTTGTAGGTTCAGATCAAAACGGTGGAGATAAAGGATACTTTGGAATTGAAGGGTATTATGACCGTGAACTTCATGGGAAAGACGGTGTTATCCAAATGGAAAAAGATGTTAAGGGGGCTCCTATTCTTTTAGGTGAGTCACATAGGGTGGAACCGGAAAACGGGAGAACCTTGGTGTTATGGCTGGATCGTACCGTCCAGCATATCGTGGAACAAAAGCTTAAGGACGGAATAGAAAAATACGGAGCTGTTGAGGGCGCTGTCATAATGCTGGATCCGAGAACGGGAGGTGTACTCGCAGCGGCCACATTTCCCAAGTATGATCCCAGTTCATTTAGGGATTTTGATAACGCAATTTTTAAAAATCCTTTAGTTGCCAGTGCATATGAACCCGGATCTACATTCAAAACATTAGTAATGGGAGCAGGAATACAGGAAGGAGTGGTTACGCCGGATACCACTATGAATGAGGACGGTCCGGTACCGGTAGGACCTTATCTTATACGAACTTGGAATAATCAATACCGAGGTCTAGTAACTATGACGGAAGTACTACAGCATTCATCGAACGTAGGAATGGTTTTTGTAGCGCAAAAATTAGGTCAACAGAAATTAATTCAATATATTCATAACTTTGGTTTTGGAGAGCTTACCAATATTGATTTGGAAGAGGAAACGCCTGCGACCATGCGCGATGATGCCGAATGGAAAGAGATAGATATGGCCACAGCTTCTTTCGGACAGGGAATTGCAATTACGCCGCTTCAAATGGTCCGGGCAGTAGCTGCTATAGCTAACAATGGGTGGCTAATGGAACCGCATATAGTAAAAGAGATTAGGGATAGCCGAGACAGGATAATAAAAATACCGGAACGCCGTATTCGGCAAGTAATTATGCCTGACACAGCAAAATCCGTAACGGATATGATGGTTAATGCCGTTGATCAAGGTGAAGCTAAATGGGCTAAACCGAAGGGATACCAGATAGCCGGAAAAACCGGAACAGCACAGATTCCGGTTTCCGGCCATTACGACGAATCAAAAACTATAGCGTCATTTGTCGGATTTGCACCGGCATATAATCCTAAATTCGTGATGCTTGTTACCCTGAGGGAACCTACCAGCTCACCTTGGGGCTCGGAAACCGCCGCTCCGTTATTTTTCTCCATAGCAAAAGAGGTGCTATCGCATTATAGTATTCCTCCGTCATCGAATTAGTTCGGAATGACAGTGTATAATGAAGCGTACTAATACTATGCTTGTACAATTTCCTGATGGACTTTACCGTTCAGATAAAATTGCATTCCGAAATCTGTTTTATGGCTTTACTACGCGACGTAACGGTGATATGCGGGTTGGGAATAATCGAGCAGCGGTTCTAAGTCAGCTTAATACCGTTTTAACCTCAGCCATATTTGCCCAACAAGTTCACGGAAATAAGGTATATACGGCGCACGATCAGAATCTTGGTACAACTATCCCCGAAGTTGATGGCGTTGTATATGCGGGTAAGGGAAAGGCCGTCCTAGGTGTTTTTGGGGGGGATTGTTTGCCTATATTGGCAGGAATGGAAAATGATGATGTCGAATCGTCTGCTGTTTCAGATCCGGTACTCGGCGCAGTACATGCTGGTTGGCGCGGCGTTTTTGGCGGGGTAATTCCGGCGCTGATTGCTCCAATGGTAAGGCATCAAATATCACCCCAACGCCTTAAGGTGGTAATAGGACCTCATATTCGGTCGTGTTGCTATAATGTCGCGGAAGCACGGGCTACAATAGCTGTAGAACTGTTCGGAAAAAATGCCGTATCTTTCCGTCAAGGAAAATATTTTTTGGATTTAACACAAATTGCGTTAAAACAATTCGAGAGCGAAGGTATAGATATTAGAAATATAGATTCTGACTCTCCCTGCACGGCATGTACTTCTGAAATGTTTTATTCATTCCGGCATGACAGTAAAGCTGATTTTGGTGAGATAATGGGGGTAATTGGTAAATATAACTAGTATGGTAATACTTAAGCCAGACGCGTTACCGCAGCAACGTTTCCATGCCGGTCAGCGGTTGTATTTTGTTGGTATAAAAGGTGTCGCCATGACAGCGTTAGCAGTATGGGCAACACAGATAGGGTGTATCGTCGTTGGTTCGGATTTACAACCGGATTTTCCGACGAAAGATCCGTTAACGCAAAGTGGAATAGTTCCTCTTATCGGATTTAACCCTGATCATATAGAAAAAAGCTTACCGCTGGATGCAGTTATATACACCGGAGCTCACGGTGGAGCAACCAATCCGGAAGTGGTGCATGCCCAAGAGTTGGGTATCCCCGTATATGCACAGGGAGTGGCATTGGGAATGTCGATGCAGGGGAAAGAACAGGTCAGCGTGGCAGGTTGTCACGGAAAAACCACCACCACGGCAATGGTTGCAACCATATTTATGCATGCTGGTCTGGATCCTTCATATGCGGTTGGATGTGGCGGCATCAGCGGTCTCGGTTTACCTGGACACGCGGGGTTAGGTAAGTATTTTATTGCCGAGGCTGATGAATATATAACGGATCCGACATCAAATCACACACCCAGATTCTTGTGGCAACGGCCCAGTATTTTAGCTGTTACGAATATAGAGTATGATCATCCCGATGTGTACAGCTCGCTTGAGGAAGTGCAAGGCGCCTACTTATCGTTGCGTCAGCAGCTGGGGAAGCAAGGTAAGGCGGTAATAAATGGAGATGACCAGAACAGTGTGAAGTTACGGGAGGGGATGTATCAAGATGCTATTACTTTTGGAACAAATGAGTCAGCACTGTATCGGATTAAAGATGTAGTTGATCAGCCTGGTAATACTCGTTTTTCGTTAATCACCCCGGAGGGTACGTATTCATTTACGCTTAAAGTTCCCGGCCGTCATAATGTCGCTAATGCCACAGCCGCTATTGCCGTGGCACGGATAGCAGGAATATCCTGGGAGAATATAGCTGAAGGGTTAGAGCGATTTAAAGGAACAAAAAGGCGTTTGGAAACAGTCGGTGTGCGCAATGGTGTGTCGATAATAGACGATTATGCACATCATCCGACGGAAATACGTGCTTCTATTGCGGCGTTGCGAGACTGGTTTCCCACAAGGCGTATAGTCGTTATATTCCAACCGCACACGTATACCCGTACGAAGGCATTGTTATCCGAGTTCGGTACCGCATTTATTAAGGCTACTACAGTAGCAATAGCGCCGATATATTCATCAGCAAGAGAACAAAATGCAGCAGATTTAAGCTCGGAAACCGTCGCGGAACGGATACGAGTTACGGGTAAACCTGCCGTAACTGTACCGGAATATACAGATGTAGTACAATTTCTCGAACGGAACACCGGAAACGGAGATCTTGCAGTATTTATGGGTGCCGGAGATATAAATGAATGGGCGTACAAGTATGCAAAATCCTCAGAAATACTCGGATGAATTAGCCTGGTTTGCCGCTAAATTCGGTGAACGGGTAAAACCCAACGAACCATTGGGTCGATATACCACATTTAAAATTGGAGGTCCAGCGGATATATTTATTGAGTCGAAAACTCCAGAAGAACTGATAGCCATTGTTCAGTATGCGCTTAAGCGGAAATTGCCCTATGTTGTTCTTGGTGGTGGGACTAATGTGCTCATTGCCGATAAAGGAATTCGCGGTTTGGTTATAAAAAATTCATCTAAAGGTATCCGCATTAAAGGTATAAAAGGAAAAATGACGGCGGGTATACCGTCAGGGTTGGTATATGTCGAAGTGGATTCCGGAGTTATGATGAATCAATTGGTTCGGTTTACGAACGATGAGGGGCTTGCTGGGCTGGAGATGCATTTAGGATTACCGGGTACTGTGGGGGGTGCATTATTTATGAATTCCAAATGGATGCATCCGGAGGGTTATGTTGGTGACGTTCTCTATCAAGCAACAATTCTTACTCCTGAGGGAGAAGTCAAAGACGTTCCACAATCTTATTTTCATTTTGGATATGATGAAAGTATTCTTCAACACAATGGAGACATTCTTATCAAAGCAGTGTTTGCGTTAAAGCAAACAGATTCTGCTAAGTTATGGGAAATATCCAATAAAAGTATTGCTTATAGGCGGGAAACTCAGCCTCAGGGTGTGGCGAGTCCCGGTTGTACCTTCCGAAACGTTTCGAAAGCAGAGGCGTTATCAATTCCTACACCAGGATATACAACCTCGGCAGGATATTTAATTGATCATGCTGGTTTAAAAGGAAAGCCATCAGGATCTGTAAAAATTTCTACCGTCCATGCAAATTTTTTAGTGAATACGGGAGGGGGTACGGCGAACAATGTGGTACACTTAATACGCGAAGTGCAGGCGCAGGTAAAACAAAAATTTGGAGTTGATTTACATGAGGAAATAGTTCATCTGGGCGATTTTTCGGAAAGTTAATTATGGCAAATTTAAGCAAATTTATTGTCCGTGGCGGCAAACGGTTAACGGGCGAAGTTACTATACCGGGTGCCAAAAATGTGGCGCTTAAGATATTTATTGCGTCGTTACTGACGGATGATCAGATAGTGCTGCATAATGTCCCCCTGATACGAGATGTTCGTGCTCTGCTCGATATTCTCGAAAGCTTAGGTGTACATAACACCATAAATGACCATACGATCACTATTAAAGCAGGATCCCATATTAATACCACCGTGCCGCTTGATCTGGGTGGCCGATTGCGAACATCATCCATGGTCCTGGGACCAATGCTCGCGCGCTTTGGTGCAGCGACAGTGCCGAATCCCGGTGGATGTCGTATAGGAACCAGACCTATAGATAGACATATCGAAGGTCTTCGGCAGATGGGAGCGAATATTACATATAAATCGGATGACGGATATTTCTATGCAACCGCTCCAAAATTACATGGCACCAATTTTCGTTTTTCAAAAAATACGCATACCGGAACTGAAACACTGCTCCTGGCGGCCGTTCTGGCTGAAGGACAGACGGTGATTGAGAACGCAGCTGAAGAAATTGAAGTAGATGATTTGATTGCGTTTCTAAATGATATGGGGGCAAAAGTACGTAGAGAGCATCCACGAAGAATAGTTATAGATGGCGTTAAGAAATTAACAGGTGGTGAGCATACGATAATGCCGGATAGAAATGAAGAAGTAACCTGGGCAATTGCTGCGGCTTTAACTGACGGTAACGTGACTGTCAGAAATTCCCAACGTGAAAGTATTACCGCATTTCTTGAATGCTTTGAAAAAGCCGGTGGAGGAATGGAGCCGCTAAACGAAAATACTACCAGATACTTTAAGGCCAGAGAGATTACCCCGGTAGATATCGTTACTGGTCCTCATCCCGGATTTATGACGGATTGGCAGGCTCCCTGGACAGTGCTTATGACGCAGGCCGTCGGTACATCTACGGTACATGAAACCGTTTTTGAAAGTCGTTTTTCATATGTTAAAGAGTTGCGGAAGATGGGTGCGAAAATAGATTTTTTTGATCCGAAAGTAGAAAATCCGGAGGGTTTTTATAATTTTAATTGGGCAGATAAAGCAGATGATTCACACCAAGGAATCAGGGTAACAGGACAGACACCTTTGCACGATGCGGTGTTAAGGATAGACGATATTCGTGCGGGGGCCAGTTTGGTTCTGGCGGCACTTATTGCCAAAGGAGAAAGTTATATTCATGGAGTGGAATTAATAGACAGAGGGTATGAAGCGATTGAAACCAGATTGGTAGGAATAGGTGCCGATATCCGGCGGGTTCGGGAGGATGAATAGTATATGAAAGAGCTGGTAGCTGTTGTTCTGGCCGGAGGAAGCGGTAGTCGTTTCTGGCCTTTATCAACCGATAAAATATTATTTCCGTTTTTTCATAAACCCCTTGTTCATTACAGCATAGAGCAAACATTGCCTAAAGAAGTTCAGCGCGTTGCGGTGGTTACGAACGAGCGAAATGATTCCTACTTAAAGTCTTTAGTGTGGCCTGTGCCGGCCACTACTGTTTTGCAACCAAAATCGGATGGTATGGCCGCAGCACTTTTATGTGCCCGCCCGTTGGTAAAAAATTGTAGTTTACTGCTGCTCATTGCCGACGACATTATAAAACCTTCTTTGCTAGGTGAAGTCATTACGAAAGGATACACCTCAAAGGCTTTCGGAATACTCCCGGGACTCAAGGTGTCTACGTATTTTCCGGGTGGCTATTTGGATGTGGACCGTAGTCGTATTGTTTCCATAGTTGAGAAGCCGGGAGCAGGAAATGAACCTAGTTCACTGGTAAATATTTCCGGTCATTATATTTCCGATTCTGATAGACTTTTTGAAACACTTACGCAAGTTGACACTACCACCGACGACCAGTATGAGCAAGCCTTGGCAAAAATGATGAAAGTGGAGACGTTTGAAGTCCTGCCATACGATGGCTATTTTGCTTCTCTAAAGTATCCATGGCATGTGTTGGAAGTTCAGGATATTCTTTTTGAACGTGCCATTCCTGCCGCTTATGTCGGTAACCATTGTGATATCAAATCATCCGTAATAATTGAAGGCAATGTCTATATTTCCGATCACGTAAAAATATTTGAAAATACCAAAATTACCGGTCCGTGTTATATCGGACCGCACACCATAATAGGGAATAATAATATAATTCGACAGAGTAGCATTGGTGCTCACTGTGTAACCGGTTTTAATACGGATATTACCCGCAGCTATATTGGAGATCATTGCTGGTTTCACACCAATTATATTGGGGATAGTATCCTGGAAGGAAATATCAGCATGGGTTCTGGTGCAGTTGTGGCAAACCTACGCCTCGATGAACAGACGGTAGGATCGGTTATAAAAGGTAAAAAAATTGCTACGGGACGGAATAAACTTGGCTCTGTAATCGGGCGGGATGTTCGGATAGGTGTAAATGCAAGTATTATGCCGGGAGTAAAAATTGGCGCGCGTTCATTTATCGGGGCAGGTGTCGTGTTATCTCAGGATTTACCGGATGATAGTCTGTGTCTTCTTCAACAGCAGCAGACCATTTCACTCAATACGCGAAAAGTGAATTCAGGCGCACGTGATCAATTTAGAGAGCGGATATAATACGTATGATCATGCCTCCGGTTCTATTGCTCCACGGTTGGGGACTTTCGGGAAACCGGTTTTCCGCGGTTGGACGTTTGTTACGCGCTTACGGTTACGCTGTATATGCTCCCGATTTCCCTGGTTTTAAATCCGATACTGCGGATGACGTTTCCCGAACATTGAACGATTATGTCGTATTCTTAGCTGATTTTATTACTAAAAATAAGATAAAAAGTCCTGTGATCGTGGGGCATTCCTTCGGCGGTCGTGTAGCATTAAAGTATGTAGAAATGCATCCAAATAGTGTTCGAGTACTAATATTAACCGGAACACCTGGTTATCGCAGTCAAAATAGTTTAAAGAGAAATTTTTTTATGGTAGTAGCAAAGATGGGAAAGCCATTCTTTCTGCTTCCGGGTTTGCGTCTTGTGAAAGAAAGGGTGGCAAGCCTGATGTATACTGCAGCGGGAGCCAGGGATTACTCCCGGGCACAAATTGGCTTGCGTCAGACATTTAAGAACATAGTAGAGGCTAGTTTAGAATCTGCCATGGCTGCGGTGCATATCCCTACGATGCTTTTATGGGGAGAACTGGACAATTTAGTACCGGTTTCAATCGCCAAAAAAATGCAACGTGCGATAGCGGAATCCACCCTAAGGGTAATACCAATGGCTAAACACTCATTACCGTACGACGATCCGGATATGTTTGCTAAGCTTGTGCATGAGTTTATTCAGAACAGAGGATAGTTATGATTAAATATCCAATTAATGCGGCGTTGTCACCGAATACGGAATCTGAGGATATATCGCAGGCGCTTAGAGGACTGTTATTACCGGGAATTTGGAAAGGAAACGAGTCGATTAAAAAGGTTACCGACTGGTTTAGTTCCAAGTACCAAACACCCTATGTATTTACGGTAAATAGCGGTAGATCTGCCCTTTTCCTTTTGTTGAAGTCTTTTGGTATTGGTTCAGGCGATGAAGTGTTACTCCAGGCATTTACCTGTGTGGCAGTTCCCAATAGCATTCTTTGGAACGGGGCAAAGCCTATTTATGTTGACATTGATGCTACGTTAAATTTAGATGTTAACGACATGGAGCGGAAAATTACGGATAAAACGAAGGCGGTGATTGTTCAGCATACTTTCGGTTATCCGGCGGATATAGTGGCAATTAAGAAATTGTGTGATGCACGAAACATTATTTTAATTGAAGATTGTGCTCATGCACTGGGTACACGTATTAAAGGAAAAATGGCCGGAATGTATGGTGACGCGGCTTTTTTTAGTTTTGGGAGGGATAAGGTAGTTTCCAGTGTCTTTGGAGGACTCGCGTTGTTGGACGCACGCAGAAGTAGTGAGGCAAAAAAATTTGAAACGCTCATAACGCGGGTACCATCTTCCCGAAGTGTCTGGACCATTCAGCAACTGTTACATCCGCTACTGTTTGCCTTTATACTGCCGACATACTCGATAGGAATCGGAAAACTATTACTCGTTTTTTTTCAGAAATTAGGCATACTATCGTTTCCGGTATATGCGGAAGAAAAACGCGGAAAACAACCCTCGGATTTTCCGGCAACATATCCCAATGTATTAGCGTACCTGCTGGAACCGCAGCTATATAAATTAAACCGATATTTGGATCAGAGACGGAGAATTGCTGCCTATTATGCGGACAAACTGTATAATTATCCTTCGTTTACTTTCCCGAAGTATAATTCGGATTCAGGATATCTCCGTTTTCCGCTTATTGTGGATAATCCTGAACGGATTACTAAACAGTGCCGTAAGCAAGGTATCCTGTTAGGCAACTGGTATCAACATACGGTCGATCCAAAAGGAGTAAATACTGAAACTTCCAGATACATAGTGGGATCTTGTCCTGAAGCGGAACGGATTTCCCGGAAAGTGGTGAATCTACCGACATTAATTTCGGAGGAAGCTGCTGAACAAGTAATACGTGTTTTGGTGCAGATTGCAAAATAGTTATGGTACACGGTACATTTCCAGGAGTAAGTACACATCCTGTTGGTCAAATGAATGCAAATTGTTACTTCATTCATCATCCTAAATCAGATGAATTATTGATTATAGACCCGGGTGATGACGCCGAATTTTTATCTGAAAAAATTATTGAATCTGAGCGTAAACCAGTCGCAATAGTATTAACGCACGGCCATTTCGATCACGTGATGGCTGCATTTGATCTCCAACAAATTTTTACCGTACCGGTGCGTATGCATAGGGCAGATTCGTTCTTACTAGACAGAATGGTGGAGACAGCAAAGCATTTTTTAGGCTATGAAATTCACGGATTGCCTCCTGTAGTGCAGTATTTTGATACGGAGGAGCAATTTTTCCACGGCAGTTTCAGGATTACACCGGTGCACATTCCTGGTCATACTCCGGGCAGTGTGTGTTACATGATTGAATCGATTAATGGATTATTCGTGGGCGATCTGGTTTTTGCGGGTGGAGGGATAGGAAGGACAGATTTCTCGTATTCGTCAATGTCCGATCTCCGTAAATCTATACAAAAAATTCAGAGTATGGATAAAAATTTAATAGTATATCCCGGGCACGATGAAAGTATGTTCCTGAACGAGATCGTTGTCCGGTGATATAATAGAATTATATGATAAACATTCTTGTCAGATGGTTCATAAATGCCGTAGCGTTGTTTATTGTTTCGAGAATATTAACCGGTTTTATTGTTGATGATTTTGTAGCTGCATTGGTGGCAGTACTTATAATCGGATTTGTGAATGCGTTAATTAAGCCTATTTTATCTTTGTTAACTCTTCCGATAAATATACTGACATTGGGACTATTTTCCTTTATATTGAATGCTCTTATGCTGTTGCTGGCGAGTTCTATTACACCGGGTTTCCATATTGACGGATTCGGTACGGCGTTGCTTGGATCTATATTGCTATCTATCGTGACGATGCTACTCCAGTCGCTGGTGCGTTAATGCTTATGCAAATACGAGAAGTTGTTGACAGAGAAGAATGGGAAATTTTTTTACTCAAAAATAATCCTGCGGCTTTATTTCAATCATGGGATTGGGGCGAAGTGCAGTTAAAATCGGGTAATAAAGTTATACGGTATGGTTGGTACCAGGAAGATAGTTTACAAGCCATCTCTCAGATAGTACTGGTGAATGCTAAGCGGGGTGTTTTTTTACATATCCGGCATGGTCCGGTTATGCAGGACAATTCAACTGCAGCGTGGGACAGTGTCATTTCGTTTCTGCGGAAGTTGGCTCGAGAGCAGCATGCATTATTCGTGAGAATAAGCCCATTAATACCTGACAGCGCGGATGTACAGGCAAGACTTCGTGAATATCGATTTATTCCGGCAGCAATTCACGCTATGGATGCAGAATTGTGTTGGCTTTTGGACGTTACACCCAAAGAGGACGAACTGCTTAAAGCAATGCGCAAAACAACGAGATACGAAGTACGGAAAGCACAAAATTTAGGGGTTAAAATCAGAATTTCGGAATCAGTCGATGACTTAAAATTTTTTTATGCATTATATGAACAAACAGTTTCCCGGCATAAGTTTATTGGACACAGGGGTATAACGGAAGAGTTTTCTGTTTTTTCATCACGTAATCAGGCTGTTCTATTAACGGGTGAGTATGAGGGAAAGATTCTCGCGGCTGCTATTGTTCTGTTTTACGGCAAGCAGGGAATTTATCATCATGGTGCTTCCGTTTCTTCTAAGGTACCGGTTTCATCCTTAGTACAGTGGGAAGCTATTCGATTAACCAAAGAGCGAGGCTATCCGTTATACAATTTTTGGGGTATCGCTGATGATGCAAATGAGCATCACCCCTGGAAAGGTCTAAGTCTGTTTAAAAAGGGTTTTGGGGGATATGAGCAGAAATATCTTCATGCTCATGACCTGCCGATTCATCCGTTATATTTTATTCCGCGTTCAGTTGAAATTGTACGGAAACGGATGAAAGGATACTAGCGTGTTTGTTTTTTGATGCCGGGCTCTTTATACTTGCTATATGTATGCGTGAAGTAATCAATCGTCACCATATCTCGTTTAAACATGCTTTTGCAGGTCTGCACTGGGCATTCTCTACACAGCCTAATTTTAGAGTGCATTTTGTTCTGTCGTTGATTGCGTTGGTTTTAGGGCTAATTCTCGGGATCTCCCGACTGGAGATGGTGATAATCATTTTTACCATTATTTTGGGATTGAGCGCAGAAATGGTAAATACGGCACTTGAGGCGATGACAGATTTAATTACCAAAGAATGGCGAGCTGAAGCTAAAATAGCGAAAGATGTTTCGGCCGGGATGATGTTGCTTACAGCGTTTGGGGCAATTATGGTTTCGGTATATATCTTTGTACCCTATCTGACCCGAATGTTCAGGTAATACTATGGCACTTTTACTGGGTATATTATTATGTTCCTGGATACTGACAAGCGGATTGTATATTCCGTTCATAATGTTGTTGTACCGTTGGCGTTTCCAGCGAATGCATCAGGATACCAGGGATGCATTTGACAAGCGTACGCCGATTTTTGATAAATTTCATCAACATAAAGCCGGAACACCCGTGGGTGGTGGTTTATTAATCATCATCGTTACAACTATTCTTTTCCCCATTATTTTATTATTGATGAAATATTTTTGGGTACCTATAACTTCCGTATACCCGATGTTGAGTGAATTAAAAATACTGATATTTACGTTTGTTTCGTTTGGAGTCCTCGGGTTACTCGATGACTTAAAGAAAACGTTTGTATGGGTGCAGCCAAAATTTTTTGGCTTACGTCTAAGACACAAACTTATTCTGGAAATTATCCTGGCTACAATTATCAGCTGGTGGTTAGTTTTTGATCTTAAGATTTCCATTTTCAATATTCCGTTTGTCGGTGTTATTCAGATGGGATGGCTGTTTATACCATTTTCCGCTTTTGTAATCATTTCTTTTGCAAATGCCTTTAATATTACCGACGGATTGGATGGCATGGCTTCCGGAGTGCTTATGATTGCGCTCGCCACATTCTGGTTTCTATCTGCTTCAATTCTGGATACGCCGCTTTCAGTTTTTATTGCGCTTTGGCTTGGAGGTGTATTGGCATTTTTGTATTTTAATGTTTTTCCGGCGAGAATTTTTTTAGGCGACGTCGGTGCGCTTTCTTTTGGTGCTACTTTGGCCGTCGTAGGTTTAATACTTGGAAAAACGACGGCATTGGCAGTAATCGGCGGAGTATTTGTACTGGAAGTAAGTTCCTCTTTAATCCAGCTTCTTTCGAAAAGGTTTTTAGGAAGGAAGGCGTTTGCTGCCGCACCGCTTCATTTATGGCTGCAGCATAAAGGCTGGGCAGAACCAAAAATTGTAATGCGGTTCTGGATTATGGCTATCGTTCTCGCAATCTTCGGTTTATGGCTTGCGTTGTTAACGAACTCGCACCCAAATTAATAGGTATTATGTCCTCAGATCACCCTATTGGAGTTATCGATTCCGGTTTAGGTGGATTGTCAATCCGGCGGTCGATCGTTAACCTGCTGCCAAACGAGTCAATTATATATATCGGAGATCAGGAATTTGTTCCCTACAGCGAAAAAGCCGGCACGGTAATAATCGATAGAATAAAATTACTGGTAGAGTATTTGCTGCGGAGGGACGTAAAGTTAATTGTTATTGCATGTAATACGGCAACAGTCGCGGCAATTGATAAAACGCGGATAACTTTCCCTGATGTCCCGATCGTAGGAGTCGTACCGGTAATAAAAACTGCTGCAGCTGTAACTAAGACGGGAAAATTTGCAGTTTTATCTACGTCTTATACTACAAATAGTACGTATCAACGGAAATTAATTCAGGCATATGCGAAGGATTGTCAGGTCATGAGTATACCCTGTCCAGCATTGGTTACATATGTAGAAAAAGGAGACGTATCGTCACAATCCATGCGACAAAATCTGACCCGAATACTAGAACCTGTTCTGCATTCGAATATAGATATCGTCGTACTGGGATGCACGCATTTTCCGTTTCTGACTGATTCAATTCAAAGCGTACTAGGGAGTACCGTTAGGCTACTGGATTCGGGGGGTGCGGTTGCCAGGCAAGTTGCAAGAGTATTGGAACACAATAAAGCTTTAGCAACGAAAAGTAATCCGGTTTATTATTATGTCACTACCGGTAATGCCACGGAAGTAAGCGGGGTTGCAACGAAATTGGTGGGAGAATTAATTCAGTTTGAGCATGTGTCTTTGAATCGTATATGAATTCACTGAATACTCTATTGCGTAAAGTGAAGTTTTCTAAACGTCCGGTTTCCCGGGTGCGGGAGTACGGACAACCGGATTACATTTTTTTTGTTCTCGTGGTGGTGCTGGCATTATTTGGCATTCTTATGGTATACGATTCGTCCATTGCCATTGCTATCCGCGATTTTTCCAATCCGTATTATTATGTCCTGGAACAACTCCGGTGGCTGGTTTTGGGCAGCATTGCGTTTGTCGTTTTTTCGAAAATAGATTATCACCGATGGTACAATTTAGCGCTTCCGATGCTGACGGTAACTATCGGTTTACTTATCGCCGTATTTTTACCCGGAATAGGAGTAAAGGCCTACGGTGCTCACCGTTGGATAAACTTAGGATTTCTTATTATTCAGCCTGCAGAATTAACGAAATTGGTAATGATAATCTATTTGTCGGCATGGTTAAGTTTACCGGAAAAAGGACGCTTTACGGCATTTTTGATGCTTATCGGTATTGTTGCCGGTTTGGTATTAATGGAACCGGATATGGGTACTACCATGATTATTGTTTCCATTTCGCTGTTATTGTATTTTTTTTCGGGCGCACCTATACGGCATATTCTGTCCGTTCTCCCATTTGGGGCGTTAGGTGTTGCCGGTCTTATAATGGCGGCTCCGTATCGGTTACAGCGGCTAATGACGTTCCTTGATCCGGATAGTGATCCGCTAGGCGCTTCATTTCAGATTAAGCAAGTGACGCTGGCTTTAGGTGTAGGAGGGTGGTTTGGATTGGGAATAGGCAGGTCTAAGCAGAAATTTGAATACCTTCCCGAGGCAAATACAGACTCTATCTTTGCCATTATCGGAGAGGAGTTGGGTTTGATAGGGGGAGTTGTCATAATTGGGTTATATATGTTGCTTGTATGGCGTGGATATAGGATTGCGAAGTATGCTCCCGATAAATTCGGTAGATTATTAGCGTTGGGAATTTCTTCGTGGATTGGAATTCAAATGTGTATGAATATGGCCTCTATGGTGGCTCTTATACCGTTAACGGGGATACCTCTCCCTCTGATATCATCAGGGGGGTCTAGTTTGATTATTTTACTGGCTGCGCTGGGGATTGTGATGAATATTAGTCGGCAACGTGTAAGTAAATTTGAACGGTAATTATGAAAAAAATATTAATAACCGGTGGTCATCTTTCACCGGCGGTAGCGTTGATCGAAGCTATACAGGACGAAGGAATAACCTACGATCTGGTTTTTGCTGGAAGAAAGTATGCATTTGAAGATGATACTGCCGTATCTCAGGAGTATAAAAGCATTTCCGCCCTTAACGTTCGGTTTTATGCTATTGTAACCGGACGGCTTCAACGGACATTATCGTGGCAATCAATCCGGTCGTTATTAAAAGTACCGGTAGGGGTAGCACAATCTTTTTTTATGTGTGTTCGGGAAAAACCGGATGTGATTATGTCTTTTGGCGGGTATATAGCATTACCGGTAGTGTTATCCGGTTGGATTTTACGGATTCCGATTATTACCCATGAGCAAACCACGGTATTGGGGTTAGCAAATAGTATAATCGTAAAGTTCTCTACGGTTGTCTGTGTCGCACAACCGGAAATGACACAAATTAAACACAGAAATGTAGTCGTTACCGGTTTACCTATCCGACGCGAAATAGTTAATCCCGTTACCCGCCCTTCTTTCAGCGTTCCGCTAAACAGGCCGATACTCTTTATATCCGGCGGTACCACCGGTGCTGAAACCTTAAATGTAATTGTATTTAGCTCCTTACCTGAATTGTTAAAAAAATTTACCGTACTGCATCAAACCGGAAACCGTTCTCTCGAAGCAGCGAAAGCTGTTTCCGCAGCACTACCAGGGGATACTGCAAAGCAGTACGTTATTCAATCTTATTTTCAACCGCAGGATGTCGGTTGGATACTGAAACACTGTTCATTTGTAATTAGTCGTTCCGGCGCAAATTCAGTAGCGGAATTTATGGCTACTGCGTGCCCGGCGCTGTTAATTCCACTGCCCTGGGCAGGAGGAAGTGAACAACTGCATAATGCGGAAAAACTTGTTAATGCCGGCATGGGAGTAATACTTCCCCAACGAATTCTTTCGAAGGAAACTTTGTTAAAATATACTGATAATTTTTTCGGTAAGTTATCCGAATACAAAACACAAGCTCAAAAAGTGGAAAAAACGGTTACGTTGAACGGAACGAAACGCTTACTTGATCAACTTGAACGGATACTCTCATGATATCGCGCATAGCCAGACGCTTCGGAAAGGTAATCATTATTTTTTCCGTAACGTTAGGCTTAAGTTTTGGAGGATATTATCTTGTTACGTCTGTTTTTCAGCTACGGCAGATAGAATATGTGGGTGAAGGTGCGATTATTCATATAGATGAAACGATGATTCCAGGTAACGTACTCTTTTTCCCGGCTGAACGAATACGCAAAACCTTGATTGCAGATCATCCGGAGTTAAAAGACGTATACGTTACCAAGAAATTTCCGAACACGTTGAGAATTGAACCAGTCTTTAGGGAACCTTATATTCTGCTGCAGGCGAAAGAAAAAATGGTTTTGCTTGATAGAGAGCAGGTGGTGGTAGAATACGCTACCGGAGTAGAACGATACCCCAGGTTAATTTTACCCATTCCGGTAGAAAAAAAAGGTCAACGTCTGGACGATAAACGGATTAAACTTACCATTGGATTTTTAGTATCAACTGCCCCGCTCGTTCATTTTACAGAAGTAACGGAGGTAGATAGTCAGTCCCTATCGTTTAAAAGCGATGTAACAGAGGTCTTTATTACTCAGAATGCTGATTTGACGGAAGTCACGACTACTTTACAAACATTGATAGAGGGGTTTAGAATTAAAGGAATATTGCCGAAAATTATTGATCTTCGCTTCTCAAAACCTATCATCAAAAATTAACAAAAATATGGCACGAGACAATGTAGTATCGAGTATAGATATAGGAACATCAAAAATTACCACGCTTATTGCTACTGTTCCTGAAGATGGTGACGTGAATGTTATCGGCGTATCGACGGTTAATAGTAAAGGCTTACGAAAAGGACAGGTAGTAAACATCGAAGAAGCCACTGCAGCAGTCTCACAATCGCTCGATGCCGCAGAACGGATGGCAGGCACATCCGTTACCACTGCATATGTGTCAGTGGGCGGGAATCATATTGCTTCTCATAATTCTCATGGGGTGGTAGCCGTAGCTGAACCTGATAAAGAAATATCGCCTCAGGATGTAAAGCGGGTAATCGAGGCGGCAAAAGCGGTATCGTTACCATCTTCCCGGGAAATACTTCATGTTTTACCACGAGGTTACAGTGTTGACGGGCAGGAGGGGATTGTTGATCCCATAGGCATGACAGGGGTGAGACTGGAAGTAGATACGCATCTGGTTACGGGTGGAGCTACAGCGCTTAGAAATTTGCATAAGTGCGTTGAAGAACTGGGAGTAGAAGTTTCGGGACTGGTGTTTAACGGACTCGCTTCTGCACTGGCGACACTATCAGAAACGGAGAAGGAGTTAGGGGTAATTTTGGTTGATATTGGCGGTGGGACAACGGATGTAGCAATTTTCGTCGATGGCGCATTATCGTATTCGTCGGTAATTCCTATCGGGGCTATTAACATAACCAAAGATTTAGCGGCGGGATTAAGAATCTCTTTGGAAAGTGCGGAGAAAATCAAACTCATGCTGGGAAAACAACCTAAACAACCGGTGATGCCGGAATTGGATGACAGGGGAAGGCC
Organism: uncultured Gammaproteobacteria bacterium; assembly: GCA_964629685.1. Classification (GTDB taxonomy): domain Bacteria; phylum Patescibacteriota; class Microgenomatia; order UBA10105; family UBA927; genus CAZVTT01. Next base: position 867,345 of record CAZVTT010000001.1, read on the forward strand.
GGCAAAGCAGGTTGATGAGGAATTGGATTTAAGCGGGCTAAACCTTCCTGAGGAAATGAAAACAATTTCGCGCAAGACATTAATTGAAGGAATAATTAAACCCAGGCTAAACGAAATTTTTGCTATGGTAGCTCTGGAAGTAAAACGCAGCGGGTTCGGGGGTATGACGCCGTCTGGAGTGGTGATTACCGGCGGAGGAGCGGAGACCGTGGGGGCAGTAGAAGCCGCAAAACGAAATTTAGCTATGCCCGTGCATATAGGTATTCCGGGGAAAGTAAATGGACTTATAGATGAAATTATTTTACCTGCGTTTTCGACAAGTATCGGACTCCTTCATTACGGTGCACAGAATAGGAAAACTGAACAAAGTTCATCTTTTAGTAACTTCGGAAAGATAGGCCAACGCTTTCAGGCAAAGGGACTTGCAGGGAAGGTACTAGATTTGATAAAGTCGTTCTTACCGTAAGTGATCTCACCGCAAAGAACAGAAATAATTTGCTAACCACTATCTGCCCCGAAGGAGTTTTTGTATGTTGATAAAACCGGATCTGGCGCGTTTCGCAAAAATAAAAGTCATTGGAATAGGTGGTGGCGGCTGCAATGCGATTAATTCAATGATAGGAGTGAATCAGATTGTAGGTGTGGATTTTATTGGCGTTAACACCGATGCTCAGGCCCTACTCACCAGTCAAGCACAGTCTAAAGTACAAATAGGCGAGCAACTCACCCGTGGACTGGGTGCCGGCGGAAATCCTGATATCGGAAGACAGGCGGCCGAAGAATCAAAAGAAAAAATAAAAGAATATCTCCAGGATACCGATATGGTGTTCCTTACCTGCGGAGAGGGCGGGGGAACCGGTACCGGAGCCACTCCGGTAATTGCCGAAATGGCCAAGGAAATGGGTATCCTTACGGTGGCAGTTGTAACGAAACCTTTTCACTTCGAAGGTCAGCGTCGGATGATTAACGCCGAAGAAGGTATTAGTAATCTGAAGGATAAGGTGGATACCCTTATCGTTATTCCAAATCAACGTCTCTTAGATGTTATAGACAAAAAAATGACTCTGCTCGAGGCGTTTAGGGTGACCGATTCCGTATTGGGGCAGGGTGTCCAGGGAATTTCCGATTTAATTACGATGCCGGGCTTAATTAACGTGGATTTTGCGGATGTGCGGACAATTATGACAAACGCAGGATCGTCTTTGATGGGTATCGGTACGGGGGTAGGTGAAAATCGGGCAGCTGCTGCCGCACGTCAGGCAATTGCATCTCCATTATTGGAGGTTTCGATCGATGGGGCAAAAGGAGTATTGTTTAATATCACCGGCGGTGCTGATTTGACCATGGCAGAAGTAGACGAAGCCGCAAAACAAATTGCTACTGCGGTAGATACGGACGCAAATATTATTTTCGGAGCAACCATTGATGAGAATCTGGTTGATCAGGTAAAGATTACCGTTGTGGCCACGGGATTTGATGAAACTAAGCGCCGGCTGCGTGATTTATCGAATAAACCGACGTCATACCAACAAAACCAACCTGCAACTCCGATATATAATAAAGTTCCCAGTCCCGGGTATGTGCAGAATAATCAGCCGCAGCCCGTGAATAATCCACCGCCCCAAAAACCTGACGAAATACCACCGGAAGAGGATGAATTCGACATCCCCGCATTCCTAAGACAGCGGAGTTAAGCTTCAAAGACACAGGGGAAGGTTAGTTGCGGGAGGACTATACGATAATGATAAGTCCTTCTTTTACGGAAACGGCGTTTTTGTTTCTGTACTTTGCCGTTAACGTTTTAATCTGTGAGATAGTAGGATATCCTTCTCCGGTAAAACTCCAGGCGTCGTCGATAAGAATGATGTGATTTTTGATACGGTGGGATAAAATTGTCTTTAATTCCATTTCAATGGGGGAGTTTTGATTTTCTCCGGATGTTATTCCTCCGGAATAGTGGGCATCTAGCCAGAATAGACTTCTTTTGTGCAGGTCTTTTAACAGTGAACGCAGCACCATTCCGCTATCTCCGTGTATTATTTTTATTTTCGGATAAGACTCAAATTTCTTTGTAGCTCTGGAAAACAGTGAATCGTTTAACTCGATGGAATATAATTGAGAGAAGTGATTCTTCATAGCGTTTACGGTTGTTCCCATATACGTTCCCGTTTCCACAAATGTTTCACAAGAATAAACTGTCGCATATGCTTTTATAATCTCCTGCTTCACACTGTTGGGTGTCGCGCCTGTTTTTCCGCGTTTTTTCCAGGAGTATACGGAATACAGTTGAAAGAGCGGAAGAATGTATTCGTAGAGTTGTGTTTCTTTAAGCCTGTTAATTAAATGATTCATGGAGAATGGTATTATACTAAATTTGTTTCATTTACAACCACTATACCAGTGCCGGCCTTAAAACAGCATTTGCAGATCGGACAATTGTAAAGTATAATTTTGGTATTGCGTTTATCCGTTATCAGCGGATTTATAGAAGTATAGCGCAGGAGGAAGAAATCGTAATTGAAATTAGACCCTCCCGGGTAAGCCTGAAATAGCTGTGAATGAGATTCGTTATATACGAATAAACTAAGGTGGTACCACGAACAACCGTTCGTCCTTATAGTATAACTGTATAAGGAGAGCGGGTTTTTTATGGCTACACACAAAATTACCGATTATCAGAAAAAAATTAGTCTTCCTGAATTGGAACACACACTCCTGGATTATTGGGATCAAATTAAAGCTTTTGAATTATCGGTTTCAGAACGGGATGCTTCCAAGTCATATGTATTTTATGACGGTCCGCCTTTTGCTACCGGACTTCCTCATTATGGTCATATATTGGCTTCCACGATAAAAGATGTGATTCCCCGCTACTGGACTATGAAGGGATATAGAGTTGAACGCGTATGGGGTTGGGATTGTCATGGCATACCTATCGAAAACATAATCGAGAAGGAATTAAATCTTAAAGGCGGGAAAAAAGGGATAGAGGAATTAGGAATAGATAGGTTTAATGCAGCTTGCCGCAGTACCATAATGCGGTTTGATAAAGAGTGGGAAAAAGTTATCCGCCGGATCGGCCGTTGGGTGGATTTTAAAAACTCGTATAAGACCATGGATAACTCCTACATGGAATCCGTTTGGTGGGCTTTCAAAACACTAAACGACAAAGGGTTTGTGTATGAAGGTAAAAAAGTAATACTTTATTGTCCGAGATGTGCTACTCCGCTTTCAAACTTTGAAATAGCGATGGATAACAGTTATAAGGAAGTGGAAGACAACTCGGTTTACGTGTTATTTCAATCAAAAGCTGCCCCAAACGAGTATTTTATGGCTTGGACCACTACTCCCTGGACGCTAATAGGGAACGTTGCACTGGCTGTTTCTCCCTCAGCCAAATACGTAAAAGTAAGTATTGGGGATAAGGTCGTCTGGTTGGCAGAAACATTGGCGTCTAAAGTACTTCAGGAAGAAGATTGGCAAGTAAAGGTTCTCGAAACTGCAACTGGCGAGCAATTGGTCGGAAAAGAATACGAACCGCTGTACACCTATATGCCACTGGAAGGTAAAAAGGCGTATTACATAGTTTCCGCGGATTTTGTATCCCTGGAAGAGGGTACCGGTATAGTTCATACGGCAGCAATTTTCGGAGAGGATGATTACAAATTAGCTTTAGCCAAAAATTTACCGTGTGTACCAACGCTTGATGATCAGGGGAGATATTTAGACTTTGTAACTCCGTTATCGGGTATCTTTTATAAGAAATCCGAGCAGTGGGTGGTCGATGACCTTATAAGCCGCGATTTGATGTTCCGTGCGGAAAAAATAGTTCATTCATATCCGTTTTGTTACCGATGTGAGACACCACTTTATTATAACGCAGTTCCCGCCTGGTTTATAAACGTGCAAACATTAAAACCGGAGCTTATCACACAAAACAAAACGATTAACTGGTATCCGGATCATTTAAAGTTAGGACGCTTTGGTAAAGGGCTCGAGACTGCACCTGATTGGAATATTTCCCGGTCGCGATACTGGGGCACTCCTATGCCGGTATGGGTGGGAGAAAAAACCGGTAAAAAACGAATTATTGGTTCAGTGGCGGAACTTAAACAGTGGGCGGTAGATCCGACGGTCGTTGATAATCTCCATGATTTGCATCGGGAATTTATCGACGGTTTGGACGTTTGGGTGGATGATGAAAAAACTGAAAAAGGCAGACGGATACCGGAAGTATTTGACTGTTGGGTAGAATCGGGTAGCATGCCGTACGCTTCAATTCACTATCCATTTCATAATAAAGAACGATTTGAACAGTCACATCCTGCACAATTTATAGCAGAATATATTGCGCAAACCCGGGCGTGGTTCTATACCCTCCACGTCATGTCAGTCGGACTTTTCGGAAAAGCTACGTTTGAAAACGCTGTGACGACAGGTACTATTTTGGCTGAAGACGGAACCAAAATGAGTAAGTCAAAGAAGAATTATCCAGATCCTACCGTGTTGTTTGAAAAATACGGAGTCGATGCGTTGCGGTTTTATCTGATGGGTTCAGTGGTGATGAAAGCGGAAAATGTTAATTTTTCTGAAGCTCAGGTGAAGGAAATCTACCAGAAATTGATCAATACGTTTTGGAACGTATTTTCTTTTTATAAATTATTCGCTGATCCGAAGCTTCAGGTAAAGGATAAACCGAAGGCTGAACATGTGCTGGACAGGTGGGTAGTGAGCAAAACGGAAAGACTGGTGAAGGAAGCCACGGCGGCATTGGATAAATATGATACGGTCACATACTGTCGTATTGTTCAGGAGTTTGTTACTGAGTTATCTACATGGTATGTACGCCGGAGTCGGGATCGGATCCGAACGGATAGTACATCACAGCATGTACTGGGTTGGGTAATTCATACAGCCTGCGTTGTGCTTGCTCCCATAATGCCGTTTATTACGGAACTCGTTTTTACAAACTTACATGATGATGCACGATCTGTACATTTGGAGTTCTGGCCTACTGCAAATGAAGATCTGATAGACGATAAATTGGAACGGTCTATGGAGTTAGCCAGAACGATTGTTGAATGCGGGCATGCGGTGCGAAAAGCAGAAGGCGTTAAAGTTCGGCAACCGTTAGCTGCCCTTTCAATAGCATTAGATTCGGATGTGCAGCGCTTGCCTGAAGAATTTGATGAACTCCTGAAAGAAGAGTTAAATGTGAAACAAGTAGACTGGGCAAAGAGCAAAACAAAGAAGGCAAATGAACTTCCTGAAAATGCTGTTCAGGATAAAGTTGTGGTAAGCTACGATTTGGAACTAACTCCGGAGCTTGTAGCTGAAGGAGAGTCACGTGAGCTGATACGGCAAATACAAACCATTCGGAAGGAAATGGGTTGCCGGATGGATCAGCGGATATCTCTGCAGTTGCCGAAAAGACACAATACTTTGGCAGAGAGTTTCCTGAAGCAGATTGCTACGGAAACGTTGGCAGATAAAATAACATGGGGAGATACACTGGAGGTATTAACTGGATAGATACCATTGCATTGTTATGCCTTGGGTTGTTTGGGTTGTTTATTCTTCTTACCATAAATAGCAGCCTCTTTGTTCAACAATTTGTGTTCTTAGCGGTTGGGTTTGTTATTCTCTGGTTAACGTCCCGAGTTCAACCTCAATTTTACTGGTGGTTTGCTCCGTTTGGTTATGTAATTTCGTTATTTTTTCTTATTCTGACGTATTTTAGTCCGGAGATACGCGGTGCCGCTCGTTGGATAACCGTATTCGGTATTCAGTTTCAGCCGTCGGAGTTAGTTAAACCGTTAGTATTACTGGCAATAGCCAGATTCATTTCTCAATTTCCTCCCAGAAAAATCAGATATCTGCCGTTTCACATTATTATTTTTTTGATTCCCTTTCTCCTGGTTTTTAAGCAACCGGACTTGGGGAGTAGTATCGTGTATTTTGTTATGTGGTTTGCCATGATGTTGGCCGGAGGATTGCCGATATCAGTGGTTGTTATTACGGCACTGGGTGGAAGTGTCCTTCTTCCTTGGGGCTGGCATGCGTTAGAGGGGTACCAGAAAGCAAGAATATTAACATTTGTTAATCCTGACTATGACCCGCAAGGTGCAGGCTATAATGCGGTACAGGCCATGATCGCTGTTGGGAGCGGACAATTATTTGGTAGGGGGTTAGGTAGGGGGACGCAAAGTCATTTACGATTCCTCCCCGAATATCACACCGACTTTATTTTCGCGACGCTTATAGAGGAATTAGGGCTTATTGGAGGGTTGGCACTCATCAGTGTCTATGGATTTTTCCTTTGGCGCCTGCTTGCTCCGCTTTTACGGGGAAAGATTGTTGATATATTTCCGTATACGTATTCAGTCGGGTTATTCGGAATCCTGCTTACACAGCTATTCGTAAATGTCGGTATGAATATGGGTTTGATACCCATAACCGGTATTACTTTGCCGTTTGTGTCTTACGGCGGTAGTTCAATAATCTCTATTTCCGTTTCTATTGGAATACTATGGGCTATAGTGTATAAGAAAACTGACGGGCAAAGCATTGCAATTCGTTAAGTATATTGGTACAATGCGACGTATGATTGTTGTTGTTCGTATCGGCGGAAAGCAATATAAAGTTCAGGAAGGTGACACGCTTGAGGTCAACCGTCTTGATGGTGCTGTGGGAGAAACCCTTACCCTCACTGATGTGTTGCTTACCGAAAAAGATGGCAAGACAGAAGTCGGTACGCCAAATGTAAAGGGAATTACCGTCTCGGCCAAAATTGCGGCACAGGGAAAAGGGAAAAAAGTGGAAGTCCGCAGATACAAACCCAAGGTCCGTTACCGAAAGCAGAATGGTTTTCGGCCGACCATCACAACACTTACTATTACGGCAATTAGCCGAGCATGAAACAGTATTTATTTCTGTCCGGACGTACCCCTGATTTAGCTTCACTAGAATTACGTTCCGTAGCCCCCAATGTTGCGATAACCGCTGTTACACCTTCCGTTTTGGAGGTTTCACTAGAAACAGAGCAGGCTCATCAGGTATTTAAACGGCTTGGAGGAATGATCCGTCTGGCGGAAAATCTGGCAACTATTGATAAACTGACGGCAGAGAATATTGCCGAGCACATAGATACTTCAACAGATGTTTCCAAAATCACGTTTGGCATAAGCAGTACAGATCCTGGACAGCATATTTCTCCTGATTTATTGCGTGGGGTAAAGGATATTTTGCATTCACGGGGTATTTCTTCCCGTTTTGTACAGGCAACTCATGACTCGATGTTGTCATCCGTGGTAATTCAGTCACAGTCACTCATTGAGTTTATTGTAATTCCGACAGTATCCGGTATCCGTCTAGCACGGACAATTGCTGTACAAGATTATGAGGAGTGGAATAAACGGGATTATGATCGCCCGAGGAGTGATCCAAAAGCAGGAATGCTGCCTCCCAAAGTAGCCCGTATGGCCGTAAATATTGCGTTAGGATCTTTTCCAGAAGGAAAAGTACTCGTGGATCCGTTTTGTGGTATGGGTACCGTGCTGGCAGAGTCATGTATGCTTGGCTGTGAGGCTGTGGGAATTGATATTGTGGATACTGCCGTAAGTGGTGCTACACAGAATTTAGCCTGGCTTGCTAAAACATACGGTTTGTCTGTAAAAACGCGGGTAGAGATAGGTGATGCTACGCATTTATCGGGTATACTTAACTCAGAAAGCGTTGATGTCATTGTTACGGAACCGTTTATGGGTTCAACCAAATACGCTAATGAACAACCTTCGCCGGATAAGATTAAAGACGTTGTAAAGGGTCTTGAACGTCTATATATCGGGTGTTTGAAAGATTGGTGGCAAGTGCTTAAACCAGACGGTGTAGTGGTTATGGCGTTACCGGAATATACGGTAAATAAACGTCAGTATTTCGTGAAAAAAATAGTTGACAGCTGTGAAAACTTTGGATATACTATTTCGGCTGGTCCTATAGAGTATAGTCGGCCTCAGGCAGTTGTGAAGCGGCTATTCTATAAATTCCAACGGTTGCCGAAAAAAGAAAATAGCCGTATAATTCCAGCGGAGGATTGAACTATGGCACACGTTAAAGCAGGTGGAGTCGCAAAAGGAAATAAAGATTCACAGTCAAAGCGTCTCGGCGTAAAAATTTATGGTGGTCAACATGCAGTAAATGGAAACATTATCGTGCGTCAAAAGGGCACCAAATATGCTCCAGGAAATGGCGTAAGGATCGGTCGGGATTTTACGATCTATGCCATTAAAGATGGTGTCGTCGAATTCAGCACAAAACTGGGTAAACAACTCGTTTCTGTCGTCTAAGATACATGCCGGATACACAACAAGTATTGTTTTTGGAAATAGACATGGTGCAGCCTAACCCGCTCCAACCTCGAGGTCTTATTCCTCCGGATTCCCTTAACGATCTTGTAAATTCCATTCGTGAACACGGTATTATTGAGCCGCTTGTTGTTGCGAAAACCCCTGCAGGATACCAGCTTATTGCCGGTGAGCGTCGCTGGAGGGCTTCTAAATTAGCAGGATTAACTTCCGTTCCTGTGCTCATAAAAGAAACTACTTCCCGTGGGATGTTGGAAATGGCTATCGTGGAAAACGTGCAGCGTGAAGATCTTAATCCTATTGAACGCGCACAGGCATTTCAACGTCTTATTGAAGAATTCGGGTTGCCGCTAACGGAAATAGCCAAGCGAATCGGAAAAAGTGAATCTTATGTTTCCAATACTATGCGGTTAATGTCTTTACCTGATGCGGTTAAAGATGGTCTTATATCCGGAGCGATAAGCGAAGGTCACGCCCGAGCCATTGCAGGTCTCGGTGATATTAAATTGATGGTCGAGGCGTATAAAACAATTTTATCGGAGAATGCCTCCGTACGGCGGGCAGAGGATTTGGCCAGAAGGTTAAAAGCGCAGATAGATAAAAAACCACAAATGAAGATAGAACGTATTCATAGTGACGAACTGGACACTATGGCGCGGGATTTGGCGCAATCCGTAAACGGGCTGGTAAAAATTACTCAATCAAAGGTAGAAGCCAGGCTGGTATTTGTAATACGCGGGAATCTGGAAAGTACCAGTAAGACGCTTAAGATGGTGCATGAAACCCTCGCTACTTCTAAAAAAGATACAGAATAGCCTTCTTAGAAGCATAACCGTAAATCCCAAAAATTATTTTATTTTTTTAGAGAGAATACGTGGGGTGAGGTAATATCTCGGCTCTGGCAAATGGCCAGTATCGTAAAAATGCCATGCCGATAAAGTCCTCTTTACCTATAGGACCGAATTCGCGGGAATCCGCACTATGCGGGCGATTGTCGCCGACGACGAAATATTTGCCTTCAGGTACTATAATTTCCATATCTTCCTGAAGAAAAGATCCGCCATAAATTGGTGTATCTGTAGGAATATAAGGTTCTTCTACGATCTGATCGTTTACGTAAAACGCATTTTCATGTAGTCGTACTCGCTCACCGGGTAGTCCTATAATTCTTTTAATATAGTCGATTTCTTTATTTTTGGGAGATTTAAAAATAACAATATCACCGCGTTGCGGATCCCGAAATTTGTATATTACTTTATTTGTAAGAATATATTCACCGTTGTGGAAGAAAGGATCCATGGATTGGCCATTAATTTCTTGGGGAGAAATGATGAATAAATACAACATTACCATTACAGCCATGACAACAACTATGGATTGTAAAAAATCAAAAATGGCTGCTACAATGCGCTTTACTCCATCCATGGGTTCTTCCTCTCATTAAGTGTAGGTGATATAATACCTATCGTCAAGGCTTGTAATACCGGTCTAGTTTGTAATATTGTTATCGAGCGAAACGAATACGCAGTAGGTGGGAAGGCTTGGAACGAACCGTATGTTTTGTTCCGCAAAGGATCCATAGCTCAGTTGGTTAGAGCGTTGCATTGACATTGCAAAGGTCAGAGGTCCGAATCCTCTTGGATCCACAAATTATGATTTTTTATCGTAAAGTACTACGATAAATGTATGGTACTGATCAATCTCCGGAAAATTCCTCCATTTGCGGTTTGGTATGTATTTTTAACCGTATTCATCCTTATTGCAGGCATTGAACAAACTCTGGAAGTATGTCCCTCAGAACCTTTATGCATGATTGGGCGCTATTTGTTCAGTAGTGTTTTGATGGTCTCAGCAGTTATCTATTCACTTATACTTATAGCTCTATTTAAAAAGAAGAAGTATAGGAACATGAATATATTTGTATATTTTTTTATCGGTATGATTTCCGTTATTTTGTCTGCAGTGCTACTGGTAGTGGTGCTTACATTACGTTTGGATTTATTCCTGCAGTTTACCGGATTACTTCGGTATTAGTGCACCAAATAGGGTTGGCGATGTATAGTCTAGCGTCGTTTGAAACGTACCTTTAGTATCTAGGGTAATTTCTTGTATCTGTTCTGTTTCGTCATCCGTGTCGGAAAGAACTGTCGCATGTATTCGGGTGTTTGTTTTTTTTGTTCCAACCTTAGTCTGATATTTACCCTTTTTGGGATTAAAAAATATGAGCGTATCCTTGTTTTTCCAAACATAATCTGCCGGCAAATTAGTATCTACAGTGGCTGTGTCGGTGGTAAGGATCAGAATTGTATGGAGTTTTGTTGAGTCGGCAAATTGTACGTTTACGGTACTGTTGTTAACTTTCTCGACAATTTCTTTTACGGCAGTTCTTGATGAAATTATTTCGGCATGGTCACCATTTAATACGTATGAAGGGGCGTCTTCAAGAGAACTACTTGATATCAATATAGTGCCATCACCTTTACTCGTGTATCTGCGTGTAAACGGTCTTCCGTCCAGCCAGTTTCCCGATTTATTGTCGAGATAAAAGGGATTACGGACATCGAGCTTATCTAGGGTTTTATGACCGGTCCCTGAAAAAGTGATTACATTTGTGCCATAGAATGGTGCCGCAAAGGGTGTGGGAAGCAAACTGTTTCTGGCGTTCATGGTATTTACATCTATGAATGAAAGAGATGGTAATTTCCGGAGATAATTAAACGTAGGAAGTAGTGTCTGAGTAGCGGGAAAGTATGTTTGTATAATTTGTCTGGCGTTCATTTCCGGATGGGCTAACCGGCAATAGTGGAGTGTTAGCGTCCCTGCAAGTCTCCAGGTTAAATCTCCCCAAATGTTGCCTGCCGACCAGGCAGGATAAGCCAATACTGTTCCCTCATGCGGGGTTCCCACTGTTACAAGTGTAGAAATTCTGTTTTTTTCTTTTTCTGTTTCGATATAAGATCTCGCAACTAAACCACCCATGCTATGAGCTACCACATGAACTTTTTCATTCTTCATGAGATTTGAATTTAAAAATTGTCTAAGTTCCAAGGCGATTGTTTGTGGAGATTTTCTCCAATCGAAGTAGAAGAATGCTACTTTATACCCATACTTTGTCAGAGTATTCTTTAGCGTTTTATATGTCTGATCTGTAGGATACCAGGATTGCCATGCATCAGGGTTCGTATCTGAACAGGATTGGATTGCTTCACTATTCATGCTAGCGCCTAAACCCGGAATTATAACGGCTTTAGTAACGGGTGGAATGGTTGGTGTGGGAATAGGAGTGGGTGTAGGAGTGGGTGTAGAGGTTGGTGTTGGGGTGGGACTTTCAGTCGGGATAGGAGTAGCTGTTGGCCATGGTCCATCCGTCGCTAAACCAATTTGCCAGTACGGACTGCTGTTACTATTTCGGCCACTATACCACAATGCACGCGTTCCATTGCTTAGCATTAGTACATTAGGACTAGTCATTCCATCCCAATCAAATCCACTTCTTGTTATTACTGGGTTCATTTCTGGAGGTTTTATCCAATTATGGCCATCTATTGAGTATGCGTATGAAATATCGCCGCCACCATGAAAAAATAATTCAAAATTAGAACCATTTTGAATCACTGAAGGACCGTCAGCATCAATTCCTTCCCAAGGTTGGTTAGCAGTTATAACTGGATTGTTCGGGTTAAGTATCCAATTAATACCATCATTTGATTCAGCATAACCAATTGACCAATGGCCGGTTTCTGCTGAAGTTAACCACATTCTATATATATTATTGCTAAAAATTACTACTGGGTTATTTACACCGCTTGCACCCCATCCAGACTCAGGCTTGATCACTGCCCCTTCGGGCTCGTTTTTCCAATTAATTCCATCTGAACTTACTGCTCTATAAATACTTGTCTCTATACTATTTGGGCGTTTAATAAAATTCTGATACCACATTGTGTACATTGAACCGTTGTAAATAATGCTGGGAGCTTCTGCATTATTTTCACTTTCCGTTTGTGGGAAAATTGGATTATTTACATAATTTGTCCAGTTTATTCCATCGCTAGATAGAGCCAGTCCAATGTATGTTCTAAATCCGTCATTTCCTGCATAATACATTCTATATTCATTCGCCGTACGTAAGATAAATGGAGATGTAACGCCTCTACTGTTCCATCCAATGGCATTAGGAGAAAGGACAGGGTTATCCAAGAATTTAGTAAATTGTGACGTGGAATAGACATTTTGAACAATACTTAAGCTTAAAAAAACTATTATTAAAAATGGTAATTTATTTTTCATAGGTATTAACTTATAGATAAATAATGTCTCGATGCAAAACAAAATCAAGAGTAGTATGATGCAAAAAACTTGTAAAATGATTTACACAAAAAACGTGAGCAAAAATATAAATTTACGATACGAATATTATCCTTGCTTTTATTGCCATTCATATGAAGCTAAGTCCCAATTTCGGGTAAATTCTTATGATTTGGTTGTGTGTGCAAATTGCGGCATTACGTATACCCGTCTCCCGAAAACACACAATTTTGGTGGGTTTAATGATGAACACTATTCCAGTGAATACTTGCATAACTACGAAGCCAGGAAGGCTAAATTAGGATCTAGATTTAGAGATCGTGTACGGGAGATAGAGGAGTATAAAAATGGTGGATCTATTTTGGATGTTGGTTGTAGTACCGGTATGTTTTTGGATGTAATGAAGGAAAATGCAAAATATAAATGGGAGTATTATGGGGTAGACATAAATAAACGTTCGATTGCTTTCGCAAAAAAACATACTAAGCAATGTTCTTTTAACATAGGGACAGTAATCAGTCTGGCACAGAGAAAAAAACAATTTGACGTAGTTACCTGTTTTGATGTTTTAGAGCACGATCCTGAACTTGCTAAAACACTGAAGTCCATATACAAATTATTAAAACCCGGAGGTTTACTGGTAGTTCAAAGTCCAAATTACAAAAGTATAATGGCGTATTTATGTGGAGATAATTGGGACTGGTGGTCTCTCCCAGATCACATAATACATTTTACATATGAGTCATATACAAATTTGATAATGAAATCAAAATTTAGAATATTAAGTTCGAGAACTTGGGATGATAAGGACGATTTTATACTAAATACAAGGGGTACAATAAAACTGTTAATTACTGATTCTTTTATGTTAAATAGAATTTTAGCAAAATTATCTCCATATTTTTTAAATATTATGTATAAACTTATAAAAAACACTCAAGAAAAACTGCATCTAGGTGGTTCGATTATAATTTTCAGTAAGAAACTATGAGTATCGCATTATTAGTTGTGACACACAACATTAAAGAAGTATTGCTTTTTAAGTCAAACCAATTAGATAGTTTGAATATAAACGAAATTGTTATTGTAAACACCGGTGTAAAAGTAGATGTCATTTTAGGAGACCGCAATGTCAGAATTTATGATTATAAATTTAACAACAATTTTCCTGAGGTAAAAAATTATGGTATTTCAAAGATTCGTTCCAATTGGATATTAACTATAGATACAGACGAACTTTTTGATAAAAATCTTCTGGATAAAATACAAACACTTACAAAAGATACAAATATAGAAGGGTATTGGTTTAGAAGGAAAACCTTCATTTCTAAAGATAAGTATTTAAAATATGGTTTATTTTACCCAGATTGGCAATTAAGATTATTTAGAAATAGAATTGATTATAGATATTCCGGTGGTGTTCATGCATTATTGCCGATTGAGAATTCGAAAACAATGCAGGTAAATGGGGATATTCTTCATTATCCATCCAATCCTAAATACGAATCGTTTAGTAATTTTAAAAATTTATTACCATATATAGAAATGGATACGAAGGAAGTATTAAATTTACATCGTTCTTCAGTATTCTATCTATGGGTAGGATGGTTAAAATTCCTTAGTATTTTTACAAGTGGTTATTTTAGAGGTAAAGGTTTTTTAGATGGGTGGGCAGGATTTCGCGCTCATATTCTTTTTGCTTTGACTATTGCTTTGCCATATTTTCTTGCAGCCAGAAAATGCCTAAATAATTGAATATGAAATATACTTTATTTAATTATAATAGGTACGAAGCTCATAGAATTGTTTATGACTTAATAAATGAGGGCTCAAATGTCCTCGATTTGGGCTGTGCGACAGGGTATTTCGCGAGAGAATTAAATAAAAAATCATGCGAAGTATTTGGAGTTGATATTGAAAAAGATGCCCTGAGTATTGCAAAAAAATATTGCAAATTCGTACTCCTAACAGACTTTGAATATATCTCTGAGGCTCGTATCCCTAGTCATAAATTCGATTATGTTCTACTTTTAGATGTATTGGAACACGTTAAGAGTAGAGGTGAATTATTGAATGCGTTACATAAATATCTTAAGAAGGATGGTACATTGTTATTATCTACGCCAAACATTGCGCATGTTTCGGTTAGGTTAAGTGTTCTAGGTGGCAATTTTGATTACACGAATGTTGGAATAATGGATAGTACTCATGTCCATTTTTATACTAGAAAAACGTTACTAGCAGAACTAAATAATTACGGATGGGAAGTAACAAATTTATTTGCATCCGCTGACTTCGGACAAATTCCTTTTATTTCAAAAATTGGTAAACGCGTTCCAAAGAGAATTCAGTGGATTATTACTAAATTATTCCCTACACTCTTTGGGGTTCAATGGATCGCTGTGTGTAAATCTAGAACTTGATTTATTTGACGTTCTTTTGGATAGTTAAGATCTTAGTTAGCATTAGAATTAGAGAAAACCAGGCGGCAATTCCGACAATTTTAATAGTCGGTAAAAGGATAGGCTCTATCCACCATACGGTCTCCATTACCCAGGGTGCTTCACTTAACGCGATCCAAATTGTTAGCAACGTCAATGCGGTACGCCATAGAGGAGGTCTTTGAATAAGCATAAACGGGACAATCCAGGTGGTCCATTGGGCTCCAAAACCCAAACTAAATACAAAGAAGAAAAGTATAATTAAAAATAGTTCTTCCGTAAGTGATTGTCTCTTTAACTTAAGTGAAAAATAACTAAACCCTACTAAAAAAAGTGTGCTAAGTATTTTAAACGCTTTTAAAATTAGCGGACTATAGTCACGGTATGCAAAGAAAATTATGCTGGTAATACCCCATGTCCCGATTATGCCACGGTATGTCATCATTGGTCGTGCAATTTGATATAACGACACGTTGTACCAGAGGCTATAGCCTACAACTGCAGCAGTGACGCCTGCTGCAACAATGAGAATAAATATCGTTTTATGCTGTGCGCGTTTTAATAACGGAAATATAAAAATAACCGGCCAGGTTTTTGCCAACACACCCAACATGAAAGCCGTATAGGCATTTCCTTCTTTTTTATTGTTGATAAAATAAGCAGATAACAGCAGAAAAAATGCGGCTAATATATCCGATTGTCCGTGGACAGTCGTTATTAGGAAGCTTATTGGATTTAGCGCGTACAATAATGCCGTCTTTCCTTTATCCTGTATCATCTTTGCCAGAATTACTATTATTCCTACATCAAATACTGAAAAAAATACTTTTAGCAATCCCATTTGTGGAATACCAAATTGTTTTTCCGCGGCTAGCGCCAGTGCATCTATATAGTGAAAAGGAGGAAGATAAAATGTAGAGTAATGTCCTGTTGAAGGGTCATAATACATGTTCTCTCCGGCTAGAATTTTTGTGCCGACTTCACGTCTGAATTCGGTATCATGATTTACGACATATACGAAATATGTTGTTCCCAACAATTTAATTAATATTCCAAGTAGCACGATGGATGTAATCGAAAGTCTGATTTTCGCATTTTGGAAAAAAAACATTCCGCATAGCAGTAATGTTGCTACTATAAGTACCGACATACCCCACAGTTTACCCGAAAGGTTAGTTCAGATCAAAGATTAATATCAACTTAGAATGTACACAAAATATGTCCTATAAATTTTAAAATACTGAATCCAACCGGTATAATGGGAACAAAGTACTGATAAATACTATGAAATTACTCTTTGTGATCCCTGCATTTCAACCGGAAGTTAGTGTGTTTACGCAATTACTAAAACAATTAGAGGCGTATCCGGTGTTTATTCGGGATAATACGGAAAACATACAGAAATCCGTTAATTTTCTGGTGAAACGGGGTAAAATCAAATTACCACCCTCAGTCATACTTTCAGCGGAAGGTAAAAATATTGGCTACGCTGCTGCCGTTAATTTGGGTTTAAACTTCGGATATAAAAATGGCTATGACTGGATAGTTATTTGTAACGACGATATAAAAATATCCAGTTCGTTTATACCCGGTGTTGTAAAGGAATTGCAGAAAATACCAAAAGGTATAGCCGGTTCATTTCCCGGCCTTTTGGAAAAAAATAGGTGGTCCACCAAAGTCGATTTAGGGCATAATACTGGGTTAAATCCGGAATATTTTTCCGGATCATTTTGGGCTATTCACCGTAGCACAGTTGAATCCGTGGGTTATCTGTACGAGCCATATTTCTTGTACTATGAAGAAGTTGAATATTGCGTCCGTGCGAAAAAGAGCCAATTCAGTTTTACAGTCCTCAAAACGAAGGGAATAGAACACAATGATACCCGTTCGCTAGGAAAAGGTTCTTTGCAACATCGGTACTATCTTGCGCGGAATCATCTGTTATTTGTAAAACGAAATGCGCCACTATCTGTTAAACTACATGAATTATTCCGGTTACCCAAAACTATACTTGAAGCGTATAGAAATCACGATACCGGAAGTCTTTTAGGAATTAAGGATTATTTATTGCGAAAATTCGGACCAAGTACAAAGTAATACGCTCTACCTGCCTCAAATGATTTGCGCATGATGCAACAATCCGGTTTAATCCGATTTCCATACATACTGTTTATTCTGTGTGTTTTATTCTTCGGATTCTTTTCTTTGGCAAATATTGATACTCACCATGACGGGCTAATGCTAAAACCGGCTCTGGATGTCGTAGAGGGGAAAATATTGTTCCGGGATACGTTTACGCAATATGGGGCATTTACCGTTTATTTTCAGGCATTGGCAATGAAATTATTCGGTTCACAGCTATTAGCATTGCGGTTTTCTACCGTACTCGCATATGCGGGTGTTGCCGTATTGCTTTGGAAAATAATCCGCTTTCTAGCGCCGTCAGTAATAGCCGGTGCTGTATTTTTACTCTGGATAGCCCTGGCACCGATTTACGGTCAGTATTTTCATGCATGGTCATCCGTATATGCGCTCCTGTTTCAGTGTTTGGCGATACTCTTTCTATGGAAATATATAGAAAATCAAAACCGGAAATATATATTTGCCACCGGTTTTTGTACCGCAGCTACGTTCTGGTCCAGACAGCCTGTGGGAATTTTTCTTGCCGTCGGAGTAGGATTTATTCTGTTATTATTTACAGATTTTAGATTAACATCTCCCAAACGGCTTCCGGTAAACATGCTGGCTTTTATTGCCGGTATGTTGTTGGGCGTTATTCCGCTGTTATTGTATTTACATAGCAACAATGCGGTTTGGGATTTTTGGCTGCAATCTATAGCACTGGGGCAGTCTTTTGCTCATACCATACGCGGTACCGGACTGAGACAAATTCTTACCGGGTTATTTATTCCCAGATGTGTACTGCATTCTCCGAATTGTTGGATATGGATTATGCTTCCGCTGACAACGATTGGTTTATCTGGTATTTCCTTTTGGCGATCACTCAACTCCGCTTCAGTCGATCATAATAATATTAGCCTGATTGTGCTGGGTATAATTAGTTTGGCCTCCTGGATGCAATATTATCCGGTTCCTGAGCCGTCTCACTTTTTTTGGGCAGCGACGCCAATGTTCGGATTACTTGCCGTGTTAATCCGGAAAATGATTTTCTTCCCAAAAATTAACTCAAAGTTCTTTGAACTCGGGGTATACGTTGTAGTTCTTTGTTTTTTTGGCATCAGAATAAGCGAAGGGTACACCAGGGTAATGGCAGCAGAGAGTTATCTGGAACGACCGCCGTACTTTTCCGGAATTCGGGTTACGGCCGACGAGAAACAATTCTATGATCAATTGACTGAAGTTTTAGCCGCGTATTTTAAACAATTTCCAACTAAGACATATATTAATCATTCGTTAGATGCCATGCTTGTTCTCTTGGATTCACCACATTATTACCCTGCGCATAAAGTGTATGTAAATTGGGACTTTGTAAATTTTTCCATTTATCCTGAATATCAGGATGATGTTGCTACATATGTCCAAAAAACACATCCCCTGATTTTTACGCGTGATGTTTCCAGATTTGGCGACTACTGTAGTATTGCTGTTCCCAGTAATCAGAATCCTCCGGTACAGTTATTAATTTGGAGGGGTGATGTTGAACTATACTCACAACTAGATGTATCGGTTCAACACCCTGTTTACTGCAACACAGCTAATTAGTTGGGATATGAATGTGAAGGCAATTAACCGAACAGGTATTTCGGTTAAAGTTTGCTTACCTGCAGGAAGTCCAATTCTACCGGGGTTTCACGTCCGAAGATGGAAACAAGTACTTTTACTTTGCCCTTGGCTTCATCAATTGAATCTATAGAGCCCAGGAAGTCGGCAAATGGACCATCAACGATCTTAACAGCTTCTCCGACGGAGAATGAAGCTTTGTATTTGGGAGCTTCTAACTGCATGAATTTTAGGATGGTTTCTACTTCTTTATCAGAAATTGGCGTGGGTTTATTTCCGGCTCCTACGAATGCGGTTACACCTTGTGTGGTACGCACTGCCAACCAGGATTCGTCATCCAAAAGCATCTTAACCAGTATATAACCAGGGAATATTTTCTCTTTTTGTTCTTCTTTCTTACCGTGTTTAACAGTAACGATATTTCTGGTGGGAACCACAATCTCGAATATTTTGCCTTCGAGCTTCATGGTTTCTATACGTTGTTTCAAGTTCGTTGCAACTTTATTCTCGTGACCGGAATATGTATGGACAACATACCAACGGGCATTAGTCGGGGCTACCGGTTTTGGGGTAGATGCCGCTGCTACGGGAGCCTGTACTGTAGACTCAGAGACCTGTGTTTCCGTATTCGTATCCATAAAATTAATCCTTTACCTTAAAAAAGAAATGATGTTATCCGAACCATAAGGACGTCCAGTCCACCGACGAAAACGCCAACCAGCGTTGAAACGATAATAACCATCAGTGTTAACTTTATCGTTTCTTCCCGGGTCGGCCAGGTTACTTTTTTAAGTTCCGCGACTACTTCGCGTATAAAAGTGACTGGCGGTAAACTCGGTACTTTCGGTGTCGCTGCTGCCATGTTAGGTTACGTTAAACTACCAAAAACCCCTCCCCGGGGTCTAATGACATTATGGTAGCAGAAAAAAGCCTTTTTGTAAAGCCGGTACGGACTGAAAGTAAATACTATGAGCCTTGAACCAGTCTGCAGCTATCCTGTAAACCGCTCGTAAATCCGGTCAAAAATCCATACCAGGTCCGTACGCCATTGGGAAAATTGGGGTTAGCAGTAAAACTGGTACAGTTCGGCCAGCCAGCTTCACCGGAATATCTGCACATAAAACCCATAAATGTTTGTGAGGCGTTTACGACACTTCCCAGACACCTCACTTGTGTCTGTGTAGCCGCAGGTGCACCTCCTGGAGGGTTTATTCCCGGACCACAACCCATTCCGGTTGCCTGTGTAGCTCCACCAGCTGCAGATTCTTCTATCCATAAGGTAAGCGCAAAGAGGGGATTTATTCCTAATCCCGCTGCTGAATTTTGTACATCCTGCCATTGCTGCCGCAGGTTTTGGGTACCTATAGCCTGATAACTGGGGTAGTACCGAACCATTAAATCTGCCGCACGGTTTATGGTCTCTTGTGTCGCTCTGCAACTGGTATCCTTAAATGGTATGGTGTATCCCAGCTGGCCGGGAGCAGAAACCCCTACATCCTCCGGTCCGGGTGACGGTGCGGGTATTTGCCCTAAAGAGTTGGGTTTGCCGGGCGGCGGAACTTCCGTTCGTCCGAACGTAAAATCGGTATCACAACCGAGTTGCGGTTTTTCTTCCTGGGTTATATGTGAAGACACACCGCATCTCATGGCTTTAGCCTGAAATTCCGCTTTAAATAAATTTGTGCTGGTTTCTATATTGTTGGTATTCCCAAGCGGATCCTGATAACTGTTATTTACCCGCGATATCTCGGTTACTTCGGGGTCGTTCATAATTGCCGGCATTCTGGCGTTTGCCAGAACATCCTGATTCCTGGCAATAGCCTGGCTACGGGACATATAATTCCAGGATTGCACATGGCCAACACTAACAGGTTGCGGTGCGCCATTAACAGGATCAATAATACGGGCGATTAAATCAACAATCCCCTGGATGCCTCTTAATACGACGTTAATAACAGGGGAGCCTCCCCCTAAGGCTCCATACGGGTTAGAACCGGTACTTCCCGTTTGGTTTATGGATGGCTGCTGTCCGTCTATTTGTTCATTACAGTCTCCTTCATCGAGTGTCATTTCTTCCGGAAGCTTATTGTTGTTGTCCCGTACAAAGTTGGGGGCATTAGGGTCAAGCACACCAGGACCCATCGCTGCCTGCAACCATTCCGTGCCGTCATCTGCAGTGTTAATCGTTCTATCCGGACCGGATTTTATGAGGTCTTCACCTTTTGTAACTCTATTGGGTGTGCAGATCTGGGATTTAAAGGACATAGTGTGATCCCTGGTGCTCATAACGGTTCTGTCTTTGGTAATCCAGGGCATATAATCATTGGTTACTGCGCCTTCTAGTAAATTCGTTCGTGCAAACCAATTGCCGTACCATAGATTGGGTTTGCGGTAGTCAGGGTCAGATGGCGCAGGGATTAGGGCAGAAATATCCCGGGTAATATTTAAGCCCGTAAAATTATCGATAATATCCGTTAGTCCTGCCAAAACGGTAAGCGGAATTTGTTGATTTACATATTTAGTGGCTACTTTACAAATTGGCTGCTTTTTCCCGAAACCGGCACAGAGGTCAGTTTGAGCCGTCCATTTTTCCGGGAGATTGTTCGGGTTGGAAAAATCAATGCTCTGATACCAGGCACACAATCCTTTATTTTCACAGTACATGAGTACTTCACCTACTCCCGCTCCGCTTATATTTAAGAGTGCCATCATTTGTCCGGAATATGCCCCGCATCTGGCAGGACCGTGAAAAATAAGTTCGTTTACGGATCCCAAATCGCCAGTAAAAGGAGCGTCACAGGAAGTTGCAGCAGACATGGGGCGGGATTCATATACGGAAGTATATTCGTATCCGGCATTTTTGGCGTTGATTGCATTCGTATCGCCACATGCTAATTGCAGTTTTGTAAGCGTTCCGCCGGCATTTGGGTTGCTGAGATCGGTAATCCGTTGCATGGCATCCGCACCGTTACGGCAGTTTACTGTATTTGCCCAGGTCGTGTCCTCCAAAAATGCAATACGTCCGGCTTCAATTTCGTACGTGAGATGTTTCTCGTTCGAGCGTTGAATTACGTATTTTCGTCCTGTTGCCGGATCAGTATAGCCATAAACGCTATTTTTAACTCCTCCCCAGCTAACATCGGCAGCGTAAACATATGCATCGAATTTGCAGGTCGTGGATTCTTCGGTTGCGTTAGCGCATGGAGTTATGAAATTAATTGTTTGGTTTGGCGAAAGTCCGCCACTGGGACAAACAGCCGGGGGAATTACCAAATCTCCTGATCCTGCACCGCCTTCTACATTTACACAGGATTGCTGTGGTGTAAAAAATCCGGGTCGTCTCCCGTCAGGTTTCGGCACAGGCGTTTGCGCATAAGAAACTCCCCTAAACAGTGTGAGGGTAATTATTAGACTACAAACCGTACCGACGAGCGATTTTCTCGTCATAAATGCATCATAATGATAACAAATTGACAAAGCTTTTGCATCGTAAGTACAATAAGGAACACAATCCTGAAAGGAGATCGAGTATATGGCGCAAAAAATCAGAAAAGCAGTTATTCCGGCAGCGGGGTTTGGTACCCGCTTTCTGCCTCAGACTAAAGCCATGCCCAAGGAAATGCTTCCGATTGTCGATAAGCCGGTAATTCAGTATGTAGTTGAAGAACTAGTTGCATCCGGGATTACCGATATAGTTATAGTCACCGGATGGCATAAGCGTTCAATCGAAGACCATTTTGATTATCCGTATGAGCTTATAAAAACACTTGAGCAGCAGAAAAAAGAGAAACTTCTGGATGAGGTGAAAAAAACTGCCGAATTGGCAAATTTTATTTATATCCGTCAGAAGGGTCCGTACGGTAACGGTACTCCCGTTCGTTGTGCACGACAGGTGGTGGGAGATGAGCCATTTGTAGTCATATGGGGAGACGAATTTATTTACGCAGATCCGGCCCGGGCAAAACAATGTATCGATGTTTATGAAAAGTATGGAGATCCGGTTATATCCGCAGTACGTGTGCCAAAACACGACGTATCCCGATACGGCATCGTTGATGCTACAAATGTCGAGAAAAATATTTGGCAAATTAACAAACTTGTGGAAAAACCGTCAGAGGATGAAGCACCCTCTAACTTAGCTGCACACGGTTGTTATGTGTTAACCCCAGATATTTTCCCGATTTTGGAGAACCTGACACCGGGAAAGAGCGATGAAATTTGGTTAACCGATGCTATTCAGACATTAATGAAAACGCGTCCCGTATATGCTTGCGAAGTATTAAACGGGAAATACTACGACACAGGGAATAAACTTGAGTATTTAAAAACAGTTGTAGCTTTTGCATTGCAGCATAAAGACCTAAACGGTGAATTCAGAGCTTATCTGAAGAGTTTAGATCTTTAATGTCCGTTTGCTGAGTTGTAGGTACCTATGGCACGATCGAAAGTGGTGTTGCGGGTAAAAGGATTCGGATTTTTATTGTGGCACGGTCGCCATTATGCGTATCACATCCTTATAGGATTGCTTTGGGCATGGGTTGTGCGTGAAATTTTTGAGACGTTTAGTGCCCGGGATATCTTTGTGGCTATTCTCGGGTCTTTGCTTCCAGATTTGGATCATCTTGTTTACTGGTTGAGTTGGGGTAAACATGATGATTATACGGTTAAAATAATTGAACTATTCCGTACCAGGCAATGGCGAAATTTCGTTGTATTTTGTGAACGTTCCCACAAGCACAATACGAGCCTCATGACGCATAATATCTACTTTATGTTGCTTATATCCTTAATCGCTGGTATCGCTTTCTATTTTGACCGGCGGACAAGCTTAGTGTTTTTGGGAGCCATGGTATCCCATTATTCATTTGATATTTTTGATGATATTGCGACGTTGGGGTATATTAATTCCAATTGGAAGCGATGGGGCCGGAAGAAGCCCGGAAAGAACAAACACGGTATGTCTGCTGCTCAGGTTAAGGAACAATAATCTGATACGTTCCGGATGAGATCGTTTCTTTTCCTATTTGCATTACGAAGTAATAAGAGTATTTACCCGGCATTAATAGCGGTATCCTTGCGTAGTGTTGGTTTCCGTCTAAAGAACTCATTTCTATTCCGTGTTCATACTTAGGTTTTATAACGAGTTGAACTTTACCCGCCGTTCTAGTAGTAGCTAAAAAAAGTACCGATCGGTCACCGCTGTTTACTATGGCGTGCTGTTCGGTAATGATTTCGGATGCCTCTGTCGTAGTCCGATTGCGACTATTTATAGACACAACGGTGACAGCAAATCCTGCCGAAAGCAGTACAAACCCAAACGAGGCCAACAGAAAGCCAGTTATTGAGGATACCGGAATATTCCATAATTTGAAGTAATTAAGTTTGGTTTCCTGTGCAATCTTAAATTTTAGGAGTTCCCCATTTTCAAAGTAGTATCCGTGTCGATCCGGACACTGCCATACGGCAACGTTGGGAGGAATACTATCACTTCGGGCAAGTAATAGTTTTTTTGTACATATGGGGCAAGAAGGTATGGAAGGGATTTTGCTACCATGTTTAACGTTTCGGTTTCGTTTTACCTCATGCGCTTTAATAAAATTGGCGGAGAAACTGTCTAGCCAGTACGATTCACAGCGCGGGCAGCGGTAGTGAGTAATACTAATTCCCTGGTGATCTGTATGTACATGTTTTTCAAGTTCAGCATCACCATTGGGGCACCGCATATCTTCATTATAGTGATCTGTAATTTAATGAAACAAGGGGAAAAGTGAAGTCTTTGAAAACTGCAGATATCTTAATATCAAATTTGAGTAGCTTAAGCGGGATCTGAAGAAATGCACAGCAGAAATCCCCGCGGATATCAGCCGTAAATGGCATATGATTTATCTATACACGGGTATGTTGTGCTTTAACGAATCAGAAAAACTAGTCTTTGTTGTATAGCACAGGCCCCCGTGGTCGCCTGCGCTTGCGGTAGTATATAAAAGCCAGAATTAGCGCAATGACCCAAACCGCTATGAGCAGCAGCCAAGCCTGACTGTAGTCGCTTCCTGAATTCTGGTCTGGTACTGGAGGCATCGGACTTACGGTAGGAGAGATATATGTGGATTCCGTCGGAGTTGGCGTTGTCTGTAAATCGACTATTTGTATAGTAGGCGTTGGTGTAGTACTGGTTTTGCCTGTGGGTGTCGTATTAAATGTTATAGTTTTGTTACAGCTGGAATTTGCCGCGGAGTATTTATTGTTATTGTCACGTAAACGGCAGGTTGCTGTAATACTGCCGGCTTTCGTATATGTGTGTGAGGTTGAGAGTGAACCGGGACTTCCTACATTCTTGGTTATGAGTTGATTTTGTCCGTCTCCGAATGTAAATTCGGCTGCTGTTATATCTCCGTCGTCGTCTCTTCCCGTACAGGTCAGACTAACATTGAGCGGCAGGTACGTTGAGGAAATAGGATTTACGATTAAGCTTGTACATACTGGATCGTTATTGGGGCCAGGTGTTCCTGTGGGCGTTGGAGTAGGTGTGCCGGTTGTTTGTGGTAAATATGTTAAATCCAATCTGTTGAGTGATGAACAATTCAGGATATTTTGTCCTTGCGCGTTTATGACCTGTGTATCATTTTCCGAGCCGGTACATATAAACGATAGTGCACCGCCTCCGGAAACCGGCTTACTCTTAAACGTTAATGTGGCGAAGGTTCCGGTTCCCGATTTGGTTTCATTTAATGATGAAAAATATCCGTGCAGTTCCAGTCTCCCGTCATTATTGTTTGCGTATTGAAAATCACGGAAAAAGTCTCCCTTACTTACGTTTACAAGCTCAATATCATTGTAAGGAAATAGAATCGTTGCATCCGATCCGAAGGTGCTTTCATTTCCCGCGTCTATCTTCACTTTGACGTCAAAAGAAACGCCTTTTTGGGCTTTAATTACATCAGGATCTAATATCAATCTCGGAGCAGCCTCTATTTTTACAGGGGAAAGCAATGCAAGAATAATTGCAACAATACTAATATAAAGTGTCGTTAATTTAGTTTTCGTCATATCGTGTTTCCAATACTTTTCTGAGGTAAAAGGCGTCTTTAATGTTTACGCATCCGTTGTAGTCAACATCACCGGTCTTTTTATCCTCGGAAGATAGTGAAGCACATGGTTTACTGAATAGCGTTGTCATTCTGGTAAAGTCACTCATATCGGCTTTCCCGTCCTGTGGAAATAAATCTCCCGGTTCCAACGGTAGTCCCGTAAAGTCAAACACTATCGGGTTAGGTGATGCATTTATCGTGATAAATGCGCCCCCATCTCTGGGACAAATTTCCGTTTGTCCTGTTTTATAACAATATTTCCTGCTAAGATGTTTTTCACCTTTAATATAAATCCAGTAATCCGTTCCTTCGGGTAATGGCGTTGTTAAAACCACTTTGGCAGAATAGGTATTCCCCGATAGATGTCCCAGCGCAATCGGGGGCAGCACGATAGTATTCGACTGAGATCCACTTGATGTGGTTTGGGCCCGCACGAAACGAATGTTTACTACTGCCCCTGTCGCCTGTGCTCCCGACACTCCGGTAAGTTTGAGCCGGAAATCAAGAGTTTGAGCCTGAGGTGCAGTAATTGATAATTGAAAAACAGCGTTTGCAAGAATAATCGTAGGGCTAGTACGTTTTGCCAAAGTAATCCGGATCGGTATGGACCCTGTTGTAACTTTTTTAGCTTTGATTTGTAAATGATCCAGCGGACACGGTGCGGAAATACCGTTAGTGCATCCGGAAAACGGACTTATATCCGCATAAGAATTATCGTCGATGCTCCAGGTGTACAGGTATTCCTGTTGGTTTGTGACTACCTCGCCGTTTCTGCGGAGTAGTGTATACACGGCATATCCTTCATTGTCTCCATGTACGGTGGTGGTTATATTCGCCGAAGGATATTGTTCCAATGAGAACGTTTCTGCAATTGTGGGTGTGGGAGTCGGGGTAGAGGTTAATGTCGGTGTGGGAGTAACACTGTTTGTGGGAGTTGGTGTAGCCGTAACCGAACACGGTCCACGGTGTCCCATAAATTCATTTAGACTGGGGTTGCCGTATATTGCAGGTGAGTTGGGTAATAAACAGTATTCTGCACCAAATTTAGGATCTTCCGATATGTTGTTGTTTACATTTGTTTTGTCCGTTGTTCCACTGTAATTTCCGGCAGTATTTGTAACTATATCATTTCGTTTAAACGTAACATTTTCTCCCGAAGGTTTTATTTCCACACCGAATCCGGAATTTAAGGTAATAATATTTTTTTCAAGCAATATTGTGCTATTTGCCGGTGAATTTTCTATGTGTACCGCTCCCGTATTATTCTGATCAGTATACGTATTTGAAACGATGGTATTACCGAGTATATCCAGACGGGAAGTTTCGTATACGGCAATACCATGACCATGATTATTGCGGATAGTGTTAAAACGGATATCACCGGATGTGTTGGCAAAATAAATTCCGATAGAACTATCATGCAGCTGACTATTTGCTATAAGTATATTTTCGGAAGTTCGTGCGTCTACAGCCAATGCACTGCTGGTAACTTCCGTATTTGTAATACTTACGTTTGAAGCTGATCTGATTTGTATCGTACTGGCGCTGGAATCAAATATATGTGCGTAAAGTATTTGGAATTGTGTAGTATTTTCGATCCGCACGATGCCATTACCGGTGCTGCCGCGGATTTGTAGCCATTCCATACTGCCGGTAGTGTTTTCGAAAAATATACCGCCGGTGTTCTGAGCAAACTCCAGTGTGGCTCCTTTTGAACCGGCTGAAGAGACTCCCGTAATTGTAACTTTTCCCTTATTGCGAACGTTAAGACTAAAAGGGGTACCGGTATCAGAAATACGATACACACCGGGATTAAGTTTAATAGTGTACCCGAGTGTGTTGTTATCCGGAATGGCGTTCACCGCCATTTGAATATCATGACACGTTCCTGTTTGATCGGTGACCGGCGTTACAAGTATTTCCCTGTTTACAGCTATACAGTTCTGTTCAGGTTCTGCTGCCTTTTGCCTCAATTCCATTCTTTTGTTCTGGAGAACCCAAAGGAGAATAGGGAGCACGATAAGTAATAATACAAATAAGAATAGTTGTCCGACTGGGTTACGCAAGAGCGATTGATCCGATGACTTGTGTGGCATGTGACTTAAATAAATACGGCTATCTCTATAGTAGGCTTCAGTAAAATATATCGTCAAGGGTGACAACGGTTTTTGGCGTCAGTTGTACAATTATTGTCTTCTGTTTAGAATAACGCTTGTATGAATCATATGCCAAATGTCGAGATTGAACGTCGGTTTGTTATAGATTCTATTAATCTAAACCTAGCGGGATACAAGGGAGAACATATAGAGCAAGGCTATTTGTCAAACGCGAGCAGAATTCGCCGGATAACTTCCCATAAAATCCAGACCTACTACCATACCGAAAAAAGCGGATCCGGTTTAATTCGGAAAGAATCGGAACATACTATTTCACAGAAAGAGTTTCTGACATTTTGGCCACAAACGGAGGGAAGAAGAATTTCTAAAATACGGTATAGCATTCCCGTCGGTGAGTATATTGCCGAGGTGGATGTATTTGGCGGTGAATTGTCTGGTCATTGTATCGTCGAAGTAGAGTTTCCGTCCGAAGTTCAAGCATTATCATTTATCGTTCCAGACTGGTTTTTAGCGGGAGATAAATGTAAGGAAGTCACTGAGAATTCCAGGTATAGTAATTACAGCCTGGCTCTATATGGTTGGCCAAAAGCTGAGTAATGTTGAATTTAATACTGAAGGGGAATACGGTCTACCTGTGTAAGCACGTCGTTTCCGTCAAGCTCCAGTGTATCAAAATACCATTGCAGGCCTTCATATCGGGGCTTATTTTCTTCATACACTAATTCCAGCGCTTTAGTACGGCTAAGAAGTCCTTCCCGAATCTGATTGCTTCTAAACGCGTCGTTCTCAGTAAACCCCTGTACCCGATAATAAATATAGTTATAAAACGGTGGTGAACCGTCATCTACTCTCCATGTAGAAATAGTATCTTTGGGGGTTTCCCACCCGTATTGCTGCTTTAACGTTGCTACTACGGTTTTCTCTTCCCAGGGAAGGAAATTCCAGAGATACCGAAACGAATGGCGCATAATGTATGTAGAAAAATAGGCAAATGAAGTATCTAGTATTGATGTATTTATGTATGCAGGATTACGGATATACTGCGATCCTGCATACATAATCATTTTTATTTTCCCCAATGCGGAGGTGTTATGTATAACGCCTCCCGGAGTGCCGTCAAAGATTCCAAAATAGCCAAACTTAAACCGTTCATCTTCCAAATGATTACCTCTGCAATACAGCACGAGTGGAATATTCATATCCCGACTCAGCTGTTCGGCATAATATTCTGCCTGTTTATCTCCAGCCATAAAGAGCGTTACCATACCTAAATCTGGTTTGCGTAGCCAGGCTAGTATGTTTTTTTTTATGTTCTGACGTTTCAGTTTAAGATCAGCAGAAACAACTATATGTTCAATTCCTAAAGCAGCTGTTAACCGCGACTGGTTTCTCCGGGCAATATCGGTCACCATTCCCCAGTCATACGTATACGCAACTGGGTTTAATTTAAGAATCTTCTTTACCAGATGTAAGCCATACGCACTGTCCCGGCCACCTGAAAACGCTAAAATACAATCCGGTTTTCCGTTATTACTTCGAAACGGAGCAATCACCTGTTCCAGCGCAGCCATTCCCAGAGGTTCTACAAAGGTATATGTATTGCAGTAATTGCATATTCCTTTCCGGTCGAACGTAATCAACGGCATGGTTTCGGGGAGAATGCATTTTTTACACCTGCGCAGGCTCCGTACCTTTCGGTAGTCAGGACTATGATATTTTAGTGTTTTTAGACTGTTTACAGGAGTAAATGAATGTATAGGTCCATTACGATTAAGTTGATGAGTCGGATACAATACGGGAGCAGTTTTGGTGTGTTTCCGGGATACGCATGCATTCTGAAGTATTCCGGCGGCCATCTTCCCGGTTAAGCAGTTAATTTCAATGTATGTACGCGCCGGAACTTGTTGAACAGCGTTTTGGGTATCTTCTATACCTATCGTTAACAAACTATGTCGTAAAATACGCTCTTCCGAAGCGAAAACAACAGGAAAAGTAGGTCTGGCAAACATATAGAGTGAGCCCGTATTTGTAGAAATAATCACTAGAGGTTCCTGTGTGCTCTGTATGCCTATCGTAGCCGCACCACGAATCACTGAAAATGTTCTTTGGAGCGCCCCTAAAGCAGTGTTTCCTTTGTCTATAAATCGATCATACGCCACGAGAATACTTTCCGTATCAACGTTTGTTTCTGTTTCCAGTTTGAAAGAAGTTAATATTTTATTGCTGTTTACAATAATACCGTTATGCACTCCTACACAGTATTTGCCTGCAAGCGGTTGGTTATTTCGATTATCGTCCGGATTACCGTTAGTCGCGAGTCTGGTATGACCGATAAACGAGAAAGGTTGATTATGAGGCAGGTTGTTTTTAAATCTAAACCAGTCGGGGATATTTACAAGTTTTGTGCCCGGTACGGGTGCTTTCAGTATATGAATTTCTTTACCGTCCCACAGTGAAACTCCGGCAGCGTCTTTCCCGCGGGAAGTGGAAGACGTAATAAGCGCGTCCATTAGAGAATGAAGTGTGTCAGTCTTAATTATGTGTGTACCTGAAGAGATAATTCCGAATATTCCGCACATATTACTTGGCACGTATTCTATCGTTTGCCAACCGTATCCGTTCGGAGGGAAGAATATTCCAGAATAATATTTTTCGGATAATACTTGTTTCTCCGTATATCCATTCGGAGTTGAGAGGTCTCTGAGATTCGAATTTTTTTTGTGCAGTTATTACCGCGTAAGGATTATCTACGTTTGAAATGGCGAATGTATCGGCTTCCCGTTCAAAATATCGCATACATTGGATAGCCATACATGCGAACAACGGGGTGAGAAGTATGGTAATGATAAACGGTAGCGCAAATCGATACAATATAAATACGCCAAGAATGAGAAGAATAAATTGTGTTAATGCACTTTTAACGACATGCCAGAATTTACAATGTGCTGCCTCGTGCAAAACAACCCATTCCAATTCATCTTTATTGAGTTTCTGATATAAAGCACTGGATAAAATCATTTCCGGTTTCCAAGGGATTGCCGGCATCATGCCGAAAAACGTTTTACTCTCGAAAATAGTTATTCGTTTTATTTTAAGACCTGTTTTTTTCTGAATAATATCTGATATTTGCGGATCAGATATGAATTCTATGTGTTTTGGTTTACTCAAAGCATGCAGAAAGGTAAGTATTTGGAAGTAATTACATATAAAGAGATAGCCTAAGGTGAAGAGCAGAAGAGAAAAGGATATCATGCTTCAGAGTAAGCAGTTAGTCCCTTTTTGATAATTGTTATTGCTCGCGTTAAGTCGTTTTCATTTAATACGTAGGCTAATCGTACCTGATCAATCCCTAAACCGGCAGATTGATAAAATCCTGCACCGGGCGCTAGCATGACGGTTTCGTTATTTAGGCGAAATTTTTCCAGCAGAAAAATACAGAAAGCTTCTGCATTTTCGACCGGAAGAGTAACCATGGTATAGAATGCGCCTTCAGGTTTTGTCAGTCTGACTCCCGGTATTTTCGGCAATTCGGAAAATATTACGTCTCTCCGTTTCCGGTATTCTTCTCTTACGGTTGTCATCCATTCTTCAGGAACACTGAGGAGATTAGCAGCCATAATTTGATCTATGAGTCCGCCTGATAATCTTCCTTGCGCAAGCTTAATTATTCCTGCGAATAACTCATTATTTTGCGTATGTATTATGCCAATTCTCGCTCCGCAAAGACTATATCGTTTTGACAGACTATCCAGGAGAATTATTTGATCTGGTAGTTCCTTAGCAAAGGAAAGAATTGAAGTGTGGGGCGTATCATATGCAAATTCCCGATATACTTCGTCGGATATAAGGTAAAGGTTGTATTCTTTTGCAATTGAAACCAGCAGTGCCATTTCTTCGTGTGAATATATGGTACCTGTAGGATTATTGGGTGAACAGATAAGAAGTGCCTTCGTTTTTGGGGTAATTGCGTTAACAATACTTTTTTTATCGGGAAGGTGAAACCCGTGTTCCGGGGAAGTGGATATGGCTTTAAGCGATACTCCCGAAAATGCCGCACAGGTAGCGTAATTGCTGTAATAGGGTTCGAATACCAGAATCTCATCTCCCGGCGCGGCAATTCCGAAAAATACGAAAAGTATGGCTTCCGAACCGCCGACAGTGACTAGCGTATTTTGCGCGGTAACGTTCGTGTATCCTAATGTACCGTAATATGATTCCAATGCCTTAAGCAGACTCGGTTCTCCTCTGGCATTAGCATAACGGATGGGATTAATATTCCAGTTATGCAGTACATCAATAAGTGTGGACGGCGTCTTAATGTCGGGGTCACCGATATTTAAATGTAATACGTTTACTCCTTGGGATTTTGCGGTTTCTGCAAATGGAGTAAGTTTCCGTACTGCTGAAATAGGTACTTGTTGTAAGCGCGTAGAGATAGAACATGACATAGAATCATTATATCGCTTTTTCTCCGTAAATGATTATAATGCGAAGTATTGTACAAAAAAGGTATGGTATCTTCTAAGCGGAGAAAAATTCCAACAAGCATGGTTACGCAGCATCCGGACCATGCGAATGTGCCTTATTGGCATACAGAAGCATTTATAAGTGCAGCTCAGGAACCGCGGGAGTGTTTTCTTTCTTTCTCGGAGTTAGGTGCCACGGAATATAAGTGGGACTGGGAAGGAAAATTAGTAGACGAGTCGATAGTGGAACGTTTGCTTACCGAACACCTTGACTATTTTCAGAAAAATCCATTGGGAACGGAAAAATTCCTCACATTTAGACTCCCAAACCCTAAAGTGGAAACAGAATACAGATTAGGCAGGGCATTTATGGGTATGATTAGCGCTTCTTCTTTGGCCAGGCATGCCGGGTATGAGCACAATCCGCTCTTCGAAGTAATTCTTCCGATGACGGAAACAGCCGCAGAAATGATTTCTGTTCAAGAGGCATTTGCCGAAATCTCTTCGCTTAAACATCCCTTGTTAAAACAGGATTCATCAACCTTAAAACACATTGAATTAATTCCGTTATTTGAACAAATCGATATAATTGCGGATGCTGCAAATATATTGGAAGAGTATTTTGCCGGTCATAAAAAGAAATTTGGTTTTGCACCGCCCTATCTTAGACCGTATTTGGCAAGGTCCGACCCGGCTTTGAATGCTGGGGTAATTGCAACGGTCTTAAGTATAAAACTTGCTCTAAGCAGATTCAGAACTTTTGAAAAGAAGTTTGAGGTTCCGTTGTATCCCATAATCGGTGCGGCTGCACTCCCTTTTAGGGGTGGTTTGACGCCGAATAGAATAGAGGAATTTATAGATGAATATCGGGGTATCCGTACAACTACGATTCAAAGCGGGTTTAAATACGATTATCCTCAGGAGGTTGTTATTAATGCGATAAAACGATTAGCTGATCGGTTACCCCTGCACAGCGCCGAACAAATTCCGGCAGCGGATGAGACGCAAATTATTACAATTATGAAACTGTTTGAGAAATTGTATCAGGAAGTAATCGCTGACATTGCCGGTTTGGTTAACGAAGTGGCTGCGTTTATTCCCAAACGGAGGGAAAGGGTTCAGCATGTAGGGTTGTTCGGATATTCGCGCGGGGTAGGAAACGTAAAACTTCCGAGAGCAATTGGATTTACGGCAGCGATGTATTCACTAGGTGTGCCTCCAGAGCTTATCAGCAGCGGCCGGGGACTATCTCTGGCGACAAAGCAGGGAGGGCTGCCGCTCATAGAAAAATATTATGTGCATTTAAAAGAGGACATGATGCGGAGCGGAGCATATCTGAATAAAAATAATCTGGAACGGTTGGCACGTAAATCACCCGGGTGGAAATTAATAGTTGAGGACGTTTCCGGTTTGGAAACGTATTTAAAAACAGAGCTTGGTCCGAGGACAAAAGATGAGGTAAGGCATCAGGAAATTACCTCGGATATTCTCCTTCGACTGGAATCCGGTACTTTATCTGCAGAGTTATTGCTGGAAGCGGCATTGTTACGGAAGAGTATCGGATAATACTCGTTACACATAATTAAGAATTGGCAATAATGTATTTTCGCGAATGACTATCTTCGATTTGCACATAACTTTTTGCCTGGGCACTACTCCCGAAAAACAAATAAAACCGTCCGCCCGTAAACTCGCGTTTAAATCACCCATACTGTCGCCAACCAAAAGAGACCTTCCCGGATAATGGCGGTTAATATATGTAATAATCCGCTCTTTGCCGTCATTCCGCCAGAGCGGAATTCTTTTGTTAACTCCACAGTATGCTCCGTTTTTTGAAAAAAGGAGTGAATTGGCAAATACGTGACTGTCCGGTATTCCCAGATAACGGGAAACATATGTAACTGCCGGATTATAACCCCCGCTAATTATAAATATGGATATAGCTTTCTGTTTAAGAGCAGATATTACTTCGATAGCTCCGGATGTTAAATGATGTAGGTAATAGTTGCCTAGCCACGTAATATCATCCCGTGTAGGATGAATTAGGGCGAGCCGTTTAAAAAAAATATCCTCAAACGATACATTGCCGCACATAGCCATTTCAGTCATTTCGGATACCTCTTTTGTTACTTTTTTTCTGCGAGCTAATTCATCGATACCCTCTATAGTTACCAGCGTGGAATCAAGATCGAAAAAAACGGATTTAAACATATTATCTCCTTGAGCAAATTTATATGAGGTTTGAAGTAAACGGAAAACTTATCCGGTAGAGTATGTGCGAAGATATGATTTTATGGACTTAATCATTAGGGTAATTGTACGACTGAATACGGCACTAAACAACAGGTACTCACGTAATGAGCAAATGTTTAATGCTATCTAATAGTTCTATTCTAGCCAGATTCATGTTTCGGGAATTTACGGTTTTCTGCAATCTTGATTGCAGTTGCGCTTCTGTTTTAGGGTCTGCACTTACGAACCGAACTGCAAGCGGATTTGAAGCCCAAGGTTGTAGTGCTGCTATACGTTGTGCCCAGTCAGCTGAACGTTTACCCATACGGTTCAGTGTATCTGTAAATTCAGACATTTCGTACACACCTGAGACCGTTAGCGGGAGATCACGGAATATCTGCAGATTCCGGTGCGCTATTGCGAACTTTACGAAGTATTGTATATCTTCAATAATTGCATCCTCCAAAAACGTGGGATCATCTGAAGGTAAACCGAGTTCCCACGTGCTTTGTGGATTTCGATCACCTTTTCGGCGTACAGCGATAACATCGACGTCGGTTGGATACTCTCCTCCGCGCATGATTTTTCCAGTATCTATACTACTACCGTATACGATAAATCCTGCAAGGTTTACATTGTAAAATTTCATTTGTTCGAGCACGTTTCTGGCTGCATCAAAAACTTCATCAGGCTTATATTCGTGTACCGGATGTGGTGTATGTTCAGAATGAAATAAGCTTTGAATTTTTGCATTGTCCTGTACGGTAAGTTTTTCACCTTTAAGTTCCTTTAAGGTGTATCGAAGTACAAATTCTTCAAATGCGGCGGCCGGTGCGTGGGATAAATCCGAATGAGATAACACCCCGTCGTCTACAAATTGGTTTAATCGGGTTCCCACCATGTGGGCTACATCAACATTTTGTTCGCGGTGTGCGGATGTTTCGTGCTCTGACATCTCTAGCATAGTACAACGATAAATTCGTATTGAGGAAACGAACTTGTCAGTTACGTACTTTTTTTACAATATTGGAATACCTATTTCAATACGGAGTGTATAGTATTCTATTTTTCCGTTGACAGTGAAAGTTTATTCACAGTATAAAAATGTATGCAGAAAATTTTAATGTGTCGTCCTGATTATTACGATATCGAATATGAGATAAATCCCTGGATGCATCTTCAGGATCAACCTGACAAAGTTGAAGCCATGTCTCAATGGACTCGCATATACGAAATGTATCGCAGTAACGGCGTGGAGGTAGAGGTCATACCCCAGGTTCAGGGTTTACCGGATATGGTTTTTACTGCGAACGGCGGAATGGTTTTCGGCAACACCTTCATTTCAGGTAATTTCCGCTATAAGGAACGTAAAGGGGAAGAAGCGTGCTTTCAGAACTGGTTTGCTACTCATGGCTACCAGGTGAAAAAATTGAAACATTATCAGGGCGGGGAAGGCGATGCATTATTCTATAACGGTACATTGTACCTTGGGTATGGATTCCGTTC
Organism: uncultured Gammaproteobacteria bacterium; assembly: GCA_964629685.1. GTDB lineage: Bacteria > Patescibacteriota > Microgenomatia > UBA10105 > UBA927 > CAZVTT01. The sequence goes on from CAZVTT010000001.1 coordinate 903,607, forward strand.
CGATCGTGAATCACACCAGGAGATAGCTGATATTTTGAAAGTGCCTACCGTGTCGTTGAGACTGATTAATCCGTATTTTTATGACTTTGATACTACGTTCTGTCCATTGGGTGACAGGGGAGTATTGTACTTTCCGGAAGCATATGATGGAGAAAGTCAGCTGCGTGCTGCGGCTATTGCCGGCGGTATTACAATGACGCGGGTGCAGGCTGAGAATTTTGTAGGTAACAGTGTGTATCTGGATGGAAAATTGCTCGTAAGTTATCTCGATGATGATTTAAAACAAAAGTTGTCGGTGTTGGATATAGAACCTGTTATTTTCCCCATGAGTGAGTTTAAAAAATCAGGCGGCGGAATAAAATGCCTGACACTCTATATCTCCTAAATAGCGTTACATCGGTCAAAGACTGCTTTTCCCGGCTTCTTTATCGTACAATAGTAGGTAGAAACGGAATTTTTGTATGAATAATCCTGTATTGGAAGTACACAATTTAACTAAAACATACGGCAACTTTACAGCCGTGGATGGAATTTCATTTTCAGTTGCTGAAGGTGAAATACTTGGATTGTTGGGTCCGAATGGTGCCGGGAAGACTACAACCATTCAAATGTTATTGGACTTGGTGACACCAACGTCAGGAAAAATTTCGTATTTCGGTAAACAATTTCCGAAAGAGCGGGGGTATATCCTATCACGGATTAATTTTGCTTCGACCTATGCGCATGTACAGGCTCGGCTAACGGTAAAGGAGAACTTAGGTATATACGCAGGGCTATATAACGTAAAAAACGCAAAAGACAGAATAACTACACTTCTGACATTGTTGGAGATCGAATCATTGGTTGATGAATTGTTTTGGCATTTATCGGCAGGCCAGAAAACTAGAGTGATATTGGCAAAAGCATTGCTTAATAGTCCCAAACTAATTCTTATGGATGAGCCAACCGCCAGTCTGGATCCCGATATTGCCAATAAAGTGGTAGAGTTTATCGAAAAATTGCGCAAAGAAGAAGGCGTTTCATTACTATATACAAGTCATAACATGGGAGAAGTAGAACGGTTGTGTGACAGGGTAATGTTTCTGGGGCATGGAAAAATTGTCGCAGAAGACACACCGCTAGGTCTTACCAAGCGTGCGGGAAATTCCCATCTCTTGCTTACGTTTGACGGCGATCAGCATCCTGTCGCTACGTATTTACATGAAGCGAATTATGCATTTACTTTTCCGCGTCCACAGGTGGTGGAGATCTCTGTAAAGCAACCGGATATACCAAAGGTATTATTCGGCTTCCGTAAGCATAACGTGTGGATTACGGAAATTGACGTACAGAAACCGGATTTGGAAGATGTTTTTCTTTCCGTAGCCGGAGGAACATATGAGCATACATAGATTAAAAGTAGTACTCGTACATACGTGGTATCATTTTTTTCACAGTACGGAAACGCTGGTTGACGTTTTTTGGAATCCGGCAATTCAATTGTGGGTTTATGCATTAATAGCCCTTTCTTTTGTGCGTAGTGGTGATCCAAGGGGTATAGCCGTCATGATAGGAATGATTTATTGGAATGTAATATGGGTAGGTGAATACGCCATTACTGTCGGTGCGCTCTGGGAAATATGGTCCAGAAGTTTTAGCAGCATGTTTATTACTCCGCTGACGATGGAAGAATATATCGCCGGGCAAATGATATCAGGAACGATAAAATCATTATTGGCAGTGGCAATGTCATCGTTAATCGCATTTGTACTATATCAATTTTCTATATTTTCCCTTGGGTGGATGAATATCATTTATATATTGGAATTACTGGTATTTTCCTGGGCAATTGGGTTAATTGTGTTAAGTCTGATTTTTAGATTTAGTACACAAGTGCAGTCACTTTCCTGGGCGCTAGTCTTTTTGGTTCAACCATTCGGTGCAGTGTTTTATCCGGTAACAGTTTTGCCGGAACAAATTCGTTGGATAGCCTATGGATTGCCCGCTACTTATGTTTTTGAAACGATACGCGCACAGGTGACGAACGGTAGTATAGACTGGCATGCTTTAGCTACTGCTGCGCTGCTAAATCTTATTTGGTTTACCTGCGGCTGGGTTATTTTTCAGTTGACATATAAAGAAGCGAAGCGATCCGGAGCCTTTGCCCGATTGGAAGGATAGTGATGACAAAAGCGATTTGGGATGTGAAGTCAGCAGGTGAATATCCGCGGGAAGAACCTGTGTTCGATTGTATGATTGCGGAGTATCTGTTGTCTGAAGGGCGGGGAAAGTTGTCGGAGGAACAGGCTCTTTTGAACTATGGTGTATCTGATTTAATGGAGTTGGCGGAAAAACAGAAGCTAAAATTTGCGGAGCTTCCGGCGCTATTTTCACTATTTACTACTATAGAATTGCCGCTCATATCCGTATTAATGAAAATGGAGAAGACCGGCATTATGGTGGATGTAGCGCGGCTAAGTAAAATAGGTTTGGAGATAGATCAAGCCATCGCGGTCTGCGAAGATGAACTGAAACAGGTAACTGGTAGTGATTTAAATTTAAACTCGCCTGTGCAACTGGGTACATTCTTAGTTGATAAAATAGGTGTTCCGCTTTCAAAAACAAAAACCGGTAGGTATGCCACAAACGAAGGTGAATTGGAGCAATACGCACCTCAATTTCCCGTTTTGCAACAAATATTAACGTATAGGGGATTAACCAAATTACGATCTACGTACGTAGACAGTCTCATTCAGAAAACGGGGGAAGATAAGCGTATTCATACGACATACAGTCAGGTTGCAGCCAGTACGGGTAGATTAGCATCTTCTAATCCGAATCTGCAGAATATTCCCGTACTATCAGACTTTGGACAAAAAATAAAAGATTGTTTTATTGCATCACCCGGAAAGGTTTTGGTATCGTTTGATTACTCGCAACAGGAGTTGAGGATACTGGCACATCTTTCACGCGAAGAGAAGTTAATAGATGCTTTTACGCAAAAACGTGATATTCACGCAACTACTGCCAGTCAGATATTTCACTGTGCTTATGAAGCGGTAACAAAGCAGCAACGGTCGATCGCAAAAACTATTAACTTCGGAATTATTTACGGTATGGGGAGTTATGGCATGAGTATGAGTTTGGGAATTCCGGTAGAAGAAGCTCAGAAATTTATTACTTCGTTCTATGCCACATATCCGAATATTCGGACGTACTTTGACGGATATCTAAAGAACGGGAAGATTAATAAATATGTTGAGACATTGTTGGGTCGCAGACGGTACGTATTCGAATATCCGAAACAAACATTTTTAGATAATGCCATGAGGCGCGTACTTATTAACTTCCCTATTCAGGGATCGGCTGCAGATTTAATGAGAAAAACCATGGTAGAGATTTACCGTGATATCCTGGAACAGGATAAATCATGTGCGTTGTTGTTGCAGATTCATGATGATCTAGTGTTTGAAATGGATGATGATTCCCAAAAAGTTTCGGCGTTAATTTCGAAAATTCGTGAAAAAATGTGTACAGTTTATCCGCTTGTGGTTCCTCTGGAAGTTGAAGTAAAGGTAGGGAGAAGCTGGGGTGCGATGACCAGGGTGGTGTAATATCATTCTGAACTTCTGAATACTTTTCCGTAAAATATAAGCGGCGTAAACAGAAGTAAATGAATGGCAATTAGCGCTGTTGTTACCCCAAAATTATCTGCTACATAGCCCAGTACTACGGAACAAACTGCAAAACATACGCTTCCGGCAAACGAATTCAGTGATCCCATTGTTGCTCGTTCCGTATCGGTAAATTCTTTTTGCAGTAACGTGTTTATTGCCACCGAACCAACACCATATGTAAGCGAGGATAATGATACGAGTGCAGGTGAAATTACGGTCGGAAATACCAACGCCGTTAAATTAATAATCCGGTTAAAAATAATTTCAAATTGGAGGAGTGGAAGCGGTCGGTACTTTTTTAATATTCTTCCGCTAAAATAATACGTGGAAGCGGCTCCCAGATTGGAAAGCATATTCGAGATACCGATTGCCCAAACAGGCCAAAGTGTGGCAACGAACGCGGAACGGAAGAAGTATGCAGACTCACCCAAAGCAAATCTGATAATGGAGGCGATACTTAAATTGCGTAGCTTGAACTGTGTTAGAAATGCTGAAACTGATTTTCCTAAATGCGCGTAAATATTTGCCGAAGCTTTGCCGCGGGTCATGGGATTTGAAACAAAAAACGCAATGATGAGTGCACAGAGTTGCGGTACTACCGAAACCCATAGTACGAGTGAAAATGAGCCTGCTGCCAGTAATCCGCCTAATAGTGCTGATACCGCAAGTCCAATCTGAAATAATGATGACGTTTTACCCAGAAATTCGTCATACTGATGCTCCTGTTTCGTTTCCCGAAGCGTATCGTGTAATAACGCTTCGTTATTGCCGGAATAAAATGAACGGGAGGCTCCTTGGAAGACCGCACCGATCAGCAATATCCAATAATTGATACCGACAGCATACAAAACTATGCAAATCACGCTACAGACGGATCCCAGTATGAGTGTTTTTTTCCGGCCGACATAATCGGATATCACGCCCGTTGGAATTTCCAGAAGTGCGCTAGATGCGTATGCTACGGAAAAGATACTCATTCCACGGGCAAAAGAACCTGTTACGTGTTGAAAATACAGTATTGCTACCGGTGCGAATAAGACAAAATCCGTAAAAAAATTATGTAATGCCAGTAGTCTTATATTTTTATGAAGAACCATATATTGTGATTATAGTATGAATGCAGACTGATGATGTTTGAGTAGTATAACGAGTAAAAGTATTTAAATGCCGTTCGGATTTTGTATGTATAATGCCTATATGCAGAAGCTGGTCGTAATGAGTGCCGTTGCAGGAATTATTCTGATGCTGTCGTTGGTAGGGTATGGTTTTTTCCGGGTTAGTAAATCCAGAACGTTCCAATTCTTTGGAGGTTTAGTACATCGTGTAAATACGAGCGAAAAGGTGATTGCACTGACGTTCGATGACGGACCAAATCCGTATGCAACGGAAATACTCAATATCCTGAAGCAGAAAAATGTTAAAGCCACGTTCTTTCTCATAGGCAGTGAATTGGAAAAGTACCCTGAACTCGGAAGAAATATTGTTGCCGCCGGTCATGAAGTAGGTAATCATTCCTATTCGCATCAACGCATGGTGTTAAAATCACAGGTATTTATAGCACGCGAAATCGAAGCAACAAATCGGCTATTGAGAAATGCCGGGAATACAGGCGTGATCCATTTCCGGCCACCATATAGTAAAAAACTATTCGGATTACCATGGTATTTAAAACAGCACAACATGAAAACGATTATGGTTGATGTAGAGCCAGATACGTACGGAACTGATGCAGATTTTCTAGTTACATATACCCTGGAGCATGCCAAACCGGGTTCAATAATTTTACTTCATCCATTTTGTGACACCTGCAGTGGACAACGGGAAGCAATCGGAAAAATTATTGATGGCATGCACGCTAAAGGGTATAAATTTGAGACTGTATCTAGTCTGCTTACATTTGAAAAAAACTAATTTTTCTATAAAAATGTAATAGAAGATAAAATTGAGTTTATTTCCTGTTGGTAATTTTTTTGTTGCGGGTCGCTTATCGCGTAGGTAATACTTAACGCTTCGTTTGAGGTAATATTTTTCTGTAAAATAATATTTTGTGAATTGCCTAATCCGCGTAATGCATAACTAAACCCAGGAAACGTGTTCAGGACAAAAGGTCTTTTTGTTTCGGTTATTTCAGACGTGCCGTCCGCAAGAGATTCCTCTATACGGCTATCCACCCAACTGTCCAAAGAGGTTTCGCCTAAATCTATAACTTCAAATACAATTAATGCCCCGTCGGACATTTCGCTTTGTGGCCGTTGAGTCTCACCGGTTTTGTAAACACGAATATGCTGAGGGTCATTTGTATCCAAAATATAATCAACGGGATAAAGAAATGAATAAACATCCTTATCGTCGGTATACTTTTTAGCACCGCTACCCACATCTACGGGAGATGTACTGTCGTTATTCTCTGTTTGGGCTTTCGGGACTGTATTGTTCATCTCGGAAATTTTATTCTGCTGAAATAAAATGAATATACTTACACCAACAATAACAAGGATGAGAAACACTAGTATTAGTTTGTTGTTCATACTCCCTATAATAAAACTGTTTTGTAAGTTTTTGTATATTTTTAGGTAAAGACTATGTAAGGAGAGAATCGGGGATGCGTTTTATACTACCTGTTAGCTACTTTTGGTGTATCGTAACCAAATGGTATTTTTTTCCAGCTGCTGAACAGTTTTAAGCGTAAACTGACGGAGATTATTTGGGCTGTCCGGTTCATGCTCAAACAATGAGGGAGCCTTGCTTTGATTTATTACCGTGGGTGTTAATAATAAACTGATTTCATCTATACAGTCGCTCTCCATTATAGATCCGTTTAATAATCCGCCGCCTTCCACCAGTAATCCTTCCACACCAAGTTTCTCCCTGACGGTAGAAAACAGTTGTGAAAATTGAATAGTATCTTTACCGGCAATCAGATACGAAATCTGTTTACTCCTGAGGTACTGTAAATATTCTTTAGGCGTGGCAGCCGTAACAATAACCACAAGGTGAAGCGGATTGGTTACATTTGAGAGCGTAATTGTATTTTTATCCCATCTCAGTTTGCCTTTAGTATCAATGCCGAACATATACATTTTTTCTATATGGGAGGTAATAAAATCGTTATCGTCAATATCTGTCGATAAGGCGGGCAATGCGGTAGTGTCCGGATCGGCAAACATATGCATAGTTACCCGTCCGCACATCCACCCTGTGTGAACAGGGAGCAAGTTTTCCGTTTTAGTATAGAGTTCAAAATAATCTTTGCTCAGAATATCCGTTTGTGTCGCACTGGTAATTTTCCCGTCGATGGTACTCATCATATGGCAGATAATATATGGTCGATTGGTATTTGACATAACAAAGGATGAAATCGCTGTTAATGGGATAAAGAGAAGAACACTAATTTAGCAGGGCCAGGAGGAGTCGAACCTCCATCAAAGGTTTTGGAGACCTCTATTCTGCCATTGAACTATGGCCCTAAGAATACGGTTATTATACCAGAAAAAAACGTTAACCTATAAGAAACCCCCCGATTTGACGATTGCATGCTGCAACGCATCCCGGGGGGTTTCCTTACCGATATTAACGAAAAGAGAGAGTGTGCACCTGGCGGGGTGCTTTGGTAAAACTATTGCATCAGGTCAACGAGCTTGCGCTCAACGATCCGCAGTGCGTCCTGAACGACCTGTTCGACCAGCACGTTCACGATGAATCCATCGCCTTCAGGCTTCGCCGCGAACGTTTCGAACCAGATAGCGACCATCTGCGCTTCGATACGCAAATCCATTGACTGCGACAGACTGGCGGAAATCTGTTCACCCACGCGCTTCAAACCGGGAACCTGATCGCCCAGCTTCAGCAGGTAGCCAAATTCATCCGGCAGATGATTCTGCGCCCACAGCAGTGTCCACGCGGCGGTCAAGCCGACACCGGGATCAGCCGTGTGTGTAGCCATCGCCACCAGCATGTGACGCAGACCTTCATAGCGCAAATCTCTTGCGGGCCACTCGCGGTGGGCGCGGTAGGCTTCCAGCACATCCGTGAACGGTGCAAGTGCCGCCGTATAGCTGTCCGGGCTAAGTACACCGCGCAATGCAAGTTGCTCTGAAAACGCAATCGTCCCGGCGTTCACTGCCGCCTGCACATCAATGCAATCGGTCTGTGACGACGGCTGGCGCTTCAGGAACGCGGCGATCAGACCTTCCGGGATCATGTCGGTATACAGCACGAGCGAGTCGGCGGTTGTCCCCAGCAGGTTTGCGGTGGTTTCGTCGGCATCGCGTTCACGGTTGAAAAGTTGCCCTGCGACGGCGATGACGTGTTCATCAATGAAGGGTAACGTTGACAGTAAAGCCGCAAGGCGTGAGACAGCGATGATCCGCCCGGACAGAATCTGCATGGCGTTTTCTGTGATGGTCGTTTCGTCGCCTGCGAAAAGGTACAGCCCCCATAGCTTGTCCGAACGGCTCGGCGCGACGGCGAACTGGATGGTGTACGTGTCGTCCAGCATACCCTGATGCAGGTCGATGATCGCCTCATGACGCAGGAACGAAATTACCGTTCCCTTGAACATCTCGTTGAAACGCGCCATAGCAACTTGCCATGGCAACCCGATAAGTGACTTCTGGGTGTCATCGTCCGCCAGCAGGTCTTCGATTTCGAAGCCAACGCCGGGGAATTCGCCCAGCCCTCCGAGGTCTGCCGGGTCGAAACTGCGTTGACCGCGACTACCGAAGATTCTGCCTTCGCCGAACAGGTTCCATGGGAACCCTTTACGATTCTGATTCATGGTTATCTCCTGAACTTGATTTGATTGCTTGGAATTCTGAACTGAATTGCAGATCCGCCGCCACGGAATTGGAGTCTTTCTCTCTTTGAAGACCACCATTCCGGGTACCAAAATACCCAGGATGGTGATCTTCAGTCGTTAAATTAGTAAGGTGCCAAAGTACTGTTGCAATCAGGGAAAAGCGCAAAAATGCTTGCCCGATGGCAAAAGTAGAATTTTAAGTATAGCAAAAATAAAAGAAAAATCAACCTATAGTAGGATAAATAATGACTAATTGTGCGCTATCTTACGAAGTTCTAACAAGGGAAGAGTAACCAGTTACCGTCAGGTCATCTATGGCGTCACAAAGGTCCTCTATTTTGTACATATCGAGCCTAATGGGACTATTTGAAGCTTTTTGGAACATTTGCCAGCCTTGACGGGTTTTTTTCATCATGCCACCCCAATCCGGATCTGTTTGCGGGTCTACCAGTTCCAAATCCCGTGCAGCCTGGAATAATTCATCGTGATCGATACTGTCGTCTGCAGGTCCGTCTGATGGCCAGATTATAAAAAGGCCTGTGGGGTTTTGTTCAGGGCGGCAGAACATAAAGGCAAAAGAACGCCAGGTTTCGGGCGGTAATTCAAAATCCGGTTCCACTATAACCGCACCTACGATACCGGTTTGCAAGATTGGAAAGAAGTTAACCTCTGCATCCTCGTGAGAAGCAGGTTTTATGTCGTTATCAAAATACCCCTCATCCATAGTCTGTGATTTAAGGATAATCTACTCATTTATGGGAGCAATTAACTGTACTAAACAATACAAAGGAAAAGGTTCCTATGGTGTCAGTATCTGGAGTGATTGGAGTACGGTGTTAAAATCAGATCCGTAACCGGCAATATATACGTCTTTATTTGTGCCCGGATTGGTAAAGATCAACTTATCTATCGGCGTGCCGTCATTCTGTGATGCATCATGGTAAAGCTGAGCAGAAACGGTGCCTATTTTAACCTGTTCTATTTTTTCAGCTGGTAATGGTATACGCGGAATATCCTTCTGACAGGTAACGATGATGGCGTCTTTAGAATTTCTGGTATTAGAAAGAAGAGCTCCCTCTAGCGGATTTTCCAGTAGGGAAAAGTATTCCGGGTACGTAATGCTTATGCCGCAATTTCGGTTTGCGTAGGTATATAGATTAACCTGCGTGGTAGGTGTCGGGGAAAGGGTGGTCGTAAATGTATCGGCGTTGTTTGTATCCGTTACGCGTTTCCCAATGTTTACACCCACCACCAGAGCGGCCAAGATAGCCAGCACTACCACTACGACAAATGTATTTTTGGGCATAGTTGTATACACAGGATACACAAGAAAGGCGAACAGTTCAATGAATTAGTCAAGCTTGCTGGATTCTTTGTGCGGGGTATGTTTTTTGCAACGGGCACAGTACTTACTGAGACCAATTTTTTCCGGAGTATTAATTTTGTTCCGGTTGGTCACATAATTTTGTCGTTTACAAACTGTGCAAACCAGTGCAAATAGGATTCTTTGTTCTTTTTTTGCCATATAGTTCCTTACTCAATCCGCGTTTTCGCGATAACGTATTATAGCGCAAAACCTTCCACTCGCCAAGTGGTGTACCAGAGGGAGCCAGTAAGCCGAATAATTCAGCGTTTACTGGATAATTCCGTGCTCGATAAACGTTTTGACCGTTTGTTCGGCGAATAATCTTTTTCCTTCATCTGAAGTGTGAATATGATCGCCGGGGTTAATATATTTGGGGTTACCATTTCCCTCGGAATTGAGGCTGGGATGATATGCATCAATAAGCGGATAGTGCTGGCTTGCGGCAAATTTTATAGTTGATTCCAGATATTGTTTTATTGTTTGCGTTCTTTTCCGTTTGTCTTCCGCAGAGAATGATAATCCTGGGGCACCGTCACCGAATAGTTTAGCATTTGGGGCTATCGTAACTGCAATAACTATTTTAGCCTTCGGTAAATATTGGCGAATAGCGTCGGTGGCTGAGGCAAGCGTGAGCCAGTGTTTATCAAGTGCTCCTTCGTCAAACGGAAACGGGTTGTATCCAAACGATTCAATAATCACAACGTCAGGATTTCTACTTACAAGTGCCGGTATACCTGTTCCTAAATAGGTGTAGTCGTGGGTAATTCGGTACAAACCGTATTCAATGTTGGTTGCTCCCACGCCGTAGTTATATAACGTGAAATTGGTTTTTGGATAGTGTTTCCGTAATGCGTCCTGTGTTTGAGGAATACCAGGTCCCAAAGTATCGATCATGGAATCACCCAGGAATGCAATCGTATAGTTCTTTTGCTTGGTGATAACCGGGGAAATGTCCTCGTCTGCGGGTTCAGGCGTCGGACTAGGGGTGATTTTACGCGTGGGTGTGGGTGTTTTTGTTGGGATGGGGGAAGGTGTGGCGGTAGGTTTGGGTGTACCTGTGGGTGAGGGCGTAATCGTGGGGGTAGGTACTGGAATGTCCGTGGGTGTAGGAAGTACTTCTGTTTCGGCGGTTGAAGCAGTTCCCAATACAGCCATCTCCGGTTCGCCGGTAGCAATTTGACTGAAGTTTTTTACCGGTTTGTGAACTACCACAATACCGTCGGCAGGAATAGGAGAAATAATAATCTCCGCAGCCATAACAGTAGACGCAAATAAAGCCAATACATTCATAGCCAGAATAAACTCCGGTTCTAAGAATATAGTACGGGAATCATCCACTTCCGTCTAGTCGGGATTGTTATGCTGCGTACATTAATCCCGTACCAGCAGGTGCATTTCGATGGTCTGCGCTTCAAAGAAATCCTGGCAGAATTTGGTGGTGGCAACATCGTCAAACCACGCACATGAGAATATATTGAGGTATACACTGCGTTTAAATTCAGAAAAGTGTGCCGTTACAGAGCTGGTTTCTATTAACTGAACTAAAGAGTAACCCGAAGTGATCGGATTGTCATGTCCGAAATGGGGAATTAACGGTTCACCGTATCGTTTCATTTTAATGACATTATCACAGAGTTCGATAACAAACTGTTTTATTTTTTCGGCTGATGAAATAGTCTCCAAATTACAGCCACTTAAGTTTAATACCAGTTCTTGTCCGAATTTATCGGCGTCTGCCGGATTAGTGGAATTTAACATATGTGAATAAGGCTATACGGATTGACAATACGTGTCAAGGATTGATTCACTGATACGACATTGTCCGGATGTATTTATGAGGGTTTATTTGCGTATAATACATATAGAAAACGGAAATAATATGAAACGGATCCGGCTTCATAAACAATTTATCGGACGGGAAATAAAGTCAAATAAAATACTGTTGTATCACGGATCAATAATGCTCTTTTTTTGGTCATTATTTGACGGGTTGGTTTCTTATGTATCTCCACTGGTTATTACCGAGCATGGGTTATCCAAAAGCGGGATGGGAGTCGTAATCGGAAGTTCCTCCATTGCAGGAGCTGTTTTCGATATCCTACTGAGTCGCTACCTAAAAAATACCCACTATAGAAGAGTATATCTTTTTATGTTCATCGTTTCTTTTCTTCAGCCGGTACTCTTATGGCATGCTTCCACCATCTGGATTTATTTGGCCGCAATGGCTACGTGGGGGCTGTACTATGACTTACTAAATTTCGGAAATTATGATTTTGTTAGTAGGACAAGTGAACCATCCGAACATTCGTCCAGCTTTGGACTGCTGAATATTACAAAATCACTGGGATATTTATTGGCTCCCATAATTGCTGGCTTAGTTATAGGAGATAGAATTTCGGTGGAGCCATTTTTTCTTATGAGTTTGTTTTTACTGATTGCCGCTGGCTCTTTTATTTTTATGCTTTTTAGACGACCTAAGAGGCAGCATGAACATATTGCGAATATTACTCAGACAAAGCCGTTAAACGCACTACGTGAATTTCATGTTTGGAAAACAATAGGCAAGGCTTTATGGCCTGTTTTAGCGTTAGTATTTGCCGTAAACGTAATCGATGCATTTTTTTGGACACTAGGACCACTGGTTGCGGAAGAACTGCAACTGGGTATTTTACCCGGTAGTATTTTTATTACAGCCTATTCGTTGCCTACCTTACTCATGGGTTGGTTCGTAGGATCGATTGTGAAAGCATACGGTAAGCGGTACACGGCATTAGTGTCATTAGGTATAGGATCGTTAGCCTTTATTTTCCTTGGCTGGGTAAATAATAGTTTTATACAGGTAGGCATTGTGTTGGCCGGTTCATTTTTTATCGCGACTTCTTGGCCGGCAATAAACAGTATGGTTACCGAGTATATTACCGATTCACAGAAGTATGAGCGTGAAATTGAAGGAATAGTAGATCTATTTACGAACATCGGATACGTAATCGGACCGATTATTGCCGGTGTTTTAGGAGATATGCTCGGGAATACGGAGGCATTTAGTATTTTAGGAGCGTTTATAGCTTTGCTGGTTATTGGGGTATATTTAGAGTCTCCGAAGTTGAATAGGCGGCACGTAAAATAACGTATGGGAGCCTGGGGGGGGAATCGGACCCCCGACCTTTTTCTTACCAAGAAAACGTTCTACCACTGAACTACCCAGGCGGATAACTTAGAGATTGTAACAAAGTTGGGGGTCTAAGACAACGGAGCGTATGAACTGTGATGACAAAAATTAGCTTCTGGTTCGTCTGGTGATTGAATCGATCCAATTACCCAAATAGCGCGCGCGTTCTCCGTCAATGGAAAGGGAACCTAACTTTTGTTTTGTGGCAATATCAATGTGAACTTCACCAGTTACGCTTTCTGCGTAGGTGAGTGTCATTTTTGGACTGAATACAAAATTTCCTCGCCGTCCGGTCTGCTCGTTATATCCATCCGGGTCATAATAGGCTGTTTCGAAAATAATATCTCCCCGGGAGGTATCTATTTGTGAGATGGTATTGGATTCTTCGCTGACCATCTTTTCCAGCATACCTGCAGTTTCTGCGTTCCTTCCTAACTTTACCGTATCTTTAAGATCTTTTAGTCCTTCATAGTACCGTTGTAAGTCTTCGGTCCCTTCGCCTAGGTCAAACGAGACAATTCTGATCTGCGGTGCCGCCTGTGAGGCTTTATTTGGTAGTCGACCGCCACGGTCTTTGTCCGTAAATACCACGGTTATGCCATTCTCTGAGAGTCTCATAGGAACGGATTCACGACCTACCCTGCGGGTGTCCGGGTCAAGCGTCATTGGATATATCGTATGGGTATCCGTACCGCGGGTAATTGGTTTATCGGCTACGACTATAAGTGCTCTATCGGGCTCAACCATTAGTCGGTCTACCATTTGTCGGAATACGTTTAATTGTGGGAGCGGCAACCCGGCTTCCGGTTTATCCGGCGAGGCGAGTATTTTAAATATATCTCCAAATACTGCGGTTAACGCTTCTCTACGTGCTTTTTCCGTTTCAGATGGCATACTATACTAACTCTGGCATGCGAATTTCCGTGCCGGGTTCACCTTCCAAAATCCATTGATTTGATCGTGTAATTATGCGGATTCCCGCTTCTGTTCCTGAGGGAATATCTATAGTTGAATACTCACCTTCATGTTCATCGTATTTCACCGTAACTTTCCCGTTGTCGGAGGCTATTGCAGCGAGTTTATTCCATTCGAGTGCTTCCGGTTTCAGCCCTTCACTATCTCGCGCGACGAAAAGGTCAAAAAACCGTTCGTTGGTTCCGTGCGTATCAGGTGAAGGAATTACTGCAACATGCGCCAATGTTCCCGGTTGGGGAATGCCGTCATATGAGCGAATATCCAGTATAAGTGCCGTACCTGTTTGCGGAACCTCTAAACGGATTGGCGTCGGGTTTTCTTTTGTACATGGAAATGACACATACCCTACCTGATCGGCCGACAATTTTTCTACATACCCTGTAAGACCCCGGAGGTGATCCAACAGTGATGACGCAATAGTTGGTACTGTTCCTGTTTCGCGATGTACCTCTAGTCCCATACGCAGATTATATGCAGTTTATTATTGCTTAACAAGGATTAACCAAGTAATCGGGGGTAAATTTCGAATATAGGTGAAGGGAATTACGTAATGTTACGACAAATACTATATGAACCAAACACTGTTTGCAGCGTCTTTGCCTGAGTCTATTATTAAACAGTATTCCATCCGAGTAAAAGCATCCCGCGGTATAAATTTCGGACAGGGGATTCCATCTTTTCCGACTGCTCCACATATTGTTGCAGCAGCTCAAAAAGCTTTGCAAGATCCCGGTGTCGGTGTCTATCCAAATTTTCTGGGGACTCTGGAATTACGTACAGCTATTACAGACAGAATAAACACTGCTCATGAAATTCAGACTAGTCCAGAGAAGAACGTACTGGTTACCGTGGGAGCTATGGAAGCTACCGCGGCTACTATATTCTCGCTAGTACATAACGGGGACCGTGTTGGAGTTATTACACCGGATTACTGCAATCATTTTCCACAACTCCTGCTTGCCCGTGCGGAAATTGTGGAATTGCCTATGTTGGAAACACAAGAATGGAATTTGGATTTTAACTTAATTGCGCGTGAGTTGAAAAAGGGATTAAAGCTGCTAGTATTAACTAATCCTAATAATCCTACGGGTGCCGTACTCTCAAAGGGTGACTTAGCGGAATTAATACGTTTAGCTGCAGAATATGGAACCTGGGTACTTACGGATGAGACGTATTCGTTTCTAACGTATTCGCGGAAATATGTTAGCCTATTGGATTTTTGGACTACATATGACCGACTAATTACCGTACGTAGTTTTTCAAAAGAGTATGCTATGACCGGGTGGAGAGTAGGCTATATTATCGCCGGATCTGAATTTATCTCTCTGGCTGCAAGAACGCACGACGCGCTTACCGGCTGTGTCCCCAAAATTTCCCAACTGGCAGCGGTTGCCGCACTTCGGGAAAGTCAAGAAATAGTACATCAATACAGAAGTGTGCTTGAACGTCGGAAAAACCTGGTACTTACACAACTCGCAACATTTAACGAAATGATAACGTATATACCACCGCGCGGAGCCTACTATATTTTCCCGCGGTACACGATTCCTGTGCCGTCACTGGAACTTACCGAGAGATTGCTTTCTGAAGGTAATGTGGCCGTGGTTCCCGGGAGCGTATTCGGTAAGTCCGGAGAATACCATTTCCGGATTTCTTTCGCGGTAGATGATACGGTAATAACCAAGGGGTTATCCGTATTGAACCGTTCGCTGAAAGGTGTTTTTTCAAAGTAAATACTGCAGATTCATACGAAATTTGTTACAGTACGCGTAATGCTTAGCAAAAAACAAATACTCGTGGTTGTTTCCTGTTTTGTATTTCTTATTCCGGGAATTATATATTTGGTCGGACGTTATGTGACAGCGCCAAATAATCCGATAGTTACTCCCATCGGCACAATTACACCCTCACGGGTGCTTGATAAGTATGCCATTTCCGCTTTAGCGCAGCGAGAACCGCAGGGTGCGGATTTACAAATTGGGGAAATCTTAGCAACTGCATCTGCATTTTCTACGTATAATTTTTCATTCACTAGTGAGGGTAAGCGTGTGACGGGTATTATGAATATCCCCAATACACCTGCGCCTCCTGGTGGTTACCCGGTTATTGTTCAGTTACGCGGATATGTGGATAAGAGTATTTATGAACCGGGTATTGGAACAAGGCGGAGTGGCGAAGTCTTTGCTGCAAACGGGTATATGACATTTGCTCCTGATTTCCTGGGATATGGAAATTCAGATGCACCGTCTACGGATATTTTCGAAGAGCGGTTCCAAACCTATACTGTCGTGTTAGATTTGCTTGCCGTTATTCCTACATACAGTCAGATAAATCCGAACAGAATGGGTTTGTGGGGACATAGCAACGGCGGTCATATTGCCATAACGGTTTTGGAGATTCTTAAAAAGCCGATTCCTACTACATTATGGGCGCCGGTTACGAAACCGTTTCCATATTCCATACTGTATTTCACCGATGAAGCAGAGGACGGCGGGAAGTTTTTGCGGAAATCGCTGGCGCACTTTGAAGAAACGTATGATACGGATAAGTATTCACTGATGACATACCTGGATTCTATTACCGCGCCGATTCAGTTACATCAGGGGACTGCGGATGCCGCCGTACCTCTTCATTGGAGTACTGTATTTGTCGACCAGCTAAAAGAGCGCGATAAAGATATAACGTATTTTGTTTATTCCGGCGCAGATCATAATATGCAGGGGAGTTGGAATACTGTTGTGGAGCGGGATATTATCTTTTTTAATACCCACCTTCCGGAGTAAATGATTTCCTTCCAAAAAAAGATGCACCTTGCGGTGCATCTTTAAATAAATCCCTCAGAGCAGCATTCTTAAGGCAGGCTGAAGAATCTGCTACATGTGGCGCCAACATTGTTACTGTCACGTAAGTCTACGGTTACTTTCGTAGCAACATTCTGAGTTAATTTAAGTCCTGATGTGCTGCAGCGGAATGTACTTCCACCTCGTTCTGCATTTTCAACAGGTGTTGCTTTAACCGTCTGGTTTGCTTCAACTTTTGTGCCGACGGTTGCGGTAAATGTACAGTCTACGCTGGTTGCGTTTGAAGGTACAACGCCATCAACTGCCAGATAATATGTACTTGCAACACCTACTACGGGATTGTAGTACTGTGTATCACATGCAAGCTGTGTAATTGGACCTTTTGCGGCCATCGGGGTCGTCTCTGCCGGTGCATTTTCCTGCGGAGCGCCTGTTGGATTTGTAGCGGTTGGGGTGGTTCCACTCATACTTGGTCGTAGAAAGAAACCAGCTGCGATAACTGCCACGAGAACTACTGCGCCTATAATGTAATACACTTGCGTATTACTTTCTTTGGTTTGTTTGTTTTTTGTTTCTTCTTCCATATATTCATAACTTTACCGAAGAAATGAAATTACTGTCAATAGACTAAAACTATATCAAAGTACGTATTTGTGTTATTCTACGTTCATGAGTGACATTGCCGAATTACAGAAAAAGGCGGGTAGTGTAGCTACTTCGTTGGGTCATAGTCGTGATCCGAATATTATTCTCCTCTATCTTATGGAAGAGTTGGGAGAGGTAGTACGCGCTTTTCTTAAGGAAACAGGTCATAAAACAACGAATGACCGCATAACGGAGTCATCTAAACACGAAATAGGGGATGTATTCTTTTTACTTTTACGACTTGCGCACGTGACGGATACAAGTCTGGAAAAAGAATTGGAAAACACCATCCGTAAAGTACAAAATGCTAAAACAAAGCATAAGTTGGGCTGATCTAGCCTCAGATTGAATAGGATATAGTTGCCACTTGTACTCAGTTTTCGGTATAATCCATTCATTCCCTGCTGAGGTGGCGGAGTGGACAATCGTATCAGACTGTAAATCTGACGCCCTAATAGGCTACCCAGGTTCGAATCCTGGCCTCAGCACAAAATGGTATTCTAAAAATATTCTTCCGACGGAATACTATTGGAGGCTTTTTCATGATTCCTTCTCACGGCAGATTGGCAAGAAAATTACGTCCGTACGCTTCATATTATGCTGCTATTGGAAATGAACACCGGCTGGCAATTGTATACATGCTTACGGATGATCCACAAAGCGTTAAGTCTTTATCGAGATATTTGGAATTGACCCCCAGTCTTGTGATTCATCATTTGAATATACTCGTAAAAAACGGATGGGTAAAACATCATGGTGAAAAAAAAGATGTGTTTTACTCTCTGGATAAACGTGCATTTTTGTTCTGGACGGAATTATTCAAAGACACGCTATTCTACCGTCAGAATCTTTCCAAGAATATTATTTTAGGTAATAATACCTAATGTCTGTCATGAAGAAGAAAACTGCTCACACGAAACTCGGTGAATTTTTTGCTACGGCTATTTGTGGTAATGATATCCTTAGCTCTTCACTATATGTATCCGGTATTGCAGCGATGTTCGCGGGCGTTTTCGCTCCTTTTGTGATGCTTGGTGTGGTACTAATACTTTTCTTTTACAAGGCAGTGTACAGGGAGGTAGTAGAGGCTTTGCCGTTAAACGGCGGGGCATACAATTGTTTATTAAACGCTACGTCAAAAACGGTTGCCGCAATTGCCGGAATAATGACTATTCTGTCGTACATTGCAACCGCGGTTATTTCTGCAAAAGTCGGAGAAGAATATCTGCACTATGCCATTCCCTCAGTGCCGGTACTACCGGGGACAATAGTGTTATTATTTATTTTCGCATTACTGGTTATTTCCGGTGTAAAGGATTCCGCTAAAGTTGCGCTGGGAATATTTATTTTTCATATTATCAGCTTAAGTTTGTTTTTGATTGCTGGCCTGTCCTATGTGATTCAACACGGTTCCCTAATGGCAATAAATGAGCAAATAAGCTGGCTGCAGATTGTTCAGTCAGGTGGGTTGGCTAAAGCGCTGGTTTTGTCGTTCGCAGCTTCATTATTGGGTATTTCAGGCTTTGAAAGTTCCGCTAATTTTGTGGAAGAACAAAAACCGGGAGTATTTGCAAAAACACTACGGAATATGTTGCTTGGAGTAGCAATTTTTAATCCGTTAATTGCGTTAATCGTACTGCATGTTCTCCCGTTAAACGCGATTGCGCTTTCTAAAGATTTTTTACTTGCAGATGCGGCAAAAGTTATAGGCGGAACTTGGTTCGGTTACCTGATAGTGGCAGATGCTTTTTTGGTGCTGGCAGGAGCGGTTTTAACGGCATATGTGGGTGTTTCAGGATTGGTACATCGCATGACTCTGGATGGGTGTCTACCCGGAATACTCCTTAAAGAAAACAGAAAAGGCGTACATACTAGAATAATAATCGCCTTTTTTGTTTTATGCTCATCAATATTGCTAATTACACAAGGAGAATTACTCTCTTTAGCAGGGGTTTATACTATTAGTTTCCTGGGTGTTATGAGCTTGTTTGCACTCGGAAATCTTGTATTGAGAGAAACCAGAACTGAGTTAAAACGGACATATAGTGCTCCTTTGCCATTTGTGATTCTGGCGTTTGTAGGTACCGCAATCGGAGTGGGAGGAAATATCCTTATAGATCCCAGAAACATAGTGTATTTCGGAGCATATTTTATTCCTGCACTTTGTATTGTGTTAGCTATGATTTATGAAGATAAATTGGTACTTCTGTCTCTGCGTTTATCTGCGAGGATTCCTTATGTTCATGAATTGATCAAAAGTCGTTCCGCGGATATATTGGCGGGACGCTTTGTAGTTTTTATTCATCATGCCAACAGATTGTATGGAGCATTAGAATACATAGAGCGCAATGAGAAGGGGTTAGATGTTACTGTTGTTCATTGTGATAATCGAACTGGTGATGATGCGGATTACAATGCCAGCTATAAGGAAATCAAAGAACTCATTCCAAGCCTGCAGAAAGCAGGTGTATTTCCGCATTTCAAAATTAAAACACTTTACAAAAAGAAGCCGTTCAATCCTGAGACTGTCAGTGAAGTGGCAAAGGAATTAAAAATTCATAAAAATCGAATTTTGATCGGTTCTATTCATCACACTCACGAATTTGATTTTCACGAACTTGAAGGCGTAAGGATAATTTCCGGTTAAGGTAAATATATTTGAGCCGAGACGGGGGGTCGAACCCCGGACCTACTGTTTACAAAACAGTTGCTCTGCCACTGAGCTATCTCGGCTTTCTGGGACAGAACCTACGGTTCTTTCCCAACGATACTCCCTCATAGGTGTTGCGAAGTATTCTCAAACGACCACACTTCGCAACGGATTGTAATCTATCCATTGGGTCAATGGTGAATCCCCGCTGGGACAGAACCTAAAGTTTGTGATTGAGCTTATGCATTGTAGCAAAGCCCAGGGAAGTGATCAATCATGATTTGCCGGTGGCAATACTACAGACGGGAGTAGTTACAGACAAAAAATACAGAAAGACAACGAAGAGAATATAATGTAAATCAGTCCGCCCGGTGGTTTTGAAGGTATTTTCCCCGATTCTGTGAACCGGAAGTAACGTTTACATACCCACGGGTATATAAAACAGTTACCTGTCTCATCTTACGGCAAGTAAGACGATACCTCATTGTTGAGAAATTGTGGAGGAAAATTGTCTTCAACCTCCACTCGGGCACTCTCACTATAAAATTTTATTTGATGTGTGTCAAGACCGATAGCATCAGACAAATCACGGACGAAATTCTATTTTTTCGGTCGTTTACTCCAAGTCTCACGCGTTTTAAGTAATGCTTCTACCTCATGCGGATCAGTGGGGATTCCGATATTTTGGGTATGCATCCATACTGTTTTAATTCCTCTGATAACGGGATCGCCCACTTGTCCAAGCACTTCGCGTACAAATATATACGGATTACTTAAGTCGCGTGAGTCATTATACGAGCCGCCAGTTGGAGGAGAGAATTCCGGTTTAATCGGGACTTGCAATATTGTGTGTGCTTCAGCTGTCATGGGTTTTACACCATCAGTTTTATAGATATAGGGTTTTATTCCACTTAATCTCATGCGCATATTTTCCCTATATGCTAATGCATCAGGTGCCATAAGTTCCCGGTATTGATTCGTCATATGCATTAATATCTGATCCATTAATCCAATTGCTCTTACTGCTACTCCGCCTCTTCTCTCCTGAGCAATTTCTCCACGCATGAGAGCTTTAATCTGCCAGAAAATATCAGGACCAGTGTAATCCGCATGTTGCCGCCGGTAAACTTCAACAAATCCCTGATAATACGAGCTTATATCGTTAGCAATTCCGGTAGGGGTAAGTCCTGATCCAATAAAATACGGTTCAAATCCCGTCAGGCGTTGTATTGCTGCGCGACGATGAGATTGCCAACCGGCATTGGGGTGTTCGAATGTGGCAGCTTGTTCAACTACTTTTGTAAGTAGTAAATCATTCACGAGATCTGTAAAGCCGGTTTCACCGCCACACAAATTTATACTGTGTGTATCAGGGTCACGAAGTTGAGGTGAAATCTGGTATATGCTCCGTTGAAATTCCGACAAGTAAGTTTGAGCAATAAACGGAACCGTCCGTTCAATCGGAATTTCTATAGCTTTTGCTTCTACATGAGTCTCCGTTGCTCCTTCAACAATTGGACCTGGCATATTAACCTCCTTGGGAATACGCACAGAATACAACTCATAAATTAGATTGTTAATACGCTGAGAATTGGAATTTGTAATCCGTAAAAATCGGAGTATAATATATATTTGAAGAGCGAAGTAATTGTAATCTGGATTACAATTGATTGCTGTTATTCTTCTTTCATGTGCTTCTCGATAATTTTCCTGAGGTAAACGGATTTCGGAATTTTTTCATTTTTCGATACCCTGTCCAAATACGCTGCAATTTTTGGGGTAATAAAAAATGTAAACCGCATGTCGTTAGCCCCCTTTATATAGGAGATGAAATCATCAATGGTATCGTTCACACTGTCTAATGTATATTTCTCACATACTAGTTTTTCGTCGGTATGATATGCAAAAAGCGATGGCGGATCACCTTCAGAATACAAAATTAATACCGGCTTACGGTATTGGAGTGCCAAAGATATTTCATACCCCACACTAATACTGGGAAAAGAAGTTTCGGCTACTAAAAAATCGCAATCCTGAATCCATTTCTCCAGCTGTGAATGAAACGCCAGCCTTTCTTCACGCGTTTGTAACCGTATTCCGGCTTCAGTGGCGTTCAGGATGTGCTCTGCCTGTATAGAGAATCCCTTATTTTTTAACGCGTTCAGAATGGCTTTGTACTGTTGGATATAGTTGTCTTTCCCGACAACGGATGCGGTGAAATATACATTCATAGTTGGTTTCCTTATTTGTAATGAGGGTATTATATACGATTCAGATTAAACGTAACAAATTTGTCAATGGTAAGCATCTCGGTATGGTTTAACGGATTGTGATGCATATAATCGATTTCTATCTCATAGAGGAATACGATATCCGAATATGAAAAAACATATGACACACGCCGAAACCGTATCAGCTGCCCACGAATTGGAACGACGGGACGCTACCGTTTTCCGCCAAACCGAAGAAATATTTGATATTCTTACCCGGTCTCTGAGCGAGAGGGCAGTATTGCAACCCGAAGCATTATTATGGTCTAAAGAATTTGCACAGCAATTTATACTTTCCAGGTTGGACCGTGCGGATGATATGGGTATGCCGGAACTTCGTGAGGCACAGGAGCTTTCGCATCAGGTGCTGGGCGAACATGTGTTTCCGTTTTTAATGGATTGTATGGACGGAAGGGAAATGCCGGTCATAGAGCTATCGTATGTTCCTCACACGGGAGCATTCATGCGAACCGCCGGTGCGGATATCAGGGTCATAAAAGAAGGTTTACGTCCCGGAACAGTCCTGATAGAAGACGATTCATATAAGATACGGCGCATTAACGGCATGCTTAAAGCGCACAATCAGCCAGGAGCCGGAGTGGATTTTTCGTGGATAAGTCATTTCCATTGTGCTGCTCGCGGCAGACAGGAATTGCGGGCTGCCGGCGTAGTATTAGATGGTGGATTAGCGGCGGACATAAAACGTAAGTTTCAATTAGCCCAGGGGGTAGATCTTATTCGGCAAAAAGCGATTGAACGTGGGGAAATGGTAGGAGAAGCGAGACATAACTTTTTTTCGTTTAATCCTGAAGACGGTACGATTACCATGGGATTGGAAATATATGCAGAAAATGTCGGAAAAGACGGGTATACCGACGATGTACTCGAAACGCTTTATCGGGAAGGAAAAATTGTAAATAGCTGGATGTTTCTGGAAGACCCGAATATCGTATCTGAATTACAGGCCATTGTTAAACCGGCGGATTTCCGGAATAGGTTTGCTCCTAGTTTAAGAGATAACTGGTTGGCGATTTCTGAACTGTACCGCAACGGGGAGGGAAATGTGTTTAAAACTATCCGAGCAGCGATAGAGGATATGTACACAAACCCGGAGGCTGGTTTTACCGTGGGATCAACTACAAATTTACGTGAACGGCAGATTTCTACGGGAATGCTGGATTATAAGGCTAAGTTGTTACTACAAAATCTGGTTACCAGATGGTCCGTGCTTAGGGATAAGCGTGAAGGATGGCCATATGATAAGCATCAGGAACAGGGGATCGTTTGGACTGAGGGCGGATTCGGACCGTTTGCCCGGGAAATTGATATGTTCGCTATTTACCCGTATGGAGACATATTGGAGCATACCCGATTGGCAGTGGAAATACTCCGGAATGCACGTAAAGAGGGCAAAATAAAGGACAAATTGGGCCGTTTATCCGGTAGTGAATTTGCCCGCGCCCCTTTAGTAATAATAAATAAGGAAATACTTCGGACGGTTACAGCACAAGGTTGGGAGCAAATACGGAGAATACAATGGTCTGATTATATCGGTTCTATTAATTGGGATGATCCCACAGTTGCTCATTGGGATCGAAGTCATATCGCTGAACTCGTATCTGCCGGGCTAATAGGGACTGGCAATGTGCCACTGCGGGAAAGCGACAGGGAACAGTTGGTGAGTGCTATGTTCGAACTATTTAATAGAATGAGAACCTGTATGCAGGATGCGGAGTTTAAATCTGATTTACTAAACGGAAGAATAATAATCGTCAGCGTTTTTGTAGATCGTGATCGGCGGGCGAAAGCAATTTTACCGATAATGCCTATTCCCAGAAGTTTTGTATAAATATACTACCCTATATTCTTGAGGGGAAAAACGCCTGCAGGAATAATGGGAATCGGATTGGGTCACTAATAGTGTGCTCTCGTAATACATGGGAATCAGGTATGGAGTTACATTGTAGTGTAACTCCATAACGGGCCGCGTCATCTCTTTTTCACCCCCTGTGTGACTCCAAAAAGATTTTTGTACACATCGAGAGATACAGGAAAATCGTCAGTACGATTAACGGGATGGAAATGAATTCGGGTAAGGTTATCTCGCTGAGATGCACGGTGATGATTATACCTGCTGTTGAGGCGATAATCAGGTACACGGTGCGTGTTCTGCCAAGCAGATTGAGGTACTGAGCCAGACACCATGCAAGGACGATGGCGGAAACGGCTACTACCCATTTCCCTATGATTAGCCAGAGAGTTTTGCTCACGATTGGTATCCTTTCTATTCTCTATTTTGCTGTGAGCGGAGAAGTACTTGAGCGGAAGAGTTTTCTGCGCAGGTATTTCTCCGTAGGGCAATGCATTATTCGCTGCAGGTTGTAAAGGAACTTATTGTACTTCAATATCCAACACGCATATGTGTGGTATAAAAGGCCAAAAAACAATTATACTCACGGACGTGTCTGATGTGCAACCTTCATATATGAAAAAATAGTCCTGTAGCTTACGATGGGGTATACTACTTACGATATGGTTATCGGAGTTGATGCGGGAGCATTATCTGTTACTGACGAACGGTTAAAGGTAGGCGTGTATCGGGTAAGCCTTCATTTGCTTCAACAGTTGGCAAGTCGGGATCAGCAAAACAAATATCGACTCTATACGTTTCAGAAGTTATCCGAGGACGTCATGTCGTATATGGGAGAACAGTGTGAGAATGTGGTCCTCTGGCCATCTGCCGGGTGGTTTTCCGTGAGGCTACCGTTAGAACTTCGTGTTCACCCCGTGGATATTTTCCTAGGATTGTCGCAAGCAATACCTGTATCTACTGCGACCAATATAGGATTTGTTTACGATTTAGGGTTTTTACACCATCCCGAACATTATCCGGATTCTTATGATCGGTTAAAACAAATGACAGCGGACTTGGTCGGTCGTTCAAAGCATATTATTACCATTTCACAATCGTCTGCTGCTGATCTGCATCAACGATTTCATGTAGCCATTGAAGACATTACCGTTGCTTATCCGGGGGTAGACGAACGGTTTACTACAGAGGGAGATGTAAACATCGGCGATAGACCGTACTTTCTTTTTGTAGGCAGTTTAAAGCGTTCAAAAAATATTCCAATGCTATTACGGGCATTTGCCCGGTTTATTGAAACGACAGACAAAACATACGATTTGTATCTTGTGGGTGGGGATTTTTGGGTAGATCCCGAAATTGCGGAAACTATTGAAGGGGAGAGATTAAGTGATCGAGTAAAGTTAATGGGTTTCGTTAACGATGATACATTGCCGTCTTTATACAGAGGTGCAGTAGCGTTTGTGTCTCCTTCCAGCTGGGAAGGTTTCTGTTTACCTGCAGTTGAGGCTATGGCGTGTGGTTGCCCGGTGATAGGCTCAACGACAGGTGCTTTTCCGGAAGTTGTACGCGATGCCGGGATTTTGGTGGATCCTGTTGATCAAGCGGAGTTATCACGAGCTCTCACACAGGTACTAGATGTTGACCGTCGATCACATATGGTAGCCAAAGGTATGCGAAATGCAAAGCAATTTACCTGGAGCGGATTTGCCGTAGATGTTTATCAGGTGATCCATGGTCTGACCCATCAGCCCGGAGTGAAGTAGTATGAAAAATTGGTTGGGGAATATAGTTCTGCTGGCAATAGTTACGGCAGCAATTACCCTACCAGTCTTCTGGTCTACCAGGAATCTTTTTTTTCGATTGTTTAGTGACTACGACGCACTGTTACCTGTATACCAAGTCATTACGGAATCATTCCGTGGTGGACTGCAATCGCTGCAGAATCCGTATATTGCCTACGGTATCCCCTTTATTGGAGACCCGCTTTCCGGTTTTGGCAATCCATTCCTCTATATTCCGTTGATACTATTCGGCATACCGGTCGGAATGAGGGTGGTTATTTTTGAGGTTATCGTACTATCCGGTATTTCTATGTTTTGGCTTTTACAGCAACAAGGTATTAGCCGAAATGTGAAACGCTGGGGAGCTCTCTGTTATATGACCAGTGGCGCTCTGTATGCCAAAATAGTTGCCGGGCATTGGGAGCAGATCTTCGCATACCCGGTCGTTCCGCTCGTAATCGCACTTGGTTTGTCGGGAAAACTGGGTAATAGGCGGATAATGCTGCTCAGTATGATACTGGCATTTACGGGATATGCCGGTGCCTGGTACCACCTGTGGTACATGTTTTTGTTGCTGGGAGTACTCCGGTTGTTTCTGGCGCCGCGCAGTATTTCGGGTTGGGCTCGGGAGTTTGGTGTTCTGTTTTCTGTACTCAGCGGAGTAACAATATTGATGTTACCGAAAGTATATGACTTTATTGTTCACATAAATCCGGTATTCCTTCGGCAAATACCAGACTCTGCTGCAGGATCTCTTCATTTGCCCCTTTTTGTACTCCCATTTATTGTTCCGTTTCAGGTTTCCTTCTATGACCGTCCGGTGTTTCAGCATTGGTTAGGTTTCTATTACAACTGGTATGAGTATTATGCTTTTATATCTCCGTTGCCGTTATTATTTCTCCGTAAACTATGGCAGATAAGCATGCGGAAAGATGTGAGGGCGTTGGCATTAATAGTTCTGGTAGGAGCTTTATATGTTTCTAAAAAATTTCCGTATTCGCCGTTTTATTGGCTCGATACTATCGTACCGGCGTTACAGGTATTTCGTGTACCGCAACGTATATATATGGTTTTACTAGCCCCACTCGTATGTTTACTCGCCTTATGCTTTGATTATTGGCTTAAAACAGAAAAACGGGTACTGATTAAACAGGTGCTTATCACGGCAGGTTTTTTAAGTTTGGTATGGAACACCTTATTGGCGCGGCAAACCTTATTGGCTGCTTTTGAAGCTGAACCTACGAGTACTAAAGCGGTAATTGAACAGTTGGCAAATCGGGACAAGAGTACGTATTATGTGGGATCCTTAGTTTGCTGTACGCAATGGTACTTGATTGAACACCACCTGCCGGTTATTAATTATTATTATGGTTGGTTTCACAAAGACGCACCCAGGTATTTTTCGGAAGGGGGAAGAATTAACACTGCAGAACTCGCCCGTGTACGGCCTAAATATTTGATTATCTCGACCGGTCAGATGAATGATGTAGCGCCATGGTATAGTCCATTTGTGGTTGAGGGTACTATAGCCATAGTCGTTACCGAACACCCGAATATACAACCAAGTTTATGAAAAAACCGGTTACAGTTAAGCAGGTAATGGAGATTGTCCACGGAATAGATGGGTGGTTGTCTCCACATGAATCGCGCCTCCTGTACGAAATTGCGAGGAACGTTCCCGTATCGGGTGATGTGGTTGAAATAGGAAGCTGGAAAGGTAAGTCGACCGTTGCCTTAGCGTATGGTGTAAAAGATTCCGGTAAGGTACGGACTGTAGCGGCAGTTGATCCGCATGAAGGAATTGTATTACCAGGTCAAAAGCAGGCTATGGAATCGACAGTACGCGCGTTTCAGCGGAATATTAAGATATCTGGTGTAGCAGACACAGTCCGGCCATATATCATGACATCGAAACAAGCCGCCAAATCATGGAATAAACCGGTTGCTGTTCTTTTTATAGATGGTATCCATGACTATACCCACGCGCGGGAAGATTTTGAATCGTGGATACCATATGTTGCAGATAATGGTGTTATCGCGTTTCATGATTGTTTCTGTGGTGTGTTTGGGGTAACACGAGTGGCGCAGAAACTCCTGCTGCATCCGGATACCATTCTTGATGTGGGTACGGTGGGTTCGATATTATACGGAATAAAAGGGAAGGCTACGGGCGTTCAGCGAATCATTATTAGAGTAAAAATAGTGATCATAACAATTACTCAATATTTATATAACAATATGAATCTTAATAAATGGATACAAAATATATTCATACATAAAATAGCGCGGATGCTTTTGCTTAGCTCATATACCATACGGGTGTATTTATGAAACCTAAAATCGCTATTATTCGAGGAGCATTTCTAAACCAATATGAAATGCAATTTTTTGAACCGTTAATGCGTTCGTTTGAAATAACGGGTTTTAGTTCTTTAAAACCGATTCATGATGTCTATCAGTTTCCGGTGGTAAAAAGCTGGAGTCCCATGGATTTACCATCATTTCCGTTCAAGCTGCCAATCTTAAACAGAGTGTTTACCGACGTGCATTACTTAGCTGGTCTGGAAAAAAAGCTGAAAGGTTTTGATCTGGTGCATACGGCGGAAAGTTATTTCCACTATACCCAGCAGGCATTAAATGCAAAAAAATCCGGTTATGTAAAGCGGGTAATCGCTACTGTGTTGGAAACGATTCCGTTTAACAATGAAGGTATTCGGGGAAGAGATGAGTATAAACGGCGGGCGCGTTCAGAACTGGATCATATTATTGCACTTACCGAAAAAACTAAGCAATCATTGCTGTTGGAAGGTGCTAATCCGAATAACATTACGGTTATATCGCATTTTATCGATACCGCGCGGTTTAGTCCAAAGTCTGATGCAGTAACCTCCGGTAATGGTGGTTTACCTACACAGCTTACGATTCTTTTTTCGGGAAGAATTGAGGCGTACAAAGGCGTATACGAATTGTTATATGCCGTCAAGCTTTTGTGTAACGATGCTGAACTGCGTTCAATTCCATGGAAACTAAAAATGGTAGGAACCGGCACTGAATTGACCCGAATACGAATATTGGAGCAGCGGTTGAAAATTGGGCAATTTATACAACATGCGTGTGTTCCGTATTCTCAGATGCCCGATGAATATAGGCAGGCGGATATTTACGTGGCGCCAAGTAAAGCTACACTCACGTGGGAAGAACAGTACAATACCACACTACTGGAAGCGCAGTCATCAGGACTGCCTATTGTTACAACACATACAGGGGGAATTCCTGAAAATGTCGGAGACGCTGCGGTGCTCATTCCTGCCGGTGAGTACATGCCGCTCGCGTTGGCACTTAAGCGTTTTTTGCTTTCAGCTGCTCTGCGTAAAACATATGGCGTAAAAGCGCGGGCTCGGGCCTTAGCAGTACACGACAGGCGGATTGGTGCAAAAAAGCTGACGGAGCTGTATACTCGGCTGTTGAAATGACTGAGCGTATCCGTTTGCTATTATTTAGTTGCATAGTATTTCTGTATTGCTGCATCTCGCTGCGTATTACGTGGCAGGAATCGCTCACGTTCGATGAAATAGTTTATCAAGAAATAGGAAGATCAGCCCTTAAGGATCATCAGTTTTCAGTTGATCCCTATAACCCTCCCTTTGCCTATGAAATTACCGCAGTTCCCGGGATATTGGGGACTGACAAAATTCTGCAGCAAATGTCTCCCCAGGTGCGCGCATTTCCCGGTCGGATGGTTACTTTAGCATTTTCCGTAGTGTTATTAATTAGTGTATACCTCGCCGGTATGCGTTGGTTGGGACCATCAGGGGGTTTGTTCGCGATGGCAATCCTGGCGTTTGAACCGACACTTCTCGGACATAATCACTATATTACGTTGGATGTTATTGCTGCGTCTCTTTGGTTTTTGTCCGTTTTCGGACTAAGCGAGTACCGGAAATCGGGCAGTAGACTGGTCGGTGTCGGAACAGCCGCCATTGTGGGATTATCTATGGCAACAAAAATTACCAATGTATTATATTTATTACCGATGTTGTTTGAGTCCATATGGCATGGAATTTCTTCGCGGAAGTTCGGTCTGGGATTATTACGGGTATCAGGGGGATTAGTAATCGCACTTTTGGTGATATGGGCTACATATTTTTTCCGTACCGATCCGATTATCGTAAAACATGAAAATGCTGCCAGATTGTCTAACAGAATATTACAGTCACAATGGGCGGTTCATTTTCCGATAATTTCTTTTTCCATCCGGCAATTACAAAATACCCCAGTGCCTCTCGGTAATTATTTGGGAATAGTAAAAAATAATATATTGCGCAGTAGGGCTGGTGGCGCTGTTTTTTTTAACGGGATTATTGATACGCCTCCATGGTATGCTATTCCGTTTACATTACTCTTTAAATTGTCGATACCTTGGCTGGCAGGGTTTTTGGGAGCTTCCGTGTTGATAATACGATTAAGGAACAGGGTGCCTCATGAGATTAAGGTAATCTGGCTACTTACCTGGACCACAATGGTAGTTTCAATGTTGTCTGGCATGGCACCATTAGTACGATACTTGCTGCCGTTGATACCGCTAAGTGCTTTGGTAATTGCCTGGGGTGTACTTCAGATTCGATCTACGCCCATCAAATGGATAATCGTTCTGGGACTGCTCTGGCATGTTATGGGTACGGTTTCGCAAATGCCTCACCTGGTGGCATATGCTAACGAACTTAGCGGTCCACGGGATAAACGGTTCCTGCGTTTTGCCGACAGTAACCTGGACTGGGGACAGGGATTGCTTTCTTTGCGTAGGAGAATCAGTCAGTACGAGCCAAAAGCGTTGTATCTGTCGTATTTCGGTCGGGATGATGGTGCAGCGTATGGATTTCCAAGTTCACGCGTCTATGGGAGCTATAAGGCTGATGAAATTTGTACCTTTCATTTTATTGAGTATCCCGGCTATTCTAAACCGGAAATAGTAGCCATCAGTGCTTCCAACTGGTATGGGTGCGGATTCAGTCTGGACAAACGGTATAATCAGCAAAATGTTTTAGAAGTGGTGGGAGATTCTATTTTGTTGTTCAGGTTTGATTCTCGGTAGTGCCTATGAACTGGATTTGGAAAACATCGTTGGTATACATCCTACTTCTGGTAGGGTTTATCTGTATATTCTATGCTCCTGAATTATTCGGAGGTAGGGTATTATATTGCTGTGACAATTTTTTACTTACCATACCAGCAAAGGTTTTTTGGAATACGTGGTACGCACGGGGATTTTTCCCGCTCTGGAATCCATTATTGCTTTCGGGCACGCCGTTCGTTGCCGATATTAATCTAAGTCCTCTTTATTTCGGCAATTGGGCGTATCTGTTGTTTGTTCCATTTAGAGCCGTTACCGTGCTGGTTATCACTCATGCGCTGTTTGGTTCTTTTGGTGTATTTGTACTTGGCCGGCAATTTGGGCTTACCCGGTGGGGGAGTTTTATCGCCGCTCTAGTTTTTGGAGGTTCAGGCACGATTGCCACATATAGCGGGAACGTTCCTATGGCTCAGGTTGCAGGTTGGATACCTTGGTTGTTGTGGTCTGCCCGGAGGTACTGTACTTTTCCCACCTCTAAATCATTATTACTATTCCTTGGTATTACGGCAAATATACTTCTTGCGGGACATCCGCAGCTAGTATTTTACGGACTCGTTCTAATGGCCGCGTACGTATTCATGTTTAGTGGCACGCCTAAATTTGTTTTGCAGCGGTTTGCAATAGTTACGCCATTTATTGTGGCATTAAGCGCAATACAGCTATTCCCTTTTGTCGAGATGGCTATGTTATCTACCAGGACTGGTTTTGGCGCGGAATATACAGTATTCGGTTCATTGCCTCCCTGGGCTTTGATTCGGCTAGTGATTCCGTTAGTAGTGGGAAGTTCGTCTACCGGGACTGCCTGGTGGCAGGGAGGATCTGTATACGGGTACATCGGTTCAGTTGCTTTATTTGTTACGCTGCTGGGATATAAACGGGAAAAACGAGTGATATTTCTGACTCTGGTTGCTATCGTATCGCTGGTGTTAGCGTTCGGTTCATACATACCATTTTCAGCGTTTATGCTGCAACATATACCGGGTATATCTTCGTTCAGAGTACCGGCGCATTTCTTGTTGCCGTATACGCTAGCGCTGTCGTTGCTGGTGGGTATTACCGCAGAATATCTGGTAAACGGAGGAAAACCACGTTTTTCAGCCATGTATATTGTCTGGCTGGGAGTATTGGGAACGGTATCGGGTGGTCTCGCATGGTTGGCGCGTTTAGGTGCAGGCGAATTCATCTCCCACTCGGATTTTTTACCGACTAAAGTAGCGGGTAAGTTGCTGGTGTTGGAAGAAACCGGTTTAATTCGCATTTTATCCGGTATAAGTATTTGTTTTCTTATTACCGGTGGCAGCCTGCTTGTCATAGCCGATCTGTACCGGATGAAAAAAATCGGTTGGCTTAAAATAATTTTACCGGTAATTCTGGGGTTGGAATTACTGCTTTTTAGTCGTGGAGGAATTATTTCTGCTGGCGAACGAGAGGTGACTTCCTGGTTTGCGGTTTCTGACGCGACTGCAGCACAACTAAAGGAGTATCTCGGAAATAATACGCGACTGTATTCTGAACCTAACCTGGATTCCATTCCGGTACAGACGCCATTCGGAGAACCGTCTTTCGAACGGGAATCGTACTGGCAAGTATATTTCCTCCGTTCAAATCTGGCCGCATTATATGGAATTCCATCAGTACAGGGGTATGCTTCTATGGTGTACGCACCATATCAACAGTTCTACGGAATGCGGGCTTCCGATCCGACCGGTGTTAGCATTCCGGTACATAACACGAGATTATTGGGCGAAGCAAGTTCCCGGGTTATGCTACGACGCGCGTCAGGAATGTGTGCTTGGATCGCTGGTGAATCTCCACCGCTATCGTGTATTCAAATTGAACTAAATGCAGATGCAAAACCCCGGATATCGTTTTCTGATTCAGCTGCCCAAATACTGTCGCAATCCGAACTGCCTGGATACGTAAGACTTGTGGTAAAAACTACTGCATCAACCCAAATACTTTTTAGGGAAGTCGATTTTCCCGGTTGGCAGGTATATCTCGACGGAAAACCTGTTAACCATGGAAAGTATGCAGGTATTTTCCAGACGGTGTCTATTCCGGCTGGTCAGCATGCGATCACCTTCATATTTTCTCCATTGTCGATTCGTTTGGGTACGGCAGTTTCACTTCTGGGACTGATAGTGTACTGCTGGTTTTTTCTGCGGTATCTTTCAGTGTCGAAGTAAAAAATAGATGATGGCAATCAGGTTTAGCGTACAAAGCGGAAACACGAGGGAGAATATGAGTATTCTCGTATTAAATAAGATGCGGTATAGCAGACGATATACTTCGGCTAGACCGAACGTGATAAACGGTAATATACCGAGAAACATACGGCCGCTATATGATGCGCCTTGCCACCATGTACTCCAGCTTGCCACGATATATAGCTGTAACGTACAGGCTACTGTCATACCTATCCAGACTGGACTACGGGTACGAAATGATTTAAGCAGCAAACCTAAATATCCCAGTAAAAATACCGGTGTCCAGAGGAACACACCGTTATCAACCGAAAAAAGTACTCCCAAAATCTGTGGATGAAACCAATAAAACCCTTCTTCGCTACCTAAATACTGACTACTAAATGTGCCGTTTACGAGATACCATGCGCCAATTTGAATTGAGAACATGAGTAAAATGCTGCCGATAAGTGCAGGCCACTTCCGGATTGGATAAGTACAAATGGCCGGTATAGCCGCAACTATCTCCTGCGTTCTGGTCAGCATGAGTAATCCTTGTGCCAGCCCGGTTGCTGGTGTAGCAGAGGATTGCATGAGAAAGGCTAAAGCTACAGTACTCCAAAAAAATGTTAGCGCATGTGAATTAACTGGATCTAAGGACCCGTAATACCATAAATTTGTCCCCAGAGCTATTGTAATTACCGCTAGTCTGCCGATAGATTGTCCGTATTGTTGTTCCAAAACGCGGTACAGTAAAAGTAACGCAAAACTGGTGGCTAACACGCTTATCAAACCGACAACTATCTGGTAGATAAAACCGTATCCATCGCCGCCAAATATTTGATATGTAACCAGATAAAACGGATACCAGATAAGTGGGGCACCAATCGCGTATTTATTCCCGGGGATTCCCTTGGCAGTTATGGGTTGGTTGGCTGAGAAATAGGTATATTCATTTCTGAAGTTTATGTCATGATCTATCACGACGGAACGAACCCAAGAATAGTAATAAATACCATCACCATAGACCGTTTTTCCGATTATTATGGCATGAGTCAGATATCCTATTATGTAGAGCAGGCAGATGAGTATAAGTAAGCGTGTCATCTTGTGTAGTGTAGGCAAGACAGGTCATTCGTGCAACCTGTGTTACAATTACTTTGATGCTGAGCGTCATTATTTTATCTCACAACAGTGCGCGGTCAATCGCGGATACACTAACCAGCGTAAAATTTGCGGACGAAATCCTTGTTATTGACGATGCTTCTACGGATGATACTGAAGGGATAGTGAAAAAAAATACGTCCGTACGGTTTATTTCACACCCTCTGGCCGGGGATTTTGCGAGTCAAAGAAATTTTGCACTCCAGCAATCTAAACACGAATGGGTATTTTTTGTGGATAGTGATGAAGTTGTATCGCCCCAATTGGCGGATGAGATTCGTGAACATATTGGTAAATCGGATGTTGTCGGATACCGATTACGGCGTCATGATGTGTTATGGGGTAAAGAATTGCGGTATGGAGAGATCGGGGCCGTACGACTGCTCCGATTGGCAAAACGGACTGCCGGTATCTGGAAACGGCCCGTGCATGAAGAATGGCAGATAGAAGGGAAAATTAGTGAATTGCATAATCCACTTCTGCATTACCCTCATCCATCCGTGTCGGAATTTTTTGAGGAGATAAATTCGTACGCCACACGGAATGCCGGATTTATGCTTGATGAAGGGACGAATATGTATGCATGGCAAATCCCGGTTTATCCGTTAGCAAAATTTGTACAAAATTACATATTCCGGCAGGGCTTTAGGGATGGAACACCCGGGATTATAGTGGCACTTTTCATGAGTTATCATTCGTTTTTAACCCGCGCCAAAGGTTGGCTCTTATGTCATCCACAACTCTCCGTACGGCAATAATCAGGGGAGTAACATCCCGGCATTTACAGATTGCCTCTACATTTTTGTTATTTATGCTTACCAGAATCGTTTTCATTCTGCGGTATCCCGTATTTAATGATGAAGCGATTTATATGCGGTACGGCAAAATAATGATCGAGTCTGCACAACGGTTTTATTCCGTATCAGTTATCGGTAAGCAACCGTTAATGTACTGGTTATATGCATTTTCCGGGAAAGTTATTGATGAACCGTTATTGGGAGCGCGCTTTATCTCCCTGGGTATAGGTATGCTTGGTTTTTACGGTCTATATGGATTAACCAAACAGGTGGCTGGACATGGCACCGCTCTGCTTGCCTGTCTGATTTATGTCGGTACACCAATGTTTCTGTTATTTGATGGTTTGGCAGTAGTCGACGGGGCGCTGGTATGTTTAGTGATTTGGGTACTGTGGTTAGGTTTATCGCTTATTAAACGGTTTACCTGGTGGAAGATAGGAGTACTTGGTTTCCAGTTGGGTTTAGCGTTCTGGATAAAAACTACCGGACTAGTGTTGGCGCCGGTGATTCTTTTTTCCGTATTGCTTACCAGGATAAACAAAAAAACAAGTACGGAATTCGCTATACTCTCGTTGTTTGTCGTCTATTTTATAGCGTTTTTTTCGGTAGCTCCCTTAGTATTTAGGTCAGAGTTTGAGTCGGTACTTAAATATCAGCGAGATTATGCGTTGACGATTCATGAGGTTTTGGCATTCCCCTTGGCTCATTGGGCAGCAAATAGCGGTTACATAGCCGAGGTGTTTTTTGGATATTTACTTCCGTTTACCCCACTTCTGGCGACGGTCGCAATTGTCCGGAAATACCGGGATATACAGGTGATTTTTTTGGTACTTTCGTTTTTTGCTTTGTTGGCTCCATTGGTATTAACCGCCAGGGGAATTCAGATGAGGTATGTTGTTTTTAGCGCCGTACCGTTACTGCCGCTGGCTGCAATGGGAATACGCAGATACACAAAAGTAGGCGCATTTGCTGTTGGTATAATGATTGTTGCTGCAACAATATTGGCTATAAACGCGCCATTATTTTTTCAGACATACCCGCAAAAATCCGTATACGCTGGCGAGAACTGGCAGTATATTAAAGGATGGCCTTCAGGGTACGGAGTAATGGAAGCTTTGGCCTTTGTTGACCGCGACAGAAACGGCAGACCGGTATTCGTGGGCGTGCGTTGGGATAGCGGGAATCCGGAAGATACCATATTATTGTATGCTGCCAAAATTCCCGGGATGTCTACGATGTTTTTTGATCCGAAAATGGAGGAATTCCCGAATTTAGTCCGAAAATATAGTAGTATTCCTATGTATTTTATTACAAGAGATCACCAGACAGCAGGTTTAGATAAATATCTACTACTATTACAGGAGTTTAAGAAACCCAACAGTCAGGAATCGGTAAAGGTATATAGATTCAGTATATGAATATACGTATATTTGTGTTACTTGGCGGGGCGTTTTTATTCGGACAGATGGTATCGTTGCTGCCCGTGGTTCATATGTCCGGAACATTGTTGGATATAGCCATGCTGCTGCTGTTGGGTATGTCCCTTTGGTACCGGAGAAAAAATAAGCATTCACAGGTTCAGTTCCCCCGCAGCTTCTTATGGTTTGCGGCTATTGCTCTTGCCTCGGACGTGATACGACTAATGGGTAATCCATGGCAGATAAATGTAATAGCGTGGCTGTATTTATTACGTTGGCTTATCGGAACGCTCCTTATCTTCAATTTACCGAGCATACCGATTTCCGAACAGTCATGGGTACGCTTTTTGGGCTGGCTCGCTGTCTGCTTTGCAGCTTTGGGGTTCGTGCAGTACGTCTGGTATCCAGATTTACGGAATATTGAATACCTTGGTTGGGATCCGCATTATTTTCGACTGGTCAGTACGCTGCTCGATCCAAATTTTGCAGGGTTGATACTGACGCTGGGGGCATTGGTGTGGCTGTATTTGCTTGAGCGGATTAATACGCGTATAGGAGTTTTTATTATCGGGTTTCTTTCGCTGGCTGTTTACTTAACATTTTCCCGAAGTAGTTATTTAGCATATCTGACGGGACTTGTACTATTTATTATTATTCGCCGGAAAGTGTTTAAGCGCGTCGCTTCAGTAGGGATGCCGTTGGGTCTCATGGGCATATTTATCGGATTAGTATTACTGCTCCCTAAACCCGGTGGAGATACCTTATTATTAACCAGAATGGGCTCTACGATTTCGCGGATTGATAATTGGCGCCAAAGTATAACACTGTTTCAACAGTCACCAATATTCGGTTATGGCTTTAATTACACACCGTATATTCCTGGAAGCAGGTTAGCCGATCAAGGTCGTCTATCTCACGCAGGGGGTGGAGTAGATAACAGTTATTTACTATTGCTGATTATGACCGGGATTCCGGGATTAGTTACATATTTATGGTTTCACGCTGAGTTGGCCAACAAAGCGCTTCGGTTACATTCAGGATTCAGTGCGCTTTTTTTAGCTTCACAGGCGGCTATTGCTATTCACAGCATATTTGTAAATAGCCAATTCTATCCCTGGGTATTGCTTTGGTACGCAATTCTTGCAAGTGTGTTGTTCCGTAAGATCGGGAAGTAGTTATTTGAAGTAGGTAATTTGACGTTCAATCGTAGTGGTATTGCCGGCTATATCGGTGGCTATCACTTTTACGGCGTTCACACCTTCAGTGAGATCCATGGTGTAGGAAAATCCACCATCCGGCTTCAAAACGACAAATCTGTCATTCACCGTTACTTTACTTTGGTCTTCTACTTTTCCGTTAACCGTGTATTTGTTCTCTCCGCCGTTAATTGTCATATCCGATTCAGGTGTATTTACTTCTAAAGCCGGACCCGCTTTTTTATACACAATGGGGTATTCGTCTGTTGGCTGACTGCTATTGCCTTGGGCATCCCGAACCATTGCCGTTATTATGTTTTTACCGTCTTTGAGGGGAATACCGTTAAAACTAAATAATCCTTCGGTATTTACCGAACCATTTTTTACTTCAGTGTCGTTAACGAAGATAAGTACCGACGTATCTGCGGGAGCGCTGCCGCTTATAATTATTTTGGCAGTATTGGTAGCTTCCGGAATAGGATCGAGGAGAGGTGGAAATAATAACGCAGGAGTGGGAGTTACGGAAATTCCCGAGCTACGGTCTAAAAGCAAACTAATTCCCACCAGCATGCGGAAACCAAATATACCAAAAAAAAGTATGATGCCGACAATTGCGGAGATCATGAGAATCAACCGCTTCTGCAGTTTCTTTTCTTCAAATCTTCGTAATCGTGAAAGTGGTGGCATATGAGGTTTTTTGACTATGAGCCCCTTGTCAGAATCGAACTGACGTCTACGGTTTACGATACCGCTGCTTTGCCACTAAGCTAAAGGGGCATAGGAAGCGGAACACCGCTCTTGTGCGTATTCTACCAAGTAGGTTATGGTCAATCAAGCTGTCGGAAGCTTTTCTTGCATCGTAATTTTCTGCAGCAATAAGGGAAATTCAGTAAAACCTGAGGCTGTAGTAAAGTGACCCGCTTCCGGAAGCACCGTACACAAAACTCCTAATTTTGCGGCAAAGTCGTGAGAAATAGGCAAAGAAACGTATGGATCATTTTCCGAGGCAATACAACAAATATGCGTGATATTTTTACGCACACGTTTCCAGTCGATAGGGTATTCGCTGAAAGGATCATTGAGTGCAGGATATGGATCCGGTATACCAATTAATTTTTTGGCAAATCCGGCCACAAAAAAGCCAGCGCCGATCGGGGATCGGAGTTCCGAAATATACTGACATGCCGACAGACATGACATGCTGTGTGCTACGATGACCGTTTGATGGTCAGGTCCGCCAAGCGCATTTACACTTTCCCGGATCACGGTTTTCCAATTTTCGGGTGATTGACCTTCCGGAGTGGGTAGCTGAGGAAGAATTACGCGGTGACCGTGTTGTTGGAGTTCTGAAGCCAGCCACGGGAACCAATTCCCATCAGGATTACCCAGCGTTCCGTGTAAAATTAAGTACTTCATAACTATAGGTTCTTTATAAAATGATAACCGTAATTGGTATATCCTGCTGCTTCGTAGAATTTATGGGCTGTGTCATGGCTGTAATGGGATTCGATATAGAGACGGTAGCATTTGAGTTGTATTGCTTTATCTTCTACTGCTTGGAGAAGTTGTCTGGCTATTCCTTTCCGGCGGTATTCTTTTGTAACAAACAGTTCATCTAGTTCAGCTATTTGTTTAGGATAGCGCACGACATCACGGACAGAAAATGCTGCGAATCCGATTAAGGAATTTTTGTCGACTGCTACAAACACGAAGTTTTGGGTATTTGTTAAAATTTTTAGGAAAGAGTCGTTGTCGTGGCGGGAATATCGATCATTTCCGACAAACAAATTGTAGAGGTGCATTAGTTCGTGGTAGTCTGAAACCTGCGCTATTCGGATTAACATGGTATAAAGTTATGAAATGAGTTCGGATAGTAACCACCGTAGCAATGATATCCGTTCATTAAATGCTTTTTTGTCGTTTTTTTCTAAATCCGCTCCCAGCAGATCAGCATGCATTAGGAGTACTAAACAAACGGATTGTTCTGCAGTTATTTCTTTAAATATTCTGAAGTATTTTTCTTTATAGCCTGTTTCTAAAATTGAGTTAAGTATCTCAGAAATAAATCCATGATACCGGACTATTCTTTCCGTAAACTCTTCATCTTTTGGTCCGAAACCAAAACGTTTTGAAAAGTTTTTTACTCTTTCAGCACCGATTAACTCATGAGATGGGCAACCTGCAGTTCCATCCGGTCTTATAATGAGCGTATCCACCTTTGCAATATCATGAAGTAAGGTCGCAACCTGTAATAGTTCTTTTTTGGTTCTTTTTTCTACAGGTTCTGATAAGTGCTGTTCCAGCTGTATGCGATAATCGGCTTCGTAAAAATCATAATGTAATATGCTTTCCAGACCTTCATAAACGCGAATTACATGGTCCAACACAACCTGATGATCATGCCATATACTGTTTTCGGTAACAGTTTCAAGCAGGTAATATTCGGGTAATACTCGAATATATTTCCGTGAGAGCAGATTTTGCGAAGTTATATCTGAGATTGGAATAATGTCAGCGGGTATCTTTGGCATGTATCCGTTACCGTATAAGGCATGATTTCTATTGAGCCTGAACAGGTTGTTTGGGAAATACACAGCCTCGTTCAGATTTGAGCGGGCGATGGGACTTGAACCCACGACCTTCTCCTTGGGAAGGAGACATTCTACCGCTGAACTACGCCCGCTTATGCACGATATTCTCGCGCATGAGTATTATAGCTACTTTAGCTGAAAATCAATAGCCAAAGACTAATACTTTCCCTATCGTATGTTATGGAAGGGTCAGTTCATTTCCTGCGTGAATCAGCCCTGGGTTTACCAGTTTATTTGCCTTTGCGATTTCTACCCACTTGTAACCGCTGCCATACTGAGCGACTGCAATTTTCCAAAGAGAATCACCTTTCGCGACAGTATATTTCCGACCGCCTAACGTGTTTACTGAAGTGGCTTCCCCTGGTTTGGTTTCCGGAGCTGTGGTGGG
Organism: uncultured Gammaproteobacteria bacterium; assembly: GCA_964629685.1. Lineage (GTDB taxonomy): Bacteria > Patescibacteriota > Microgenomatia > UBA10105 > UBA927 > CAZVTT01. Next base: position 944,456 of record CAZVTT010000001.1, read on the forward strand.
AACTGGTGTTCCCGTTTGAGGTACCGGTGTGTTTGTAGCGGCAGTCGGCGTGGCCATTGCTGTGTTTTGTGCTCCCGGTCCGCGTTTTTCAGCTACAGGGATAGTTAATTGTGTGCCTACTTCTATACTGCCACCCGATAACTTATTGGCATTCTGAATATCCACGTAGTTGTAGCCGCTCTGATAATATTTTTCGGCAATACTCCAAAGTGTTTCTCCTTTGGTAACTGTATGAGTAGTGGGAAGGCCATTGGCGGATGGTGAGGTTTCCGTTTGGGTTTGTTGCTGATCAGCAGGAGGTGTGGAGCCTGTTTGGTTTCCGCGGACGAAATTGTAGATCAGTAAACCCGCTGCAACCACAACCGCGAAACCTAATGCTAAAGAAACAAACGATTCGGTGGAATCGAGTTTTGTTGATGGTTCAGTTGACATGGAAACCTCCACTCTGGGCAGAATAAATTAATGCTTACACTATTGGGGGGCAGGTTCAGCAGCGGACCTGAGCGGATTCGAACCGCCGGTCTCGTCCTTGACAGGGACGCGTGTTAGGCCTCTACACCACAGGTCCAGATCCGTGCTCCGGAATGATATCACACGGGTTTGAGTACGGTCAATCGTTTCTGATATGATGCGCGTATGACCAATTTGGAACTTGCTAAGCAGTTTCGGGAAATGGCCGCTGCATACTTAATTCTGGGTGAAAATCGTTTTAGGATTATGGCGTATGAACGGGCAGCGGATAGTATCGAACACCTTACCGGGGAATTAAAGGATATGTGGAAGGCAGGGAAATTGGGAGATATTCCGGGAATTGGTTCTACTATTGCCGGATATATCGATGAGTTATATAAAACCGGAAAGGTAAAACATTTTTCCGAGACATTATCTAAATTACCCAATTCCGTTTTTCCCTTACTCTTAGTACCCGGCTTAGGACCAAAAAAAGCATATAAACTGGTTACGGAATTGGAACTGCATAATCCTGATACCGTTGTTGCCGACTTGGAAAAAGCTATTCATGATCACCGCGTTGCAACCATGGAGGGATTTGGGCCCAGGTCGGAAGAAGTAATACGTACTAACATATCTGCATATAAAAAGGGACAGATAAAAGAAAACAGACTGGTACTTCCAGAAGCAGACGCTATTGCTCAGGAAATTTTATCGTATCTGCGTATACTACCTGAAGTTAGCGAAGCGGATCCTCTCGGAAGTTTGAGGCGGAAAGTGTCTACCATCGGCGACATAGATATTGCCGTGGCGACGGAAAAACCGGAAGTGGTAATACGTCACTTTGTTAAATATCCCAACCAGAAAATAATCGATCAGGGACCCGGGGGTGCTACTATTTTATTGCATAACGGCAGGCAGGCTGATTTACGGGTACAACATCCTGGTGCGTATGGCGCCATGTTGCAGTATTTTACCGGATCAAAGAATCACAATATAAAACTCCGCACGTTGGCTTTGGGTAAAGGATTAAGCCTAAATGAACACGGAATAAAAAATACTAAAACCGGTGTGGTAAAAGAATACCGCACGGAAGAGTCATTTTACAAAGCCATAGATCTTCCCTGGATTCCGCCGGAAATCCGCGAGGATCACGGTGAAATTGAGGTTGCGCAAAAAGGAATGCTGCCTGACTTAGTGGCAGTGAGTGCCATTAAGGGGGACCTCCACATTCATGCGGATTTTGTGTTTCCTACCTCTCATGACCTCGGTCAAAGTCCGCTCGAGGCGTACCTTGATCAGGCTGCATCATACCGATACGAATATATTGGGATAAGTGATCATAACCCCAGAATTTCCGGATTAACGGCTAAAGAAATTGCTGCTGTCATGAAAAAGCGAAAGCAGTATTATGAAGACAAATGGTACTCATGGAAAGAGCGGACCGGAAAACGAGTACATTTATTTATCATGTGTGAGGTAGATATTCTTACAGACGGGAAATTGGCATTGCCGGAAGAAGCATTCGAGTTTGTTGATGGTGTCGTGGTTTCACTGCATTCTGCGTTTACGCAACCACGTGAAGTGGTTACCGAGCGAATAATAACGGCACTAACCGCACACCGGAAAGTACGGATTATGGGTCATCCCACCGGTAGGTTAATAAATAAACGAGAGGGTGTGGATGCAGATTGGCCGGCGGTATTTGCCGTTTGTAAAGAAAGGAATATAGCACTGGAAATTAATGCATTTCCGGACCGTTTGGATTTGCCGGACGGACTGGTGTTTGATGCCAGGAAACAGGGAGTAAAGTTTACCATAGACACGGATTCACATATGGTTGATCATATGCAGGTAATGCCGTATGGCGTTTCGGTTGCCAGAAGGGGTTGGGCAGAACCGCGTGACATATTGAATACGCAAGACTATAATACGTTCTGTAAGTGGTTACTACGAAAGGAGTAGTACTATGCCGTTTCTTATTCCGCTCGCATTGGTTGTATTGGTAGTAGGCTATATCTGGTCTCTTTATAACGGCCTCGTGCGCCTGTCTACTCAGATTGAAGAAGCCTGGAGTCAGATTGATGTGCAGCTTAAGCGCCGCGCAGATTTGATTCCTAACCTGGTTGAAACAGTAAAGGGCTATGCTAAGCATGAAAAGGGAGTACTTGAAGAAGTAACCAAAGCCAGATCGGCTATTATGCATGCGGACTCACCCGCAAAATTAGCTGAAGCAAACAATATGCTTACGGGGGCACTAAAATCGCTCTTTGCGGTGGCGGAAAATTATCCACAGCTAAAGGCGAATGAAAATTTCCTGCAACTCCAAAAAGAACTTGGTGACACGGAAGATAAAGTAGCGTATTCCCGACAATATTATAATTCAACCGTTACAGAATATAATGTAAAAGTCAGATCATTCCCGGCGTCTATTATTGCCGGTAACTTCGGCTTCAAAGTGAAAGATTTCTTCAAAGTCGCCGAAAGTGACCGAGAGCCGGTAAAAGTTAAATTTACCTGAATGAATTAATATTCCGGTACTGTATGCCCGGGGAGGTCAAAAGGTTTAACCATGACCATTTCTTCTCATATCACGGCAAATAAAACCAAAACACTATTATTAATGGGTGTTTTTGTGGTGTTGGTAACGGCGTTGGCATACGTATTCGGCGAGGCTTTAGGTTACGGGAGCGTTTGGGTGCTGCCGGCGGTACTTTTTGCATTTATATCAAATTTTATTAGTTATTATTGGGGAGACAAAATAGTATTGACGATGTCCGGTGCCAGACCAGCTGACCGAAACCGAGATTTTGATTTTTACACTGTAGCGGAAAATCTTTCTATCGCGGCAGGTTTACCTGTACCTAAATTATATGTGATAGAGGATACGGCTATGAATGCATTTGCGACAGGAAGGGATCCCCAGCACGCAGTAGTATGTGCCACCACCGGTATTTTGGCACGACTAGAGCGCAGCGAATTGGAAGGAGTAATTGCTCATGAGCTGTCTCATATTAAAAACTACGATATTCGCTTAATGTTAATTACCGCGGTCCTGGTGGGATCGATTGCCTTTCTGGCGGATATGTTTATGCGATCATTGTGGTGGGGGGGCGGAAGAAGAAATAGGGATGAAGATCGGGGTGGTCAGGGAATTCTCCTGGTTGTGGGAGTAGTACTTGCATTGCTTACTCCGATAGTAGCCACGTTGATGCAATTGGCTATTTCCCGACAACGTGAGTATCTGGCAGACGCGTCGGGCGCGGATTTAACCCGAAATCCCTCAGGGTTAATCAGGGCACTGCAGAAACTCGGGAACGACAAAGAGGTTTTAGAAGCTGCGACTAACGCGACGGCGCATTTATACATAGTTAATCCGTTTAAAGGTAAACAATTTTCGGCTTGGTTTGCCAATCTGTTTAATACTCATCCTCCACTTACGGAAAGAATTGCCAGGTTAAAGTCGATGTAAAATATATTGGCAGTCTTGACATTTGACTGCTAAATTTATTAAAATATAGGTACAAAATGGAGGTAAGCAGTCTTCTGCTTATTATACCTATGAATATGGACAATTCACCTCAAGAAAATCAGAATCCGTTGGAACAATACACTGTAAATCTTACCGATAGAGCCCGGAAAGGTAAACTGGATCCGGTAATCGGCCGTAACGAAGAGATTAGACGGGTAATGCAAATATTGGCCAGACGCACTAAAAATAACCCCGTTTTATTGGGTGATCCGGGCGTGGGTAAAACAGCGGTGGTGGAGGGATTAGCCCTCCGCATTGTCAGTGGCGATGTTCCTTCGACCTTAAGAAATAAAGAGATTCTTTCCTTGGATATTGCTTCGCTCGTTGCCGGCAGCGCTTTTCGGGGTGAATTTGAAGATCGCCTGAAAAAATTGTTAACTGAGCTGGAAAAGGGATCCGGGAAATATATTTTGTTTATGGATGAGTTGCATACGCTGGTAGGTGCCGGAGCCGTTGGAGGATCAATGGATGCCGCAAATATACTTAAACCGGCGCTAGCTCGTGGGGAGCTGCATGCAATTGGCGCTACGACCGTGAGAGAATACCGGCAATACATTGAAAAGGATGCGGCATTGGAACGGCGTTTTCAACCGGTAAACCTGGGAGAACCGAGTATGGAAGACACGGTAGCTATATTACGGGGATTAAAAGAACGCTATGAAATTCATCACGGAATCCGTATTACTGATGATGCACTTCTGGCGGCGGCGGAATTATCTACACGCTATATTCCCGATCGGTTTTTACCCGATAAAGCGATCGATTTGATAGACGAAGCGGCTTCGGGACTTAAAATAGACACCGAGAGTATGCCGTTGGCATTAGATCAACTTACCCGGACTATTACCCAAATGGAAATTGAGCGTGCTGCACTCAAACGGGAAAAAACCGCAAAGGAACGACTAGAGCATCTGGAAAATGAACTAAAAACCTTAAAAGCACAACAGCAGATACTTACTACACGCTGGGATGAACAAAAGAAAATAATCAGTCAATTGCAGCAATTACGGGTATCTTTGGACAGCACCAGGGTCGAGTTGGAAAAGGCTGAACGGGAAGCGCTTCTGGAAAAAGCTGCAGAGTTAAAGTATGGCAAAATTCCGGAAACGGAAAAGAAAATTAAAATTTTAGAAAACGAATGGCAACAGATACCTGATGAGGAAAAATTATTGAGAGAGGAAGTAACTGACGAAGATATTGCTCAGGTCGTAGGACGGTGGACGGGAATTCCTATTTCTAAACTGCTGCGGTCTGAGGCAGATAGGTTAGTAAATTTGGAGGCCGAATTGCAAAAGCGGGTAGTGGGTCAGGATGAGGCAATTTCAAGTATCGCTGCAGCCATCAGACGTAACCGTGCAGGTATTGGTGATGTCGGTCGTCCCATCGGAAGCTTTTTATTCCTAGGTCCGACAGGAGTGGGGAAAACGGAAACGGCAAAAGCACTTGCAGAATGTTTGTTTAATGATGAGCGGGCGTTAATCCGCATTGATATGAGTGAATATCAGGAAGCACATTCTCAGGCCAGGTTACTTGGAGCCCCACCCGGATATATCGGGTACGAAGAGGGAGGACAGTTAACAGAGGCAGTACGCAGGAGGCCGTACAGCGTGATTCTTTTTGACGAAATAGAGAAAGCACATCCGTCCGTATTTAATGTGTTTCTCCAGTTACTTGATGACGGCAGGCTAACAGACGGGAGAGGAAGAATAGTTAATTTTACCAATACTATTGTGATTATGACGTCTAATCTGGGGAGCGAATATATTCAGAAGTTTTCCGGAAAAGATGAAGTAAAGATGCGTAACGCGGTTATGGAAATAGTCCACCGTACATTTCGCCCTGAGTTCCTAAATCGCCTGGACCAATTGGTTGTGTATCAAAATCTGAATCAGAATCAATTGGAAAGGATTGTAGATCTCCAACTTCATGTCGTTTCCCAAAGGCTTGAAAAAAAGCACATTCATATTACGTTTACTCCTGCGTTGAAAAAATATTTGGCGGAAATAGGTTTTGATCCAGTATACGGTGCCAGACCGCTTAAACGGGAAATACAAAACAGAGTGTTAGACGAATTAGCGCTTCAGATCATAGAAAAAAAGATTGAACCAGGTCATCAGGTTAAAGCTGATTACCGAAATAATGCCGTTACATTTAGTTTGCCCAACTAACTTCCGTATTGTCCCCGTTGTCTTTTCCCGTTAGGGGAGGGATAATTTTCCCTATATGCCCTTGAGCCGATCTGCAGTAATTACCCTTGCGAAAATAATCCGATCAGGTGTACGTGCTAGTAAACTTGGCGCCGGTAGCACTTGGCCGGGCGAAATTGCCTTACGGTTAGACGGTGAATTATTTAAGTATTTTGCTTCCCAGTCGAAGAAAATCATTTTAATAGCGGGGACTAACGGAAAAACCACGACTGCTAAAATGATCGAAACAGTGTTAGTCCACTCAGGGAAAAAAGTCATATTAAACGCGAGCGGGGCAAACCTTGATAACGGGATACTGACGACATTTCTTTCCGATGCCCGAGTTACGGGTAGCTTACGTTCGGATTATTTTATTTTTGAGGTAGATGAAGCCACTATTCCAATAGTTCTAAAACATCTGGAACCGCATGTTTTGGTATTTATGAACTTATTCCGAGACCAACTGGACCGCTACGGCGAAGTAGATGCCGTAATGGAAAAATGGCAAAACGCGGTACAACATTTAAAACGTACGCATATGATTATTAATGCGGACGATCCGCATCTGGCCTTACTGGGTAAAAAAATACAGGCACCAGTCTACTTCTTCGGGTTAAACGATCCCCATTTATTTTTGAAAAAAATGGAACACGCCACGGATACAATATATTGCCCCAGCTGTGGGAACAGATTAACATTTGGCGGTGTGTATTTCTCCCATTTGGGAAAATGGGCCTGCGGGCGGTGTGGGTTAACACATCCGGAGGTGCATATTCAGTCTTCTGATGTGGACGCACCATTACCGGGTGTTTATAACAAATATAATACTATGGCTGCCACACAAGTCTGTCGGTTGTTAGGTATACCGGAGCGTGATATACGCGATGGTTTAGCTTCGTTTACTCCTGCATTCGGTAGATTTGAGAAAAAAATAGTACACGGAAAACCCTGCTGTATTATGTTATCAAAAAATCCGGTGGGGTTTAACGAATCGATCAGAACCGCACAATCATTGGGTGCGAAAACATATTTATTGGTGTTAAACGATAGAATTCCGGATGGAACGGATGTAAGTTGGATTTGGGATGTGGATTTTGAACGTATTCCACCTGAAGCACAAATTGTCATCAGCGGAGATCGCGCGTTTGATTTGGCGGTACGGATAAAGTATCGAGCTGTATCCGGGGTACGGAACATAAAATCCGGAGTTTTGGTTGAGCCGAATTTAGAGCGTGCAATCGCTCGGGTTATTGAAATTTCCGCTGAAGGAGAAACCGCATATATTCTGCCTACATATTCCGCTATGTTGGAGGTACGGCAGCTTATTTCGGGAAGAAAAATATTATGAGTACAAAATACACACTGCGGATTGGTTGGCTTTATCCAGAGCTGATGAGTACGTATGGTGACAGGGGAAATGTTACTGTGTTAACCAAACGCTGTGAGTGGCGCGGTATTGGAGTTGATTTGTTACCAATTACTTTTTCCACTGAGACACCCGATTTAAAACTGTGTGATCTGATTTTCGGCGGTGGTGCCCAGGATCGCCAACAGACGTTGGTAATAGATGATTTGCGTCAAAAGAAAGGTATGGTGTTAAAGGAACTGTTTGACCGGGATATTCCCGGACTTTTTGTGTGTGGAGCTCCACAGCTACTCGGTGAGTATTATATGACCGGGGATGGCGAGAAACTTGAAGGTTTAGGAATATTTGATATGGAAAGTAAACACTTCGGTAAACAGAAACCCCGCTGCATCGGGAATACTATATGTCATATAGATGATAAATTCAGATTAGAAGGTCACAAATTTTCTTCAACTATTGTCGGATTTGAGAACCATGGGGGACGGACATATTTGCGGAACGGCGTTAAACCGTTTGCTAAAGTAATAAAAGGATCAGGAAATAACGGTGAAGATGGTACCGAAGGGGCACTTTATCACAATTGTATAGCCACATATTCGCATGGCCCGTTTTTGCCAAAAAATCCCCACGTTGCCGACTGGCTTATTTTTACTGCACTCCGGGTGAAATATAAACAAGCGATTGAGTTAGCGGTCTTGCCGGACGAGTGGGAATGGGCGGCACACGATGCTATGGTAAAACGGTTGCTTAGCGGCAGTTAATGACCGAATATATCGAAATAGAACAGTACGAAATACCCGATAAGCAGTATCAGCCAGCCAAACATTTGTACGAAATCTAAAAGTCTTGACCAGGAAAACGATAAATTCTGGGATACTATCTCGTGAATGGATCCTAGACTATCCAGTTTTGTACTGACGGTTTCTCTCCAGTCATCTATGTACAGTTCGTCCACTATCGCCCGATACATTTCAGCTGAATACCAATCGCCTATCTGTAATAATTCCTGGTTAATTCTTTCGTAGCTCAGTATGATTTCCAGTCGTTTATTTAATATTTGGAACATCGTTTCGTCTTTCAGTGGGGAAAAGGTAAACCGTTTTCTGGTAATTATTTCCTGAAGTTTTTCCAAACTTTGATCGATAGACCGGTCCAGCAGTCTATAGCGTAACAGCTGGTAGTTGCCTACTTTAAAAATATCTATATCCGAAGAAATATCACCGTCGTCGGTGATAAGTATGGCCCCGTTCCAGTCAATTATGGTCAGATCACGGGATGAATATCTGATTCGGGTAGATAGTGTTTTGGCAATTTCGCGTTTTTCCAGCGGTTTATCTAAATTCCGCAGAAACTGAGCGAAGCTGGCGGCATGTTGATCAACGAAATGATCCGGGGTATCCATATCTTCCTGTAGATGTACGATTGTATATTCCTCATAACCGTCTTTTTCCGTTAGGTCTGCAGCATCAATAAATAATTTTCGCAGTCCAAGTTGGATATGCTGCATTCGGAGTGCGGCATTTTTAGCGAGTGGATCAGGAAGGGTATATCGACATTCTGCTACCCATATTTGTTTATCTAATAACTGCGGACGGACATGGATGGGAATATGCGATATGGTTACGTCCACCGGCTCCAATTCCACTACATCTATATCCAGATTTAAAAAATAGGGAGCACCCTTTGGTAAGGTTGGTTGCG
>CAZVTT010000002.1:0-185715 GCA_964629685.1 uncultured Gammaproteobacteria bacterium
AGCTAGGGGAGCGAAGCAGATTAGAGACCTGCGTAGTCCTAGCTGTAAACGCATGAATGCTAGTTGCCCCTTAAATTTTGCGGGTTTCCGCAAAATTTAAGGGGTGACGCAAGCTAACGCGTTAAGCATTCTGCCTGGGGAGTACGATCGCAAGATTAAAACTCAAAGGAATTGACGGGGACCCGCACAACCGGTGGAGCGTGTGGTTCAATTCGAGACAAAGCGAAAGACCTCACCAGGTCTTGACATGCTACCGTTTTAAGTCCTTGGAAACAGGGACCTATCCGCAAGGATGGTAGCACAGCTGCTGCATGGCTGTCGTCAGCTCGTGCCGTGGGGTGTTCCCTTAAGTGGGAGAACGAGCGCAACCCCCATCCAATGTTACAAGTGTCATTGGGGACAGCCCCGGACTTATCCGGGGAGGAAGGAGGGGACGACGTCAAGTCAGCACGGCGCTTATGACCTGGGCCACACACACCCTACAATGGCGAAAAACAATGGGACGCAAACCGGTAACGGTAAGCAAATCTCCAGTAAATTTCGCCTCAGTTCAGATTGAGGGCTGCAACTCGCCCTCATGAAGTCGGAATCGGTAGTAATCGCAGATCAGCAGGCTGCGGTGAATACGTTCTCGGGTCTTGTACACACCGCCCGTCAAGGCAGCAAAGTCGGGAGTGGATGAAGGCTACCATATGGTGGACGAGTCCAAGCTTGGCGATGAAGCTTAAGTCGTAACAAGGTATCCCTAGCCGAAGCTGGGGATGGATCACCTCCTTTCTATTTAAAAAATCGAGCCTCCGGAGCATGCATTTTTGATTCATTTTTAAAGTGGATCAAAACACTACATGAAGAGGAGGGGAGATTAGATGCGTTTTCGAGAGAAACGCTTATTTGTGACAAGAGCAAGCTTCCAATTCTGGTGTACAGAGTGAAGCGTCACAGAACTCTCATCCGTCGACTATCACCATTAGGTTGTTAAAACAAATTATCCCGATTACGTCGGGATTTTTTGTGTCTGTTAACGTATAATTTACGGTAGTACTGTCAAAAAACGTATTTCATGTTACACTGCATGTAATTATTTTACGTTCATGTTTGGATCACGATATATTACCGGGTTTATTCTGTGTTTGCTGGTAGCCTTTGGATTTGGCTCGATTCTCGGACGTTTCGTGAGTCCTAAAAACCCAAATCTGAATCTATTAGCTCTCCAATCAGTCCGCCAGCAAAAGGGGTATCAGTTTGTGAATCCGCTACTCGAATGTGAGGCTTCCGAATATACTATCCAGTCCATGCTGCGTCCGTTTAAAGATCACCTAAGTAGTGAAATCGACTCCTATTTAGCGCAAAAGCGTGCAGATCATATATCGCTATATTTCCGTGATCTGAATAACGGATTATGGACGGATATAGATAGTACTGAAGATTATTCCCCGGCAAGCCTGCTGAAAGTTCCACTTATGATTGCGTATTTTAAAAAAGAAGAAAAAACGCCGGGTTTTCTACAGCAAAAAATTGTACATAAAAATCCTCCTGAGGAAATTTTTAAACAGAGTATTACATCCGGTAAAGAATTGGTGGTGGGGCAAGAATATACCTATGATGAATTAATTGTGGCAGCAATTACGCAATCATCCAATACGGCTGCGTGGGAGTTAACTGAGCACTTGGATTTACAGGAACTGGAGGCGGTATATAAAGACATGGGTATAAATTTTCAGGAAGACGAGTTTAAAACCCGTGTCCTGACGACACGAACATATGCCTCTTTCTTCAGAATATTATTTAACGCGTCGTACCTCTCTCGCGAGTTATCGGAAAGAGCCTTAAAAACGCTGGCACAGTCGGAATATCGAAAGGGAATTGTCGCAGGGGTACCAGCGGAAATTCAGGTAGCGCATAAATTCGGTGAACGATTGCAGACTGCATCGGGAGTCCACCAGCTCCATGACTGCGGGATTGTGTATTATCCGAATCATCCGTACGTGCTTTGCATTATGACCAAAGGAAGTAATTATGAGTCGTTGCAAAGCGTTATTGCGGATATCTCAAGAGTCGTATATGAAGAAGTGCATGAGCAGGCAGGTATGTTTCCTAGGGTTACGCCTGCGGACGTATTAGCGCGCGGAACAATGGTATCGGAAAGAAGTCAGTATGCGCAGTAATTTTATGGGATTAAGACCGCGTGTAGCTGCCGTATGGGCTGTCAGTATTGTCATGATGATCGTATTGGGTTTTTCGGTGGGTTACATGCTGAGTAAGCCGCAACAGGCTGTACTCGCTGACCGACCTACCGCCGTACGGAGTAGTGGCTATACGTATATAAATCCGCTTCTGGAATGCGAGCTTGCAGAACACACTATTCGGGAATCACTCCTTTCATTTAAAGGAATCGTCTCAACGGAAGTTGAAGCATTAATCGACTCGTATAAATTGGAATCGTTATCCGTATATTTCCGGGACTTAAACAACGGTATCTGGTTTGGTATACATGATGAAGATGTATTTTCTCCGGCCAGTTTACTGAAGGTCCCACTCCTCATGGCCACATTACGCAAGAATGAAAATTCTCCGGGTTTTTTAGATGAAATGGTAGAAAACAACCTCGATCAGGATTTTGATTTGCGCGAAAGTATTGTTAGTAACGTAACCTTGGAACCGCATAAACAGTACAAAGTCAAAGAGTTGTTGGACTATATGATTACAAACTCCAGTAATAATGCAGCGCTGTTATTGGCAAATAAACTTTCCGTGGAAGACACAGCCCAGACATATTCGGATTTAGGTGTCCCGAAATTAGGAGGAACAACCGAAAAGTATACGTTATCGGTTAAGCAATACGCTTCCTTTTTCCGGGTGCTGTTTAATGCTTCATACTTATCACGGGAGCTTTCGGAAGAAGCCCTGAAGTATTTAAGTTTTACGAAGTTCAGGGATGGTCTGGTCGCGGGGGTTCCGGAAGAAGTTGTAGTCTCTCATAAATTCGGTGAACGGGCGTTTCCGGAAAATAAAATCCGTCAATTGCACGACTGCGGGATTGTGTATTACCCGAACCATCCGTATCTCATCTGTATTATGACAAAGGGGAATAATCCTTCTGATCTGGCAAAAGCTATCGCCCGGATTTCGTCCGTGGTTTATCATGAAGTAGATGCCCAAGTTACACAAAGTAAAAAATAAATCCTCAAAGACATCCGTTCTGTTCGGATTAACCGTGCAGATCAGTTTATTATCGGGTGCAATTCTCGCAGCAGTACTCATACTCGAAATGCTGTTACGGCTCTATCCCATCCGGCTCCCGGTTTCCCGTCTGGAAGGGCATACCATGCACTTGCCGAAATCAACGACATATGAATTACGGTCAGCTCAGCCGATTGCAGATGTTGATGCCGTGGTTCATATAAGAAAGAATTCGTTGGGGTTACGTGGCCCGGAACCACGCCAACCGGCGACTGATACGCCAAAAATAATTGCCATGGGCGGAAGTACTACTGAATGCCTATATCTGAGTGAAGGAGACACCTGGACGGATCAACTGGATAGTCTTCTTTCCGGGGCAGGATTTTCCATATGGATGAACAATGCAGGAATTGACGGACACTCTACCTTCGGACACCAAATCGTCTGGGATCAAATCGTTGCTCCGATTCGTCCATCACTGGTATTACTTTTTGTTGGCGCCAATGATGTGGCGCGGGATGCGGAGTCTTATTTTGATCGGAATGCCAATGTGCTTCCTCCCGATACCGTTGAGCGGTTTCTCGCGGCTTTGGGACGGATATCAAAGTTGGGTGAAGTGTTACAGGTCTGGTATGCGGGTAGGCCGGCAGTAAGACAGGGAGTATATACGGAAAATGCGGTACAGGTTACACAATTGGATACGATTACGCGTATGCCTGCGGATATTGACCGTGAAGTCCGATACTATGAGGTTTCACGTCAGGCGTATAAAAATCGCCTGAAACATCTGATTCAAAGTGTCCTTGATGTTGGAGCTGTCCCCGTACTTATCACACAGCCTGCTTTATATGGTACTGGTACGGACGATCAGACCAAGGTGAATCTTGGTGCAATTGCCTTGCCGCTGCAGGATACGACCGGGATTGTGGTTAACGGCGAAATGCAATGGGCGCTGCTTGAATCGTATAATGACATTACCCGAACGGTAGGAGCGGATGCAGGTGTGACGGTTATAGATGTCGCGGGATCACTCACGAAAAGCACGCGATGGTTTTATGATTATCTGCACTTTACGAAATCCGGAGCTCGGGAAATGGCGCGGATTATTGCTCCCGATATCTGTCGGATTCTTAAACAACAATATCCGCAACAGTATAAATCTATATCATGCCAATTCAATTGAGTGGGTCCAAGATGGTGTGATACAATCAGACACACGCATGATGCATGGCGCGTTGGTGAAGGGGTAACACGGCTGTCTGCAAAACAGCTATGCGCCGGTTCGACTCCGGCACGCGCCTCTAAGTAAAGCTAAAATTAAACGCAATTTCTTTCATGACAGATCCTCAACAAACTGACGAATCAGCCTTCAAGTCATTGTCCCCCTATGAACGGATGATGGTGGAGATACAGCAATGGAATCTTCGGTCGCGGGAAGATCAAATCCATATAGATCAGCGTCAATATGGTATAGAGTTTACCAGACGGAATGCAGATTTTGATTCATTACTACCGGATTTACAGCGATTGTTAGGGAGTGGTGATACCGGCGATTTTGAACCGTTAGCTCCGGAAGATCAGTATATTACGCCTCAACTAGGAGTTTCCAGAAAAGTGACTTTAAGACATCCGAAATATCCGGAACAACAATTTTGTATTTCGGGCCCCGGCAGGGTGAGTTTAGATGAACATAAAAGAATTCGGATTGAGCCTCCGGATACTTCAATGACCGTTGCCGCCCTTGCTGATCAGAAAGGGCTGCCTTCAAATGTAAATGAAGTGTACGGTGTCGATAGAAACGGTAAAGACATAACTCGGAGAGGAAATGATCCATTAGGTGCTTATTGGTTAAAATCAGCGGAAGATAAGTACGATATGACTGTAGAAGCCCAGATGCTTTTGCAACAATCGGAACATGCACAGGCGTGCGTGCCGGTAGCTGCAGGCAAATATGTACATGGTGAAGGTGAGGCTCCGGCAGTCGGTTTTTTTGTGTACGCAATGCCTGCAGATGCTGTCGCCTTGCCAAGAATGCTTCAGGGCGATGCCGTAGAAATCGCGAAACAACTGGGAATTGGTGGACTGCAGAAAGCTATAACCGCTGCATTACGATCAAAATACGCAATTGCGTCATTTAATACAACGGCAGGTATACGTCTGCTTCACGATCAGGACCGTGTTCATCGTGAAGGTCATCCCGGAAATATTTTCGTAAGACCTGACGGTAAGGTTGTAATTACGGATTGGAACACGATGCAAGACATATCAGATCATCGTACGAAAAGAGATAGTCGACTGAAAATGTCACCGAAAGATAAGGCAAAATGGGAAGATGTAAGACTAAATTTGGTTCAGACAACCGCTATTCAAAATATAGATACCATAAAACCAATAATTAGTCAGGTAGCGTTAGTCGCAGGAATGTTGGGATATAATCAGCCGCCACAGGAAGAAATGTTGTTACGGAGAAGAGCATTGCTTACAGAATTTTCCCAGGTTTATGCACAACTTATGCAGGGAAAATCGAAACAGGATATGGGGGCAACAGTCGATCAGACGATTGAAATTATATTAGAAACATGGAAGCGGGCAACGTTTACTAGTGCTACACGGTAATCTATGGCAAACGCAGAATATCATCATGAACCGTCTAACGCCGAAAAATTTTTCTGGTGGGCAAAGTTCAGTGGAGTTGTAGCAGGTGTTTTGGGAATAATTAGGAATAGCGCCGATATGGTATACGGCGGGGCGGCTTTAGCGGTAGGCGCAGTGGTTGCCGAAAAAACATTGTATAAACACTCCGCAAAAAGTTGAGGATTTTCAGAATAGCCGGTTTTGCAGTATAATTACATATTGTTTCGCGTCGTTATGAGTTTGCCCTGTTTACCCTGAGGAGTTCCAATATTCTGAACGACGAAGGGAGGAGCGAGGCGACGAATAACTAGAGTACCTTGGGACAGCAATTGGGCTTGCCTTGTTTACCCTGAGGAGTTCCAATATTTTGAACGACGAAGG
This sequence comes from uncultured Gammaproteobacteria bacterium, assembly GCA_964629685.1. Classification (GTDB taxonomy): domain Bacteria; phylum Patescibacteriota; class Microgenomatia; order UBA10105; family UBA927; genus CAZVTT01. Next base: position 6,196 of record CAZVTT010000002.1, read on the forward strand.
GAGGAGCGAGGCGACGAAGGGTGTGTAGTTCAGTGGTAGAACGCTTTCCTGATAAGAAAGAGGTCCAAAGTTCGATTCTTTGCACACCCACTAATTAAAAATTAATTTCGGATACGTTCTTTCTCCGGTGCCCCAGTCACAAAGCAGGAAAGACTGCCAAAGTTCGACTTGTCCGCCGAAGCCTTGGCGAAGGAGGATTCTTTGCACACCCACCCGCGGGTTTGTTCATTTAACCTTTGTTCTCGTCAGGTGCCTGTACGAACATCGGTAATTCCCACAATATTTTTTCTTTGCTGTCCCATTTATATATCTGGAATGACGGTTTACCGCTTTGGTCTACGATAATTTGAGGTTTAATTCCAAGCTCGGTTAATCTCAGTTCCAAGTGTTGTCCCTTATCATCGAATGGTTTCATGAATCGGGTTTTTATGTAGGCTCCGGGGTTTAGACCGATATAATAGAAGGTGGTGCCGTTTGGGACTCCGCCGGTTTTTTTCTGAAGTTCAGCAAAACGATCAACCGACATCACCGGCCAGCCGCGGTATGTCAGTCGTCTCCCCAGAACGAATAAAGTAGCCTGCGGCTGCATGAGCGGATCGTATACAATGACGGCGGGATAAAAAGAGTAATTTTGTTGCAGTTTTTCCTGAACCCATTCGGCAGCAATTTTATCAAGGAATTCATGTTGCTGTTTTCGTGTCAGTGCCGGAATACGTCCATTAAATTCTTTCCTAAAATAGTTATCTAGCGCCGTATACCCCAAGTCTTCCTGATTATAATGTACAGGACTGAATGTCAGATATTGGTGACCAATCGGTTCTGGTGCCAGAAAAGTATTGCTGTTGTAAACTATACTGAGCAGAATAATTACGATTATTGATAGTTCGGCCGGGCGTTTGGTACTGGTCTGAAACAAGAGACGGTAAAAGACAACTCCGCTTGCCATAGCAAAGAAAGGCTTTAGCATAGCCAGAAACCTGGGGGCCGGGCCCAGCACAATCACATACGATATCAGCAGAATATAAGAAATGAGTATGAAACGATGTCGTTGAAAAACCGTACGCGGGTGCTGTAAAAGACGTACGAAAATATATCCTAAACTGAAATATGTCGTCAGGATAATAATCCACGAACCTGACCAGAACATTTGCGGAATGAAACTGCGTATTCGTTCCGGGATTGTACCTATTTCCCTTCCTGGATTAAAATTCCACACTTCAGGTATCGGACCTATCAGATTCATGAGGGCGTAGTCAAAATGTCCGAAATTGATATAAAGCATTATGTTGTAAACGATTACCGGAGAAAAAATAAGTCCTGCAAAAAGTATTCCTATCCAGAAAAGTTTGTCCCGGAAAATCCGACGGAAAAAGAATAGTGCATTGCACAAAATGAGAATCAAGGCAATAACGGCAGTATATTTGGTCATTAGCCCTAATCCCAAAGCAACACCCATAGGGATAAAATATGTTCGGTTATGTAACGCGAGTCTGTACAGCACAATCGTCAGGAGGATAAAAAAGATGGTCATCGATTCCAGGTGTCCGACCCGTGATACATATATTGCGTTAGAACTTAACGCCAGAAATATTCCGGCAAGGATACCGACCGGTTTATTGTAGAGGAGCGTGGCTAATATGATGGTAAGTACAACCGTTCCGATGCCGAATACTGCTGACGGGAAGCGCAATGCGAAGGTATTCGTCCCGAATGCTCTAAAAGATACGTGTTGAACGAAGAAAAAAAGTGGGGGTGCATCATGAAACGAAAGTTTAAGCCAAGCCGGAGCTTGGTCGGTCGGAAACCATTCCAGCGGCGTTGAATGATAGGGACTTGACTCATAATCCAGGTATCCTATTGAGCGGAAACCATAGTCCGCTTCATCGCCGATAGGATCACCATATTGAAGATGATATAAACGGAAAAAACCGGCGAAAAAAATGATTCCAATACACAGCAGAATATATGTTTTCATCGTGTTTTGTTACGGATATAGTATTGAATCGTGAATAAATATACAACGTGGATTATTTGGGAGAGTGCGAAAATTTCCGGAATAGGGTAGTATTCAAATAATGGGAGCAGATCACCCTGAAACATCACCGAACCCTCAAAGGATAGAACTCGGCCGTTCGATGCTGGAGTATTACCAAAATCAAATTACACACCTCCGGACCGTAAACATAGATGCAGCAGTTGAAGAAGCCCGTCAGGTGGCAGAATATTCTACACCTCTAAGTTTTACGGATCAGATTGCCGTGCAACCGGATCGCGCGTTGGATTGGGCCGCCAGACTGGTAAATTTAACGGAGAAGTACATAGGATTGCTTGAGCACGCGAAGGAACCGGAAACAGTTCGGCAAATCCGGGATGTCGTAAATAATGATGCGCTGCAGGCATCATTTGTGTATTGTCAGATGTTCGGGCGGTTTCATCATGAGGTTGCATATGTTCAGGCTCACGAAACGGCCACTCCGGAAGATGTTTCAACGTTACGGGGAAACGGGGAAATGGTGGAACAATGGCGCAAGCGGAAAATGACGGAATTGGATAACCGTGGAGACGCGTATCGCGATCAGGAACCGGAACGTCGGGCAATAGCGTACGTTACCAAGCCGGAAGATGGTTTATCAGCAGCAAAACGTTTACTGAATCTTATCAAAACCACAAGGGATGCCGTGCAGATTACTCCTGGTTAGTCTTTTGCAGAAAATTTTAAGGCAGTGGAATTTATACAATAGCGCTCACCCGTGGGTGTCGGTCCGTCATCAAATACATGCCCCAGATGCGAGCCACAGTTGGCGCAGACCACTTCCGTACGGATCATATCGTGGCTCCGGTCTTCGTGCAGTTCAACCGTGCCTTCCTGAATAACGTCGGAAAAACTTGGCCAGCCGGAGTGTGAATCGTATTTGGATTTCGAGGTAAAGAGAAGTTGTCCGCAGGCCACGCAGCTATATGTACCATCTTCATGGTTATCGACGAATTCGCCGGTAAACGGGGCTTCGGTATGTTTTAACCTGCAGACATTATATTGATCTTCGGTTAATTGCTTTTTCCAATACTCGTCAGGCATGTCTTTGTAAGATGTCATACGTTTAGTATAGCAAAATATACTCTCGTTTCCGACCGGTAGTGCCGGGAAGAAAGGAGAGTACGTGCCGGGGGCATTTTGCTTTTTGGGCAAGTGCTTGGGCACGTACTATATTCTCCTCTGATACTTATCAACTCGAACGATGAAAGGCGAATGTGATCGGGTATTCGGTACCCTCAATTACGAAAGTTACCGTGTAGAGGCGTTCCCACTCGAACGTGGAAAAGCGTACAAAGTACACTTCCGTAGAGGCTTCCCATCGACCAGTTGCACCGGTCGGCAGTATGACCTCATCAATGTCCCCGTAGTGGGACGCGGGTTGGATTACGAATCCTGCTTGATTAGCTTCAGGATTAACCCCCAGACAGCGGATTACGATACGGCTTAATATGGCACTGCCGGTTCCGCAACCGTTTGCACCCACATCGGGAGCCAGTCTGTTTTCTGTCGGCAGACCGCGGGATGCGAAATAGTCAGGCAGGCTGTTATAGAACGTGGTCGTGCTGATTCCGGTCACTGTCCTGAATATGGCAGGGAATCCTTCGAATCCTCCACCAACGCGTACTGCTTCCGCGCACATTTCTTCCCACAAATCGCTCCCGTAGTCGGCAACGAGTTTTTCGACGGCTAAATCAGACCAGTCGTACCCGTTGTGGGGGCGGAAATGCGAGTAATTGCCGGGAGACTCCCAGAGACGGAACCAGTCGGGTTGGGCGACCTCGTAGGTTTCAGCATTCGCAAACATCAGCAGGGCGCTATCGGATTGCGCTTCATTTATCCAGCCGCGATCGATCATCGCCTGTCTCGCCCAGTTATCGGTTACGCCTTCGACGTACCAAAACGCTAAAGCCGGACGAGTAGCCGGAAGGCATTGCCCGATATCGTGTTGCCAGATGTGCAACATTTCGTGCGCCGCCGTTTCCGCTTTCTGTAAGTCGGTTCTGGATGTCCACGCCTCGTGACGTACCATGAATCGGACACCGGGTTCACTGGCGTTGTTGCTCATACAGCAACTCTCTTCTCCGGTATTGGAGATTGCGCCGTTGAACATCTTCACGGTGGTCGTTTCGATGGTACTGCCGAAATGATCCTGCATGTATTGCAGACCTGCCCACGTGCCGGCGGCTACCAAATTCACATCGGTTTCCGGTACGCCGTTTTGGACGATAATGCGGATACCGGGCAGGTTGGTTGGGTCGGTGTATTCATGTCCGAAAAGACCTTCCCAGATGTACGCGGGCCGTCCGTTCGGCGCTGTTACCGCAAGCCACTGGTCGGATGTATACCCGTTTAGCGTTACCGAAGCTCCCGGAATCAGAATCGTGTTCGACGCTCGTAAAAGCGTTTCACTATCTACCCGTTCGACTACGGCGGCGCTGGTACTGGGACTAACCCGCAAATTGGCATTTTGCAGTGTCCAGACCTCGTTAAACGTTACCATCGCAACCTGTGTAGGTGCTGGCGTCGGTGTCGGATCGCCGCCTTGAGCATATGTGGGTGATGTTAACGTTACCAGCAGGATTGCCAGTAACAGAAACCCGATAAATCGGTGGAGTTGCTTTTGGGTGGACATGTATATCCTCCTCTTGGGGTACTATTCCATCCCTTCTGTACGAAACCTCGGAAAATACTATTTATATCCACCCTCGAGGTATGAGCGGAGAGGGGATCACGAATAGTTCATGAACTCCTTTCCGCTCATTTCCCCAACGCTTACGGTAAAATTTACCGTCACAATCCATATTCTGTTTTATTAAGTATCAGAGAGTGCCTTTTTATGGTCACCATTCGGAATAACGCGTACGTCAATTCCCGGTAACGGATAAAAAAGCACCAAAGAAAAATGTTAAAGAGCGCTAACAAACCTATAGTATATCACATTGTGTCTAATAATACCAGGTATTTGTACTCAAAATTATCTACAGAGTGTAATATATACAACATTCTGTCAAGTGCATTGTACTACCATTCAGAGGAATTTTCATCAGAAATCAACTCGTATTACTTTGATGATATAAAGTCAGATAGAGAATTTTCCAAGAAAAAACCGTGATCGTAAGTTGCGCCATGCGCGACTCCGTACCACGGTTTTTCCATCTTCCTCCCATTTTTGTACAACCCTAACGAACAGCCACCACGACGGCGTCTGTTCCACAATAGCGACCTTCGCCGACCTCAACTGCGTCGAGAATACCGCTGATCGCTCCAACGACGTTGGGGCTAGGCACTCCGTTCGGAGCCAGAAGCACAGCGCTTCCGGAATCGCCTGAGCAGGCGGCTGATCCGCTGGTGCGTGAGATGCGATACCACGATGTGTGGTCTTCGGTAATGACCCAGTAAGAGAACTGGCGGCTGTCGTCTACGTCCAGAAACGCGACGGTATTACCCACAGATCCGTCAGTTGCCGATAACGGTGAAATCTCTCCATTCTGGAGCAGACTCCCAATGTTTGATACCGAAACGGACGGAAGCGTGTAGATTGCAATCCGATCACCGGCTACGCCTGTCGTGCCGTACCGAAAGTTTTCGTGCCGGAGCGGCATAATATAGTTCGTGTCACGGAAACTGGCATAGGTACACCGTTGCGCGACCTGATCTATAACGTGTTCCGCCGACCCCATGCGGAGATGTCCGTCATTGCTGACATACAGAAAGCCGCGCCCGATGCCCGCGCCGTCCGAAATTTCGTAGTCGCCCCAGATTAAGAGCGTTGCCGCCCGCATCCAGCCTTCGCTCATCGGTGCAAGTTCGAATGCATCCCTAAGCGCGATACTGCGAGACTGGCACGTACTGAACTGGTAAGCTGGCTTCGTCGTCAACACGGTATCCTTTAGGAGCAGGAAAACCGCAAATACGATGGCGGCGAGCCAAACGATATTCGATGCTTTGGGTCCACTGCTGTGACCCCCGTGACCACTACTGTGACCTGACGTGCTGTGTGACATGATTTATCTCCTGAGCTCGCGAGAGCTTGAACTAGATTTTCGAAAGGTTTCAGTCCCTCGCTAAGCTCACAAGATGTATGGGATTAAGATGGTAAAGAGCAAAATGCCCGGTGCTTACGCACAAAACACCCGCAATCGGGTGGTGGGCACGCGTATTATAGGTCTTTAAGGTGAAAAGTCAACTTGACATGACGGTATAGTGCCTTAGGTTAAATTAAGGGGTTAAGTCGTGTGGAGAGTAGCCTGTATAAATGGCTTTTCGGCCACTGGAGTGCCCGTAAACGGCTTTAGTGCAGGAAGGCCAGGAATAAGCCGATAAGGACGGCAAAAGCCAGTATATTGGGTAAACCCATGATTGATAAAAATCCTAATACGGAAAGTGTCCAGAGCAGCACGACGACATAAAAAATTTGCCTCAAAGGACTGGGTAACCGTTCAATTACGAGTAATCCTATTACTACGAATAAAACCTGTAATAGGCTAACGGGATGCCCCTGGAAGTAAAAAAGCGTCCAGTTTGGGATGTTAACTCCGGGAATACGGATATACCCAAGTACGTACAACAGCAAGAAAACTAGTAAAATGGCGGCGGCGTTGCCGGAATTATCGGATTTATGCTCACTTTTCATAGAATTGGGTATAGTATACCGCAAATTTGAAAAAAAATGATGTCTGTGCCATAATAGACCTTTCTAGTTATACTATAAGACTAGATAAGGCTATTCTTTATGCCCGGACTATAGCGTTCGGAGCATGAAGGGCACATTTCCAATTCGTACGCTCATACCTTCATATTCTTCCTGTGCGCTTTGCTTCCTTGCGGGATCAAAGTGTGCAGGAAGAGCGCAATTTTGCGCATAATGGAGGAAATCATGGCTAAAGGTGATGGTATAGCTGAGGACGATGAAGTCCTAACGGGTGATGTCGAGGTAATCGACGATCACGAAGATGATGAAGAATTCGACGACGATATCGACGACGAGGAAGATATCGACGACGATCCCGAAGACGATGAAGAATTCGCTGATGTACGTGAACCAAATATCGTCGCCGGAAAAGCGGGAGCATCCGCCCGTTTGCGGTCAGGAAATCCGGTGTCCGTTTCGTTCCCGTTTTCTGATGTCTTTACCGGGCTGCGCGACCGTATCGGTTTGCGTGGTATCATCGCAATTGTTGTCGGGGGGATCGTACTGTTGATGCTAGCTTTCGTGCTGATTACGAGTCTATTCTCCGGTTCTCCGACTCAAGCGACGGACAGCGAGGAGGTATCGGGTACTGCCGAAGCTGGTGCAACGCAAACCCCTTCAGGTGAAGGCGCTGTGGTGCTTCCGACGGATACCGGCGTAGTGCCGCCCACGGGGCTTCCCGGTGAAAATACAGGGTTTTCGGCTCCTGTCGGTACCCCACAACCGGGAAACGGACAATGTATCGCGCAGTATACGGTTGCAGAAGGCGATAATCTTTTCCGAATCGGTCTGCGGTATGGCATAACTGAACCGGATGGCTGGATTATTGCCCGCGCCAATGGGATTTCTAATCCGAATGCCATCAGTGTCGGTCAGGTGCTGTGCATTCCTCCCGTCCAGTCGGTGCAATCGGTTGTTCCGACGTTACCGGCGATGCAACAGATTATCCAACAGCCACCTTTGCCCGCTAGCTGCACGCTGACGCATACTGTCGAGCAGTTTCAGGGGCTGTTTGAAATAGCCGGCATGTACGGAATGTACAATCAGTTCGACCAGCTTGCCAGTGTCAACGGCATCAGTGCGCCGGGCTATCGGATTTACATCGGTCAGCGGATCTGCATCCGTTGGTAGTGGTTATGTTATATGAGGTACGAGAATGGCTTACACAGCGCGAATACATGTTCGAGGGGTTTCCCCAAAAGCATTGCTGCTGTAAGCCGATTTCAGAGGAAACTATACGTATAATTTCCTGCGAAATCGGAAAAGGGCTATTCCGTAGGTACTTGGAATTGCAGAGTGCTTACGAGGTGATCAAGTTCTGCCTCTACCGTAGCGTCTCCTGCGGCCATGGTTACATGAATGCCGAATGATCCGTTTCCGGGTGCCTCCGTATAATAGTCATATGCCACATATCCTTGTCCGGAGCGAATCCATTTTTTCCCGGGTTTTCCGCTTATGTCTATATCCGTTGTGGTTTCTACATCATTGGGTTGAATTGATGCAAAGGGGAGTTCGGAAAAACTCATCATTTGATCACTTACGGAGCCTGGTATACCCAATGTAATGGCTTCGTCTTTTGCTCCCGGGGGAAGTTCTACCAGATTAACGGGATTCCAGGTAGAAGGATATTCAAAACGCAGGTACTTAGCTGTGAATATGTTGTATTTGGTAGCCGGTACTTCGGCTATGGCGCTAATTTCTGCTGTTTTGGTAGTTGGCCGCTGTTCGGTAAACTGTTGACCATCCGGTGTTTCACACTTAGCCGGAAAACTATCGTTTACCGGATATCCGGCTGCGGCGCACGATGTGTAATCAAATACGCCCGTGAGCCGGTCCGCTTCGGATTTTTGTTGCCAGGCAAAATAACCGGCTATACCCAAACTCACGACGACGATGGGAACCACGAGCAGTATCTTCATTCTGGAAATTATAGTAAACCACTCATCCATGGACTGCAAGGCCATATACCGATAATAGGCATATTGGCTTGAATCCTTTGTATTCATATTGTATAAACCACACATTGCCGGTTTTTGTACATTTACAGCGGAGAGAGAAATCAGATCGTCATGCGGGTCGCTTACGGAAGCGGTTTCCGTCTCCGCCCTGCATGATGCGCTGAGAAAGGAGGCAAGAGAACAATGAGAATCGTTCTGGTACTGGCAGTAGTAGTATTACTGGGAACGCTGCAGTGGGTGGAGTCCCAAAACGTTGTGGCTACCACTACGCAGTGTTCATCCGATTGTCCTCCTCAACGTCCACCTATTCCGTTCGTCGCACTTCTGCCGTCTACAATCGCCATCGAAGGCAAGGAAGATAAGCGCAATCGCCGCAAACGGGTGCATCCCACAAACGCAGGAAAAGTGCACTTTCCGTATTCAACGTAGCTGGTCGGAATAGTTAAAAAGAATGGTGTGATTACGTGTAGTCATCAGCGACTAATCTTCATGCAGCTCGTGATCACACCCTCTTTGCGTATTTCTCTCTCCGTTTTTTTATTTTTTTCCATTTGAATATTCCGGGTGTCCGCATTACAGTAGGCTGTATGGGTGAAGATTTCATTGATCAGCATGGGGAATTACTCCGCAAACCGGTTCCTCCGGAAGTTACTATGTTGCAGCGTTACGTTACCGAGACGGTACTTCCTATGGTGCGGAAAGAATGGAATCCCTTTGTGGGAAACTGGTTTCCCTTGTACGCACGGGGTTCGGAAGTAATACCGCAAATGTATAATCAATTTTCGGACATAAGACGTCGAATTATCCGGCCGGACGGCAGGAAACCCAGGCTATTAGAATGCGGATCGGGAACAGGCATTATCGGCGATGTCGCATCCCAGGCAGGATTTGAGGTTTGGAACGTGGAACTTGACGGCAAAGCTCACGATCGGGCAGTTCAGTTCGGCAGCGATATGGTAAGCCAGGGTATTCTTAAACCCGGAGCAGTGCATTATGTTCATGGTTCATATTATTTACCGGAATATTGGCAAAATGCGCGAACGTGGTGGGAGAAAGAATGTGAACTCAACGAGCCGGAGTCTTCGCAGGACGGGCTATTTCAGGGGTATATGGCTATCGGGTTAAAGCCTGATCCCAAAGATACGTTGTATCGGGAACCCATTCTTCAGCGGTTACAGGAAATGGATGCGGCAAGTCATGCTCTTGAAGGAACCGGATTGGTAACCGCAAGCGGCTTTATCGATGTAGACGCGTTTTATAGTTACCCGTCAGATCCTGCTATAGGAGTTGATATGGGTATTACCAAGCAATTAACGGAACGGGTGTTTCCCAATACCAGACTTATATTTGCCGTAGCCAGTAATCAGTCTCAGGAAATGATAAATAAAGCTTTGGCACAAGGATATAGTACGGAAACACGATATGGGTCCAAAACCATGGCGGATTTAATTGTGCTCCGTAAAGTCTGATATACTGACGCAGAAAGTGAGGAAGTATGGCAAATGAAATACCCCAAAATGACGGATTTTCGGTGAATGTAAACCTGGATACTACTCCGGTGCTTTACACGGATAATATTATTCTGACGGCAAATTCAGATGGATTAGTCATGGATGTAGCCCAAAAGTTGGGTACGACAAACACCCTACGGATAGTGGGTAGATTCGGCATGAGTAGGGAACACGCAAAAAAGTTTCTGAAAGAACTGAATAAACTGCTTGCTATGACCGAAGGTCGACGGGAAACCGCAGCGAGGAATTAGTTGTCATATTTGTTTCCGTTTGCGGAAAAGCCTCAAAGGTTGAGCAATTAAACCCTATAGTATTGACAAACAGTCGGTCATACTTCATAATGCTCCTTTCAACGTTGTGAACACTTTTCGTACTTTTACATGCAAATCTCGTAGGGAGAATGGTGAATGTGAGAAACAATTGTGTAGTTCACGATCAATTTCGCAGCCACCCCGTCTCCCTATGATCCTCTAGTATTGGACGCTACCTTGATCATATCGTGCTCAGGGTTGCGTCCAATATAGCCAGAATGCTGGCAGTGAGGGAAAAATGAGAAAGATAGTCACACTTATGGTATTACTGATCCTGTGCGGCCTTCTGCGCGGGAGTACCGTTGTATTCAAAAGCGGGTTCTGTTCAGGTTTCATATATGCAGGAGCATGGGCGGAAGAAGTCAGCCGTAGTGAAGCACCCTGTGAAATCGGAACGCTCTATCGTTTATATTTCGTCAAGGGTATGACAGCGTATTCTGTAGTCGTGTCCCGCTGGGAAATGATTCGTGCTTTTCAGAATGACCCGGAGGTTTATCCCATTTCCGTTCAGGTCGTGCTGAATCATTTGCTGAACGTGGGTGAACAGATTGATGTTTTACCCGGAGATGATGGGTTCTATGTTCCCGAGGATACATCAACCGTTGGCGCGCCTATGCAGTCATGTCCGGTAATTCCAGTAGGCTTTGCTACAACCGCCGGGCGTATCGGCGACTGGAATCCCTATTTCAGCAGGAGCGGGAACAACCAGATGTTGCGTCCGCAACCTAAATTGGCGGTGGAGCCTACCTATATGTACCGGCGGATAGAAGTGGGAACAGCAATAGTCGTTGTTTCGGCATCGCAATTCACCGACGGCGATTTCGTTTTTCAGGAAGTTCGTTTGCCTTCGGGAGAGCAAGGATACCTTGCCACCTGCAATCTCGCCCTGGGCGAAACGTACATGGTTGTGACTGATTAAAGAGACGGATTCGAGATTCAGCAACGACGCTGTATGCACGCTTCGGCGCAAATTACACGGTGAATCTCGATTTCTTTGTGGGCTTGTACACGAACTCAGAAAGAAATCATATAACGGATTAATACGGTAGCATTACGATTTTATGATACGCTAATGCTATGGCACGGGACCGCAACTATCTCGATTACATAACGCTGGAAGTGTTCCGTGAGGTACCCGGAATTACCGCCAGGGGAATGTTTGGCGGGTTTGGTTTATACAAAGATGCTATTTTTTTTGCATTAATATCTGACGATGTCTTGTACATGAAAGTAACCGCAGTAAATAGGGAATTGTATCAAGCCTACGGAAGCAGGCCGTTTGTGTATACCGGTCATAAAGGGAAAACCGTAACGATGTCGTATTGGGAATTACCGGCAGAGGTTCTCGATAATCCGGGTATGGTGAAGGAATGGGTTGAACTATCCGTGCTTGCTGCCACCCAGGAAAGTAAACGGACGATGTCTTCCTAACTATACTCTCCCGTAAAGCTCAATAGTGCTTATCTGGCGTGAAACTTCTGTCGGGCTGGATGAAAACGGAACCGATAGTGGATTTGAGGATGTATCGTTCATACCAATGGAAGAAAGTGCGATAGCAAATTCCCGTGATATCACAACTTGCTCTAAAATAATCTGGGTGGACTGCAACGTTCCTAATTTCATATACCCGTCATCAAGTAATTCTTCAAGTTGAAACGGGGTAGCTCTCAGTTTGGCAAATTCCCAGCTTTCGGCCGGTGGAGCCTCTCGTAAGACAGAAAGGACTTGATCTAATGCTGTGTATGTTCCCTGTGGGTTATGCGCAGCTTCGGCTATTTGAACGGGGACAAATGTCCGTACGACGCCGGGGATACCGCATTTGGCTTCTGCTTGGGGACCTATCAGACCGCGTGAACGCAGGGTGTCGGTAAGGAATGCAAATCCGTTCATAATACCGGCAACACCGGCAGCGCTATCGGCATTCAATTTCGCGACATGTACCATATCCCGGGTAATATCACCGCGGAAATTATTATTCCGGGTAATTCTATCTGCGGCTTGGTGAATAGTTACCGCTTCACCACCAAAAAGTAAACGGAGATTTTCTAAGGGTTTGTCTTTATACAGACCGAATATACCAAGTTCGTGTTGTGTTTCTTTTGCCATAATGTTAGGTATGAAATATCACAGATTTTATACAAGTGCAAGTTACTGCATGGCCATGGCCGTAAATACTTTGTCTGCCGCGTGGGGTATGTGGACCGTCATCGGTTCACCCATTCCTGTCGTAGTACGGTTTTCGTATTTTGGCAAAACCCAGGTATATTGCCCCGTTTCCCGCGTTAAACCACGATCCAGATTATAGGTTAGCAAATCAATAAATAATTCTTCCTCGACAAGTTCTGCTTGCTCCGGAGTAAAACATTGTCCGGCGGGAAGTCTGCGTCGGAAACCGCGTCTGGCTTCCGTAATATTTTCGTCGCTATGCACGCGGCTGCGGCTGCCGCTGCGGGGTCTGTGTTCATCAACCCAGGCGTCGCCGGTGCCGGTCACCAACGGATGTAAGTGAGACAATAGAATTGCCTCCCACCAGTTCCGGGCGTCACGCGAAAGGTGTAATTCTTCTCCATGCATGCCTCTCAGATTGTAATGTCGGTCAAGTGTTAGAGGGAGTGCGTACTGTTCAATAATAATAGTCACCCGGGTTTCCATTGCGGTCCGCCCTAAATGAAAAACTATTTCATTCATGCCCATTGCCTGCAATATGGGATTATCTACCGGAATCCGGTCGCCGCGTGGACTTACGGTATATGTAGCGTTTTTCCAAATATCTTTCTTCAGTTGGGTGCGGATTTCGTGTAATATGTTTACCCGCTCGGCGTCTTGTTGGAGCAACGGAGGACCCAGGTATTCCAACGTATCATGGGCTGCATGAATATCGGAGATGACGCCATGTCCATCCAGCAAAATGTCGCTTAACAAATGCATGGCAGTAGTGCCGATATCTCCATGGGTTGCGATTGGTTGAATGGTACCGTCAGGTAGGGTGATGGAAACGGTATTAAGTTCAGTATTTTCGGCGGCCATAAAACGAACCAGCCGGTTGGAGAGCAATCTGCGCAACTCGCTGGGCTGTCTGGCAATATTTCGGGGATAATCCTGATTTAGTGCAACCCGTTGATCTTGTGTGGCTACACCTCCCGGGTTAGCCAGGGTAAGTTTTTCCTGATAGTCGTAATAATCAATAATTGCCTGCATGCGGACGGGGTTTTTCCAGGATCGGAGATGTGCGGCAGTAATTATGTCATTAACCTCTACCCGGTGGTAGATGGAATCATCTGGGGAATCGAATTGGGGGAGATGGACGTGTCGGAGAAATTTTATGGTTTCATCAACTGCCATATGTGCCGCAAGAACGTCATCCGTTGCAGCAAAAGCCGCCGACACATATAAACTAGCCTGTTTGGAGCTATCGGGCATCATGTCGGTACGGAAGGACGTTATTTCAGCTGCGAGACGTTCTATATCCGGATCTTCGCTGGTTAACGCTGCTAAAAGTGTGTTGTACATGGTTTGGACAATACGTTCCTGTGAGTTTGCAGATCCGTACCATAAGCGTAAAACGTTTTTGGCTTGTTCTGCGTGTGCGGGGTTTTTGGCAATTATTTCCAGTAGTGGGAGTTGACGTTGCGCGTTCGCGTGGTCTACTGTTGCCCGTGCCTGATCTATAAACGACCGTGGCAGATCCTGTCGTAAAATATGAATGTGCTCGGGGTACGTTTCTTCGAGTGCTATACAGGTATCAAATACCTGTGGTAGCGGATATTCTGCCGGATTCATGAGCATTTGATGCACAAGCCAGTTTGCGCGACCGCGCTGGTCGTCACGTTTACCCTTACAGTTATAGTTTTCAAAGAATGAAACCATAGTATCAAGGAGCGGTAATCCTTCGCCGAGGAATATGCTGTCTCCGGGGGAAGTTGGTGCACCGTCATACGGTCTGGGTTCGTCCGTGTATCGTAACCAGGGTATAGACTGAAATATTTGCTGTTGGGGTGATTGCTCTATCTGTGATGGCATATACGTCTACTTTAGGCCCATAACATACCATATTTGAGGCGTTTTGTATATGAACGGAGGGATCTGTATAAGTTCGTGAGTCAGATTCTGTGGGTAGAGAAATATTTGGAAATAAACTGTCTGGTGAAGGTATCGTAAGCGGCGAGTTCTTTCCGCAGTCCCCGGGTTACACCCCATTTGGCAATTTTATGACGGTGACGCACACCGTTTAGTACCACATAAGTTACGGGTAATTTGTGTAAATGGTAATAATTCAGCAAGTCGTGTTCAATGCCGTAACCGCTGGGAGCCTGGTGTGAATAAGAAAGAAAGTCTTGCGTATACAGTATCTTTTCGCCGCCAAGTCCTTTCAGAAACTCATGTAACGTGGATTTGTCATGGAAATAATTGTGCCGCTGACTTTTTTTCTGAAACGGGTTTAAAAATTCCTGTACTCCACAAACCAGTCTGGCCTGGCCGGTCAGAATGGGGGTCATGAGACGGGCAATATGATCCGGGGTAAACCCTATCAGATCTCCGTCGCAAAAAAACAGCAACGTGCCTTTAGCCAATTGAGCTCCCGTAACCAGCGCAGCTCCTTTCCCTTGATTTGTCCGGTGTTTCACGAGTGTAATTGAGGGAAAATATTCGCGGACAAAATCTGCCGTGTTGTCCGTTGATCCGTCGTCGACGACGATAATTTCCCGAATGTGTGGTGCAGTAAGTAAGGTAGTTAAGACGTAGCCGATTGTCTGCCGCTCATTGAAGGATGGCACGATGGCTGATACATTCATAGAATAATAGTAAAGTTAACGGAAATATTTGCATAGCACCCAATATGAAACAATCCAATACACTTGAACTTCCAATCCGCATCGGAGCATCTCCGACGCTAAACGGGATAAGGGGCGTTATTGCGGTACGGGATATCCCGGCGGGGGAATGTATAGAATGTTGTCCGGTTATTCTTGTACCGGTAGCGGAAAATACTATTATTGAACAAACGGTATTTGATCATTATGTGTACGAATGGAAACCGGATTCGGATTGCTTAGTGCTGGGATATTGCGGTTTATCCAATCATTCATACCAACCAAACGCCAGATACGAACGCGATTTTGCCAATGCGACAATGAAGTACTATGCTATTTCCTTAATACCCGCCGGAGCGGAAGTGCTGGTTAACTATAACGGTGAGCCGGAGAATCAGGACCGGCTTGATTCCAATTACACTGATTTTAAACGGTAACCACTAGGTATTCTTTTTCTGTTTATTGAGTTTGGTTGTGCAAACAACAAAACATACCGTACTGACTGCGAGAACGGTAATTGCCAAGAGCAAAACTGATGTTTTCTCCAATCTGTATATTCTTTGTGAGAGCGACTGTTGTTGGAATCCCTGATAAAATCCCCGGTCAACCAATGCCATTACTACTCCATGTCCGACACGGGAGTTTTGAACGATATCCGTAGCAGTTTTTCCGTTTTTGCCCATCTGAATTATTTGGTCAAATTCCGCTTCACCCGAGAAATAGGTATCAGTATTACCATCATATGACTCCAATGCTCTGCCGATTATTAATCCCGGCGAGGTAGCTCTCATGGCATACCCGGGGAGGCTTGAAGCTGTCAGATAATCGCCAGCATGAATTTTGCCGTTTTCAAGCGTCACCCGTAGCGGTACTTTCCCAGCGAGCGCCACGGTTGCCACTTTAGCTTTTCCTTCCTTAATCAGTTGTTCGTTTGTAGATTTTTCTTCCGGTTTTAGGCCGCTATCACCGGCAGTTCCACCCAATACGGTTCCGGGCTTGGTGCTAATGATACCGAAAATGTTAGCATCGTCGCGACCTGAAGACTTTCGTATGTATCCATGCTCATCTATTGCAACAACATCTCCTTGTTTCAACGAAAAGTCAGTCGTAAGATATGTTTCCGCTATATCCGCACCATAGCCTGCTGCATACGTTCCTATTGCTACCCACGTATAGCAGGCATATCCGGTAACAGTATCGCTTTGCGATGCGCCGTTTAATCTGGCTGTAAAGCTGGATTGTCCAATACCATAAGCCACCATCATCCGGACGTCATTTACCGTGCACTGACTTAAAGCCGTAGGAGCAGGCGCTGCGCTTTTAAACCCGGGACCGTGAAAAAGAACAATTGGAATATCATCAAACGTTATCCCATATGAAACGGTGCCAGTTACGGGGCCCCAGTATCCGGCAGGCGCACCAACCATGGTTATATATCCCCAGCCTTTTCGTACCAGCTGATTGGAAACAACATTATCGGTAGTAATATCCCTTCTGTGTTTGTCATATTGATATCCTGTCGCGATTCCGCTGGTGCTTCCCCAGGTGGCGACACCGTTTGCGTCGGACGTCAGTACTTTTGATGCTCCCGGATTACCGCCGGTAATCTTCACCTGACCTTCCACAACCAAATTTCCTAAACCACCAGGCGCCGCAACGGTACAGGGGTCACCGGTACACACATGCAGATTTTGGTTTAATACTTTTACCGGAGAAGCTGCCTGAACGGTAAAACCCAGCTGTTGGTTAAGATAATCATATAAACTTACCTGTTTCATTTGACTGCTGACTGCCTTCAGTATGCGGCCGCCGTTCTGGATAAAAATGGATTTACCGGCTGCCCAGGTAAGCGTCGTTTCCGGTTGTATCGTGACGTCTGCACCGGAAATAGTAATGTTGCCGTTATGTTGACCGGTAATATAATTCCCACCGCCTTCAAGAGTAGACGTTCCGTCTATAGTACAGGCGGAATTAATCATACTGTTCTGGTTATCAGTCAGTGAGCATGAGACCGCATATGCGGGCTGTCTCACACAGTAGGCCAGTATTGTCATAAGTATGCTGAGTATAAATATACGTTTTAAGTCCATATACCTCCTTTAACGAATAGTGAGCGTTACCGAATCATCCGTCTTCCCGTCTGATGCAGTAATTTTCAGTAAATAGGTAACATCGTGGGTTTCGGTAGTTGTCCATGAATTACTCCATGTGCCTGATAACGGCTGACCGGAAGAAAGCATGAGCGGATACACGCGTTCACCGTTATCGGTTACGAGGGTAGCTCGGACCGTTAACAGCGGTGACGTTCCGGTTATGAGTACCTGGACCGTTTGCTGTGTCCCGATAGCCGGATCGTAAGGATCGATGGTGACTTGTGTGATTGTCGGACCTTGTTGTCTGTTGCTTCCGCTGACTTCAAACGTTTGTTTCCCTTGGGCCAGGCGTTTAGGTTTGTTTCTGGTTTCCTGCAGACGCCGTTGTTCCTCGGACATATCTATCTGCGTTGGCGTCGGCGGTGTAGCAACCGCGGTTAAATCCCGTTCATGCGTGGGTGCGGTGCGGGAAGAAAAAAAGAACAATACGGGCAGTAAAAATACCGTGGCCAGTGTACAGACAATAAATACCAGATGACGCCGGGGATATTCCAGAAGCCGGGCGGAAATAGACGTCAGAAAAGGTCGCGGGATATTAGGCTCTGGCGTACACGGTTCCGGTACAGGCATGTATATATATCAAACGAAGGAAGGAATACGAACAATAACGCATCATACATTGTTACCTGAAAGGTATTATAGGTGTGTGATATTTCACATCCGGCAGCATTGGGGTATAATAGTATTTTCCGGCATCCCAGATCATGTTTAAAAATAACCGCAATCTTTTTGTCATCGCCGTGATCGCCATGGTTAATGCCTTGGGGTACGGGATAATCATACCCATTCTCTATAGTTATTCCCAGAAATTCGGTTTAACCGATTTTCAGAACGGATTACTATTCTCCGTATTTTCCATCTGTCAGTTTATAGCTACTCCGTTCATCGGACGCCTATCCGATAAACACGGACGGAAACCACTGCTATTGATATCCATTATCGGTACATTCGTTTCATTCCTGATGATGGCATTTGCACCGAATGTGCTCGTACTTTTTCTGGCACGAGCACTTGATGGAATTACCGCCGGTAACTTTCCGGTAGCGGCAGCGGTTATTTCCGACACCACCGCACCCAAAGACAGAGCGAAAGGGTTCGGAATTATCGGAGCGGCGTTTGGGTTTGGATTCGTCTTCGGTCCGGCAATTGCAGCACTAACCGTGGGGATAAATATTGCATTACCGTTTATATTGGCTGCCATGGTAACTGCAGTTGCCGTGTTGCTAACGGCTATTGTGTTGCAGGAAACAAACTCACATAAGGGAGAGGTATCCAATGCACCTTTCTTTGATGTAAAGCGTTTAGTCGGTGCAGTCTTTGACGAGAGGATAGGACGTATTTTATCTGTTTCTTTACTGTATATGTTTGCTTTTTCGCTTTATATATATGCTATACAGCCGTTTGCCGTAAAAGTACTTCAGGTAGATGTTACCCGCATGTCCGTTATTTTTACGATAACGGGGTTAGTAGGATTAATAGCACAGGTAGTAATTATCCCCAGGGTTACTCACAGATTTGGCGATAAAAAAACATTGGTAAGTGCATTGGCATTTGCCGTCGTTGCCTTCTTTTGCCTCTACTTCATAAAGTCATATTTTGTCTTCTTAGGAATACTGATGCTTTTTTCACTGGCAAATTCATTCGTAAATCCTCTCGTGCAAAGTCTGTTGTCCAAAGAAACGGATCAACGGTCACAGGGAACTATTTTGGGTTTAAATGCATCCTATATGAGTATTGGACAGATATTGGGACCAATTGTAGGGGGAATAGTTGCGACGATTTCACTCCCCATGCCATTTCTCGGGGGAAGTTTAGTTTCTCTTGTCTGCGTATTTCTGTTAGTTGACCATTGGCGCCGCAGCCACCACAAACCATCTGCTTTTGCTGATACACGGCCCTAACTCTCCCGGGCTAGTAATTCAAAGTGTTACTCTGTTACTATGAATAAAAGGTGGGTTCTTCGTATGTTACAGGATCTGTCCGACAAAATTATTCTGGTAACGGGTGCCAGTACCGGTTTGGGAAAAGCACTCTCATTGCGCTTAGCTGAGGAAAAAGCCAATTTAGTACTTCATGCGCGTTCAGCAGAAAAACTTCAGGATGTAGTTAACGAGATAAAGGCAAAAGGAGGAACTGCTTCCTGTTTTGCCTGTGATGTAACGGATATGAAACAGACCAGGTACGCTGCAGAGTACATTAAGGACGGATACGGGAAAATAGATGTACTTATCAATAATGCCGGCATCTGGTATGAAGGAGCTACCGAACGTCATCCTAAAGAAAAAATTTTGGAAATGTATAAAGTAAATGCTATCGGTGTAATTTACATGACGCAGGAAATATTGCCGTTAATGCGACAGCAGGGCAACGGCCAGATACTCAATTTAGTTTCCCTCGCAGGTACGGAACCTGCGGCAGACTGGGGAGTATACACGTCTACAAAATATGCTGTTCGGGGGTTTACGGAGTCACTTAAACTGGAGCTATTGGGAACGGGAATAAAGGTAATGGGATTTTATCCGGGAGGAATGGATACGGATTTATTTGATGCATCGGGTTTTCCCAAAGGGAAAGCACCCTGGATGATGAAGAAAGAAGATGTCGCGGAAATAATAACCTTTATGCTCAAACAACCCCTAGACGTTTCCATGGATCACGTAGAAGTCAGAAAATTCATGCGATAAGCCGTTTAACGCGGTTTCAGCGCTGATATCTTCCGTATCATTCTCAGAAATGCCGGTTCCGTGTTATATATCCCGGTTTCAGCTAATGTAAGCCAGCGCAAGGTATGTGATTCTTCACTTACGGTAAATGGCTCATTTCTATCGGCCGTCAATATAATCCGGATATCGTAATGCTTATGCGACGGCATATGTTCCTTAGCGGGAATGGTGTGGACGTCAACGTCAAAAATATCTTCCATTCCGGGAATAAAACGCAGCGTTTTTAGTCCTGATTCTTCCCTGGCTTCCCGTAACGCCGTTTGGATCGGATCCGGGTGTCCGTCTGAATGACCGCCGAACTGAACCCAAAGTCCGAGTTTGCGGTGATGGGTTAAAAGGGTATATTCGAGTGTTTCGTCTACTACCAGAGCTGAACCGGTAATGTGACCCGGAAGGCAGTCATTTTCAAAACAGCGGGGATGATTCAATACACATTCCAATATTTCATCCCGGGATACTCGTTCAGCGGTATCTGCAGGCGTATACGTTTCAAGTTGGTGAATAAAATGTGTCCGCTGGTCCATAGTGGTGGGGCTAGTTGTATATATACACCGGGGTACCCACGTCGGCAAACGTAAACACTTCTTTCGCCGCACCCACATCGAGAGCAATGCAGCCGCCGGTAGAAGGGGAGCCTATTTGATCGCTGGCAACCTGACGCCGTTCTCCGTCTGCTTCTGCGTAAGGGAGTTCGTGAATGCCGATCATGGCATTCACTTCGGTATTAAACGAGAACCCCATCCAATAGGGCATCCAGACGTTATAAATGTTTGAAAATGCATTTTCGGCTTTGTTCATAATTGCAAATTGACCGATAGGTGTCGGGAATTCTGATCCGGAAGAAATTCTGTAACTGGCAGAAATATTTCCCTGGTCAAACAGATACATGCGTTGTTGCGAAATATCCACCTCAATATATTTACCGGCAATATCACCCGTTGTATTTGGTCCGTCGTCTAGGGAAGCTTCCAGGTAATCTATTACGTTTCCGTTCATTCGTTCCATCAGAATATGTTCCATTTTGTCTTTGGCAGGTTTCATAGCCAGTTGACGCTCCGGGGGAAGTTTTAATTTTTTTATGTATTGGGACATGATATCCGCAAAAACAGTTGAGTCTAAGGATACGGACAAAACGGCGGTATCCGGATCAACCTTTACGGTAGTAATACGTTTAATTTCGTCTGCCGTAAGTAAAAATGTGATAGGTTTTTTCTGCTCTCTGACAATAACCGTTATGGGTTTACTGAACATCAGTTTTAATTGTTCGTTATTGGTATATATGGTTTCCTTTTTTGAGGAGTTCAGCTTTATGAGATACGGTTGCAGTACGGGCTCCGTTTCTCCGAAATGATAGGCAAGTAATCCTTTCAGACTGCCGTCGTCCAGGGTAAAACGTTGTTCGTTATCCTGATACGAAATTGTTTTTTCTTTTGCATCTACCGTTATATGATCAGTACTACTGCTAAAATCAAACACCGTGTCATCAATGTATCTGGAATAATCGACCGAATAGGTCAGCGGAACGGATATGGAGTGGGCCGGAGATTTAAGTGCCTGTAAATATCCAATAATACTAAAGGGGAATGTTTGCTGACCGGGAACTATACTTTTTTCCCAAACAAGATCATGATCCACGTCAATTCCTAAAGCAGTGTAGGTATATTTATAAATTCTGTCGCGGACCTGCATATTTATGGATTGCTCCAACTGTTCGTCCAACAGCACATTAAGTTCAGGATATGTCCGGCCGGAAATATTTACATGGCCCAGCCAGGTATTGGGGTAAATACGGTTACGGGTGTAGAGGTGCAGTATCCCCAGACCGTACATGAATAAAAAGAATACGAGGGCCAGTATCCGACGTCTGGTTTCCTTCTGAGATAATTTTTTGTGCAGTTTTCTCCTCATGAACGTATATCAGCGTATCAGAGTACAAAAATACTCCGCAAGGGTGAGTTCTTCTTTCTTTATCGTGCTTCGGCAAATACGAGGAGCCGTTGCAGTGAAGTGCCCGGAGGCCAACAGGTTTGTAGTACTACGGTTTCTTTCGTATAGGTTCTATGTAAGAACGACACATCACTTGGAGACGTGATCTGCGTAGTGCTTACGGTATACGGAAACCGTTCACCGTTACGCCAAAGTAATACCGTATCTCCCGGTCTTAGTTTCCCCAATAAATAAAATACTGCATTGTATTGACGTACAAACGGAACGGTAGAGGAGTGGGCAAAATAGTATCCTAAGCCACCGGAACCGGGTAGTCCCGTCCCGGCAGCGTGTGCAATTCCCGATTTAAGCGCCAGAGAGTAAATTTCTTTGTTATTCGGATCTATATTGTATATTACCGGTTCATCGACATAGATAGCGGGGATAGATATTCCGCCGTTTTGGGCATAACGACTCGTATCATCTACCCGAAGCGTAATATTGGGGATAATCAGTTGTTTAAGTGATGTCACGTTAAACGTTTCCTTTGCCGCTCGTACCAGTTGGTAATGAAGTTCAACAGCAAGTACCGGCACTACCACGGATATAAACCATACGGTAAATACCAATAGGGAAACAAATGCAGAAATTGAGATAATTAGTGACAGGCGGTATGCGCGACGATGCATACTGTAACGGTGGTTTTTATCTGTTAAAAGCCTTCCGTACCCGTAAGAGTATCACACCAGCCAGTCCGCTCGATAGAGCCACTGCGGCATAAACCGTGGGTACGCCGGTCTCCGGTTGGGTTACTATCGGCGTGGTGGTAACGGTGACAATCTGTCGGCAACTGTTTTCGTTTGTTTTCCAGTTGTCTTTCGTATCATAAATGTATCCGTGTACAACGTATGTTCCCGGTTTATCATACCGTTTTTCAAATACACCATTGGTATTCTCGGCGGTTTCCGATGTTCCGAAATTAATCTTGTAGTTTCGTATTGCACCTTTGGTATCAAACCCCGTTACTCTGAATTTTACGGTTGTAGGCGCCATGACATTGTTGCCTTCAGTAACAAATACATTTGCGCATTCGGATCTCCAGGGTTCAATCGGTAATGGTTTAACCGTAACGGTGGCTTCACATCCGGGAGACAGTTTCCAAACTCCCCGGGAGTCTTTAATCATTGCTCTGGCGATAAACGTACCCGATACGTCATACCGATGACTAATTTCCGGGTTTGGTTTTTCGTCTTCACTCCCGTCACCGTAATACATTTTATACGCCTGAATTTGACCACCTGTGTCTGTGGCCTTAATTCTGAAGGTGATGTTTGTGGGAATAAATGCATTATTACCAGATACTACTTCCAGTTGATCACATGAACTTGAATATGCCGGCGTAGGTATAGGAGTAGCGGATGGGGTAACTGTGGGCGTGGCAGGAACGGTCGGCGTAGGGGTCGGGGTACTGGCACAGGTGCCGGAGTACCAAACGAAATAGTCGGCTAAATCGCTGGCAGTACATACCCACTGTCCGTTTTGTCGGCAGTTTTTTTTGTACACGTCTATCTGAATCGTTTGGTTACAGGGTGCTGTGCCGATAGAGTGGGTTGCCGCAAAAGGAGCCTCATTGCTCCGGCACTCCGTGAGTAATCCATTACAGACATATTTGGTAACGTTTGGCTGAGTACTCGTACACGTGCCGGACTCAATATTGCATCCGGCATTGCAGGCATTAGCTGTCGCAGCAGTGCCCGTTCCGCAGATATTTGTGTAGTACCCTGTTCCGTAATTTACGGCAGAAACAGTTGTTCGGAACAGGAAGAGTAACGAAAGAATAACAACACTGAAAGCAAAAAACGGGCGGATGCGGTGATGCATAATTTAGCGCACACAAATGCGCTGTATCCATATTATAAAACTTCCTATAGTGCATTGCAAATATGGTGAAATACGCTGAGTTTAACCTATAGTCATATACTTCTGGCTTTGATATACTAGTCGTCCTCTAGGGTTAAATTTCTTATTGCGGAATGTAGTACAACCCGGGGAGCACATTTACACGAGAACGCAACAGCACGGCATTGCCCTGAGGACAGTACTGTATTGAACCGGAAATTCCAGATACTGTCCGAAGGGCAGTGCCGTATTCTAGTTGTGAAATGGGAGAAGAACATGAAAAGAATCGTCAATATGCAGGGAATGGCAATGTGCGGGAGTCCCGTGAGTGTAAACGCGATTAACATTGGGTTGTTGAACGTTATGCATGGTGAAAGTCTGCTGGGTCAGCTTATCCTACAACATTCATGGGTGAAGATTGATGCAGGACAGTGTCATCTGGTTACGATTACTTTCGGTACGGCGAAAGCATATCTGGCGCGATCTGAAGATATAGCCCGGATTCAGGCGATAAACCCGACACTCACTCCGCTCATCGGCATTGCACCAAAAGCTAAATTTTCGCTGTTACCCGAAGATATTGCCATTACCATAAACGGCGATATCCGAGAGATATTCGCGTTAGACGAGAATGGGATCAACATACTCTGCTATGTGGATGTTTGGAACAACGACGCATTGTCTTAATCGGAATCCGGCACTGCAAAAAGAGAACGGTTCATCGTTCATGATTTTATCTCTTTCCGTTCCTGTTGCGTTCTCGTTTTCTTTTTTGCACATTAACACGGAAAGCAGCAGGCTCGACATTGCCCTGAGAATAGTACGCAGTACTATGGAATCTATAGACGTACTACTCGCAGGGCAGTGTCGAAAATACTTAGTACGAAAAGGTGAAACATGAAGCTTCTGCTCGACGGATCAGGACGGGGTAAGGCATCTTGTAGGGTTTTACAAGGTGAAAAGCGTGTCATTTCGGTTCGGGATGGCCAAAAACGGGTCGGGTGCGTAAACCTTCGGCATAAATGGGTTAAGCCCTACGAAGGAGACATTAGGTACGAGTTACTTCAGATCAGAGTTCACACCAGTGTGGTTTTCTTCGCGCCGGTTGAGCATATTTCTCCGATTAATTTATCCCGCGACAATATGCCGATGATTAAGCCGGTTCGTATCGGTGAAAGTTGGACGCTTCGTCCTAAAGGGATGCGACAAAGCGTAACCGTCACCATCGTGAATGTCTCAAGCAAGCGCGAACAATCATTGTGGGTGGAATTTGAAGTCACCGTTATCCAGAGCCGCTAAGCGGATTTGTACTAAGATGGGAAAGCATATGCGCACCCGCGCATCTATTTTTACCAACGCTGCTGCTTTCCCGTTTTTTTATCTTCCTCCATCACTTGACTGGTTTGTCGGAACAGAGTACGGTAATCAATGAAACAAAAAAAACTATGATCCTATCGGACAGAGACATTAAAAAGGCATTGGCGGCAGGTAAAATAAAGATTACACCTGAGCCGGATTTGGCAACCCAACTCGGTTCCTGCATGCTGGATTTACGACTGGGAAATTCTTACCGTGTTTTTAATCACAGTAAAACACCATATCTTGATCCGCAGGATCCCAAAACACTGCACGGCGTTACTACGGAAATAGACGTAATGGATGGGGAACCGTTTACCCTGCATCCGGGAGAATTCATACTGGCTATGACCAAAGAATACGTAGAGATGCCGGATAATTTAACAGGAAGACTTGAAGGGCGTTCGTCAATCGGCCGTTTGGGAGTGGTGATTCATTCAACGGCAGCAAATATAGAGTGCGGGTTCCGGGGGAATATTACGCTGGAACTGGCGAACATGGGCAGAATTCCCGTGATGCTGTATCCCGGTATGCGAATCTGTTCTCTTTCATTTGAAGAATTATCTTCTCCCGCGGATGTTCCGTACTATAAAAAGAAGACAGCCAAATACGCCGGACAGCAGAAACCGGAAGCAAGCAAAATCGGCGAAGACGCGTAAATTGTGATATCCTGATATCAGGACTACAAAATGATCTGACGTACTTCTCATCACTTCTAACCTTTTTTTTCATTTCCGTTGGTGTTTTATTTTTCAGGGGGTCCTATGGATTGGCCAATTCTCTATAAACAGGTATTGCACGTAAAAAATCCCGCGAGTTCCGTGGGCATTGCGGTTATGTGGACGGAACGGCAGGTGGTTGCCGATCTCCTGAAAGATCAGGAGTATTGTGTGATCGGAAGTCTGTATTCGTCAGCCGGAATTTCGGCGATGATCAGGAATATCTTTGCAAATCCCGGTATCCGGACCATTATCGTTTGGGGTGCAGATCTTTCCCGCAGCGGGCAGGCATTGCTATCGTTTATGGAAAACGGAGTAGATAGCGATTTTTTTATTATCGGTGATGATCGCGGCGGCCAAATAGAACCGGAAATAGGGCAGGATGCGATCAGGTTGTTCCGCGAACGTGTAACGATAATCAATTTACGCGGAAAGCCTCCGGGAGAATTACGTGAAACGGTAGATAGGTTGGGAAAAATACCTTCGTTACCGTTTACCGAACCTACAGTGTTTCCGACTTCGCGCCCAAAGCCGTTTACTTATCCCAGTGAGCAGACTGGTTTTAGGGCACATGGGAATACAGTCGCGCAAACCTGGCTAAAGATATTACAGACCGTATTACGGTATGGCCGGAACAAGAAAACCAGATATACGCAGGAAAATGAGTTAAAGGAAGTGTTAAATATGATGGCTGTGGTTTATGGGGAAAATGCCGATCAGCCCTATCTGCCACATTTTTTTCCGTTCAGCCGGAAGGATTTGGACGTATATTACCCGCAAGTACTTTCCGCTAAACGGATTCCCGGAATTGCCTACACGTATGGCCAACGACTGCGTGATCACGATGGGGTAGATCAAATACAAAACATTATTACCCTCATAAAAGAACGTCCATTTAGTAAAAAAATGTTAGCGGTCACCAGTCAGGTAAAACATGATTGGGGAGAAGTGAATAAGGGAGATACCCCGTGTCTGACGCAGGTGCTGGGGGCAGTACAGGACGGAAAACTTTGTTTAACCGTTCATTTCCGGAGTCAGGATATGGTTCATGGTTGGCCACGGAATATGTTTAGCTTACTGAAATTGCAGAAACTGATGGCAGCGGAATCAGGGGTAGGTGTCGGTACATTTACGAGTATTACGCACAGTGCTCATATCTATAGCGACGACTATACTCTGGTAGAAAAAATACTGGCCGACCACTACACCCGGGAACTGGGGTACACTGCGCGCCAGTATTTTGAAGAAGATTCGCGGGGAAATATGGTGATAAGCGTTGAGATGAAACAAGAACAGTATGAAATTGTCGCGAAATTATATGCTCCGGACGGCGGTCTGTTATTACATGAATGGCGGGGTAATACGGCCATGGAGGTCTATATACAAATGATAAACATAGGAGAATATCTGGTTTTACCCAGTCATCTTATATATATAGGAACAGAACTGCAGCGGGCAGAATATGCTATTAAATCAGGCAAGCCTCAGGCATATTCTCAGGATCCGGCAGCGCACAAAGCCCTATAGTAGTTTGTATGGTGTCGTACAATTTGGTATACTACCCGGACGTCTTGGGGAAGACTCCGCAGTAGCGTGGATTTTTCTCCGGACAGCACTTTAACACTGCTGATTCGCTTTTGGATATATCCCATTCTTAATCTGATTCGTCCGATTCGGAATGGGGTATATCATACCTCCTTTGTTTAAAGAGTTAGGGAGTGAATACATGAGCAAATCAAAGCGTAATTTTGAACTGTTAGCAACGTTAAACGGTGTTGATCCGAGAGTCCGCGAGTTATTTTTGGCGCTGGACTATGGTGATGAACAGTTACGTCAGTACGCCTATCTGCAATTACGTCGTGAGTTGGATACTCATCACAACCCGGATTCGGTTCTGGGTAAAATTCTTATCGCGTTATTAAATACCTATACGTTTGAACCAGACGAGGATGATCATCCGTTAACGCTGTTGTGGCGGCGGTTTTCGGTTCAGCCATCCTACGCGATAAAACTGCGTCTGGTGGGGATTGAATTCGGCGGTGAGGTTATCTGTCTTTATGCGCTCAGTAATTTAGCGCGGGAGCGTTCCCTCGCCAGTCTCAAAACTGATGATAAAGCGATAATCATTGAGCGTGTGGCACACCTGATTGGCGGGGATTATTTGTTGTCCTTGCGGATGAGTGCGGTTTTGACGCTGAATGAGTTCCAACATCCGTCGGTGCGCACATATCTGCTGAAAGGTCTGGAGGATTCATCGCAGTATCTGCGGCATTTGGCGGCGTTAGGGTTGGAACATCGCGCAGATGAATCTATCGCGCTCTCGCTGTTACCGTATCTTTCCGACCCTGACCAGAACGTCGCCGTAACGATTCTGAAAATTTTTTCGAAAATGAAATTTTCCGAACTTACGGTTCTGGAATCCGTTATCCGTGAGGTAGCCATTACCGGAAATCGATTTGCCGGAACCGAACGGGAACTCGCGTTATCAATTGCCCGTAAACAGGTAAAAGCGTAATTATGCAGTGTTCGAAGCCTCAGGGTATTCGTTCCGGTGTACCGGTCCGTTTGCTTATTGAGGCTTCTTTTCGTTTTTGCGGAATATTTGACAACATCCGTAATGTTCTACCATACTAGTTATATGTTAGAAAAAATACTTTCTCTGATAATGGTTGGTATAGGCGCCGTAACACCTTTCCATGGACAGGTACTCGGAGATGAAGCTCAAGCGACGCAAACAGAATCTTCTCAGGGGACGGTAAAGGAAACAATCAGAAAAGTGCAGCAGGACAAAAATGCGATCCGGCAGGAGACGAAGGACATACTAAAGGACCGGAATGCCGTTAAAACAAACGTTAAGGACGGTGACGCAGATGCAGCCCGTGCCGCGCGTGCGGATTTGGAAAAGAATAAACTCATGCGTCAGGAAGACATAAAAAAACTGGGATCGGATGCTGCCAAACGGCGTGAAGTTGTTATGGAAGCATTTAAACAGCAACAGGCGGAAATGGCAGACCGTCGGGAAAAATTTTCGGAGGAAATTAAAGCAAAGCAGGAAGAGGCTAAAGCTAAATTCGAAACGGAAAGAAAAGCGTTTCAGGAACGGTTAAAGACAATTAAAGACGAAAAGAAAAAAGAAATAGTAGAAAATATTGCCACCCGAATGACGGAGATGAATACAAAACGGACTTCCGCAATGACCGTACGGCTGAATAAAATGAGCGAGGTGCTGGATAAAGTTATGGCCCGGGCAGCTACCGCTAAAGCGGACGGGAAAGATACTTCCGGTGTGGATACTGCCGTAAGTGCGGCTCAGGCGGCGATAAGCGCAGCGAAAGCTGCGGTAACTACCCAGGCAGGAAAACAATATACCGTGGGTATTACCTATGAAGCTAATCTCAAAAGCGATGTTGAACGTTCAACACAAACGATAAAGTCAGACTATGATACGGTAGAAAAAAGCATACAGGCGGCCCATGATGCCACAAAGGCGGCGGTGCAAGCATTGACTGCGTTAGGTATTACGCCAACGCCGGGTGCAAGCGGCACAACAGGAGTGCAATAACTATGAAAAAAGTAAATATGGTATTGGTGGTGGTTATTCCCTTGGTTGTTATGGCCGTAATAGTCGGAGCCGTGTTTGCGTATAAATACTTAGGACAGCCGGCAGCGACCACGAAAGCAGCGTCACCGGAGGGCACTCAAGTGCAATATAATCCTTATGACGATACGGTTAAGTCAGACGAGACCGGCGGATTAAATACGCTCGCCGCACCGGAAGCAGGGTCAGCTGCGGAAACGGATTTAAACGCAGAACTGGAACAAACTGTAGACGACGGCGGCAAAAGCGATTTGGACGCAATTTCCAAAGATGCGGCTTCTCTTTAATGCAGCCAATCCGTTATTTCACGGTTACGCTTTTCGCTAAATTCCTCGGCATATCCGGATCAAATCCCCGGGCCAGTGTGAGATAGTAGGCCAGAAGTTGCGCCGTAATTATATTTGGAATTATGGTAGCCGGCCCCGCATCCTGTACTTGAATAAAATAATCAAATACCGGTTGCGGCTTGGGTCCTACACCGATAATGTATCCACCTCTGGCTTTCATCTCCATTGCTCCTGCCAGTGTGGCATTCTGAGTTTCATCGGCAGGTGCGAATACCAGACATGGTGTATTTTTAGTAATTAGTGCTAATACGCCATGTTTCAGTTCTCCGGCGGCAAATCCTTCGGCATGGATGTACGAAATTTCTTTCACCTTCAGTGCTGCTTCCAACGCGGCCGGATAGGAAAGTCCACGTCCGATAACATATAAATGTTCCTGACTTTTTAATGCTTTAGCCAATCGTTCAATCATGTCCACATTACTTTTTTTAAGCACTGCCTGACTGGATTTTACGGCTTTAACCAGCACCTTCTGGCCGGCATCTACATTATTTGCCAGCGCATATGCAAGCAGCACCAAATGTGACAGTTTTCCGATTAAGGCCTTCGTCGAGGCCACGCTTTTTTCCGGTCCTGAGCCGATGAGCATTTTATAATCTGCGTCGCGATACAGTGTTGATCCCAGGACGTTAACTAATGCCATAATGACGGCATCGTGGCTTCGCGCTAATTTTACCGCCTCGAGTGTGTCCATGGTCTCACCTGATTGAGATAGTGCCAATACCAGGCTTTTCTTAGTTAGAAATTGATGATAATACGCAAACTCACTTCCTACGACCGGAATTGCAGAGTGTTTGGCGATGGTAGAAAAAAGTAATGTCCCCGCCAGTCCTGCATATGCGGCTGTACCGCAACCTACCATATAGGTTGTGTCGGCTTTTTTGATTATTTTGGCAAGCCGTACTGCATGAGCCGTACTGCCGCTGGCAATATCGGTTACGATGCCGGGTTGTTCATAAATTTCTTTTAACATGAAGTATTGATATTGGCCTTTTTCTGCCTGTTTAACCGTCCAGGTTAGGGTCTGTTTTTTCGGATGGATAAACGATCCTGTTTTGGCGTTAAAAATCATAACGCCTTTTTCCGATACGATTGCCATTTCTCCATCTTCCAAATAATGTACTTGCTTGGTATGGGGAAGTAAGGCGGCGGCATCACTTGCAAGGTAGTTTTCTCCAAAGCCGAAACCGATAACCAGTGGAGAGCCGTTTCTGGCGGCAATAAATTTGTGATCCTTCGTGTTCATCACAATCAGAGCATTCAAGCCGTCCATTTCGTTAAAGGCTTTCTGTACGGCCTTGGTAAACATCATCCGCTTTGCGTATTCTTCTATAAGGTGGACGGCAACTTCCGTATCCGTTTCCGATTTGAAAATATGCCCAGACTTGAGCAATTTTGTTTTCAATTGTTCATAATTTTCTATTATGCCGTTATGGATAACGGAAATTGTTCCCGCGCAGTCTATATGCGGATGGGCATTTTCATCCGTCACGCCACCGTGTGTAGCCCAGCGGGTATGACCGAACGAAAAGTTACTCTCCGGCATATCTGCCACGGTAGCAGCACCTATTTTCCCGGCTTGCTTTTTGAGGGTAATGGTCTGTTTCGTGTTTGCAGTATCTAAAGGAACTGCAGCTACGCCCCAGCTGTCATATCCGCGATATTCCAATGTTTTCAGACCTTCCAAAACAATACTTGGGGCATTCTTTTTCGTTCCCACGTAGCCAAAAATTCCACACATAGTATCTCCTTCATGTTATAAACGGAATATCTATTCGGAAAAATGCCGTTATTCGAGTTTATTCACGGTATTATCGAAAATAGTCACCGTTTACCAGTACGTTGTAGCAATGCGTATAGAAGCGAATTCCATCGATATCCGTTTAGTGCCGGATTTACATCCGGGTTTTTCGGGACATCGTTACGGTTGGGAATACAACCGAAGGGTTTCCGCAGATACTCCCTGTCATGATTCTCTCAGGGCTTGCCCTGATGAGCTTCGCGACGAAGGGTCCGATTCCCTGCATAAGTTGAAAACTTACTCAGGGCCCTTTCCTCGTATCCCTTCAAATCCTTCAGGTTTACCCTGAGGAGCTCCGTTTCCGGAGCGACGAAGGGCCACACGCTTGTTTCGTTCTGTCGCTTCTGTATACCTCCTGCATGGTATGGTAGAAGTTTGACGGGAATTCGTCAAGTTAACCGTAGTTATGCATATTTGCGTCCATGATATGGTTGTGTTACATGTAGTGAAGTATGAAAAGGAAGCATAAATACATCGCGGTAATGGGAACGATGGGAAGCGGAAAAACGACAGCATCCAAACTGCTTTGTGACAGGTTACACTTCCGTGTCCTTGAGGAAAATTTCGGCGAAAATGCATTCCTTCCCAGGTTCTACCAGGATATGCCGCGATGGGCGTTTCATTCTCAGACGTTTTTCCTGATGGAAAAAATTACGCAAATGTTGGATACCAAAACGCTCATGGAAAAATACTCTGTCATTCAGGACACCCCTCTACAGCAGGATGTCTATTCTTATGCCAAAGCGCAGCACATGCTGGGACATATAGACGATGCGGAATGGAAACTATATTTAAAAATATACCGTTCTTTTGAACCGTACTTTCCGGTACCGGATTTAATTTTGTATATGGATACGCCCGTATCATCCGTAATCTCCCGGATTAAGCAACGGGGGAGAAACTATGAACAGGAAATTCCTCAAAGTTACTTGGAGTTATTGGAAATGTTAAATCATAAGTGGTTATCCGAACAAAAGCGGATTCCAGTCTGTCGGATTCAGACGGATACGTTAAATATCGTTCGGAGCAAAACGGCAAAAGAAGTATTTGTTGAACAGGTAAAAACAGCATTGAGCGCATTATGAAACAGGATCGAACACCGTCATCATCAATACCGCGGTATGGGTTGTATGCATGGGGAGGTCCGGGAACTATCAGATTGCTTCAGACAAAGTATCACCGTCCACAGATAGATACGGCTTCATTTCTCCAGATTTATGATGAACCGTATCTCAAAAAAGCCAAAAAATTGTTTCAGGTTACGGACATGTGGGTTTCGTACTCATGGGGATTTTCGGACGATACGGAACAGGAAGATTATGAATATCTACGCAAACGGTTGCGCCATTTTAAAAAACATAAGATTGCAGCGCACGCGTACGTTCAGGGGCTAAATGTGGTTACGAACGAATTCCGGGATCGTAATTTTTTCTGTCGTGATGCGCGGGGGAGATTGTTGTCATACAGTCTTGGACGATCGTTTATCTGTCCCAATAATCCGGAAACCCAACTGTTTGTGCGGGATCGGGTCCGGCGTGCTGCCGGTGAGGAAGTCGCCGGGGTGTTTGTCGATAATATTCTATTCGGACCTCCGCCGGTAGTGGTGCGGCAGGATGCAGTTTCTTTTTTTGGTTGCTGCTGTACATATTGTCAGACAGCATTTGCCAAGCAATTCGGATACGCTCTCGATGGGCGGAAGTGTTTATCGGGAGAAAGTATTAAAGATTATCTGCAGTTCAGAAGCGGAACACTAAAACAGTTTGTGAAGGGGTTGTCTGCGGAAGTCCATGCAGCGGGAAAACAATTCGGCGTAAATTTATACGATCCCTGGTTGCATACGCCCGAGTTATACTTCGGTTTTCGTTTCCAGGACATCGCGTCGTATTTGGATTATTACCTCATAGAGAATCATACATTGAGTTGGAACAGTGTTGTGGATACCAGTCATTTGCTTCCATTCTTCGTTCGTGCCGATAAGCCGGTGTTTGTGGTTTCATACCGGAACGGTATCGGCTACGATAGCGCGTATTCCCAATCGGATTTGGATGCTGTTTGGTCGGATGCGAAAGTAAGGGGATATTCACCCTGTCTGAAAATATCAGAGTATGTGACGCATGATAAATGGCATACCTTATCGCTCGCTCATCTGCACGCTCCTGTTGCCGGATATTCTTCAGGTTCAAGTCCTGTCGGTCCGTCTCCGTTACGACCGAGTTTGTTCGTAGAGCGTCGGGTAATGGATTTTCTCAGTCGATATTACGGTGCGTTGTTGTACCGTTTCTACCAGAACGAACATGTATTAATGCTCTTAGGAAAAACCGGAGTGTACGCTAAGGCGTTACGTGCTCCCAAACGGTTTGCCTCGGATGCCTGGGAAGGAAAAAATGGTAGAAACCACTGATATACGGGCGTTGGTATGGGATTTTGATGGGACGTTTTATCGTCCGGACGCCCGGTTATTTGACCTTGTGCGCAAAGCTGAGATTAGGGTGATTACTACCCACAAACAGGTATCCTTTGATCAAGCGGAACGACTATTCTACCAACATTTCAAAGTAAACACGGCGAGCGCGACGGAAGCAGTGGCCCAAATAGTTGGGATACCCACGTCGCAGGCGGCGCAGGAAATGGAAGAACATTATGACCGTAGAAGTTTTCTGAACTATGACGATCGGTTAGTAAAATTATTTAAATCGTTATCGCATCTGCAACACGTTATCCTAGCCAACGGTATTCGGCAAAAAATAATTGAATCATTGGAAGTATTAGGCGTACCGTTGGATACGTTTAAAGAAATTGTTACCTCCGAAACGGTTGGGGTTAACAAACCGAATTCCGCCGGATACGCGTATGTCCTGAAGCGTACAGGTTTGCTAGCGGCACAACACTGTATGGTCGGAGATAGGCCGGTGGTGGATCTGGAGACAGCCAAAAAAATGGGTATGCAAACATGCCTCGTCTGGTCTGATGAACGCTATCCCTATGTCGATGTATCACTTCCTGACGTGTACAGTGTGGAAACGTTAGTCTCCCAACTCAAGTCCCGGGGGTAAGAATCGTGTCAGCGCAGAGATAACACCATCGCGGTATGCTTCCGTGCGGGTATATCTCCCTTGAGTCATGAGTCCAAAATGTCCCAATTCATGCTTACTGTTGGTTTGCCCGAATATTTGGTCAATTACTGTCCCTAGTTCCTGACCGGTGTGAATAGGTTTCATTATTTTTTTCGGAGTGTACATGCGAATCGAAGAGGCAATGCCCAGAATTCCTGAGCGGTTTACTACTACAATCCAACCTGAGTCAAACCACCTGTTTCCGATCTGGTGTAGCCCTCCCTCCAGTCCGACGGCATACGCTGCTGCCGGGACAGCAATTAGTGCTTGTTTTGCCCTGTTGGTTGCGCCTTCTATTGCTTCCTTATCACTCATCGGTTGATCAGCAACCCCTGAAGCCACCTCCACGCCGGTTACCTCCCAGGATATTTTGGGGAAAACTTTCTTAAACGCGGCCAGAACGGCATCCAGCTTCGTGGGATTTTTGGAACCGACTGCAATGTATTGCGTGCTTTGTTTCGTCATACGATCCGGTATTGTATACTCCAGCAAACTATATCACATACCCGTGTATATTCGATTTGCAGTTTTTACCCTAAACACTGAATACCGGTTGTGAAAGTCCTGCTGTTTTACTAACCGCTATGGGAACATTGCACGAACATGATGATCGGCAACAGATAGACTTACTTGCCCAGGTACCCGTACCCGATATACCGCAGGGAACGGATATACCCCTGGAATTTTTTACCGAATACATAGTGAACACGGAGACGTCACCCATATTAATTGAACTTGGGGCCGGTGATGGCGCAAAGGCGGAACAGGTGCGGAATACGATTAAAGGTATGGTTACCACCGTAGATATTAACGCAAATGCGGTACGAAAGGCACAAGAGCGGGGTATGATGGGGTTTGTGGCAGACGTCAGGAGGTTTGAAATTTTTAAAGGATTGGCCTCATTGGTTCTGTTGGAATCAAACCCCGGCGTGTACATGCAGGGGGTATTGTGTAATCAGCAGGAATTGGACTGGCAGCGGGTTCTGACAACAGCCGACATTCTTACGCGTCCCGAGGGATACGTATTTATCGCAGATGTTATTCAGCCAGAAGTACACCAAACGTACCTAGCGGAAGCTTGTGGGGGAGCAGGTGAAGTTCAGGCATACGTACAAAAATGGCATCAGCGGTATGACGCCAACATGGAAGCCTGTTCCCGTTTGGGAATTCCGCTGCATTACGGCGAATTTATGGTTGCCAAGCCCGGCCAGGACAAAGCACTCGAATGGCAGAATGCAGATACCCTGGTGCGTTTGTTTCAGTCCGATACGTTTGAACGATGGGCACATCATATTCCCGAGAGTGATATAAAATCTTATCTCCATCAGCTGGGACTTACGGAATTACGTTTTGAACCACGGGTTTGGTGGTCCAGACCGTCCGGAAATCAGCAAATCCGGAACCCTTTACCGGGTTTTGTCGGCGTATGGCAAAAAGGAAACAGATTTAAATATCACCCCTGGTATGCCGGAGGAACGATGGAGGACCGGGATACCGTAAAACATGCCCGGAAAATAGCTTCCCGTACTGATCCCGACTATGTTAAAAAATGGATAACTGCGTTTAAGTCTAACCTCCCGGATGCGGAAACCTACTTTCCAACACTGTTTGAGTATGATACGGAAAGAGATAGTTGAAGCGTCTTTACATTAGGAAAAAACTTCCCTATAGTTTGGTGCTATGAGTGGTAAGTTAATTGTAATAGAAGGTACCGATGGTTCAGGGAAAGGAACACAACTGCAGCTATTGGTTGATCATTTCAAAACCCAAAAAATTAAGTACGAAACGTTAGATTTTCCCCAGTACTACAAAACTTTTTTTGGAAAATGGATCGGACGATTCCTCAAGGGAGAATTTGGCGGAGTCGAAGATCTTCCTCCATATCTGCTTATGTTTCCCTACGCTGCCGACAGATGGCAGGCAAAAGATGATATGCATAGATGGCTGGAGGAAGGGAAGATTGTACTCTCAAATAGATATACCGGTTCAAACGCATACCAGGCCGCAAAGTTAACGAAAAAAGAACGTACCCGATTTGTGGATTGGTCGTTTGAGATGGAATATGAAGCGTTCGGAATTCCTAAAGAAGACCTGGTAATTTTTCTCTATGTACCATTTGTCGTATCGCAAAAACTACTCGAACAAAAGGCAGCCAGAAAGTACATGGGTAATCAAAAAAAGAAAGATATCCACGAGTCTAACGTAAAACTCATGAAGGAAGTGGAAAACGTATACCTGGATTTCTGTAAACGGTTTCCGCATTGGGTAAAAATAGATTGTACAAAAAACGGTCAGATTTTATCTAAAGACGAAATTCATCAGAAAGTGTTACAGGTGCTGCGCCGTAAGAGAGTTATTGGTGCGTAACCGTTAATTTTTGAAGCGTAACTCACGTTGCGCGTGCGGATTCTATCACGTATTATCACATCATGAAACTTAAAAAGATTGATCCGGAAATTGCTGCGTTAATCCGAAAAGAAACCAAGCGTCAGAAAGACGGGTTGGAAATGATTCCGTCGGAAAATTATGTTATGCCCGAAATTCGGGAAGCCATGGGCTCCATACTTACCAACAAGTATTCCGAAGGGTATCCGCACAAACGGTACTACGGAGGAAATGAGCATATAGATGAAATAGAGCAAATGGCTATAGACCGGGCTAAGTCGGTGTTTGGCGTACCGTTTACAAATGTGCAGCCATACTCCGGTTCGCCGGCAAATCTGGCAGTGTATCTGGCCTGCTGTCAACCGGGGGATACGGTTATGGGATTAAATCTGCCGGACGGCGGACATTTAACCCACGGCTGGAAAGTTTCCGCAACGGGAATTTTTTTCAACAGTGTTTCCTATCATGTAGATAAAACCGGACGGGTAGACATAGACGAAGTATGGCGTTTGGTCAAGGAACATAAACCCAAGTTGATTTGGACGGGTGCTACCGCGTATGTATATGAATACGAGTTCGAAAAATTTGCGGAGATTGCGGATAGTGTCGGAGCGTATTTAGCCTCCGATATAGCACACATCGCCGGGTTGGTGGTGGCAAAGGTCCACAAAAGTCCCGTTCCGTACGCTCACATTGTGACTACCACCACCCATAAAACCCTACGCGGTCCCCGTGGGGGCATGATTATGGTCACCGAACGCGGATTACATAAAGATGCGGAACTCGGGGATAAAGTAAACCGGGCGGTATTCCCCGGTTTGCAGGGTGGCCCGCACGATCATCAAACGGCGGCAATTGCGGTGGCATTAAAATTGGCTCAACAACCGGAGTTTGCTGTATACGGAAAGCAAATTGTGCTCAATGCTAAAGCATTGGCTCAGACGCTAATAGCAGCAGGGTATACGCTGGTTGGGAACGGAACCGAAAATCATTTAATACTTATGGATCTTGTCCCGCAACTTGGACCGGGTGGCGGCGTGTTTGCTTCGGATGCGCTCGGTGTCGCCGGAATCACGGTTAATAAAAATACCATTCCCGGCGATCCTTCCAGTCCGTTTTATCCCAGCGGAATCCGATTGGGTACACCAGCCATCACGACCAGGGGTATGCAGGAATCGCACATGCAACAGATCGGAAAGTGGATTGCTGCGGCAATTTCCGAAGTTAGTGATTTCAGGCTGCCACCTGAAAAAGACGTGCGGCTCGACTATATCCGGAAAGCCCGCAAGCAGATTTTTCGGAATAAAACGCTTAAAGACATCGCCCGGCAAGTTAAAACACTTTGTCAGTCTTATCCGGTACCGTGAAGGTCTATTCATTGACATGTGGATACCGGAGTATGTTACGCTATCTGTAGTATATGCGTACTGTTAAAAAAAATAGGCAGCAAAATCCGCTGCCCTTTTTGGCGTTTCTGGGTATTCTCCTTATTTCCTTTATTGTTTTTGTAGTACAAACGCAACAAACGCAATCTTACGTGAGCCGGGCAGCGGAGGGACCATATCCCACGAGTTCTTCCTGTCATTTTCCCTGTGCAGCACCTGCCTGTAGTGATGGATTTAAAGGAAACAGTTTCTGTGGTGACGGTGGATCGGCAGGATGCAATGTCCAGCAGGATGAATGGTGCCGTTTAAATGGCCATATCGGTCAGAAACCCTGTTACGAAATAGGAACATGTAATACCGGTGGCGGTACGGTTTCGGAAAATACTCCGACTGCTGCACCCGCAGCTCAACCGACTGCTACCGCATCGGTAACGCCTGTACCTACCGGTATTCCCAGTCCGCCTGCTTGGTTTACACAGCTGCCTACAAATCTGCGGAACTATCTGGAACTATTGTATCTCTGGGTGGTGGTTTACCGCAGACCGACCAATCAACAACACTTACTGGAAGGTATTCTTCCACAGCAGGTGTCGACTTCCACTCCGGCTGATACTCCCCAGCTGACTCCGACTATTCCGCCGGCAAATGTACCGGGATGTACGCAAAAATATTCAGTGGTAAACGGTCAATGTGTCCCGGATAATGCCAGCACAATGTGTCTGGAAGTATGCCAATTGCTGATTCCGCCGCAACAATAGGACTACTGGCGGAAGAGTTTTTTACCTGAGGTCTCTCGTGAACTTGAGCTTTTGCCCCGTTTAGGGTATACTCCAAGGTAATTCTCACACTCACAAATATCTCTTCCTTATATAAGGCAGTGAGTGGCGGTTAAAAGAGATACGTATAGGTGTCGCACCGGCGTATCGGTGCGTTTTTTTTTGGGTAAAAGGAGTTCTATGGCAGACGTTACATTACAGGCATTGCTTGAAGCAGGTTGTCATTTCGGGCATAAAT
The DNA here is from genome assembly GCA_964629685.1 of uncultured Gammaproteobacteria bacterium. GTDB lineage: Bacteria > Patescibacteriota > Microgenomatia > UBA10105 > UBA927 > CAZVTT01. Next base: position 45,928 of record CAZVTT010000002.1, read on the forward strand.
CAGAACGGTGGCATCCGAAAGCTCATGAATATATTTATACGGAAAAAGACGGAATTCATATTATAGATTTGGCCAAAACTAAAAATGGTTTAGTTTCCGCTGCAGAATTCATAAAACGAATGGCTTCAAACGGTGATGAATTATTGTTTGTAGGAACAAAACGACAAGCAAAAGCAATCGTAAAGCTGGAAGCAGCCGCAGTGAACGCTCCATATCTTGTAGAACGCTGGATTGGTGGATTTCTTACCAACTGGGACGGTATTCACGTCAATATCGCAAAGATTAACCGGTTAGCGGATGAACAGGCACGAAACGCCTGGAAGAAGTTTCCGAAACACGAACAGTCTAAGCTAGCGCGGTATCTTACCCGGTTAAAAGTATATTACGGTGGCGTATTGTCATTAAAGAAGGTTCCCGGTGCATTATTTATCGTAGATATCCGTAAGGAACAGTCTGCCGTTCGGGAAGCAATCCGCCGGAATTTGCCCATTATCGCCATTTGCGATACGAATGCAGACCCATCCATGATTTCTCATCCCATTCCGGCTAATGATGATGCCGTAGGATCCATCAGTTACATTACTCATGTGATTGCCGATGCTTATCGTGAAGGAAAGGAATTATTTGAAAAGCAGGAAAAGGCAGCACAAGAGAAGGTATTACAAGAGCAGGCAGCAGCCCGTGAAAAAGCTGAAAAAGAAGCTAAAGAACGATTGGAAAAAGCCCAGACTGCGGCAAAACCTTTAACTGCTTCCGTTGCTAACGATGCCGTCAAGACTGTAGTAAAACCAGCGGCAAAAGTTGAAGTCAAAAAAGCGGAAGTAAAAGCAGAGACAAAAGCTCCTGTGAAGGCCGCTGCAACTGCGAAAAAAACGGTTACCAAAAAAACCGTTTAAGTACAAGTGTATCGTTGTTCTGTACGGGTTCGTTCAGAACGCAAAGTGAGGTAAATATGAATATTTCATTAGATATGTTAAAAAAACTCCGCGAAGAAACTTCAGCGGGTGTATCTGATTGTCGACAGGCACTTGAAGATGCTGCCGGTGACTACGCTAAGGCCAAAAAATTATTGGATGAGCGTGGCCTCGAAAAAGCTGCTAAAAAAGCAGGGAAAGAAACCGGTGACGGTATTATCGAAGCGTATGTGCACGGAAATAAGGTCGGAGTACTGGTCGAAGTCCGCTGTGAAACGGATTTCGTGGCCCGTACCGATGATTTTAAACATTTGGCACATGAACTCGCATTACAGATTGCGGCCATGAATCCGAAAGACCTGGACGAATTATTGAAAAGTCCGTATATTCGGAATTCATCCCAAACGATAGAAATGGTTATCAAAGCTACCATTGCAAAAGTAGGAGAAAATATTACTGTCGGACGATTCACCCGAATAGTACTGGGGGAGTAAGTAGCCAACCCACGTCTTGACTGTCCGGAGTTGTATCGTTACCATAAGCAGTATGCTGGAACAGTTGATTTCGCAAACCCGCGATAAAATGCGGAAGGCCATAGAGATTACCACGCAGGATTTAAGTTCTATCCGATCCGGAAGAGCTACTCCGGCGTTAGTGGAAAATATTTCCATCGCGGCCTACGGCGGAACGCAGCGATTAAAAGTCAGAGAACTCGCGACCATTACCACATTGGATGCTAAAACAATTGTTATAGCTCCGTTTGATCCTTCTATTGTTCATGAAATCGAAAAGGGCATTCAGGAATCCAATAACGGACTTACTCCGGTGGTAGACGGTGAAGTTATCCGGATTTCCATTCCTTCACTTACGGAAGAACGGCGTCAGGAATATATTAAGTTGGCAAAAACCAAACTGGAAGCCGGCAGGATTATGGTCAGACAAGTGCGGCAGGATGGTATGCATGCTATTAAGAAAGCCGCTACGGAGAAAGAAATTGATGAGGACCAACAAAAACTCGCGGAAAAGAAAGTACAGGAATTAACCGACGAAATGATTGCAGACATAGATAGTATGGGTGAACGGAAAGAACAGGAATTGTTACAGGTATAATTATATACTCATGATTAACCCCACTGCCTTTTTTGAATTTTTAACCACCGGAATCGTATTCTTTCTTATCTTGACCGTGTTGGTGCTTATCCACGAATTCGGCCATTTTATTGTGGCACGATTAATCGGTGTTGATGTGGAAGAATTCGGATTCGGCTTGCCGCCCCGCATTTGGGGCAAAAAAATCGGAAAAACGTTGTATTCAGTCAATTGGTTACCCTTTGGTGGTTTTGTCCGTCTGGCCGGTGAAGATGAGGAGGATGGTCAAATTCAGAAACACGAAAAGGGCCATACCAAGCAGCAGTTGCAAAAGTACTTTTGGGCCAGGACTAAATTGGAACGGTCCGCTATTTTGCTCGCTGGTGTAACCATGAATTTCCTGCTGGCAGTAGCACTCACATCAATATTGGTTACGTGGGGAATACAGGAACCGGTGCCAAGAGTGTACGTAAAAAATGTGGCGCCCGATAGTCCCGCGTCTATGGCCGGAATTCTTCCGGAAGACAGAATTATTGCCGTTACCGTAACGCAATCCGGAAAAATGGCGAAGATCCATACCAAAAGACCGGAAGACCTCCAGTCAAATACGAAATTAAGTCTTGGTATACCTATGACGGTTACCGTTCTCCGTGAGGGAAAATCGTTTGATGTTTCGTTAACGCCGAGAAAAAATCCGCCGGAAGGACAGGGAGCATTGGGGTTAGCTATAGACTATGATTCCGTTTTATTAAAAGTACCCTGGTACCGGGCGCCGTTTACTGCCGTGGGTGTTACGCTGCGTCGCGGACAGGAAATGATTACCTCAATAGCGTCTTTGCCGGTACGGTTACTTACGCAACAGGGAAATGTAGCGGAAGAAGTTGCCGGCCCGATTGGAATTGCACAGATCACCGGACAAGCCAGAAAAATAGGTATTGATGCCGTCCTGAATTTAATTAGTATCCTGTCACTGAGTTTGGCTATTTTAAATACCGTACCCATCCCGGCCCTGGATGGTGGCAGACTTCTGTTTGTACTTGTAGAAGCGGTATTGGGTAAACGGGTGCGGCCGGCATTCGAGCGTAATGCACATCAAATAGGTATGATTATTCTTCTTAGTCTTATCGTGCTGGTTTCGATAAACGATATCCTCCGACTGTTCCGCGGCTTCTAAAAACTACATAAACGGCTACCTGTTACGGATACAATTTTACCTGGTAGTAATTCTGTTGCATTGACACGCCTGTCCGGCTTTATTACTGTAGTAGTAATGCGTCACGTGCTGAATTATTTGACGTGGGCGGCTTTATTTTTTTTCCTTGCCCCTACCGTTATGGCTATTGCGTCCTGGAGTAGTCTCCCCGGAGATCCGTTGTATGCGGTAAAGCTTACTCTTGAGGATGCAGCGTTTACGTTTCTTAGTCCTTCCGAAGAAGCCAGAGGTGCAATTTCGGTTAAACGTACGGAACGTCGTTTTGCGGAAGCCAGCCGATTACTTTCCGATAAGGCATCCGTAAAAGGGTTAACGTATGTAGATCAGCAGGTAGTAACCACCAAAGAAGTTATTTCCCATGCGAAGGATCAGAAAACTCAGGCTGCACTTGCTCAGGATTATATTGTGACGCTAAATACTATGGCAGCATCGCTTGAAGCCCAAAAACAAACGTTGGTAGCTACGTCAAAGACAGGTCCCGCATCAGTTAGCAAAAATACGGGTACCGTGGTAGCCAAAACGGCGATAGCAAATAAACCCGGTATTGCGACTCCGACGCCAACAACAAAGGGGAATACTACCGCATCAAAAAGTACGACAGGAAACTCCAATACGTACACCACACCGACACCCACTCCGGGAACGACGAATACACCGCAAACCGGTCAGACGGGTGATGCCGAAATAGATCAGGTCGTGCAACAAATAGAACAAACTCAGCAAACCATAGAAGAAACCATTTTGGAAATGGAAACCGTTACTGCCGCGTCCGCGGAACCCGAAGTAACCCCTACGCCAACAGCAACCCTGACGCCGACACCCACACGAATACCACCCGTAGATGGTTCCATACATACTGCCGGTGCGGGTATGGCCCCAGCGGCTGCTGCAAGCGCGGTTACGGAAACTAAATCACAAGATAAACAGGATCAGGGTGAAGGGAAGAACTCCGAAAAGAAGCAACAGTCATTTATGCCTACCGTTTCGCCTGTTCCTACTGTCACGCCGGTGCCCACCATACCGACTACACCTCAGCCAACAGCTCCGCCGCCTACCGAGACACCGGCACCTACAGCGACTCCTGAACAGACCCCCGTGCCATAAGTCCCGTGCATTTGACAGTCGTTCGGGTTGGCCGTACAATTTAGCAAGCAGTATACAAACGCAGAGTTCCGAAATCCGGTCGGGACAATAGGGATTAAACCAAAGGGTGTCATTCCAGCGTTGCACTTGAACACCAAAGTAATGGTAATTAAAAGTGACGGAGGCAAAACCGTAAACAGATAGCGCCTGTGTCGCAAACTTTTGTAGAGCAGGGTGAGGGGGAAGTGTTTTCCCTAAAACAAGGTGGTACCACGACTATGTCGTCCTTGATCTATTGCTAGTGCAGTAGAGTAAGGGCGATTTTTTTGTGGAAAAGGAGGGCAAAATGGATACCTATACGGCATTTCAGGCAGTAGATATACGGGTAGGAAAGATTGTGTCCGTACAGGACTTTCCGGAAGCGCGTAAACCGGCGTACAAACTGGTTATAGATTTTGGTGGGGAAATCGGTACGAAACAATCGAGCGTACAAATTACCCAGCGGTACACGAAAGCGGAACTTGCGGGCAAACTGGTATTGGGAGTAGTAAACCTGCCGCCACGCCGAATCGGTCCGTTTATTTCCGAAGTATTAACACTCGGTGTGCCGGATGAAAACGGTGAATGCGTTTTGGCGGTACCGGATTTAGCAGATGTACGTATAGGCGGTAAATTATTTTAAGGAGGAATATGGCACAAGCATTTGAAAAGAAGGAATTGAAAAAGAAGAGTGAAAATTTGTCTGATTGGTATACCAATGTGGTGGTTAAAGCGGAACTCGCCGATTATGCTCCCGTAAAAGGCACCATGGTAATTCGTCCCTATGGATATGCTATTTGGGAACGGGTACAGGAAGTCTTTAACCGTATGATGAAGGAAAAGGGTGTGGAGAACGCATACTTTCCGCTATTCATACCCAAATCTTTATTGGATAGGGAAAAGGAGCATGTAGCAGGATTTGCGCCGGAACTGGCAATAGTCACTATAGGCGGAGGAGAAGAACTGGCGGATCCTCTGGTCGTTCGTCCCACATCGGAAACTATTATGTATGAAATGTATGCAAAATGGATTCAAAGTTGGCGCGATCTTCCCATGAAGATCAATCAGTGGAATAACGTCGTACGTTGGGAAAAGCGTACGTATTTATTCTTACGGACCACGGAATTTCTCTGGCAGGAAGGTCATACCGCCCATGCCGATGAAACAGACGCCATGGACATGGTACTTACCGCGTTAGAGTGGTACCGTCGCATATACGAAGAGTATTACGCCATTCCTGTTGTGCTTGGAACAAAAAGTGCTTCGGAGCGGTTTGCCGGCGCTAAAAGTACGTACACGTTAGAAGCGCTCATGCCGGATGGAAAGGCTTTACAGAGCGGAACCTCTCATAATTTGGGACAGAATTTTTCTCAGGCCTTTCATATTCAATTCCAGAATAAAGAGGGAAAATTAGACCATGTATGGCAAACGTCATGGGGCTTGTCTACCCGAAGTATGGGAGGATTGTTCCTGACACATGGCGATGATAACGGACTTATACTACCGCCTAAAATTGCACCTATAGAAGTGGTGATTATACCCATACTCAAGAAAGGTGCAGATGAGAATAAAATTATTGAATACTGTGAGGATTTATGCGACACCCTGCGGAATGGCGGAGTACGGGTAAAACTTGATCACCGATTGGAGCAAAGCGTCGGTCGCAAGTTTAACGATTGGGAAGTAAAAGGTGTACCAGTGCGGTACGAAGTAGGTGCAGCGGAAGTAGAAAAACGCATAGTGACTATCGCGAGGCGCGATACGGGAGAAAAAGTTACCGTGGATCGGATATACGCACTGGTGGAAACGCAGAAGCTATTGGACATAATCCAGAAAGCACTTTTCCAAAAAGCTAAAGAATTTTTGCAGGCTAATACGCATATCATTAATACGTTTGATGAATTTAAAACAGCCATGGAGACATCCCGTGGATTTTTAAGCGCATTATGGTGTGAAGACGCTGCCTGTGAAGCAAAAATTAAAGCGGAAACTCATGCGACAACCCGCTGTCTGCCGCTAAACGCACCGGAAGAGCAGGGTGTTTGTGTCCATTGCGGGAATCCCGCACGACACCGATGGTTATTCGGACAGTCGTATTAACATTGTGGTATCGTTGTCTATAGACTTATAGTATAATATCGTACGCCTCACAGGGGCGTACGATATTTTATGTTGGAAACATTTAAGCACCCATCATGGTTCTCAGTGGCCAAAGGCTTTACCGCGCGGTTGATTCATCAACCGCGGACTACCTTACGGCAAGTATCTTTGGAACAGGCTGCGTTCGCAGGAAATGAAACGGCAATTTCCGATTTATACTCTTCACTGGAAAGTCCAACGGTTATAGAATTTCGGAAAGCCGCAACCGCCATCAGGTCATCCGAACGGCAGACGACGGTGCAATCATACAATTTTGAAAGAACCCGCCAATGGTTTGTCATGATTGAACGGGTTGGGTTAAAAACCGGTAAAGGGGTAAGTGTGGCAGCCGTAAACGAGTCCAAAAAAGTGATAACGGCTATGGCAGATTTAAGTGCCAAACATCCAAGGTTTTCTTCACTGGGGCAAGCAGATTTATACGCTACGTTTCTGCAAAGTACGTCACCTGTTATCAGACAAGCGGCGAATGACGGATTTGGTGCGTTGGGATTTATGCAGGCAGTAACGGTATTCGGATCATTAACCGAGTCACAGGATAGGTTTTTGGCTGAAAACAGGGTAACACCGGATCTCAGGCAAATATTGGTACAATCAGGTCAGTTTGATGTTGCGGAATTTGCCGGAAGAGCGACGGCACTTGACCATATATTCCAACGCGGGTTGCGAATGCAATATCTTAAAGATATTCAGACGTTGACCGGCAGCCTGCCTCCGGGGTATGAAGCTATGGATTTGCATCAGATATCCGATTTTGATCTGGATGCGATGCAGAGTGTAGATACGTACGATACCCGCAGACTACAACTCACGACGGAATTACAGCAGACATTGCTTTCCCCGAGGGGGTATTTGCGGCGGACGGTAGATATAGGCTTGCGCTTGTATGGAACATTTTATACTGATAACAGCGATGTCCTTGCACCGCTCGCGCCTGCAATGCAAGCGGGAATGTTTGCTGATGTGTGGGAAAAATTCAGCAGTGGTCTGCCGTATTCGCAATCTGCATAAGTAGTACCCTCTGATTGTTGTCCGGAAGTGCTTCAGGTATACTAGCGGGTAATCGTATGAAAACAGTAGTCACACATATCGGTCCTGATTTGGATGCATTAACCAGCGTGTGGTTAACGAAGTCATTTATTCCCGGATGGGAAGAAGCGGTAGTGGCGTTTGTTCCCGCCGGTACCACTTTAAAAGGTATGCCTCCCGATGCTGATCCGGAAATCAGGCATGTAGATACGGGATTCGGGAAATACGATCACCATCAAACAAATGCCGATACCTGCGCCGCCCGGCTAGTATACGAGGAAATTAAACAGTTACACGGTGATGACCCCGCACTCCTGCGTTTGGTTCAGGTGGTAAACGATGTGGATCATTTTCGTGAGGTATTCTATCCGAATCCGACGGCGGATTTTTGGGATTTTTCGCTGGTCACCCAAATAGACGGATGGCGGTTAATTTATCATGACGATCCGCTTAAAATTGTGGCTTTAGCAATGGATTGTTTAGATGCGGTATATAAATCATTTCAAAATAAGGTATGGGCGGAAAAAGAGTTGACGGAAAAAGGTATTTCATTTACCTGCGAGTGGGGCAAAGCCCTCGCCATCGAAACGACCAACGACGAGGTGGTGCACCTGGGACAGAAAATGGGATATGTTATGGTGATCCGGAAAGATCCCAAGAAAGGGTACCTGAGGATTAAGGCTTTGCCACAAGACCATGTCGACCTAGCGCCGTATTATGAAATGTTAAAAGCCGCAGAACCGCAAGCTACCTGGTTTTTGCATGCCAGTCATCATATGGTATTAAACGGCAGCAGTAAAAATCCTGATATGCGTCCATCCATGCGTCCGCTGGCGGAAATAATAGACGTATTCAAAAAATAAGGAGGTCTATGGCAGGTGCTCTAAAACAAGAACTGGTGCAGATTATAAACCCAGATGCCAAAAATTTTATCTTCGGTCAATCGCATTTCATAAAAACGGTAGAGGATCTTCATGAAACGTTAGTTTCATCCGTTCCCGCAATAAAATTCGGTGTAGCTTTTTGCGAGGCTTCCGGACCACGGTTAATCCGAAAAACCGGAACCAGTGCGGAAATGATGGAATTGGCGGTGAAGAACGCCCGGGCAGTCGGTTGTGGCCACACGTTCTTTGTGTTTTTGGATAATGCTTTTCCCATAAATGTGGTAAATGGAATTAAAGCCGTTCCGGAAGTTGTGCGTCTTTTTTGCGCGACGGCAAACCCCGCACAAGTAGTCGTAGCCGAGTCGGATCAGGGACGGGGAGTACTTGGTGTTATAGATGGTGCTTCACCTCTCGGAGTTGAGGATAAAGCAGGAGAACAGGCAAGGAAGGATTTTTTACGGACCATCGGATACAAACTGTAACAGGGACAAGAAAACGTCATGGTAAAAGATACGTCGTGCGTTTTTTGTAAGATTGTCGCGGGGGCTGCACCTGCGCATATTGTCTACGAGGATGCTTTCACTATCGCTTTTTTGGATAAATATCCACGGACAAGAGGCCACCTGCAATTAGTGCCGAAACAGCATTATCGTTGGATCTATGAGCTTCCGGATATGGGAGCGTTCTTCACTACCTCGCAACGGATTATCCGTGGTATAATACCGGTATTAAGAGCGGATCATGTTACGCTCTCGAGTTTCGGACACGAAGTTACACACGCGCATCTGTGGATAGTCCCGCAGTACGCCGAACGGGTGACGGTATCCGAAAGATCGAGGCAAAGTAACGGTTCCGATCAAGAGCAAATAGCGCAAATTCTGCGAAATGAATTTTTAAAGGGGGTGTAGTTTTACTGTATGGTGGTTGTAAAAGCACAACCGGGCGATTCTTCCGATGCATTAATCCGGAAGTTTACTCGGAAAGTATTATCTGAAGGAATATTACAGGACTTGAAAAAGAAAGAGTTTTATCAGAAACCAGCTGAAGTTCGAAAAGAAAAACGACGTGAACTTGAGCGACGTTTGCGGCATCCGAATCGACCGTAAAGTTTGTCGGAATTTTTATGCTGATGACTCAATTGCGAAAAGATTTAACTGATTCCATGAAACAGGGGAATGCTGTTGCTGTGGAAACCATCAGATTTCTCATATCGGCAATCAAAAATGCTGCCATTACGAAATACGGAGCTACGGGTGAATCGGCACTCACTGATGCTGACGTCCTCGAATCCGTAAAAAAGCAGGTTAAAAGCCATCGGGAATCCATTGATGCGTTTGGTCGTGCGGGACGGAAGGACCTGGTTGAGAAGGAATCGGCACAGCTTGCTGTTTTGGAGCATTATATGCCGAAACAGTTATCTGATGATGAGTTAAAACAAATAGTCGCACCGATTGTTGCCGGCGGAGAAACAAATTTCGGTTTGCTCATGAAGGCGGCTAAGGAAGCCGCAGGTGATGGTGCCGATGGCGGTCGGATATCAACGATGATCCGGTCCCTCATGCAACCGAAGTAAATACAAAGTTATTCTGTCCGATAGCTAAACGATTACATTGTCCGTTAGCAGTTTACCCATGACTACTATTTCCGTTCTCTTTCAAACAGAATCACATTTCCCGGTTCCTACCAAAGTGGTAAAGGAAGCCGTTACGGCAGCTTTGGAAAAACGGGTAAAAGGAAACGTGGAAGTCAGCGTTACGATAGTGGGTGATCGACGAATGAAAGATCTTAATTCAAGTTACCGGAAAATAGAAGATACTACCGATGTGCTTTCGTTTCCCCAAAATGATCCGTCTCAGAAAGCTTACCCCTTTGTGAATCCTCCGGATAATACCCTGTATTTGGGAGACATCGTCGTTTCTTATCCGCAGGCAGTCCTGGAAGCTGCGCATGAAAACAAAATGGTCGATGCCAAAATAGTTGAACTTGTGCTGCATGGTTTGGATCACCTTTTGGGGATACATCATCCCGAATAGTACCGGTGTTTTTTCGGAATAGGGGGTTTTCCTTTTTTCCGAATTCCTTCTATACTGTACTCCATGTCCTTCTATAGAAAATACCGGCCCCGTGTGTTCGCGGAATTGGATAACGCGTCGGTCCGCGATACATTACATTCTTTTCTGAAAAAAGAAAAAACGGAATTGCCCCATGCTTTTTTATTCTGCGGAACCCGGGGGACAGGAAAAACCACTGCTGCGCGGTTAATTGCAAAGTTATTTACCTGTGAAAATCCCAAAAAAAGCGGAGAGCCCTGCGGCGCATGTGAAGCCTGCGTGGGTATTGCCGACGGTAACTATATAGACGTATTGGAAATAGATGCAGCCAGTAATACCGGAGTAGATAATATTCGGGATTTACGGGATAAAATAATGCTGTCTCCCAGTCGCGGGAAGTGGAAGGTATATATTATCGATGAGGTGCACATGTTATCGACAGGCGCCTTTAATGCGTTGTTGAAAACACTGGAAGAACCTCCCGGTCACGCCGTATTTATACTCGCAACTACCGACCAACATAAGGTTCCCGCTACGATTCAGTCTCGCTGTATGACTCTGGTGTTTAAGCGGCCGACGCTGGCAGAAATTTCCGGTGTGCTTAACAGGATTTCTGCTTCAGAAAAAATAGATATAACGCCGGAGGCAGTAGATTTGATTGCCAATATTGCCGATGGGTCATTTCGGGACGCAGTGAAATTGCTTGAGCAGGTAGGATTGTCAGCCAACACGGTAACACGAACGGAAGTGGAAAACGTGTTGTCCATGAGCAACGCGGATACTATCGTACAGTTTACGGATGCGGTATTAAAACGACAGGCAAAACAGGCATTAACACTACTGAATACTGCGGTAACGGAAGGAAAAGATTGTAAATCATTTTTAACTCAGGTACTGGCAGGGTTAGAGCAAAGACTTACCGCGCAGGTTACGGGCTCAGCCGCAACAGGTTGGGTCCTCACGGATTTAACTGATGTTATCAGAAAATTATCCCTTGCCTACGGGGAAATGAGATATACGTCTATTCCGCAGCTACCCATAGAAATAGCCGTTGTAGAATTCTGTGAAGCCGGTGCAGTGAGTAAACCGAAAGCAGTACCACCGGTATTGCCGCCGCAAAAACCGGCACCGGTTCCGTCCGCACCAGTTGCACATGCCGTTCCTGCGGCAAAATCATCCGTTCCCGCGCCGACGGTTCGGGAAGCAGTACCGGAAGTGGAAATTGCCCCTATCTCTACCGGATTGATTACGTTGGAAAAACTGCAGGAATACTGGAAGGAAATAATAGACGCCATGAAAACGGTAAATCACTCCGCGGCCGGAATGCTCCGGTCTACTAGACCAAAAGCGGTAGCAAATGGTATAGTTACCATCGAAGCGTTTTACACGTTCCATCAGGAGCGATTGTCAGATTCAAAGGTAAAGGACGGTTTGGCAGGCACGCTTAAAAAATTGTTTGGTGAACCCGTAAAAGTGGAAGTTGTGCTCGGCAAAAAATAATTGCCGGAAAGGAGCAGTATGCAAAACCCATTTAAAGCTTTAGGAGACCTAAATTCTATGCGAAAACAAGCCCAACAGATTCAGGCGGCGCTTGAACAACAGGAGTTTGAGGTTATGGAAGGCAACGTAAAGTTGGTAATTACCGGAAACCAAAATGTAAAATCAGTAGAAATTGACGGAGTTCCTGCCGAAAACGTGAAACGGGCTTTTAATAACGCGATTAAAAAATCCCAACAGGCGGCAGCCATGAAACTTGCCGAAATGAGTAAAGGGATGGGAATGTAATGAATCAACGTGTTATTGTTACCGGGACAATTGCTTACGATTATATTATGGATTTTACCGGCAAGTTTGCTGACCGGATAATGCCGGAAAAAATTCATAAGCTGTCGTTATCTTTCCTGGTCGATCATCTCTCCCGGCAATTCGGCGGTACAGCGGGTAACATTGCATATTCACTGAAATTGCTGGGTATCGATCCGCTTATTGTGTCACCTGCAGGGAATGATTTCCCCCTATACGAAGCACACTTAAAGAAACAGAAAATTTCGGCTAAGTATATATCCGTGCATAAGGACGTATCTATGGGTTCGTATTTTGTGATCACTGATCAGGATGATAATCAAATCGGTGCTTTCTACGCCGGCGGAGCCAAATACGCGGCCAAACTCAATCTCTCGGCAGTAAAAGAAAAAGTCGGATTTATCGTAGTGGCACCCACGGATGCGAAGGCGATGATATCGTATGCCCGGCAGGCTGCAAAAATGAATATCCCATATTTATTTGATCCTGCGTTCCAGATTGCGGATTTCCCTTTGGAAGAACTTCGGGAGGGGATTACCCGTGCGCAGATACTCATCGGGAATGATTATGAAATAGCGTTAATAGAACAACGACTGGAAGTTAGTCATGAGGAATTACGGACAATGGTTCCGCTCGTCATTACGACACTGGCGGGAAAAGGATCAATTATAGAAACCCGTTATGAAAGTGTGCATTGTGCTGTTGCCCGGCCTGACAACACCAGTGATCCTACCGGAGCAGGCGATGCCTTCCGGGCTGGTTTTTTAGCAGGGTATTTACGGAGCTACGATCTGAAAGTATGCGGACAAATGGGTTCTACTGCTGCGGTATATACGGTAGAAAAATACGGAACGCAAACACATACATTTACCCCCGCAGCGTTTATGAAACGCTACACGGAAAACTTCGGTACTGCCGTAAAACTGTAAATATCTGCACGTGTTGAGCCGAATATATTTCACTATTGACACAGATTGTAATATGCATTACATTTTGACTGTGTTCGTACATTAACACGTGAAGATAAAGAAAAGACTACAGTGTTCCGACAAGGATATAAGTGTATCTTTGTGGGAGCACTGTAAAGGAATAAAACATCCGAAAGGAGAAAAGGCACCGAATAGGGCCTTGCTTCCGCATCCAGCCGTTTTGGTGAAGATGTGAACGAAAACGTATTTGTGAGGAGGTTTCATGATGTTGTACCAAGGTCTGAGGCAGAGTTGTCGCACCGTCCACCGCCGTCGCCGTGAAGAAGGTCGTTTCAACACCATCTGGCGCGAGCAGTCATCCGGTCACGATCATCAGCCGAACACCCCCGAAGCGCACGCCGCCACCAGCTAGGCAGACGAGCCGACCAGCAAGGTTGCGTGCAGTACACATGTCGTAGGTGAGCCGAGAGGTTCGCCCCCACAAGTACATCGTAGGATGGAAGGGAATCGGCCCAGGCTGATTCCCGACCTACGTTTCCGTAGCTATTCTTTTTTGATTCATCCTTTTATTCACTTTTTTCTTTTTCCTTTACCGCTTTCGCTTAACGACATTACTCCGGAAATACGCAGTATTTTCGGACCCATATCGTTAAGCGCAGGCAGATGTCGAACACAAATCCGCTATCCGAAAATGCATCGGTAACAGCGGATTTTTTTGTGGCACTAAGCGGGTCAGCGATGGAACCATTCCCGTTATCTGGGCTCATCCGTTCTGGCAGAAATACGTCACACCTCGGGATACGCAGGGTAGAGAACCGAGCATACTTACGCGGCTGTTTCAATTGTGCTAGCATAAATACTTGCATATGAAACGACCATTAGTGCTCTTCGATATTGACGGTACGTTAATTAAAAGCGGTGATAAGAAGTTACGCAAACGGTTTGATCATGCGTTTAAATCCGTGTACGGCGTTGATCATCAGGTTAGATGGGATATGCACGAAGGCGCCATAGACCGACAGCTGTTTTTGGAAGAGATGCTGTTCTGTGGTGTCGCGGAGTCCGTTATTCTCGAACGATTGGATGTCGCCTACGAGGCGGCATTTATCTACTTTCACGAACATGTAGACCGGAAGGAATATGCTGCATACGAGTTACCCCATGCACGGGCTTTACTGGAGACACTCTGGGAACAAACGCATATGGGCGTTCTTACCGGTAATTACGTAAAGTTGGGATGGCTGAAGTTGGAAATTTTGAATATGAAGCAATTTTTCCCCTTCGGTTTATTCGGAAACGAAGCAGGAAAACGAACTGAGCTTGCCGCGCAGGCCCTGCCACGGGCAAAAAATCATTTTGGCGTAGAATTTATTCCGCGGGATATCATTATAATCGGAGATACCACCCGTGATATCGACTGTGCCAGGGCGATAGGCGCCAGGGTGATCGCTACCGCTACCGGAAGAATTCCCTATACGGATTTGGTGAACGCTAAACCCGATTTGGCGGTACACGATCTATCCGACGACAGAATTATTCCGTTTATTCTTCAATCCTGATCTGCCGTGTACGTCAGGGGTAGTCACACCAACCACAGAACGAGCATAAGCCGGAGTTTTCTCGTCACTCTTCCTAATACGGTAATATGACGGTATAATACTGTTCTATATTGCACATCCCCTAAAGGAGGATATATGGCACAAAGTATGAATCATGATGTAAAAGATTTAGCTCTGGCTACGGCCGGAAAAAACAGAATAGAGTGGGCCGGACAATCAATGCCGGTTTTAAAGCTTCTCGAAAAACGATTCCTTAAGGAGAAACCGTTAAAGGGAATTAAATTGGCAGCCTGTTTGCATGTAACCGCGGAAACGGCTAATTTAATGATCGTGTTGAAAGCCGGCGGTGCTGAACTTGCTTTGTGTGCGAGTAATCCCTTGTCTACCCAGGATGACGTGGCAGCGGCATTGGTAAAAGAATACGGTATCCCCACATATGCCATTAAAGGTGAAGACACCAAAACATACTATAAACACTTAAATGCGGTGCTGGATATTCATCCGCACATAACCATGGACGACGGCGCGGATTTAGTTTCCTTGCTGCATAAAGAGCGATCGAGTCAATTACCGGAAATTATCGGCTCCAGTGAAGAAACTACCACCGGCGTCATCCGTCTGAAAGCCATGGAGAAAGATAAAGCATTAATGCTTCCGGTTTTTGCCGTAAACGATAGTGATACCAAACATTTATTTGACAACCGGTACGGTACCGGTCAATCAACGTTAGACGGAATTATGCGGGCAACCAATATGCTCTTGGCCGGGAAAACATTTGTAGTCTGCGGATACGGCTGGTGCGGTCGCGGACTCGCGTCACGTGCCCGTGGTATGGGTTCCCATGTCATTGTTACGGAAGTAGATGCTACCAAAGCACTGGAAGCGGTCATGGACGGATTCCAGGTTATGCGGATTGCGGATGCAGCCAAGGTTGGGGATTTCTTCGTTACCGTAACGGGAGACAAAGGGGTAATTTCGCTCGATCATATTATGAAAATGAAAGACGGCGCCGTCATTGCCAATTCCGGACATTTTAACGTGGAAATTGCGTTGGAAGGATTGGAAAAGAAAGCAAAGTCCAAACGCAAAATCCGGCCGTTCGTGGAAGAATATACGTTACCGGACGGCACGAAACGTAATGTGCTGGGAGAAGGGCGGTTAATTAATTTAGCGGCGGCGGAAGGTCATCCCGCAGAAGTAATGGACATGTCTTTTGCCAATCAGGCGCTCGCGGCAGAGTTTTTCGTAAAGAACCGCGGAAATTTGCGCGTGAAAGTGTATACGATTTCGCCCAAAATGGATAAGGAAATTGCCAGGCTCAAATTGGCTGCAATGGGAGTAAAATTCGATAAACTTACCAAAGAACAGACGCATTATCTTAACAGTTGGCAAGAAGGAACATAATACTCCGTAACTTTCCCTGCCTGTATCTATGGGCAAAGAGACCGGAATTGGTTATACCGTGCGGCGGGTTCTACCCGAACGCGTTATGCATCGCATAGATACGGTTAAATTACGTATCGGTGCCGTTGATGCTGTTTCCCTGGTTGATTTCGTTTCCTCCTGTCCCAGTCCGGCCTTCCGGTATCACGAGACGGAAAATCCTTTATGGAAACGATGGGGCCAACTGTTCTGGGGATATTATACGGATGCCGACACGGATGCCCGGCAGTTGCTGGTTTCGGAAATGTCAGGAAGGTTGCGTCCATATCTGCAGGTTGTGGCAGCAGAAATGGCTTGGCAGGCAAACATTGCCCGGGACGTCCCAACGCAAAAGCCAACCAGGGACCAATTGGAATCTGCTGAACCATTTGTAGAATTTCTCCTTTTGCTCCGTGACCAGCATACTCCGGATACTTCCGTATATGCGAACTTTCAGGAGGAGGTAAGGTTAAATACCGTACTACCACGTTCGGTAAAAAACCGAGTGCTGGGTTTACCCGATATAGAAGATCAGGAAGAACCGGAATCGGATACCGCTTCCGTGTAATACTGCCGTGCGGGGTATACGTTATCCCGGTATTATTTTCCCGATATACCGTTTAACCTGCGGGAGAATTCCTGGCTGACGGACAGACATACACTGTAGAATTTTTGGAAGAACTTCATCCGTAGCAATTTCACCGGATTTGATGACGGCGGCACTACCTTTTGCCGTCATAAATTTGCTGAAGAGTCCTACCGTACCGACTTTTGGATAAATTACGACGTCCGCTAGTTGCGCATTCTCCCTTGCCAAATGCAGTGTAAGTGTCGCCACGGAACGGCTTATAAGTGTATTAAATCCGTATTTTTGTTCGGGAACAATATCCGCATACGTTTCATTTACATTTACTGCAATAACTATGTCTGCCCCCATGTCACGTACAACCTGTACGGGGACGGGCATGGACGTACCGCCGTCTACCAATATCATGCCGTCTTTAAGTACCGGTTTAAACAGTATCGGTATAGAAATGCTGGCCCGGACAGCGTCCACTAAATTGCCCTTACTGAAAGTTACCGTTTTTCCGCCAACCAGATCCGTAGCTACTGCCGTAAACGGAATTTTTAAGCCGGAAAAATCTTCGTCTACATATTTTTGAATTAGGGTACTAATACGTTGACCGCGCAGCAATCCGTGGCGGATAGAAGGTTCCAAAAAAATAGGTAATAGCTGTGGCCAGTTAAGTTGTAAAGCCAGTTGCTCCAATTTATGGATATCTTTCATTGACGCGTAAGCAGCTCCTACTAAAGCGCCAATGCTTGTTCCGGCAATGTAGTCTATCGGAATATTTTCGCGCTCCAATACCTTAATGACACCAATGTGCGCGAGACCTTTTGCTCCGCCTGAACCCAGGGCCAGTCCAATGGTGGGACGACTTCCGAATAATTTCATGCATGTAGTATACTACGAAATGCTAAAATAACCGGTAACATATCCCGTCAGGATATGCCGTACGGTTATTTGCTATAATCCGCATATGAACGAACCAGCCTTTATTCAACTCGTGGCCGATTACGGTGTGGGTGATCCGGCGTTCGGGGAAGTAATTCAGAAATTACAACTGTTAGCACCCGGTGTGCGCGTGCATCCGACCAGTGTGCCGGCTTTCAGCACCCTGTCCACCGGCTTCTGGACATATCAGTATGCCATGGTGAATGCGTTGCCCGGCATGGGGATATACACAAATACCGCGCCCCGCAAAGACAGGAAGGAATCCCGGGAAAACAACGAAGGCGAACGGTTAGTTTACGCAAAACTGAAAAACGGTGTCCAAATTATCGGGGTAAACGCAGGGTATTGTTTTTCCTTTGTAAA
This sequence comes from uncultured Gammaproteobacteria bacterium, assembly GCA_964629685.1. Taxonomy (GTDB): domain Bacteria; phylum Patescibacteriota; class Microgenomatia; order UBA10105; family UBA927; genus CAZVTT01. The sequence goes on from CAZVTT010000002.1 coordinate 63,979, forward strand.
ACCATTCATTGCAGAATTTGTCGCGGTTAATGTAGCCAATAAAGGATCACAGTTTCGTTCCCGGGATTTTTATCCGGAAGCGGTGATCGGCATATTACGGGGAGATGCTCAATTTCATGGAAATAGTATGCCGTTAGCTGCTATTCCGGACGTCCCCCAAAATAAAATTGCCTGGATAGACGGTTATGGCAATATAAAAACTTCCGTACGCCGATCGGCTTTGTCTTTGGAAGTGGGCAAACCATTAACGATAACGTTAAACGGTATGAAGCGGACAGCGTTTTTTTCCGATGGAACTTTTGCCGTCAGGGAGGGCGAACTGGCATTTTCTCCCGGTTCATCCGGAGGCGATGATAAATTTATGGAAATATTTCTCCGGGGTTTATCGGCCTGGAAGGAATTCGGTAAACCGCATGTGGAAGATGAGTTTTCGGTTGGGGTGACAACCTGATGGAACGGTTTCTCCGTCGTCCGTTGGATTTTTTCAGTGCACCATACCGTCGTCAGCGTATCCTCTATAAACTTCATCATGAGCATAACTCTAGTGATGTATTGTCCGCTATCCGCGATATTAAGACTCCGGACGATTTATTATATGTGAACACCGTACTGAATGAGGAATTGTCCCGCCGGAAAAACGAAAAACCTAAAAGTATCCATATTGAGATTCCGCCGGAACCGGTAGAGCCATCGATAACGGATATCCGGCTGAATCTGTACGGTATTAATTCTCCCGGGTGGCAGCACTCCGTAGATGTTTTGCTGGTACATGCGCTGTTATCGAAAGACAGGTTTAACCTGTCGGCCTTGTCCGGTATAGAACATGATTTTACTCCCTGGCAGCAGGGGTTACTTACGTCGTTGTGTTACTGGTACGGTTCATCCTGGCACAGACAAACCTGGTTACCGGACATGACGAACGGTATGTATGCTGCCATGGAAACGGAAAGTGCGCGTTCGGAATATACTACTGCGCTGTCTGATTTTTCGGTTCCGTACCGGGTGGGAAATGAAGGAATTGTGTTTGAATATTACTTCGGTGAGGTACACGAATAGTAATCTTGCCGTGCGTATTGTTTTTTGCTGCGGAGTTGTTGCAAAGCAGGGATTGGTCGGTATACCATAGCAACATATGCGGGACTTTATTTTGTTTTCCGGAAGTAGTAATCAACCCTTAGCTGCAGCAGTAGCCGAAAAACTCGGTATTCAACTCGGGAAGGTAGACTTAACCAGATTTGCCGATGGTGAATTACGTCCGTGGATTCAGGAGGATGTACGGGATAAAACGGTTGTGGTGTTAAATTCACTCAGCAATCCCATAGACCATAATGTCATGGAAATGGTACTCCTGGGGGATGCGATCAGACGGAGTGCACCCAAAACGATGATAGCAGTCGTGCCCTATATGGGCTACTCCCGTCAGGATAAGCAGCATCGGGTGGGGGAGCCGGTCTCTGCGCGGGTGATTGCTAAAATGTTGGAAATTTCCAAGTATCGCGAAGTTATGTCTGTCGATTTGCACAATGACGCCATCGTGGGATTTTTTCAGGTTCCGGTTACGCATTTGGCTGCATTAACCATTCTTGCCGATGAAGTCAAAAAATTAAAATTGGTAAATCCCGTGGTGATCTCACCTGATGTCGGTGGAGTTAAACGCGCTCGGAATTTTGCATATGCCCTCGATGTTCCTATGGTAGTAATGGAAAAGAAGCGGTATCTGGATCGGTACGATCAGAGTGAAACGTTTCAGATCATCGGTGATGTTTCCGGTAAAACCGCCATTATTGTAGACGACATTATTTCTACCGGCGGAACCATTGTAAACAGCGCTAAGTCGTTGATAGCCGCAGGCGTTAAAAGTGTCGTCGTGTGTGCGACGCATGCTGTTATGACCGGAGAGGCTGCCAAGAATCTGGAAGCAGCGCCATTGGAAACGGTTATTCTCACTGACTCAATCTTAATTCCCCCGGAAAAGCGGTTTTCTAAGTTGAAAGTGGCGTCACTCGCTCCGGTAATTGCCCAGGCATTATCCGGAGTAGTCGGGTAAAATAACCCCATGGAAATAGTTCCCAAAGCAGTATCACGACTGATTGAATCGTTTGAACGGTTACCCGGCATTGGTCCGAAAACCGCACAGCGTTTAGTGTTTTATCTGTTGCATGTGCCTCAGGGGGATCTGGATAAGTTTGGTGATTATTTAAAGTCCTTAAAAACTTCCACCGTTTTGTGCAGCGTATGCCGCAATATTGCAGACAATGATCCGTGTGTTATTTGTGAAAATCCGGCACGCGATACGGAAATAGTCTGTGTGGTAGAACAGCCGACGGATGTTTTGTCGCTGGAACGAACCGGGAAATTCAGAGGCAGATATCACGTGCTTCACGGGCATATTGATCCGCTCAATAATATTGGCCCTGATGAGTTGTATATAACTGATTTACTGAAGCGGATAGAAGCACCGGACTCCCGGATTTCTGAAGTACTCCTGGCTACCAATCCGAATATGGAAGGGGAAGCTACAGCCATGTACATCCAAAAACAAGTGGAATTGCACAGCAACGGCAGGCAAATTGCCTGTTCACGTTTGGCACATGGTTTACCGGTCGGCGGTGATCTGGAATATGCCGATGAAGTCACACTTTCGAGGGCGATAGAGGGCAGACGCACGTATTAGTATTAAATCTCCTAGTATTTCATTCTGTATCTACTACAATAGTGTGTTATATCACGGGTTTTACAGTACCCCGTAAAAAGGAGGACTATATGAAAGGATTTCTGGAGTTTGTCAGAGAACAGGGCGTGGTGGGCTTGGCGGTAGGTTTTATACTCGGCGGCGCGGTATCTAAAGTAGTGGCGTCGTTGGTCTCGGATATTATTAATCCCGTTTTAGGAATATTGCTGGGTGCGGCCGGAGATTTAGCTACCATGTCGCTTAAAGTAGGTTCAGCAGAAATTATGTGGGGTAAGTTTATAAATACGGGTATAGATTTCCTGGTAATTGCGTTGGTGGTATATTTCGGGGTAAAGCGATTAGGATTGGATAAAATAGATAAGAAAAAAAGTTAAGAGAAATACAAAGAGCGTCAAGGGAGATTGTCTGCGCGGGGCAGGTCTGTTGACGCTCAGTTGTTTTGCACCTTTCGCACATTCGTTAAATCAGTTATATCGTTCGTTGATCTTAGGGTATCTTCCCGCGATAGCGTTCCAGCGGAACAGCGATCTTTCTTTTTCGCTTTTCCCGTCAAGAAGCAAAACTCGGACATCGTGAGGGTATTTGTATACCCGATGATGGTTGCCCGGGTCAATCACAGGACGTAGCAGTTGCGTTTGTATTTCTTCGTCGGAGTATCCCACGATGACGTGTACGATGACGCCGTCAGCGGTGAATACCATACCAATGGCTTTCTCGCCGTGTTGGTCGATGATTTCGCCGAGTGTTGGGTTTTGGTTTGTTGACATCCGTTCTCCTCGTAACTACCTGATTTATTGTTTGTGCGTTAAGGTGCGTGCGACTGCAAGCGTGTTTTTGGTACCAAGCGTAGTGTGGTGTAACACTTGCAACAGCATATAAGTGTACCATTTCGGCATACCGGTGTCAAATACTATAGGACTATATTTGCCAGTGGTCAGGTGGGGTTTGAGCGTGGTATGCTAGGTAATACATGGCTACAGAAGCAGATGTTATTACCGTGTTAAAGGAAATCCCGGATCCGGAAATTGGAGTCTCTTTGTGGGATTTGGGGCTTATCTATGGCATCACGTTTAAGGATAAGGGTATTGTGGAGGTGCGGGTAACCCTGACATCCATCGGCTGTCCGTTATTTAATCTGATATCCGAACCGATTAAAACAAAGGTCGGTGCCCTGGACGGTGTGAAAGGGGTTGAGGTGGAATTAACGTTTGAACCCCCATGGACACCCGACAAAATGTCTGAAGATGCCAAATTGCAGTTAGGCTTTGTTTAATTGCTTACTATGCCCGGAGGACCAGGAAATATCATCGGGGAGCTGTCAGAGCTCGGGAAACAGATAGGCACGGAAGCCGCAAAGGTACCGGCAGATCTTACCGGAAAAGCACTGGAAAGCTTAGGCATGTCCGGTGGGAAAAAAGGACAACACGGATCTCCGTCCAAGTCCGTGCAAATGCCGCATGAACGAACCGCCAATCCTACTGCATGGGAATCTATAGATCAGGAAAGTGATATTCAAATTAAAAAAAGTATTGCCAGAGCAGCCCTGGAAGAACTTATTCATCCTAAACCGAAACAGCGTGAACCTTCAATTTGGGAACGGATTCAGATGGAAGAGAATCAGAAAAAAGAACAGGCTGCGAAAAAAGCTGCAACTCAAAATACAATACCCATGCCTTCCGGTAAAAAAGCCCGAGGTGACCTGTATGGCGTTAAAGCTAAACGGCAGGGATCCGAATTGGGAAAGAATGTAAAGCACGATTAATTGTCGGCGTTTCCGTGATTAGGTTTATGCGGTATACTACCTGTCACAACAGTATGCGAAGGTTTATCCACTATGCAGTTTTATAACACGTTAACCAAATCCATAGCCGAATTTAAACCACTGTTACCGAATCAGGTGAGTATTTATGCCTGTGGTCCGACTGTTTACGATTATGCCCATATCGGAAATTTCCGGACATATACGCTCACGGATCTGGTTGTGCGGGCGTTAAAGCGCGCCGGTTACTCCGTCAAATATGTAATGAATATTACGGATGTGGGGCATTTGGTGTCCGACGCGGATTCAGGAGAAGATAAAATGGAAAAAGGTGCGCGTCGGGAAGGAAAAAGTGCATGGGATATTGCCAAATATTTTACGGACGTATTTTTGTCCGACAGTACAAAGCTTAATTTGCTTGAACCGGATGTCCGTCCGAAACCAACCGAACATATTCCGGAACAAATTGCTATGGTACAGGCGTTACTTGATCGAGGGTATGCATACGTCATAGATGACGGCATTTATTTTGATACATCAAAATTTTCCGGTTATGGTGCATTAACCGGTCAGAATTTGGAAGAGCTAAAAGCCGGGGCCCGTGTGGAGATGAATCCGCAGAAACGGAATTTAACGGATTTTGCTCTGTGGAAGTTCAGTTATCCGATGGGACGTGCATTTGACTCCAAATTGGATGATCCGAAACTTGTCAGACAGATGGAGTGGGACAGTCCCTGGGGAAAAGGGTTTCCCGGATGGCATATAGAGTGTTCTGCCATGATCAGAAAACATTTGGGGGATCAGATAGATATACACACCGGCGGAATGGACTTGGTTCCCGTGCATCACACCAATGAAATTGCCCAAAGTGAAGCTACCACCGGAAAAGTTCCGTTCGTGGAATATTGGGTTCATGGGCAATTTATTCAGGTAGACGGGGAAAAAATGTCCAAAAGTAAAGGAAATTTTTATCGTTTAGCCGACATAGAGGCTAAAGGATATGACCCATTGGCGTTACGGTACCTGTATCTTACGGCCCATTACCGCACATTTCTTAATTTTACCTGGAACGGACTGGATGCTGCCCAAAATGCACTCCGTGAGCTGCGTAATCACATCGTTACGCTTAGAGAACAAATGCAGCAGGGAGAGCGGGTACAGTTATCACCGGAAAAATTACGGAAAGTAGATGAATACAGGCAGTCATTTACACATGCATTATCATTGGATTTAAATCTTCCCCGCGCGTTATCGGTTGTATGGGAAGTCGTTAAATCAAATATTCCGGCAGGTGACAAATATGATTTGTTGCTGGATTTTGATGAAGTATTAGGTCTCGATCTTGCACACGTGAGCGGGAAACCCGTTGCGGAAATACCCGCAGAAATCCAACAGCTCGGAGATAAACGGTTTGCATTGCGGGCTGCAAAAAAATTCAGCGAAGCGGATGCCATACGTGAACAATTAACCGCAAAAGGATTTGAAGTCAAAGATACCGCTACGGGAACGGTAGTTACCAGGAAGCCATAAATCATGCGTAATTTTCCTGCATAACTTCCGGTCGGAAGAGGATAAGCGCTCGTTCAGCGCATCGGGACGATGGCGGTGGCAGTGAGTGTTTTGCTGCTGGCAATAAACGTTTCCGCTACAACACTGATAATAACCTTAGTTCCCGGAGAAAGGGAAGTAACCGAAACGTTTGCGGGCGGAGTAACAGTCCACGACCCAAGGGATTTACTTCCTGCTTCAGCATCTTCGAACATCAAGTTGTCTACTGTCACCGTATTTGTATTTTCATCAACTTCGGTAACTGTCCCTACAAATTTTAAAGCGGACGCCACGGCAGCTTTTGCTCTGATATCGGTGGTGGTGCCGTCATCTTTTTTCGCTGACGTACCCAAAATAGTAATGACCATAATACCAAGAAGCACAAAAATAACACTGCCGGCAAAGAAAATAATAGAATTTTTTCCGCTGTTCATAGTGAGGCTATTGTTTCACTCACACTGCAAGGCTGTCAAGTATCCGGCTTTCCATTGCATTAGGACTCCGGGTTTTTTATACTGATGAACAGACAAGGAGCGGTAAATACATTATGACAAAACTTTTGTATATTTTATTCGGGTTAATGGCAACTGCATTTATCGTTGGTGCCGGGTATTACGTCATTAAGCCACCGTCTCCCGATAAAACACTTGTTCCCAGGCTAACTCCCAGTCCCACTCCCGAAACTGAGTTTCAGGAAGGGTTTTTTAACGAAAACGCGGAAGAACAACCGGCGGAAAGTCCGGCTATTACCGAATAAATATCCGTCACAAGACTATGCAACGCGGTTTTATTGATCACGTGTTTTTATTTCTGACCAAACGGACGGTAACCGTTATTCTGCTTTTTAAAATAGTCTACGGTTTGCTGTGTATTTTTTTGTTTTTGGCCTCCGTCTCAGCGTATTACCACAATCAGTGGTTTATTACCGTCTATAAATTAGCCAGACAAAGTGGTGAAGTAGCGTTGGTGTTGTATATACTCACATGTTTACCGGGTTTGGGACGTCGTTTGGGAGTGCGTCACAAGTTATTGGCGTTACTTATGATCTTCCGTCGACAAATCGGAATACTAATGTATATGTTCGTACTGATTCATAGTGTGATTCTCAGGTTTATTCCGGTAATATCGGACGGTCTGCCTTTACTTCCCGATAGCTGGTTTGAAATATTCGGGAGTATTGCTTCAGGAATGTTATTCCTGTTATTTGTTACGTCGAATGATGTCAGTGTGAAGCGTCTGGGACCGTGGTGGCACAAAATTCATCAATTAACCTATATCACGATGTTTTTTATACTACTGCATGTGGCATTTCAGGAGATAAGCCTTTGGACTATTTTGGCCGGCCTGCTGGTAGCTGCGCAGGTGGTTTCCTATGGCGTGAGCCGCATGCGAAAGCGGAATACTTCAGGGTAAAACACGTTTATTGTGGTTTAGCGTTTCCACCAATTGGCACAACCGGCAAATACGAAAGCGCTTTCCTGGCAACCGGCTCCCGATTGTCCGTTCGTGGTAACGGACAGAATGTACCATCCCGGAAGTAAAGCCCTGATGGTTTCTGCATTGCTCACATTAGTGTTTAATCCGAATGGTCCTGATATGTGCAGCGTCGTGTCGCTGGCAAATTGTCCGGTGCCATTATGAAAAGAACCTACTCTAAATGTTTCACCGCACTGTACTCCCAGACTAGAAACCCAGCTCTGTTGTTCGTCCCGTTGAATACGGGCCTGAGTATCACGATACGCACATGATCCCGGAGCAACTGGTGGGGGCGAAATCCACGGAGTGGGAGTCGGCGTCGGTGTGGGCTTGGTTGTCACGCATTGAACGGATACGGATGCTGTCTCCGAGCAGCCAAAGCCGGACTGTCCGTTCGTATTTACCTGAAGCACATATATGCCGTTAATTCCTGCCGTTACCGTCTCTCCATTTCGTACTGTCCGGTAAAATCCGTTCGGACCGGTTACTACGGCAGTCGTGTCTCCGGCAAATTGTCCGGTACCGTTATGGAACGATCCGACATTAAATGTTTTCTCGCATCCAACCCGGATTGCCTGAGACCATGGTGTTCGGATTGAATTCTGTACGCGGGCTTGTGTATCACGATATTGGCACTGACCAGCCGGAATGGGTGTGGGTGTTGGAGGCGGAGGTGTATTTGGACATACAACGTTTACCGTGGCGGTTTCCGAACATGCCGGACCGTCCTGATTATTCGTCGTTACGTTAAGTGTATATGTCCCGGGGTGTTGTACGCGAACGGTATCTCCATTGCGGAAATATCCCGTAAAGTTGCCAGGGCCGGTAACCAATAGTGACGTGTCTCCGGCAAATTGTCCGGTACCGTTATGGAACGATCCGACATTAAATGTTTTCTCACATCCTACCGTAATTGAGGGGGCCCAGGGTACAGTTATGGAATTCTGTACACGAGCTTGGGTGTTGCCATAGGAGCATGAAGCAGCCTGTACCGAATGCGGATGCGTCAGCATTGCAAATATTGTCAGTAATCCTGCCAGTATATGTTCCATTGGTACCTCCGTACGCTCACTATTATACGGGACGTGTCAATCTGGAATGAAACGGATTTTGGGATTATACTGGTTTATATGAAAAAACGATTAGTCAGACCACGCAAAGGCCGTATGGTAGCAGGGGTTTGTCTGGCAGTGGCGGATTATTTTTCGGTTGATCCCACAATCGTGCGTTTAGTTTGGGCATTCCTCTTGCTTCCGGGAGGTTTGCCGGGATTTATACCGTACGTACTGTGTTGGATTATTATCCCTGAGGAACGGTCATAGAGCCATCGCGGGGGGCGAGCGGTAATAAGAGTTTAAACGAGGAGCCGACGCCCGGTTCACTTTTTTCCAAAACCAGGTCACCTTTCATAAGTAATGCCAATTTTTTGGCAATATAAAGTCCAAGTCCCGTACTCTTGGTAGTTGCCATTGATCGGGATGCGCCGATCTGTTGAAATTTGCGGAAAAGTAACCTGTGATTTTCTTCTGCAATGCCGTTCCCGGTATCGCTTACTATTGTGGCCACAAATGAGCCTTCAATTTTATGAGTGACTTCTATTCCGCCCTGATGTGTGTATTTAATGCCGTTACTTATCAGATTGGTAAGTATTTCCTGAGTTTTGTCCCGATCACCCATAACTTTGGGAATCAGTTCGGTAATCGTATGATTTATATACAGTTTATGTTCCTTGGCTTGAATTTCCGATTTGCCGATAACTTCTTTTACTAAGAGCGATAGGTCGAACGGTTCGCGTTTTAGTTCAATGCGGCCTTGTTCTATGCGCGATACGCTGAGATAGTCGTTTACGAGCAGCATCAGATGAGCGGTGTATTCCAGGGTCTCTTTCAGCATTTCCCGGGCTTTGTCCTTTTGTAGCGTATCAAAATCGTTAACCACTAAGGAAAGCACGGCCTGAATTGTGGTAAGCGGAGAACGAAGTTCGTGTGCGGCTGCGGAAAAGAAGGCTTTCTCTTCCTCAATATCTTTAAATTCCTGGGTACCATCCCGCAGAATTAATACGATGGAACTTGTTCCGTCAGGGTTTTTTAGTGGAGTTACCGTACCGCTAAAGGGTACTTTGGTTGTTCTGTTGGTCACAAACGTCCATTTTGGAAATGTGGCTAAGTGTCCCAGTAATCCTGCCTGGATTGCATCGAACTCAGGTTCTCCTTTTTGGTTTGTAAACTGAAGGACGTCGCGATATTGTTTTTTTAAGGTGTCAACGCGGTACAATCCCGTTAATTTTTCTGCTGCCGGGTTAAATAAAGAAATTATTCCGGACTGATCAAGTACGATGACTGCTTGTTCAATATCCCGAATAACCGTTCCCGATAGTATCTGTTCGCGGTCAGTCTGTTGTAGTGCGTCCAGATTTTTCTGGGCCATTTTTAGTTGTGCCTCCAATTGTACGATAGTTAACGAAGATTGTTCCTGCTTTTTTTCGAGTTGGGTTGCTCGGGCAAAATGGAAAATTACACCGGCCACAAGAACGGCGATAAGCACTACAAACAGAATGATCAGTACGGCAATAACGGTCATTATATTTATGGTATCACGGTTTTCGTTTTACTGTCGGGGGTGCGTGGGGAAGGTGTATAAGACAGTATCAAAGTCAACTATTTTACCGTGAAGTACCTGAACTCCTTCAGCGGAAAGTAAACCGATTTTTTTCTGTATTTCCTGTCCATCGGTTTTTCCCATAAATCCGCCTAGTTTGCCGGTGGATGAAACTACGCGATGACACGGTACATCCGGCGCATATGGGTTTTTTCGCATTGCTTGTCCGACTGCTCTATATGCTGTCGTACCCGCCGCATGGGCTAGTTCCTTATACGTTGTTACTTTTCCCCGGGGTACCGTTTTTAGCAATGTGTACAATGTTTGATCAAGATTGGTCATACGCTTATTTTATCCTGATTTTGTGATTTATAATACCCCTAGTGGAAACGTTTCGTCACAAAATACATGTACGTAAAAATATAATAAAACGTCGCCGGGAATTGCCGGTAACGGACCGGCGTGCTGCCGGGTCGGTTATAGCTGATTCGTTATATCTACGTCCCGAATATGCTGCTGCGGGAACTATTTGTCTTTACGTCTCCATGGCGGAGGAAGTAGATACGACTAACATTTTACGTACCAGTTTGGGTACCAAGCGGGTTGTTGCTCCCAGAGTCGGTACGGATGGAAATTTGGTACTTCATTTAGTTACTGCTCCGGAACGCTTAGTACATGGGATGTTCGGTATATTGGAACCGGACGGGGAAAGTGAAACAGTTTCGCCTGAAGCAGTAGATACGTTTATCGTGCCGGGTGTAGCATTTGACCGACTGGGAGGTCGGATAGGATACGGGCATGGATACTACGACAGAATGCTGGAAAAAATTTCGGTACCGGTTATTGCTTTGGCGTTTGCAGCCCAAATCGTACCGGATACGTATGCTGAGCCTCATGATGTTCCGGTGGACTTAATCATTACCGAGAAAGAAGTCATTGAAATATGTTAAGCAATCTATGTAGTATGGAGTACGTAGAACGAAGGAGGTTCATATATGGCAAGGCCAAAAAAAGTTGATCATTCCCATCCGGAGTACCAGTACCTGGATCTGATGCAGGATATTATGGACAACGGCACCTGGAAGGTAAGTCATTCCACCGGTGTCAGACTAAAAAGTGTGTTTGGTCGGATCTGCCGATATGATCTTTCACAGGGTTTCCCGTTATTAACCACCAAAAAAGTATTCGTGCGGGGTATACTCCATGAATTGCTCTGGTTCCTTTCCGGTAACAGTAACATTAAATATCTGGTAGATAATAACGTGCATATTTGGGATGAATGGGCCTTCATGAAATATGAGTGGGCAGTTAAAGCCAAACAAGCGGAACCTATGACATTCGAAGCGTTTATGGAGCGTGCAAAAACGGATCCCAAATTTTTGGAAGTGTGGGGAGAGCTCGGTCCGGTTTACGGCGTACAGTGGCGTAAATGGCCGGCATACGTAAAGGAGACGGTCGGGAAACCTGCACTTCGGGAGAAAACGATTGATCAATTGGGTTGGGCTATAGAAAAAATAAAGAAATACCCGATGAAGAAGCATTACATAATTTCCGCCTGGAATGCGGGCTGTATATATGAAATGTCCGGGAGTCACTCGGCTTCCATGGTGATTGCGCCGTGCCATACCATGTTCCATATCAATATTACGGGTGATAAGTTATCGCTTTTGCTGTACCAACGCAGTGCTGACTTATTTCTCGGGGTACCCTTTAATATTGCGTCATATGCATTGCTGACGATGATGTTGGCGCAGGTTACCGGGTATAAGCCGGGGGATTTCGTGCACGTTTTCGGAGATGTGCATATTTACGAGAATCATTTTGAACAGTGTAAAGAACAATTGGCCAGGATTCCGAGAGCATTTCCGACAATTCACATCAATCCGGATAAAAAGAATATAGATGATTTTGTATTCGAGGATTTTGCAGTAGAGCATTACGATCCGTATCCGCCGATTAAAGGGGATATAACCGTCGTAGGCGGATTTTAAGGATTCATGAAATCAAAACTATCGCTGATTGCCGTGGTCGGAAAACATCGTGAGTTAGGTAAAGACAACCACTTGCTTTGGAAAATACCGGGGGATTTACCGAGGTTTAAAAAAATTACCTACGGACACCCGGTAATCATGGGACGTAAAACGCATTCCACATTTCAATACAACGGTGGTCCGCTACCCGGAAGAACCAACATCGTTATCACCAGAAATCCGGAATTTCATCCGGAGGGGTTTATAGCGGCACACTCGTTACCGGAAGCTATAGAAATAGCTGAAGGTTCACCGGGTAACGAAGAAATATTTATCATCGGCGGGGGAGAAATATACCGGCAGGCCATTGAACAGGCCGATCGTTTATATCTCACCGAAGTACAGGCTACCGCAGATGCAGATACGTTTTTCCCGGAATATTCCGTTTTTACTAATGTCATTTCGGAAGAACGGCCGGCGGCAACGGAAGTTCCGTTTCGCTATGTGGTGTTGGAACGGTAGTACTACTTCATCCGACTTCCCGGAAGCAATACATCATCGTTACATACTGACAGGTATTTAGCCTGCCATTAGGATGGCTAGTATTCGTATAAGAATTTATTTCAAGGAACGTATGAAAAAAGATACTCTCGCCATTCTGTTTTTAGTTGTACTGGAATTTGCTTTAATTTTTGTCCCCAATCCGCTTAAACCTCTACCGGTAACACCGGCCGCCCATTCAACCGTTTCACATTGGAGCTATGAAGGAACTACCGGTCCGGCACATTGGGGAGATATTAGTGAGGAGTATCAGACATGCAAAACCGGAACGATGCAAACTCCGATAAACATAGATGCCTCAAATGTGATGCCTGCGTCTACGAAAGATTTTAATTTTGGCTATAAACCCAGCCCGTTACATGTTGTTAATAATGGGCATACGATTCAGGTAAACTATGCGCCGGGAAGTTTTGTAACCTTTAACGGCGGCAAGTATCAGTTAGTTCAGTTCCATTTTCATGTTCCGTCGGAACATACAATAAACGGAAAAGCCTGGCCGATGAATGTGCATCTGGTGCACAAAGACGATGCAGGTAAACTGTTAGTGGTAGAAGTATTGTTCAATGCCGGAAATAAAAATGAAGAGCTGGCCAAAATTTTCAGCCTGATGCCGAAAGACGAAGGGGAAGTAAAGGACGAGCATATACTGGTAGATGCGACCAAGCTGTTACCGGCTAAAATTTCTTATTTCCATTATGACGGTTCACTCACGACACCACCGTGTACGGAAGGTGTTTCCTGGTTTGTGATGAAACAGGCAATAGACGTGGCCGGGAGTGATATAGAGAATTTTAAATCCATATATCCCATGAATGCCCGTCCCGTTCAGCCGGTCGGAGGACGTGTAATTGAATCATTGTAAAACGGTAGCGTATACATCGTGTGTGGGCGATAGTTTCGTCAGTTGTTCCTCTCACAACGGTAAATAGACTAACCGCCACTGATTCATGGCAGTGTAGTATTATAGTTTTACCTATGGTTGAAAGCGAAAGTACTGAACTCCCACGGCAGGAGTCCTCTGAACTTATTCTCGCCAGGTCACACGGAGCGTTTTACCGTGAGATGATTCATGGATTACTGCCGGATTCTACTGACTCTACGGCAAAAACGCTACAGTTGGAAACGGCTATCTCAAAGTTACCTACACATCTACAACCATTGTATCGGCGAGGTGTCCATGTCCTGCAAACCGAACTACGTCATCAACAATCATGGTTATCCGAACACGCTGCAACACCGGTAGTGGACATGATGGATGCTGTTTTGGCGCAGGAAGCAGCGGAACCACAACTCATAGAGCGGATAAAAACCGAATTTGCCGCAAAAGGAGAATATCATGAGGTATTCCCGGGAATTCCGGCAATTATAGTTCCTGCCGAAACATATGTGACGTTAAGAGAATTAGGCGGCGTACTTGGTGCCAGTTCTGCCGTAGCATTCTTGGGAGATGAGCGTGAAGAAGTTACCTTTATGGTCGTTCGCCGGGGGATGAAAAACGGAGAAATAAATGAAGCTAAGCTGCAGCACGAAGCGCATCATATCGTTTGGCGGATGTTAAAACGCGGCGGGTTTATCCGTCCGCCGGAATACGCGGACCCGAAAATGGCGGAAGCATTTGAAAAAATGCGCGATGAATTAACTGCGTATATTGTTGAGCAGGGACAAAACGTAAATATAAAAGTTGTAGAGCCGGAATTATTAACGTATAGCCAGGATCAGGATACATTGAATCGAGCGCGTGATTCACGGGATCGACTCCATGTAATAACCGAACTAATCAAGTTGTCCGGTACCTCACCGGATATATTACTTTATCCTATCGCCTCATCAGTTTCGTTAGAGGATATGGAAGCGAAGGCAAAGTCCCTGCTTTTAGAATTACCCAGATCTGGAGACAGTATTATCGCACCAATCTATGGATTCTGGCAGTCAGATGTAGTAGTAGATAGAAAAACCTGGACTAAGCAAAGACAGGAGCGGACTACACCAATACTCAGAGAATATATGGCGGGTAATCCCGATATTTCGGCGGAGTCGTTTGAAGAGGCGTTTATCGGAATGTATGCGACGGAACAGTTAACCGATATTGCAAGGGTTCAGGAGCATATAGCGGATTTTACGCAGTTTGCGGAAGATGTTAGCGGAGTCCAAATAGATCTCCCTGCAAGGGTAAAGCAGTGGGTAGAAAGTCAATTTCCTTTTGCAGAGAGTACAAGGAATTTTTTAACACAACAAGTATTAGCCGGAGACGTTCCGGCTTTTATTCCTTTTCATACTCAGGATAGCACTGGTTTTGCAAGGAGTTTGGTACGTTCAGTTGGTTGGAGTATGGATAAACCGGGTGTGATAGACACGTTTAAAGCTATTCGTCGTAACTGTCCCGATGTTGCTGCAGAGATAGTGCGAAATCGGGAAGAGGTATTACAACAGCTTCAGATAGACATGTCCCGTGAGATGGGAGATGTAACCGCACATGGAAGAATTGTACAGCTTGCTGCTGTTTTACAGGATATTACATAATGCGTACCAGACAGTATCACTATATATCTATCGTGATTTTTATTGCGATCATTATCTGTGTTGTAGGATTATGGTTGAGCTTCGTTACGCTTAACCGAAAAATTCCGCCAGTAGAGTCGCTTACCAGAACTCATATTATCTCCGGAAATTTTGATCAGGCAAAAGTGAAAACGGAAGCGGAATGGAAAGCACTGTTAACTCCGGAGCAGTATCACATTTTACGGGAAGCGGGGACGGAAATACCGTTTTCCGGTGCACTCCTTGGGGAAAAAAGGAAGGGCACATACGTTAGCGTCGGGTGTGAACAGCCGGTTTTCCGATCAGAACAGAAATTTGAATCCGGTACCGGGTGGCCCAGTTTTTGGGCACCAATACATGAGAATGCGGTTGTACTGCGGGAAGACACCAGTTTGGGGACAACACGGGTAGAAGTGCTGGATATGTGTGGCGGACATTTGGGTCATGTATTTGATGACGGTCCGGAACCTACCGGGAAACGGTATTGTATGAATTCTGCAGCACTCAGGTTTATTCCTGATGAGGGAGAGTAGTCATGCATGATGTTGTGCAGTTTATTTGGTATGATATAACACACTCATGCGTAAAGTTCCCGTTTGGTTTTTCCCCATCGTTATTTTAGTCTGTCTGATTATCCCATTAGTATTTTTTGTGAAGATCATTCTCCAAGATCGGTCAGCACAAAAACCTCAGACGCAATTACCTAACGCACAAATTTCCACAACTCCTACCCTCACGCCGTTTCCGTTTCAGGAAATGACTATCCCATATCTGCGAAAGCGCCAATATGTGAGCACCCTGGGATCTCGCCAGCACTCATATGAACGGGCTACCTATACCGCATATGTAACCAGTTATAATTCGGATGGATTAACCATAAACGGATTACTCACAGTTCCAAAAGGGGAAAAGCCTGCGGGTGGATATCCGGCAATCGTTTTTGTACACGGCTATATTGCTCCATCCATATATAGAACCCTAGAGCGTTATGGTGATTACGTCGACTATTTGGCCAGGAATGGGTTTGTGGTTTTTAAAATTGATCTGCGCGGGCATGGTGATTCAGAAGGAACGCCCGGTGGAGGGTACTATTCATCGGACTATGTTGTAGACACCCTGAATGCATATGCAGCACTGCAGCGTTCAGATTTTGTGGACGGCAATAAAATAGGTTTGTGGGGACACAGCATGGCGGGAAACATTCTCATGAGAAGCTTTG
This sequence comes from uncultured Gammaproteobacteria bacterium, assembly GCA_964629685.1. Taxonomy (GTDB): domain Bacteria; phylum Patescibacteriota; class Microgenomatia; order UBA10105; family UBA927; genus CAZVTT01. The sequence continues at coordinate 80,340 of CAZVTT010000002.1, forward strand.
CTGTTAAACCGGAAATTCCGGCGGTCGTAATCTGGGCGGGTGCAGGGTATACGTATAAAGATTTGTTGGAATACAGATTAAATGATACGAGTTATCGCCCACCGCAGAATAACACGGAACGACAGCGCCTGAGACAACAGTTGTTTGATACACACGGACAGTTCGACGAGAAAAGTCCTTTTTGGAGTCAGGTTGCCGTAACACAATACTTACCGGATTTACGTGGTGCACTTTCGTTACATCATGCAGTAGATGACACAGTCGTCAGTATCGAATACAGCCGGAATTTAAAGACGTTGTTAGATCAGACAAGTGTTCCTCATGAATTATTTGAATATGCGAATGGAGGACATAATATTACGGGGAGCGGCTGGGTTTCCGCGATGCAGCGCACGGTAGAGTTTTATAAAAAATATCTTCAGTAATATTATTGCTGCAGTTTCGCCAGGGCGGTTATCGCCGGCTTATACGCTGAATTGTACAACACCGCCTTTCGGTATTCCGCAATTGCCTGGGGAATGCGTTGTTGTTGTTCGTATGCCTGCCCCCGTATAAAGTACAGTTCCGAAAACGCCCGGTTCTGATTTTTCAGTACGCCGTCCGTAACTGCGAACAATGTGTCATATGCTCCGATTTCGTAATATGAGAGAATCGGTTCAATTTGATACCACAACATTCTGAAGGGGAGACGTGCTTCTATCTGTTCGAATTCTTTTACTGACTGCTGATAATTACCGGTATGGTAATAGGCAACGGAAAGGTTAAACCTGGCATACACATCATCGGGGTTTACTGCTATTTCTTCCTGGGATAGCCGGACGGCAGCGTTCCAGGCAAATTTTTCATCGGTGTTAGTACCGAGAATGGCTTCAGCGATTTCTTGTTTTTCGCGAGGAACGAATACAACGTATTCGTAACTGAATTTTTTCCATAAGTCGATAAATAGGGTATAGGAATATCTCAAATTTTTCCCCTGTAGTGAGTCATCCTGAATAAACTCGCCGGTAGCATCATCGTACCCTTTAATGACCCGGAAATGTCCGATATCGTCGTTCGGTTTAAGCCAGGTTCTGGTAACTACGGGCATGTCATGCGCTATGAATTGTTTTACTATCTCCAATGTCCCGTTGGGACGGTGGTAAGCCAGCAGATTATATTCCGGAGCGAGTCGGGCAAGTTCCGAAAGGGTTACGGATTTATCGTCATTGTCACCCTGTTTATTTTGATACGGGCGAAGAAGTTCACCCAGTTTCTGTTGTGTTTCGTTAATGCCAAAGTATGAAAGTGCCATAGACATGGCTGCCGGACCGCAATTGTTAAAGGTTTGGAATACATGCGTACCGCCGGGCAATATTTTTTGTTCTGGCGGGGTAGGTAAGCGCAGGCCGGGTGTAGGTGTGGGTGTGGTAGCAGGAAAATGGCTGTCAGGTTTGCCTGAGTTTTCCGTAATAGTAAATACGGATTCAAGTGTAGACGCGCGCCGAGGGTGCAAACTAAAAAGTATGCCTATGCAGAATACGAGTAAACCTGCCCAGAATAATACAAATGGTGTTTTAAATTTCATTAGGGTTCAAGGAGTTTTTGTTCCGTCAGGAACATAATAACACCATCAGCAATTCCCCGGGCAGAACGCTCAGGTTGGTCAACAATAACCCGACGATCCGAGCTATTGGTCAGAAAACCCGTTTCCAGAATAACCGCCGGAGTCATGGGGTGTACCGCATGTTTGTACCTCCACCAGGCAAAGGCGTAATACCCGAGCATATTTCTACTCACATTCGGGTCCAGATCGAGTTTGGTTGTTAAGGCATACGTCCGTTCAATTGTGGTTGCCAGTTTTACTGCGTTTCCGCTGCGGTCACGTCTCGGTCCGGAAATTTTAAATCCGGAAACGCCGGTATTGGTATTGCCGTCAGCATGGATAGCAATGAAGGCATCGGCAATATAGTTTTCCGGAACCGTGGCTGGGATAATATCGACGGTTATCCCTTTACTTTGCAGTAATGCCGCCGTCTCGCCGGCAATCCGTAAATTTACTTCCCATTCCGTTTTTCCTGCTGCGTTTGCACCTGTGCTGCCGCGTAACCGTTCCAATTCATCAGGAAGTTCTTCGTTTTTCCAGTGTCCGACTTGTAATCCTACCCTTACGGGTCCTTCCGGCCTTTTCCACTGAGACAATCCATACGGATCGACTACCGGCGGTTCTAAGTCTTCAGCCACATAAGGCGGTGCTCCGGACTGAAAAGAGCCGCTGTTTCTTACAATCAATACACTTAAGACGATTATCGGTATGAGGAAAAGCAGTATACGAAAACCAGTGAAGGATTGTTTATGCAAAGTTATTTAGTGTATATCCCATAACTGAAAATTAACTGAAAATATGTGCTTCCGGTGTTTCTGCTGAGGTGTTTTCCGTGATACTATAACAGGGTATGAAGCTTCTCCGTCATTTTAACGCAGGTCCCATACCCATCGGAATTATGTTGTTGGCCTTGTGTCTGGCTTTAATCGTGATTCAATCGCAACTACAACTAAATAAGTCGAAACAGATAGTACCCGTTTTACCTACGCCGACCCAAATACCCGGGGCACATATCACGGTGAGCGGTACGTTTATGTGTCTGCCGCATAAGGATCAAACCGGTATACAAACTATGGAATGCGCATTTGGCTTAATGGACGATAACAAAACTTATTACGGATTACGCGATTCCGACCCTGGGTATAAAAATATAAGCAGCGTACCAGGCAACAGTAGGGTAACGATAGACGGCATGTTTTATCCACAGGACAATGAAAAATACCCAACCGTCGGAACAATAGAAATATTTACACTTAAACAACTGTAATTATCCCCGTATGAAATCTCGTGTGTCTTTCCTCTTGACTCTTACGTAACGTCACGGTTTATACTCCGAAATATGGAATATACAGTGAAGCAATTAGCTACGATTGCCGGTATTAGCGTCCGAACCTTGCATTATTATGACGGAATAGGATTATTACAACCGTCCTTTCTCAAGGCCAACGGGTACAGATGTTACCGCGAGTCGGAATTACTGAAGTTGCAACAAATATTATTCTTCAGGGAATTGGAGTTTTCTCTTGAGGAAATCACAAAAATTGTACATACAAAAGATTTTAATGCGTTAGAAGCGCTAACAGAACACAAAAAATTGTTGCAGCTAAGGCAAAAAAGAATAAACGGGCTGTTGGACACAGTGGATACCACTATCGCTGCGTTAAAGGGGGGTAAAAATATGAAAACAGATGATATGTTTGCTTCGTTTAGTGATGTGCAAATGGAAAAGTATAAAACAGAAGCCAAAAAAAGGTGGGGAAATACTGAAGCCTATAAACAATCGCAGGAACGGACCCGCAATTGGACAAAAGCGGATTATAAACGGGTGGCAGAGGAAGGCAAGGCGTTTACGCAAAAATTGGCGGCCGTGATGGACAAGGATGTGAAGAGTCCGGAAGTACAAACGCTCATTGATCAGCATCACGCTGGAATTGAAATTTTTTACGATTGTCCGCCGGAAATGTACAGAGTGTTAGGACAGATGTACGTACAGGATAAGCGGTTTATGGAGTATTATGACGGGTTTAAACCCGGTCTGGCAAAATTCGTCGCTGAAGCAATTGCGTATTATTGCGACGTCCGGGGGAATACGTAACGAAAGACCAGGCTGCTGCTGCATCAGCTTTCGGTCTGTGATACACTTCGGCAAGTTAAAAATAATCCATATGCCGGAAATAGAATATCCCTTCACACCGAACGAACATGGTATTCCGTTTTCCACTCTCTTTCAGCGAGTTTCAGCGGGTGAAACAACCGGAACTATCCAGGGCGGATCCGGATTGGAGTTGACGTATGAAGTACAACCGGATTTGATTTATATTCAGGATAAAACATATGCGGATAGGCTTATGGCCGCTCGATTTGAGGAAGGTGTTGCTCGATTTGAAATTCAAACCCGTGAATCGGAGCTCGATGTAGTCGGTAAAAAAATTCCGTGGGAAGTACATCCCGATATGTACGCGCGGGAGTTTGTGGGAGTATCACTCGCTTATTTTGCACGCAACGGATTAACCGTAGACGCATGTAAGGGTATATGGAAACCAGGTTCGGATAATTATCGACAGTATCGCCAGGAACTACAACTTAATGGAAACTATATCCGTGCAGCTAAGCAAACGAAATCAGCTAAAATTTTTGCAGCATATGGGTATACGGAAGTGACAAAAGAGGATATCGGGAGTATACCACTCTGGAATACGAGCATCGTGACTGTATTATTTCATAAAAAAATATAGAAGATTATTTTGTATTCAAAGTATTTATTGAACGTTAATGGTATTTAATTCGTTATCGTTTTTCATTTTTTTTCCTGTCGTTACGTTGCTGTATTATCTGATGCCGTTCAGATGGCGCTGGGTATTGTTACTGATAGCCAGCTGCATCTTCTATGCGGCGTTTATTCCGGCTTATATTTTAGTTTTGTTTTATCTGATAGCGGTAGATTATATTGCAGGAAGAACGCTGGAAAAGACCGCTGGGAAGCTTCGGTTTCGCATCCTCGTAATAAGTTTGGCTTCCAATCTGGGAGTGCTCTTTTTCTTTAAGTATTTTAACTTTTTTCAAACCGGTGTGGCTCAGTTGGGACAGTTTATCCATTGGAATTATTCGCCATATTTACTGCAGCTTATTTTACCCATTGGTTTATCGTTTCATACCTTTCAAAGCATCAGTTACGTAGTGGAAGTGTACAAGGGAAATATTAAAGCAGAGCGTCATATAGGGATTTACGGACTCTTTGTTTTATTTTTTCCGCAACTTGTAGCCGGACCAATAGAACGACCGCAGCACATGTTGCCCCAACTGCATACTGAACATGTTTTCGACGCTGCAGGGGTAACCGAGGGATTACGGCGGATACTGTTAGGATTATTTAAAAAAATGATTATTGCCGATCGCCTGGCCATTCTGGTTAATCAGATTTACGGAGCTCCGCGGGAGTATACCGGCTTCCCATTATTACTGGCGACTGTTGCGTTTGCGTTTCAGGTGTATTGTGATTTTTCCGGGTACAGCGATATCGCTATCGGTGCCGCCCGCTGTCTCGGGATAAAACTTAGCGAAAATTTTAATCAGCCGTATCTTGCCGGTTCAATCAGTTCGTTTTGGAGAAGATGGCATATTTCCCTGTATTCCTGGTTTCGCGATTATGTGTACATACCTTTGGGTGGAAACAGAAGGGGAATAGTAAAACAGTTCCGGAATATCCTCATCGTATTTAGTATTACCGGGTTGTGGCATGGCGCAAACTGGACGTATGTAATTTGGGGACTTATTCATGGCGTTTACATGGGCATACATATGTTGGGGACAAAGGTGCTCCGGTTTAATCTTGTTCCATCTGTATTGCCCCAAATAGTCCGGAACATTTTGGCTGTTGCGCTAACATTTTACTTCGTATGTTTTGCCTGGATATTTTTTCGTGCGAATACCCTTGCGGATGCCTGGTATATAGCTACGCACGCTTCAGTGGGACTGGGAAGTTTGTTGTCATATATCGTGCACGGGCGATGGGAATATTTTAACGCTATCGTGTTCGGTCAGGGGCAGGGTTTAGGGTTAACTTTACCGCAAATCGGCATTGCTGTTGCCGCACTTGCGGCGCTGCTTTGGTTGGAATATGTACAGGGAAAAACAGGAATACAGAAACTTCCCGTCGTCAGCCGTTGGGTAATTTATGTCGGATTGGTGCTGGCAGTGATTAATTTAGGTCCGGCAAATCAGGTTCCGTTTATTTATTTTCAATTCTGATATGAAATTATTTTTTGCGAAATTGGCGTTCCTTTTTTTCATTATCCTCGTGCTGCAAACACTGATTGTAAAAAGCGTACCGTATCCGCCTCCTGAGGCCATTACGTTGTTGGATGAATATCGGCACCGGGGGATAGATATAGTGTATTTCGGTGACAGTACTACCACCTGGTACAGTAAGTTTGATACGGATATCCGCTCGATGCCGGTCATGGTTCAGGATATATTGGGAAAGCCTATCGGGGCTGTGACGCACAATTCATATCATGCCTGGAATTATGATGTGTATACCGAATATATGGTTCGGCACGGGTATAATCCTTCGTGGATACTTATTCCGATTAATTTGCGTTCATTTCCGCCGGAATGGGATCAGCGTCCCAATTTCCAATTTACCGATGAGTCCTTGTATTTATCGCTATATAAAAGTCCGTTTCTTCCGTTATTATCGTTTCTCGTAAATATAACGGTACCGGAGATGGATAGACTGTACCGGAATATATATCTGGCCGCTCCGTATTATGACGGAAGTACTAAAGTAGGAAACGGTGCTGACTATGAACGGAAGGTAAGTACGGAAAACCCTGACAGTATCCGCATGCCGGCCATGGTACAAATGTTTTATCTGGGAGATATTGCCCCCACACACCGAAAGCTTCAGAATTTTATCCGGATCACGGAACGTTTCCGGTCCGGGAATACTCATGTAGTATTTTATATTACCCCCATAGATTATCAGGCGGGCGAGCAGTATTTTGGTCCCAGGTTTACGGTACAACTCCGAAAAAATGTGCAGACGGTTATGCAAATATTAAAGCAACACGAAGCGGACGTAATCGACTTAAGCCTTTCCCGGCCTACCGAGGATTTTTCCTGGCATGAGGTTTGGTATATTAACGAACACTTAACCGCAACCGGCCGGGCATCGGTATCTGCCGAATTGGTAAAACATATGGCTTCCGTTTCCGCCACACGGAAAAATTAAGCACAACACGTAGAATTTGACTTGTTCGTATCTCTGCAGTACGCTGCATTCAGTTTTTCAATTTTGCGCACCTTACCATCGGAGAAGATAAAAATCTTCTGCAGCCAAATTCCTCCAGTATAAAGTAGAGAAAGGTGGTCATCATGACCAGCCGGCGTGGACTGTGTCTGTTAGTATGTGCTTTGTGTGTTGTGGCTACGGGCATTACAGCTCAATTCCTGTTCGTTACGAGCCAGACATGGTACAGCCAGACATGGGACTGGTTGTACTCACTCCCGTTGCGGTAACATGAATTGTCGTACCGGACGATGGGAAAGGATCAAGTTCTATATCGGGGTACCGTATGCGTGTCTGTTAATTCTCGTGCTGATCATACGGTACAAATTCGGTCGGTTTATTCCCCGGATATCGTTGAAAAAAACTATATGGCACATCCGTAGGTGATCAAACTAACCGATGCAACTGAAGGGAAGAGGGAGCTCTGGGAGATTTGACTCCCTCTTCATGGTTTACGTATTACTGTTTCGGTTTAGGAGATTTATACGTACGGGGATAATCGCGTTTATATATTCCTCCTATACTGAAATCAGCTGAATTGATTTACTAATCCTCACCGGAAGCGAAGTGCACTTTCGGGCGGGGATTTTTTTTGAAATACTGCTTGACGCAATAAATAATTAGCAGTATAAATACGACTTAGTGTGTTAATCCGCTGTGATTATTACATGTTGCACGTTACCATTTGAAACACATAAAAATAGGAAAAGTTTCCCCGGGGAACAGAGCTATGAACAAATATTCACAGTTCCGTCCCCTGGGGAAAACCGGTTTCCACTGTGGGATTCACTCCTCGCTTAGCTAAGTTAACGCCAATCAAAAATGAAGGGAGGTGCCTCGACAAAAAGACGAAAACTGTTCACAAACGGTAAAGTAAGAATCGTCAAAAAGAAAGAGGATCACCTATGAGAGCACTGAACAACTCACCCAATGGCGCGGACAATCGGGCGGCTAAGGCTGTCTGGCACTAGGCTGGCGATGCGATGATACCCCCCGTCAAAAATCGGCTACACTGTCGCAGTCCTACTTAAATCCCTAGGAGGCGGACAGAGGAGTTCGCGAATAAACGACGCGTGGCACGCGAACTCCTTCTGTACTGTTGTCTATTTTTTCTATTCTTTATTGTTTCATTTTTTATTGCCCCGTGCTTAATCTCGTTTTTTCCGGAAAGATGATGTCTTTTTGGAAACAGAAGAGATTAAGCATGGAAATTCGTGTACGGAAAATCCGCTGACCATATATGCATGGGTAGGCGGGTTTTTTTTGTTTAGCCTGAGTGTCTATCTTGGACGAAGGGTGGAACGGAAGGCTTATGCGTATGTATTCGCGAATTTTTCTATTTCAGCCATGATGGGAAGTACAGCCTGTCCTTTTACGGTTAAAACATAGGTGACGGATAATTTATCTACCGTTTCTTCCTGTCGCCGGATAATGTTATCCTGTTCCAGTTTTTTTAATCGATTGGTGAGTGTCGTAGGATTAAGTCCGCCCAAATCCCGCTGCAGTTGGCAAAATCGTTTTTCTCCGTCCCGTAGCGCCTGAATCAGCGCCAGGGTCCAGTAATCACCCAGCATTTTTAAGCCCTCGGCTGAGCAGTGCGGTTTTTTCCCGGGAGACGATCCTGTATGATTTTGCATAGTTGACACTGCTATAAAATCTATAGTACTATAAATACTATAGTATTAGGGTGTTTCAGTCAATATTTTATAAAGGAGTCCTATGTCTACGCAAGCATCAACCCCAATTTCTCTTCAGGTTATAATCGGCAGTACCCGGGAAGGCCGATTTAGCGAAAAGCCGGCCGGTTGGATTTTTAAAGAACTGCAGAAACGCAGTAACGTACAGGCGGAACTTGTCGATTTACGGGATTATCCGTTACCATTTTTTGAAGAAGGAATCTCACCCTCAATGATGAAGGAACCTTATGCGCATCCCGTGGTGGCAAAGTGGACGAAAAAAGTCGCAGAGGCAGACGGATATATTATAGTAACCCCGGAGTATAATCACGGCTATCCTGCGGTACTTAAAAACGCACTGGACTATGTGTACAAAGAATGGAACAGAAAAGCTGTGGGATTTGTCAGTTATGGTTCGGTTGGAGGTGGAAGATCTATCGAACAACTGCGGCAGGTTGCCGTAGAATTACAAATGGCTCCGGTTCGACCATCTGTGCATATTACCTGGGCGGAATATATGGCCGCAGTAAAAGGGCAACCGGACGCATTTGCTCCGTTGGAACAGCAGGCAAATGTGTTACTGGATCACATCATCTGGTGGACTACCGCCTTAAAGGTTGCCAGAACATAAATGATTTTCCGGAAATATTGCCGGACGCGGCAAGAGTGAGTACACTGATAGTATGGAATCGCGTCAGTCTCTATCCGTTTGGTTATATGTCGGTGTGATAGCGATTTTCGCAATAGTGGTCGTATTTTCTTTATATAAATCAAAAAAGGAAAATGCTTTACGGCAGGTAAGCGATTTTGAAACATGTGCGCAGGCAGGCTTTCCCGTAATGGAATCTTATCCTGAACAATGCCGGACTTCTGATGGCCGCACGTTCGTGCGAAAGATTACGGAACCGGTTGAAACGACGACTCCGGAATTCCCCGAAAGTGATGAACCGACAATGTAGGTGTTATCTCTGCAGTGTTAACGTTGCGGTAACCGGTTTATCCGGTCTCATAACTGCTAGCACAGCGGGCTCTGGTGAGTTGGTTAAGGCTATGTCGTACCGTGAAAGCGTCATTGCTACCAGTGCCGGTCCTTCCAGCATTGCCAACGGAGCACCTATGCAGCTCCGTGGGCCCATGCCAAATGGAATATACGTTCCCGCTTTCTGAGATTCGTTCCGAATAAATCTCAGCGGGTTAAACTCTTCGGGATTCTGCCAATGACGATTATCATGGTGCATAATGTACGGACTTATAACAATGGTCCGTGCGATGGGGACGATGCGGCCCTTAGTAAGTTCAAGCTGACGTGTGGCTCTACGGCTAAATACCCAAACAGGCGGATGAAGCCGCATCGCTTCCTTAAAGCACATTTTCGCCATTTCCATTCCCCTAAATTGTTCAACTGCTGGCCGTCCTGTCGCTTCGTTCGCCTGTAACCGTATTGTCTTCACGTGTTCCGGTTGGGTATGAAGTTCGTTAATTGTCCAAATAGCGGCGTTTGCTGTTGTTTCATGACCGGCGACGAAAAATCCGACGACTTCGTCAATCATCTCCTGTCTGGTAAATTTCTCCGGGTTATCCCGGTGTGCCTGTATTAAAGATGACAATAAATTCTGTCTATCGGGGGTGGCATGTGCGAGCATGTCTTCCGCAAAAGCCCGTAGATAGGTAATACTTTCCTGGGCTTTTCTGTAACCGGAAAATGCGAAATTACGGAGTATCCAGGGAAGTCCTGCACCCCTGACGGCATCGCTATAGTATTGAAATACGGTACTTATGGCTCCCCCCAATTCTTGAGCTTGCTGCGTATTTATCCGGTAATCAAATAAGGCTTCTGCGATGATTCCCGCAGCGAGGTTATTCAAACTTTGGTGCAGATTATCTATATGAATTGTACCGTCGGGTAAGGCAGTTCTTTCCCAGTCCGTAAACATCTCACGGGTTTGTCGTGAGACTACCTCCATGTATCCGTCAATCATGGTACGGTGAAATGCAGGTTGGGATATGGCCCTATGTATCATCCATTGATCCCCGCCGATTACTCCAAACAGATTATCGCCGTACAGTTCCCGGAAAATTCTGATATCCCGTCCGTCCCTGAGTACGTCGTCGCTATAGGTGGTTAATACTAATCTGATATCTTCGGGGTCACTCAGGAGAAATACGCGCTTAGTTGCCAGATCAAATTCTACAAAATCTCCATACTGATCCTGTACGTTTAGCAGTTCATTATACGGATCGCGCGCTAAAGCATAACCGGTTCGGATGGTATCAATGCCCCGGATGACGGTAGTGTCACCTTCTTTAATCATAATTTTCGGCGTATTGTACCGGAACGTTGCTGATTTCACAACCATTACCGTCAGTCCCAAAGGAGGATTACCGTAATCGCAGTTAGTATACAGCCTTTACGTTGGTGTAATTTATGGTTTCTTCGGCTATATTGGCGATATAACTCCTGATCCGTTCTATGCTGTCCTCAATCATAATATTCAGTGCGGATTTGGATACGCTTTTTATGGACATGTATTCGTTCTTTGGATGTGATTCATAGAGGTCCAAAACCTGATGGGCTTTTCGTTTATCTGTAGACGCCACAGTAGCTTTCAGCAGTGAAAAATATTCATCGAGCTTAGTCAGATTCGCGTGTTCAAATTTATTGAGCTGAATCTTTTCATTCTCCTTTAATAACAGAATAGTAGAAGCGATCCGGACCATATGGTCTGCCATACGTTCCAGACGAATTGCTACATGTTCATAATAATGTAGATCAAGAAGGGGTAGGTCTGCCGGTTGCTCCTGAACAATGGAATAGAGCATACGGTTAAACTGCCTTAGCATCATCAGATGAATACGGTCAACTTCCACATCACGTTCGACGACGTCTTTGGCAAGTCTTTTATCCTGATGTTCGACAACATGTGTAACATCCTGATACATGGAGTAAACCAGTTCAGCCATTTTCATACAATACTCGGGAGCTGTTATGCGGGTACTGGCTACATTTTTCATGACAATTTGTTGCGAGGTCTGTTCAAATAGTTCAAAGCCGAATAGTTTATATGAGGTGGCACGTACAAACGCCCGTTGTTCATACGTTATTGCTCTGGCTTGTACTACTATTTCTTCCACTCCCGATACAAACATGCCGATTATTTCCCGAAGTACGTGCGTATTACTTAAATAATCAATCGTGATAACGGCCCGGGCGGGATCTTTACTTTTCCGCGATCGGATGAGCAATTGTCCGCCGGGAAGCGTATCAATATTTACGATTCCTTTATCTTCCAGCTGATGGTGTAGTATCCATTCTTTTGGCAGGGTTACTATGTAGCTGGAACCTCCGGTCTTTTGTATACAGCGTGTTTCCATATGGTTATCTCTGTAGATCTATAGATGACTATATAGTTGCGAATTTAGATCTTTAAGACAAGACAATTCCTTCATTACGATCAATAATCTTATAGTATTTATCTTATTTTGTCTGCGGTAATGATTATTTAGCATAAATATATATTAACAATTAAATATATAGATATCATAACGTAAAGAGAAAGTACAGTCCTATGCCTGTAGAAAGACAATTTACTCCGGAACAAGTAAGACCTGATATTGCCACACCCCGTATTCAGGAACACTTTACGGCGTTAAGCCTAGTCCCTCCGGAAACGCCGATTGAACGGGGTGATTTATTTACTGCAGTCACCGATACATTGCAGGTCCCGGTGAATACGTTGCAACTCCTCGAACCGTTGTGGGATAAAGCAGTTCAGGAACGGGGACGATTGGCAGATGAAACCTTTCGAAATGAATTTGTGGCTGATTTCCTGACGGAATGGACGGATGCCGTGCTGAGTGCACCGGATATTACCGTTTCCGATAAAGCCGTTCGACTGTTTCATCATCTATCAGTTCCCGAGGATACAGGTGAACGGATTTTGGAAGTGTTGCGGAAGCCGGGAACGATTCACAAACGGAAAACGCAGATATTGGAAGATGTTTCCCTGGTTGCTGCAGCCGTTGCGGAAAGTCAGGAACTCTCATTGCCTGTTGCACATGCATTCACGGAAATTTGCCTACAAGTACGGCCGTTGTTGGGTCGTAAAAAAAAGGTACAGCTTGAACATGCGGTCGCGACAGTTATAGATTCATTGCGCGAAAACGCCCCGTATCAGTCAGCTGCGGTATATATGGCTTTACACGATGGCATGTACGCCCAAGACCAACAGGGAGACGTGCAGGTTGGGAAGAAAATAAACGTCCGGCGGATTTCCCGTCAAACTCAGTTTTTACCGTACTTACTGCAAACACTTCCGCAGCGTGAATTTGACCGGGTAGGACAAGTTGTTCGGACAGCACTAACGGATAGTAAGGGTGTAACCGCGGCAGAACTACAGGTACTCGATTCGTCACTGGCGGATATTCCACCACGCGTATTTCGGGAAATGATGGATTCGTTCACACAAACCGGCTACGTAAAGAAGAACGGCAACGAGAAGTATTCATTGACGAGTACGGGTAAGCTGCGTGATCATCTTGGATTCGAAGAAATAAACCGTGTGCAGGTAGCAAGGGAAATGCAGGATAGCGGTGCCGTAACCGGAAAAACCATAAAAAGTATACAGGATATCGTTTCCATATACCGGCACAATCGGGAAGAAATAAAGGTTTCCGAACGCCAGGTAACTGTGAGTGGAAGCGGTTACCGTATGCTGTACCTTTCCGAATTACCCATCGGAAATAAAGATGTGGATATAGAATTGGCGGCCCGGATCGTAGATTACTATCACAGACTTCCTGCGGATCAGCGTCCTGACGTGATTGTTATCTCCGGATTACTGCAGGGAGGTTTTCAACATCGGGACAAAAACAGAAGGGGTGCTTTGGCCATTAAAAGCGTAGATGAACAGTTACAGGCTGCTCATGTATTTATGACGCACCTGCAGACCATAGGCGTGCCTATTCTTTACAACATGAGTAATGATGATTTTGAAATTTGTCATAATTATGCACTGGAGGCAGTCCGTATGGTGGGGGCTGCTGCCGCACCGCAGTCAGACACGGATAAATCATTTATCAGTTATTGGAATATTGACCGGTTAAAGCAGACGCGTGAGTGGGATATTCATTTAAGTTTCCAGCTAAATGTCGCGTTTCCCTATATGTTGCGGTTGGGTAGACGATTACGGTCTGCAGATGAAGTGGCGGAATTTACCGACGGTAAGCTACGGAGAGAAGAATATTTACTCCTATACGAAGCATATCGTGCCGGTGTGCGGGGTGAGCACGTCACTGCAGAACAGTTCGGCGGCGTAGTTGATTTGGGAGCGCTACCTTTTGAAGGCAGGATATTTCCGTTTGATATTGTTGATGACGTTGATCTCACGGTAAAAACGGATAATCAAACATATGTGCACTACATTAAGCATAATTTTAATTTCGGGGATAAACCTATGTATCAAAACCCCACAGCTGCGATGGAAGCCAGCGTGGGTCAGCTTTCGGCCAGAGGTGAAACGGTACCCAATGTATTTACCATTCAGCATCAATTGCAGGGATTAGCACTGAGTACCGGAGAATCCTGGGTGATTTCTACCCCAGGATTTCTCCGACCCGATATCCGGCAACGTGCAGCGGTGGCAAATATTCAAGGCGAGCCGATTCACCGGACGTTAAAAACCAGAAGGTTGGAGCCGACACCCGGTGCGTTTACTGCAGAACAAACGGATGACGGTCGGACTATATTTCATGTTCTTACCGATAAATTTCTGGATAAAGCCACAATAGAGTCGGACCGGTCTACGGTCGTATATTTTAACGACTGGCAAACGGGTTCCATGACGGCACAATCTGATTTACAGGCGAAGCTAATAGATATTGTGGCACACGAATTGTTACCAACCAGACCGGTATACCTAAATCTGATTGGCGATATGATTCAGGGAAGAAATTATCCCGGAATGGAATTGGAAAATAAAGCGTTGGGATTAGTTGAAATAGACGATCAGGCCAGATTTGTAACCGAAATGCTTTCATTGGGCCTGGCTGATGTATCTGCCGCAAACGTGGCAAATTTAAAACGGGTAGGAATATTACCCGGTAATCATGAATGGAATTCTCAGTATGTAAAAACCGGAGCAGTCCATACCGGATATCTCTATGATTTCTTCAGATATTATTATCAACTCCACGGCATTACGCCAAATGCCAAAAATTTACAATTCTACCGGCAATTACAGGCTGACCGGGATCATGTAAAGGCCTGGACCGGAATGGAAACGGTTGCCGGATACGGTATGTTATCCCAGCATATTATTATCGAAAAAGGAGCTAAAGGAAATTCGGCTGGCGCGCCGGTATATCAGGCGCAAAATTTATTTACCGGAGTCGGCTCCCTGGTTGAATCCGTAGACACGATGGTTGCCGGTCATTGGCATCATGGGCAGTTGGCTTTATTTAACGGAAAAGTCGCTACCATTGCCCCGGCTCTCGCCGGTTTATCCGGCTACGAATGGTTACGCGGATATCGTCCGCAATTGGGCGCACTGTTCATTCATCTGGGCGGGGGACGTGTGCCGGCGTTCGAATACCTCAGTGCGCAGGCGTTATACCGACATAGGATGCAGGGAAAATATTTTTCTGAGGAGCATCTCCGGTCACTAGGATTTAAAGATGATCGTCATTATGATCCGGCCAAGCATGGATTCATGTCGCGAAAGAGTGGGTTACAAAAGGCGTTATGGGATCTGAAAGATCATATTATCGGTGATTCCCATGCGATTATTGCGTAATGCGGTGCCGGGAGGTAATTCATGCGTATGTTTAGAAGAATAGTTGTTCAATCCCTATCTTTTGAAGACCAGCTGAGATATCGGTTGAAACCTTATCTGGAAGCAAAATTAATAGAAGATTGGATTTTCCGGATGCAGGAACAATTGAAAATTATCCGGCGTGATCCAAACTGGTGGCCCAAAGGAGAATTAGATTACAAATTATTTATTCTGGAACTGGTATCGGATGTTATCGCAGTTAACCGAGCTATGCAAAAAGGAAAGGAGGTGATTAGTCAATGAATGTATCTCCGTTGTATACGACAAATGCCTTTGAACAGGCAATGGTCAGTAATCTTACGCCGCAATTCGGTAGGAGATTAGTGCATACCTGGATATGCGAGTTGCGGGCAAATATGGTGGGTATGCATAAAGGTACTGACTGGTGGCCACGGGATGTCGAAGCGTTTACGATGTTTGTCTTGGATATTCTTACTCAGGTAGTACCGTCGTATTCCCTTTATTCCCGGGTGGGTATAAACCCGGCGGTGGAATAGTTAATATTGTAATCTACCGTACAAAGGCCTCATAATACGGTAAAGGGGGAAATTATTATGGAAGTTCAGGTTAATTTTTTGGCAATCTTACTTGCCGGCATCGTATCTATGGCCGTGGGATTTTTTTGGTATAGCCCTATGGTATTGGGAAAGCCATGGATGAAGTTGAAGGGGTATACCGCCGACTCATTAAAAAAAGCCCAGAAGGAAATGGGAAAACTATATGGCGTAAGTTTTGTCGTTAGTTTGATTACGGCTTACGTGCTTTCTCATGTCATGACGCTTTCTGTTGCATTTTTTCATTATGGAAAGTTGGAAACAGGACTGATTACCGCGTTTTGGATGTGGCTGGGATTTATGATGCCGGTACAACTGACAGCAACTATTTTCGGTGACAAAAAATGGAAACTGTTGGCAATAGACAGCGGATATCAGTTGGCATCCGTACTTCTGATGGGGGTCGTGCTGGGGTTACTGTAACATAGGGTTTTCAGTTCATTCTCGGCAATATATAATACAAATCCATTCAGGTGGATTGGTGTTACTCGTCGGATTTCACCATGAACAAAAAATTATTCCCCATTGTTATAAGTAGTCTTATTCTCGGTTTCGGTATTGTTGCGTTTGTATCTCAATTCCCCCAAAGTACTCCTCAAGTGTCTCCGTTGCCGGAAGAGACGGAGGTAGCGGAAAATCAGGGTGGTCCCGCGCTAGTGCCCCATGCATTATCGATAGAATCCTTGCGGAATGGGGAGTATCCCGGCAGCGATATTACTATAGAAAATACTCTTGCTCCCGGTTCCAATTACCAACGCTATCTGACATCGTATAAATCTGAAGGACTTAAAATATACGCGTTATTAACCGTGCCGAACGGTACGCCTCCCGCAGGCGGCTGGCCGGCGATTGTATTTAATCATGGATATATTCCGCCGACACAGTACAGGACAACGGAGCGGTATATTGCGTATACCGATGGATTTTCCCGCAACGGATACGTACTCATCCGTCCGGATTACCGGGGACATGGAAATTCGGAAGGTCGAGCCTCGGGCGGATACGGTTCGAACGACTATACCGTAGACGTTCTGAACGCACTTGCCAGTATAAAAAAATATACAAACGTAAATCCCGAAAATATAGGTATGTGGGGTCACTCTATGGGTGGGCATATTACCCTGCGGTCGATGGTAGTTTCTAAAGACATAAAAGCCGGTGTTATTTGGGCTGGAGTAGTGGCTTCGTACCCTGATTTGCTTTCCAAATGGCGCAGGCAAAACAATAATCTTACTCCGTTTCCTACTACGTCAAATCGCGGGGGGTGGCGACAGGGTTTACTTGCGGAGTTCGGTACGCCTGAAGCGAATCCCGCATTTTGGAATTCAATTTCCTCTAATTCGTATCTGGCCGATATTTCCGGTCCGTTACAGTTACATCACGGGACAGCAGATCATTCCGTACCGCACGAATTTTCGGAAATCTTGGCGGATCAGATGAAACAGGCAGGGAAGGTTGCAGAACTGTATATTTACCCCGGGGATGAACACGATATACCCAATAATTTCAGTGTGGCCATGTCCCGTTCGATTGCGTTCTTCGATACGTTCTTAAAGCAGTAACGGTGTAAACTAAATTACAATATTTTTCCTGTACGTGTGATACAGGAAGAGTATCACAACGTGTAGCCGCAGTTTTTCCCAATGAAAATTTTTTCTAAAGACCAAATATTAACAGGGGCATCCATGTTAATTCTGTTTGTAACTGCCATGGTGAACTGGACCATTTACTCGTGGTTTATACTGGTCGCGATTATTCTTTTATTGTTCGCCTGGTATTCCAGGAAGTAAAAAAGCAAGATCGTTTATTTGTGGGGATTTAGTACGTACGTGGCTATGGCTTTCTGAACGGCTTCCAGGTTTGATCCCTTTTTAAATTCTTTCATTATCGGTTGTTCATGTCCGCGGATCCATATTTTTAATTCCGAATCCAAATCAAAATGTCCGGCGGTTTCGGTGCTGAAGTGACTAATATCGCTGTAGGGGATGGAGTGGTATTCAATTTTTTTACCGGTTACACCTTGTTTGTCTATCAGAATAAGCCGCTTATCGGTAAAAATAAACAGGTCACGGATAAGTTTAAATGCTTTTTCCGCCTTTTCATTTTCGATCAATAAATGGGAGAGCTCTTCTTCAAGCTCTTTTACATCTATTTCGCTGGCGTTTCCGAGTAGTCCCGATAAAAATCCCATATGGTTAGTATAAACGAAAAATCGGTAAAACGAGATAAGCGGATCAGGGTTGTCGGGCTTGACCCGCTTATCTTTTAGGTTACTTCAGTGGATGGAAACAAGACGGTTGCTGATTACTGCGACGGAACAGCCGCAGTCAGGGCATCAAGCGCATCCTGCGTCAGAATCAGGTTGGTCAGCCGGAGCGCACGGGACGACGGGTCGGTCAGGGGCTGGAAATTCATCCCTGCCAACCAAGGCGATACCGGCGAAACGCGGTAGCTGTTGAACGCATCTACCGTCGTATCGTAGTTGCGGGTCGCTGTTGCCGCAAAATGCAGTACGATGTCGAGATTGCGGACGGCATCCAGAAATTCAGGCGACTGGGCGAGTTCCGGGACGGCGGTGTTGCCGGTCAGGAAACTGTGAGCGTTCCGCTTGTAGGTGTCGAGCGCCGAGAACATGGTCGCCGGTACTTGCGGGCTGGTGTCCCATGCCGATCTCCATGTATCGTAGGTGCGGTTGAATGTCGTCACGGCACTGTTATCGGCGGGCGCAAGCTGATCTACCAGCGATTTCACTTGCTCGACGGCATCGGGAACCGGAACCATCATGGCACTGTACGCCGCCGCCGCATTGTTCGCATCGGTTTGCATGGTAGCAAGCGTACTGTTCGCGCCGGGAAGTCCGACGAGGGTAAGCACCACGCCCACGACGAGCGCGATGAACAGGAACTTGTTGCGCCGGCTCAGACGCAAAAAGAGATTCAGAAAGACGTTGCCGCCAGTCTGACCGGTGGGTTTGGTAGTAGCTGTCATGATCGTTACTCCATATCACTAACTCTTCGGATAGTTCTGCAGCGATTCTTGGATGGGTTTGTTTCTCCTTTCGTATTGAAGACGTAATAGTTAAGACTTCAGAAAATCTGAACTATTACGCCTTCAACGGATAAGGACCACTGAAGTTGTTAAAGTACAAAGTATAGTTTTACTGTACACAGCTTGCTGTGTAGGTAAAATATAATAATTGCTATAGGGCAATTGACCGCATTATAGGCGTGCAGGGGTGAAGTAGCAAATTATTATTTCGGGGCTTTACAAACAGGAGTAGAATTGGGGTATATGAATTTGAAATTGGTATCGTTACTGTTGCTGGTGGTGGTCTTAATGGTCCTGGGTACATTCGGTATCGGATTTATGACGTCACGGCTCATTGCAGCGCAGCGAATCGGGAAGACACCTGCTCCTACCGGTATACAAGAAAATACTGACTTGCGAAAGCAGCGAGTGCCGAACATTGGTCTCACATTGTCCATTCCCGCCGGATTATCGTACCGGGAAGAGCTGGCCGATGACTACGGAAAAATCCGAACTATGGCATTTTATCTGGAAAATGCCGATCAGTCGAAAATTCCTTATCAGCTTTATGCGTTGTACCAGGCAAATACGTCTGCGACGCAGGCGGATTTAGTTAAGGCAAAATCAGAAATGGATCCCACAACAATTAAAGACATTTCCATTGCGGGATTTCCGGGAATAGAAGGAGTAATAACCGGACCGAAGGCGCGGTACATTTCAATAATTATCAAAGACGGACAATTGTTTTCCGTATCCACTACACCTGTAACGGCGGAAAGCAAAAAGCGTACCGACGATATACTATCCACTTTTCGCTTCGAATAAACAGAGTTGCGGAATCTTGCAAACTTCTTACCGTATTTTTATTGGAACATTACCCTTGGTCGTTACGATGGATATGGAAAGGAGGTGATACGCATGAATGATGATACTCGCAGAAATACAGACACGGATCAGCAACCGTCTCCAACACAACCATCTAATCCCGCGAACGATGCAAATGATCCGCGTCGGACATCGGATCCAGGGCAAAAAGGCGGACAGGTATCGGGCCAAAATCGTCAGCCGGATGATGATCAGGAAGCAAAAGGAAATCGTCCGACGGTTAGCGGAACTACCACAGTTCCAGGGGATGCCCGGGGGGGCATGCACGGTGGGATGAGATAAAATCCTACCCTCTATCGCTAAGCGAGATTCGTCTACTTACTTAGCGGTAGAAGAAATTATTTATTAAATAATCTAAATATGGCTAAATACGGTAAAAAATCACAGCAGAAAGTCAGAAAAGCCTTGCACGAAATGCATGAAGGAAAACTTAAGAGTGGGAAAAATGGTAAGAAGGTTACCAATCCCAAGCAAGCTATTGCCATAGGATTATCGCAGGCGCGTAAAGCAGGCGGCAAAGTCCCCAAAAAGAAATAACAAAGAGTATTTGAAGTAGATTCATATAATTCTAGCGTTTTAGGGCGCCGCTTGTTACAATTGCTGCATGAATTTGAAAGTCGGGATTGTTGGATTGCCCAACGCCGGGAAGTCTACATTATTTAATGCGCTGTTAAAAAAGCAGGTAGCGGACGCTGCGCCGTATCCCTTTTGTACTATAGAACCCAATAAGGGCGTGGTGCCGGTTCCGGATGAACGGCTAACAAAACTTGCGGACATTGTCGAGCAGACAGAAGGCGGTCGTCCGCCGTTGGTTCCCGCGGTAGTGGAATTCGTTGATATTGCCGGATTAGTAAAAGGTGCGTCCGAAGGTGAAGGATTGGGGAATAAATTCCTGGCACATATCCGCGAGGTAGACCTGATTTGTCATGTGCTGCGGTTCTTTGATGACGGAGCAGTCATGCACGTTGCCGGCTCGGTAGATGCCGCCCGGGATAAAGAAATTATCGAAACGGAATTAATATTGGCGGATTTACAAACCTTAAACAAACAGGCGGAACCACGGGGGGTAAAAGAGCGTGATGCTCAGGCCCGCTGGCAGATCATCGTTCGGCTTAAAACTGCACTGGACACCGGAAAACTGGCCCGTCAGGTGGTAGTAGACCCGGAAGAACAACTGTTAATCCGGGATTTACAGTTATTAACCATGAAACCGATGATGTATGTGGCGAATGTGAGTGAATCGGTGTTGGGTACGTTTGCAGCAGGACCGGAATTTGAGCCTATTGTTCCCATTTCCGCTAAAATCGAACAGGAGTTGTCAACGCTCGCTCCTGAGGAACAACAGGTGTATTTGGAATCACTGGGTGTCACGTCTTCCGGTTTAGATAGACTCATTACTAAAGCGTATTCATTTTTAGGGTTAATTTCATTTTTAACTTGCGGTATTAAGGAAGCCAGAGCTTGGACAATTACGTCCGGCATGAAAGCTCCCCAGGCTGCCGGCGTGATTCACACGGATTTTGAAAAAAAGTTTATTAAAGCCGACGTGGTTTCTTTTACCGATTTTGTATCCGCTGTGGGTTGGGTAAAAGCCCGCGAACAGGGGAAAGCCCGCATGGAAGGCAAAGAATATATTATGCGGGATGGAGATGTGGTAGAGTTTAAAATAGGCA
This sequence comes from uncultured Gammaproteobacteria bacterium, assembly GCA_964629685.1. Classification (GTDB taxonomy): domain Bacteria; phylum Patescibacteriota; class Microgenomatia; order UBA10105; family UBA927; genus CAZVTT01. The sequence continues at coordinate 101,857 of CAZVTT010000002.1, forward strand.
GTTAATAATTATAGGATATTTATCGTCCACCTCTTGTCAGTACCGGGCGTGACGTGATATCATCCCACTATTATGCGTCAGTACAATCTTATGTTGGTGTTTCGGCCTGATTTCGATATAGAAGATTCGAAAAAACGGGACGATCTTATCAAAAAATTACTTAACGGCACGACAGCAACAGTTGCAGAAACTGAAGTTCTCGGAAAAAGGGAACTCGCCTACGAAATAAATAAATTTCGGGAAGCAAATTATGTTTTGCTTCGCTTAACTGCTGAAAGTTTTCAGCTTGCACCGTTCGAGCAACAGATTAAACTAGGTGACACGGTTATCCGCTATCTGCTGACGGTTCGTAAACCGGTTAAAGCAGACACAGCGGAGAGTAAAAAGTAAGGAGTTGGTATGGCAGCACGGAGTTTGAATAAAGTAATGCTGATCGGAAATCTGACCCGCGATCCTGAATTACGGTATACTCCCCAAGGCACAGCCGTCTGTACCATCGGATTGGCTACCAACCGTTCCTGGTCTACTGAATCAGGTGAGAAAAAAGAAGAAGTAGAATATCACCGTGTAGTGGCCTGGAATAAACTGGCTGAACTGTGTAGTCAGTTATTAACAAAGGGTAGGAAAATTTATGTAGAAGGCCGTTTGCAAACCCGTTCCTGGCAAGCACAGGACGGATCACAACGGAATACGGTAGAAGTAATAATAGAAGACATGATTTTGCTGGATTCGCGACGTACAGCCGAAGAAGGGGAAGCACCAGTTGTTACCCGCCCTGCTGCCAGTACGGCAAAAGCTCCTACGGCTCAACCGGAAACACCGGTAGCCTCAGAGGCAACAGAAACAGTAAATCCTGATGATATTCCGTTTTAAGCTTTTTTTCAGTTTAGGAGGAAATAATACATTATGAAACGCATGATGAAACGAGTAGTTCCGAAAAATTCGACCATTTGGACTCCGACGACGGAGCCGGATTATCTGGATACGACATCCTTGGAAAAGTTTTTATCCGAGCGGGGTAAGATAATTCCGCGAAGCAAGAGCGGTCTAAGCAGTAAGCAACAACGGGCAGTGACGACAGCCATTAAACGGGCACGACACTTGGCTTTGTTGCCTTTTTTAGTTAAAGTATAACGACGCAATTGTTACACAAAACGACACGGGGAAGATATTTCGCATTCATGAGTACACTGCCATTTTCCAAAATCCGTTCATTTGTTATTATCATTGCTTTATTACTCCTGGTGGGAGGAACGGGCTATAGACTGGGCGAGCATAAAGTTTTCGGCCCTAATTCTTCGTCAACATCTTCCGGTTCAAAAAGTATTATAAACACGGCAGCCCCCGGCGGTTCCAATATCGATTTTGCGATGTTTTGGGATGTATGGCAGCGGTTGTTTAAGTACTATATCGATGCTTCCGCCTTGGATAAACAAAAAATGGTATGGGGTGCCATATCGGGAATGGTAAATTCCCTGGACGATCCGTATACGGTATTTTTACCTCCGAAAGAAAATACTGATTTTAAGGAAGATTTAGGCGGTCAATTTGAAGGTATCGGTGCGCAACTGGGATTAAAAGAAGGCCGGGTTATGGTTATTTCTCCCCTAAAAGGAAATCCCGCGGAAAAAGCCGGGATTAAGAGCGGGGATTTTATATTAAAAGTAAATGATGAAGATACCAGTGGCTGGACATTACCGGAAGCGGTTTCCAAAATCAGAGGGAAAAAGGGTACCACGGTAAAGTTAAATATTCTGCACGAAGGTCAGATGAAAGCATCCGATATTACCGTAACCCGCGATGAAATCCGCGTGCCGTCTGTGGAGTCATGGATTAAATCAGCCGGAGAAATCACGGAAATAACCGGTGTAACCGGAATTGAAGCCCTGAAGAGTAATACCGGAAAAGTCGGATATATCAGATTAACCCGTTTCGGTGACAATTCAAATCAGGAATGGTTATCCGCAGTAGACCAGATGGTGCAGTCGGGCATCCGTGACGGAAAAGTAAAGGGTTTAGTGTTCGACTTGCGCGGAAATCCCGGCGGATATTTGCAGGGAGCAGTATTTGTGGCCAGCGAATTTATTCCCAAAGGAACGGTTGTTTCTCAGGTGAATAGTGACGGAACCAAAGAAGATTATCCGGTAGACCGTAACGGCAGGCTTACTGACATTCCGGTTGTGGTGTTAATAGATAAAGGAAGTGCTTCCGCTGCCGAAATTGTGGCCGGAGCACTCCGTGACTACAAACGGGCTACATTAGTCGGTGAACAATCATTCGGAAAGGGTTCCGTACAGACGCCTATGGATTTAAACGGCGGTGCCGGATTACATATTACTACCGGTAAATGGTTATTGCCGAACGGAGATTCCATAAATAAAACCGGAATTAAGCCTGAATTTGAGGTAAAATTAGAGAATCCGACTGCTTCTGCCGACGCCCAACTTGCCAAAGCAGTGGAATTATTATTAAAATAATTCGCGCATATGAAACTTCCAAGACTTTTTGTTTTCGGAGCCGCAGTAGTTCTTGTGTTGTACGCTTTGGGTAATACCGGAGCAATAGCCTTACCCAAACTGGACTGGAAACAACTAAGCCAGCAGTTACGGTTACCCGGTAAGACTACTACTATTCCGTCTTTTGATGCGGAAAATACCAGAGTGGTGAATGAAGAAAGCGTCGTCATAGATGCCGTAGAAAAAGTATCTCCATCAGTTGTGACCGTCGGCATTTCCACTACCAGGCGCTCGAACGGATATTTTGAAATAAATCCGTTTGATCCGTTTAGTCCGTTCCGCCAACAACCGGGATCTTCCCAAAAAATAGAACAGGATATAGGGACTGGCTTTGTGGTAAGCAAAGACGGGATTATCGTAACCAATAAACACGTGGTTTCCGAGACGGACGCAACATACAGAATTATTACCAAGGATGATAAAACGTATACGGTAGACAGAATTTACCGCGATCCGGTAAACGATTTGGCGATCATAAAAATAAACGCGACGGACCTTAAACCTGCAGAATTGGGTGATTCCAGTAAAATTAAGGTTGGTCAGTTGGCGATTGCTATCGGTACCGCGCTGGGTGAATTCAGAAATACGGTTACCACTGGAGTAATTTCCGGTGTAGGGAGGGGAATTAGTGCCGGAAGTCCGTTTGAAGGCTCCGTGGAACGACTGGATAACGTGATTCAGACCGATGCGGCAATAAACCCCGGTAATTCAGGTGGCCCGCTATTAAATTCCGCCGGTCAGGTTATCGGTATAAACACGGCAGTATCGTCTGAAGGGCAAAATATCGGTTTTGCCATTCCGATTAACGTTATCAAGGATTCCATAGATAATTTTAATAAAACAGGGCAATTCGACAGACCGTATTTAGGTGTACGGTACAAGGTGGTGACTAAAGATGTTGCCATATTAAACGATATTCCTGAGGGAGCATATATCATGGAGGTGGTAGCTGGTAGTCCTGCCGAAAAATCCGGACTCGAGCAGGGAGATATTGTTACTAAAATCGGGGACGTACGGTTAAGTGGTGAGAATGCCGAGCTATCAAAAATTATCAGTCAGCGGAAAGCCGGAGAAGCGCTGAACCTTACCATCTGGCGCGACGGAAAAGAAAACTCGATTACCGTTACGCTGGGAACGCAAAACTAACGCGAAGGGAATTTATTTCTCCTTTACAGACCACTCTGGAGCATGGCTTCTGTTACTTTCTGCATTTTGCCTTCCATAATATCCTCCAGATTGTGCCATGATTTATTGATCCGGTGATCCGTAACACGGTTTTGCGGGTAGTTATACGTTCTGATTTTTTCCGCCCGCATGCCTTTGCCGATAACACTGCGGCTGTCGCTTAACGTTTGTGAATTCTTTATTTCTTCCGCTTCCCAGAGTTTTGCCCGCAACATAGACAAAGCTACTTGTCGGTTCTGGAATTGATCCCGTTCGTTGCTGCAGCTCACTACGATACCCGTTGGTTTATGACGCAGGCGTACTGCCGAGCTGACTTTGTTTACATTCTGGCCGCCGTGACCACCAGCACGATGAAAATCCCATTCCAGATCCTCGTTACGGATGTTAATATCCGTCTCCGGAATTTCCGGGAGTACCGCTACTGTAGCTGTGGATGTGTGAATCCGCCCCTGTCTTTCCGTGGTGGGTATCCGTTGCACGCGGTGTGTGCCTGCTTCATACTGTAGTTTTGTGAATACTTCGGGACCCTTTATCCTGATAGCAGTTTCGCTTACTGTACTGACTTTCCAGCCGTTAATGTTGGCATAGCGGTTATACATACGGAGTAGATCATCAGCCCAGATTTTAGCTTCCTCACCACCGGGACCTGCTCTAAACTCAAGTATGGCAACATCGGTATTCATAGGATAGTTGTACGCAGACACGCCAAAGGAAATCTACTTGGCACCCATGAGCATGTCTTTGAGGGATCGCGGATTACGCAGCTGTTCCTGTCGTTCGACCTTTTTCTTTTTCTTTTCGGCTAGTTTCCCGGCTAATTCTACAGCCTGCTTTTGTTTCTGTACGAAGCGGTCTACGCGGCCCAAGGCATCAACGAATTTCATTTCGCCGGTATAGAACGGGTGGCAATTTGCACAAATTTCTACTTTAATTTCCGGTTTGGTAGCACCCAGAGTAAATACTGCGCCACAGGCACAGGCAACTCGTGCTTCCGGATACCATTGAGGATGTACGCCCTGTTTCATAGACTACGATTATAGCACATTATTTATATATTGTGGAGTATAGGGTAAAGTCGGTTATTTCCTGCGTGAATGCTTGGGTTTTTTACCTGTTCTCCGTTGCTTTAATTTTTGCCGGCGTTTATATTCTGCCAAAGCCACACCCACAGCAATCAGTACCGCACCGAATATAAAACCTACGGTAACCCGTTCTCCCAGCCAGAAAAAGGCCAGAGGTGCTGCCCACACGGGGAGCAGATAAGAAAAAATTGCCGCTTCGCCGGCTTCTATATTTTTTAAACCGCGGTGCCATAGTGTGTACGCTACGGTTCCGGATAGAATCCCCATATACCACACGCCTAAATGAGCAGCAAGCGGAGCTGACACAAGTGCATTCCAGACACCCGGTGCACCGTGATACCAGACAGCCACGGGTGCTATGGTGGCAAATCCGATCACAAAGCTTAAGTTCGTCATATACAATGGCGACGATTCTTTATTCAGTAATACTTTGCTCCAGATAGCCAGAAAAACTCCCAGAAAAACCGACATCAGAACAATAATGTTTCCGGTCATTTCACCCGTAAAATTCTGATGGCTAATATCCGTCAGCGGCGCAATGATGCTTATACCGGTACCTAATAAGGCAATTATCATACCGATCCGTTCCTGAGAGGTAATTGTTTCATGTAAAAATAATGCTCCCGCAGCAACGATAAGCAGGGGTTGGACGGCACCCAACACGGTGGCGGATATTGCAGTCGTCTGATCGTATCCGAAAAATAACAAGCCAAGACTAACGGTGGATGTTAAAAAGCCATATACCAGCATTGATCCGATATTGTTTGGACTGACCCGTTTATTTTGTGTTTGTTTCCGCTCAACAAAAAATGTCAGTATCAGTGCCAGGGTTGCACTGACGGCAAACCGATAGCTCAGGAATATGAGTGGGGATAGGTCCGAAAGCGTATATTTTATGATCGGACCGGCCGCACCCCAAATCAGGGACACGATAAGTAAATAGATATACGCCTGTATTCTTTTTTGTGACATGGGCAGTGCCTTTGGTTTTATGAACCGGTTGTAAACCGTTTTATAACGGCGTCAACCGCGATCACTTCCTGTTGGTTCGTTTTCATATCTTTTATTTTAAGGACATTCCCGGCCACTTCCTCCGGTCCCTGGATAATGACGTACGGAATGCTTTTTTTGTCTGCGTATTTCAATTGCTTTTCCAGTTTGGCATCCGGCTGTAAATATATTTCCGTGGAAACCCCCGCACCACGCAGTGCTGCGGTTATTTCCAGTGCCTGCGGCAGTAAATCCGGTGCAAATATGGTAACCAGAACCTGCGTTTTGGTTGATTGGACTCTGGTTAATTTTAATTCTTCGAGTGCATCCAGTATTCGGTCAAATCCAAATGCCACACCGATGGCGGGAAGCTCTTTTCCGCTAAATTGTCCTATTAATCGGTCGTAGCGGCCGCCGCCGGCCAATGATCCTCCGGTATACGCCGGTACTTTCAATTCAAAAATAGTACTGGTGTAATAATCCAGACCGCGGGCTAAAAACGGATCAAAGCGGAAATCTATATCCCTGCGGAAGCCACTGGCTTCCAAAGCCGAAAATATACCGGCTAATCTTTCCGTAATCCGGCTTCCTTCCAATGTGGTAAGGAGGGCTTCGGGATTTTCCCTCCCGGTTTTCCCTAATTCGGAAATTACCGCAGTGCGGCCTATTTTATCAAGCTTATCGAGAATAATTATTTCCGTTTTCGTCAGTTGCAGTACATCAAAAATGGTGCGGTCATTAATAAGCATTATCGGTTGCGGTAAGCCCAATCGTTTAGCCACAGTCAGTACGCATAATATAATTTCGGCATCTGCCAGCGCCGCATCCGTTCCCACCGTGTCAATATCGCATTGCAGAAACTCACGGTAGCGACCTTTTTGGGTATTTTCCGCACGCCAGACAGGTTGGATTTGGTAGCGTTTAAACGGCAGGGGAAGTTCCGGATATTGTGCTATAACCCGGGAGAACGGGACTGTTTGATCGTAACGTAATCCTACTTTTCGTTGTCCGTTATCTTCAAAAAGATACAGCAACTTATCGGCTTCGCTGCCGTATTTTCCCAATAATGTCTCCGCATATTCCAGCGCCGGCGTTTCCAGCGGATCAAACCCGAATAGTTCAAAAACGGAACGGATGGTGGAAATTAGCTCCTGCCGTTGAATTGCCATTGGGGGCAGAAAGTCGCGAAATCCTTTTAATGTTTGTGGTTTAATCATAAAACTCCTTTATTATGAGCAGAAATATGTCGGATTGCTTGTTATAGTTTAGTCGGTATTTTCGGTGCCTGACTGAGTATTTCTACGCCAGCTGAAGTTAAGCGTACCAAATCCTCAATTCTGATACCATATTCTCCCTCTACATAAATTCCCGGTTCGACCGAAAAAATCATACCAGTTTCTACTGTTTCATCGTACATTTCTGACAGTCGTGGCCCTTCATGAATATCCAATCCGACGTTGTGACCCAGACTATGCGGATAAACCGGAAAACCACGGGCGGTAATTTCCGCTTTGGCAGCTTTGTCTAAAACGGCTCCGGATCGTTCTCCGTTAGCCAGGAGTTGTAACGCTTTCTCCTGACCAGCGAGAGTGGCTTCATAGGCGCTCATCACTGTCTCCGACGGTGTACCCACAAATACCACTCTGGTCATATCGGCACAGTATCCGTTTATGCGTGCACCAAAGTCCATCAGGACTGCCGAATCTTCCTGCAGCGTGCAGTTCCTACGGGGAGCGTAATGCGGCTGACTGGCGTTTTTACCGAAGGCCACAATTGGTGCAAATGCCAGCTCCGCATTGCGTTCCTTAAAGTATTTCTCAATCTGCCAGGCTATATATGTCTCGGAAACTCCGGGTCGGAGGAGTTCACATATTGCCGCATAACACTCATCAGTAAGGATGCAGGCTTTCCGGATGTGAGCGACTTCGTCATCCCGCTTTATCATGCGCATACGTTCTATCTGCGGTAATGCCGGCGACCATTGTACCGACGGTAGTTTGGATACCAGTCGGTTGTATTCTGCCACGGTGATTTCCTGATCTTCAAAACCTATTTTTTTTATTTGTTCAGCCTCGACTATTTCTGACAATAAAACGGATAATGGTTTACCGGGACCCATTATTTTTACCGTCCAGTCCTGCTTGTCGGCCGTGAGTTCTTTGGCTTTCTCGGCATAAAGTGGGTTCGTAAAAAGGTACGTTTTATTCTTTCCGATCAGTAACTGAGCCTCCCGATGTCCTGCTTCCACGGGAATAAATCCACTTAAGTACCGTACGTTGGTTTGATTGCTGACGAGTAGGGCATCTATGTCGGGTAATAATTCGGATTTCATATACCTATTGTACGTGGTTTACCTCAGCTTCTCCAGCACTTCCTGGCAGGAAATTTGCGTATACAGCGCAAACGGCTGTTTATAGTAATATGCCCATTCCCGGTCGCCGTACGAGAAATGCCACCACTCTCCGTCAAAAGGTGCAAACCCTTCCTGCATCAGCACTGATCTGAGCAGTAAACGGTTGACTCGTTCATTTGCTGTTAAATCGGGTGAAAACGTATAACACCGTTTGGTGGAATAGTCATACATTTCCGACCCGAAATGGAGTGGCTGCGAATTGGTACGATTTCTGATATATATATCGACGGCGCCCCCGGTCGGATGTCCCGCCACGGTCGGAACGGCGACACGCCTGTGGGCAGTTTCATATAAAGTTACCGGGTCGGAATTCCAGTCCGACTGTATTACGGAACATAATTGCTCTTTGAACCGTTGCTCCTGAAATTCCAATGTCCTGTACCCGAATGCAACGTACAGTTCCAAATCGGGATTTGTTTTGGTTAACCGTTGCTGCGCTCTTTTTAGTTTGGCGCGCACTGCGCGGCGGACAATAATTCCCGGTCCAAGTGTATTTTCCTGTGCTTTCATCTGCTTCAGATAGCCATTGGCAATGTCACGTGTCGTTAGCCTTACCATCGTTTCACTTTTCGGTATAACCGGAACCATCAGCAGCTCGCTGTACGTCACCATTTGTCGCTCGAGTTGGGTATACGTATCCATAGTTTTATGATTTTTTGGTAAAGAATATCCGTCTGTCGGTTTTTACGGAACCATCTGTGCGTTTGCCTGTTATATCCTGCTGTACTCCGGGAATCCGGATAAACCCCAGTGAACGGTAAAGGGATTGGGAAATAATATTATTTTCCGATGTACGCATCACAATCTGTTTACCTGCGAGCGCGTCCAGTCTGGCTTCCACTAATCGTTTGCCGATACCTTTTTGCCTGCCTGCGTCAGCTACTCCCAGGTCAGCCATATACCAGCCGTCGGCGGATATGTCTGCGTTAATGATGCTATCGGCTACTTCGGGTACTTCCGTAAGGGGTAAGGCGGCGCCGAATCCGACAATCCCATTTTTCCCTTTAGCCACAAAAAGCAAGCCGCGCGAGACATATTGTGCAAATATGTCGGATACTTCCGTGTCGGAAAACACTTCTTCATAGGGAGGTTTCCCGAATATTTCCTGATACAACCGATTTAATCCGCCGCTATTTAATGCGTCCTGCAAAGCCCCTGCATCGGAAACGCGTTCAATGGAAAACGGTTCACCATTGCGGTCAAATTCCAGCTTTCCGCGCTCGAGTACTTTAACCGGGCCGCTGATTTGGGCATAGCCAAATACATCGTTTCGGTAATCTATCTGTACGTTTATCGGTATACCGGTAGGCTGGATAACCGGCAGATTGGTAATTGATTGCTTATTTATGCGTGAAAGCGCCATGCCAAGGGCGGTAGTCCCGCTGCCGCAAGCTGTTTCCAAAAATAGCGTATCTATACTTTTAACATAGACTACCGGCGTAATTTGCCACGAATCTCCCTGGCGCTGACTATACATCACCCCTGCAGCCGGGTATTCGGTAAGGCCTTTTTCTCTGATAGTCCGCATGGCTTTAGCTTTAATGTCTTCCGCGGATAATCCGGATAAACCGGCACTATTAAAATCTATATATTGGGTAATACCTTCCATCTCGACTATGAAATTGTCCTGACCGGAAGGGGAAACTACATCGGTTCTGACTTTACCGACCTCCGGAAAGATAGGCATTTGAGCGAACGCTTCACCGTTTGTATCTATACCTGCCCGTAATGTATCCGCGACACCGGATACCGTCAGGGAAAGCGTTCCCGGCTCGCCCCCCAGAGCCAGATACGCAGTAGATCTGGTAGCATTTCCACAAAATTCACCGCCTGCCATTTGCAGTCGTTCATTACCCGGAGACAAGTCAATAAATCCGACCTGTTCTATATTCGGATATAACGACATGATGGCATCGTTAAGTGTTCTCCTAACTTCCGGATCTTCTATAATGCCGTTTATAAGACAGGTATCATTGCCGCCCGGACGGACAATCGTAAAAGAATATTCAGGGCGTTCCGGATTTGTTACATTCTCCGGTGGTGCTGACTGTTCGGTAACCATATAACCTCCTTATCCGCAGAAAAAATAATGGAACTGCGAATAGGGGAAACGGGAACCGATGGAAGTTGTATTTGTTCAGGACTCACCCACGCGCAGCATTATGCCGTTACGGGGTGATGATGAAAAAACGCAGCAAACGTATCCCCTTGGCGAGGGGAAATAAACGGGAGGTAGGGAATACGTTTCGGGAACATGTTAGTATGTTAACATGTTAATACAACTATGTCAAGACCTTCGCCAACTGGATCAGAAGGAATACGTTATTTCTTTAGAATCCGTTCCGCAGCTTTGGCATAGCCACCCATCCCGTGGCGAAGCCAGTAGGCTACACGGGTTACCGTGGTGGTGGAAACATTCAGCTGTTTGGCAATTTTTTGATAGGATTGCCCGCGGTTTAATGCTTTTACTATCTGCCAGCGGTTGGCAAATTCCGTAATCTCCGGTAATGTCAGTAAGTCACGAAAAAAGGCAGCTATTTCTTCTTCAGTTTCCAGAGATTTTACTGCGGTAAACAATTCAGACATGGTAGGTGTGGGGAATTCCGAATGCATACCGGGTGATCGTTTCATAGTACTCATGATACCATGCTATCCGCTTGTCCTATGGTTACGGCGTAGCCGTGGTAGTCGGTTTCGGTGTTGCGCTGGGTTTTGCTGTCGGTGTCGTTGTGACACTTGTTTTCGTTGTGGGTGCAGGTGTATTGGTGGCAGTTGTAGCTGCTGCCGTGGGAGACGGATTGTCGGAAACCGGGGCTGCTTCAGTTCCCAGAGCCAGACTGATTATCCGGAGTGCGCTAATCCTATTGTCCTTTTTCGGTACGGGAGTTCCGATAATATGAACCGTATCACCGATATTGAGCTTGGAAAATCCGGATTTTTCTATACCGCCTGCCTTGGTCCAGCCAAATGTTTTGGTGGATTTTTCAATATCGACGGTGTATGTTTGACCTTCGTGCGTATTTATCTGCAGGGTAAAATCATTCTTATCGATAGCAGAAGCTGTACCTGATATCCGAATCGGTTTAGCTCCGGTAATAAAAATGATTTTGGCTTTCATTATTTCCAGTGTGGTATCAAAATCTCCGAAAACCACAACCGGATCTCCCTGTTCCAGATCATTAATTGTCAGTTTCGTCCGGGTGCCTTTCAGATTTTGGTATACCAAAATATCATCCGTTAATTCGATCTTAATATCTTTGGTTTTGGTTTCGATGGTAACGGTAGATACGGTTACCGTTTTGACGGTGCCGACCATGGCGCGTTTCTGGGTTTGTCTGAGTTCTGCGACTTTGGTGGCGAGCCGTTCTTTCAGATCTTCTATCTGTTTCGTTTTTGCGCTGGTAGGGGTAGCTGAAGGCGTCGCGGTTACCGCGAGTACCGCGGCGCTATGTGCGAGGAGTACGCTGCCGAATACGAATGTAAAAAGTATTTTTTTCATATATTAAAACTCATCAGGCGTGTAATACACCGTTACGCTTTGACTTACCGGTTTGCCGCTGCCGTAACTGGTAACCGTTAAGGCGTTGTCACCTTCCTGGAGGGCAATGGTAGCTGCATATTTCCCATCCGCAGTTACGGTAGCCACTTGTTCATCAATATCACTTTGGACAAAAACCGTACTTCCCGGAGGTGTATTTCCGGAAACCAGTACATCGTCTTTATTCTGAATGGTATCGGTAACCGGACTGTCTATAGAAAACGTGGTTGTTTCAGGCGTAGGTGCAGATACCTTGTTTTCCGTGGCTGAAGGTGCAGTTGCAGTTTGACTTTTTTGCGGAAAGGCAAACGTGGGGAGCTTAGGCATAGCCTTGAGCACGTTGGGCCCAACCAGCAAAATACCGGTGATACATATGCCGATGCCGAAACCTATTACAGAAGCCAGGATTGCGTCCTTATTCATAACAGCTGAGTTACGCTTGTTCTTTTGCGAGTGTAGGCAGATAATTATGACTCGGTGTTGATTTAGGATATCGAAATCTGTTATAAAATGCAAGCTATGGATATTACACCACTCGGTCATGCTTCGTTTAAGTTACGCGGAAAATCGGTTACCGTTATTACCGATCCCTATGATTCGGACTCTGTCGGGCTTAAATTCCCCAAGAATCTGGAAGCGCAGATTGTAACGGTTTCTCATCAGCATGAGGATCATAACCACACAGCGCAAATTGGCGGGAATCCTTACATAGTGGGAGGTCCGGGAGAATATGAGATCGCGGGAGTACGTATCGAAGGCTTGTCTACTTTTCATGACGCGGAAAAAGGCGCTTCCCGAGGGAGAAACACGGTTTACTACATACAGTTAGATAAATTAAATATTTTACATGTCGGGGATTTGGGTCATGCACTTTCGGCGGGAGAAATTGAACGGATTGGGGATATAGATATCCTGTTCGTACCGGTCGGCGGTGTGTATACCATTACCGCCAAGCAAGCCGCTGATCTGGTTCACGAAATTGAACCGTCTGTTGTCATTCCGATGCATTATCAGCGGGAGGGATTAAATCCAAAATCGTTTAGCGAACTTTCACCTGTTACGGAATTTCTCAAAGAAATGGGTAAAGAAGGTGTTGTTCCGCAAAATAAATTTTCGGTAACCAAAGATAAGCTTCCGGAAGAAATGCAGATTATCGTATTGGAATAAATCCCAGCGCGTTTGATCGTACACTATGGCCGACCCCAGAGTTCCGCCTCATGATGAGCAAGCAGAGCAATCCGTGCTCGGCGCTATATTGCTGGATAAAGACGCCCTCATGCAGGTAGCCGAATTCCTCCGGCCGGAACATTTCTATAAAGAATCACACGGTCATATTTTTGACGCCATGTTAACACTGTTCGAAGAACATGAGCCTGTCGATGCCGTTACCCTGCAGGCGCAATTAAAGAAAAACGGATCGCTAAAAGACGCTGGAGGCGCCGCTTATCTTTCGCAGTTACTTACCGTCGTACCCACCAGCGCCAATGCCGTGAATTATGGTCGTATTATTAAAGAGCTATACGTAAAACGGACATTAGTTACCGTTTCGGCAAAATTAACGGAGTTGGCGTTTCGTGAGCAGGGAGAGGCGCAGGAGATACTTGACGAAGCGGAGCGGGAAATCTTTGCCATTGCCCAACACAGCACCAAACGTGATTTTGTGCAGATAAAAGAAGCACTGGCTTCATCGTTCGACCGCCTGGATGAACTCCACAAACAGGCAGGTGGGCTGCGGGGTGTGGCTACCGGATTTGCTGATCTGGACTTTCGTTTATCAGGCATGCAGGATTCTAATTTAATTATTCTGGCGGCCCGTCCCGGTACCGGAAAAACGGCTATGGTGTTAAACATCGCCCAGCACGCGGCACTAAAAACCAAGCAGCCGATCGGAATATTTTCCCTGGAAATGAGCAAAGAAGAGTTGGTTGATCGTTTATTGGTATCACAGGCCGATATAGATGCGTGGCGTTTAAAAACCGGAAAATTGAGCGATGATGATTTTACCCGTCTGAGTGAAGCCATGGGAGAGTTAGCGGAGGCTCCTATCTTTATTGACGATACGCCGGGCATTAGTATCCTGGAAATGCGTACCAAGGCGCGTCGTTTACAAGTAGAGCATGGGGTGAAACTGATTATTATGGATTACTTGCAGTTGGCTGATCCGGGAAGGCGATATGATAGTCGGGTTCAGGAAGTTTCCATGATTTCTTCAAGTTTAAAAAATTTAGCTCGCGAATTACGTATACCGGTATTGGCGTGTTCCCAGCTTTCGCGGGCGGTAGAACAACGGAATACGCGCGTGCCGGAGTTATCGGATTTGCGGGAGTCGGGATCAATTGAACAAGATGCAGACGTCGTTATGTTTTTGTACCGCGAAGAACATGACCAGGCGAACTGGACTGATCAAATTCCCACTAAACTGCGTATCGCTAAACATCGAAATGGTCCGGTGGGGGAAATAGACCTTATCTTTAAAGGCGACCGGATTAAGTTCTACAGCGTAGAGAGATTACCCGGAGAAGCGCCGCCGGCCGCATAGATTTCCTCCGTCTGGCATGATATTATTCCAATGTTCGGATTTTGTAATCCTGATACTGGCGTGGTGGCGGAATGGCAGACGCGCAGGTCTCAAAAACCTGTGGGGCTCACACCTCATGAGGGTTCGACTCCCTCCCACGCCACAATTTAGGCTTTCGGGACTCTTGTCCATGATGGTGGTATCGGAATAGTTTCAGTGTTACGGATAGCAGATGGCGTGATTCCGAATGGAGTGAATACTTCTAACCCCAGTCCTTCAAATTTTTGATTCCCTATTACCAGTCGTTGTATTCCCCGAACTTCCGTGCTCATAGCTTGTTCGTTATATGTCAACACGGTAGGTATATCCAACGTAAACACATATGGTTGACAATCAGCTAAATCTGTACGTTTGGAATCATGCCAACCTACGGAGGCAGCCACATCTCTGAAATCGCTGGTTGAACACGATATTGAAAATGCTTGATGCAAAGTCGCTTTATCGAAAATTCGAAAACTGATATCTTCTTCGAAAGAACTTGGATATTTGGTATTTGGGTCCCAGAATATTTGTCTTCGTGGTGGATGCAGCAATGTGACTAAAGCTTTCGTACCTGTATCCTTTCGGCGGAATGCAGGCGCCATAATGCCAATCTGCTTTATGTTCTCTGCTTCAGACGGTGTTAATGCCATACATCTGAATACCGTTCGAGTGCCTAATTCGATTGAAAATCCGTGGATTGCTTCTATTGGTGTTATTTCCGGGTTTTCTTCACGAGCGGAAAGGGTATATCGGGTAAAATCATGTGCCCGCACTAATATCCCAGGATGGAAAAGGCATGTTGTGAACTGTTCTCCGAGAATTTCTCCAACCTTTTGGACTGTTTCGGCCGTATTTATAGCGGTTTTATTGTGAAGCAGTAAACCATGTCTTACATCTCGTGGTAAGGATTGAATTTCAGTGTAAACAGTCGGATTTGTAAGTGGATGAATATGTCGCTGTTCAAAATCATCGAAAATTATACCAGCGGTTACGGAAAATTGTTCCACTAATTCAGGATGTTCGTCATTACTAGTTGCTTCACCCATTTTCCCATAATAGCATGACTTCACGTCCGCTTTAAAAAAAAGCTACAATAAGTACATGAAAACCAAGAAAGGAACGTATGAATTTTCAATGCAGTGACGTAAACAATGTTATGAAGGAAGCGGATAAAGTAGTTTTCTTCATTCCTGAACAATCCGATGTGTTGTCTGTGGCAGATTACAAGGAGTTATCAGAAAGTATTCAGTTGCTTAAAGATGTATGTACTTCCTATTTTGAATTGGAAAAATTTAGAGGGAAATCAAGTCAGCTACTCATTGTTCAAACTCAGGGAAAGCTACATCCGCGCGAACTTGTATTTCAAGGCGTAGGTGAGATTCAGAAGTTAACAATGAAATCTATACAAGAGAAAACAGCTGCGCTTGCGAGAAAAATACAAGGATCGGAAACGAATCATATCGCATGCTTTGTGCCCCAAAAGGTTGCATCCGTGTTAGGCAGCGCAAACACACTTCACGGCATGACCGTTGGAATGATCTTGGGAACATATGTTTTTGATGTACATAAACGGAAATCTGAGGTAGACAGTCGGAATGTAATAGATACCGTCACGTATGTTTGCGAAGGAGTTCCGGCTCAGCAAACGTCAGCAGTCAAGCAAGCAAAATTACTTGCCGAAGCCGTGTGCTATGCCAGAAATTTAATTAACGAACCGCCGTCACTTACCACGCCGGCGTATTTGGCTGCTGAAGCACAAAAATTGGCAACCAAAGACGGAAAGATTACTGTCGAAATACTGGGACCGGCAGAAATGAAAGCATTAGGGATGGGTGCGTTGTTAGCAATCGCCCGGGGGAGTGCCACTGAGCCTCGATTCATTGTCCTACGGTATCACGGAGGCGGGAAACGGACTGTGGCTCTGGTGGGTAAAGGCATCACGTTTGATACTGGGGGATTATCCCTAAAAACTGCAGACGGTATGGAGACCATGAAATTGGATATGTCAGGTGCCGCTGCCGTGCTTTCTGTGTTTCGTTTGCTTCCCGATCTGGGAGTAACGGCTAATGTCGTCGGACTTATTTCCGCAACCGAGAACATGCCGGGTCCAAATGCCGTAAAGCCAGGGGATATTGCAGTTGCAATGAATGGCAAATCAATAGAGATTCTGAATACAGACGCGGAAGGCCGGGTGGTTTTGGCAGATGCCATGTCATATGCGGAACAAAAGGTAAAACCGGAAGTGATTATTGATTTAGCAACACTTACCGGTGCCTGCATGATAGCGCTTGGTACTGAAGTTGCCGGATTATTTTCAAATGACAAAACGCTTGCCAGTCAATTATTAACTGCGGCAGAGAATTCCGGCGAGAAGCTCTGGGAGTTGCCTTTGGTGCAGGAGTATAGGAAATTGCTCGATAGCACTGTAGCAGATATAAAAAATATTGCCGGCAGATATGGCGGGGCGATCACAGGCGCATTGTTTATTCAGGACTTTGTACCGGCAGGCACCGCTTGGGCACATTTGGATATTGCCGGACCGTCATTTGCCGAGAAGGATACGCCATTAATGCCACGAGGCGGAACGGGATATGGCATTGCATTACTGACGGAATATTTAGTGAAAGCGGAGCAGAATCAGGAAAAATAAAACTGTGGCAATCTGGGTATATAACCCAAAAGGATATTGGGCTTTGGTATGCAGTTTGCTTTCATACTTATAGACCGCAAACGTGAGTTTCTCTAAAATATTTGCTTTTACATCCGGTTCAAATTTTTTCTGGTGAGCAAATAAGATATACCACGGAGTTTCCAGCCAATCGGGGAGAACAGAGAGAAACATTCCCATGAACAAATGTAAGAACGGCGCCTTTCCCCAAAAAAGAAAATATGCTAGTGTGAATCCTATGATGGTGTCCGAAATGGAGATAAGTCCGGTAACGTATTTCGGCCTGCTACGCCAATTCGTTCCGAAATCCCAGTGCGGGATTAGATCCATAAGAAAATGTGATGCTAGTACCAGGGGAGCCGCGATGAACGGGTTGGGTACTACGCTTACGATTGCAGCACCTACCAATGTATGAGCCGTTGATGTCATAATCCTTATTGTACAACACATGGATACGCACACCAACACAAACACCAATGTCAAACCCGGTTCGGCTTTTCGGGAAGTATTAAAAATAAGTTCTTTCCGGAATCTTTGGATTGCACAAATGATGTCTCAGTTTGCAGTGAACATGCTGCTGTTTGTGCTGGGGTTACGGGTGTACGAAACGACGGGCAGTAATACTGCCGTCTCCATTCTTTTTTTTGCGTACGGAATCCCCGCAGTAGCTTTTGCAATGATTGCCGGTGTGGTAGTAGACCACCTTGATAAACGGTCAGTCTTGACGGTCAGTAATATTCTCCGTGGCGTATTGGCCGCGTCTTTGTTTTTATTTCCTGACGATATTATTGCCATTTACGTATTGGCCTTTTTGAATGCAATGGTGACACAATTCTACGTTCCTGCAGAAGCACCCTTAATTCCCAGACTGGTTCCGACGCGGTTACTCGTGAGTGCCAACAGTCTGTTTACGTTTACGTATTTTAGCAGTATGGCTGTGGGGTTTATTCTAGCCGGACCGCTATTACGCATCTTCGGACCACATCTGTCTTTCGGCGTAATTGCAGCATTATTCGGCGCCGCGGCTATTGCTTCCTGGCGGGTACCGGTACAACAGGAAAAAACTAAAGAATTGGCGAAATTATTGCGATATACACCGTTTTCGCTTATAGCCAGACTTTTACATGAATTAGCCGACGGATTTCGGGCAGTTTCTCGCTCCGGGCCGTTATCGGATGCATTAATGTTGTTGTGCAGTACTCAGGTTGTGATGGCGATTCTGGGGACGCTGGGACCTGGATTCGCCGACAGAGTTTTGGAAATTGATATTCATGATGCATCACTCGTCATACTGGCGCCGGCGGTATTGGGTATTATTATCGGTTCACTCTGGGTAGGTACGTACGGCTTGCGGTTTAACAGTAAGCGGATGATCAGTACCGGTGTATTTTCCGGAGGCGTATTCCTTATCCTTATTTCATTACTATTACGGGTTGACAATACTCCCGCATTAAGCTGGATATTTAATCAATCCGTTATAATACCGTTGGCGTTACTATTATTTTTCCTGTTGGGAGTTTCAAATAGTTTTCTGGATGTACCCGCAAACAGCACCTTACAGCGGGAAGCAGACGGAAACATGCGCGGTAGGATATACGGTATACTCACGGCTGCGGTGGGAGGTATAGGAGTGCTACCCGTAGTTGCCGGTGGAATATTGGCAGACGTTCTGGGCGTCGGAAGGGTTCTTTTTTTGCTCGGTGTTGTTATACTGATGTATGGAGTTTTACGGTTAAGAACATCCAAAAGAGTATAGTATATGTTTCCTGTTTTATTATCGGTAGGACCATTAAATATATTTAGTTTTAGTATATTTCTCATCGTTGCGTGGCTCACGTATTCATTTGTGTTTTGGCGGATGCTCCGGTCACAGGGCGTGGACGAAGAGAAGATTTTTGATTTAACCTTTTATAGTACTGTTGCAGGTCTGATATTTTCCCGGATCGGATTTGTCGTTCAGAACTTACAGTTATTCGATAATCTGTTAAAGGTCGCAGCCATATGGATTGTTCCGGGTTTATCCCTATATGGCGGGTTCTTCGGTGCAGTAGCGGCGCTGGTATTATTCTGTCGCCGACATAAAGTAAGATTGGCGTATATCTTGGACGCGTTGGCCTTCGCACTTCCGTACGCGTTAATTTTCGGGGAAATAGGCTCCTTGTTGGATGGTACTGAAATAGGTTTACCGACATCCTTACCCTGGGGAATATCGTATATTGGGTTCTTGGAAAAAAGACATCCCGTGCAGCTCTATGAAATTATTGCACTCGTGCTCATTATCATTGTGCTGTCGCTCATGGCCAGACGTGCCAAAAAAAGGAATTGGGCGTATGGAATTATCGGTGTCTGGTTTTTTCTTTTTTACAGTGCCGTAATGTTTTGTATTGAATCGTTTAAAGTCGGTAGTGTATACTTTGTGTCACTCTCAGTAAATCAGTGGATTATTATTGCAGTTTTTGCCGAATCGTTGGGTGCGCTCTATGTCAGAGGAGGGGGTAAACAACGTTTCGCTGCTATTGTTCGTTCGTTACAAGGAGGATTATCTTATGCACGTCATCGATCCCGCACACATACAAACCATCCGGACAAAACTGGAGACGGACCTAAAGCGCCTTAAAGAACGGATTTCCGAACTTCGACTGCAGGACCCTTTCATGAATTCCGATAGAGTAAATGATAATGCCGATAATGGTACCGAAGCCAGTGAGGAATCAGATCATGACCGCGTCACCGCTTTACTATCCGAATTGGAAGACCATGAGGCGTCCGTAACCGCTGCTTTGGCAGCAATAGAAGCAGGTACCTACGGAACCTGCAAATCGTGCCAGAAACCAATAGAAATTGACCGACTGTTGGCTAATCCCACCACCATGCTTTGTCTGTCATGTGAACAAAAACGGGAACAGCATTCATGAGTTTTGTTATCCTCTACGAAGATACCGACGTTCTCGCGATAGATAAACCGCCGGGTGTGGTCGTGAATAATGCGGACTCCGTAAAAGTCCCGACTGTACAGGATTGGGCTGCCGAAACGTTAAAAATTAAGCCGGGTGAACAGACCAGCGAGGAAGACCGGGAGTTTTTTGAGCGGGCAGGTATAGTACACCGTATAGATAAGGAAACTTCCGGTATATTACTCGTCGCTAAAAATCCGGCTGCGTTTCGTGAACTCCAGCGACAGTTTAAAGCCAGGGAAATAGAAAAAACATATTTGGCGGTGGCACACGGCAGGATTGTTCCTGAGAGCGGAGAAATTAACGCCCCCGTGGGCAGACTACCATGGAATAGGGAACGATTTGGTATTGTGCCGGACGGCAAAGAAGCTCAAACATTCTATCGGGTAATTGCGCATGTAGAGCGGATTGAAGACAAAGAATTATTGGCGATGTCACTGGTCGAATTAAAGCCAAAGACCGGAAGGACTCATCAAATCCGCGTCCATCTGAAATATATAAATCACCCCATTGTCGGTGATTTTCTTTATGCCGGAAGGATTACCAGCCGGAATGACCGGGAATGGGCACCCCGGGTAATGTTACACGCCTGGAAGATTACTTTCGCGTCGCCGGCGGATAAGCATATGATATCTGTAACCGCTCCCATGCCTGGAGATATTGCAGAAGTTGTAGGAGACAGCAATAATAGAACCGGGGAATCTTAGGTTCTGTGCCTGGTTTTAACTACCGTGGAGAGTATTCTCATTATTAATACGTTTGTTTTGGTTTTTTTGTCCGCAATTTTGGGCGGACTTCTGGCATATCGATTCCGTTTCCCGATGTTAATCGGATATATTGCAGCCGGAATGTTGTTCGGGAACGTATTTTTACGGTTTACCAACAGAGAATTGTTACAGATTGTTGCGGATGTGGGTGTAACCCTATTGTTGTTTACATTGGGGATAGAGTTCTCTTTTCACCGGCTGCGGCATGTGCTGAAAAATATAGGACCAGTGGCTATGCTGCAGGTGGTCGTTTCCATCATGGCATTCTCGGTTCTGTTCTTTCTGGCTGCGTTTAATTTCCCCCAGGCACTCTTTTTGGCAACGGTGGCGTCCTTATCTTCAACTGCAGTAGCCGTAAAAATTCTTTCTGAAAAAGGGGAATTGGACTCCGTTCCCGGAGAAGTACTTACGGGTTGGCTGATTGTGCAGGATCTGGCGGTTATTCCCATCATGGTTTTATTGCCCACCATTTCAGCAATAGGTGGTGCCACATGGTCTTGGATTATTCCACTGCTCATGAGTTTAGCAAAGGCGGGAATATATATCGGAGCGATCATCGGCCTAGGCAGGTTTGGCGTGCCGCTGCTGCTAAATTGGATTGCGGCATTTAAAAGCCGGGAATTACTGCTGCTCACCACTGTGGGAGTAGTGTTTTTAGCGGCAGTTACCAGCTATGCCATGGGGCTTTCCGCAGGGTTGGGCGCATTTATTGCCGGGCTACTTATCGCGGAAACCAGTCAGAATCATGCAATTTTTGCTGAAGTCAGACCGCTGCGGGATGTGTTTGCCGTAGTATTTTTTGTAACGTTAGGTATGACTATTCCGGCAGCTTTTTTTCTGAATCACGCGCTGATTTTGAGTTTAGCGGTGCTTACGGTACTCGGCATAAAGTTTATTGTGACTTATTTTTTAACCCGGAGCCGAAAATATCATCCCAAAACGTCATTTATCGTGGCGCTTGGTTTGCTACCGGTGAGCGAATTCGGTTTCTTAATTGCCAGAGAAGGTTTACAGCGCGGTATCCTGACTCAGGATGATTATTTTTTGGCCGTGGCGGTAACGTTTATTTCTTTGATTATCGGCGCACCGCTCTTAACAAACGGACAAAATCTCTATTACCATTTATTCCGTACCGTACGGGAAAAGCTTCCGCACCTTTTTCCCGTCTCGCTTCCCAAAGTGTCAGATGATGCGGTAGCACCGCTGCAGGGGCACGTAGTTCTATTAGGATATGGTAGGGTCGGTAAGTACATCGGACGGGCATTGAGTCTCTCCGGTATTCCTTTTCTGGTAGTGGATTTTAATCACGCGACGGTAGCTAAGCTCATCCGTGAAGGGCAACAGGTTATTTATGGTGATCCTGCAGATACGGCAGTATTGGCGCATGCGAATATTCCATTAGCACGGGCGGTGGTAATTACCATTCCCGACCGGCATACCCAAGAGCTCGTAGTGACCAATGTATTGACGTTAAATCAACATATTTCCATTATCTGTCGTACTCATCATGAAGAAGATCAGCGCCGTTTAAAGTCATTAGGCGTGACGACAATCGTTCAACCGGAATTTGAAGCGTCACTGTCGATTACGAACCGACTGCTAGCGGCCAGTGGATTGTCCGAATCAGAAATCCAGGGAAAAATCAGTCGTCTGAAAATTGAACACGGGTTGGGCTAACGGCGTGGTACAATGCTCTGTATGTCTGCTTTTAGTTTCCGTATTACCGCCCGCAGCAGCGAAACAGCTGCCAGATTAGGAGAAATTTATACACCCCATGGTGTCATTATGACGCCATCCTTTGTACCTGTCGGTACACAGGCTACCGTTAAATCCCTGACTCCGGATGATTTGCGGAGTTTGGATGTGAATTTGTTTTTCGTAAATACCTATCACGCTTATCTTCGTCCGGGTACAGCCAGAATCGCCCGGTTTGGCGGGTTACATGCATTTATGGCATGGGACCGGCCGTTGATTACGGATAGCGGCGGATTTCAGGTTTTTTCATTAGCCCGGGGCAGAAAAGTATCCGGAATGAAGACGCAAGAAGCTGATGAACGCACACCGTCATTAGTCTCAATACAGGAAGACGGTGTTACATTTACTTCACATTGGGACGGAAGTACACATATATTTACCCCGGAAAAATCCATGGAATATCAGTGGCAATTAGGATCCGATATTCATATTGCGTTTGATGACTGTACGCCGTATCCCGTTACGGAAGCTATCGCGGAAGCATCTATGGAACGGACCCATCGTTGGACAAACAGGAGTCTGGCCGCGCATCAGAAATTGGCGCACGAAGCAACGGCTAACGGAGCACCGTATCAGGCTCTATATGGTTCGGTTCAAGGAAGCGTTTATCCGAGACTCAGGGAGGTATCTTCCCGTTATATTGCCGCACTGCCGGTTGATGGGATTGCCATCGGAGGTGTATCCGTGGGAGAAAGTAAACAGGAAATGGTCAGTGTGCTGGATACAGTACTACCGCTGCTCCCGGAAGCTAAACCTCGGCATTTGTTGGGAGTAGGGGAAATTGATGATATTTTTGCTCTGATTTCCCGGGGTGTTGATACGTTTGACTGCGTCCAGCCTACCAGACTTGCGCGTATGGGATATTGTTACCTGCATCCCTGGGGGAAACAGCCGGATGAACCGGTTAGGGACGACAATACCATAGATTTGACGAAAGCCCGATATGCAGACGAATTTTTACCGCTCGATCCGGAGTGTTCCTGCAGTACCTGCAAAGTTTTTACCCGGGCATATTTGCATCATTTATTTAAAACCAAAGAATTATTAGCATACAGACTGGCAACCATACACAATATTTGGTTTATTCAGCAACTGGTTCGGGAAATTCGGCTGTCTATCCGTGGAAATACATTTCTTGCGTTACGGGAACGCTGGCTTTACAATAGCCGATAGGAACAGTGTGAAGGGAGGATCATGGGATCATTTAGTGGATTTTACAAGGGCGAAAAGAAAAAAATGAAGAAAACGGAACTGGAGAAAAAAGCCCAAAAGCAATTGGGAAGTAGCGGCTCCTGGCAAATGCCTCAAGTGGAGATCATCAAAAAAGGGAAAAAAGAAGATTAATAATGAGACGAACTCAGCTGCCCCGTCAACCGCGGAAAAAGTGGTACCGTGTGGTGTTTCTCGCCGGTATTATTGTACTTATTCTTGCGTTGCTGTTCCGCTGGGTGGCTCCCCGCACTGCCGATTTACCATTACGTGCCAGTATCCTGATTTTGGATTCCGATATCTTTCGGGTTATTTCCTGGGATCGGACAAACAACAGGTACATCGTCGTTTCCATTCCCGTTACAACCACAGTCTCCGGTACCCGCGGATACGGTACGTACAGTCTGGAATCGCTCTGGAAATTGGATAGACTTGACCATCACAAAGGACAGCTGGTTAAGGAATCGGTGGAAGAAACACTCGGTATTCCGGTGCAATACTACATCGTTAGCCAGACGGGTGTTCCTGCTGCCACTTCTGCCATGGATACACTCAAGTCCATCCTATCGTATGGCAAATTATTTCAGGTAGCCAGAAAAGGGGTAGAAACAGATATTCCCGTTTCTGCTTTTTCGGCTTTCGTTTTTGCGGCACGCGATATATCGTTTGGAGATGTAAAAATGTTGGAAATTCCTAAAACCAGTGTGCTTGTACCGCAGAATCGTGCCGACGGTAGTGAGCAGATAATATTTGATGTACAAAGATTTGACGCGATAATCGGTACCTTATTCGAGTTGCTGCCGATCCGTAATGAACGGTTAACGGTAACGGTTTCCAATACTACCGGTGTTCCCGCATTGGGAACACGCGCTTCGCGTCTGCTTAGTCATTTAGGAGTATTAGTAGTCTCCGTCGGCAACGAAACTCCTTTGCTCGACCAGTGTGAACTCCGAGGAAGAGAGGAAACCTTGCAGTCAGAAACGGCAAAACTTATACAGAGGACACTTCAATGTAAACCGGTAACGGTGCCACAAATGGGTACTACCGATTTTGACGTAAGAGTGGGGAAGTCGTATCAACGGCGGTTTGAACCTGCCGAAACAAAATAAGTTATTCTTCCGTGTGTTCCGGTTCAGCGTCTTCCGTATCTTCACCTGTGGGGGTTGTGTCCGGTTTTTCTGTGTAGCTGTCTTCTGATCGTGCGTATGGACTGTATGAAGAAATGGTAATAAACGACGGTTGGTTGGCAAAGTGTTTTCCGCGGGCTACCTCCCGGAGAAAAACTATTAATGAATTCTTTCCTACCGATTTTACAAAAGCCCGATATTGATTGCCACCCTCGATAAATTTAATGAGTTTAAACGACAAATCGTCCGGTAATGCGCCTAAATATGTATTTTTTTCGTCACGCAATTCTACGCAGTGTTTTTTAGCTTTCAGAAATACTTCTTCGCCGCTGTAGAGAGTAGCGATAACATTTCCCGGTGCTAAATTTATACAGCCTGCTATTTTCGTTCTGCCGGGTTCTTCCAAAAACATCATGGGGGATAGCGGTCCTGATCCGGAAGAGATAAGATCCTTTTGTTTTACCGTGGATAGCTTTTTTAGATTTTTCAGTGCAATTTGGTTATACTCGTCCAGTTCCAGAACCCGCTGATACGTTTTTTTTGCCTGACTGATTTGTCCTGAGCTCATGTAGGCAAAGCCGAGACGATTTAATGCGTCTATGCTGTTATTGTCCTGCTCAAGAAGTATGAGGTTAATCCTGATAGCTTCCGGCCAGTCTTGTTTTAATGCACATGCGATTGCGTCATCGCTGGATTGCTGAGCGCTCATGACCAAAAAGTGTATCGTTTTCTTGAGAAAAGTCAAGAAGGGAAGTACAATAGGCGAGGAAGTAAAAATAGGATATCAGCACGTCATAAAGCCAAAAATATCCCAATTTGGAGTAAAGGAGAAATGTATGTCAGGACACTCGAAATGGTCAAAAGTAAAACATCAGAAGGCAACAACCGATGTCGTAAAGGCTGCAGCATTTACGAAAGCCAGTCGTGGTATTACTTTAGCGGTCCGCGAGGGTGGTTTAGTTACTGACCCTACTATGAATTTTCGTTTGCGGCTGGCTATAGAGAAAGCCAAACAAGTAAACATGCCGAAAGAAAATATCGAGCGGGCCATTGCTAAAGCCCGCGGCGAAGGAAACGTAATTATTGAACAAATTATGTATGAAGGGTATGGTCCTCATGGGGTTGCGTTTATGGTCGAAGCAGCGACGGATAACCGCCAGCGGACGGTTTCTGCAGTAAAAAATATATTTGATCGGCACGGTGGCACGATGGGTGGTGTGGGTGCAGTTGCATACCTGTTTAAGCGTGTCGGTATTATCGTCGTACCGAAAACATCCGAATTAACGTTTGATATGATAATGGAACGCGCTCTGACTGCAGGGGCAGACGATGTCATCGATAGGGAAGATGTGTTTGAAATTTTTACTGAGGTTAGCGCACTCATGAATGTAAAACAATCGTTAGAAATGCAGAATGTGGTAATCGACAACGCGGAAATAATTATGCATCCACTCACGCCGATGTCGGTTTCAGAAGATAACCAATCGGCAATAACAGCACTCGAGGATGCCCTGAGCGAGTTGGACGATATTCAAAGGGTGTATACAAATGCGCAATAATTAATTATGGCTAATGGTTTTCAAATTACGCGGCCGATGCAAAAGCGTTTTCTGAAATTGGGAAAGCGGTTTTCATTAACAAAACGTCAACAATTTGTCACCGTAACCTTGTTGCTTACCATGGGGTTACTATTAACGCAGCTGGTGGCACATGAATTGCGGTATCCAATGGTAGCGTTTCTGTTCGGAATGTCGTTCTTTTTGTCGGCGTTTGCCATGAGGGATGGATTAAAGGGGATTGAGTGGATTACGTTGTTAACCTTACCGGCTACGTTTACCGCTGCCATGGCATTGTTCTATTTTTTACTTCCGGTACGGTGGCTGACGCGGATACCGGTGGTGTTATTTTACGGTGTAGGAATGTATGCGCTGCTGCTTACGGAGAATATATACAACGTCGCAGCTGAACGCAGCATAGCACTATTACGTGCGGCTCATACCATAGGTTTTTTACTTACGCTGGTGACCTATTTTTTGCTGATTCAGACAATTCTGGCTTTTCGTTTTAACGCGTTTGTAAACGCAGGTATTATCGGTGTGTTAAGTATGGTGTTAATTTTTCAGGTGTTGTGGTCCATGGAGTTGTCGGAGAAGGTGAGTAGTAGACTTTGGACTATTGTAGCAAGCTTAACGCTTGTTTTTACCCAGATTTCCTGGGTATTTTCGTTCTGGCCGGTTCAGCCTACCATCCAGGCTCTGTTTCTGACTACATGCTTTTATACCATTGTTGGTATGGCTCAGCAGTATCTTGTAGAACGGTTATACCGCAAAAACGTTATTGAATTCTTTGTTGTTACGCTCGTCGTATTTGTGTTGGTGATCTTCGCAACCAACTGGCGTGGAACATAAAAAAAAGGCATATTTGAGGCGGGGAAGAGGAATGGGTGATATAGTTTGATACAGTTACTTTTGTGGCCTATAGTAAGCCTATAGTAGATGTGGATAAAAGTTTTCACGATATATCCTATAGTTTTTTCACATAACGGTTTTTAGCCTCAATATTGTCTGTCTTGGTTCGCTGACGTACACTTGGTATAGTGGAGCAGAACGAGGTTAATATTCACATGCAGACCGTTACTACGCTCTAAACCCCTACATAAGTACATACATTGGAAATTATACTTTAGCCACAAAAATATATCTATAGAGCGTATTAATGCTCTAAATACGACATTTTCAGTCTGATTTGCTAGCTTAGCAGCGCGACTGCTAATTAACTACGCTCAGAAGTCTGTGTTGCCGGTTATTTTTTACCATTTCGGCACGGGATAGCGCATAGTACGTTAGGGTAAATATCTACTAACGGTACACACCTCCTCCACAATAAGGCTATATATTATGGTAACGTAAATAGCCTCAATAATTATAAAATATCCCGCTATTATGCTCCAAATACGCATTAATTTATGACGGTGAAATGTGTTCATTTTATGCTACAAATAGCCTCAAAAAGTGCAAAATGGATTGATATTAGGCTCCAAATTAACTTACAAAAAAGAACCCGAAAGGCGGTTTACAGGGGTTCCGGTCTTCCCGGAGTAAGGGCATAAACCATCCGTTTTAATCACGCCGTATGGAGATGCCGGGTGATAGCACGTTTTTACAATTATTGGTGACAGTCGACTAAAACCGAGTGCCCTTATTCTCTCATCAAGTATGTACTCAATTTTTTGCTTATACGTTTCCGTAAAAAAATGAGTACCGGGTGGCTGGGGATAAAATGACTATAATGTCGCACAATAATACTTTTGCGACGTGTCTAGCCTCGGATCGGGAGAGACCCAGGCTTTTGGACATACATCCCATTGTTATCATTTGTGTCGTTATAACGGTGTTTATTTTGTATTACGTACCATTCGTTATGCTGTTACTGCTGTTCATTTACCTGCCGCTTGAACACCAGTTTTTTACGGATCAGGCCCGACTGCATTTTTGTTACGGGTACTCAGCCGGTTTTCCGCTTTATTACCAAAAACGGTAAAAAATAGGTATATTTAAAGGCACTAAAGTAAATTAGATGACTATATATAGTGTACATGGGCTTTTCAGCCGTTTTAGGGGCATTACAGGGGCTTGTAGCCACACGGTATGGGGTTGGTTTTGCTTACTGCGCAGCTTTTTCCAGTAACTGCTTCATGAGAAAGTAATTATCGGCATGGTTGGTACTTGGTTCGACCAGTGCCCAAACATCCTCGCGATGTAAAAAGGGTTTCACGAGTGCCATCATTTCAGTTTTATTCGGAACGGCCGCATCGGTGTCCAACAACGGATTATCCAGCTGGTCGTGGAAATCAGTACCGTTATATGGCGGAATAATATAATTTAAATGTAACAGTCGGGTTTGCGGGGCTAATATTTTTGTAACCGATACCAAATATTCAAGCACTTCGGTGCGGTTATTACTGATAACGGTTGCAGGTGTATGTCCGAAATCGTTAGCTACCCAAATACCTGATTGTGCCGCTCCAACGACACTATCATTCGGAAGTTCATAAATATCGGTGGGATTGTTCCTGCTTTGCGCACCTTTCCAACCGTTTGTGACGCGTGAAGGGACCGTTTCAACAGTAAAAACTACGTTTCTGTCGGCGGCATATTCATGTAAGCTTTTTGCCCGTATGATGAATAACTCGTGCGCGGTTTCCAATGCAATGGGTGCGGATTTAAGTTCAAATTTCTCCCGGGTAAAATCGATAGCCACCAATGCTCGTGATCCCGGATGGATATTCACGTACTGGAAGTTATGGTCTGCTGCAATGTCTATGGATTGTTTCATTAATTTGAGTGATTGATCCGTGACTGACGCATCGGTATGCGCTATATTTGCCCAGGTGCCGTCAGCTAAGGAACCCCAAAAATGTAATCCCACGTCCATCCTGCGCCGTTTCAGTTCCGCAAATAACGGCTCATATTCAGCAGCTTGCGAAATGTTAAACCAAACTTCGCAGAAGGGTGCATTCGTGGCTTCCAGGTCAGCCATACTGGTAGACTGTAATCCTACTTTTATTCCGAATTTCATTTTCTCAGTATACCACTACCGTCTTGACAGATATATAAACGTCGCACATTATAGTTGTATAGATATTGCATGTATTATTTCTAGATTGAATTTATTAGCATCGTAATCTGCCTTATGGAATTAGAGCAGCTCATAAAAGAATTTTTGGAATATTTAGAAATTGAAAGAAATGTCAGTCAGTTGACGATTCGGAATTATAAACACTACCTTCTTAGGTTTTTAGGCTATCTGACGGGCCAAACCTCATCCCCCTCCCCTGCTGTAGCCTCAGCGGATACTCCGAAACGTTCGTTTACCGTTTCCGATGTTACGACGGACAAAGTCCGTGAATATCGTTTGTATCTGTCCCGTTATGTGGATGAGCATGGCATAAGCCTGAAACGAGTGACACAGAATTATCACTTAATTGCGGTGCGTTCTATGCTCAAGTATGCCGCCAAGCGGGATCTACAAAGCATCGCACCCGATAAGATTGATTTACCTAAAGCAGAAAGTCATAGCATAAAATTTTTGGAACGCGAACAAATAGAGCGTTTACTCAATATGCCGGAAATTTCAACACCCGAGGGAATGCGTGACAAAGCTATACTTGAGATGCTTTTTTCTACAGGATTGCGCGTGTCTGAATTGGTTGGTTTAAACCGGGAGCAAATAAATATCGACCGCCGGGAGTTCGGCGTGATCGGTAAAGGGCGTCGTGCCCGTGTGGTTTTCCTTTCCGATGCAGCAGCCGACTGGTTAGAGCGGTATGTGAAGGGCAGAGACGATCATGCGTTACCGTTATTTATCAGGTATAACGGCAAAAAACCGGACGCGAATGATCCTCAGGGCGAATCTTTGCGGCTCAGCGCCAGGAGTGTCCAGCGAATGGTAGAAAAATATGTAAAGAAAGCCCGCTTACCAATAAAAATAACGCCACATGGTCTACGTCATAGCTTTGCTACTGATTTGCTTACTGGTGGAGCGGATTTACGGGCAATCCAGGAAATGTTGGGTCATAAAAATGTTTCTACGACACAAATATATACACACGTCACTAACCCAAAGTTGCGTGAAATTCACGGAAAGGCCCACCGACAATGAAACGGAATATGAGACTGAAAATAGCAGTTGTATACAATCGGCCACCGCAGCAAAACGCGGCAGATACATTCATTGCCACGGAAGTAGATACGGAAGAATCCGCTTTGGAGATAGTGTCTATTTTGTGTGAGCACGGCTATCGTGCGTATGCTTTTCCGGTTACACCGGAATCAATTCAGACCATCAGCAAAATACAGGCGGATTGTATTTTTGACTTAATTGAATGGACGGGAGCAGAATTGGATTCTGGCTTGGCTGCCGTTCGGGCAATCGAGGCTACCGGTATTCCGTTTACCGGCGCCACCAGTCGGAATTATCATCTCACCTCAGATAAATCGCTCATGAAGCAGGCCTTATTGTCAGCGGAGGTACCGGTTCCTCAGGCGCAGCTTTTTACTACAGGGGAAGAAAATCCTGATGCATCTCTTACCTTTCCGCTGATTGTAAAGCCGACATTGGAGCACTGTAGTATCGGGTTAGATCGGAGTGCCATTGTGCATACTGCGGAGTCGCTGAAATTGCGGGTACGGGAACGTATTCGCACGTTTAAGCAACCGGTACTCGCCGAAGAATTTATCGTCGGGCGCGAATTTCAGGTGACTACATTGGAAACCGAAGCAGGTATCACGGTACTACCTCCGGCAGAGATCTTGTTCACGGCTGGCAGTGAAGATTTTTTAACGTATTCCAGCCGCTGGGATGATCAACATCCCGACTACACTGCTTCAAAAGTGATGATTACTCCGTTGGATGCTCCACTTTTACAATCTATTGAAACAATTGCCAAGCGGACGTTTATCGGGTTAGGATTTCGTGACTATAACCGGTTGGATATCCGGGTCCGGGACGATCAGCCGTATATCCTGGAAGCAAATTCAAATCCGGGTTTAGATGATAACAATGAATATGGACTATCGTTATCATTTCGCGCAGTGGGTATGACGTATGCGGATTTTTTGCAGGCTATACTCCATTCTGCCATCCGTCGGTTTACGCGGCATGCACCGGCCGCATTACCGGTACAAAGCGTTGGGCTGTAGCGATACGGAATTTGGGTAAGTGTTTTTCGTCACGGGCGACCACCATCAGTAATTGCGGCTGCCATTTCCGTACTAGTTTAAACCCGTCACTCGTTTTACGGCGTTTCAAATCGAAGTCAATCCATCGTTTACGGAAATCATTCCAGGCATACGATTTCTTTTTTGCATTTACGCTATCCAGAATCACAATACGGCTTTTACTGGCAAGATAGCTGGAAACTACTGCCCAATGACCTGATTCTGGTAAGGGTTCCAGATCGTCATCCAGGTCATAAAGATAAGAAACGAGAATGGCCCTATCCTGATTAACTCTATATTTCAGTGCGCTTTGTAAATGGTGCAATGTTGCATATTGGACGATCAGTACGGAGTATCCCAGCTTGTTTAATGCTGTGATCATATTATGCGTAGATGTACCGTTGCGGTTGGTTTTACACAGGCGCATGAGACTTACGAGTGATTTCTTTTTTCCAAGTATATGTAACGCCAGTTTTACCGCTGCAGGACCGCAGGTGGTATCGTCAGGTTGTTGGATGGGTGTTATTTTAGTTCTTCCCATAGGCAGACTCCTCAATACTAAGTAAGGGCTTTGGAATAGGACAATTCTACTCTACCCTCTTAAGGCAATCAAGACCTATAGTAGTAATTCTACAATATTTCGTACTGCAGTGTTACCGAAATATTAATTTCGTTGGAGCCTGGCTCGAGCGTAGTCTGCGTTGCTGCTTTTTCGGCTCCTGCGTCTCTGGCATACATCATTGGCACCGGGCTGAGTAGGCCGCCGAAAGATTCGGAATAGTTTATTATTTTCCCGAGCTTAAAACCGGCAATTTGTGCTGCCTGTTCCGCTTTGGTTTTGGCCTCAGCCACGGCTTTGTCTCTGGCCTCATTTTCAGCTTTTGTACGGTCATCGACACTAAAGGTGACACCGCCTACCTGGTTGGCTCCATTAGCGGTGGCTGCATCAATAACGTCATTCGCCTTGTCCAGGTCCCGTACTTTGATTGTGAGTGATGTGGAGGCTTGATAGCCGTTTATTTTTTGGGATCCATTGGTATAGTCATAGTTTGGATAAATGGAATATCCGCTGGTCTGAATGTCTTTTGCGTCTATTCCCAGTTTCTTTATAGCTTCAGATACTGCGCTAATTTTGGTATTAAGCTCGTTTTGAACTTGCTTTACATTGGTTCCGTTTACCTGGACACCGGTGTTTACCACCGCTATATCCGGAACGACCGTACTTTTCCCTTCTCCTGAAACCGCAAAAATATCATTTTTCTGCGTTACGGTGCTGGTTACGGCAATAGGCAATGGCCCTGCTACTTTGGTGTAGAGAAATAAGAGGCCAAAAAAAAGAACAACCGCGGTAGCGGCGGCAGCAACTGATGATTTCATGGTTTACCTCCCTGTTGTTTGATACAAGCCTGTATGACGTTTTCAATTAAACATGCAACGTTAACTGGTCCTACGCCGCCCGGAGTGGGGGTATAGAAGCCGGTTAATGGTCCTACCGACGCTTCGTTAAAATCACCGTGTAGTTTACCCATTGTATCACGCCAGAGGCCGACGCCAATAATAATGGTCCCCGGTCTAAAATCCGTGGGTTTTATTATGTCCGCCTTGCCAGCACAGCTGATAATTATGTCCGAGGCATGAAGTATTTCTGCGGTATTGGAGGTACTGCTGTGAATAACGGAAACATCGACTCCCAGCTTCCTGAAAAGCTGCGCAATGGGTTTTCCGGCAGTTTCACCTCTACCGATTACTGCAATTCGCTGCTGCGTTATCCAGGAGGTAAATGATTTGGATGAAGACAGGAAATGCGTGTACCCGTATTCCAGTATCTTTACGGTCGCGGCAGCAACGGGAACCGGAAATGCTGAAGCGGGGTTGAATCCGTCTACGTCTTTTTCTGTTATGACAGTATCCAAAATAGTGCTGACATCTCCTATTTGTCTGGGTATTGGACGCTGAACAATGACACCATGGACGGTCGGGTCGTGATTAAAGTCGTAAATAACATGAGAGATGTTCTCAGGAGTTGCCGTATCAGCTAAGGTGATGAGTCGGAGCTGTGCACCGATAGCCTGTGCGGCTTTTTGTTTTTGTCGGATGTATGATACTGAACCCGGATCATCACCCACCAAGAGCACTCCCAGGGTAGGATGAATGTTGTTTGTTGATAGTTTTTGTACGTCTGTGCGTAACGTATCCAGTATTGATGCAGCCAGAAGTTTACCGTCGATCATCTGCCCGTTCATCCGGTAATCATACCGGTTTTCGCCATACCTGTCGAATGTCAGAACAGTGTTGTTAGCCTGTAAATGAGGTACCCGGCGATATCGCCAATCCGCTTCACCTGACTATCGAATACTTGAAACGGGTTGGTGTTTTCCACAAATGCCTGTGTGGGCGGCATATCCGTTTGTATTGTAGTTGTCGGAGAGTCGGCAAACAGTAGAAGTCGTACGTCCGGTATAGTAATACCCGATTGGTAGCTTTTCGCTATATTTGATTGCGTTCCGACTTTTATTCTATACTCGCCAGTGCTTTCCCTGGGATCGTATACGATGAGAAAATACGGTGTGCCGGCAGTAACCGGTATGGAAGCAGATGATCCGGAGAATATAAGTTGTAGTCCCCAAAAATCAAAATAGGCGGTCCGTCGTCCTTTCGGTGAGAGCAGTACGTATTGATCGTAGCCTAACGGAATAGCTGCAGGCGTCTCCAGCGCTTCTTGTGGAGGGAGATTTTGGCCTACAATAATGACAGTCGGCTTAAAGCTGCCCATGCGGGTTTTTGCCGGTACTACCAATTCTATGGGTAACGTTTCATCCTGAGCGGGAACAAATGAAAATACATCTACCTCTCCGCTTTCGGATAGCTGACCATACAGCGTAATTCCGGTAACCGTCGGATCTCCCAACGGTTGATTTGTCGCATATAACTCAGAAGATGAAAGGGTAAAACTGGCTGTGGTCGTGTGGTTTTCGATGACTGGTTGATTTGCAGATACCGGTGTCGGGAAAAAGTAAAGTAAGACCAGCAGGCTGGTAATATAAACTAGATTTGAACGCATACGCATACCGTTGTTATATCACGTTTTGTTGCGGTAGTTGTTTTTGAACGATAATATATCCAGTAGTATATCCTGAGCCTGTGACTCCAGTTTCATGCCTTCGTACACGTGTTGAATATATCCCTCGGGGTTTACCAAATATGTTTTTCGTAATACTCCCATAAACATTTTCCCCATGAATGTTTTAGGGCCCAGAGCCCCGTAGGCAGCGATGGTGGCTTTATCGGGATCGCTGAGAAGCGGAAAGTTTAGGGAAAATTTTTCCTTAAATTTCAAATGGGATTTGACGCTGTCCTTGGATATCCCGAGTACGACGACGCCGTTTTCCGTAAGCAGGTGTATATTGTCCCGGAAGTTGCATGCTTCTATGGTACAGCCCGGTGTGTCATCTTTTGGGTAAAAATATACCACCACCCATTTTCCCGATAGTTCAGATAGTGTATGCATTGTTCCGGTTTGGTCCGGTAATGAAAAATCCGGTGCTTTTTTCATGTTTTTTTACCGGAAAACCAGGGAATGAATACGCTGGTGTGTCGTCGGTAATCGGAATATGCGGAGTTTCCGTGATATTTTTTTTCAAGCAGCGAGATACCGGATACTTTCAGGAGAAGAATCGTAATTGTAAGCGGTCCGATTATTGTGATGAACGGTGCGCCGCCTGACCAGGAGATAAAGAATATGCTCCACCACTGGAGCGTTTCACCGAAATAGTTTGGGTGTCTGGAATATTTCCATAATCCGGATGTAAGTACGCTGTCCGGTTTCTTCCGGTGTTGTCTGAATTGCTGTAATTGGTAATCGCTAACGGTTTCAAAAAAGAATCCGATGCACCAAGTGATAACGAAAAGTATGTCAATGACGCCGATTGGCGATGGCGGTGTGGTGGCTAATACGATTACCGGTGAAAAAATTATCACCAATAGCAGTGATTGGAATAAAAAAATCTGGAAGAAACTCCGGAGTATAACTTGTTTTCCCCATTTGTTGCGCAGTGCTTTGTATCGATAATCCTCCCCATGTCCCCGATGTCTGAAGTAAAGATGAAAACTTAGCCGTAATCCCCATATAAACACCAATCCTCCCGTAAGCAGGAATCTGGGAGTTAATCCCGCAATTGTCGCATAGAGTACTGAATACACTACGATATATGCCAGGCCCCATGCTATATCAAAAATGGTATTATCGTCTTTGAGCGTTGCCAGAATAAAGACCAGACTGAGAAAAGTTGTGGAAGCGGTAAATGCCAGAATAAATGGAGCGATGACGTCCATGTATTCAGTATACCCTGTTTAACTGATGAGCAGGAGTCCGATAAAGGTGAGTATGGCCGCTGTGATCTTTTTCGGCAAATCCGTCCGTTCATGTAGAAATACAGCAGAAAATAACACAATTAAAATAACGCTACTCACATTAACGGCAGCTACCTGTGATGAGTTTGGTGCGCTTTGAAGTGCGGAAAAGAAAGCCAGGGAAGATCCGGTATAGAATAGGCACAAAAGCAGTAATTTGGGTAGTAATTTGGCGGTAAAAAGTGACGGTACTTGCTTGGCATCGTGCGGGCGGAGTACGGCGACTACTATTGTCGGAATCAGGAAAGCCAAAAATACATAAGTAAAAACATTTAGGTGACCGAGTATTATTCTGTCATTTGTATTTGCTAACCCAAAACAGGCGGCTGCGCAGATGGCCATCAGTTCCCGGGGGTGAAACGAAAATTTAACCGCTCGCGAATGAACCAGTATAATTCCCAGAAAAATGCAGGCTGCACCGGTAATTTGCACCAATGTCAGTCCTTCATGTAAAAAAAGTGACGATGCAATAATGGTAAATATGCTGCGGCTGGCAAACAGAATGGTGAAGCGGGATGCTTCGAGCTGCTTTAATGAACGGAAAATAAATATATTTCCCAGCCCATACAATAATCCCATGACGGCAAGTTGTAGTACTATAGGTCTTAAGTCGGGAATATGAATTTGTCCTAACGCTGTCCCTATTAGGGCGATGATAACGGCAGTGACTCCCTGAAAAAAAAGCGAGACGGCAACAGCGTTTGTATCATTATTGCGCAGCAGGTACCGCTGGAGCAGGGTTGAACAGGAATACAGTACAAGACTGATTATAATTGCGACGTGCCACGGCATTAGTGGATTATAATGTACCGCAGATTATTTGGAAAGGAAAGTCGCTGCGGCTACAGTATCGCTTTTATCCGCGAACCGCATCAGGATTACACCGCTGGTGGCTCTCCCTAATCGGGGTACGGAAACTACCGGGAGTTTCACGACCTGTCCTTTGTTTGAAGTCAGGATAACGCTGTCGCAATCGGCCGGGATAATTTGACTGACCACTACTTTTCCGGTTTTATCTTTTACCTCTGCTACTTTTACTCCCTGGCCGCCGCGTCGTTGCTTTGGGAAATCCTTAATAGCCGTTTTTTTACCCAGGCCCTTTTCCATGACGGTGAGGAATTCCGTTTTTTGAGTTTCCGGATTTATCATATCCATGCCGACAATATAATCTTCTTTTCCAAGCAATATACCTCTAACTCCCATGGTATCTCTTGCCGTCGGACGTACTTCCCCTTCGCTGAAGCGAATGGATTTACCATCATGTGTTACGAGCAGAATATCGTCGTCACCGCTGCTAAGCTTCGCCCAGGATAACTCATCTCCGGCTTCAAGCTTAATGGCGACCAGACCGCTGCGGCGAATGTTTTCATACTCAATTAATTTTGTTTTCTTTACCGTACCGCGTTTGGTCACCATAATCATGAACATGGTGCCGTGATCCTTTTGTTCTGCGCGTTTCAGACTATACGTAAGCACCGACGTAACACGTTCTCCCGATTCAATGTTTATCAGATTTACCACCGCTTGGCCTTTGGCCTGTCTGCTCGATTCGGGTATATCCCAAACTCGGACTTGATACACCTTACCGCGGTCGGTTATGAAGAGCATGTTGTCATGCGTATTGGCGGTAATTATTTTATCTATTCCGTCTTCGTCTTTGGTGGTCATCCCAATGACCCCTTTTCCGCCGCGTTCCTGCATTTTAAATGTCGTCCGGGGAACACGTTTAATATAGCCCGACTGGCTCATCGTAATAATTATTTCTTCGTTAGGTATGAGTTCTTCGTCGGAGAATTCTCCTACTTTGCTTTTGAAAACGCGGGTTTTTCGTTGGTCACCGTACTTTTCTTTGAGTTTTACGAGTTCGTCCTGAATTACCTTTAATACTTTTTCAGGATGAGCTAACAGGTCTTCCAAATACGCGATGGTTTCCCTGATCATTGCCAATTCATCTTCTATTTTTTGTCGTTCCAGTGCCGCTAACCGCCGTAGCTGCATGTCCAGAATAGCGGTAGATTGGATATCGGAAAGTCCGAACCGGCTCATTAATTTTTTCTTGGCCTCGTCGGCGTCTTTGCTTTTTTTTATGATGGCGATGACTTCATCAATGTGGTCAACTGCGATTTTCAGACCTTCTAAAATGTGTTCTCTGGCCTTGGCTTGTTTTAATTCAAACTCGCTCCGTCGGCGGACAACTTCATGACGGTGTTTGATATATTCTTCCAGTATTGTTTTTAGTCCCAGTGTTTGGGGTGTATCGTCGACCAACGCGACAATATTTACCGGAAAAGTAGTTTGGAGTGACGTGTGCTTATATAAATTGTTTAATACTTGTTTTGGCCTGGCATCGCGTTTCAGTTCAACCACTACCCGAATGCCGTGACGGTCAGATTCATCACGCAAATCGGAAATGCCGTCAATTTTCTTTTCCTTAACCAAGTCGGCAATTTTTGTAACCAGTATGGCTTTATTTACCTGGTAGGGTAATTCCGTAATGATGATGGCTGACTTGCCGGAGCCTATCTCTTCAATTTCCGCTTTCCCGCGCATGACGATTTTACCTTTTCCGGTCGCGTATGCCGTTTTGATTTCTTCTTTGTCGTAAATTGCCCCTGCAGTGGGAAAATCCGGCCCTTGGACGCAGGTCATGAGGTCATCCAGCGTTACATCAAAGGTAAATGTAGGTTTGAGCAGAACGGTTTCCCCTTTTGCTGCTTTTTCTGGCATAACAATCTTTGCCTTGGTAATCATGAGTTGAATGGCATCAATGACTTCCGAAAGATTGTGCGGGGGAATTTTGGTTGCCATACCTACGGCAATACCCTCCGAGCCCATCAGTAATAAATTGGGTAACTTAGCAGGAAGGTATGTCGGTTCGTCTATTGCGCCGTCAAAGTTAGGGATAAAGTTAACCGTTTCTTTTTCAATATCCAGTAACATTTCGGCCGCTATTGCCGACAGGCGACATTCCGTATACCGCATGGCGGCGGGTGGATCACCATCGATAGATCCGTAATTTCCCTGTCCGTCTACCAACTGATAGCGCATGGTAAATTCCTGAGCAAGACGAACAAGTGCTTCGTACACGGGGCTATCTCCGTGCGGATGGTATTTCCCCAATACTTCTCCGACTACCGATGCGCTTTTTTTATATTTGGCGCTATGGTTAAGTCCCATCTGATGCATGGCATAAAGAATCCGGCGGTGTACCGGTTTCATACCGTCCCGGACGTCCGGCAATGCACGGGCTACGATAACCGACATGGCATAGTCCAGATAGGACTTCTGCATTTCGGTAACAATTTCGGATGGTTGGATTTTTCCAATATGCATATATCTCGAGTTAGACTGTTGTAGTAGTCTGATTTACTTTACCATCGCTTTGGTTATATCTGCCATGGCATCCGCTTTGCCTTTCCAATTTTTGATTTTTACCCATTTGCCTGGTTCCAATTCTTTGTAATGTTCAAAGAAATGTTTTATTTTGTCTTTTAGGGATTGCGGCAAATCGGAAATATCCTGCCATACGCCGTAGTACGGGTCAATTTTTTTGGTAGGTACGGCGATAATCTTCGTATCAATCCCCTCTTCATCTTCCATTTCCAACATACCAATCGGTTGGCAAGGAATGACTGTCCCGGGAGCTACCGATTTACTGGAAGCCACTAAAACATCTACAGGGTCACCGTCTTCGGCTTTGGTATTGGGTACAAATCCATAATTAAAGGGATAGGAAAAGGCGGTATATAAAAATCTGTCCACGAAAATAACACCGCTTTCTTTATCGAGTTCGTATTTAATGCTGCTGTCTTGCGGTATTTCGACAAAAACATTTATCTGTTCCGGCGGGTTTTTCCCTGCTGAAAGATTCATGTTCCTCCTTTCGGACGATACACTCGTCCGTACGAAAATATAATTATATTTTTTTTACCGTCAGATATCCAGATTAGCGCTCTTAGCGTGAGTCTGGATAAATCGCTTACGTGGTGCTACTTCATCTCCCATAAGCATGGTAAATACCTGATCTGCCTGGCTGCCTTCGGCAATGGTTACTTGCCTGAGTACTCTGTTTTCAGGATTCATGGTTGTATCCCAAAGTTGTTCCGGATTCATTTCTCCTAAACCTTTGTAGCGTTGAATTGTCGGTGTGGATTTTTGTGTTTTTCCCTGCTCTACGACAATCCGATCACGTTCTTCATCGGAATACGCATAAAATATGTGTTTTGAACCAAAAGCAATTTTAAAAAGTGGCGGTTGCGCAACATATAAATGTCCTTTTTCCACAATGTACGGCAAATGTCGGTAAAAGAAAGTGAGCAGCAGTGTCATAATATGCTCACCGTCAACATCCGCGTCCGTCATAATAATAACCCTATGGTAGCGCAGTTTGTCCGGATTTAGGCTATCGGCTATTCCCATTCCCAGAGCTATGACTAATGCTTTCAGTTCTTCAAATTCTATAATTTTGTCCAGACGTGCCCGTTCGGTGTTTAGGATTTTACCGCGTAAAGGTAGGATAGCCTGAAATTTTCTGTCCCTACCCTGTTTGGCGCTACCGCCTGCGCTGTCTCCCTCAACGATAAATAATTCGGAAATGCTGGGATCCTTTTCCTGACAATCCGCCAATTTCCCCGGAAGTGTAGCTCCTTCCAATGCACCTTTTCGGATAATGGCGTCTTTGGCGGCCTTGGCAGCTAAACGGGCTTTGGCAGCCAGGTACACTTTTTCCAGAATATGGCGGGCATCTGCGGGATTTTCTTCAAAATAGGTATCAATGGCTTCCTTAACGGCTGACTGCACGAAAGGCTGTACCTCAGCGTTTCCCAGTTTCCCTTTAGTTTGTCCTTCAAACTGGAGGGTCTGGGAAGGCATTTTCATATACACAATAGCGGTTAATCCTTCTCTGGTATCGTCACCTAAAATATTGTCATCGCCGTTTTTGTTGGCCCCTATTTTTTTGGCATAGTCGTTTATGGACCGGGTTAAGGCCATACGGAAACCGGTTAAATGGGTTCCCCCTTCCACCGTATGGATGACATTTACGTATGATTCGACGCTCTCGGAAAACGTATCGGTATATTGGATAGCAACTTCCACCAGCATCTCGCCGTCTTGGCTAGCCTTTGTAATAAAAATAGGTTCATGTAAAACTGTTTTATTTCGGTTCAGAGCTTTAACTAACGAAGCGATACCGCCTTCAAAATAATAACTGGCGGCTTCACCCGACCGTTCATCTTTAAGATGAAATGCTAATTTCGCAATCAGATAAGCACGGTCACGTACCTGTTTTTTTATGCTTTCGAATGAAAGTGAAATGCCTTCTTTAAAAATTTCTTCGTCCGGAAGAAATGAGACAATCGTTCCGGTATCTTTAGATTTTCCCAGAACTTCTATTTGTTTTGTCGGGATACCCCGTTTGTATTCCTGTTTGTACGCTTTTCCGTCCCGGTGAACTTCTACTTTAGTCCAGACTGATAACGCGTTTACAACAGAAGCTCCGACGCCGTGAAGTCCTCCGGAGATTTTGTATGCTTTCCCTTCGAATTTGCCGCCTGCGTGAAGTTTAGTCATGACCAGCTCCAGGGCTGAAACACCGTATTTGGCATTTTTGTCTACCGGAATACCGCGACCGTCATCACGCACCGTCATACTGTTGTCCGGATGAATAGTGACCCAAACATTTTTAGCAAAGCCTGCTAATGCTTCATCTATGGAATTGTCTATAATTTCGTTTAAGCAGTGTTGCACGCCCGCCAAAGAGGTAGACCCTATGTACATCGCCGGTCTTTTCCGCACCGGTTCCAGGCCTTCCAATACGACTATTTGTGCACCAGTATATGAATCAGAGGATGCCATCTTTAGAAGTAAAAAAACGAGCTACTTGAGCTCACAAATGATCATTCTACACTATGAATTCTTGGTTGTCTACACTTTCATTTTGCGTCAGGAAAATACTATCCAAAACGAGCCGCGGAGTAACGTTTGCCTGCAGGTATGTATACGCCTTCAGTAATTTCTTACCGATGTCGGCAATATGAAACGGGGAAACGGTTGACTGTCTGGTTTGATGCACGCCGTATGCTGACAGCAGTGCGGAATGGATATCGTGTTGTGCCGCTTCCATCCAGGTAGTTACCTCTTGTTTCGATTGTCCTATGTTTTCGGTGGCTGCCAGTCGTTCACCAACGGAAAGCGGTAGCAGGCTCAGAATATTTGGTTCGCTTGTTACGGTTTCCGATACAGAGGTAGAGGTAGTGTCCGTAATTATCTGGCAGCGTGATAAAACCGTAGGAAGTAAAGCGGTAACCGTGGAAGTTTCCAGCACAATAATAACTCTTGGTGGTGGTTCTTCCAGCGATTTTAGGAGTGCGTTCTGTGCTTCGGGTGTTAATGTCTGTGCGGACCGAATTACCCCCAACCGAATCTGGCCGGCAGTTGGAGAGAGGCGGAGCTGGTCTATAAATGAACGGATTTCGTTTACGCCTATACTGCTATCGGTGAGCAGCAATTCTATACTGTCGGAAATTGCCGCACCGCTAATATTAAGCACAGCGGTTAAGTTCTTTAACTCCGTCGGTGCTGTCGTAATCAGAATGTAGGCCTGCATAGTTTGCCCGTCTTGCTTTCCTTGCGGTAAATATGAATAATAAGTATATCGCATCTCGTGTATGCAGTACATGAGTGTGGGTCTGTATGCCTGCCACAGATCAGGAAATATTATCACTTTTAGTTGAAGACAAACGGCTCACTGCTGAACAGGCAGAGGCCGTAAGCACCGAATCACTCAATACGGCACTTCCGATAGAGCAAATTTTGTTGCGCAAACGTTTGGTAAATGAAAATGATTATGCCAAAGCGCGTGCGAGAAGTTTGGGAATTCCGTTCATTACCCTGGCAGGCCGCGCTATCTCCGCTGACGCCATAAATTATATCCCTGAGCCGGTCGCCAGACGGTATACCCTTATTCCCTTCCAGTATGACGGGCCAGCGAATGAGCTTTCGGTGGCAATGCTCGATCCGTTGGATTTTCAGGTTATAGAATTTTTGGAAAAGAAATCCGGAAAGGTAATCAAAACATACATGGCTATGAGAGACGATATCATGGCCATGATCGAGGAATCGTATAAACAGAATTTGGGTGCAGATGTTACCGCTGCGCTGAAAGAAACGGCACCATCACAAATTAAAACGTATGAAGCCGGTAAATTGGGAGAAGTTATCCGGGAAGCACCTATTGCCCAAATAGTGTCAGCAATTTTGGAACAATCTATCAGAATTAGGGCTTCGGACGTCCATATTGAACCGCAAATAGGAGATACCCGTGTCAGGTACCGTGTTGACGGAATCCTGCAGGAACGGCTTGCATTGCCACGCGGTCTGCACGAGGCTGTCGTTTCCCGTATAAAAATTTTGTCCGATATGAAAATTGATGAAAAGCGGGTTCCCCAGGACGGCCGGTTTAATTTTAAAATGGGAGAATCCGAGGTTGACCTGCGTGTCTCTACACTACCGACGGTTCACGGTGAAAAGGTCGTGATGCGGTTACTGAAAAAATCCGGAGGTATACCGACGTTAAATGACCTGGGATTACGTGGTCTCGCGTTAAAGAATCTTGAACAGAGTATTACCAGGCCGCACGGTATTATTCTTGTAACCGGACCTACGGGTTCAGGAAAAACGACGACACTGTACGCATTGCTATCCAAATTAAATAACGCCCGCGTAAACATCGTGACACTGGAAGATCCTGTTGAATACGAAATTCCGGGAGTTAACCAGGTCCAGATTAATCCACAGGCAGGATTAAATTTTGCAACCGGACTGCGTTCGTTTCTCCGTCAGGATCCCAATATTATTCTGGTAGGAGAAATCCGAGATTCGGAAACCACTGATCTAGCTGTCCAAGCAGCATTAACCGGTCATTTAGTATTCTCTACACTTCATACGAATAATTCTGCCGGAGCTATTCCCCGGTTACTGGACTTGGGTGCTGAACCGTTCCTGGTAGCATCGGCGCTTAATACCGTTATGGCTCAACGTATAGTACGGAAAATTTGTCCGGCCTGTAAAATGGAATTTGAACCGGATGCGAAAGTAGCGGAAGATATCCGAAAGGTGTTGGGTCCCCTCCTCCCTACCGATAAACCGATTAAACTGTATAAAGGAAAAGGAACGGTGAATGATGTCCCCTGCAGTACGTGTGCCGGGACTACGTACATCGGACGGGTCGGAGTATTTGAAGTATTTCCCGTTACGAATGCGATCAGTAGACTAATATTATCACGTGCGCCGATGAAAGATATTGAAAATCAGGCGGTAGCGGAGCATATGATTGCGATGAAACAGGATGGCTATATGAAAGCGCTCGAAGGAATTACGACATTGGAAGAAGTATTGCGGGTGGCTCAGGATTAGGATCGAAAGGATTATTACATATGGATATTCAACAGCTTTTTACGGAAACGGTTAGGG
This sequence comes from uncultured Gammaproteobacteria bacterium, assembly GCA_964629685.1. Lineage (GTDB taxonomy): Bacteria > Patescibacteriota > Microgenomatia > UBA10105 > UBA927 > CAZVTT01. Next base: position 146,222 of record CAZVTT010000002.1, read on the forward strand.
TTTCAGCTTCAGACCTCCATCTCCTGGTAGGTTTCCCCCCTATGCTGCGGGTAGCGGGACGATTGGGGTCAATTCCTAATCTTTCTCCTTTAACGCCCGGAGATGCCGAACAACTGATTTTTGCTATTTTTACGCCGGAACAGAAAGATTTGTTTTTAACTAACCGGGAAATAGACTTTTCCGTGGCTGCACCTGCAGGTAGATTCCGTGCAAATGTGTACTACCAGAAAGGGACAATCGCAGCGACGTTCAGGTTGGTAAATTCAAAAATTAAAGGTATAGATGAATTGGGTTTACCGACTATATGTCATGAATTTGTAAAATTGCGGCAAGGGTTTGTATTAGTAACCGGCCCCACTGGCCATGGAAAATCTACCACGCTCGCGGCAATGATTCAGGAAATAAATCAGAATTTCGCACATCACGTAATTACTATCGAAGATCCCATCGAGTATATTTATCCGCCCGGTATGTCCATTATTTCCCAACGGGAAATGCATGCGGATACGCATTCCTGGAATGTCGCACTGCGAAGCGTGTTGCGCGAGGATCCGGATGTTGTGCTGGTTGGAGAAATGCGTGATTTTGAAACGATAGAAGCCGCGCTAACCGTAGCAGAAACGGGACATTTGGTTTTTGCTACGCTCCATACAAATTCAGCCAGTCAAACGATAGACCGTATTGTCGGTGTGTTTCCGGAAAATCAGCAGCCACAGATACGGTTGCAACTTGCAGCAGTTCTGGAATCGGTTGTTTCCCAGAGATTGGTTCCTGCCGTGGGTGGTGGCCGGGTGGCTATTGCAGAAGTCATGACGGGTACTCCCGCGATCCGGTCAACAATCCGGGACGGACGTACGCATCTCATAGATAACATTATGCAAACGTCTGCGGAATTAGGAATGATAACGCTGGAAACGTCGCTTGCCAACGAAGTAAAAGCAGGCAGAATTAGTGCCGATACGGCAATGTCATATGCAGTTCGGCCGGATGATTTGGGTCGATTATTAAAGGGAATATAACGTATGGCTTTTTTTAATTATAAGGCACGCGACGAAACGGGACGGGTGGTCACCGGTTTGGTAGAAGCTCCTTCTGAACAGGGTGCCGCGCGGCTACTGCGTGAAAAACAGCTTTTTGTGGTCGGATTGTCGCAAACGAAGCAGCGGATGTCATTTGAAAACGTGCTGATGCGCTTTAAACGTGTGGGTTTTTCCGATGTGGTTAATTTTACCCGTCAATTGGCTACCATGGTAACTGCTGGACTATCGTTACCGGAATCCCTCACCATACTCCGGGCTCAGACGACGAATCCTGTTTTTGCACAGGTTCTCCTGGACGTGGAACATCAGATAATAGGTGGTGGGAATTTGGCTGATTCGCTGGCTAAATTTCCCAAGGTTTTTTCCACAATTTATATAGCGTTGGTTCGGGCTGGGGAATCTTCGGGCACGTTAGATAAAGTACTGAATCGGATGGCTGAAACGCTGGAGTCACAACGGGAATTCCGAAGTAAGGTCCGCGGCGCTATGATTTATCCGGTGATTATTCTGTTGGGTATGGTTGGAGTTATTTTCGTGATGATGACGGTCGTAATCCCTAAGCTGACGGATTTATACAAGGATTTCGGGGTGGAACTGCCGTTTACCACACAATTACTTATAACCGTCTCTCAATTTTTCGTACATTTTTGGTGGCTGATGATTGGCGTTGCCGTTTTTGGAGCCTGGGCGTTTGATAAGTGGCGCCGCACACCGGTGGGAGAACTTGCGGTAGATTCTTTAACGTTAAAAATTCCGGTACTGGGAGAGCTTACGAAAAAAGTTATTTTAGTGGATTTCACCAGAACACTGGGAATGTTGATTTCTTCAGGTATTCATATCCTTGACGGACTTAATATCCTGAAAGATTCATTGGGAAATGTATTATTCCGAAATGCTATCGGAGATATTGCTAAAAAAGTTGAAAAAGGTTTTCCGCTTGGTACCACGTTCTCCCAATACGATGTGTTCCCCCCTATTGTCTCCCAAATGGTTAAAGTGGGCGAAGAAACCGGAAAAATGGACGAAACACTCGTAAAGGTGTCCAAATATTTTGAAACCGAATCGGAGCATTTGGTTAAAGGACTGACGACGGCTATTGAGCCGATTATCATGGTAGTGCTTGGTGTTGGTGTTGGTTTTATCGTCGTGTCAGTGGTCACACCGATATATAACCTAACAAACCAGATCAAATAAGCATTTAGTATTGACAAGTAATTTTAGCCTGTGATACACAGGTATATAAGGAGTAATTATATTATGAATCAGCATACTGCCCGTACTGTGAAAGGTTTTACACTCATCGAGTTGCTTATCGTTATCGCGTTGCTCGGTGCTTTGGCTATCGGTCTGTTAGCCACTATCGATCCTTTTGAACAATTAAAGAAGGGTCGCGATACGTCTACCCGTAACACGGTAGCAGAAATTTATAATTCCGAATTACGGTACTATGCTACCAAAGGTCAGTTTACCTGGGGAACGGGTACTACTCTGACATCCGTCAGTATTTCCAATATAGGTTCGGATATCACCTCGTTAATCAATTCGGGTGAATTGAAGAATAGGTTTGAAGAACTGGCCGGAACCGCAAATCTAGCTAAAATTCTGGTCACTTCGACAGCACCGGAACATCTGGCGGTCTGTTTCAGACCGGAATCAAAGTCTTTCCAGGCAGATCCGGTAACACAATTCCAATCGGACGCGCAAACAGCAGCCGCAGGTACGTGTAAGTCTCAGACTTCGGTCGGCGGGACTGACTGCTATCTCTGTATTCAATAATAATGACTCGTTCAGTATTTCGAATCATCGTCGCTGCAAGTGCCGCGACGATGTTTTCGTTTATCTTGTTTCTGTGGTACCAAACGTTAGGTATTACCGGTGGTGACAGCGGTGATTTGGTCGCAGCTGCAGCGTTGTTCGGTGTCCCCCATCCTCCCGGGTATCCACTTTATACCGCGCTGGCGGGACTGCTCATTCGGATTCCGGGAATGACCGCATCGTGGAAATCTGCATTCATGTCTTCTGTACCAAGCGCTCTGACAATCGGTTGTTTGTTTATTTTGAGTTACCAGTTAACCAAAAGGTATATTCCCGGTATATTTGCCGCGTTAATCCTTGCCGGAAATTATGTATTTTTCCTGTATAGTATTAGCCCTGAAGTTTTTGCCTTACTTAATTTTTTCCTAGTTCTTACGACCGGCTTTTTCTTATTGTGGTTGCAAACAGGCAGAAAAAGGTATTTGTATTGGTTAGCCTTCTCATTGGGTTTGGGAATGACACATCATCATCTTTTGCTCTTTATTCTTCCTGCTATGGTAGTCGTGGGGTGGCGTATTCGGGAGCGGCGTGAAGTTGTCCTGCACAATCTGCCCAAGTTAATCTGCTTTGGCGTGATCGGGTTCCTTCCCTATCTCTATGTCCTATTTGCCGGTAACAGCAGCGCGATTGTGAATTGGGATCGACCGATTACCGTGAATAATGTTATCCGTTTAATTTCGCGTTCGGATTACGGAACATTTCAGTCCGGGGCATTTTATTTGGGACAAATGGGGCAAAGAATATTGCAGGTGAAAATGTATGCGCAACTCGTACTGTTGGATATCCGATTCATTGGAGTGCTGTCTGCCCTGGTCGGTTGGTGGTGGTTAAGACGTCGGGATAAGCGGATCTGGATGTTTGTCACTATCGCAATTATTTCCTTAGGTCCATGGTTCTTTTTCTATGCGGGTTTTCCCCTCCTTAATCGTTTTACGCTGGGAACGTATGAACGGTTTCTGTTGCCTTCATATGTGTTTTTATCATGGCTGATCGGTATCGGTATGTGGCAAATTGCCGTATGGATAAGTACTCGGATAGGGACAGTTGTTCGTCTTCCAAAACCGTGGTTAACCGCGTTAACCATGCTGGCATTGGCGATATATCCGGTTACGATGGTGTCGACAACACTTTGGCGTTTTAACGGGATGAAAACGGACTTTACCGCAGATAGATTAGGTATGGATATACTGCAAACGGTATCTCAGAACGGAATAGTGCTACTGGGCAGAGATACGCCGCTTTTTATCGCGCAATATGTGCGGTATGCAACAAATTACCGAAGTGATGTTATCCTACTGCACGGCACGTTGTTCGAATCGGATTATTATCCGGCAGTCATCCGACATGCATATCCACAACTACGCATTCCGGAAACGACGCCTTCACAATTTACGAAAGAATTCATTGCGCAGAATCGCGCACAACACGAAATATATTCCAATATTAAACTCTCGGTTGATCCGGATTCAGTCTGGGTTCCCCATGGTCTGTTGTACCGTTTGGAGTTGTTGGCGGAGCTTCCGAGTCTTGACGAACTTATAGCTGAAAATGACCGGGTCTGGAAAACATATGGTAATCCCCGTGCAGGAATTTTGTCCAGATATAATCATCTGATGTTATCCGACGTACTGGATGTCTATGGTGCCAGCAGGAATGAATTCGGCAATGTATTATTAAAGGCCCAGAAGTATGAGAAAGCAAAGGAATATTCTCAAGCCGGAATAGATTTAGCCGGTGATTCCCAATTACCGCAGGCCTATGTAAATTTAGGACTGGCGGAAATGGGACTGAAGAACTGTCAGGCCGCGTTTGCGGCGTTTGATACCGCTGAGCAATTTCATTTAGCTCCGCATGTCGAATTAAAAGTATATCGGGCGATTACGTATCGCGACTGTGTCGGTGATGCCGTCAAGGCGCAGGAATATTTTTCGCAGTACGATGCCGCCAGGAAAGAAACCCAAACAAAACTACAACCCCAATAGCGCAATGGAGAATAAGGGAAATTAAGGCTCCGATATAAAACATTCTGGGCCGGTATGCAACCGCCACTTCATGATCTCCGGGTGGGATTATAATTCCCTGTTGGCGGATATTTGCCGGAATGATCTCAGCGTTAATTCCGTCGATTTTTGCCTCCCAACCCGGATAATACGTTTGATCTACAATCAGCATACCTTCGCGGTAATTATTCGTAATAGTAAACTGTTTCCGCAATGGCTGATCTTGTACCTGTTCTACTAATCCGGCACTACCCGAGCCGGAAAGCGTGAGCGCTTTTTCCAGTATTACCGTTTGGCCGGGAATAAAAGCCTGAGAGGCAAACACTTCTTTTGCATCTTCTGCAGTATTTGCCAGTGCAGTTTGTGTGGCTATATACGCCCGAGGTAAAGCCGTAGGGTTTTCAAACACATCAAGTGTATACGAATCTGCGAAAGTGAGTTGTTTGGGTCCCGGAAGTAGTGTCGTTTTGATTGGTAATGCGGAAATTATGGTGCCTATGCTATAGGTATCAAGCATTTTTTTACCGGTGGCACTGATCGTTGCATCCGTGGTATTCATCCGGATTTCTTCCTGGAACAACGAATCAAGAACGGATTGTCTGTGCAAAAATCTACCTGCGTATACCGAGTTGGTCGTGATCCCCCATAACGTGGTTGAAGATGGGTCGAGTGAGTTTCTTAGCCATCTGTATGGTTCCATAGATGTCCAACCTGTTTTGAGAAAAAACTTATTATGTAGTGAACCTATTCCCAATGAATACGTAACTTCCTGATTTTTAACGTGCATGGCAGATTCAGGGGCTGCTATCCACGCATTGGCTGACTCATACGGATGATATCCCCACCAGTACCACCACATGAGTCCCAGATTAAGGAAAAGGACAATGGCGGTTATCCAGGTAACTGCCCGAAACCGTTTAGTATATTCCAGAAAAATGTGGGCACCACCCATGCTGACAGTAACCAGTGCAAACAAAAATACCCAGAGGAATCTTGAGGGGGCCCGGAATAAGTTAAACGGCCAGATAGAAAAAATAAAGTAAAACGGTGAATGACTTCCGAACATTAAAAAGGCTGCCCCGATCAGAAGATACGCAACTATCCGCAGATATTTTTTTTGTTTTACTGACAGTCGTTGGCGTTCCTTCAGGAGAAATAACAACAAGGCCAATGGTAGGTATCCGATATACGCAGTGTTTTCCCAGAATATACTGCCGTCAAATTCGTTAAAGGGAGGATACGTTCCCATTCTGGGATTACCGAACGTATATGGTGCAATCAGCGAAACCAGGTGTAAGGGCGGTAAGGAAAAGTAGGTAGACGTTTGGCCGCTAAAACCACCGGCAGCGCCCGTCTGCTGCAAAAATTCGTAGGACGGTAAGAGTTGTGCCATTGATAGTCCCAGCCCCAAAATTCCAACTAAACTGAATCGGAAAAAAGTACTCAACAAATGAAGCTTTGAGGGTGAATTATATACCGTAAAGACTGCGGCACAAAGTAAAGTAATAAATGTGGCTTGCGGAAATCCGGCGAATATCTGTTGAGATATAAATACTGCCAAAAGTATTCCCCACCATTTACTGGGATGTTCCGCGAAACGCACGGTAGTCAACAATATCCATGGCATAAGGCTAAAAGCCTGGAGCAACGTGATGTGCGGAATCTGCACAATGGGCAGCCCTCCGAAAATAAAAAACACTCCTCCGAAAAATGCAGCCAGCGGATGGTATTTTAAATGGGACAGAAAAAAATACATTCCGGTTCCCAAAGTGATAAATACGAAAATTAATGCCAGGTTATATGCCAATACGGGGGAAAACATTTTGAACAATAACAGATTGGGAAGGAAGAAAATACCTGTTTGGCCCTCTCCCAAAAGCGGGAATCCCGTCCCCATGTACGGTGACCAGAGCGGTAACGAGTTATTCTGAAGTGCTTCACTGAGGGCATACTTAGTGGGAAAGCTAAAATTCCAGACGTCACTTCTGCCGAAATCAGGAGTAATGATTAACGATTGCGTTGGCCAAAAAAGTCTAAAAAAGAATAGTATGCTAAGGATGCTTATTCCGAAAAATGCGAGTAATGATGTGCGATTCATGCAGCCAGTGTACTGATCCTGAGCCATTGCCGCAAGTCAGGAGTCAAGTCAGCCCTTGATCTCTACTGCCGGTTCATTAATACTCAGGATATGCTTGCGATGCTTTCGGGACTATTCGGGCTGTTTTTTGGCTCATTTATAAATGTGCTGATAGACAGACTGCCTCAAGGAAAAGATGTTATTGCGGGTCGTTCCGTATGTGATTATTGCGGTAAAACGCTTCGCTGGTATGAGTTAATTCCGGTTATATCGTTTTTACTTCAGGGAGCCAAATGTCGACGTTGCCACAAAAATTTGTCCTGGCAATATCCGGCTGTAGAAGTTACCACTGCTCTTATTTTTTTCTTAATCGGGCAGCGTGTAATGGATATTCATTTACTCATCCCCCTGTTCATTGTCGCGGGTGTTTTTATTGTCGTGATGGGAGCGGATTTTAAATATCAGATTATTCCGGACAGCATGGTGGTGGCACTGACTATCGGATCGGTGTGGCTTACCGTTGCGACATCAGGTGTGTCTGTGCTACCGGCACATGCATTTGCCGGATTTGGCGCATTCCTCTTCTTTTTCCTGTTATGGTTCGGTACGAAAGGGAAAGGAATGGGGTTCGGAGACGTAAAACTTGCCTTCCCCCTGGGTCTGTTGCTCGGGTTTCCTTCTATAGTCTTTGCGGTATATGTGGCGTTTTTGACCGGGGCAACCGTAGGTATAATTTTGCTTGTAAGTAAGAACAAAACGTTAAAAAGCAGGATTGCGTTCGGACCGTTCTTGATTATTGGAGCATCACTCGTTCTGATGTTTCCCGGTATATTTACCTCTATTCTTCACGCGTTATTCTGATTTGCATACTACTCTTGCACCGTAGTTATGGGTATGTCATTATGAATACTAGTATGGATATACAAAAAACTATTGTTAAACGATTTCGGACATATTCGCATGGATTTACCATGCTGGAATTATTAATTGTTATTGCCATAATAGGCATTTTGGTATCTATGGGTACGGTTGCCTATTCTTCAGCACAGAAAAAAGCCCGGGATAGTAAACGGATTAACGATATGAAAGCGATCCAAAGTGGACTGGAACAGTATTATTCCGATAATAATGCATATCCCGCAGCAGGTTCAAACTGTAATCCCGGAGTAGCATATCTACCGGCAGGGGTTCCGACAGATCCTAAGCCGTCGCAGTCATATGCTCCGTCAAGTTGTACAACTACATCGTACTGTTATTGTGCCACGCTAGAAGGTACATCGGGCGGTAACGCGACAAATGCTACCTGTACATTCGGAACGGGAGCGTTTTTCTGTGTAAGACAATTGCAGTAAAATTATGGACGTATTCCCTACCCTATCACAGCAGACCGAGTATAAACGGGGATTTTCCTTAGTAGAGTTGCTGGTAGTGGCAACAGTTATGGCGGTGCTGTCGATTGTAGGAGTGGTTTCTTATACCAATTTGAACAAGAAATCCCGTGATTCCAAGCGAAATAGTGACCTGGAACAATTGAGGTCGGCACTGGAAATGTTTCGGGCGGATAAAGGGTTTTATCCAGAGGTTAATACGTCCAGTTTCGATTCGGCCAGTAGCCTGGATACCGGCGATGCAAACACCGGTTTAGTCCCGACATATTTACCGGCAATTCCGACGGATCCGAAAACACCTACACAGGATTATTATTATTACCCGACAAATGTTTCAGGTGGAAATTATTACGGATACTGCATTTGCGGTTTACGGGAATCACAAACCGGAACGACAAGTACCTGTGTTGGGGCGACGTTGCCTGGCGGTACGCTTCCAGCAAATTGCAACTACGGATTAAAAAATCCATAGTAGTGAGCTTTAGCATCTGTGATGTCCATGAGATTACCTGCCAACAATGACCGTGGATTTTCTCTTCTGGAGATGCTTGTGGTGGTTACTATTTCAATGGGGGTAATAGGAGCTATTGTGGTGAATTACAATTCGTTTAACGAAGGTCAGAAACTCCGACAGGCTGCGTTATCGTTGAAGTCAAATTTTCGGTTAGCGCAATCCCGGGCTATTTCGGGACTAAAACCAAGCTCGGGTTGTACCAGTTTGCGTGGATATACCGTCACGTTTAATCAGAATGGATACTCGATACAGGCATCTTGTACGGAAGGACTGGTAGGGCAATCAGTAGACGTGACACTTCCCTCCTCTGTTACGTTCTCCCCAGTCCCTGCTGCCTTAACATTTGCGGTATTAAACGGTACGGCTTCTTCTGCAACCTCAATTACCCTTAGCGGGGTAAGCAATACATTTGAATTACAAGTAAGTACAAGCGGTGACGTAAATGATACCGGAATAGAATAGTATGATTAGTTTGTTACGGTCTAAATCAGGACAAAGTCTGGTGGAAATTGTGGTTGTTGTCGGTACTGTTGTGTTGCTGGTTTCCGGTTTGATTGTGGCCACTACCACCTCTCTGAAAACTACGCGTTTGAGTACTACGCGTTCTCCGGCAATAAAATATGCACAAGAAGGGATAGAACAGGCACGGAAATTGCGTGATACCAGCTGGTCTAGTTTTTTGGCACAGAAAGATGCACCGGGTGGGTTGTGGTGTCTGGGCATTCAAAATACCTGGACTATGGCTCAGGGAGACGAAGAAAATTGCCAGTCAAACATAGATGCGGTGTTTTCCAGAGTAATTCAATTTACCTGGGATGCGCCCAACAATCGGATGCTGGTGGAAAGTACCGTTTCGTGGAACGATGGTGGTGTGATCCGGCAAAGTGATGTATCAACATACTTTACCGATTGGCGATAATATATGGTACCGAATAGACACATAATTAGAGTACGTTTGGCAGGTTTTACTCTTCTTGAGGTCCTTATTTCCGTAGCCGTTATGTCAGTTATCGGTACCATCATTGCGCAATCGTTTTTTACGACTACCAGAAGTAGCGCTAAGGTAGAAATCCTGAAGGATACAAAGCAGAGTGGTGATTTTGCCATGAGCGTCATGGAGCGTATGATCCGCAGTGCATCGGATATAACCACGTCCTGTGCCAGCACCGGAACAACCGTGGAAGCACTTAGTGTCCGTGCGGCGGATGGAGGGATAACTACTTTTGAGTGTGACTTAAATGGCGGTGTGACCCGTATTGCGTCTACAAGTGCAAACGGAACCGTGTATTTGTCTGCTACCAACGTCACGTTGGGTGGTACGGTTTGTGAGGAATCTTCACTGGAATTCGTGTGCGCGTCAAATCCCAGTACCGGAAAAAGTGTCAAAATACAGTTTACGTTGTCGCAAAAAGGTACGGGAGGTAATCAATCGGAACGTGCGAATACTTCCTTTCAGACGACAATTAATGTTAGGAACTGAAACGTTGTCAAATAGTCCGAATCACTTTACAATAAACGTATGACGTCATCATCGAAGTCAGGTCAGGTTTTATTAATCACGTTATTGGTATTAGCCATTGCCACTACAATAGGGTTATCACTGATCGCCCGCTCCACTACAGATTTAACCATTAGCCGGGAGGCCGAAGAGTCTGCTCGCGCATTTAGTGCTGCCGAAGCAGGAATAGAAGAGTCTTTGTTAAGCGGACAATCTACGGGGGTTAAAACGTTATCTGCGGGACAAGTGACGTATACGGCGTCAGTTACGGCCATCGGGGGGGCAGTGGGCGCGTATACATTACCGCAACGGTCTGTTGTCGGGGAAACCGATACCGTATGGTTAGTAAATCATTTGGCGGACGGATCTCTTGATGAATCTACCTATTACACCAGTCCGACTCTGGATGTGTGCTGGGCACCTCAAACGACAACCCCTGCTTTGATTGTTACCATTCCCTATATTTCCGGAGGCGTATATCAGGTTGCCAAGCTAGCGCTCGATCCTGATGCAGGCAGCCGTTCCCCTGCCAACGGTTTTACTGCAGCCGGGGCAAGCGGAAACGGTTGCGGTCAAAGTGATGTTTACCGTTATCCTATTACATTTGCTACTTTAGGCATTGATCCTGCTACGGATACGCTATTAGCTTTAAGAGTACGGCCGGTATACAGCGATACGCAGGTATATGTAAATGCTCCCAGTCTGGCGTTACCACAACAAGGCAAAAGAATAGAATCGGTCGGTACCACGCCTTCAGGATTAACCCGAAGAATTGTTGTACAACAGCCTTATTTGGCACCAAGTAGTATTTTTGACGCAGTTGTAGTCAGTCAGTCCGGATTTCAACATTAAGTTGTGGACAGACGACACCGGCTACGATAAGCTAAAAAGAAGGAGTTAAGCTGCCCTATGTCATCAGTTATTGGACTTGATATCGGTTCACATAGTATTAAACTTATTGAAGTCAGCAAAGAGCGTGATGTTGCTACACTTTTGACTGCCGGGAGTATCCCCACGCCTCCGAAAGCGCTTATATCCAATCTCCAGGCAGATGCAGAAGCAATTGCGGTTGCACTAAAAAAATTACTGCACGATACGGGCAGTAAATCCCGGAACGTAAATGTGGCATTGCCGGAATCCCAGGTATTTACCCGGGTTATAGAAGTTCCTCCTCTGTCCCAGCGGGAATTAACTTCCGCCATAAAATGGGAAGCAGAACAATATATTCCTTTACCACTGGATCAGGTAAATATTGATTTCAGTATTTTACGCGAAGCGAAAGAAACTACCAGCGGTAAAATGGAAGTATTGTTAGTGGCTGCTCCAAAAGCGTTATTGGACAAGTATGTAAATATATTAGATCTAGCCGATGTAAATATTCAGGGTGTGGAAACGGAAATAATTTCTGCGTCCCGTTCTTTAGTCAGGTCTGCCGCCAACCTGAAAACGGTAATGATTGTCTCCTTGGGTAATCAAACCACGGATTTAGCCATCCTCAGAGGCGGTGTCCTGGGTTTTACCAGATCCATTAGTGCGGGTGGTGAAGCGTTGTCGAGGGCACTCGTGCAGGGATTGGGGTTTGAAAAAAATCAGGCAGAAGAATTTAAAAAAGCTTACGGTTTAGAGCGGAATAAACTTGAAGGAAAGATAGTTACGGCAGTAAAACCGATAATGGATACCATTATCGGTGAAATGAAACGTGCAGTGGCGTATTATCAGGAAAAATACAAAGATGACAGACTTGAAGCGATCATTTTGTCCGGAGGTACAGCCCGTATTCCGGGTATGGTGGTGTATATAGCAGAAGCTATGGGCATAGAAGCGCAACTTGCAAACCCTTGGGTTGGTATACGTCGGGATCCTCGCTTTGCGGTACTGGATAATGAAGGCCCGACATTTTCGGTAGCGGTGGGATTGGCGCTCCGCTAGTCATCACCGACGGATAAGGATATTATGGCAGCCGGTGATATAAACTTACTTAAATCCCGATCATCACTTTCTCCACAATTATTAGCGATTCAGGAGCAGGTCCGTTGGGTCGGATTGGGTTCACTTGCTTTGGTTATTCTGGTAGCTGTAGGGCTGGGAGCGACGTATATGATTTTTCTGCAACAACGTCAGGCGTTGGAAGCCAGAAGAAAGCAAGTCCTGTCGGCCATTGCCAATGAATCCATAAAGGAAGGATTATATTTTTCCATTCGCCAGCGGCTTCCGGTCGTGGAAAAGGCCTTCGGAGTTCAGAAGCCATGGGGAACTATTCTGGACGATGTATACACCATTGCCAGACCACCGGATCTGGCATCTGTAGTTGTTGATGATCAGAATGTGGTGGTTTTGTCCGTAAAAACGACATCAGTAGAGCAAACGGCAGTAGTGGTAAACGCAGTAGTTCGGTTAGTACAGGAAAAACGGATTAAGAGTCCGCAGTTATTGGGACTACAGTTAACAAAAGACGGAACGGTACAGGTAAATTTATCTTATATTCCGACACTGTAATATGCGTGCATTCAGAAAATTTTTACGGTTAAACCAGGGTATTATTATTCCGGCAGTCATGTTGCTGTTTAGTGTTTTTGTATCCATACTTGTTCTGTATCCTGTAAGTCAGCAGACGTGGGATTTGATTCAGGACGTAAATACGGAGCGTACTGAAATAGTTGGTTTACAGACAAAACTAAATCAATTGCAGGCATTGGATGAAGAAACGCTGCGTCAGCAATTACGATTGCTTACTTCGGCTATCCCTACTGAAAAATCGTTGGCTACGTTGCTTTCCACAGCAGAAGTTGTGAGTGCCAACACCGGGGCTACGTTATCGGATTTAAGTCTTATAAACCCGGGATCATTAGCCACGGATTCAGCTAAACGGCAGACATCCGAAGAAAAAACATTCGGTGCCGCATTATTACCGTTTTCGGTTGTACTAACCGGTTCGGAACAGCAGATACGCAATTATTTATCTACCAGTATAAATGTCCGCCGGCTATTACGGATAAAACAGTTTACTGTTGTGTTCTCCGGAGACGGAAACGCCAGATCGAACGTAAGCCTGGATGCATTATACGCCGGTTTGCCGACGAATTTGGGAGATGTAAAACAACCTATCGTCCCGTTGACGGAGAAAGACGAACAACTCTTGGATAAGCTAGCAGCTCAACCAAATTATAGCCAGGAATTACTGGCACCGCCAGCAGCGGCAGAACAACCATTTAAGGCTGATCCGTTTTCGCCTTAAGTAAATCGGGTCTGCGGGCTATTGTCCTCTGCATCTCCTGTTCCGCCCTCCACATTTCAATATCACGGTGGTTTCCGGAGAGCAATACATCCGGAACGTTCATGCCTCTGTATTCTGCCGGTCTGGTATATTGGGGAAATTCCAGTAATTCATTACCAGATAGGTCTGTATGGAACGTTTCGTTAATCGGTGCATCGGGTTTTGGTAATACTCCCGGGAGTAACCTGGTTATGCTGTCAACTATCGCCATCGCCGGTATTTCGCCGCCGGTAAGAATATAGTCACCTATGGATATTTCTTCGTCGACGAGGGCACGTATGCGTTCGTCAAAACCCTCGTAATGCCCACAGATAAGCACCAGATGATTTAACGTACTTAATCTTGTGGCTACGGGTTGTCGGTAAGGAATACCCTGAGGGTCGAGTAATATAACGCGGGTGCCTGGATCCGTTGTCTGTGTGGAAATGTCCGTTTTTCGGGGAGTCCGTTCATATCCGAGTGCGGCTGTTAGGGCTCTATCAAGTACATCAATCCGCAGGATCATGCCAGTGCCACCGCCATAAGGCCGGTCATCTACGCTTTTATATGCGTCTGAACTGTACGTGCGGATGTCTATAATGCGTAATTCTATGTGCTCACGGGAAATTGCCCTCTTCACGATGGAAAAATCGAATGGTCCACGAAACATGTCGGGGAAAAGCGTGAGTATGCTTATCCGCATAGGAGGTAAAAGAATGCTTCAGTTTATTCTGCTAATACCACATCAACGTATACGTTATGTTTAGTTGCCATGAGTTTTACGAGGTCCCGAATAGCCCGGATAATACGGCCGTTTTTTCCGATTACTTTACCAATATCTTCCTGATTTGCGTGAATTTTGTAGACGGTCCGGGTTTCTTCCGTAGTTTCTTCAACGGTAACTTCATCGGGATGGTCGACTAATTGCTGTAAAATGAATAGGAGTGTCTCTTTCATGGTTATTTGGTGGCCAGAAGCTTGCTGACGCTTTCCGTAAGTTGGGCTCCATGAGAGACCCAGTGTTCAACTCGGTCGCGTTTGATTTCGAGCATTGCCGGTTTTACCAAGGGATTGTAATAGCCCAATATTTCGAGCGCTTTACCGTCCCGGCGGTCGCTTTCATCGATAGCGATAATCCGGTACATTCTGCGGTTTTTTGTGCCTGTTTGTGTTAAGCGAATTTTAACCATAGCGGTATAATATCATTTCTTGCCTCGTTTCTCAAGCGCCTGTGCTGCTGCAGCCTGCTGAGCCTCCTGTTTGGATTTGCCCATACCCTGCCCCAGCACAGTATTGCCGACGAGAACTTCGACCCAAAATGTTTTTGCATGATCCGGTCCTTCTGTCTTAATTACGTTATATGTAGGTGAAATACGTGATTCTTCCTGTACGATTTCCTGCAATAAGCTTTTAAAGTCTATGTATGTTTTATTCTCCACAATATTCGTAACTTTAGGAAAAAGTACCCTTTCCAGAAATACTCTGGCAGCTTCAATCCCCTGATCTAAATACAAGGCTCCAAGCAATGCTTCAAATGTGTCCGCTAAAAGTGAAGCGTTATTTCTGCCGCCGGAATCTTCTTCTCCTCTACTCAAAAACAGTAATTCACCCAGACCGAGTTCTTTGGATGTTTCACTTAGGCTTTTCGTTTTGACCAGGCCGGAACGGATGTTGGTTAACGTACCTTCGGGGTATTCGGGATATTTTTTATACAAGTAGTCGGATGACAGGAAAGAAAGAATGGCGTCTCCCAAGAATTCCAGCCGTTCGTTTGATTCGCGTTGTTCTTTCACTTCGTTTAGATACGAACGGTGTACGAACGCCGCGTGCATTAATTTTTCATCTTTAAAATGAATGTTAAGATTGGTTTGCAGTTCATCGAACGTCATAGTTATGTAGAAATGTCTAAATCTTTAATAATTGTACCTAATACTCCATTTATAAACGATGGACTGGCGGGGTTTCCATAGGACTTTGCCAATTCAACAGCTTCATCAATTATGACTTTTGGCGGTTCGCTTTTTTGTACCGTGAGTTCAAAAAGTGCGAGTCTCAGGATGGCCAGATCGATTTTGGATATTTTATCCAAGGGCCATTCGGGGGCGGCTTTCTGAATTTGCAAATCAATATCGGGTCGAACCGGCAGAAACGTATCCAAATCGGCATCGTTTAAGTCAGGTTGAAAACTTAATGTGAAGATTTTTTGCATCAAGGCAATCCGTCGTTGATGCCGTGGGTCTGCAGCCGTTTTCATGTTCAGAGCTTACGCTTTGGCAATTTTTTTGCCGTTGTAGACGTAGTATCCGTTTTCGATGTGAGCACGGTGTGGTTGACGTAATGCTCCACCCTCCGTTACCGTCAAAGTCGGTAGTTTCATTTTGATGGACGCTGTGCGTTTGCCGCCGCGTCGTGTACTATGTCGTCGTTTTGGTAGTGGTGCCATAAAATTAACCTCCAGGTTAATCCTGGGTTACGTGTATTGTACTCTTTTTTACCTGTTCCCTCAAGAGGGGAAAGCCTGTCAGGTCAGGATCACTCAAGGTGAGCTGTTCGAGTGCCTGCCTGGTTTGGGTTATAAGTTGCGTATCCGAAAGTCTGGCGATACGCAAATCCGGAAGGCCGTGTTGTCGGGTGCCGAACAATTCTCCGGGACCCCGCATTTGTAAATCCACATCCGCCAGTTTGGGTCCGCTATGAATTGTTTCCATAGCTTTCAGCCTTTGTAGCGTGTGATCGTCTTCCTGTTCGGTAAAAAGCAGGCAAAACGAGGCTAGTTTTCCTCTTCCTACCCGACCACGTAACTGGTGTAGCTGTCCCAATCCGAATCGCTCAGCCCCTTCAATCATCATAATGATCGCGTTAGGAATGTCTATTCCTACTTCTACCACGGGCGTAGTAACTAAAATATGATATTTTTTGGTTCTAAAGTTTTCGAGTACTTCTGTTTTCTCCTTTGGTTTCATTCTTCCGTGCAGGAGTCCTAACGAAAGCTTTGGGAATACGCTCATAAGCCGCTTATACTCAGTGGTAACGGCTTTTACGTTCTGTAAGGCGTCAGCTTCCGACGTATCTATAAGTGGGCAGATAATAAAAACCTGTCCACCTGTGGTGGCCACCTGTTCCGTTATCCAGGCATATGCGTTATCCCGTTTTATTTTCGGTACAACCCAGGTTTTTACGGCTTTTCGGCCACTGGGTAGTGTCTCGAGTACTGATAGGTCCAGATTTCCGAATATCGTTTTCGCCATCGTCCGAGGAATGGGTGTGGCGGTCATGGTTAGCAAATGCGGTGTACGTCCGTGTTTCGCTTTCCGTAGTAGTTTTCCCCGTTGTTCTACTCCGAATCGGTGCTGCTCGTCTACAACAACTAGTCCTAAGTTATCTACCGGTAGCGAATCTGATAGCAACGCGTGTGTGCCGATAATGACGGACTTTTTATCGTCGTCTACCATTTTTGTTTGGCCTATTCCCAACGATTCCGGCATTGTTTTATTGTCTCCCGTAACGATATCTACCCGTATTCCGAATGGGGTCAGTAAATTTTTGATGCTGGTATAGTGCTGTTCCGCTAATATTTGAGTTGGCGCCATCAGCACTGATTGAAAGCCGGATACGGAAGCCGTATACATCGCCGCTGCAGCAACTACAGTTTTTCCTGATCCGACATCACCTTCAAGAAGTCTGTTCATCGGAATAGTTTGAGTCATATCCATAAGAATTTCTTTAATAGATTGGTTCTGATCTGCCGTTAAGGTAAACGGAAGTGATGTGTAAAATTTTTGCAGTAATAGATCAGGTATGGTACACGGATGCGCTTTCTGGGTAGTTTGCCAAAGTCGGCGTTGTTGGTGTGATGCAATTTGAATCAGAAATAGTTCATCAAACGCTAACCGTCTCCGGGCTTCGTGCGACTGTCCCGGAGATTCCGGGTAATGTATACACTGTAACGCCCTGGCCAGCGGTAAAAGCGCGTACTTTTCCTGAATGGACTGAGGTAAATAATCAGTAACAGCCGGTACCATTTCCGTTAACAACGCTGCGATTTTTGTGCGTAGCCACTTGGATGTTAATCCTTCAGTTTCAGGATAGATGGGGACGAGGCGACCGGTGTGTAATGAGGGGATGGTATTTTCTTCATCTACAATTTCAAATTGCGGACTATATTGCACTATTTTTTTCCCGAACCAGTTTACCTCTCCCGCCAATCGAACGGTATCTCCTTCGTGTATGGTCCGCAACAAGTATGTTTGATTAAACCAAACGGCAGTAATTTTTCCGGTTTCGTCATATATTTGCGCTTCAATTATTTTTTTGCCGTTTTTTGTAACAAAAAATTTAATGCTTTCTACCAATCCTTGTATGGTTACGGTTTCTCCTGGTCTGACCGTTCTAATGGAAGCTGTTTGTGAAAAATCATTATACCGTGAAGGTATGTGATACAAAAAATCTTTAACGGAATAAATCGCAAGTCTGTGGAGACGTTCCGACAGAGCCGGACCGATACCCGGTAAATCCCGGATGCTCGTGTCTAACGAATAGTGCATAATCATCACGCTACCGCAATGTAAACAGAGGAATGATCGAAGACGCGACCAGCGCTAGGGATGAAACGACAATAACAATTTTCCACAATTTTTCGTGTTTTCGGAAAGCGTTCATATAAGTTTAAGAAATGTTTTTTTACCGATTTTTATTATATCACCTGTTTCGAAACTGATAACATCATCCGATGCTATTACGTTTCCGTTTATATCTACCGCATGTTGTTGGATTAGCCTGCGGGCTTCCGATCTGCTTTTTGCCAATCCGGTAACCACCAGAACGTCTATAAGCGATGCACCGTCAGGTATATTTGTACGAGGTGTCGTCGGTATATCGACAATATTAAGTGAGCGTTCCTGAAATGTGTGTTCAAAGGCTGCTTGCGCATTATCCGCATCCTCTCCACTATGCAGTTCAGCAGTAAGTGTGTGGGCAAGCTGTTTTTTAAACTGCATGGGGTTGGTGCCTTCCTGCATGGCTGTTTCTATTTTGGTTAAGTCAGCATCGCTAA
This sequence comes from uncultured Gammaproteobacteria bacterium, assembly GCA_964629685.1. GTDB lineage: Bacteria > Patescibacteriota > Microgenomatia > UBA10105 > UBA927 > CAZVTT01. Next base: position 164,860 of record CAZVTT010000002.1, read on the forward strand.
TGTCCGTGAGTAAACGGAAACACGGGAAAATGGCATCATCTCCTAAAGCCATAATTTTGGCGAACAAGTCGGTCGGTTTATCGGTAATGCCTATTACGTTCCCTTCGCTTTTACCTATTTTTACACCTTTTGAGTCAGTTAATAGCGGCACGGTCATTACAAATTTTTCTTTGTTTAGCATTGCCCGTACAAGTGTACGTCCGGCGAGCATGTTAAATGTCTGATCGGTTCCGCCCAATTCCAGGTCTACCTCCATGGCCACGGAGTCGTATCCCTGCAACAACGGGTAGAGAAATTCCCGCAAATTTATAGATTCATTTTTCTTTAACCGTTCCTGAAACATATCGCGTTCAATAAGTTGTTGTACGGAAAAATTTTGAGCCAGATTCAGAATATCTACCAGGGATAAAGCATTAAGCCAATCGCCGTTGTAGCGTATTTCGACGGGGTTTTCTCCGGTGAAGCGGACAATTTTACCCGCCTGGTTTACGTAATCCAGTGCATTTTGCCGCAATTCTTCCCGGGTAAAAAATTTTTCCCGGGTTTTTTTCTTTCCTGAAGGGTCACCTGCTTGTCCGGTGCCGTCTCCGATTAAAAATATTACCTGATGTCCTAAATCCTGAAATTGCCGCAGTTTCCGTAACGCCACCATGTGTCCGATATGTAACTGTGTCCCTGTGGGGTCAAACCCCTGGTACAGCTTAAGTTTCTTGCCCGATCTCAGCACTTTCTCAAATGCTTCTTTCGAAGGGTATATTGTATCGACTCCACGATGTAGTAATGTGTGAATTGCGTCCATATTTTTCTCCTTTACTATACCATAGACCGTTTTGTATGCGCGAGCGACATCGCTCGTCTTACTGCCGTGACTGCAGTATCAGCTCTGATAATCTTTTGAGCTTTGCGTTCATCCAAGTGTGTTCCCATCAACCTATTACTCCAACCGCCACTTCCCTGTATGGCGATAACCGGGATTCGTGCCTGATACGCCATGGCTATTTCCATCAGCGTTCCCGATCCGCCACCGATGCTGATTATTGCGTCGCAGCTGCGGATAAATATAAATTCCCTGCCGCCACCCCGTTCCATTCCGGTCTGAATGCTCATCCCCCAGGGCGATTTTATTCCTTCGGACCGGAGAAATGCTAAGACAATTCCGTTTGCATTATGGGCAGCTTCCGCAGCTATTCCCGGGAGCGAAGGTCCATCGTCTTCAAATCCGAAACATAATACCGCATGCTGCCTCGCAATTTGTTTCCCAATCTCACTGGCCATTTTTTTATTTGTATTCGTTGGCTGTTTGGTCATTGAACCAATGACCCCTATTTGTATGATCATGATTATCCCCTTTCTTTACTCCCGCGCACGCCTCGGGCGCTAATTTCCTGCAATATTTCCGCTCGTACTTCATTGTTTAGGTGTATCTGCCGTAATCGTCGAAGCACGTCTCTGATTTGGTGTTGATTGGCAAGTAATTGTTCAGCTTTAACCCGTTTTGACCATGATGGCATGAGCCAATTGGGTGGGTTTGTGTCAAAAAATCCCTGTTTGGGAATTCCACCGGGTACGTGTGCCCGGCCTAGCGAAACAAGTTGTCTCAACTCTAAGGCATGGATGGCATTCGGAAAAAATTGTTGCCGAAATATATTCAATCGGGTTTCAATCTCTTCTGAATGTTCCCGTCCGGTACTCGCCTGTTCACGTAATTGTTGAATCATGGCTATTTCCTTAAATACCGGTTCTTCCAGGAGACGGGGATTATGCATAAAGTCGATAAAGATGGAAACCATCGTCTGCCGGTGTCCGTACCTCCATTCCGCTTAATACGTTTACACCCATACGGGTTAGTTGTGCATGTGCTCCCTGTTTGCCTTCTCCGAACGTGCCTGTGTTTACTGCCAGAAATCCCACCGTAGTATGTGCGGGGTCTAACGTAAATAGATGCATTGTTTCGACAATGGTTTTTCCTGACCATCCCACATCGTCCAGAATAAGTGGTCGGGAAAAGTCAAAATGAGACTTACGGGAAGTTATTTCGTCTTCATTGAGACTTACAAGATGTCCGAAACCGTCGAGCCGGCCGGATGATACTTTCCGCAGTCTGCTGATATGAAAATCCGCCACAACCGGAATATTTGCTTCAGGTTGGATATGCGTATGTACTGCTTGAGTTAGGTCAATAATGACACTGAAATCCCGTAATTCGAGTTGTTGTATAAGTCTATCCAGGCACGGAAAAGGATCCACTACTTCATGTTGAAAAGTACTATGTCCGGAAGCAGCAATGAGCTCCTTTGTCGTTTCGGCTAACTCGGGTAGCCGTCCCGGTGCAGTGGTTAATGCTGCGCTATCAAGAAACCAAAGAATACGTTGTTCCATATACCTCCTAATAAATGAATAAATATAACGAAAATACCACAAAAAAACCTCCCGTCCCGGGAGGTCCTGGTAGTACGTTTCCGTTAGTTTACTTAACAACAGAGCACGTTACCGACCGCCCGTAAACGGGATAGGTATAGGTATAATACGCTCGGTTGCTTGCAATCATACGATAGCGATTATATCATACGTGAACAGGCGTGCAAGGTATTTACTATGGCTTTAGCAGATCTTTTTCAGGAACGACAAATGCGGCGACGCTCCGGAGTCAACAAATCCAGGCTAAAACTCCTCACCACAGCAGTAACGGTGATATTCGTTGGATTTATTGTAATTCTGATTGGGTTTGGACTGCTTTTCGCTTGGTACGCGAAAGATTTACCTAGGCCGGATAAGGTCCGTCGGGTTGATGGTTTATCTACTGTTATATCCGACAGGAATGGCGAAGGGTTGTACGAAATTTTTGAAGGTGCAAACAGAATCCCCGTTCAGTTTGAAGAAATCCCCGAGCATTTGCGTAATGCCACGGTTGCCGTTGAAGATAAAAGCTTTTACCAACATCAGGGGTTATCCACAGCCGGAATTATGCGCGCCATGATTAATATTGTGGTATTCCGCAACATGCAGGGAGGTTCAACCTTAACCCAACAATTAGTCAAAAATGTACTGCTAACCAATGAGCAGACGGTTGCCAGAAAAATTAAAGAAGCCGTATTGGCAATACAAATAGAACGGAAGTACACCAAAAACGAAATACTTCAGATGTATCTGAACGAAGCGCCGTATGGTGGTACCGCCGTAGGCGTAGAATCAGCCAGTCAGTTGTATTTCAGTAAGCATGTCAAAGATCTTAATCTGGTAGAAAGTATTATTCTCGCCGGTTTACCTCAATCTCCGACCGGGTATTCCCCATTCGGTAACAACCCGGAAGCGTATATTCCCCGGGCACAGGCGGTAGCCAGACGGATGAGGGAAGACGGGTATATTACCGCAATTCAGGAAACGGAGGTTCGGGATCAACTGGATAAAGTGGAATTTTCAAAAGGTGAAATCGGATTACGGGCATCGCATTTTGTGGAATATGTCAGAGCTCAGCTACTGGAAAAATTCGGCGAGAAGATGGTAGAAAGCGGAGGTTTAAACGTTACCACGTCTTTAGATTGGGGCCTGCAGGAAAAAACGGAGAATATCGTAAAGGAAGAAATTGCTAAACTTAAACCGTTACGGGTAACAAATGGCGCAGCAGTGGTGTTGGATCCGACTACCGGTGAAATATTGGCGATGGTGGGTTCAAAAGATTATAACGCTTCGGAAAGCGGCGGGTATAAATTTAATGTTGTCACACAGGGATTACGGCAGCCCGGCTCGGCTATCAAGCCGATCGCATACGCAGCGGCATTAAAAAAGGGCTATACCGCGGCAACAGTGTTAATGGATGTAGAGACAAAATATCCATCCGGAGAAGCCGATAAACCGGAATATAATCCAAAAAATTATGACGGGAAATATCGCGGTCCGGTGTTACTTCGGAATGCTCTGGGAAATTCCATAAATACCATAGCTGTTAAAATTACGGCTTTGGTAGGTATTCGTGACGTGCTCCGTTTAGCCTATGATATGGGTCTCCCTACGCTTGAGCCCACTGATGAAAATTTAAAGCGTTTCGGTCTTTCCATTGCATTGGGGGGTGGTGAGGTTCACATGTTGGAATTGGCGAACGCATATGGGGTACTGGCCACCGGAGGTTTTCGCCATGAACCGGTTTCCATTTTGAAAGTTGTGGATGCCAAAGGTAAAGTTATCTATGAGCACAAAACACCGACGCCAAAGCGTGTACTTGAACCGGAAATAGCCTTCATCATTTCCAGTATGTTATCGGACAACAATGCCCGTAAGGACGTTTTCGGTGAACGATCTTTGCTGGTTATCCCAGGTAAAACAGTGGCGGTAAAAACCGGTACTACTGACGATAAACGGGATAACTGGACTGTGGGATATACGAAACACGTGGTGGTAGCAACCTGGGTAGGAAACAATGATAATTCTCCAATGCATCCCTCGCTATCTTCAGGTATAACCGGAGCGGCACCGCTCTGGAATAAGATTATAAAAGAGGCGCTGAAAGATAAAAAGGATGAACCATTTGATCGTCCGGATGGCATCGTGGAAATGGATATAGATGCTTATGCCGGTGGGCTTCCTGTCGACGGCGGACAAGTCCGTAAGGAAGTGTTCATAAAAGGAACCGAGCCTACACAGAAAGCATCCGTATATCAGGATCTTCGGCTGTCAAAAAAAGATAACAATAAACTTGCCAACTCCGTTGAAATTACCAAAGGTGAGTACGATTCCAAATCGTTCCTGGTCTTTACGGAACTCGACCCGGTTTCCAGCGACGGTAAAAATCGTTGGCAGGAAGGTATAGATGCTTGGGCTCAATCTCAGTCGGATAACAAATTTAAACCGCCGAAAGAAGTAAATCAGTCTACCGACCAAATCTCAGTCAGTATAAAGGAGCCGAATAACGGGAGCCGGATTGACTCCAATACCGTTCACATTCGGGCTGAATCCGCGAGTTTAAACGATGTATCCAAAATTGAAATATATGTAGACGGCGTTCTGGTTGCGGATAAAAATGACCGGTTAATTTCCCAGGATATTACGTTGGAAAATGGTCAGAGGACAATTAAGGCCAAAGCCACGGATAGTAAAGGAAACACAGCTGAAGCGGAAGTTAAAGTAGCGATAAACGAGCCGTTTCCTACTCCGAAGCCCTAATACTACTGAGTCTTAAGTTCCAACCCGATTTCTGTGGCCGCGTTCAGAACCTTTGCACGCAAAGTTTTTATATTTTCCGTCGTTAATGTTTTTGTGGTGTCTAAATATTCAATTCGGATAGTGCGTATATTCTGATAACTATCTATTAGCAATACGCGACGAATGGTGGGATCAATGGATGTGAATGTCTTGATTAAGGTACCCACCCTGAATCCCGGCGGAACAATGAAAGAAAAATCTTCCCGGACTGCCGGATATTTAGGAATGGGGATATACCTTCGTTGCGGATGGGCATGTGCTGCCATTTCATCGAGGTAAAGGTGTAGTACCGTTAGCGGTTTATTAATATGCATCTCCGTCAGGAGTTGCTGATGTATTTCTCCGAATGATCCGTATCTTCCCAACGAATAGGAATGATGCGGTTGAAGGTACGGATACGTCGATGCTTCCGGTTCATCCGGGAAAGGAATACCCATACTATCGAATAATGCCTGAGCAAGTCCTTTGGCATGGGCGAATTGTTCTCCGGTCCAGCAGACGAGGAGTGTCGGGCGTTCGTGCGGCAGTTCCGCCTTCCGGAAATGATATTCCATAGAAAGTTCAAAAAGATTAAACGTGCTGCGGTGGTGAAGGTTTTCTTCTACTGTTTTTAGCATACTCGGAAGCAGCAGTGGCCTCATGTATACCCATTCTGTCGAAAGCGGGTTAGTTATTTTATAGGCAGCACCCGTGTCCAGTCCGAACGTTTTCATGAGTTCTTCTGAGATCATTGAATACGTATATGTTTCGGTATATCCCCAATCCCTAAGTTTGGTTTTTATGATTTCCTCCCAATTGAGGATAGGATCGGGTTGAACAACCGGTGGCTCGGTGTCCGGTAATCTGGTTTTCAGATTGTGATATCCGTATAATCTGGCAATTTCTTCAATAATGTCTACGTCGCGCGTAACATCACGTCTGAAGCTGGGGATTTTTGCCGTGACGGTGGTTTTGTTTAGCGTGGGAATAAATCCGAGCGGTGAGAGTATAGTCTGAATTTCTTTATCTTTGAGATCAACGCCCATATATGCCGATAATTTTTGACGGGTAACGGATACCGAGGAGGGTTTATACGCTTTGGGATGTATGTCATATACGCTACTGGCGACTTGGGCACCAGCTAATGTAGTAGCCATTTCTACCCCACGGATAAACGCCGGAAGAACGAGTTCAGTATCCGTTCCTTTTTCAAAAAGTCCGGCTGCCTCCGTTCGGTGTGCCAGCTTCATGGATGTGCGTCGAATCCGTACAGGATCGTATGTCTGTAAAAATAGAATAACGGTAGTGGTTTTTTCGGTGATGGAGGAATTTTCCGCTCCCATTATGCCGCACAGATCAATGAGTCTGCCTGATTCGTCTTCGATCACGATGTCACCCCCGGGGAGGATATGGGTTTTCCCGTCTAACGTCGTAATTTTTTCATGTTTGCGGGATTCACGCAGCTTCATGGTAGGTATTCCGTTTTTGGATGCTATACGGTCATAGTCAAATGCATGTGCCGGTTGCCCATAGCAGCGCATCAGGTAATTGGTAATATCAACAACAATATTCAATGAGCGAATACCGGTTTTTTCTAATTTTTGTTGCAACCATTTCGGCGATGGCCCTACGGTAACATGTTCCAACACAATAGACGTCCAGCGGGGATTTAAGCGAGGGTCGGTAAATATTTTCAGTTTTTTTGTCCCCGCTCTTTTGTATTTTCGGATAAATGCAGCGGTATCGGTAGCATACGGATCCTGCAGCAGCTTGGCTTTAATGCCAAATCGCGGGAGTATGGCAGCGGCTTCTCTGGCAACACCGGATACGGACATGGAATCCGGTCTATTCGTCGTAATTTCTATGTCATATACCACTTCGCCATTCACGGTGTTTATCCGTTCAATAGACGGACCGCAAAGGGAAAGATATTCTTTCAATTGTGCCGGGCTTGCTTTTGTCTGCAAAAATTCCCTTAACCACGAATCAGGTATGAGTATATTCATAAATGCATTTAGAATTGTTCCAAAAATCTTATGTCATTACTGTACAGTAATCGGATATCATCAAGTTTAGTTCCGGATTTCATCATGTATGTGCGCTCTACTCCCCATCCAAAGGCAAAGCCGTTGTATATTTGCGTATCCACGTTCCCATTCGCGAGTACTACGGGATGGACCATCCCTGCTCCGCCCAATTCGAGCCAACCTTCTTTGCAAAGTCTGCACCCGTTGCCGTTACATACATCACAACTTATATCTACTTCAAATGACGGTTCGGTAAATTGAAAATGAAATGGGCGGATTCTGGCTTTTCTTTCCGGTCCGAAGAATTGTTTTACGAAATAATCCAGTACTCCTTTTAGATGTCCGATTGAGACATTTTTGTCTACGTATAACCCCTCAAACTGGTGAAACATAGGCACATGGGAAATGTCCGATTGCCGGCGGTAACACTTGGCTATATTTATCATTCTGATCGGCAAATTCTTTTTTAGCATTTCTCTGACTTGTCCGTTTGACGTATGTGGTGTCAGAACCATTTTCGAAAATTTTTCATTTTTTGGTTTGCTGTCCACAAAGAACGTTTCCCACTCGTCTCTGGCCGGATGATCCGGGGGCATGTTTAGCGATTCGAAGGGGTACCAATCCCAATCTACCTCTGGATGTCTTACCCTCGTGAAGCCTATCCGTTCGAATATTTTGGTAATTTCGGTTATTGCCTGACTTACTATATGCAGGTGTCCCTGAGGCGGCAGGATCCCCGGCACGGAGGTATCAAACGTATCCTGCTCTGTACTTATGGCATGTTTCCGTTCATATTCCTGTAATGCCACTTCTACCGATGATTTTACTTCATTAATAAGTGTCCCTATGCGTTGCCGTTGCTCTTGCGGTACGAATCTAAGCTGTCTGGTGAGATTGGCAAACTCACTTTTGCTTCCGAGCATTTTCAATCGGACTTCATTTGGTGGGTCTTCCGATTGGTGAATGGTTGTGAGTGCAGTCTGTTGTATTTCCAAAATAAGTGAGGTAAGTGCTGAAGGTGATAAGAGTTGTTGTTCGTCAGTTTGTTTTGGAGTTATAACCGGAACACTATAATATACTTTCACCGTGTCTTGGTTGTGGACAATTGCTGTTACGTGAATTTGCCCTACCTCATCCGTAGTTTTTACCTGTGTGCCGCCGTCCGGAATTGGTGTATAACCGGCAATATTTACTATACGGAGCGGTTTATGTTTTGGTAAATATTCGGGCACATGCGATACCAGTTGCGCTAATTCCTGAAGTGAAACAAAACGGGTTGATATTACCAGTTTTCTGCTGATAATTTGATTTGCTGTGTGTTCTATGGGTTTCTGCATTTCTTCCGATATGCTGCCCGAATATTCGATGAAAGACTGGTCCCCGTGTTCACCCTTTAGCGGTTTTAGTGATGGCACATGGTGCATAACGGCTTCATGCAAAATATGTCCGGCACTATGTACCTGCATATGCCTGTATCGCAGATTCCAGTTTATGGTTGTTTCAACGATTTCTTCCGGTGAGATTACGCCGTTAAGTTTCCCTTCATGAATAACCGTGCCTTGTTGAAGCCGTACATGTGTGACGGAAAGCGTTCCGTTTTTCCCGGTGATTTGCCCTTTATCTGAAGGTTGTCCGCCGCCTTGCGGGTAAAATATCGTTTTATCCAGAACGATTTCGGTTATATCTCCATGTTTGGCCACGGAGATAACTCTCGCGGAGAGTGACTTTTTATAACTGTCGGTTAAATACATGCATTCGGTCATACGTGTGTATGTATTGTACGGTGATAGTAACACCGGCTTCAAGCATACGGCAATAAAAAACCTCCTTATCGGAGGTTACTTTGGGTTTTTCTTGTTTTGCACTATCCCCAAGTACCTCCTAAAGAAGGCTAAAGTAAAATTCAAAAAAAAGCACGTTTGCTGACATACCGTTAATTAATGGATTTGGCTTTTTCAACAATTGCAGCAAAGGCTGCAGGGTTTTCCAATACCAGGTTTGCCAAAATTTTCCGGTCAATTTCGATATTAGCCGCTTTAAGCTGGCTGATAAACCGACTGTAAGACAAGCCATTTTGTTTTACTGCTTCGGATATCCTGGTAATCCAGAGGCTGCGAAAATCACGTTTGCGAAGTTTTCGGCCGGCATACGCGTATTCGCCGGAAGCGTTGTATACCTGTTTGGCAACTTTTACCAGCCTGCGCTTTGTCATGCGATAGCCTTTGTTCGCTACCAATAACTTTTTGTGTTTTGCGTGTGTTGTAACTCCTCGTTTGACTCTCATAGTCGCTTTCTCCTGTCTTTGCTGCAGCACTTTCTTCTGCTGTGCAAATGATTATGTGTTTAAATATCCTTTTATAACATTAATAATTTTTGTGGTAGTTAATGTTTTGGGTTTATCCTGACGTCGTTGTTGTGCTTTGCTTTTACGTCGACGTATATGTCGGGCACCTTGTGTCCGGTGAATAACTTTGCCGTTTTTGGTTAACTTAAACCGTTTGGATACAATTTTTTTCGTTTTAACTTTTGGCATATTACTCCTGTTTATCTTTTTTATCGGAAACAACCATAGCGGAAAGAATTCTTCCTTCCATATGCGGTTCCCGTACTATTCTGGTGTTTTCGGCCACTCCGGCCAGAAAACGCTTTATTATATCAAATCCGAACTCTTTTCGCGTTATTTCGCGTCCTTTAAAGAAAACATTCAGTTTTACCTGGTTTCCTTCGGCTAAGAAATCCTTAGCTTGTTCGACGCGGGTATCAAAATCATGTTGTCCCATAAATGGGCGCAGTCTGATTTCTTTTACCCCTACATTTTTTTGTTTTTTCTTACTTTCCCGCTCTTTTTTAGATTCCTGATACTTAAATTTTTTATAATCAATGAGCTTCGCTACCGGAGGCCTTGCATTGGGAGCTATTTCGACAACGTCGATATTTAGCTCTTTAGCGCGTTGTAATGCCTCAATCTTATTTACTATCCCAATCTGTTTCCCCTCTTCATCAAGCAGACGAAGTGTAGGGCTGGCGATTTGATAGTTAATTCGGTAATGTCTAAAGTTTATGCTCAATCTCGTTTTGAATCCGTTTGGTAAAGTCTGCAAGACTCATTGTCTTGAGGTCTTCTCCCCTGCGATTCCGTACCGAAAGGCCACCCGAGGCCAATTCTCGATCCCCTATTATACCCATGTAGGGTACTTTTTGTAAAGTATAGGCGCGTATTTTAGCTTGCATAGACTCGCTCCTATCATCCAGCTCAGCCCGAATACCCCCGGCTTTGAGTTGTTTTTCCAGCTCACGGGCACCCTCAATATGTCGTTCTGCAATGGGAATTAGCCCCACTTGTACCGGTGCCAGCCATACGGGGAATGCTCCGGCAAAGTGTTCTATGAGGAAAGCCATAGTACGTTCTATAGCTCCAATAGATGACCGGTGGATCACAATCGGTTCCGTTTCGGAACCTGAGGAGTCTACGTACCGTAGTTTAAACCGTTTCGGCATGACAAAATCATATTGAACGGTAAATGCCGTTTCTTCTTTCCCCGAAATGTTTTTCATTTGGACATCAATTTTAGGACCATAAAAAGCCGCCTCATTTTCGGCTTCATAATACGTAGCCTTCCGGTCCGACAATACCGTACGTAAGACGCTTTCCGCTTCGTCCCACGCAGCATCGTCTTTATAGTATTTTTTGTCATCGTTCCGGTTGCCCAAAGACAAGCGGTACCGGTAATTTTCTCCAGGGTTTAAACCAAACACCTGTGCCACAGCGTCTATCAAATCCAGAACGCCGTTAATTTCCGAGGCTGCCTGATCTTTGGTGGCGATAATGTGTGCATCAGCCAGACAGAACCCTCGGACACGCATAAGTCCGGTGAGTTCTCCGGATTTTTCATACCGGTAGAGTTTAGCCAGTTCCGCATAACGAACAGGTAACTCTTTATAGCTCCTTGGCCGGGATTTGAATAGTTCAAAATGATGCGGACAGGTCATGGGGCGCAGCATATATTCTTCATCGTCTATGGTTATCGGTGCGTACATTGTGTCTTTATAATATGGATAATGTCCTGACGTTTTGTATAATTCCAGATTGGCGATGTCCGGCGTGTATACATGCAGGTAGCCACGTTTTAACTCTTCGTCCACGATAAAGCGTTCAAGTTCTCTCCGTACCGTAGCTCCTTTTGGTGTCCAAAGCGGTAGTCCTTTGCCGACCAGATCGGAAAATACAAACAAGTCCAGGTCCGCACCAAGTTTCCGGTGATCCCGCTTTCTGGCTTCTTCCTGCATCGTTAAGAACGCTTCCAATTCCGCACGTGTCGGAAAACAGGTACCGTATATTCTGGTTAACATTTTGTTTTTTTCGCTTCCGCGCCAGTATGCTCCGGCCACGCTAAGCAATTTAAAATGCTTTAGTTCCTTATCTGGATGCTGGCAGTGTCCACCGCGGCATAGATCCCAATACGAACCGGATTTATAGAAGGTAAGCGTTTGTCCTTCTCCGGAAAACTCATCAATCAATTCATGTTTATATACGTTGTCGGGATATTCCTGTTTAGCTGATTCAGGTGATAGCTCATGTCGTTCAAACGATTTCCATTGTGGCAGAAGTTCTTTCATTTTTTCTTCTATAGCCGGAAAGTCGTCTTCGGATACTTTTATGTCACCGAAGTCAAAATCAAAATAAAAACCGGTTTCAATTGCCGGGCCTATGGTGCGTTTGGCATTCGGCCATAGTTCCATTACCGCTGCGGCCAATAGGTGTGCGCAAGAATGACGCAGGTGTTCTAGTTTTTCTCTATCGTGACTATCCATATTTCCTCCCATAAAAAAAACCGTTCTTTTTTGCGAACCCCACGAAAGCGGGATGGTTCCATCGCAAGTAAAAAACGGTACTTAATTTCCGTCATTTCGCTGACTTCTGCGATACACTTTGAGGTTGGTGAAGTCTCATGCGGACGTGTATGGCCAGATGGTACGACACCTTGAAAGGTTCTGTCAAGCAGTTTTGTGTACTTTTGTTGCGGGTACGCGAAACGCATACACATGTAAATCCTTGTCTTCGGACAGAATTTTCCAATCGGGAAAAATAAAGCTATTGGAAATTACCCGCGTCCCGGGCTTAAGGTCCCGCATGAGTTTTTCCTGTAGTGCCTTCATTCTCCATGGGAGAAGATATACAAACACCGCGTCCGCATCCTTAATCTCAGCAGTCCAGAAGTTGGACCATTTGGTTTTTGCCTTTTTACGATAGGGAGTAAACCAGGATCTGATAGTTGAGTACCATACCAAAAAAAGATTAATTTCATATCCGGTTGCTACTACTCCCCGTGCTGCAGCTGCGAACAGCAGTCGTCCGTCACCGGATCCCAGGTCATATATTTTTTCACCCGGTTGCAGTTTTGCTAACTCAATCATTTTTTGTGTTGTAGACGGTGTAGACGGTACAAAGGGAGCGCCCGTTACAAACGCCAAACATAAAAAAATAAAGAGACACAGAAACAGAAATTGAAACACGATAAATAGTACGTCGATCATAGTGATGATTTTAGATAGTGAGTATCAGTTTGATTTATATTGTTCAGCTTGACTGGGCATGCAATAGTATTTTACTATTGGTCACATCTGTGAGTGGCAATAATTAATGTTGCGTAAATTACAGTGTGATTGTACTAACTTTATGAGTCAACCTGCCTTGACCATTATAGCGCGTTTTTCTATTTTTTCTTCACTACCTACGCTATCTTCGCATATTCATAACCTTATACGAAGGGAGGTGAAAAATAATGGAATTTAAACGAATCAGTGCAGGAATCGCATCTGCATCCCTTATTGCTACCCTACTGGCTCCTGCGGCTTTTGCAGAGACCACGGTAACGGTTGAAGGAAACGGTGCCGATTCTCATAATGTGGTTGAATTAACCACAGCAAACACTACTACCGTGGATGTTATAACGGAAACAAATGTCAGTAATAAAGTAAAAACTACAGCCAATTCCGGCAATAACAAAGCCAGTGGTAACACCGGCGACGGAAACGTGACGGTAGGTTCCGGAGATGCAACCGCAACCACAACTGTTACTACGCTGGTAGGCGGTACATCTGTAACCGTCGAAGGCAATTGCGGCTGCGAGAAAGATACAGACGTAACCGTAAAAGGTAATGGTGTAGATTCTTACTCAAAAGTAAAACTGAATAATACTAACGCCAAAGCTGTTGGTGTTGCTGCGTCCGCTAAGGTTAAATCCAAAGTTAAGACAAAAGCGAAATCAGGTAAGAATATTGCCAAGAACAACACTGGCGTGGGAGACACCGATGTTTCATCAGGTGACGCAACCAGTGATACAACTATTGATACTGTTGTTGAACCAACAACCGTATCGGTAAAGTAAGTTTGATTGTAGTATTAAAAAAGCCCTGCCTATATCGTTATCGGGTAGGGCTTTTTCGTGGATTAAGGCCGATAGGGTTTTGCAGATACTATTAACCGTTTGCTGTCCAAAAATCCGCTACAGGTGAACAGCGTTAACGTTTCTTCTTTGGTAGGAGCAATTACCATAACATCGTTCGGATTTACCAGTTTAGTCGTGGTTACCTGATATCGGTGCCAACTGTCTTTTGTCAAAATATACACCAGCGCATCTGATTTAATATTGCGGAGAGGGAGAAACAATTTTTCCCTGGCATGCGCAAAAATAACGATGTTTCCGTTTTGTCCCGGGTTTGCGGTACCGGCCCCATGTGATGCCGTTGTTTCGGAGAGTTCCCAGAAACCGTTTATAATTTTTGCTTCTTTTATAGAAATATCTATTTCCAGGGAAGGAATAATGATTCTGAGCGGAGCCTGAACGGACGTGCCGGTTGTAAGTAATTTTTGATCAATCCTAAATCCTGATAATGCAGGGCTTACGGAAGCTGAATCGCTCGCAGCCGGAGCCTCCCGTACAGATCCGCTTGCCCGGCTTTCCGTAAAATTCCGATACGCAGTGGGAAAAAGGATAAAAAGAATGGCTGCCAGCACCAATATAAGCACCGCGTATTTACTCAGAAGTGTCGGAAATCCGCGTACGGTCTTACTATCCGGTGGCAGAGCGGTTGGGCTGGGTTTATCTTTGCGACGTTTCGGTTTTATCCGTGAAGTGCGCGCTGTCGCGCTAACCGAGCGGCGAGGCCGAGGCATAGGGTTCCTGCAATATAAAAGAGTGTATCGGTAATAGGAGTTCCGCTGGTTGCCGCTAATCCGAGTATCTCCGGACCTGCCGATCCGCCGCCGATACCTCCGGAATTATTGTTTGAACCGCCATTACCGGAATTTGAGTTATTATTGGTTGGATTATTTCCCGATCCGGATGTGGGGGTCGGAGTGCCGGATGTTTGCGTCGGGGTTGGTGTAAGCGGTTTTTTGCTGGGCGTTGGTGTACCACAGCATCCTACGGTGGCGGAATTTTGATTTACGGTATTGGTAACGTTTATATTTACTTCAGAATCACCTGTTTTAATTGTGGTATTCCCTTTATTTCCGTTGGCTGAATTTCCGCCCGTATTTGCGTTTGCATCGACGGTAGTTTTAATAGTAGCCGTATTGTGCTGCTGGACCGAATTGTTACTGGTGGAATTTAACTGAATGGAGTTCTGTGTACCCTGACCATTTCCTTCTATACTGAGTGATTCCGCAAATACGGATTGAACGGTAATCAGTGTAAAACTCAGTATCAGTCCTGCAAACAACCAGTTACGCATAGGTAATTTACGTTGAGCAGGTACGTGCTTATGAGGCAGTGGACAGCAGTCGTCGTTTGATTCGCAGAATTGCAAATCTGACAGCGACCAGAAGTATACCACAGGGGATTGCCAGAATCAACCAAGCCAGGTTTATCTGTACTACCCGTTTGCCGGCTACAGTGGGTTCCGGCGTGATTACGGCGTTACTCGTGGTATCACCTGTGGTGAAAGCAGCTACTTCACCTTCTGTCTGACTTGTTTTAGTCGAACCAGCTACTGTTTTACCGGTACCTCCTACCTTGACCGATTTGGGTGTCGGGGTAGGTGTAATACCCACTTTTGTTGTGGCAGTGGTTTCGTTTGACGAACTGTTGGGTGTGGGTGTCGGTGTAGGCGTATTTGTCGCTTGTACCTGAACGTTTGTTCCACTGATTGCCTGTGTGTTTTCCGGTGCAGCTGCGACTGATTTGGTTTCTTTATGAGCTCCCGGCGTCACGAAGTCTCCCAGCCAGCTGCCGAACACGTTTACTACGGTTACTACCAGTTTCCCGTTCCCGACAATATTATTGTTTACGAAGTTCACCATGTTGGCAATGATGTTGGCGTCGCCCGTTTTAATGGATGAATTGCCGCCCGTGTTATTGCTGCTGTCATTTCCGCCTGAATTGGCCGACAAATCAAGGTTGTTTACTATATTAGCGGTGTTCGTTTGTACGGTAGTGTTTGAATTTGTATTCGTGACCGAACCGGTATTGGTGGAATTTGAGCCGTTTCCGTTATTTGAAGCGGTAATTTCACCTGCGGGAGATACATTAAACTCGGTTCCGGCTGAACCAGCCAGATTGTCTGCGCCTGATTCTCCGCCGATGATCCGCCCGACCCAGTTTCCGGCTTCATTTACCAACACTAACCACCAGTTTCCGCCGTCGACGTTGTTATTGGCAACGTTTAGTACGTTGGCATCAATTGTGGTATTGCCGGTGTCTATTTTAGTGTCCCCTCCGGTATTTCCTCCGGCCGTGTTATTCCCGGTTTGGGTGTCTAATGTCAGGACATTTTCGATAGTTGCATCGTTGTATTGAAAGGTAGAGTCGCTGTTAGATGTGCTTACGGCTGCGTTATTTTCTGATCCGGATCCGTTTCCGGTATTGGCGACTCCGGTTGATCCGGTTCCGCAGCAGGAATTTGCTAACAGTTCTTCAGGAAACAGGATGTCTCCTACCAGGTCGCCGTAAATATTTACGACTCCATAGAGTACATTCCCCGCAATGTTGTTGTTGGCGAAGGTTAACACGTTTGCGGATACATTGGCGTCTCCGGTTTTTATAGTTGAATCCCCACCGGTATTTCCGCTGGCTGAGTTATCTCCGGAATTTGAATCCAGTACTAATGTATTCCCGATCGTAGCGTCATTGTTTTGGAAAGTGGCTTTATCCGAACTGGTATCTATGTTTGCCGTATTATCCGAACCTGTGCCGTTTTTTTGATTTGTCGCTTCTAGAGATCCATTGTCGCATCCCGTGAGACAACCTGCTCCGAAATCAAGCACAATGTCACCGGTGTGATCGTCATTAACGTTAAATTCAGAAACCATTACGCCGTCTACGTTTGTATTGACTGCAGTAATAATTGTACCCGATGTGTTGGCGTCTCCGGTGGAAATGGCAGAAGAACCTACATTGTTATCCGCATTATTTTTTCCGGTGGTAGTGTTTTGTTCTAGGTCATTGTTTACACTGGCAGAGTTATCCTGAACGGTTGTTGATGAATCGCTGATTTGTGCTGAACTATCGTTGTCTGAATTTGATCCGTTTCCGGTATTGGAAACACCGATACTTCCGTCTTCTCCTCCGACGGGAACTACTGCGCTATTGTTGTTTCCGGTAGTAATAATGGCGGCATCGTTTGTGGCGTCTCCGGTTTTAATTTCGGTATCTCCGGTCGTACCGCTTTGTGTCTGCCCGTCAGTTGTTGCCGTTTGAGTCTGTTCCGGTGTCGGAGTAGTCGTAGGCGACGGTGTGGACGTTGTGTTTTGTTGTGTGCTGGGTGTTTCCGGCGCTTCGGTCGGTCGCGGTCTTCTGGTTGGAGTTGGTGATGGTTCATTTGCAGGCGTCGGTTCTGTTGTGGGTTCTGCCGGATGGGACGGTGATGAAGGTACTTCCGGTGTCGATGGAGCTGTCGGAGCTGTCGGCGCATCCGGAGTAGTCGGAACAACAGGGACATCAGGTACGTCAATAGCACCTACTATGCTGACATTTTGGCTGAGTAACAGTACGACTATTACGAAGCTCGCCAGTAATTTTTTGAATGATTGTTTCATAGTGTCCTGTCTCAATCCCGCACCACTATTGTGTGGGATCGATACAAAGCCCTATATATTTATCTCTTTGTTCGTAGGGTGTCCCGCCGAAGTGAAGCGAGACTACCCTACGAACCTCTAGAGATTAGTTACCTAGTAAAGCCATCAATTGACTCAAGCTCAACGAAACGTTGAAATTGAAATCAAATTCAGGTACTTCCCAGCCGCCTACGTCACCGTAGACGTTAACATTTCCGGAATTTCCGATTTCTGTTGTGGAAGTGGCACTACCGGTATCGATGGAAGGATCTCCACCGTATACTGATCCGGTATTGTCATCTGCATCGTTTTTGCCAGTTGTGGCATCTGCGTCAGCGTCGTTGTAAAGTCTGGCTTCGTTTCCTGCGCCTTCTTTACCACCTTGGAAGACTTCAACAGCGTCGTCAAAGTAACCTTTGATTTCGTTGTCTGAGTCGGTTCCGTTTCCGCCTACCTTTGCAGAGATATCCAGCAAGCATCCGCAGTCAACTTCGGCTGCGTTGAAATTGACCATGTTGTCGATAGTTACATCAGCGGTCGCGTCACCCGTATCTACTGATACTTCTCCACCGGTGTTGTCATCGGCTTCGTTGTATCCTGTATCTGCGCCTGCATCTACGTGATTTTTCACTGATGCAAAGTTATCCTGCACTACTGCAGTTTCGTGATCGAGATCCAATTTGATTTCATTATCGCTGTATGATCCGTTTCCGAGAATTTTGGCAGAGACTTCGCCACTCTGGTCTCCGGCACCACCACCTACTTGTGCTTTGTTAGCATTCGCGGTTGTGGATACGGTTACCGTTGTATCGGCATCTCCGGTATTGATTTCTACATCACCACCGGTATTGTCATCTGCATCATTCTTTCCGGTCTTTGCATCTGCGTCGATTTTGTTTTCGACTTTAGCTGCATTGTCTTGGAAGACGCTAGTCTTGTTGTCCTGATCAAGTTCAACTTTATTGTCGGACTTGGTTCCGTTTCCACTGATGAGAACATCAGTATCGCCGGCTTGGCAACATTCGACTTTAGCCTCGTTGGTGTTCAGGTTGTTGGATACGGAGACGTCTGTCTTAGCATCACCTGTGTCAACCTTTACATCTCCACCGGTATTATCACTGGCGCTGTTGTTTCCTGTATCAGCGTTTGCGCTGACTTTGTTGGTTACAACTGCGCTGTTGTTCTGAACAACTGTTGTCGTGTTGTCACGATCTAACTTGATTTCGCTGTCAGAGTTGGATCCGTTTCCACTAACTTCGAGAGTTGTAGAAGCGGCAACCGGAGTGACCAAGTTCAAGACCAGTGATCCCGTTGCAAGGACGGAAAGTACTTGTCGTTTGAAGTGTGTCATAATTATTTTTCACCTCCTTTCGTTAATAAGATATCCTGACCTAAGTCAGAATCACTTCTTTTCGCCGTTAACCGATTTATGGCCTGCCCTTTCGGGTACATAAATACGGAAAAACGGAGGCTCCTCAACCCTGACAGTATCTGTTCAAGGTGGAGAAGCCTCCGTTCGCGGTCAGCTTCGATTTATATTGCGATCAACCACTAACTCAGGGAAGATCGGGGCAGAAGATGATTTGTATACGTTCTATCGACTTTGTTATGGTTAAGAAAATATTGTTCTATTTTTATATCTTTGTCAATACCCCAACTGGTGCTATTCGGCAAATATAGTTATCGTACTTGTCCGTTTATATTTTTCCTATTTTGTCTATCATCGCTGATGGTTTTTTTTATATTTCTGATCGTGATTTGGGTTACTGTGTTATCCTGGACGTATATTTCCACACTCCCGTACGGGCTAACGTTTTTTAAGGCTTGTGTTAGCTCTTCGAGTAATCTGGTCGATATAGTTTGCGTCGAGTATGTATTTATCATGCTTGTAGTTTCAAACTACACCGGACATTATTGAAGGTTTAACGGAACCGTTTCTTTATTTCCTTTAATTTCTCCGATATAGAGTGTTAAATTCGTATCGGTATCGTTTATGGGAAATCCTAAACGTGTATATTTTGTTGATATTGCCTGCGTGGTTACCGGGTCATTATGAATATCCGGTGCCATTAATTCCTTGTCATTATTGTTTACGGCTAACCGCACATAGTCCTTTACGTTTATATCGATGGGTTTTTCGTAGTCATTGACGACTTTTACGTTGAGGATCAGAAATGTTCTGCCCTTGATAGCCACTGCCCGGCGTCCCTTAACAATTATTTCATCACGTAATTCCGCATCTTCTATGGACAGTTTGATCCGGGTAAGTTCTTTCCCTTTCGCATCTTTCAGCGGAAATGAGTATTCTTTGCTGAGAACCATGGTGGCTTTGGCGCCCTTTACTTCTACCCGCTGATCACCGGAGGATACAGTTGGTGCCGCAGCCTGATTCAGCATGGCACTGGCACGCGTTAACGCAAAACCTACTATGATGATGAGAATGCCAACGGGAATTAATTTTTTCAGATTTTTTTTATTGCCGTTGAATCTGAAAGAACTGCCGGTAGCGTTCCCATTGTTTTTAAATTTAGCGAATGCATTTTGTAAAGAGAAGAATAGTGTACTGCCTAAGGCTTTTAGTTTGGGAATGGGATCAGATGAAGCTAGTATGTATGTTGATCGGGACATTGCAGGTGTGAAGGTTTTTGTTCTTTTCATATGGTTTTAAAAATAAAAAAACTGCCTGTACGAATGGGCAGTTTCTTGTCGGTATGCTAATGAAAAAAAAGTCGCTTGTCAAGATACTAGATGTATTTTGATATAGATCATAAATTATTTATCTGTATGGTTTATTACAATTATTACTTTTGCGTCATCTGATTCTTGTTGAATGGTAATTTCCCACTCTTCTTTAGCAGAATTTGCTACCAGTTTGTTATTCACTTTTCCGTTCGCTTTTGTTTGCACAAATGTTTTCGTATTCATGTGCTGACGTTCAATGAGTTGTTTGTACCAATCCGTAATAGTTACCACGTTATCGGAACTTTCCAATTCTAATTTGCCCTGCCGTTCGTGTATAACCTTACTGTTGGGAAAACGGAAGGCTGTATCGGTATAAACAGTATTGTCCGACAATGGCGTAGGGGTTGGCGTAGGTGCTTTAGTTGGTGTGGATGTCGGAGTTAACGTAGAAGTAGGTGTCGGGGTTGCAGTTCCGGTTATTAACGGTTCATCGTGTGATGATAATACTCTAGGTGTATCCGTTCTTTTATGGACGACACCCAACAGCACAAGACAGGTGGCAATAAAAAGTCCGATGATATTCATGATTTGTAGTATATACCATCTGTAAAGTATGGAATTGTACTCGAGGCTTGTTGATCTTGTGGCCGGTAAGGGACTTGAACCCCTGACTTTTGCAATGTGAATGCAACGCTCTACCAACTGAGCTAACCGGCCTGTTCTGGGAACAACCTAGCGGCTTTTCCCAACCTTTTCCCTACATTGTGTCACGAACGCTTCTCCGTAGACTCCGTTCGTGACGGATATTACGTTTCTCCATCTGCTACCGTTGGTATACGGCTGTATGTATACCTAGCGGTTTTTCCCAACCTTTTCCCTACATTGTGTCACGAACGCTTCTCCGTAGACTCCGTT
>CAZVTT010000002.1:185815-198439 GCA_964629685.1 uncultured Gammaproteobacteria bacterium
TTTTCCCAACCTTTTCCCTACATTGTGTCACGAACGCTTCTCCGTAGACTCCGTTCGTGACGGATATTACGTTTCTCCATCTGCTACCGTTGGTATACGGCAGTACGTATACCCAGCTATTTTCTTATTTCTTTCCAAAAGGTAATTCCCCGGGTTATTGTAGCGCAGGAGTTATAATTACGCTAGATATACAGTCCGTATTACTGCCATTGATTATTTAAGAAGACTTCCGCTTCCACGGTAAATTCCAGAATATTAAGCGGTAGTGTATATGTTATGTAAAATTCATTATTGGCATTCTTCTGAACGGTTTCGGTCCATAACCCGCCATTTATGCGTAATCTGGCTTTGGTAGCGTTTGATCCAGCAACAGCTAAGTCTATGGTATCACCTGCCCGCAGGCTAAACGGATTAACAGCAACGCCGTTAAAGTAGACCCGAATTGCTAAACATTGTCCGCCCACCAGATTTGTGGGTGTTGGAGTGTCTGAAGGAGTTGACGTAGGGGTAAGCGTGGCAGTGGGTGTCCAGGTAGCCGTGGGTGATACCGTGGAGGTCGGTGTCTTTGTCGGTGTAGACGTGGGGGTATTCGTTGGTGTCGGAGTATTGGAGGGGGTGGTAGTCGGCGTGGGCGTTTTGGTAGGCGTAGACGTCGGCGTATTTGTCGGCGTTGGTGTGTTAGACGGAGTAGATGTCGGGGTTGGTGTCCGTGTCGGAGTAGATGTAGGGGTATTGGTGGGAGTGTTTGTCGGAGTAAGTGTTGACGTCGGCGTAGGGGTTGCCAGCGTAAACGAAATATTACATAAGTTCGGAGGATTTACTTTAAAGCTAATGGTGCATTCG
Organism: uncultured Gammaproteobacteria bacterium; assembly: GCA_964629685.1. Lineage (GTDB taxonomy): Bacteria > Patescibacteriota > Microgenomatia > UBA10105 > UBA927 > CAZVTT01. Next base: position 186,659 of record CAZVTT010000002.1, read on the forward strand.
GGAGTAGCCGCTTTTGGTTCGTCCGGGGTAACGGGTTTAGTCTGCGCCAAGCGTTGACTGGTTACTATTACTCCGATACCCAACACCAGGGTAATTACGGAAAGTACGCCAATATACCAATAGTCTCTGAGTTTTGTGTAGTTCACTGCCATAATACAGAAATAATTCCTGTATCCAGCTTACGGTAGACAGCGAAACCACGCAAGAGGATGCGTGTACACGCGCGTTATCCTGATTGGGTAGCAACGGTTCGTTCAGAAGATAAACCGAATTGGGTGCCGTGTTTTTTGTACTTGCCCCAATACCCCTTTTGTTTTTTCCGGCCGGTAGTCAGATTTAACCAGGTGCGGCTATCTTCAACCTGTTGGCGGAGGTTGGAAATTACCGATCGCAGCCTGTCGTAAAAATTAAGGTGATACATTCCCGGATCTACCGGAGCCTGTTCAATTGCCCGATTAATTTCCTGATTTAGCTGTCCCAGGGACGCCGATAAGGCTTTTAGTTCTTTTCGTACTGCCTCAAGTTGCTGTTGTACCTGTGTCTGTTCGGCTTTAGTCCGTTGTGCGTGATCCGATTCATGATGCATGTGCTGCGGGTGTACCTCTTTTGATTCTTTCGGCATTTCGATACCGTTTTCCGGTATTTCTCCTTTGTTTGGTACCCCCCCGACTAAAGACGTAAACGCATCGTTGGCTACTTTACCTGCCACGTCCTTTTTTACGCTTTGCGCGACACCACCTCCGAGGTCCCTCAGGGATTCCAGGATGCTGTCATTTGGGTAAAACGGTGTGCGTTTTTTCCCTGAACTGGTAGATCCGAATAACGTATTCATAATCAGAATGAATTGAGTATACTATACTACAGGCCTTTTTGCACGTCCTGACTCTATTGAAGCTATATTACACGCCAGCCAGGAAGTCAAGAGTTTTTTGCCTGCGTAACACAGAAGCCAGGTAATAGCGTTCTTTCTCTAAGGCCTTCTTCTCTTCTTCGCTTTTGGCACTGTTTAACACTGCCGCGATATCATCATCCCCGACTAGAACTCCCTCTTTGTCCGCGATATCTTCCAGGGCAAATTCCAGCGTAATGGTTTTTTTTGCCTGTTCCTCGTACTCTTGTCTGATACCCTCCGCATTTCGTCCGGTTGAGCTCAGATATTGTTCCACACTTAGGCCTAACTTGCGGGTCTGATCGACCAGATCGGAGAGCATGCGGTTAACCTGGTTTTCAATCAGCAGAGCGGGTATTTTGGTCTTGATGGTCGTTAATACTGCCGTAAGCAATTCATCGAGTGACGGTTTCTGCTCTTTTTGTTCTTCCGGTTTGGGTTCCTGACCCGGTACCCATATTTTTTTGTGCTTAGCAGCTTTTGCTTCCTTAATGGCAGCTTTGTAGTCGCCCAAAGTAAGGATCGGCCGTTCTGCAGTGAGCATACGGATAACCCAGTCCGTATTTTCCTTTGCTTCTTTTAATTCGATCTTGGGGTTAATAATCGGTTTAAGCTTAAGCTCGGTTATGGCAGCGTTATACACTTCCGGAATTATGTCTTTTAATACCTCTTCATATATTTTTGACTCATCCAGTTTTTCTTCTACCATTTTCCGGGGAGCCTTCCCTTTGCGGAAACCGGGTAATTCGGCAGTTTCTACTATTTTAGCAATGACGGTTTCCCGGGATGCTGCAATATCTTTCCAGGCAACGGTGACCGTGAGTTCAAGGGTACCGTCTTCGAGCTTGTTTACGGTTGGTTTGGTTACTGTCGGAGCTTGTGTCATAGGGTGGTAGTATACCACAGTATAGCGTGTCTTAGAAGCCCAGAGGGAGGGTAATTTCCGGAGGCGATAAGCTCGGATCACTAACGTTATATGATTGGGCACTGGCCGATAATGACGCTATAGCTGTTTCCAGGTTTGAAAATTCTACTTGTGATGCGATAGTAGAAAGTTGTCGTAGTGGTGTGGGAGACGGCGTTATGGTCGGTGTAGCCGTTACCACAACCGGTGTCTGCTTGGGGCGTAATTGTTGGATGCCTATAAAGATGGCAATGCCGATAAAAACCGCTCCTGCCGCTGCCACCCAGGGTAACATATTCGTGGGTGGTTTTTGTACGGGTTGAGGCGGCGGCGGTGCCTGTTCCCCCGAGACCTGTGCGGTTGGCATCTCCGGTATTAATGGATGTGGTTCGTTAGCATTTTCCATACTAATCCTTATAGCGTAACGTATTAACTAATTCCTTCATATACGATGAACCGTCGATTACTTCCTGTCTGGCTTCCCCTACTAGTCGCTGCATGTCTCCGAATTTTTGATTAAGTTCCTGAATGGAAGATGTTCGCAGGGTATTATTCGTTGCGACAATCTGATCAAATTTTTTCTGAAACAACGTGCGTTTATTTGTGATTTGCAGTACCCAACGGTCTATAGTGGCTTGTTTTTCCAGGGTAAATGCTCCCGGATTTGCGCTCAGCAGGTTGCGTGAATTGGTAAGGGCAATGTCGTAGTCCTGAATCAGTCCGGTAAGTTGTCCAAGTGAAATACCTATAATCGTTTGTCTAATGGCCCGGTGTAATACCAGGTAATGGTTCTCCAGATCTCCGGAAACTCTTTTGGCGTCTTCAATGGAGTTTACGGAAGGAACCAGAAGACTGTGATTTTCCAAAAAACTAACTTCGTTATTTATCAGGGTTACATACGTTTGTTTATCCGAACCTGACATGGCGGGAGTTTCGTCCATTTTTTCTTTCAGCAGTAACAGGTACGCCCGCAGAAATTGATCTCGCTGCGCCAACATTAACCGGGTTTTATCAACCGCTGATGCCTGAGCAGTAAGGGTATTAAATTTCTGATACTCATTTTTGGCGATTTGAAATTCGGAGTAGCGTTGGCGGTAAACATCAAACTGGTACAAATAATCCTGATATGCGCGTTCGGAGGTCGCTTGGACCGGATGAAGTACTCCCCGTACGGATAAGGCCAGAAACAGAATAATAGCAAGAGCTGCCAAACGGCGCATACTTACCTAATGGTACAAGACATGAACCTGAGGGTCAATGCTTTACTATCCGTGGAACGTGAAGTACTCTCTGTTCATATGCGTAAATATATACGACCAGTTCCTAATACGGAAGAAGCTTCGGTTTCGCTTCAAACACAAGTGGCTGAGAATATAGCTTATGAATTGAAAAAAAATTCGGGTAAACCAGCGCTTGTTTTGTTGTCAGGTGGCTCCGCGGTAACGATATACGATTATTTGGCTCAGTTGCTGCGAGACTCAAACAGTGATGGATCACAGTGGGTTTGGGGTATGGTGGATGAACGATTTGACAAACAGAACAATAATTATCTTGAAATTAAGACGAAGCACCCTGATTTTATCCGGGCTATTACCGAAAAGGGTGGAATATTTATTGATACGAGTCCGCACCTTAAAAGCCAATATGAGATGGCAGATTGGTACGAAAATACCATTCGGGAATGTGTAACAAAAGTTAAAAACGGAAGCGGTAAAATTATTGCAGTATTAGGTATGGGTCCAGATGGTCATACTGCAGGAATTATGCCATTCCCGGAAGATCCTGCGGCATTTGATTCACTATTTGTACAAACGGACAGATTCGTGGTCGGTTATGATGCGACGGGCAAAAATCCTTTCCCGTTGCGGTTTACTGCTACGTATCCGCTCTTGTCGTTAATTAATATCGTGATCGGGTATATTACCGGTGAGTCAAAAAAGACAAAATTAAAAGATGCACTTGAAGGTAAGCTTCCTCTTTCTGTTTTACCGGCAGGTATATTTAACACATTTACGGATCATTTTGTACTGGCTACAGACCTGGAAGTATAAGTACAGTCTGTTCTTTGGTGCTGAGGAGAGGAATCGAACCTCCAAGGGTTTCCCCATACGGTCCTAAGCCGTACGCGTCTGCCAATTTCGCCACCCCAGCCTTCTGGAACGGAGACTACGTCTCCTTTCCAACTTTCCATCCTACCAAAGTGTTGCAAGCGATTCTCCCGTAACCTCCGCATGCAACGGGTTATATTCCTGTTTAATGGACTCTTTGCGGAACTCCGCCGTGACGGGTCTAAGTTCCTCTTGGAGAGTATTATACAGCGGGAGGGTGGGTTGAGGCCAGCCTTATAATGCGAAGGCGATATGGTCAGGATCGGTGGGTTTAAATTCCTCTATTTTTTCCATAAAAAACCGTACCCGGACTGCCCAGGTCGGTGAGGCCGCGTAAATTCTGCCTATCTGTTCGAGAGACGTAGCCCCACGGTTTATATACCTGTTTCGTAAACCTTCTGAAACGGTAGAAATTCCCTGTTTCCAGGAGGTAAACCCTATTCCACTACTGGCTCCGGTAGGTATACCCCATCCCCAGGCATTGTAGGAGCCCACAGGTACATGTTTACCAAAGGTGGATTCAAGTCCGGCAATTGAGGCTACCAGTCTCCAGTCCAGATCATGCTTATCCGCTTCCCGGATTAATACTTCCGCATCTTCCGCGAGCGGTGAATTGTGTGAGCGCAAATAGGCACGTAAGTGATCAACGCGGGTGTCTTTCTGCTCGGCTGGTTTATCCCCTGCAAGCGTAGCTGTAGCTTCAGCCACTTTTTCAGTAGCCTGAACGGTGGTAGCCGGTAGGCTTAGAAGCAGAGTTAACAGGACAAGCGTGAAGTAAAGTGTTGGTCTCATAAGCTTTTCCTTGTCAGAACGTTTTCCTAAACAGGTGAATAATCGCTACTAAGATAAGACCAAAAAAAAATCCTAAAGCAGACATCGAATTCTACCTTAGGATCTAAAGCGTAGTATACACCACTTTAGGCCTTTTGTCAAGTCCTATGGGCTTAATAGCTTGGTAGGGGCAGTTTTGAGGCAGAAACGGGCGGGTTTGAGTTTACAGAATGCTGCTGCTGAACGACTCCACACAATTAGACCATGAGTGCCCGGTGTTTACAGAAGGCGGCGCGTATACGCTCCCTATCTCTTTCAGATCCGTGAGTCCTTTATCAAAATACCGTTCTTTCATATATTTGGAAACCCATCCTATAGCACTCGGCCAGTCTTTGAAGGTAGCGCCACTTTGCTGGCCCGTATAGACGGAAATCCCCCAGGCATTGAAAGAATCTTTGCTGGGCATCCGTTTGCCTAAGTTTGATTCACACATGGCAATAGATACTACTAATCTGAAATCAATGCCGTTCTTATCCGCCTCCTGGACAATTACATCCGCATACGGGGCCATGGGTGATTTGTGTTCCGTAAGGAATTGCGTGAGCAGTATCCCCCTGGCATCTCCCGGAACCACTGTAGCATCCAGTATTTGTGCGGTACCCTGGGCTGCCGTAACCAGTCTGGCGTTTTCTGCTTGAGCGACAACACTGCTTACCGGGGACTGTACCATTTCTACGGTGTCAGGTCTGGAGAAATGGGATAATAAAGCGAGGTTAATACTCAGGAGGGTTAAGGTTAAAGGAAACCAAGAAACCACGATAAGTAATCGCTTCTTCATACCAGTATCCTTACATAGCACCGCAACACTGTCAAGTAAACTGCGTTACAATAATCCGCAGCGCATTTTTTGTGAAATTTCTGGTATAATTTGATGCGAGAGTGCCCATGCCTCCGTAGCTTAACGGATAAAGTGCTTGTCTTCGGAACAAGTGATGGGGGTTCGATTCCCTCCGGAGGCGCTTATGTGGTTTGTGTATATTGCAGAATTTTCCATGGGACGATTATATACAGGAATAACCACTAACCCTGATCGTAGAGTATTTGAACATAATGTTAGTAAACTGGGAGCTAAATCGTTGCGAGGGAAAGGTCCGGTAAATTTACTATATTGTGAACCGCAACATGATAAAATATCGGCTCTGAAGCGTGAACGGGAAATAAAAGGCTGGAAACGGCAAAAGAAAATATTGTTGATTAGTACAAGAATGTCAGAGAAGGGTTTACCCTGAGGGGATTAGGGTAGATCGAGAAGGGTTTACCCTGAGGAGATTGGGGTAGATCGAGAAGGGTTTACCCTGAGGAGATTGGGGTAGATCGAGAAGGGTTTACCCTGAGGATTTCCGCGAAGCGGAACGACGAAGGGCGCATAGCTCAACGGTAGAGCAATTGCCTCTTAAGCAATCGGTTGAAGGTTCGAATCCTTCTGCGCTCACATACAACAAGATAAATTTCTTACATACAAACTGCCTCAATATCTGCTATACTAGTATTCCTGCTATGAATCAAAAATTCACATGAGAATAACTTTAACTGCAGAAGCTCAAGAACTACGCGAAAAATTTGCTGAACTTGCCGAAACGGTTCATCAACAAAAATCAGAAAATCTTCATACCAGACTTTCCTCAAATCCTTTCCCCAGTGTAGAGGAAAACGCGTTAGGATCATTCATGGAAATGTACGAACCGCATTTGTTACCCATAGTGAAAATGCTTTTAAAAAAAGGATACCTGGTTGAATCTTCTTCAGGTTTTGCCAAGGATCATCCCGAATCTCAGATTCTTGTCGGTCAATTTTACCTGGAAGATAAAATCATCAATATGTTGGGGAAAATGGGTGTTGTAGTACATAAAGAAACCAATCCCAAATATTTCAAATTTTATCCGCAGGAAGCGACACTGGACGCTATCGTGCATACCTTTGAGCAGATTGCTGCTGTTTTCCCTCCCATAAAAGGAGATATAGAAATATCGCAATCGGAATCAGCGAAAAAATTCCGGCGTACATACACGCCACACGATACACAATTAAAGCAAACCAGATTGTTTGAAATCTTAATGTATGAAATTAATGAACGTGTTTCCACGGAAGTGCTTGCCCGTCTGCGGTTAAATCCGAAACCGAATAAAGTGGAAATACACTTAGGCGTATTTCTGGAAATGATCGAACCCCAAGTTCGGGATGCCGTACTTGAGTTTCATCAGAAAGGCTACTCAACCGATGCATCCGGCTTTATGGGACAGTCTGACATACAGGTAATTGAAGGTGACTTCGTTATTCCCGAAACCGTTACGAAGAAATTGGAAGCCGACGGAATAAAGGTGATTACGAATAACAGCGGCTATACCCGAATTCAGTTTCAGCCGAAATCGGCAAATTACGATGAAATTCATTCCAAATGGATGAGTATTTCGGCAATGCTGCCGGATCAGAAAAAACCTTCTTCTCCCTGCATGACCGTGAAAGCCAGGGCTTTCCGGAAAAAGCATGCTACGCAGTTACGGGCAGTGGTGTAATATCCGAACCTAACTCAATTCAGCTGCGGCTGTTTCATCGATAAACAAGGTGGTTTTTGTTCCGACATCGGGCTGCCGTAAACCAGAGGCGACCACTTTCGGCGTGATCTCTCCATACAGTGCGGACTTTAGTCCTATCCCCTTTTCTTTTCCGTACGCGATCCCCAGTATCTGTTTGGCACTGAAAATATTCTTAGGTCCCTGGGTTATTGCGCCGTCTATAACTTCTTCACCCCTATTTTTATCTCGCAACATCGTTTCCGGGGCCAGTTTGGTATAGTGCGTTTCAGCTGTCCACAGTGAACCGCTTTCGTTAAATCCCACATGCACTCCCGGAGGTGGTCCAAAGCCGATAATGGAAATATCCAGCACAAATTTAGTTAATATTTCGTTGTATCTTTTGGCTTCGGTGTCTGCATCTGCTGCCGCTCCGTTTATCAGGAATACCTGCGAGTCAGGGATGCCAAACGGTTGAACAACCCTTTCGGTTATGTATCTACTGAAACTTTCCGGTTTATGAGCCGGACAGGGAAACCGCTCGTCCAAATGGAATGCCGTGGTTTCGGTAAACGAAACCGTTTCCGCAGATACCGCATGCGCGAGTGATTCATACACGGGAATCATAGTATGGCCGGTTGCGTAGTTTATTACGGCCTGCGGGTGCATATGTACGTATGCACGGATATATTCGGCAGCTCCCATCGCAGTTTCTGATTCGGAAGGAAAAATTCGGATTTCTCCGATATCCGGATGGATCAAAACGCGATGTTCCCCTCGGCTCATAAAAAATGCGGATTAAATTATTTCGTCCTTTTTGGTACGAATGAAGCGGATCCATTCTTCTATTACTTCAAAAATTACTTTTAGGGGTGCTTCCAGAATAAAATCGAACAGAACTATAAAAAAGTTTAAACGGGCAATTTCTGCGGAAAGTATATGTCCTACGCGCAGAATAGGTAGAAAGAAAAAGTCCATAACCGGGGCCAAAAATCCCTGTCGGTCGACCACTTCGTACTCTTTGGCGGATTGCCGGATACGGTATGCAAAAAAACTTACCAGTGTTACGAAGAATACGAATAATATCTGGCTGGCGATACTGAAATGGAGTCGGGTTAGAACAAAGCTGATAAATCCGAAAGATATCAGGAAGGTTACCAGGTATAACAAACTGAAAATTGCGGTAAGCAGGGGGCGTCGGTTTTTCTGCTTCAATGAGAAAATGTCCCGTTCATTTTTTAAGTCGTCAAAACTGTAAAACATCTGTTTTATTCTGGCGATAAGTCTATTGGTGTTTTCCTGACCGGGAACGGCAATAAATCCCGCCATTAAGTATAGTAATACCGGAGGGAAAATAACATTTACGAGTAACGGGAAGTAATCTACCCGTTTTGCAATAAATAGATCGTACGGTACTTCCAGAGCAATTGCGAAGATCATTTTGGTCATAAAAATATATATGACACTCCGTACTACTGATCTTCTGACTTTGGTTCCTATCTCCTGATACCGGTGATGGGCAATCTCGGCGAGTTTCCGTTCAAATTCTTCCTGATTTTCGACAATGGCCCGGGCATGTGATCCTTCCAGTAACATAAAATCGCGGATCAGCAACATGGCAGGCGTCTGTTTCCGGACATAACGGAAAAGCGCTTCATTCATTTTGTCCTGCATGGCTTTTTTTATCAGTTTAATGTTTTCGATAAATGCCGGTATCTGTTCTGCTGCATTTTCCCTATTGGTTGCCAACCACTCCGGGTGAACCATGGATAATAAATGAAAGTAAATTACGGCTTCGTCTGACTGTGCATATCCCCGCTCGACGGCGATGTATGTAAGCATGTTTAGTATCTTCTCATCGTAATTTTCAATTTTTATTTTGGGCCGGACTACCTGATAGAAAAAATTAACCAGTGCCTGACGTTTTTTCGCCGGGATAAGTACTTCTTCTATTTCTGCCGAGGCAAGTCCCAAGAGCATATCCAGAGTTAGGGGTACTTCCACACTGGGAGCATCGAACATGTGGTATTTCACCAGGAGATATCTTTCGAGAATTTGTTGGATTTTGACTACTTTGTCATCACTAACCTGGCTGCTGTCTATGTATTTGGCCCACAGCAGTTCTACAATCAGGTTTTCCGCTATTTGCTGGGAGCTGCCGCTCAATAAAATTCGGCGTTTAATAATCCGCTCAATCGCAGCCCGGCGGATTAAATGTTCTGCTCTGAATTCAACGGCATTTCGGGCTTTTTCGTAAATTGCGGCAAGGAGAGATACGGTTCTACTTACGGCAAAACGGGCCCCATCACCATCGTGGGATTTGTGTTCTTCAAAAACCGAAATTAACGCGTCTACAACGGGAGATAAACTCATGGACTCCTAAATAAGCCGATATACCGGCATTCATAGTATAGCATTCCGGTGAAAACTACGATAGTTTTCAGGTAAATATTATGCAGCAGGGGTAACCGGATCAGCAGTATATTTTTTTACTTTTTCCACTACTTCGTCTATGGACGTCGTCGCTTTAAAAATATAGTCGGTGGCACCGATAGACATGGCTGTACTTTTTTCGGTGTCCAGATTGGATATAACCACAATAGGAATATCTTTTAATTCCGGGTCACGTTTTACCTGTTCCAGAATATCAAATCCGTTCATACCGCCGGGAATCATGACATCAAGGAGTACTAAGCTGGGTTTGTGCGTTTTAATCAGCTCCAGGCCCATGGGGCCGGTAGCGGCAGTCAGCACATCAAAGCCCGACTTGGACAACACCTCCTGGTACACTTTTTGCAATAAACTGTCGTCTTCAATGATAAGGATGGTTTTCATAGGGAGCTCCTTCTAAGGTATCGTAACATATCCAACTAAATCGCAACAGACGCGGTGTTGGATCAGATGAGCGGAATTGATAAGTGAGATACGTCAGCGAGTTTATGGAGTGTATACGTCCCGCCCGTCTTTTGTACAATTGTTACTGAGCATTCCAGTATATTTATATATGTAGCGCCGGTTTCAGTATCGGTAATATACTCGAACGCTGTTTTGGCAAAAAGTCGGCGGAGCATATCTCCAATGGTTCCGCCGTGGGTGACTATCAGAATATTCCCTTCCGGATATTTTTCGGAAAGTTCCGTTAATACGTTTTCTACCCTTTCGCCGTTTTTGTTGGAAGATATTCCGTTTCGTGGCTCGTAATCGCGGTCTATATCCGTCTTTTTCCATTCGGCAATAAATTCATCGAATGATTTTTCTGCTTCCCATTCCAACCGCTCCACGAGTCTGCTATCGGTTTGGACGGAAATTCCATGCGGTTTGGCCAGGATTTCGGCGGTATGCCGGGTGCGTTGTTTCGGGCTGGCAATAATTGCTCTAAAGGGAGTGTGGCGAAGATGCTCTGCAGTAATTTCTGCCTGTTTCATTCCCAAGGGCGTTAGCTGCGGGTCAACCGGGACAGCTTCTTTCGTTCCGTGTCGGATAAAGTAAAAGGTGAGCACAAAAATGATTATAGCAGTATTTGTGGGCTGGTTACTTCAGCCTTTTGAGCACACCACGATGTTTCACGATATTTTTATAATCCCATTGGATTGCTGTGGCTTTTTTAAGCCAACGTTGCAAGTCTTCAATATTAATCTGTTCGCTAGCGGTATAGCGTATTTCCGCAGCTTTAAATGAGCCTTCTTTCCGCAAACCCGGTTCATCGAATGATTGACCGCTCCAAAAAAGCAGACGGACACAGTCCTTTAGTTTATCGTAACCTGCAATGGGATTACCGGCTAAAAACCAGACGGGATGGCCATGCCAAATTTTACTTTCTGCCGGGGGAAGTATGGAATCTATTTCGTGTTTAAGGATGATACATATTTTTTTATCCGTTTCCGAAAGTGCATCGTTATATTCGAGAATGTCTGTAAGCATAGCATTAGTAAAACGATTATCTTTAGGTTGTGGTCTCCGGTTCAAGTAGGACCCAATTATGCGAGACGTGGGGTTCAGAGCAAAGACTACGATTAAAACAGCAGGGACGTTTCATTCCCTTATTGAGTTTATCGAGTGCAACTTCAATATGTTTTTGGCGGGTCTCCGCTGTCTTAACGGCACGTATCCAACGTATCCAGTCCCAGCGGGCAATGGGGGTAATTTCATTCCAGAGCGCTGCGGCTTTAGGAGATGCTGCTAATGCTTTTTCAAAATCTTCCGGAATTTCCGGTTCAATCCATTCCTTCGTTGGCTCCAGGGTAACTTGTACGATATCCCCTGCCTTCGCGGAAGCTTGTTCGAGTAATTTTTCAGTTGGTTTAAACCAGTGACTTGGCTTTCTATACGATAAATATTTTCCATCCGGTTCCAGCACGGCTTTAAATGGAACATCATTAATAGTTCCGGATACCATCGTCATCCCCCGGGAAGGAAGTTTGGCGGAAGCGCTTTCCGGTAACCAGAGTATCGTCCAGGAGTTTACCGTAATAAGTTTTGTTTCAAAACTAATTGTGGCCATAATTATTGGGTGATGTTTGACTCGCCTGAATTGGGGTG
>CAZVTT010000003.1:0-155056 GCA_964629685.1 uncultured Gammaproteobacteria bacterium
CCGGAGCAACAGGCACTTCTGGACCCACCGGATCTACAGGAGCCACCGGAAGCGCCGGCCCCACTGGTGCAACTGGTATTACCGGACCAACGGGATCCACAGGAGCGACAGGAGTAACAGGACCAACAGGTACAACTGGTGCGACTGGAGCAACAGGTAACACTGGACCTACCGGTGCGACAGGAACAACTGGAAGTACCGGCGCGACCGGAAGCGCAGGACCAACAGGAAGCACTGGAGCTACCGGGACAGGAGGACCAACAGGTGCTACAGGACAAACCGGACCGACTGGCGCGACCGGAGCAACCGGAATTACTGGACCGACCGGTTCTACTGGTTCAACCGGTGCTGTTGGCCCAACCGGCTCAACAGGTATTACCGGTCCAACAGGTGCTACCGGAACTACCGGCGCAACCGGAATTACCGGACCAACAGGGCCTACAGGAAGAACTGGAGCTACGGGAGTCTCGGGACCGACAGGTGCTACCGGTACAACAGGCGCCACGGGACAAACTGGACCAACGGGTTCTACAGGCTCTACTGGTGCTACCGGCTCTGCAGGACCGACTGGTGCTACCGGTTCAACTGGCGCAACCGGCTCTGCAGGTCCAACGGGAGCAACTGGCATAACCGGACCGACTGGCGCGACCGGCGCAAGTGGTATTAGTGGACCCACTGGTGCCACGGGTGGAACAGGTTCAGCTGGAGCAGGCGGACCGACAGGCGGAACAGGTGCTACGGGAATCGCCGGTCCAACAGGGGCGACAGGACAATCAGGCCCAACGGGTTCAACCGGAAGTACAGGTATTGGTGGACCAACTGGTGCCACAGGCGGAACAGGTTCAGCTGGAATTGGCGGTCCTACTGGATCAACAGGCGCCACTGGTCTCCCCGGCCCTACCGGAGCTACGGGACAAACCGGACCAACGGGTGCTACTGGTATAAGTGGACCTACAGGTGCAACTGGTAGCACGGGAGCGACAGGCTCAGCTGGACCAACAGGATCAACGGGAGCGACAGGAGTGGGAGGTCCTACCGGAGCCACCGGACAAACCGGACCAACCGGCTCAACGGGAACGACCGGTACAGCAGGGCCAACAGGAAGAACCGGGGCCACTGGTGCAACCGGTGAAGCCGGTCCAACAGGAGCTACCGGGATAACCGGCCCAACGGGTGCCACCGGCGGAACAGGGAGTGGTGGATCTAATGGCCCAACGGGAACCACAGGAAGTACCGGATTAAGCGGACCGACTGGTTCAACTGGTTCCACCGGAATTACAGGACCGACTGGACCTACAGGAAGAACTGGAGCCACAGGAGTCTCCGGGCCAACAGGAGCAACCGGAAGCACTGGTGCGACTGGTGTCGGTGGACCGACAGGCGGTACCGGCCAAATTGGACCAACAGGTTCGACCGGACTTACCGGCCCTACCGGATCTACCGGAACGACCGGTGCCACGGGAGCAGCCGGACCAACGGGCGCAACAGGTTCAACTGGAGCAACGGGAGCAGCCGGACCAACAGGTGCCACGGGAATATCTGGACCATCAGGAGCAACCGGTAGTACCGGAGCAACCGGCGTAGCCGGCCCAACTGGCTCAACTGGAGCCACTGGTGCCACAGGGACTACCGGAGCCACTGGTGTCACTGGACCAACAGGAGCAACCGGTAGTACCGGAGCAACCGGTGCTGCAGGTCCCACAGGAACTACCGGACAAACCGGTCCAACAGGAAGCACCGGTGCCACCGGGTTAACTGGTCCCACTGGTAGGACTGGATCAACCGGAGCAACCGGAGAATCCGGACCGACAGGTGCCACGGGAACAACCGGCGCCACCGGACAAACCGGTCCAACAGGAAGCACCGGAGCCACTGGTGCAACAGGATCTGCCGGACCAACCGGTGCCACCGGGCAAACCGGACCAACAGGAAGCACGGGCAGCACTGGAGCAACCGGAGTTTCCGGACCAACGGGATCTACGGGAACGACAGGCGCTACCGGACAAACTGGTCCGACAGGATCAACCTGTACTACCGGAGCCACCGGAGACACTGGACCTACCGGTCCAACAGGAACTACCGGGGCCACCGGAGTATCCGGTCCAACAGGAAGCACAGGAACAACCGGAGCAACCGGCGTCTCCGGACCAACGGGTTCTACGGGAAGTACCGGAGCAACCGGAGTCTCCGGACCAACCGGTGCTACCGGCGCAACTGGTACTGCAGGTGTTACCGGCCCGACAGGAAGTACCGGTGCAACAGGAACAACCGGAGCAACTGGTGTTACCGGACCGACAGGTGCCACGGGAACAACCGGTGCCACCGGACAAACCGGACCAACAGGAAGCACTGGGTCCACAGGAGCAACCGGAGCAGTCGGTCCTACCGGAAGAACCGGTGCAACTGGAGCAACCGGCGAAGCCGGTCCAACAGGTGCCACCGGAAGTACAGGGGCAACCGGATCAGCAGGTCCGACCGGAGCCACCGGAATTTCCGGTCCGACCGGAGCCACCGGAACAACAGGTGCTACGGGACAAACAGGGCCATCAGGAGCCACCGGATCAACCGGAGCTACCGGAGTTACCGGACCGACTGGTCCTACCGGGAGAACCGGTGCAACCGGAGTTTCCGGACCTACCGGTGCAACCGGGTCAACCGGAGCCACCGGTGATGCCGGGCCAACGGGAAGAACCGGATCAACTGGAGCAACCGGAGTTTCCGGACCTACCGGTGCAACCGGGTCAACCGGAGCGACTGGAAATACCGGACCAACAGGCTCAACTGGTGCTACCGGTGCTGCCGGAATAAGCGGACCGACTGGAGCTACCGGAAGTACAGGAGCAACCGGAGTGGCAGGACCTACTGGTGCCACAGGTCAAGCAGGACCAACCGGTGCTACCGGAACCACCGGAGCTTCCGGAGTCACCGGGCCAACAGGATCCACCGGAACTACCGGTGCGACTGGCGTTACCGGCCCGACCGGACCAACGGGCAGAACTGGAGCGACGGGACTCTCCGGGCCTACCGGAGCGACCGGCAGTACAGGAGCAACCGGCGATGCGGGACCAACAGGAAGAACAGGAGCAACGGGGGCAACAGGTGAAGCCGGACCGACCGGTGCAACCGGAGTTTCCGGTCCTACCGGAGCTACTGGAACCACAGGTGCAACAGGTTTATCCGGACCGACTGGAGCCACGGGAACTACCGGTGCTACCGGAATTACCGGACCGACAGGACCTACCGGAAGAACTGGAGCCACCGGTGTCTCAGGTCCAACTGGTGCCACAGGAAGTACCGGAGCTACCGGTGATGCCGGGCCTACCGGAAGAACTGGATCAACAGGTGCGACCGGTGAACAAGGTCCAACCGGAAGTACCGGAGCCACAGGTATCTCCGGACCAACTGGTGCTACTGGAACCACAGGTGCTACAGGAAACACAGGACCATCCGGAGCCACCGGAAGCACGGGTGCTACCGGTATAACCGGACCGACAGGACCGACTGGAAGAACAGGTGCCACAGGATTTTCCGGTCCTACCGGTGCTACCGGAACCACCGGTGCTACCGGCGATGCCGGACCAACCGGTCGGACAGGAGCAACGGGAGCGACCGGAAGTGCCGGACCGACTGGCGCGACCGGTAGCGCTGGTCCGACTGGGGCAACCGGAACAACGGGAGCCACCGGAAGTGCCGGACCGACTGGCGCGACCGGATCAACAGGCGCCACCGGAATTACCGGACCGACTGGACCAACCGGCAGAACCGGAGCTACTGGAGTCTCCGGGCCTACAGGCGCAACAGGTAGTACAGGAGCGACCGGCGATGCCGGGCCAACCGGCAGAACAGGATCAACAGGCGCTACCGGAACAGCCGGACCGACTGGTGCCACCGGAGTCTCAGGACCAACTGGCGCGACCGGTACTACCGGTGCTACCGGTGCTGCCGGACCAACCGGCAGAACCGGATCAACAGGCGCTACCGGTGAACAAGGCCCAACAGGAAGTACGGGAGCCACAGGTATCACTGGACCGACTGGTGCCACGGGAGGAACAGGTACCGCCGGATCAGGCGGACCAACCGGATCGACGGGATCAACCGGAGCAACTGGATTATCCGGTCCGACCGGTGTAACAGGAGCCACCGGAATTACCGGACCAACAGGACCAACCGGAAGAACGGGAGCTACAGGTGTTACCGGTCCGACAGGTGCCACCGGAAGTACAGGTGCCACAGGATCAGTAGGACCGACCGGTCCTTCCGGAGCCACCGGAATTTCCGGTCCAACAGGTGCTACCGGAACCACAGGTGCCACTGGTGTTACCGGTCCAACCGGAAGAACCGGTGCAACTGGCGCTACCGGTGCTGCCGGACCGACAGGTGCCACAGGACTCATGGGGGCTGGAGGATCTCCGCTTATGACAGAACTGAACGGACTTATATTCCCCTACCCGGTCGTCGATAAAAGTTTAGCCCTGGGAAGTACGGTTGGTGGTGGCCAATCCACTACAGCAACCAACAGCGCTCTCATATTATTAAATGGAGTTACCGGTACAGCCAGTATTTCCAGCCAACTCACCATCAGAGGTACCAGTGCCGTTATTAGCACTACCAACATGGTACCGCTAACCATCGGAAGTGCGAGCACCGGACCAATTGCAATTTCCCCCAAGGGAACAACCGGTTTATTCCTGGACGGGTTGGGAAATATTGGCGCTGGAACAACCACCCCGGCAGTAAAATTTGATCTCGATTCAAATTCAAATACACAAGCATTACGGATTCGCGGTGCCGATGCACCAAACGAAATTGGTGACGTATATATCCAATCCACCGGCCAATTTACTATCGATCTAACGGCAGGTACAGATACTGATCAATTTGTAGATATCAGAACCGAAGACAATACATTCGGACTCGTGTTGCGAGAGTCAGACGGTACCGGAACAGCAGTATATTCTAATATGTACGTCACCGATGCTGCGGATGATGTGCTTTCTATCGTCGTCGGTTCAACCGTAGACGGAGATGCGCTCAACGTCACGGCTGCAGATCTGGTTGGTATCGGCACCAACGCACCGGCATACAAATTGGAAGTAGCTGCCAACGCTGCGGCAGATCCTACATTCGGAATTTCTGATGGAGATGTCGCTCACGGCGTTACTTCGGTTGCCCAAACGGATACTATTTTCCACATCGCCGCTATATCCTCTACCGATGGTGGTGCCCGTGTGAACGCATTTTCTGATGCAGTTGTAACAGCACAACCTCTCGAAATCAGAGGGATTTTCGGTACCAACAATCCGAACGACACCGTTCCGGGAATTAAACTCGTTGCGGCGAAAGCAAACGGCACCGGAGTCCAGGATGTCGGTATATTGGAAACCGTATTCCAAGTCGCCAATAACGACGACACATCAGCACTGACTCTATTAGGAAATGGAAATGTAGCTATCGGAAACAATACCAATCCGGCGGCCAAACTGACGATTACCTCAAACCCGCTTGGACCTACGTATACCACCGGGCAAGCGGCCTTAATTATCGACCAATATGAAAACCAAGATCTGTTTACTGCTTCAGCATCCGGAGCCCGCCGACTCTGGGTCAGTAATACCGGAGAAGTAAACGCGGCCGCTTATCGCGATTCAGCCAACCCATCCGTCTACTTCCTGGACCCTGCTTCAACGGGAACAGCGCTTGCCATCGCCGGAAACGCCACCATAGATGGAGACATATCACTGACTTCAGGCGGTACAATAGCCTCAACGGCCAACAACAATATCAACATCAACGCCGGCACCGGTACGGTCGTGATCGGCGGCGGTACGGGTAAATTTGATGCCGGTACGATCGATCCTCCGTACACCATAAATGGCAAGAAATTTGCCACCTATGTTGCCAGCATGGTGGGAATTAAAGAAGAAGTTACCGGTACTATCACAACAACCAAGTATGGAGATACCTATCGGGCCGTTATCGACTTTACCAAAGAAACCGAAGGTTCGAATCTCTGGCTCTTCTCCAAGGTTACCGATCTCCGAAACCATATAGACGAACTGGTAGTACTGCTATCAGCCAGCGGGAAAACCCAAACGTGGTACGAAACTGATGTAAACAGATATACTTTGAGTATATATAGCACCCGTCCAACCACGGTATCTTACCGGCTTACCGCTCCCCGCTTTGACACGTATAAGTGGCAAAATACCCGACCTGATGATGCCTCCGTCGGACATATCATTAACGATAGTTCATTGGTATCATTAACAACTGAAGGTGAAGTCCCGCCTGTCCCACAAACGCTGCCGGATATCACTATCTCCCCGACCGGTAATCCGTTGGACTTTACGTATGAACTTACCGATCGAACAGGACAAATAGTAACGGACTTTGCAACCTATGCCAATGCAGCAATCGGAAATGTAAAAGCCGGAATTGTCAGTGCTCAGACCATCACCACCGACGCGCTCAATGTCGAATCCATCACTATTGGTGGCCGTACTATCCGCGACTACATAGCGCAAATCGTGGCAGAATTGGGCGGCGTTTCAGGAACACAACCCCGCTTATCCGGTAGCGAGCTGGCAACCGATACAATCACCCCATTGGCCAGTGGCAGTGGAAAACTTACCGTCAAATTGGATGAAGGACAAATATTCGGCATTACCGATGCCGCGGGCACACAAAGTGCAAGTATAGACTCCTTCGGAAATCTCAATACCAAAGGCACTATTACCGCTCCGACTGTCGAAACGGATACACTCTCGGCGACGGACATTATCGTTGGCCAAGACGCGACCATCAGCGGCACACTGTATGCCGACAGAATCGTTACCGGATTCGGAGATCTGGGTGGACACCTAACGGAATTGGAAACCCAACTCGCCAGCACCAATGCCCAATTATCAGAACTTTCCCAAGCAACCAGCAGCAGATTCGCTCAGGCTACGCAAAACGCTACCATCAGCGGCACACTGTACGCGGACAGAATAGTGGCTAACCGCGCAGACATTACCGAAGTACAAACTGAAACCTTGGGAGTCAGCACCATCTCGACGCCGTCGGGCAACCTCTACCTGGGAGACGCCGGCCTGGATGCTACCAGTTCCGCACTTATAGCCTTAGGCATGAGCGACACGGGTACGGGTACAAATATCCAACTCACGGATCCGGTCAGTATTACCTCATCACTCTCCGTACTCGGAGACACCACACTTGGAACCACCAACATTGCCGGCTCATTGATGATTACGGGCAGTATCCGCATCGATCAATCCGGAATTTCCACCATCAGTGACACCCTGTACCTACAACCGAACAGGCTGGCAAATCTGGATATCATGCATGGCGCGCTCACGATCAACACCCAAGGGAACGTCGTTATAACCGGTAATCTGACCGTAAACGGTACACTTGCTACCGACACCATTGCCCCGGCGGGATCAGGAGACATTACTATCGATCTGAAACAAACAGCCAGCAACTCAGCTGTCCTGGGAACAAGCGATACGTTCGGAACACTCATCATCAAAGGAGAACAAGCAGAAACGGTCGCATCCATTAATCAAACGGGTACCGCCACATTTGCCGAAGGCGTAAACGCGCCAAGCGGCACATTCGGGAAAGTCAGTATAGATACGGCAGATCAAACCACACCTGCATCCAATACCATCAGAACAACCAGTACGGTAGGAACGGCTACCATTCCGGCAGGCAGCACCGAAGCAATCATCATCAATCCCAACCTTACCGAACACTCGCTCATCTACCTGACGCCGAGCAGCTCAACCCAGAACCAGGTACCGTACATCAAAACGAAAACGATCGACCCGGCCTGCAGTACGACACCGGATACCTGTACATCCAGTGCCACGATTACCATAGATGCCACAGTGCCTTCCGATATCCAACTCAACTGGTGGATCATCAATTAATAGGACGATCGTATATTCATTTCCGGAAACACGGGTGCTCGAACGCACGCGTGGTCAAATGAAATAGAGAAAAATAAAAATATACGTATAGTATCCGTGATCCAAACGAAAAGATTATAAGACATGGCTTGCGGCAACCGATTCACACACTACATCGGTAAATTCAGAAAAGATTCCGCACTTCCAAGCGGATTACATTTCCGGCCTTTAGGCTCCACGCTCATTTTTTTAAAGCCTCTGTATTGCCCTCAGACGACATACATTTTACAAACAGGATTATCTGTATGTTTAAAAAATAATCATACCTCCGGGGAAACTATTCCATTCATGCAAATCTCACAGAAAACCCAGGTATCAAGGAAACCTCAGGCACTCACAAACACTTCACCTTCCATAAATACAAAAACAGGTACGCAAAATAACTGGAGAAATTACTATGTCTGCAACAGATACCGCAGTATATACCAGGAAAAATCATTTATCATATCAACCTTACTCGAATCATTTCTTTCATACTATAAGTAGTATTTAATACTAATTAATAATGCATTATATATAAAAATATTATTTAATAATACTAAAGGCATATTTCTACTAATTAACGACTCATCTACGCTGAAGCCAATATTTTCGTCTCGTGATAGCATCTGTGTCCATGAAACGGTAAAAACAAATATTACTTGGTATCTTTCATCAGAACATACAGCAAAACCGGTAATACAACTGTGGAGAAAGTAACCCATTTCACCATTCCAGAATCAATGCATGGACAGAGCTTACGTAACATACCGGAACAGGTATATACCACTATTCCGTCACAGACATGTATTCTGTATACCGTTGCAGTCTACCCAAGATTCCATCCATTTAACCGGTACATGTACCGTATACGAAAACCGTAATCCCAAGATGCCTCCGTCATCATCGATGTAAAAAGCAACAGATAGGTAAAAAGAACTGTAAGCCGAAATAATACTATTCTAGGCCTACAGAAACAGAGCTTCCTTATTATATATACACCTACAGCCAAAAAGGAGGCTCGCTCCTCTTAGCGTCAGATGTATCGGTGGCAGTATTGTTGGGCAGGGTGAAAACAACAGCACATGCAGTCGAACGATGAAAACAATTCAGGGAGTGAACATGATTCCTAACCGTTCGACAAAGCGGCTTTTTCTCATAGCATGAAAACGTTCTCACCATAGGACATACAAAAATAGCATATGAACAATAATTTTACTCACTAAAGACGTTATGGATTTATATCAGAGGATTTAGATCAATTTTATGGTTTTATGGGTGCTAACACTGTCAGATTTGCAGTTACCAGCTTCATGGTCTGAAACGTAGACCGCATCAATTCCTGCAGTTCGGATAGATCAGCCTGCAACTGCGAAAAGAGTATTACTACTCCGTCCGGATCCACTTCATACGACTGCGGGGTAATGGCAAGTATGCGCGTTTTTAAGTCCAGCAATTGTTTGTTTATATCGGTATTCCGGATACGGGACTGCTCCAATAATACTTGTGTCTGTTCATACACCGTCCCGTCAGGATCGTCTGTAGCATTCCGAAAAGCAGATTCGGACTGATCAATTCGCTGAACAAGCGTTCGCTGAGATTGGGTGAGGATCGCCCAATTTATAAACACGCGTTCCCGTGGTTCAAATACGGCAAAAATCCGAGACAACTGCATAAACGGACGATAATACTCTACGGCTTTTTTCGGATCATTTTCCGCATCAACCGTTTTTTGGATATTCTGCCACGCGCCTATTTGATCACCTATCCGTTTGGTACTTTCCGTGAGTGAATCAGCAGGCAAACGGTCTGTATGCCGATTCACCATATCCTGCAATGCTGTAAGTATCGATACCCTGTCATGTATCTGTTGCCGCACTACTGCCAAACCATCTGTCGTATCGCTGAGTTGCGCTTCATCTGCACGTTCCCGAACGACACCACGCGACCCGTCTATATCTTCCAAACTCTCCAAATTTTGTAACGCCATCTGCTGAATCGTGGCAGCCAGTAGTGGACTTTCATTTGAATCAACAGCCCGGGAACGCAGATCCAGTACATTTTTTTGCGTCGCTGCCGATATACTCAGAAAGAAAATAACGCCGACTGCAATAAGCCCGGCTAGAATAAGAATAAACGCGCGTGTAGGATTTCCGACCAATAGACGATCCGTTTTCGGTGCCATAATGAATCCCGCGAATTAATCCGCACACAGATGAAACTCTCTGGGTGTCGGCGTCGGGTATCCGCATCTGGCCTGACTGGCTGCTATTTCCGGATCGGAAGCATTATCTATATCTACTTTCAGAAGAAAATCATCCAAATCCCCCGGCTTTAACGGATGCCGGTAATACTTGTAATACTGAGGCATTTTTCGCATATAGACGGTATCACATCCTGTTCCTCCGGCAGCGAACTCACCGCTTGTACAGCTTTGCGGACAGGTCGACGTACCGCTGGCACCGCACCCCTGGAAATAATATGGATTTACCGCAGCCGGATAAGCTCCGTAATCATTGTAATACAACCGTAAGGCGTTCTTTAACTGCACCAATTCCGATTTCTTTTTCGCATCACGCGCGCGTTCACGGGCCCCCACAAAATTAGGCAGTGCCATGGCGACCAATACGGCAATAATGGAAATAACGACCAATAATTCCAATAACGAAAAACCCGCTTTCGATCTGTTCATATTCCTCCTATGGATTCGGATCCACACCGACAGTTCTGCCGCTATCAGCCGTAGTATTACTTGATGATGTGCCGTAATTACAATCTTTCGCTCCGCACGACACACCGGTAAACACAATCGGCTCATCTGATGCATTCCTCACGGCACTATCTTCCGTATTTTCCAGGCGGGCATATAACTGATAGCTCCGGTTTCCCCCACCGACGTCATAGGTATAGTGCTGGCCGCTGCGCGGATCCCCCGGAATTTTCACCATATACACGGTATCATTGGCATCATCAAAAACCACGTCCCAGGCACAATTATTTTCGTCGTCACAGATTTCCCCTGCCGGTCCCTCATTGGGGAACTGTCCCTTATCGTTATAATAGGCTTCCAGTGCAATAGAAATATTTTTTAAATCACTTTTTCTGCGGTTATCCCGAGACCGCAACTGGGACCGGGCATATGTTCCTGCGCCGAGTGTCATAATTATTCCCAAAATCACGATCACGATCAAAATTTCCATTAACGTAAACCCGTCATGAGAACGCATATGCTTACGAAGTGATGGAACAATATCCAGGTTCATACTATCAGTTTGCGGGTGACCCGCATTTCTGTCAAGCCACGGTCATACTGAATACAAATACTATTAGAACGAACACCAATTCGCATTCGACGCACATTCACCCTGACACACGATACTGGCAAAAGTTACGGGACATCCTGCATTCACCGCATTTTGAACGGAACCGTAGTCATTGCATACACCTCCGGGAGAACAGGCGTATTGTCCGGGTACTGGTGTTGGTGATGTTGTAGGAGTCGGAGTACCGGCCAACGGATCAAATCCCGGCGCGAGTACAGACATGCCATTGGCCAAACAATAATTAAACCCTGAACCCCATCCACACCCTGTTATCGGACCACAGCCTTGAGCGGCAATATCAACATCCTCCAAATCGCCCAATGCCGCACACGCCACATAACCACCGCATTCGTTTCCCGCCAGCGGAACGTATACATAGGGTCGTCGGGTTACCGGATCACACGGTACCAAGTTTATATACGGACGCAAATCACCGCTTCCGCAATTATTCAAAATTGTTGCCGGCGGATAACAATCATTATCGTTATAGTATTCTTCAAATGCCCGTCGGATATCAGCTAAATCCGTTTTTCTCTTGGCATCATATCCGCGTGCGATCTGAATCCGAATTCCAATCAATAACAAAATAAGCACCACCGCCACGATAGCCAAAACCAGCATCATTTCCATCAGGGTAAACCCCTGCAGATAAAGACGGGAAGACAGCGTTAACCGCTGGGAAGAAGATTTTGACCGACGCAAACGGGCGGGCTTCATGCTCATTTAGTATGACGCGGGCGGGCACAAAATGCAACGACACATGTCACTATTTTGGTGTATTTCCGCCTACACTTGAGAACGTATAAATACGCTATACTTGCGGTAAATGCTCATTCCGACAATCTCCAATTTCCGGAAAACACCGTTGGGAGGCTGGATACCCCGTATCCCGATATGGGCATGGCCAATGGTGTTTGCAGCACTGCTGTTATTTTATGCGGCTACGCGTTTTCCGTTGTGGGGCGATGAAGCGGAAACAGCCTTATTTGCACAAAACATTTTACGCACAGGAGTCCCTTCTGCCTGGGACGGCACTAATCTCATCGCCGTCAGAGACGGTCTGGCTCTGGGAAATAATCTGCAGGCAGCCATGGTCCCCTGGCCACAATTGTACGTGGTTGCCGCCTCATTTGCCGTATTTGGCGTATCCGCATTTACGGCCAGATTGCCATTTATACTGTGCAGCCTGCTGCTCTTCGTTTTGCTCCCTAAACTGGGAAAACAATTTCAGCTTCCGGATCGGATTGTATGCCTCATGCTCTGGATTACCGCAACCAATATTCCCCTCTTGTTATATCTGTATCAGGCACGATATTACCCCATGACCATTTGTATGGGGATACTCCTTTTCCTGTTTCGTTCACCCAAAACCACCGGCCAATTGCTGATTAAAGCCGGACTTATTTTGCTTTCGTTGCTTGTACACTATGTTTCCGCTGTCCTATTCCTGTCCGTACTGTGGCTCATAGGAACAATGCAGATTCTGTACGGTACATCGTCCGCACAGAAAGGTAAACACCTCATCATTCATGCCATTCCTTTTTGTGCTGGTTTTTTTCTGTGGTTGTGTACCTGGTTTTTCGTCAATCCGCTCTCCGGTCACGCTGCCCTGTCTTTCCAGTGGGATCATTTCCTGAAAAATATCCCTACGTTTGTTTCTCAATATGGTGATACCGGGTTACTGCCGTTATTTCTCCTGCCATGGCTGGCATATATTCTTATTTCACCGTCTTCGTCATATAAAAATCAATTAAAACTGCCACTCGCGGTACTGAGTATATATACTGTTCTCTTATTACTAATAAGCTCTATATTTACTTCACATCTCAATTTGTTGGATATCCGATATCATGTCATACTTTTTCCATTTCTGATTGCTGCATTCGCAATTATGCTTGATGCGCTTTTTTCCCGCTGGCGGAAGCTGGGGTTCCTTATAATCGTCATGGCATTAGGTACCACCGGCTGGTCCGAATTTCCACCCCGATTCTATGGGTGGGATCTCTTCGCCGGTACTGCCAACCGGTACGATACACCGGACTTTGTTGTATCCGATTTTCTCAACCGGTTCGGTCACGATGATGAATATGTATTCCTTGATAAAGATGACGCACATGATCCTGTTATGTTTGCCATGCGCCATCGCGTAAAACTGATTAACCGTATGTCTCCGGATAATCCGAAACTCGCGGGACACGCCTATCTGCCGTCATACCTTACCTCCTACCTGGATAAACCGGATTGGATTATCCGCTACGGCAGCGGCCCAGAGGCGAAAGCATTCAACCGAAACACGTATCCGCTGGGACTCAGCCCCGACATAGATACGGCAACCGACTATGATGTATATGTGTTACCCATATTCTCACGCCATACGAGCAGACCGGAAATTACCGCCCATATGTTCTACCGGGTATCCCCTCTACCGGAAGACTATATACTGGTCTATCATAAAAAGAAGGCAGGCTATTGACAGTACCGATCCTGTGCCTACAATAAAACCACTATGACTACACACAAAAAAACACATACCTCCCACAGCACACCGCTTACGGAATCGGATACTCCCCGCCCCGCAAAAAACAAACTTGATACCATACTTAACGGACTTATATTGCTGGGCATTCTGCTCGTAGTAGGACTGGCGGTTGTCGTGATTGCCCCGGATGTTAAAAAACGATTTACCGGCAATAAACCATCGACTGCACCGGCAAATTCAGCGACCATGCAGGCAGCCACCATAGACGGTATTACCGTTAAATCGGAATTGCAGACGGAAACGGCTACATCAGCAGTAGCATTTATTAAAACAGCACTTAAGCCGGAAGATATTCCGCAGGAATTAACCTTTCAGACCATAGGCAAAGCAGACGAAACGCGTGGACTTTCCGCTGTAGCCAACTGGAATAAAAACGGAAAATTCATTTCTGTACTGGTAGGATCAACGAAAGAAAATAAACCAGCCTACTTCCGCATCTGGACCATGCCAACGGGAGAAACGGTTACGGAAGCACAAGCAAAAACATTCTTAAGCAATTTATTTTCGCCTACATTTTTAAAACAGTTTCCGGAAAAAATTACCTGTCAGGGAGTTACAAATCCCGCCGACGGGTCAGCACTAACCGAATGCGCCGCCATGAAAACAATTGAATCCGGTGAACTTGTCGGGGTAACGGTACGCGCTCCGATTACCTTACAGCCCCCACCGGGAGCAGCCGTCCCTACGGGTGTTTCCAATCCCAAAGTCATTATTGTTTCTGCATGTTCGGTACCGAAAGAAGGAACCTCCTTCTACCCATCGCCGAATTGTCAGTAATCCGGAGGAAAAACGTCACACAAAACACTGCCCGCCGATTTCACAAGGTCCCGAGTATTGGGAGTAGCGATTGTGATACTCTGGATGCTCCTGCAATTTTGGTTTGTACAGCAGCGTTCCTTTGACTTCGATGAAGTATTTAGCCTGCGCTTAATAGATGCCCCATTGATACGGATTATTACCGGACAACAATACGATCAGGGCACACCACCACTGCAATTTACCCTCTTAAAGCTATGGCAAAATATTGTCGGTGCAAACGAAACGGGGTTACGGATACTACCGCTTCTGTTCAGCCTGATGGCCGGGTGGTATTTCTGGTTGCTCGCTAAGCCACACCTCCCCCGCGGACTGGCAGTTTCCGTGGTGCTCCTGGCAGGAGGAAACAGCAGTATCTGGTTTTTCAGTAGCTATCTTAAACCCTATGCCTTACTCCTTTTTCTGTGTATGTTTCAGCTCTGGGTTTGCCAACGGCTTTTTACCGCCAAACGGCCGGGAACGATACCGGGAATACTGCTCACAGTAAGCACCGTTGCCGGTTTATATTCCCACTATAGTTTCGTTATTTTCAGTGCCGTACTGTTTCTGAGCATTACCGCCTTTTATCGGCGCACACCGGTATACCGGCACTATCTGCAGGCAATGGTATTTGCAGGCGTCGCCTATCTACCCTGGATTGTGTATTTCGGCTGGAACCAGTTGCATCCTGCCGGTCCGGGCACCCGCTATTTCTTTCATCAGGTACTGGAAGGCTGGATCGGCTGGGACGGTTGGCTGGCCGTATTTTCCAACGGAATTTCGCTTCATCTACCGCGTATGCTGCAATCACCTGTGGCCGCCATCATCTTTAGCGGCATGGGAATACTGGTCATATACGGCATGCGGAAAACAGCAATTATATGGCAAAAAACACTCTTCCTCTTTACTCTCGCCACATTCGTATTGCTCTTCCTCACCCCGCTGCATACCGTTTTTACGGAAGCCCGCTACACGATCTACGGCATTCCATTGGTATTTTTTTGTATTGCCTCCGTAATCAAACCACTTTGGAATACATCCTGGGGAAAATCCGCCGTAATTCTTTTTACCATGCTCACCATGTTCACCCGGGGCTGGTTTGCCGAAACGGTCAATACGGATTGGAAACAGCTCGTAGCACAAATTCCGGGCGGCACTGACGCGGTCATACTCGCCGATCCCTGTCACTTAAGTTATGTATTCACCTATTATTACCATGGTGAACTTCCGGTATATTGTTTGCTGAAAAACCCTGAAGGCAGTCAAATCCCGATGTGGGACCGACACATACGACCGACTGCGTATATTCTGAAATATACGTCAGGATATGGCTACGAAGGAGATCAGGTCCCATGGATTAAATCAGCCAGCTATCAACAGCAACAACCATTCGGTAGTGTTACACTCTTCACCGTAAAGCCGTAATACTTAATATTTCGGAGCGTCCTGAGCCAAACATCTGGCCTTAATGGTTTCGGGGAACACGGCACAAAATGCCGCAAGCGCCGGCGTGTTCGGGTGAAAACTGTGTGCCGAATGATGCAGCATACTTTCGTAGCACGCCTCGCCTACTCCTGCTTTTTGGGCTAAGGCGCAAATAGACAGACCGGTATCCACCAACACCGGATCTATTTGTACTACCCGAAACGCGGAATTGGCAAAACAATATTCCGTCGCCTGTTTCGGTAAGGCCAGACAAAAATGTTCAAAAGACGTTAAATCCTGCAGCGTATCCATCACCAGATACTGTGTCAAAATATTAAATGCAGTACCGTAACATTTTCTTTGGGCGAGTGTATCAGTGGAATATGAACAGAATTTTACCAATCCTGCGGGGTCCTGAATTTCTCCCAGGAATAACGGCCATGATTCCCGATGACAGGCATCAAATGTTTCCCCGGAAAACTGTTTACAGAAAAAATCCACGTGTTCTTTCTTCGGCGTAATATGCGATACCAAGGCTATATCCTCCGGTTCCAAAGGCTGGTACAACGTCATCAATACGCCTTCCACACAGGTTTGATAATAACTTCTGCCGTCGGACTTTATTCCTACCTCCGTGCAGATATCTACGGATTTTAAAATATCGGCTTTGGTCATAAACATCGCCAAATGCCCCAGCGCGTGATAACACATAGATACTTCCACCTCCGTGGGATTCCATCCATCCCGCGGTTCACAGACATTTTTCAAATCCGGCTTAACCTGCTCCACCTGCTCCGGGGTCAGCGACTCCGCGTTAAACCGACGCATCAAGGCGCCGTGCAAACATCCGTTGTTACACATGGTCGACGGACAACGCGTTATAATATCTTTCCAATCGCTCATATGCCGTTCCGCTTCCTTATAACTCAGGTTATGGCCCAATACATGGCAATATAAATAGCGCGGATCCTGCTGTTGGACCAGTCTGGTAACGGCAAAAGAATCCTCCATACTAAATCCCTTATCCATTAACTTCGGAATTTCTTTGTCATAACAGGAAGGTGCGTAGCTTTCTTGTGCACAGGCAGCTACCACTGCTTGCGCAGCTTGGGGAATGTCGGACGGTGACTGAAAATATCCGAAACGGCTATACAGATACTGCATTTGTACGCCCACCACAAAAACCAGGAGCACCACAAGCAATACCAGTACCCTCCGTCTCCGGGAACCCGTTACGGTCCCGATACTCTCAGCGCGTTTTTCGGCAATTTTCTGCATAAATCGGCTCCATCTTATCACAATATTTTTGCTTCTCTGCCGGAGCAAGCAGATAATCCAATGTATCACTTACCCCCACATAACACGCCTCGCGCTCATCACCGGCACGTAAGGCAGTACAAAACGCAGTAGCCCGTTCAAATGCATTGTCTGCCATGCCTATATGCAATATCTGACTGGAAAATCCGGCCACGCACCCCAAATGCAGTTCTGAATTCAACGCTCTGCAGGCTGCAATCACACTGGAAAATTCATTCGTCCGCAAGGCTTCATGGGCTTTCATCGCTCCCAAATGCCGCATGGCTACCTGTCGTCCGGGAACAGTCGGAATTTGGGAAATATACTGCACGGTACGCGAAAAATCCGACCCGGTTATCTGATACAAGGGCGGAATCATACTGTCATAACAATATGATTGTTCTTCCACCGGCCGGTCATGACACAACCAAAACGGATCCTCCGTATTCATGGCCACATTATATCCATGCAAACCGAAATACATGGCGGCAATCCCGCCAAATACCCCATTAATACACTCCATGGTATTAATACCGGATATACTCCGACAGTCAGCAACCGACAGCTCTACTACTTTTTTTTCATCCCCCCAGTTCGGAATAATGTATTTATATGATAATCCGTGACCGATACCATGCTCACAGTTAGAACCATATACGTTCACATTGATTTTATCCGAACTTGTCGATTTCAGCGATTCCCGCACCACTTTACAAAACGCCACAGCCCGCTCAAACGTGTGCTCATGACTGGCAAATTCCTGCATAAACCCATGATAAAAGCCAAAGCTGCAATTTCCGGTATCGCTGTTTATGGAAAACTTTGGTTGCCCGCGGAATCGCCAGTACGCCTCTTCTCCTATAACATGTGCGTACACATGACAATCGGAAGAAAAATCTATACTTTTGGCTTTCAGTTGTCCCAATAAATCCAACGCTTCATCGATCGTACCGGATGCCAACAATACTTCAAATGCCTCTTTCCAGCAATTCTGATATGCTCCCCGATTCGCCTTGTGCACGTCACACGCTGCCAGCAGTTTATCGGCATCGCGTTCTGCCGGTACCACCCGATGCACCAGCATCAAGAGTTTTCCACCCAACGTCGTCGATGAAAACTTCGTCTGACGGGCTACCCGAATTACTCCTTTATATTCAGGTGCCAAATGATCATGGAAGCCCCACACGCCTTCCTGTTCAAACACGAAACTCCACGATGCGGTAGCAGCGAGCGGCTCTTTCGGATCAAACGCCGGGTATATGCCATGCGAAGGGTGCAGATCCGAAGCCGGCCAGAACGGCACCGGACGGGTTGTTTTAAACGTAATAGCAGCACCGGGAGAAAGTGTTACCACTTTGGGAGAAAACCCCTCCGGTGTTAAGGTAATCGTCAACGGTTGTCTGGATGGCTTGGCCGATATTTCCGTATACACCATGACCAAAAAAACGTTAATGAGTACCAATACCCCCGCGCAAATCATCCGGAACGCCGGTTTTAACCACTGCCGCTGAAACACCATTTTACCCATAATCGTATCCGATACCTACCGAAACACTCTCCCAGTGTACACGACAATCAAAGCGGCAACTATAATCCGGATTACCGCGCACAAAGCAGCCGTACATCTTCCGGAACGGTACTGCAGATTTCTGCCGTTTTTTCCCGTGAGTAAAGCGTATCCAACCGAGGTAAAACATATTCGTAACACACTGCCCGCTGGGTGGTTTTGGCCACCGTACTGCACCACTGTAATGCCTGAATATATTCACTCCCCGGTTTACCCCACCCGATTAATCCTTCCGCTACGCCCTCCACACACGCAGATCGAAAATTCTCGGGTACGGACAGGCAACGCTGCTTCCAGGCCGTAAAATCCATGGACTGCACATCCGTATTCATTGAAGTGGCAACCAACGTAAACATCGTCATAGGGCCACCCACCGGATGCGTCAGGGCAGTTACTTTTTGTATTAATTCATCCGGAGAAAGTGTGGGGAAATATACCCGTAAATACCCCAACATCACTTCCGCATAACATGCCCGCTGCAACATTTCATTTTCCTGTTCCCGACAAATTTTATCAGGATCCTGCGTATCGTACTGTAACGTATAGAGCTGTACGCTATACGCATTCGCGAGTGAATTAAATACACCGGTGGCACACTGCTTATACAATATTTCATCCTTCCCGACCGTAACCTCCCGACACGTAGCCAATGCTTGTCGTACCATTTCCCTGTCGTTTCCCCAAATACGCTGCGGCAAAGCATCAAACGTGCCATGTCCAATCCCGTGATAACAGGCATAAATGGCATTTGGCGACGCAATCGTTTTAGATAATTCCGCCTGAATTTCCGCGCAGAACCGTACGGCTGTATCGTACGACTCCTGCGTCTGCAGCATCGTTTCTATAAACCCGTGAAAAAACCCGTATCCGCACAATGCTGTTTTATCCGACGTTATTCCTTTTCCGGTTTCTACGAATTGCCGGTATGCGGCTTCACCGATCAAATGTGTCATATCATGACAATTGGCCACAAATACCGCATCGCGGGAATACAGTTCGTCAAATCTGGCAAACGCGGCGTCGAACCCCTTTTGCGAAAGCACGGTTTCAATTTCTGCTGCCCAACAACTTAACGCCAAAGTCATATCCGCAGCCAGCATTTCGGCGTGCGCACAGTCGGGATTTACCGTACCGCCATGCTCGTCCGTTACTACCACGGTTCCGATATCGGCTGCCCGCAAATGATTATGAAACCGCCACTTCCCTACCCGTGCAAACGTAAAGGAATATGATTCACCGGATGTAATTATCGTCTTGGCATCAAATTGCGGATAAATAACATGTAACGGATGGAAGTTGGAAGCCGGCCAAAACGCCGGACCGGCAGACCGAAATGTTACCGTAGTCCCTACGGGAACGGTGACGGTTCTGGGAGAAAAACCGCGGGCAGTATACCAAACAATGGGAGGATCGGCTTTTTTCTGGCGGGTATAAAAAAGGAAAAGCGCGGCACTACACCCGATAATACTCAGTACTACCCAAACAGACCGAACCGGCCAGTAGTGTTTCATGAAGCTATGCGTATTATTTCGCCTCAGTTACCGTAATAGTCCCTGTGTAATATGGAGCAATATGATCATGGAAATTCCAAACTCCAGGTTTATCAAACCGGAAACTCCAGGATTTATCTCCTGCTATCGGTTCTTTCGGATCGAATGCCGGATAGATACCGTGAGACGGGTGTAAATCGGAGGCAGGCCAGTAATATTCTTTTTGGGTGGATGTAAATTTTACCGTCGTTCCCTGTACAATCGTTACTTTTTCCGGCTTAAATCCGTCTTCGGTAAGCGTTATCACGACTTCATCCCCAGATGACTGTGGCTGCATATTCCGTAATAATCCATAACCGGATACGCCCATAAGAAGTACTGCGACCCCGGCTAGCAGGAGTAACGTATTTTTGCTCAAACCGGAAGCTTTATGCGTATGCCCAGTATGTGTCTCGCCTCCATGTTCAGCGGTATGTGATTCATGAGTTGAGTGTGGATCGTGATGTTCGCTCATACGTCTGCGCAGATTATCTTGCCGCATTCGGGCATGGGCGTCAAGGGGTATGGGTTACAAATGCCGTACCGATCGCACTGGCTGCAGCACTCGCGATCAATGTGTCTCCCATACGGGTGGTATGTCCCCAGGTTACGCCAAACGTATCGGTAAAAAGATCAGCGTATGTATGTTCCTGCAACGCCTGAGAAAAATTACTCCCGTTTTCCGCATACACCACATCTTTTCCCGTACCGAACAGGCGCTCAAGCGGCAAGAGAGATAACGTTGGATATTGCATAACCACGTGTACCGCACCGCTCCTGATAATCTCCGCATGAATCCGCCGATAATTTTCCTCGGTAATGGTATCAGCAGATGTTGCGCTGGTTACTGACACGTCTATATCCGGTTTCAATTTCCGTAGATTTTTATTCACTTCCTCATCGGACATACCCATCGCGCGGTACACACTCACTACCTGGACCACATCGCTATCCGGCCAACCTTCCCGCGTACCTACCTGCTCATATACACGGGCAGCTTCAGGTAAACGTGACAACGCGGTATATGTCCGACCCAGGGCTAATAAGGCAGCGTTTGTGAGAGACGATTCACGGAGTAACACCTGCTGTAATTCCTGTTCTGCTCTACCGTATTCGCCTGCATCTAAGGCCGCCATGGCTGCATGGTACTGTGCCATTATTTTACTATCAGTCTCCGGTAATTTCCCCCACAAACGGCGTTGATCCGGCTGCGGTTGCATGGTGGTAATCAACAAACGTATCACCTTTACGATCCGTAAATCTGAAAGCCAGGTCATAGCGGTTACGTGCGGACCCAATGGAACCAGTAACGCATTCTTGTCATTCGTCCCGATCATAGTTACGACATAATCCGGTTTATATGTGTTCAGTACTGCAGGCAAACGCGTCACGATATGTGATGTCGTCGTACCGGGAACACCCTCATTTATCACCCGCCAGGTATTACCCGGAAATGTACGGGATAAATTTTGCTGCAACAATACCGGCCACTCTGACAGTGCCGTAGTAGATTCCCCAATGGCCAGTATAGTAATCCCGTCGGTATCACCGGCACTGTGTCGCTGAACAAAAAGCAGTACGCTCCCCGCGAGCCGCAGTACCACTTCCAGCATACACACCAGTATCAGGATACCCACCCCTATCCGCCAAACCGAAACAATTCTTTTGGATTTCATATCGTCTCTTCGGCTATAAACGTTTCTACATTCGTACTACAGG
Organism: uncultured Gammaproteobacteria bacterium; assembly: GCA_964629685.1. Classification (GTDB taxonomy): domain Bacteria; phylum Patescibacteriota; class Microgenomatia; order UBA10105; family UBA927; genus CAZVTT01. Next base: position 22,146 of record CAZVTT010000003.1, read on the forward strand.
CAGATCTGATATCCACCGGTAACGCCGTGCACCAGAATTCCGCAGCAGCATATCCTTTCCAATCGTACATCTGTCGCACTATTTCCGTATAGCATACTGTGCGTTCCGTACCTTTTGGCAGTACCGCACAATCCGGCATGATTTCCGCGGGTTTGGTCGTTTCACTGATCCGTGCAAGAAAATATCCTTCCAATGCACCGCGAACACACGTATGTCGAAGCGTATCCGGTACTGTGTCACATTCTGCTAAAACCGGCCGCAGATCACGAAGGTTGCGCTCCCGCACTATCATAGAAACCACATTGTGTACTAATGGGAGTGCACTCGTATGCAAATCCCGTTCAATCAACTCCAATGCTGCCGGTATTTGTCCCTGTGCCAAATACAAGGTTAACCCTACAAAAGACATCCGGCACGCTGTGTGATAATGCGCGTGCAGTGTCGTACAGATGGCAAAGGGATGCCGCTTTACCTCCTCAGTCAAAGGATATTGTCCACCCGTAATGAGCGACGCCAGCCCGTCTATCACGCCACTGGCACAGTTCTCCCGTTTAATCGAATCAGCGGAAGCTGATTCACATACGGTTATGCCCTGGGGAACCAGTTTCCATGGGTCTGACGTACCCGGTAACTCATGCGCAATCACCGCGCCATGACCAATGCCATGATAACAACTGGCGATCAATTGCCCCTGATTCAGCTCATCAGTAATGCCGTCACACAGTGCACGCGCCCGTGAGAGATTATCCCCGGTTCCGATCATTAACTCCATATACCCGTGAAAAAATCCGTAATCACACATCCGGTAATCCACCTTCCCCGGCAGTGCTCCCTGCCATTTACGGGACAGGAACACTTCCCGCCCGATGACATGCGCTAAATCATGACATACCTGCGCAAAATCAGCATTCCCCCGCCGTGCTTCAATATAAGAAAATGCTGCAGCTATGCCCTGACTTTTCACCCGTTGTCTGATTTCCCGTTCCCAACACGCCGCGCGGATATCCGTACTCACCACATCACAATCGTGTGTATCCTTCCGTAGTCCTACAAGGGTGAAGACGGATTGCAGCGGCGCACGCAACTGTTCCCACCAAGACGTATGCACGATAACAGTACCGGTAAACTGCGGAGACAAATGATCATGGTACCGCCACGATCCGGAACTGGTAAAGCGGAACGTATACGCATCAGACGCATTCACGGGCCCTTTCGCATCAAACTCCGGATACACTAAATGACTGGGATGTAAATTGGAAGCAGGCCAAAAATCTTTCTCTCTATCGGTACGGAACGTAATCGATTCTCCTACCCGAATAGAGACTAAACGTGGCTCAAATCCGGTTGCAGTTAACAGAATAGTGGTAGTCCGTGAAGCTTGTTTTAGCACGAATGCCATCAGCAAAACACAAACGACTGCACTTCCGATTGGGATTACCAGACGATTCCGATTCTTCATGATCCACATCATTCGTTTCAGGGCACATCAGGACTAAGTAAATCCGCATCTTTACGGCATAGCGATACGTCGTTGGGCGGCAAAGCGGCACAGACGGCATTTGCTTGTGCCGTGTAGTCAGGATGTGCAAAAAAACTCCATGATGCGCCGGCATAACACCATCGTCTGGATATGGCAGCGGAAATGGTATTGCAGGCGGATATGGCTTTATTCAGGTCATATTGTACGTGCGGTACCAACGCAAGCCCCAAACCGCGGTAACACTCCCGTTTATTTCCGGATTCCGGTATTCCACTGCACAATGCGTCTATTTTGGGCATATCCGCGGCCAACGCATCATAGTACCAGGCTGCCAGTTCCAAATAACAGGATTTGGCAAACCGGCTATCCACACCCGTACAGGGAGCGTATGGCTCAGAAGGCGTAAACGTCCGCGTCGTAGTTAACGCTTTCGCGCCCGTCACCATCGTCGGATAGTTATACTCCATAAATACACCGCCGCTACACCCAAACCGCTCACCCTGCCACGATAATTGACCACAGACGGCCAGTTGCTCAGAAAGTCTCCCCGGTCCGTAATATTCACCCAGTCCGTGACCGATACCATGCGGACACCCCAGTCCCATCAATCCGAATTTTTCCACGCACATTTTATCAAACCGAACTAACGTCTCCGGTCCGCCTGCGGCAATCGCAGTTCCAAAAAACCCATGGTAACACCCGAATCCGTACGAATCATCACAAACGGACACCCCTTCTACACCCAAGACACGGTAAAGACTTTCCCCGAAAAGATGCGCCGACAAATGCTGTTGCTGTTGGGGAATATCGGCAATAGCCTGTTTTACCGTTGTATACGCTACCGGTGCTGTCTGCTCTGAAATAAGTTGTTTAAACATACGGCGGATAGACGAAACATCATCTCCTGCCAATGCCGTTTTCAGTTCAGTCACGCTAACCGTCCGGGGGCGATTAAACCGGAAATACGCTACTCCTCCAAACAAAATCAACAAGAATACCACTATGCCGATTTTTACTGTACGTATTTGTGTCCGACGCATATTATTCACAATATTTCTGTGCCATCGCCTTGGGTAATCCGGTACAAACCTGTTGGGGATACTTCGTCCCGTAAATCCTGCGCATGTACGACAACGTATGATCCAAACAATGCTCCTGTTCAACTGGAAGCATTGCCCGGGATTTGCAGTATGTTAGTGCTGAAACATATTCCGTTCCGGGACTCCCGTTATCCACCAGACTCTCTACAAATGTATCCAAACAAAACCCGGTTAATGAAGCAGATAACGCCTTACAACCGGTAATATACGTATCCCAGTTCGTCTCTTTTACACTGGCAAATGCCAGTTCCTGAATAACCGTCCGCATTGCCCATTCCACGTACCGTTCCGGAACACGCTGTACTATGAACGTTTCTGCCTTTTTCATATCAGACTTATCACCCGTTTCCAGTCCCACACCCATTGCTTCATAACAAAATGGCTGGTACGTTTCCGGGACGGCAGGACAAAACCAAAACGGATTATCTGCATATTCCACCGGTTTATACGGACTCACGGCATAATGCATCAACACGGCATTAAACATGCCGTTTACGCAATGCGCCCGTTTATGCGTATCCAACGTCTCACATTCCGTAAATCCGGCAGCCAGCATCGCCGGCAATGTTTTCCAATCACTTACCGTATGCACACCCAGTAATTCCATAATGCCGTGACCCAACCCATGTATGCAGGCATGGGTAGCCAAGGGATATTCTGTAGCCAGTGTATTCTCCACGTCTGTACAAAACTGGCGTGCCCGATCTAGTCGCCTGTCTTGTGTCACGAACACTTCCAAAAATCCGTGAAAAAATCCGGCACCGCAGTACAGTGTTTCCGGAATCATCACTGCAGGTAAATCTTTCCGGTACTGCAGATACGATTGCCCCCCTATCCGATGCGTATACGCGTTACACGACATCGCAAAATCCGGAACATCCGTATACAACGTTTTCACCAGTGCAAATGTAGACCGAATGCCTTCGGTGCTTAACGTCTGGCGCAGTAACCGTTCCCAACAATTTTGCCGCTGATGTGGCTCAAGAGACAAACACGCCTCGCGGGTTATTTTCGGAGAACGGTCGGGTATCGGTTCCTGTTTCGGAATAACCTGAATGGTACCTACGTCTGGGGCATAACTCGATCCGATATGATTATGAAACCGCCAGTTACCGACCTTATCAAACCGGTACGACCAGGTTTCTTTCGGACCAATGGCTCGTTTCGGATCAAAATCGGAATAAATCATGTGCGACGGGTGATCGTCGGAAGCCGGCCAATACGGCAATCCACGGGTAGAACTAAATTCTACCGTATCCCCTTCATGAATGATTAATAAGTCGGGTTCAAATCCCTGGTGTGTTAAAACCACCCGTGGTGTGGTTTTCAGCCAATACAAATGCCAACCTGCCCATCCGCAAACAAGCAATAATATCAATACGAATCCTATACGAAATAATCGGCCAAAGTATTTCATGAATTACTGCGCACAGGCAGCTTGCCACTGTGGCGGCAATACTGCACAAAGCTGTTGCTTTTCCGGAGCATCCGGACGGAAATTATAGTTCGCCATTTTTGCCAGTTCCTCATAGCAGGCTTCCTTCACGGAAGCAATTTTTGCATGGTCACAAATATCTACGCCTTTGGCCACGTTTTTATAATCTATTTCCATAAATCTGGTCGCGGCATCACTAAAACATAACGGCTGATGCGCTACCGGTAATCCGCTGCAAAAATCACTCACCACACCTACATCCAGATTTAAACGCGGCACAATCACATACACCATAGCCCGGTAACACCGTTCGTTTTCAACACCCGAGAGATAAGAACAGAACGATACTAACCCCTCCGGCGTCTGTAACTCGTTTACATGGAGTGGCCATCCTTCACTCCAGCATGAACCATGCGCTTTTCCGGTATAGGCAGCACAAAAATTCCGATGTTTCTCTACGGTAATTTCCTTCCCTTTAATCAACGCAAAATCTTCAGGTTCCAACGGCTGGAAGAGTTGCATAAATACCCCGTCGTAACACAGCTGCGAGTAATCCCTGTCCGGTCCTTTTACCACCAATTCGTCACACAACGCCAAAGCTTTTGGAATTTCCGCGTTTACGACATACATCAGCAGATGCCCGACAGCATGGTAACAACTCCCCTGCTCTATACCCGAAGGACTCCAGGAACCCCGTGCTTCACACACATCGGACAATTCATGTTTTAATTGTTGAATTTGTGCCTCCGACTCAATTTTATCGGAACGGAACCGTTCCTGAAATGCACCGTGGACGCACCCGTTGGAACATACCCCGCTGGGACACCGGGTAATCACATCTTTCCAGTTTTGCGGATTCTTCAGGGTTTCAATTGCCGATAATTTATGACCCAGTACATGACAATATCCGTAGGAAGCGTCCTGTTCCTGAATATATTTCGTTACCATAAACGCGTCTTCCATGGAAATCTTCCGCATGAGTAGTGGTATCTCCGTGTCATAACACGACGGGTGATACGGTGAGGTTGCACATTTTTCTACGACCATCACCGCCAATTGCCGTAACGGTTGATTTCCGATTGGGGTAATTCCCATGTATCGGATTACCATAATCGAAACCAGACAGGTCAGCAGTACGATCAGACTTCCTTTTATAAGATATGTGTGTTTCATATTATTCGCACGCATCCTGATACCGTTGTGGTGCCAATGAGCAAATTTCTTTGGCTTTGTTCTCACTATAGCGTTGTTTGGCGAAATGTAAGACATTCACGTAACATGCATCCTGCTCAGAGTCGGTCAATAACTCATTTCCGCAAAATGCAAAACCGGATTCATATTCGCGATCTACCACCCCACCGAACTGCACTGCACCATGACCAAGACCCGTAATACAAGGTGCTATCAAATCCGGACGGCGTTCCCGACAAACAGGTATCAATGTGGCCGCCGGCGCCTGATCCGGAATAAATCGCACACTATCATCTGCTATCGTCATCATGGCAATATCAGCGTATTCCCGTTCCGCATATCGCTCAACGAACGAAGCTGCCTTTTTCAGATTATATTCGCCCAACCATAATACTGCCGGCATCAGATCACGGTAACACGCACCTTTATATTTTTCCGGCTGTTCCCGACAAATCCACATGGGATCATTTGCCCGCATTTTTACGCCGGCGAGTCCGTTATAGTAGGCCAAAGACAACGAATCGAAAACACCCGTCGCGCAACGCAACAATTGTTCGGGGTCGTTCGGATCCACTACTTTTTCACATAACGCGAGTGCCGGATCAACGATTTTATGTTCATCGCCCCAATTCTTCGGTTCATGCACATTCGCCCATCCATGACCGATCCCATGAAAACAGGCATAATACGCATCGGGAATTTTGTCCTTTAACTTCTTCCCCACTTCCACACAAAACGCGCGGGCTTGAGTAGGATCACCACTACGGATAACCAACGTTTCCATAAATCCGTGATAAAACCCAAATGAACAATACGCAGTTTTTTCATTTAAATCAAACGGTTTTCCGCGGGCAAACAATTCATACGCACGCAATCCTATTTTATGTGTTACGTCATGACAGGTATCCACAAAGCGTTTATCTTTCGCATTCAACTCGCCCATGAGTGTCAACGCCATGGCCACCCCATGAGTTTTTAATACCTTTTCAAATAACGACTGCCAACAACTGAGCAACGCGGATTTTTCCGTTTGCTGACAGGTAGTAATCCACGCCGGATCAAACGCAGTCCGTTGATCTTCGTTTCTGATAAACCAGCCCAGCATCCCCGCAATCAGTAGCAATAAAGCACTCAGGAATAATACCTTCAGTTTACGATTCATACCGATGTATATTTATTCATCCAAATCTGACGTAAATACATATATCATCCTATCTCCCATATCCAACGGAATATGCCGAACCGGACGGTATTGCGGGTACGAGAGGGCTGCGTCCTCCAGACATTGCTTCGCCATAAATTCCGCCGGATATCGCAGACAGACCACATACCGCCTGCCCCCGGGTACCATTTCCACCACATTAAACCCGTCCGGTACGACCTTAAGCACCTGTTTTCCCGTTATCGTTTCAATCCAATACAAAAATGCTAAATGATCGTTTGTCATTTCTCCCGGGGCCAGCACGGATACCGTATATGCGGAAGTACCGGGCAATGGATTTTGCCGTACATCAGTCAGAATATATTCGGCTGTTTTGCGGGTAACACCGAATTGATCCGCGACAGGTTTCGTAAACACGGGAGGCTGCATCAACAGGAAGAAGAAAAATCCACCGGCAATAAGCACACCAATCTTCCCGATTCCCTGTCGCTGATGATGCCAGGCGCTTACCATAATGCCGGCAATCCCGAGTAAGAGTATCGGTTGAATTATGTGTACGTCGTGATCATGCGGCAAGCGGCCTAATCCCAACGCAAATGTCAGGTAATACAACACCAGAATACCGGTTACGATCAGGTTACGCCGATACCGGCGAATACCCTCCCAGGAAAACAGACCGAATACGGTTAACGCGGTGGCGGCCACAATCGAACGTTGTTGGTCATAAAAAAATAGATCGGTAAACGTCACTGCTAAGGGTTTCCAGAACTCAAGCACCGACGCAAAGGCAAACCGGACATGGTGCGTAAAGAGAAACGCCCCTACGACCCGAATAACGCCGAAATGCCACATCAGCGGTGCAAACAACACCATCCCGAAAAACACAAATACTCCGGTAGTAATCATCCGTTGACGGGTATGTTTGGCAGCAATAATATCAAGCATCCATGCCAACGGTAAAAAAATCAAAATGCCGTAAAACCAACTGCTTAAAAGTACCAGTGCCGCATGTAATCCCCAACGCAGCGGCACATGCCGTTGCCGGTAACTGACGACGTACCCCCAGAATACAAACAGCAATACCGGTACCAACACATATGGGGGTGTCGTAACCTGCGATATGTTTACCATCCGCGATGATGCAACAAACAGCGCAGCCGCTACTATCCCCACCAACGGGTGTGCCAGCATCGTCCCCAGCGCAAACAGCGGCAACACCGCTGCGGCATGTAGCGCGGACGCCAATGCAGCGACAATGACCGGATCAACGGAAAAAAACTTAACAACCGCCATCAGGTAGTAAAAATACGGCGGATAATAAAATGCCGGAGATAGTCCGGTAGCCGGATGTCCGACAATAGGCAGTTCCCCATACCGAATAATGTGCTCACTCACAATATGATCTGCGGCTACGTCTCCCCACCACCCCATGGTTTCCGGGAGCCGATACCATCGCAACACCAAAGCACAGACAAATAACACGAAAAGCACTCCCAGGTATATCCGGGATATCTGCCGTACCGCTATTTTGCTGTGGTGTTGGTCTGATTTCGTAGGCATTGTTGTTCCCAAACTGGCGGCAACGCGCCACAATATTGTTGTTGCACTGCCGATCCCGGATCAAAATTAATTTGACCCTGATAGGAAATCGCTTCATAACAGGCGGTTGCCACCTGTGACGCTTCTCCCAGAGCGCATACGTCGCGCGCCCGTGAAACTTCACGTAACGGATCAATTTGAATCAGCCGTAACGCGACACCGGTAAGACACAAACCCCGGCGCGACAGCGGAATGCCGTTACAATATGCTTCAATTCTGCTCATGGCATCCGACTGTTCAAACGATTCCACGGTTATGTAATTCAATACACTCATATAACAATCCGTGAGTATGTCTTCCGTCGTTGCATAAGAACAGAATGACACCAGTTTTTTAGGATCCCGCAGCGTTTCCCGGAACACAAAAAATGATTCTCTCCTGCACACCCACCAGTGTTCTTTATATCCGTCACAAAATGCCGGAATATCTTCGTCCTTCGGTCGTATATCCTTTACGATGGCCACATCTTCGGGATCGGTTGCCTGAAACACGGTCATAAATATCCCCTGAATGCAGGTGGAAAGATAATTCCGGCCATCCGCTTTTATGCTGATTTTTTCGCAAACGTCTATCGCTTTTTCCGGAACACCGCCGGTTATATACAACGTCGTGTGTCCCAGTCCGTGATAGCACATCGATTTCTCCACTTCATGCGGCGTATACCCCGGGCGGGCCTCACACACGTCTGAAAGATCGGGAATTACTGCCGCTATCTGTTCATCCGTCAGCACGTCACCGCGGAATTTTTCCGAAAGCGACCCATGCAGACAGCCGTAGTTGCACATGGATAACGGACACCGGCTTAACACATCTTTCCAATATGTTTTATTCTTTTTCGTTTCCGTGTAACTCAGTTGATGTCCCAGTAAATGGCAATAGACATATTGTGGATCACGATCCTGCACCAACTTTGTCACTTCAAAAGCCTGTTCCATCGTCAGAAAATCCATAAGTTTGGGAATTTCTTTATCGTAACAATCGGCCCGATACCCCCTATCCTTACACGCAGCGATCATCTGATCGGCATATTCGGAGATTGTTTTTGTTTTCGGCTTTCTGCCGGAAAACATCAGTAGTCCTTCCGCCACCACAAAAAACAACAGGAGAAAAACAAGAAACGGTTTTAGCGGAAAATGTCTGCCGGATTTATGCATACGCTGTACCCTACCTACCGCGGCTCTTCACAATATGTCTGATACGCAACCGGAACCAGTGCACAGACCTGATTCATTTTTGCCGTATCGTAAATGCCCCGGAACGTCCGTAACATGTTCTGATAACAATCGGTCTTATTCTCCGGCTTCAGTTCTGGTGAAGCACAAAATTTTAATCCTTTTACGTATTCCATCCCCGGTTCCCCGTGTGCTGCAAACCCGCCGGAAATTCCTTTCAGGCATTCGGACGACAGCCGGGATTCCAATTTATAACAATCGCGCAATAAATACGTATGATCGTCCTTCACGATTGCCTGCTGCATAATACCGGCAGCCACGGAATTCATTACCATTCCCGCCAGTTCATCTTCCTTAATCGTTTTGGTATATTTATCGGCAATAGTAACCAAATCATTATTTCCGAACGGACTGATGATCATGGACATTTCGTAATAGCAGGCATGTTTATACGCATAGGTGGTCATCTGTTCACAGACTTTAAACGGACGGACAGGATCAACTTTTAAGCCGTAAATTTCCCGCGTATACCAGTTGGCCAATACATTAAACACTCCCTGTTCGCACTCCCGGCGTTCAATAGAATCCTGGGTCACCTGACTACACACTTCCAGCGGATGCGTCACGATCGCCACGTCGTTCCCCCACTGATCCTGAGGCGGCGGATCAGGCATAAAACCGTGTCCGATACTGTGGTAGCAATTCTTACGGATTACCGGCATCTCGGTAGATTTGGTAGACAGATAGTCACAAAATTCTTTTGCCAAATTTACATCCGGATCGTCCCGTAACATATGTTCTATAAACCCGTGATAAAATCCGTATCCGCAGGCAATCGACTCCGGTGTCCAGTCTATTTTCCGGAAATCCCGGGTTTTGGCATACTGGTTATACACTACTTCTCCGATCCGGTGTGCCTGTAAATGGCACCCGCTTCCGGCAAATACTTTATCCGTCTGATACAGCCTGGTAAATTCGGCAAACGCCCCTTTTATGCCGCGGGTGTCCAACGCATCGCTGAGCAATAGGTCCCAGCATTGTTCCCGTTGGTTTCCTACCAACATTTCCGGTTTGGTACAGTCAAACGGTTCAGCATTCGTAGCCGGATCTACCACGGTAATACGACCCAGATTAAACGGCCGGATATGATCGTGGTATTGCCAGATTCCTATTTCATCAAACGTAAATGACCAGGATTCCTGCGGGTCAATCGGCTTTTTCGAATCAAAAGCAGCATAGGTATTGTGATAGGGATGCGGATTGGATGCCGGCCAAAATGGTTTATTTACTTTGGTGACAAACGTCACCGTTCCGCCTTTCTTCAACCGCACCTGTTTCGGTTCAAAACCACTCGCCGTTTCGGTAATAGTTACTGCATCAATGGGAATATTCGCAACTGTTTTTTGACGCCGAAGATATAGCCATCCCGCTAAAACAAGTACCCCGATAACCGTTCCCAAGCCAAAAAATAGCATCGACCGGAAAGGCCGATGAACTGATGTTTTAATACGGGACGGTTTTACTTTCATTGATAAACTCCTTACATATACCCTGTTCAGCGTCTGTTAAACGCATAGTAGTACAAAACTGCAATGCGTGCGCGTCAGCTGCAGTCCGCTCGCCGGTAAACAAAATTGCCTGAACCAATCCGCGCAAACAAGAATCTGCCAGATTGGCACTAAACGTCCGACAGGCCGCAAGAGCGTCTGATTGTACTATCGTATCCGTCATACCCGCATTCATCCGCATGTGCAGCTCTCCCAATGTTACCATAGCTTTCGCAGCAGCCGACGCGTCATCCAGTTTTGAAATCCAGGCTCCGGTTTGTATCAAATCCCTCCCGGTAAAGTGGTAAATTGGCGGTGTCATACGTTCATAACACCTGCCCTTTAAATCCGCATCAAATCCCCGACAGAACCAATAGGGATCCTTCTCATTCATATCCAGACTATACCCATGCCGTACGAAATACATATGATCTATCCCACTAAACACACCATCTATGCATTCACTGCCCGGAGAAAACCGTTTACAGTCCTCCAGAGAATGGTGCAGTATCTGTTCAATATTTTTCCAATACAGTGTGGCATACATATAGGCTAAGCCGTTCCCGACACCCCGCATACACTGGCCCGATACCTGTGGGTTGTCCGGAATTTTTCGTGCAGCCTCGTTACAAAATTCCTGCGTCTTGGCATAATTCCGGCTATGACTCATATATTCCGACATAAACCCATGGTAAAAACCGGCAGCACATTGCGTCGTAAGTGCCCACTCGGAGAATCGTTCCCCTTCCCTATACCGTTCATATGCATATTCTCCGACAAAATCTATAAGCACATGGCACATACCGGCTACGGTTGTATTTGACGTATAGAGAGCAGCAACGGTCCGAAGTGTTTGGTCTATACCCTGATTGTCCACCATCTCCGCCAATATATTTTTCCAACATATTTCCCGGGTGTTTAACACCGCTTCCGCATCACACACTGCATATTTTTTTTGCCAATCAATCTTCGGCGGGAATATCCGCCGCCATAATCTGCGCGTATACTGCTCCAATACAATAGAAAATGCAGGCATCAGCGTACCGGAATGTGTACCCAATACGATAATTTCTCCCGTAGCGATCGGATTTATATGATCATGATAGTGATAAACTCCCGGTTTCGTGAAGGTAAAAGACCAGGATTCATCGGGTGCCAGGGCGCGTTGGGGATCAAACGGAGCATACACGGTATGTTGCGGATGCGGATCGGATGCCGGCCAAAACGGCGCGGCGGCGATGGTACTAAACGTCACTGCGGTCTGTACCCGAACCAATCTGATGCGCGGCACAAAACCTGTTCGGGTAACGGTCACGGCACTGGTCCGCTGGTCCACCGGGAAACCCGAAAGCTGCGATAGCACTATTCCCAAACCAAGTAGTCCCAGTACCAATCCCACCAGTCCGATCACCCACCATTTTCGTATTCGTACCCGTTTACGCAAGTAAACCATGATTTAATTCCTGTCACCCGTACTCCGCTTTCGGCATAAATCCTGCACGGACTGCGGTACTTCAGCGCATATCTGAATATTTTTTTCCGCCGAATACCACTGCTGTAAATATGAGAAAATATAGTCATAACAGGCTTGCCGCTCGTTCGGCGTTAACGGTGCCGTCGTACAGAATTCAACCGGTTTTTTATACTCCTGCTCCGGCTGTCCCTGCTCTAAAAACCCATACGCATATCCCTGAATACAGGCTTCCCGTAAACGGGGTTGGACGCCACGACATTTCGCTATTGTTTCCCGGTGATCTGTCGCATTCATATGGGAAGATCCCACCGGAGCCGCCAGATTTATCATGGCATGTTGTGCCACTACATCATCGGGAATCGGTTCAATAAATTTTGCTGCACGGGTTATGTCACCCGCGGTTATTGCCAATACCGATATGTTCAGACTTATGTAACAGGCGTCCTGATATTCCGCTTTTTGTGTCCGACAGATACGGAGCGGATCACGCTCGTCAAACTTCAGATTATATTCACGGTTGTTGTAAAACAGCGCTATTCCGTTATATACACCGGTAGCGCAACGGGACCGTTCTTCTGCCGTTACCGATACCTGTTCGCATAATGCCAATGCCGGATCAATCATTGCCTGTTCATTCCCCCAGGTAGCCGGATCATGATTATTTACCGTTCCGTGTCCGATACCGTGAAAGCACTGAAACACCGCGTCCGGAGAAACTTTGGTAATCTGTTGATCCACATAGTCGCAGAACTTTCTGGCAAGCTGCATGTCACCTTTCCGTGACACCAGCGTTTCCATAAAACCATGATAAAACCCATACGAACAGTACGCGGTTTTGGGGGAAACGGAAAAATCTTTGTTGCGGATAAATAAGTTATACGCCTCTTTCCCGATAAAGTGGGTCAGATCATGACAGGTTCCGGAGAATGCCGGATTGTTATCATACGCCGTAGCCAAAACGGTTAAGGCACCGTCCACGCCATGGGAATGGAGAATTTTTTTTATGGCAGTCTGCCAGCATACGTCAGAATCACAAACAGGCTGGACCAATGGTTCTACCTGTCTCAGGCGCCACAGACTTATCAGCTCCATGCAGACGACAATTACCAGCGCTAATACAATACGTTTTCTCATACTTCAATTCAGATATACCGTAGTGTCAAAAATATATCTGTACGATAGTTTCACTCTCCTGCACATGCCGAAACGATCCGGTCAGGCAAACCGTCACAGATTCTGGCGGCATTTTCGCGGTCCGGCATACTGGACCAGGTACTCCAAGACGCCTGTTTCCGACAGAGATACACTCCTTCTGTGGTCGGCATACGGGCACAGGCGGCAATCGTTTTTTCGACGTTGTAATTATTTGTCGGTGCCGCTATTTGTCCGATTCCTTCAAAACAGGTAGTAATTTCTTGTGGTTTGGGAAGCCTGAGACACAGCGTCCCCAGCGTTGTAAAGTCATGATCAAATTGCCTCCCCCACCATTGCACGATGGTAAACAAACAATTCATTCGGTACTGCGACGGAATACTGTCACACGGTTCGTATATGTTGTTTCCCACCTGTGGCCGCACACCGGTTTCCACCCCGTCTGCCGTTAAAACGGTCGGCAAATTATATTCCATAAATACCCCGCCGCCACATCCACCGATGTCTTCTTTCCAGGATAATTCCGCACACAAATCCAATGCTTCCACTAACCTGTCACGTCCGAGATATTCCAAAATGCCATGCCCGATTCCGTGTTGGCAGGCATGCTCCCGCGGGCCGGAATTTTTAATACATGCCAAATCCAAATCATGAATTATTCCTATTCCTTCTGCCCGCACGGCTTTACTCAAAAACCCATGGTAACATCCGAATTCATTCTCCGCATCACAGGTACCTATCCCGTTTACCCCTAATGTTTGAAACAACACTTCACCGAACAAGTGTGTCATTTCGTGCCGTTTCCCGTGCGGCTCCTGTGCATATTGCGATTTTAACTGCGCATACGCCCTGTCCGGACCGTCCCGTTTTATACTCTGCATCCAGACACTCCGCGATTGACTGATACGCTCTTTGGATACGGGTGTATTTGTTTTTCCGGACAGCAGCACAAAAGACTCGATACAAACCACACCGGCCAATACCAGGCAGACTGTCCATTTCACCATGCGGTAATTGCCCATCATATTATCTGCACTCACCCTGATACTGTGCCGGGATCTGTGAGCAGTACGACTCGAGCGCTGCAGTATTGCCCGGATTATAAAACCGAACCGCACCACTCAACGTCGAAAAACAGGCAGTGCGGGCCGGTCCTTCGGCAATTGCAGTACAAAACCGTATTGCTACCGTTACATCATTCTCCCCGCCCCAATACAATGTTTGCGTAATCGCCCGTAAACAGGCATCTACCCCGAACGCATTCCCGGCCAGCTCGCACCAGGAAATCGCCTTAGCAAATTGTGCATCCGTTAATTGTCCGACTTTACGGATATCCCGGTCCTGCACCAATACAATAAACTCTTTTCCGAACCCGCCGTAACAGGCGTCACGATTGCTAAAATCATTCAGAGATAACGCACTACAGTACGAAAACGCTTTGGGAAAATATTTTTCCTCGGGGTCTCCCAAATCCGCGCCTGCCCGCTGAAACAATAAGGGCGTCAGATACAGGTAACACACGGACCTGGAACTATCGGGAATATACTCTGACGAACACGGCGTAAGCATATCCGCGGTATCCAAATATTTTTTGGATTGCTCCGCCCAGGCTTTTTGGTTATGCGATCCGCCGGAGATTATTTCCATTACGGCACCGCCGACACATTCGGCCGCTTCCCTAAATTGATACTCCGGTGTTCCTGTCTTCTGACAGAGCTGCACAGCCCGGGGCATATCGTAATTTACGGCAGCCAATACCCCGTGTCCCAGTCCATGAAAACACATAGTATATGCACCGCTGCCGCCGGGAGCCGTCCGGCATATCTCAGAAATTTCCGGCAATGCAGCCTCAGCTTTTTCCATATACAACCCAACCACAATCGAATGCGAACACGCATTCCGAAAATCCTGGGTACATTCGTATATGCCCTTCACTCCCTGTTGTTTATACAACTCATCCCCGACTATGTGGCCCAGCAAATGCAGGTCCGTATTGGCGGGAAGTGTAGCCAGACGCAGCAGATCGAAAGCATATACTGCTCCATTCTTTTCCGCTTGAGACTGGAAATAATGTGTCAGTTCCGGAAATGATTTACCGCGCAAATCCACGATTTCATTGGTATGCCGAACGGCGACGTTTCCCTGTCGGTTCCGAAAATACAGGAACACCACATTAATACCCACCAACAGTATCACCAGTACCAGACGAACCAGGCGGGACGTGTGAACTCGGGATTTGGTACTCATGTGAGTAGATTATAACCTAATACCAAAACGGAACAGACAGCTATCACACAGTACGGGTAGAGAAGTAAATGTCTTACCGCGAGAGCAGCAGCATTCCGGCCAAAATGTTATCTCCGCAGGTATAGGTAATCAATCCTTCTTCGGCCACAAAATCCAGAGTAATTGCCTTACTTTGATTTGCCGGAATCACCAGGGATTTCTCTCCCGGCCATTTTACGGTAATTTCTGCAGCATCGTTATTTTTATAGGTAAGTTTTGACCCTTTTTTGGCTTTTACGACCACCGGATCGGTCTGACACTTCGTGACCGACACCGTGTTCACTTCTTTTGCAGCGGCGTTTACTTTTGCTATGTATTCCGCTTTCGTTTTTTCATCGGCTTTTTCTCCGGGTACGACTAATAACGAACCGCGTTCTCCGGTCAGGGAGGGATCATTTACCGATGCGGTTTCGGCGCCCGCCCCGCCGGTCGGCGTCGGACTTGCGGATGTTTTAGCGGTAGGAAGCGAAATCTGCGGTAACGATATGGAACCGCCCATTTCCTGATAAATTAACAAACCCAATACTAGAGCGGTCACGGTAAGAATGCCGATAGCAATATTCAAAACGGTATCTATGAGTTTTCCTTTTCCCAAAACGTGCTTCATACGATTACCCTAATCCTGCCGCAATTTATTCCCCCTGTCAAGGACAGTACCATACCAAACAGCAATACCCGGAAAAACGTGCATACTGTAGAAACTACAATAAAGAAGCAATTATACTTATGCCAATGATCTCGCTTCCGTGGGCATTCATGCTTGCAATACTATCCCAAATCAGCGCACTCATTGCTGGTGTGGGAATAGTACTCTTCCCGGGACTTCCGCTCTCTGCACTCATACCGCAAACGGATAAAAATGTCGGCGTACGGATTTTACCCGTTATAGCGTTATCACTGAGTACCTGGATTGCCGTGTTCACCCTCCTGAAATTCATTGCACTGCCGCTGGATGTCTGCATCTTTAGCATTCTACTGATCTCAATGGCGGTATGGATTATCCGTCTTTCCGTCAGGAAGACACGTATCCGGGTAATTCGGCCGGACATTTGGATGTGTGGCGTAGGACTTATACTTTCGCTCCTCTTCGGGCAGCTTGCCGTTTCACTCATAGCCCCGTCCGGAGGAGACATGGCCACCCACAGTTATATTGCACGGCTTATATTGGAAAAAAACACCTATCCTGATTCGTATGAGCCACTCATACCTATCCGTCATTTCGGCTCGTACAGCAGCGGAATGCCGCTCGTTATTGCCGTAGTATCACGCACACTGAATATTCCCATTTATACCGGCGCACTGCTGGTTACCATTGCCACCTATGTCTGGTTCGGATTATCCCTATACTATTTTCTGCAACACTTCTTCCCCCGCCCTATCAGTGCGGGTACGGCACTTTTCGCAACCTTGTGTAGCCCGGCTGTACTGTACTATCTCCCCTGGGGCGGAAATCCGACGGTACTTTCACTTGGATTTTTAGTGCAGGCGATCACACTCAGTCTGGAACTTCTGTCCGCACACAAAACGTCTCTTTCCGTTCGTGCGGCTATACTGCCGGGTTTGGTATTTTTCGCGTCATTTGCGACACATCATATTCCGTTCATTGCATCGCTCTACGCGTTGATACCGATACTGATCGGATACGCGTTGCAAAGCACCGGAAAACGGTTTTTCTTTCGTTTTACGCTGACACTTGCGGGAACGCTTGCCCTCCTCAGCATACCGTTTTTCTTGGATGTGAAGTACCCCAGTCCGGCGACGCTGGAACTCATCCGCGACTGGCAACGCGGAGACCATGGTCACGTCTGGCGCGGCACACTATCGACAATTATTCCTACGCTGCCGCTCTATCTGATGGATAGATTGGGTTCGTTGACGATGGCTGCAGCCACAGGAGCGTTACTGGTCACGCTGTTTATCCGCCGTAAAATACCCACGTGGTTCGTTTGGACGCTGGGTATGGGAATATTCGGCATCATAAATTCCCGATACTGGCTGCTTCCGCTTTCACCATTATTATATCCGGAGCGGATAAGCACGATCCTCATTATTCCCTTTTCGTGGTCTATCGCTCTGGGAATTACCGAAAGTATTCAGGTACTAAAACGACTCAAACCGAACGGCATAGGGATCGTACTTGGCAGTATCGGTATATCCGTTATCATTTGGGGAAGTATCCCCGCTTTCAGGCACAATTTCTCGGAAACTATCGCCCGTAGCCAAGCAGAAACATCCGTGACGGGTGATGACCTCCGGGCAATACTGTGGATTGCCGCCAATACTCCAGCCCATGCAATTATTGCCAATAACTACGGGGACGCAGGAATATGGATTCCCGCTATTGCCTACCGGAAAGTTACCTATAATGATGCAAACCCGTATGATTTTGATGAACTGTTCGCTGCCCAAAGACTCCTGACACCTACATATATGTATATAGGAGCAAAAATTGTCTATTCGCAGGGTGATCATCTGCGTTTCACGATCTCTTCACCGGAAATACGAAACGCGAGCCCCGTCTTTCGATCAGGAAACGCCCGTGTTTTCCCCCTGTTTTCACCATGAAAAAATTCTGTGTCATTATTCCGGCATTTAACGAAGCGGCTACCATAGCCGGGGTCATCAAAAACATCCAAAAACACTATCCGACATGTGCACTCATCGTCGTTGATGACGGATCAACGGATAACACCGCACAGATAGCCGGAGATCTGGGGGTGCTTGTCGTCCGTCATACAACCAACCGGGGAATCGGTGCAGCCGTGCAAACGGGTTTACGCACAGCCATCGCACAGCGTTACTCTACCGTGGTTCAATGCGATGCGGATGGTCAACATGACCCGGCAGAAATGAACACGCTCCTGCAGGCAGCTGCGGATTCCGTCGCACTCGTCATCGGCAACAGATTCGGAAACCCGAAAACCTATGCTTCGCCGCTATCCCGCAGGTGGGGTTCCCGGCTATGTACCGCAGTGTTATATTGCTGTTTTGGTCGTCCGGCGATATCCGATCCCACGTCAGGATTTCGCCTCTATACCGGACCGGCTCTGCCGTTGTTTGCCGCAAATTACCCACGTCATCTTCCGGAACCGGAATCAATTGCACTCGTCCTGAAACACGGACACCGTATCCGCGAAGTTCCCGTGGTTATGCATCAGCGTCAGGGCGGCATCTCATCAATAACCAACCGCAAGGCACTCTTCTTGCTCTTTGCAATACCTTTTGGCATACTGTGGATCGCGTATACCGGCACGCTTTTTGCGTGGCCGCACGAACGACGCACACAGGCATGAAACCAACTTCACCAGCAGCCGTCACCATCATCGGATTAGGGTACGTTGGCTTTCCGCTCGCGGCTGCCCTATCCTCCGGGACAGATACCACTGTCTACGGTCTGATCACGTCACAAGAAAAAGCCGGACGGATTACCGATAAAACGTACAACCCCGATATTCCCGGTTTTTCCTGGAAAGGAATTACCATTACCGCCACCACTTCCCCGGAAACCTGCCTGCCGCACTCGGATGTGATCGTGGTTTGTGTCCCCACACCGGTATCTGCACGCCATAAACCGGATATCACGGCACTAAAATCTGTGCTGAAAACAATCGGCAGGCATCTGCACTCAGGTCAACTTATCATCATCGAATCCACTGTGGGACCGGGAATGATGGAACAGGTATGCATCCCGCTGTTGGAACGCTCCGGTTTCCGGGCAGGACAACAGTTTGACGTCTCATATTGTCCGGAACGGATAAATCCCGGAGATACTGTGCATCCGCTTACCAAAATCCCCCGCATTGTCGCTTCCACGTCACCCGCCGGTTTAACCAAAACAACCCGATTTTATGAACGGATAATCCGTGCCCCGATCGTGCCGGTACAATCCTTCGGCATCGCCGAAACGGCAAAGATGTTGGAAAATGCGTTCCGTGATGTAAACATGGCCCTTATCCATGAATTTGCACTGGCCTGTGAAACATTACGCATACCGATTGCGGACGTGATTGCTGCAGCTGCCACGAAACCATTTGGCTTTATGCCATTTTATCCGCGTACCGGCGTCGGTGGGGATTGTATTCCGGTAGACCCGTGGTATCAGATAGATGCAGGCAACCGACATGGTTTTTCTCATAGGCTGCTCACTACCGCCAGAACCATAAATGCGTCCTATCCCAAAAGCATCACGACATACGTACGAAACCTGTGTCGGCATCACCGCATAAATCCTAAGCGCCATGCTGTCGGCATATATGGACTATCATACAAATCCGGAACCAAAAGTCTGTCAAATAGTCCGGCACGTATTATCGCAAAGCAATTACGAAAAATATTCCGGGTGCATACCTACGACGACGCACATCCGGAACTTTCTACGGTAAACACCGTGTATGATTTGGTAAATACCTGCCGCGTACTGGTTGTCTGTACGGACGATCCGTTGGCACTGGAAGCTCTCGCAGAACTCCTGCACGGAAAAACCTCAGTTACGTTGCTCATAGACGGAAGTTATACGTTACGCAGTCAGCTTGCGGATATTTCTCATATCACGGTAACAGGCATCGGTATACCGGAGTAGACACCGTTACTTTAACCGAAACTCCACCTGCATGGATTTACCGTTGGAAAGACGGATCGGAAAATCTTCATCCTGATCCAGATTTCTGTTGCCGTTTACATCTTTTACTCCCAAAGCCAACATTCTGGCACCTGCCGGTAACGGAGCATATTCCTTGGCGCTATCATTTAACTTAATAGAGAAATCTATATATGTATCAGGCTCCAAATAAATGGTCGATGCGACAATCAGTACACCGTTGTTAAAATCAAACCACTTAACCACTAAAAAACCCGGCTCGGGAAGTACTAATTTCTTCACTCGTATACTGTTTTCTACAACCTGATCTTCTATTTCTATCGGGACGATATCCTGCTGGACCCGGGAATATCTCCAGTACGCAAAACCACCACCCGCGGTAGCCACCAATACGATAAGTATCACGGATACTAACAGCCAGGGGAACCGTTTTCCCGACGAAACCGCCGGAGAAACCGGAGGAGGCACCGGCGGCAGCGGAGCCGCAACCGGAGGCGTTGCCGGTGTCTGATACTGAATCTGCGGCGCGTACGGTGGCGGTGCAGCCGGCACGGGAACAACCCCGGAGGTATCCGGCGCAGGCATTGGGCTCTGCGGGGCAGGTTGATCCATATACTAACTATAATTCTTTACCTTTTTTTTATCTACCATGCCTATAGCTATTCAACGTCCGTGAGTCGGCTTCACAAGATTTACGGCTGCGGTGGCTGAAACGTCCGGAGAAACTGATTACATGCATTCTGTTCACCCGCTTCAACCTCGTTACAAATCGCCAATCCATGTCTCAGCAACGCGTCGGACATTACACTCTTGGTTAATGCACCTTCTATACAAATACGTGTATCAACTGTATCCGTAAAAAGTTCACAAAAACCCACTATCTTCTCTGCGTTCCCCTTATGCTCGAAATACATCTCCTGACCAAGAACGGAGATACACCCCAGTCGCTCAAAATCCGGTACAACGTTACATGTACGGATTGCGAGATCATATGAACGGGTTCGCCAATAGGTCAACATACCCGACCGCCAATAACAGACTTTCCGGACCAACGGATCAAGGCTCATACAAAAACCCAATGGATCTTCAGGAATCGGTTCGGTTTCATGTCCGAAACTCGATGCTTCAAATCGTTCCATTAACAACCCACTCATACAATGCTGTCTCTCGGCATCCTGAGAAAATTTGGCACAATACTGTTGACCCTTCACTACGCTTGCAAGTCTGTTTCCTATTGCATGACCCAACGCGTGTATACACGGATAAATCTCGGGAGAGACACGACAAAGATGCGTATATTCCGTGTCAAAAAAGTCCGGCGTTAAGGTACCGTCTACTACGCCCATATAGCAACCGTATCCACACATGGGAGTACATTGCGCAAACGCCGTTTCCGGATCACGCAGCAATCTAACGGCCGACTCACCGGCCTGATGGGCAAAATCGTGGCAACGTGATATACCGCCACTATCAGCATTATCTGAACGATTATATTCCTCCTCCGCTACCAGCAGCACTGTACGCAATCCAAAATCATGAATTGCCGTAAAAAGGGGTTTCTTCCAACAGGAATTCCATTCCGTTCGATTACCTAAAAACCGTTCGCATGTATTCCAGTGTGCTTCTATATACTGTCTGGCGTCCGTATTTGCTTTGTACTGAGTCCATTGATCGAAATAAGCAAAAATGCCCATCACACAAAAAACAAGAATCATTACGGACAACGCTCGATGACGCAGATTAATGTGTTTCAGGATATGATGCATAAGAAGCACTTGATGGTAATCATAAAAGATAGCTACTATCTCATCATAGTAGAGAGATAGTTAAACTCAAAAACCCCATGAATACAATTGCGTTTACACTACGGGAAATAAACACCCGTATCATGCCGAAACTTAACGAGGTACTGCGTAATCTTATTTTCCGGTATACCCATTTACCGCTGTGGACACTGGCCTTGGGATTCATGTGTCTTGTCTTAATCGGCCGTATACCGCTTTTAAAATCCCCCACGCTTCCCATTAACGACGGAGGACTTTTTATCCCTGTTGTCAGAATGATACGGACGAACCCGCTTAGTTATCCCCAAAATATGGGGTACAACCTCCCTATTCCCTTTGCTTACCCACCCCTGGGCATGTATCTGCTCGCAGCAATTTCTGCAGTCATTCCGAATGCAGAACTTCCGTTGTTTACCCTCACACCATTTATTATTGCAATACTCTGCATCCCGCTCTTTTTTTTATTGGCATATTACCTGACAAAATCACGATCCATTGCCGGAATCGCTACGCTTATTACCGCCATTATCCCGGAAAGTTATCAGTGGATAATCATGGGAGCGGGTATCACCCGGGCTACAGGTGCTTTTTTTGCACTGTGCACCTTGGTAGCTGTAGTACTCTGGCAACAAAAACCGTCGAGACTGTTGTTTTGTCTGATAGGATTATTTTGCGGACTGGTATTCTTATCGCATCCGGATACATCCGTTTTTATCGTTTATTCCGTTTGTATTTTTATACTTACAGATCAAACCGAAACACTTGTTCAACGGATACTTACCATTATGGGTATTCTGGGGATAGGCGGTATCATCGCAGCCCCATGGCCTATACGGGTTATCACCTTCCATGGATTTACCCCGTATGCGTTTGTCGCTGAACTCCGACAACACAATGGTTTTCCGATGGAAAATCTTATTTGGATACTGAGTAACGAACTCCAATATCGACTCCTGCTTGTTTCTGCGGCAAGTGGAATACTAATTGCCTATTTTACGAAATACAGAAGACTCATCATCTGGGCAGCTGTCGTTCTCGTAGCAAGAGCAACCTCCATGATTTCATTCGATGTTTTTCCATTAGCACTCTTAGCCGGTATAGGGTTAACTACTCTACCGGTAATCTTCACAAAACAGATATACCGACAAACGTATAAAGCAATAGTAATCATGTTTCTGCTTTTCTCGTTCCCATGGTCAGTACAAACGGTATCGGAACGGTTTACCAGATTAAGATCCGATGATATCAGTGCACTTGAATGGGTCAAACAATTTACTCCGCAGTCTGCACGGTTTATTCTCATTTCATCACAACCGGATTGGTGGAAGGATGCAGTACCGGAATGGTTTCCGGCGATTACTGGACGAATAAGTCTGGTTACCGTACAAGGCTCCGAATGGACTCCATTCACCGAACATCACCGTACCATCCTGTTCCATCAGGCAATCCGGCGCTGTAATCAAAGCACAATAGCTTGTATAGAATCTGCAGCAACTTTAGCAGCACTACCGTTTTCTCATCTCTATCTCGTAAAACACAAAGATCAACCCGGAGTTGGAGATTATTGTCCTCTGCTTCTGCATTCAATACGTAATTCCGCTAATTATCGGGTAATTTTTGGAAATGAAGCAGCAGAAATATGGGAAAGAACAGACACACTCCCCAGCTCTAAACCTTCCACTTGACTTGTATTTCAGATCACATTAATCTAAGGATATCCGAATGTCTTTCGGAAATTTGATCTTATTTATTCCATGGCAAAATCTAAAGACGTTAAACCTGAGCCACAAAAAGCTCCATCGAATATTCCCGTGTTTTTTGTCATCGGTATCGTCCTCGTCGGAGCAGCAGCCTGGTGGTACAGTACCGGATACAAAGGTCCGAAAATAGGATCTCCCAAAGTTACCGTTACCCCACCACCCGACGGTTCAGGAGTACCGACCGGTCCAACCCCCACGCCAACGATGACGGAATTATTTCAGGGTGAACTTTCCTATACCATTGGGTATAGCTCAGACGCCAAAGGACCAAAAACCCGACAGGCGCTCTTTCAACCGCATGCACCAAAGCAGGGAGCGGAACAAACCATTACCGTAGACGTTTCACATACGGCGCCCGTAGACAGCGTAGAAATGACCGTCCTGACGGATACGAAATCAGTGACCGTTCCCATGAACATGATTTCCGGCTCGAAAACAGACGGAAAATGGCAGGCAAAATGGAAAGTAAACGATACCTATAACTACAAATTTATTTTCCAGTTTACCAGCAAAAGCGGTTCCCTTACGGACGTAGCCAGTGTGGGTATCCGCCAATAACATGAAAACTCATACTACTTCTCTTCTTTCGTTCATTGCGTTAGGTATCATTGCGGGAATGATATTTGCCGTTAAGCCACAACTGGTTGATGCTGCCTGCAATCTGAACAACACGTTTAAAGGAAACGTTACCATTTCCGCCAACTGTACTATAGATGCCAATACTATCGAAGGATTGGATCAGGCTCAGGGAACCGAAGGACAAACGACCAACGCTGCAGTGCTCACGGTTAACAATAACGCCACCCTTACCATTGCCGCAGGTACTACCCAAACTACCACGGTTATTCCCGGAACCATAGTGCTTACCGGAGGCGGTAGAGTCAGTATGGCAAATAGTAACACCAGAATTCTCACCAATTCCCCAACCTGGATTGGAGACCGTGACGCAGATGGTTATATGGCCAGCGCAACGGCATTTGCATCAACTGCGAGTGCCAGACGCCGCAGGGGACTCATGCGGGATTCCACCAACGACTGTAACGATGTTTCGTATCATATGTATAACGTATGTTATGCGTATGGACAGGGCTACTATCAGGCGTATTACTACGGCTATGGTCAGGGCTACTATCAGGCGTATTACTACGGCTATGGCCAAGGCTACTATTACGGCTACGGTCAGGGGTACTATTATGGCTACGGCCAAGGCTACTATTACGGCTACGGTCAATCCTGGTATTACGGCTACGGTCAATCAGCCTACTACTGTTTCCTGGAAGATACAGAAATCCTCATGGCAGACGGATCACGGAAGGCAATTAAAGACGTCCATGTCGGCGATATGGTGCAATCATATGACACTGCTACCGGATCATTTAAGGCAGACCGTGTAGTCGCTCACATCGTTCACCCACAGGTAGACGGAACGTATCTTACGGTAAACGGCAATCTGCACGTAACGGCAAACCATCCGGTCTATATCAACGGGTCGTGGCAGGACATGGGTAATGCTCGAGTCGGTGACACCCTGGTCAATGACGCAGGACAAACGGTCACGATCACCTCCATTACCGAATCTGAACCGGGTATTCATGATCTGTATAACCTGCACCTCGCAGGAAAAGATCATAACTACTTCGCCGAAGGCGTGTTGGTTCACAACAAATAACCCGCTAATGTGTAATACATCATAGCGGAGTTATTTTATCCCAAGAGTATAATTGCCCCATGAAGATAGTTAAGGGAAACAACCGACCGTATTTTCTGGCGCTCTGTATATTCGGTATCAGCTTTCTTTTTCAGAGTCGAAATATTTTCCTTGAACCATACAATGCATACGAAATCCGTCAGTGGGAAACGTATGCTGTTATCCGTGATTATGCCGTAAACAATACTCCGTTTCTTTCGCCCCGGGCCAGTCAGATTTATTCTCCGGAACACAAACCGGAAGAGCGGTATTTCCTGTTGGACTTTCCCTTATACTCCTATACGTCTGCACTGGTAGCACGGATCACCGGAGTATCGTTCTTTCCTGCCAGGCTGGTAAATAGTATTGCCACTGCCGCAACCACAGTGGTATTGTTTTCCATTGCGGTATTTCTAACCCACAAAAAATCCATAGCTATTCTCGCAGCTATTATATTTAATACCGCCGCAGCTACCGCATTTCTTTCGGTAGCAGTACAACCGGATATGTTTATGCTGCTGTTCCTTACGGCGGCTTGGTATACCCTGCTCCGACGATCAAAAAACGACTTGTGGTATGGATTGATGTTCACCACCATCGCAGTCTTACTGAAAACCTATACGCTGCTCATCTTGGTTCCAACCATTTCGTATCAACTTTGGACCACAAAAGACAAGCGATATTTGTGGTATTTCATTATTCCGCCGCTCGCGTATAGTGGCTGGATTTTACAAAAACTGGGAACGGATAGTTTTACCTGGTGGTGGATTCCCGCACCGCAAAGTATTTGGTGGGACAGACAAGCATACAGTACGTCATTTTTGGCGGGTATACGGCATACGAATGCCATTGCGTATATCCGGGAAACAGTTCAACGACTCTTCAGCGGCGGAATACTCACTGCTCCCCAATTCATACTCATGTGTATCGGAATCATAACACTCCGGAAAAAACATGGGGCAGCAAGTCGACAGCTGCTGCTTTATTTCATCGGATCTGTCTGCTTTTTTTTCGCAGTTCTGAGGGGGAATAATTTACACGTCTACTATCCTCTGCCGTTGGCTCCCATGGCGGCCATCGCCACCGCATACGGCCTTATCGTTACTGTAGATTTGTTACGGCATTTACTTTTTTCCGATAGTCTGCAGAAGCAGTATCGCGGTATTTGTCTGGGAATACTTATGCTCGTTGGCTTGTATATTCATGTTGCCTACACCCATGTCAGAACGGTCACACTACTACGCCAACATGAAATATACCGCTTTGCAGCCAATTGGACCAAAAGTCAAACAATCGTTCCGCCGGGTGCCACGATTGCCTTATTCCATGAAGAAGCGTCACCGGTGTTTTTAGCCATGATGAACCGCGTAGGTTGGCCGCTAAAATATCAGAATATTACCTGCCCGGATCATGAAGCCACACTTCGTCAACTGCAACCGGATTATATTATTATTTATGCACTTACACACAACGCACCCGAAGACATGAACTGGATAGATGATCAGACGCTTATTTCGTGCTTACAACATATAACCGGTTCTCAACCGCTATTTAGCAAACAACGAATAACCGTATTCCGCTATCCACGGAAAGAATGAAACGCGGTTAGTTTCCTAAACATCGTGCCGCGTCTGCAGGAGCCAATGTGTTACACACTGTTTTTCTGTTCCGTTCACCGTTCGGGCTGTTGAGAATATTTTCCCCCAGCGTATCGAAACAAAATGTACGGAGTTTATCTTTGGCCATACCACACAGTTCTACCCCATGCCTGGCAGTTCCCTCAGAAATAACACTGCTGGCGAGCGCTCCTTCAATACATTTTTCGCGCCGTGTGTCATCCGGAAAACCGTAACAGAACGGAAATAATTTTTCCGCATCGCCCCGTACGGTATAGTACATTTCCTGTCCTAACGTAAAAATACATGCCATTTTCTCCATATCGGATACGGATTCGCAGGCTGCTACCGCTGCGGAGATGTCGGATGTTCGTAAATACGCCATAAACCCAGCCCTTCGATAGCATATGGCCCGTCCGTCACCATCAGGCAATGTTTTACAGAACGCGGTCATGTCCGCAGGGATTGGCAGTAACGCATGACCGTAATCGCTGGCTTCAAACCGCTCCATAAATAACCCGCTCACACATTGCTGCCTGTCTTCGGATTGGGAAAGTCGGATACAATACCCTACCGCATCTTCTATTGTTCCTATCCGGTCTCCTATTGCATGCCCCAAAGCGTGATAACACGGTTTAGGATAGGCATCGTCGCTGCAAACGGACGCGTACTCCCGGTCAAATTGTTCATTAGTATGAAAATACCCTTCCAGCACCCCCATAAAACACCCGTACCCGCAAAATGGCGTACATGACTGGAATGCTTTTTGCTTATCCTTCAGCATGTTCATTCCGGTTTTTCCTGCTACGTGAGCTAGATCATGACAGGCAGTGATGCCCCCGGAACCGGAATAATCATTTTGGGACAACATGGTTTCTATACCACGCAACACCGGCGTAAGACCCCAGCGGGAAATCGCGTCCGGTAACGACTTCTGCCAGCATTGAACCCATTTTACCCGATCGGTTACGACTTCACTGCATACCCGCCACTGTCGCTCCATTTCCGTCCGTATTTCTACGGCTTGGATATTAGCCTGACGAATTCCCGCAAGGTGCAGGAAAAAGTAACCGATCAACACAGCAAAGACAAATACCGATACGCCTACCGGCAATCGTTTATTTCGGATACTGTTTCGTAAGGTCTTCACCATAAAATCACCGTACACTACTTGCTATTGTTATACAATCGCATCGGTATTACGGTGTGATCACATACTTCTGCTCCGTGTACATTCTGCTAAAATTTCCGCATACAGATATGATACCTACCAATAAACTCATCCGCCGGATACAAACTTTGCCGCTTTACCACCTTATACTGCTGATTACCGTTCTTGTCTTCATAGGAAGAGTTTCCCTACTCTCATCCCGTCTTCCCATAAATGACGGAGGCATTTTTTTATCTTTGGTCCAAACACTCAGCAAACATATATGGCAGCATCCCGAGACATTGGGATATAACCAAAGCGCCATTCCGTTTGCCTATCCCCCGTTGGGAATATATATCCAGGCAATAATTACCCGTATATTGCCGCTTACAGCTCTTGCCCTCTTTACGCTTGTACCGTTTTTCGTATCACTCTGCTGTATTCCGGTTTGGTTTTATCTTTCGTACCGTATTACCGGATCCAGGAGTATTGCCGTTTTCAGCACATTGCTGGCTGCCGGCATTCCGGAAAGTTTTCAGTTATTGATCATGGGTGCCGGTATCACCCGGGCCTGGGGAACACTATTTGGATTACTGTTACTGGTATGCATCGACGCATGGCAGCAATCAGGAAAACGAAAATGGTATCTGCTTAGCGGAGTCTGTTTGGGGTTGGTAGTAATTACCCATCCGGACGCCACGGTGTTTAGTGCGATTATCGGGACGTTGTTTTGGTTCCGGCGGACAAAAAAAATTACTCCCCGAAGCCTTCCCGGATATATTGGAATTGGTAGTATTGCCGGAATCATTGCCGCACCATGGATGCTGTCGGTGATTCAAACCCATGGCCTTAGTCCCTTCGCTGCCGCTTCCCAAACCAGACGATTCACTGAACTGCTGGCTTCAAATATATTCTGGATTTTTAAAATAGAATTTCCATACCGCTGGTTGCTGCTGTTTACCTGCATTGGCATATACGGTACCTTAAAACAAAAGCGCCATATCTTCCTTCTCGTCTGGCTTATCTTGGCAATCACCATCCGCTCCAATTCCATGCTGACATTTGATATCTTCCCGTTTGCGCTGTTGGGGGGCATTGGTATTTCCGCTGCAGCACGACTATTCTTCAATGCCAAATTGGTATTGCACTATTATGTCTACTGTCTGATTTTTATGAGCTTAACCCTTTTTTGGTCGGCTGCATATATCGGAAAAACCATACCCAGATTGCAGCAAACGGATTACGAACTGTTTGCCACAATCCGTAAGGAAACTCCCCCAACGGCATCTTTTCTGATTATTACCCCGGAAAAAAATTGGTGGAATGACCACATACCCGAATGGTTTCCTGCACTCACCGACAGAAAAAGTATCCTTACGGTACAGGGAACCGAGTGGTTACCGCAGCACGAAATTAACCGCCGGATCAAATTTTACCAGGAGATCCGCCGCTGTAACACCGAAGATGTTGAATGCATAGAATATGCTTCCCGCAATAACGGCGTATCATTCACACATATTTATATGGCTCTGGCAAAGGATCAACCAGGTGTTGGAGACTACTGCCCGTTACTCTTGCGTAGCATCCGCACGTCTTCGCGGTATCGGGAAATGAACGGCACCACAACCGGTGCCGTTTGGGAACGGATAGAATAAATCCGTTACTTCAGACAACTGGCCATATCCCCCGCAGGAAGCGCAGCGCAGAAAGGCTGGCGCAAATCCGTACCATATACATAGGCAACTTTCTGCCCTAATTCGGAAAAACACAAGCTACGCTGATTTCCGGTAAGTAACGTACAAAGGGCAATACTGTGATCCGCTTTCGCGTTGGTAATCACATCGGACTGAATACTACCCCGGATGCAGGAATCCACCAGCTCCGGACGTAATCCTGCACAAAATTCAAATATTCGGCCGGCGTCTCCGTCCACCTGAAAATAATACATATTCGCTAAACTTACCAGGCAGTCGGGTCGGTCCTTCTGCTCCACCGCCATACACTCACGCAATGCCTGCTGTTCGTCACGCAATCTGCTGATGCTGTTTTCACCCGTCTGTTTTGCACAAACGGATGCATACGTACCCGGAACATCCTTACAGAATGACTGCATTCCTGCATACGCTACGGGCCCGGGTTCACTGTCTGTCCCGATCATTTCCATAAACACACCCGCCGCACACCGTTCACTGTCCGGTACATCTCCGAGTTCGCCGCAGTAATCCAACGCTGTATTTACCGTGTAGGATGCTAATTCTGCCATTGCATGACCAAGCCCATGAATACATGCGTCATACGTTTGAGGTGGATATCCGTGCTTAAGCGATGCACATACCCCGGGAATGCTTTTCCGATCAAACCGCTGCCGCTTCATATAGGCAAACAAAGCTCCGTGTGTACACCCAAAACCGCAGGCACTACTGCAGGACACAACCACCGAACCGATAGGGGTACCTTTTTCCACCTCCGCTTCCCCGACCAGATGCGCCAGGTCATGACAACTTACCCAGCCTGCTTCACCGGCGTACTCCCGTTCCCGAAAAGCCAGTTCAAGTGCCGGAAGAATTTCACTTTGGTTATATTTCCGGACGAGCGGCGTTATTTTCGCTTTTATGCACGCAGCCCGGATATGTTGATCCCGGCATGATACCAATACCTCCGTTATGGCATCCGAAAGAGAAGTACCGGTTGTATTCTGATACCGTACCCATAAATATCCGGACATCATAAGCATCCCAATGATCAATACCAAACGGATAGCAGTGAATGTATACCGCATACTATGACTTCCTATTCCTTATTTTCTGAATAACTCCACCGCTGAAAGCGTATACCCGTTATGCGCCACAGTTGTTGTATTCCCGAGAGCATATTCCCCGATTATTTTGCCCAGCGGTTCATCATTATGCATATTGGGGTACAGAATCAAAAAGGCCTGTGCTGGCATCTCCGTCAATAGCTGGGCCGGTGTCCGGATGTTTATGGGTACTGCGTGTTCTCCTTTTAATTTCCGGCGCCCTGTTTGTTTATCGATATATTTATAGTCATCAAAATCCAACACCGTCCAGGTAAACTGTTCATGTACTACATATATTTTTTCAGTACCCAACTGTCGGATCAGGTCTTCCGTCAGAAACGGGAGTTCCATAAATTCAGCGTTATATACCAGCTCGTCTTTTCCGTATCCGTTGTCTGGGTGGGTAAATGTACTCATAGCCAGCAGTGTATGATTTCCGAAGGTGAAGGTCCCGAACACTGCGCGGGAAACCGGATCTATAGTCCGGTAAAACGATGCATATATCCCGGCCAACAAAACCACCAACGTTGCAATTCGGACTACCCTGTTCCGGAACAAATATATCCAGGCATCGGCAAATACCATAACCCCTATCGGTACCAGCGGCAGCATATACCGCGGATTATTTACGAACTTTATTCTGGTTATACAGATAGTTTCCGCAACCAAAAGCAGAAAACAAAACATCACCCAACGCTTGTCTTCATGGGTACGTACTGCTTCCGTTTTTGTTTTGCCGATCCAGTGGGTACACCCCCGCAGCATACCGGCTACTAAAACCGCAGCCGTCATTATCCAGGAAAAATTTAACACGTATGCCACCAAAGTTTGCCCCAGAAAAAATCCGTCAAACTGCCGGGCAGCGGCCACGGTTTTCATCACACTGAGCCAAGTCGTATCCCCCGAAGGCAAATGCGGGAAAGGGGGTTTTATCTGCATATACCAAAGCAATAACAACGGTGGAATGGTAAATATCCACCAGGGAATCCGGTTCCCCCCGTTATGGGGGTCGGATTTTCCCCGTAAGAAGGCAACGAATCCAAACACGGAAATAATTATCCCGTAATATACGGCACCGGTTTCTTTACTGAAAATCAGCAGGAGTCCGAATATTCCTGCCAGGATATACTTCCGGAAAAACAGCGCCGTAATGAAATATAAAGAAAAAACTGCCAGCGGTAAATCCAGACTCGGCTGTAACAACTGTGCCAAGAGAATCGGATTAAAACCGAAAACGAACGTATACAAATCAATTTCACTTCCGGATATACGCGGATAAAATACTTTCCCCAGCACGCTGCGCAGACACAGTAAACCACCGATTACCAGCAGTAATGCTGTCACCTGTACCGATAATACGTTTCCCGATGCCACAAACTGCGACACCGAAAATAAACCTACCGAAGCAAGAGAATTATGACCATCGCACTGCAGCATTCCCGTAACGGGAACCTGCTGGTAACAACGGAAGAACACCCAACTATCCCAAACGGGTAAAACATTTGCATACGGCAGAACCGTACCGATCAGTACGAGCGTTAATACTCCAAAAAGCCAATACTCACGCAGAACCGCAGCAAAAAAACTGCGTATAACAACCTTCCGGTGTGCGGCTTTGCTCACATTCACAATGTTCAACCTAAGGACAGGAAATATGTACGGCGTCAATCAGGGCCACAGACTGTTCAAATGGTCCTCCCATGTCTTCTATATGTAATCCGATATACACCGGGTTCGTGGAAGCATCGTCACTGCGGTGTATCACGGTTTCCTCACCATCCAATAACACCGATATTTCAGCTGTAGTGCCAACCCGCCGCAAGTGCAAGGTGACGGATGCATCAGCCGATACCGGGAATCGAGTGGGACCAACAACAGAATTTATCGTTCCGTCTATATATGAACCGGATTCATCCTGATACCAGGTAGCAGCCAAAACATGTTCATACGGACCGGAATACGCCGTCAATCGCGTAAACGTCGGATCGGCCATGGGAGTCACGGAAAAAGAACGATATGTTGCAGTCACGTCAAAATCACCGGTAAGCAATTTTTTAGTAGGTAACCGGGTGTTTTGACCATACTTAATCGGCAGGATCAGCGCATCATCCTCAAGATCGGTAACAAATAACGGTTCCCATACCTCTAGATCAAGATCGGGGCCGTTAAATTCTTCCGTCACCTCAGCGTCACACGTCATCGTTGCCGGTTGTACTTCTTGTGTAATTCGAAATGTCCGTTCAATCGGATTCCCCATCTCGTCCAACATCGGATCCGAATCAAATTCAGTTAAGAACCCGTCTCCGTCCACATCCGGAAATACCATTGCGACAAGCGCGTTTGAATCCTGAGCCTGTAGCCATTCGTCCCGAAAAAATGCTAACTGCACATCTTTATGCGTTCCCGCTTCCAGCTTCCCGGAGAGGGCATATACCGCTCCCGCGCTTGGATACCCTTCGTCTACTCTGACGACAACGAAACCGGGTTTTGGTAAGGTTACCCGTTTAATCAGTACAGATCTTCCCTGTAGCACCTGATTCCGGACATCTATAAATCTGTCCGGCCGCAGCCGCATAT
Source organism: uncultured Gammaproteobacteria bacterium (assembly GCA_964629685.1). GTDB lineage: Bacteria > Patescibacteriota > Microgenomatia > UBA10105 > UBA927 > CAZVTT01. Next base: position 55,712 of record CAZVTT010000003.1, read on the forward strand.
ACCAATATATTCCCCCGAAAATACCCAAAACCAAACCCGTACCGATGAGGAGGATTAGGGTTCTTTGAACGACCAGCACAATATCCCGGGATGAACTATTCGGTGCCATAACTCTATTTCAATTTCACTGTCCTTTCTATTATTCTCCCCAACCAATCCCGCATAGGAACCATATTTTCTATTCCGGTAAAAACGGTAGATTTTAACTTATCTTTATAGAGACGGACCCTCACTGTGTGGCCCTGGGGTTCATCTTCGTTATTCGCCTTGTATAGGTCTATAGGTATATCGTGATACTGTCGCCTGGCTAAAAGTTGTGACTGCCCTACAATCTGATTCCCATCGGCAGTCGATAACCAGACAACAGCGTAGCCGGGTTCCAAAGGGAATACCTCTTCAATCATCAACTGGTCTCCGCTCAATTGATCACGGACAGTCAGTATCCGGGTGGAACGGTAATACGCCACGGCGATAAACACCAACAAAAAAATAACGATCACGTTTCCGGCAGCAATCAGCCAATATTTCATAACCCTCTTTCAGTATTGCGCATGTACTCGTATTATAGTGTATTTTGTTTCACCCTGGCCGCCCTTCCCCGCTGGAAAATGTCACAAATTCCGATTTTACCTTATTGGCTAAATCCTTTATCATAGGTGCATGCCCGACGAAGTACAGCTAACGCCACCCGTCCGGGGGATTCAATTTCTCCGCACGCTTCCCCTGCTTGTTGCCATCGGTATTAGTCCCGTTTGGTTTCTGCCAGTTACCCAGGACCCGTTTGATACCGCGAAATTTTTCTTACTTATCGGTGCCGCACTTTTTTCCGCACTCCTGTGGATACTCGGAGGGATAGGACAGTTTAAACTCCATATTACCCGCTCCTGGCCGTTGGCGGGATTACTGCTGCTGGGAATAACCGGAACCGTCAGTGTTCTCTTCATATCCCAAAATAAAGCGGAAGGACTGCTTACCGCTTTCGGACCGCTGCCGTTTTTCAGTCTGGCCATCCTTATGGCATTTGGCTGGTCAGCATGGGAAAAAGAGCGGCTACTCATACGCAAACTGCTTATCGGGCTGGCCAGTGTCATGGGAGTATTCGCTACGTACCAATCCCTAAACCTGGGAAAAATTTTATTTCCCGGGATTATCAGTCTTTCTGATCCGTTATGGACTCCACTCGGATCGCCACTGGCACTGCTCGTGTATTTGGCTGTCATTGCACCGCTCACGTTCACGCTCATCATCCCGGGCATACGGCATAAAAAAGAAAAGTCGGTGGCACTGGGGTCCGTATCGTTATTATGTATCGTCGCCGGATTTGTCATCACCTTATTCCAATTCGCACCCAAGGTCAGCACGGCTTTTCTGCCGTATCAGGCGGGAATTTCAACCGCACTGTCGGCAATGAATGATCCCAAAACGGCGCTATTCGGCGTTGGCCCGGAAGCGTTCCTAACGGCATTTACCGCTAATCGTCCGCCTGCATTAAATATGACGGCGCTCTGGAATGTCCGCTTTTCTACCAACGCCACGTTTCTGCTGCATATGCTTTCGGTTACCGGAATTTTCGGCGGCATTGCGTTTCTGGTATTTTGCCTTTCGCTCTTACCGACAAAACTTACAGCCGGCCATTTCAGCCGCGCATTGGCGGTTATCGCCCTGATCATTCTGCCTCCCACGTTTCCCCTTATACCCCTTGCTTTGGCAATATTTTTTGTCACCGAAGAACACAAATCACCCACCTGGACCATAACCTTACCCCGGATACCGGGAATACTAAAGAAAGGATTCCTGATACTCCTGTTACCCCTACTCGTCCTGTGCGGGTACTTTGCGTTCCGGGCGTATGCTGCGGAAATCGTGTACTACCGTTCGGTAAAACCCAGCGCTACCGTAAACGGCACGGATGTGTACAATATTCAAATTCAGGCAGTAAAACTTAATCCCATGTCTTCCCGGTTCCGGGCAGCATATTCCCAAACCAATCTGGCCCTTGCCAGTGCTATCGCCAACGCCAACCGCACGGGATCGGGCAGTGCCCAATTGGAAAATTTAACGGAAAAAGATAAACAGATAGTAACCCAACTTATTCAGCAATCCATTCGCGAAGCCAAAGCCACAGCAAATTTAGCCCCAAAAAATGTAGCGGCCTGGGAAAATCTGGGGCTGGTCTACCAAAACTTATTCGGTATCGCAGAAGGTGCCGATAAATGGGCTATAGCCGCTTTTCAGCAAGCAATTACACTTGATCCCACCAATCCGTTGCTCCGGCAGTCGCTGGGAACTATATATATGGCACAACAAAATTACACGGAAGCCATATCCCAGTTTTCCGCCGCAATCGAACTGAAACCGGATTTGGCGAATGCCTACTACAATCTGGCGAACGCCTACAGGATGACGGGAGATAATGCCCGTGCCATTACGGAACTTACCCACACCAAGGGTTTACTTACCCCCGGAACGAGTGACTATATCAGAGCAGATAACGAACTGAAAGAACTCCAAAACGCCACCAAATAAGCGCAGCAGTTTACTTCCCTTTTCTGTATACCCAGCCGAATACAGCGTCGCCGCGGGTAATGGTGTGATCCAAGTGGAAGGAAGGATGCAGCAACCCGGTAAATTCTTCCGGGATAATATGCGACCGTTTATTTATGAGCACAATGGAATCGGCATCCGTATCGTTGTACACGTACTGATCTGCCGCCGTTACTTCGTACCAGGATACGTGTCCTGCTACCGGCACCCACAACAACATATGTCCGTATTTCTGCCGCAGATACTCTACCCCCTCCTTTACCGCTAATCCTTCTATATCCCGGTCAAATAACGTGTTGGGATTTCTGGCAAGCATGTTAAAGTATCCGGTGGAATACGGAAAATACAGCAGGTTCAACAGCAACAAATACACCGGAAGTGCGAGCCATACCACAAACCAGATCGGCTGCTTTCTGTTCCCTTTTCCGTCAATTTTATGCAGAACATGCTGCACCAGCCACTCTGCTCCGATCATCGCCAGCAGTAAAAACGGCGGCAGTATTTCCATAAAATGCCTGATTCCGTCATAAAACGCGGCAAATGGGTGGAGTGTACGCAATACGGGAATACCCATCCAGATCAACAAAATCAAACGGACACTCCGGGAGTCCGACTTATGTCTGAAGCGTACCAAACTTCCTACCAGTACTAACCCGCCCAGTATTGCCAGGAATAAAAGCGGTAACGGAGTAACCATCACCATATTTTCCAACGGATACCACCACATTGATTGACCGGTTCCCACCCAATAATATTGTCCATCCCAATAAATCCGGTACCCCTGTCCGACGGAAGTAAAATAAAACAGTACTTCCTGTAACCGGGTTACCGTGTTTGTCCACAAATACGGCCATACGGCTATCATCGTGGCGAAACCAACCGGAAAAACGACTATTCCGGGAATATATTTTTTCAGATGCGCTACTTTTTGGCCGAAAGACCTGTCTCTGCGAAACAATCGACCCAGTTCCCGAGTCCCGATCCACGCCAGCCAGATTACCGGCACGTATACCAGATTTATTTTGGTAGCGAGCCCAAGTCCCCATACCACGGCTCCGATAAACAGATCCCGTTTCCGGTTTTCCCGAATAGCCCGCACCAGATAATACAAAGAAATGGTAAATAAACTTACCTGTGCCGTATCCTTCAGATTCGAGTACCCGTGCCCGAAGAGCGTCGGATAAAGCCACACCACCAGTGCGCCGAGCAGTGCCAGCGGGTACGAAAACCCCAGCATGATTCCCCAACGGTAACTAAACGCCACCAACAGCGCAAAAAATATCGCCGTAGTGACATGAAATACCGAAATAATATAGGAATCCGTCATGGCAAATCCCAAACGGGAACCGGCTACGGTTAATGCAGTCCCTAATATATTGGGAACCGGCGGATACCGCGCAATACTGGCCTCCTGGGTAAAAATATCATTGGCGAAAATGGAGGCGGATTTATCGGGTATGGAAAATACCGACTGATTAAATCCGGAGGCAAAAAACTTCCAGTATACCCCGCCGGAGAAAATATTATCCGGCTCATCCCATGCCACGCCTATCCGCGGAGCAGCCAGAATTCCCAGGAACAGCACACCGAAAAATACGAATAAAACGGCAAATCTGTGAAGTCGGGAAGAAGACAATTCCGGCATAAATCCATTATACCTGTCGCCGGAGTAATGCATAGCCGGCACCCAGGACCACAAAACAATAAATACAGATGCCGGTCGCGAGCGACTGCAACGTAAACAGAATCCCCTTCTCTTTATATACGAAAATTAAAAATTTTCGCAGCAGCACGCAATGCAGCAACAACATGACGAGCGACAATCCCAAAAATACTTCACGGACCATCGGTGCCGATATCAGAAAAAATACCAGACTGCCTAATCCCAGACTGGCCACAATCCCCGCACCGGTAATGGCCGCCAAGCTTTCCCATCTGGTCGTAGCTACCGGATCAAATTTTCTCCGTTCACTGTACAACATCGTCCAGTAGTAACTCCGCCAAAAATATTTTTTGGCTACCGGCCAGAAGTCTTCAAATTCATGATGCACCCGGACATCAAAATCAAAAATTATCGCATACCGGCGGGCTATCCTATACGTTATTTCCACATCTTCCATTTGCCGGAAAGCTTCATTAAATCCGCCCAACCGTTCAAAAATGCCGCGGCGTAACGCAGCGACCCTGGTACTGAACAAATAATAATACCCGTCCCGATCACGTTCGTTGGTCCAATAACTCCAGTCACGGAGCGCCTTATACTGGGGGAAAAAACTGGTCGTCCGCTGGTGCTTATCCCATACGCCGGTTAATGCATTCAGATCATGATCATCCTTAAATTTATCCGCAATCAACTGCAGAGTATCCGGATACACTTCCACGTCACTGTCCAAAAATACCAGTATTCTGCCGCGAGCCTTTTTCGCTGCCGCATTCCGCGCCGCTGCCGGTCCGCTGTTTTTGTTTAACCGCACCACCCGAACCGGAATGGACCGTTTACCGGTACTAAACTTCCGTTCCGGCATCCGCACCGGATCAGCCGAAGCATCGTCTCCGATAATTACTTCAAACCGGCGGAACGTAGATTTTGTCAGCGATAATAATAATTTGGGAAGTGTTTCCCGCGCGTTATACGCTGGAATTATGACCGATATGTACGGTGTATTTCCGGATATTGTCGTAGGCATAGCACTCGGAGCAGATATGGTTGTATCACGGGAGGGGCAAAAAAAACAACCGGACTCACCACAAATTCAGCATACCCGAAACATCCCCAAATTGCACTACCGCAGATACCGATACATGCGCAGAACTCAGACGATTTATTCAACCGTTACGGGTAAAAAACAATACCGGTTATCCGTTAAAACCTGTCGGTGGTTTTTGATTCGTTTCCGCAGCGCCAGATCAGCGGCGACGTAACTTCGTAGACGTAAAATAACGGCGTACCGTCACGCTCTACAATATACGCCGGCTTATAAAATTCCTTAAAAAAATTCAGTCCGCTGCCGAACCACGAAGGACTATTGGGAATAAGCGCATATTGATACGGCTCCCCTACCTGCGTAATCGTTACCCCCGGCGCAGCATAATTTACCGCCAAATGACGCATTAAACAAGCATACACGGCTACCGGCTTATTCGCCTTGGTATTTATAAACTCCATCGCTTCCGCAACTCCGCTTCCCCAGTATTCCACGTCATATTTTGCCGCTACCGCACCGCGCGTACCGCCAATAAGCACGTTAAAATAACTCGGCTCATACGGGAAATACCGCACGATAATCCAAAGATGATGGACGAGCAGTAATCCCACCAGTCCCATACCCACCCAACGGGAAGACTGCCGTATCCGCGCAGGAATTTGCAGTGTTTTCAGCCGCAGCTGCACCCAGGCACTTACCGCCACGACACCGTATGCCGCCAGCACAAAAAACGCCGGCATCATATCTATAATCTGGCGAATTTTGGCATAAATAATAACACCGTCCAGAAAAAACCTGGCGATCCCGATCCAAAACCAGAACACGAAAAATAACGGTATCGGGTTATGTCGTTTTATAAACGTACGAACCGCAGATGCCATACCTGCTATGGCCAGTAACGATAACAATACCGGTGTCTGAAGTACCAAAATAACCAACGGATATTCCGCCGGTAATGTGGCGCCGGCACGATACATTTTTCCCAAATGCGGTACCGGCATCAGTACGCCCACTTCCTTAAAAAAGTTCCAGGCATACCGGGCCCGATGAATCGGATCTTCCCAAATCCACGGCCAGGTAAACAGAAACACGCCCACAGCAGCAAAAATCATCAGGGGTAACAGGAGCAATATCCGGCGGAAGGGTTTTAGCGTTTTGTAGTATACTCGGCTTTCATTTACGGCAAATCCCAGCCAGATCACACAAATGGGAATCATAAAAAACGCAGTCGGCTTTATGGAAGCAGCCAGTCCCAGTACCCCAAAAGAAGCCACTCCCAGCAGTATCCTGCTCCGGTCACTCCCATGTTGCCAGGCTTTCAGGAAACGCAGAAATAACCACATCGACACGGCTATCAAACTCATTAAGGGTACGTCTTTCGCGTCATTGCGCATCTGCCCGGAAAGTGTCGGATACGTCGCCGCCACCAGTGTCATACCTGCCGCAATCCCGGTGGCAATTCCTGCTTCAACCAACAATCCGTATAACGCAGCCACGCCGATTACGCTCAGCAGAAGACCGGCCAAATGGTACGCATCTATTACCGGCATCACCTGCATGCGCTCCGCCAGCACATACGAAAATGCTGCACCGAGTACGTACGAAAACGGCGGATAAAATTCCGCCCCGTACATATACACCATCGGATGGTCTGCATAAAGCGTTTTATCGTGCAGATCATTTATATATTGTCTGTTTCCCGTCATCCAAAATTTTAAATTCGCCCGTCCGATCAAAAATACCGACGGTTCGTCCCAGGTCATTCCGGCAGACGGCAGCGCCCGCAGTTGCAGCACAAATACCAGCAAGGCTAACCCTGCGGCAATCAATATATGATGAACGGGTCGTACGGATTTCATTTCCTCTTCCAGAACGTATCTCCCCAGCCTTCTACCGGTTCGTAATTATTCTGTATATAAATTCTGTCTGCATGCGACAATGAATACATTCTGCGTGAATCACTTTGATATATGTACGGCACCTGCTTTTCTTCCAGTCGCTGGGCTACCGGTGGAGGTTTTATACTCATATACTCCATAAACCCGCCGAACGGGACACAGCAGATATCATAACCGTCCTTCCAAAACACCATCCGGCCTTCCAGATCAAATACCGGAACATTTTTCGGTACCGTTTGCGTCAGTAACCGCAATTGCCGCAACTGATCTTCGTTGGACCACGAAAGTTTTACCGAATTTACCTGCGGCGTAATCCAGATACACAAACCTGCTACCACTATCAGCAGTCCCACTTCCGCCCACTTACCCACCTTCAAGTTTAACCAGGTCAATATCCCTTCCAATCCGTCTGCGGCGTAAAACGCCACAAATACGGCAATGGGAATTAAATACTGACTGTGTTTCATGGGATAAAACATCACGTACAGCGCGGAAAGCAACATAAACGACCCTGCCATCAGCACTTCCCCGATTACCTGTTTTCTGTCTCCGTCAGCAGTCACGAACGGCGTAAACAGCCGCACGATTCCTACCACAATCCCAAAGGCCCAGATGGCATGATTTGCCAGGTATCCGTTGGTTAATCCGGGAGCACCATAGAACGATCCGTTCGGGAAAAAGAACAGATGCGGCTCCATAATATAAAATTTTGATATTTTATTTGCTTCAAACGGCAGCAGGGTGAGCGAATACCACACCTGTCCGAAATCTCCGAGCGTCAGCAACCACAGGAACAGTATTCCCATCGACCCAGCAAACCCACCGACAAACCACCAGAGCGGAGACTGCACTATGCGTTTAAACACATCCCCCGCTCCGTCGCCGCTTTTCCGGAACGAAAACCACCAGAAATATAATGCCGCTCCGGCAAAAGAAACCACGGTAAACGGTATGGTCTTGGGAAATACGATCAGCGAAAGCGCTTGTGATATGCCAGCTCCCAACCACAGATACCGGGCCCGTTTGGATACCGACATACCGGCATACACCTGAAACGCCACACCCAATACCGCAAATACCGTAGACAAATTATCCGGCCGGATTTCTACGAGTTTGTCGTAGGGCATAGGCAAAAATGCCAATAAAACCAAAGGAAGCAATGCATACTTCCACGAACGCAATTTTCCATAGAGCGCGCTCACCACAATCAGCAACGCAATAAATATAATCAGCGCCAGCACTCTTCCACCCACGAAAATGTTCGGATCTCCGGGGAATATCCAAAACAGCGGCAGAAAGAAGAACAAAAACCCTGGCGGAAAAAACATGAAATAATCGACATACGGTCGCTGCCCCGCGGCTAAATTTCCCACCCAGTGCAGATACGAAAATTCATCTATATCAAAAAAACGGGTCATGCCGACGTTTAGTTTCCATACCAACAGAAACCCTAACGTAGCAAGTAAAATTCCGTGTATCACCAGCGGCAGAAACCGGTATAAACCCTTCATGTCCATTCATTGTAGCAAACTAATCCCACTGTTTACTCTAGTAAAAATACACAGGGAGTATCCGGTATTTAAGGGGTATACGCATGTGCATTTTTTGCGCCCTTCGAGACCACTTCAGGGTAAAAATGCAAAGGCGCCTTCAACAGAAATATTGGGGGTACGCGTAGTGATTTTTTCACGCCCTTCGATAATACTCAGGGTAAAGAATGAAAAGCCCACACAATTCTAAAAAGGAGAGTGGTGCAGGGATTTTTACGAAGAGTTACAGGCGATTAACAACGGGTGGTAGTGGTCAACGGTACTTGAGTCCAACGATGAGTAAAAAACTCTGCACCGCTCTCCGTCACTCCAATATCCGATGACGAGCCCAAAATGACACCCGCTTCTCGCCTTCCCCGCTTACCCTTCCCACGGACTCATTAACTGGAACAAATTCCCGTCCGGATCGGCAAACGTCGCGATCAGCATCGGTTGTTTCGGATCCATCTGGTACGGCTCTTTTATTACGGTAGCACCCAGGGCTTTGATCCGGTCAAATTCTTTTTGCACTTCCTTCGTTTCAAAGTTAATAATAATCCGGTCTGCGTCCTTGGCTTTTCCGTGAATTTTGTCATGCAACCCTATTCCCAAAAACATCGGGCCCACGTTAAATCCATACCAGTCGCCATCTACCATATCCGGTTTCTTATCAAGCACCTTCTCATAAAACTCCGCCATTACCTTTGGTTGGTCGGAACTCATCATCATCGAATTCAGGTTTAACATATTTGCCCCTCCCTTATGTGCTTACCCTACCTGTTTTTCGCGATAACCACAACCCCCAAATGTAATATGGATTACAAATATTAGAGAACGAACTGAAGTGATACAATACAATCGTTTTCAACCGTGCAGCACACGAACGCTATATATGAACTTTGACCATGGCATCCCTCCCAATCCCTATAATCCCCATGCCTGGATACTGGGTGCTCCCGTTATCGGCGAAGGCACCTGGATCGGCGCATTTACGCTGGTGGATGCGCTGCATGCTGGTGTAACCATCGGAAAAGGCTGCAACATCAGCAGCGGCGCACAAATTATTTCCCACTCCACCGTTCACCGTTGTATCAGCGAACGCAAATACCCGCACATCGACCACGCCGATGTACATATAGAAGACTATTGCTTTATCGGCACGAACGCGGTAGTTTTGATGGGGTGCACGATCGGCCATCACAGTGTGATCGGCGCCGGCAGCGTTATACCGGAAAACACAGTTATACCGCCCTACTCTGTCGTTACCGGCGTACCGGGAAAAGTAACCGGCTCGAGCAAAAAATTTACAAAATAATAGTACCTAAAAGGGAATACGGCAGTTCACGGGTGACTTCCGACGGGGAGCCCCGCCAGCCGGGGTCCCCTTGCGGGTGGATGCGGGGCTGTCGGAAGGCAGGACCCGTACAACATATGAATATTCCCGTAGCCAAACCATACTTTACCAAAGAAGACCAACAGGCAGTTGCAGATGTGGTCGCATCCCGCTGGGTGCTGCAAGGCCCCAAAGTACTGGAATTCGAAAAACTCCTGGCAGAGTATATCGATACGCCGTATGCCGTAGCTACTTCGTCCGCCACCACTGCACTGCTCATGTCATTACTCATACTAAAAATCGGACCCGGAGATGAAGTTCTGGTCCCCTCCTTCTCCTACATTGCCAGTACCAACTGTGTGGTACATGCCGGTGCCACGCCGGTGTTCGTCGATATAGACGCACGTACATATAATATTGATCCGCAGGATATAGAGAAAAAAATCACAAAAAAAACCAAAGCCATTCTCGTGGTCCATCAAATCGGTCTGATGGCCGATATGAAACCCATTATGGCCATCGCCAAAAAACATAATCTGCGGGTTATAGAAGATGCGGCTTGCGCCCTGGGAGCCACTGCATACGGAAAAAACGCCGGAACCGTCGGCGATATCGGCGCCTTCTCTTTCCATCCCCGTAAATGTATAACCACTGCTGAAGGCGGATTATTAACTACCAAGAAAAAAACCTGGTTTGAAACGGCCAAAATGCTGCGGGCACATGGCGCTTCCGTATCCGTTATAGATCGCCATGCCAGTAAAACCATTGTGTTTGAAGAATACCCCATCGTAGGGTACAACTTCCGCATGTCCGATATTCATGCAGCTCTCGGCGTTTCCCAATTTAAAAAAATAGATAAAATATTTTCCCGCCGCCAGGAAATAGCCGCCCGGTATACCAACGCATTTAAAGATTATCCGCACATTGTCCCGCCGTATATTCCGCCGAAATTCCATCATACATTTCAGACCTACATGATCCGGCTTCCCGGTGGTGCCAAAATCCGGGACAAGGTTATGCAGGCATTACTGGAAAAAGGCATTTCCACCCGCCGCGGTATTCCCGGCGCGCATCTGGAACCGCCATACCGTCATTTAAAAACGAAACTACCGGTTACGGAACTGGCATCCCGAGAAACCATCATGCTCCCCATATTCACGGAACTTACCAACGAAGAACAGGATTTCATTATCGACAATATTATAAAAGAGGTTAAGAAAAGCTAACTTCTGTTGCTGATTGCCCGAATTATACATATTGGACAATTAACAACCTACTATGAATCTCACCAACTCGAACATTTTAGTTACCGGAGGTGCCGGATTTATCGGCTCCCATACGGCTATAACATTGGCGAAGAATAACACCGTTACCGTATTGGACACATTTGATTCTGCAGTACGTACTGCGGCGGAGTTAAAACAAGCAGGTATTTCGGTGGTGAAAGGTTCGGTACTCGATCCGAAAGTAATCGACCGTACGGTAAAAAAAGCCGACGTGATTATTCATATGGCGGTTGCCTGTGTACGCCTGTCGCTCAACCATCCCATGGAAGTCCACCACGTAAACGTTACCGGCGCGCTGACCTTGCTTATGGCTGCCCAAAAACACCACACCAAACGGATAGTCATAATTTCTTCTTCGGAAGCATACGGCTCGGCTTCGCAGGGACTCATCGGGGAAAATCATGACATGGACCCGGTTACGGTATATGGCATGAGTAAGTACATGTCGGATCTGTATGGCCAGTTATATTATCGGCACATGAAACAACCGGTCGTTACCGTGCGACCGTTTAACACCTATGGACCATACAGTCACTTCGACGGTGTATACGGAGAAGTAATCCCCCGCTTTGTAATCCGCGCCCTCGCCGGCAAACAAGCCACTATTTATGGTGACGGATCGCAATCCCGCGATTTTACCTATATTTCCGATACGGTAAACGGCGTTATCGCCGCCGCGGAAGAAGATTCACTTATCGGCCAAACCATAAACATAGCCCGGGGTCAGGAAGTATCCGTTAAACGGATTGCGGAAATTGTCTGCCAACACACCGGCTTACCATTTGAGCCGATCATGCTCCCCTCCCGTCCCAACGACGTCATGAGACACGCAGCGGATACCAAAAAAGCCAAAAAACTTCTTGGCTATTCACCGGAAGTATCCATAGACGAAGGACTGAAAACATATATCGACTGGGTAAAAACCACCTACCCCGATACCAAACAACTCCTCAAATACGTCCCAAAAACGAATTGGTAACTGTTAACACAATCCTTAAACGTGGAGCGGTGCAGGGATTTTTACGAAGAGTTACAGGCGATTAACAACGGGTGGTTATGGATAGCGGTACTTGAGTCCAACGATGAGTAAAAAACTCTGCACCGCTCTCCGTCACTCCACTTTCCGATGACGTTTAAAAAATGATACCCGCTTCTCTCCCCGCCACACCCACCCTTTTCCTTGAATAATCGCGTAATTCCCCCTATCATAATTTCATGTCGTTGAAGAAAATGCTCGCTCAGGAAATGCCCATGCTCCTCGTTATTTTCCTGCTCTTTGTGCAAGTGTGCGTGTACTTTTTTGTTACCAACCGTCCCAACACCATTGCCCCTTCCGGCCACGAATATACCGTACTCGGTAAAAACTTTTACTATCCCTCCATGATTTACCAGGCCAAAGACGGAGCCTGGGGCGTCGTCGATACTCATACCACCCGCCCTACCCCCATGGTATTTGTCGAAGTGTTTTTCGTCTTTCTGGGGAAAATCGCGGCTCTCCTTAACATCGTACCCGTGCAAATGTACATTATCGCGCAGGTTCTTGGCGGCGTATTGGTGTTTGCCCTTACCTATTGGCTCATTACCCTACTCCTTCCCAAAGCAATCCACCTCTATGCGCTCTTTTTTGCTCTAGCCCTGGAAACCGGACCACTCGTAACCACGCTAGACCGGGCCTTTTCGCTTTGGGAACCGTCATTCCCCAGCCATGTCCTTTTTGACCGTCATTTCGGATTACCCCATCATACCTGGGGTGAAGCAATAGGCATGTTGTATATCGGCGTACTCTGGGTAACGGTAAAAAAACCCACACCACTGCGCATTATCGCTCTTATACTCCTCGCATTACTTGCCACTACGGTACTGCCGCCGTATATGGTCACCTTCGGCATGACGTCTATGGCAATTTGGGCTGTCTGGAGTATTTTCACCAAATCATTCAGCAAAGTATTCCCGCCATTTCTGTTGTCCGCTTTAGCCGTCGGTGCCGCCGGATTCCTTATAAAATTGGAATTTGCCAAAGGCATACCCTGGGACTCCTGGCAGGCGGCAGAAAAAAGCTGGTGGACGCACCAACTGTTACTCACCCAATATGCCTCCACACTTCTCCTCTATTATCCCTTCATTGTATTGGCAATGATTATGACACTGCTGCGCTGGAAACATTGGACATCACACCTAAAACTGATTATCTTCATGATGCTCGCCTGGGTCTTCGGACCGTATATTTTAGTCCCGTTCTCCCATTACTCCTGGTTCCCGGTCGCCAACTTCCGCATGACCGATGGCTACCAATATTTACCCGCCGGGATACTGGCAGGTATAGGGGTCTGGCAGTTGTTACAAACACTTCCGGCAAAACTCCGCGGCGGAACTAAAATTGTTTTGCTCGGTTCGATCACCATCGTCTCACTCGTCTTTTCTTACGTCTTTACCACACAAGTGTTAAACGCCCAGAAAAACTTTTGGAGCAATATGTACCCGCAGAAAAGCACGATGGATGGTGTCCGGTTTGTGGATACATTACCCAAACGCAGCGGCATTATGGTACGTGAATATTTTGGAGAAATACTTCCCGGGTTTGCCAACGTCCGCGTCTTTATCGGCGGCCCTCACGGCTTCCCCGATTGGGGCGAACGGCAATGGATTTCCCAGCGCTTCTTCTCGGGAGAATATACCGAAGAAGAAGCCATCAGGACGCTTAAGGATAACGATATATCGTACGTCTTTTACGGACCGGATGAACAGGCACTCAATACGACCGGCACACTGTACCCCACGGTACTTACGGAAATATTTGCAAATCCAACCGTCCGGGTTTTCAAAGTAAACACAAACTAGACGCAAATTACAAAATCCATACGATCCTAAAAAGGAGAGTGGCGCGGGGGTTTTTACGAAGCCTGCCTGCCGAAGCTTTAGCGCAGGTGGGATTTACAGGCGACTCTTACACATTGCTAAGAGGTAAACGCATGTCATTTTTTTGCGAGTGAAAAGGCGCGGGGAATTGTCTAATTTTTATGCCACCCAGGACTGAGTCCGACGAGCAGAAAAAATGGATATGCGTGTACCCGCCCCCACGTTCCAATAACAAGTAATACATGATATTCGCTTGCAGCAACTCTTAAAAAATTACAAAATATACACTATGCACAAACTGAAACCATTACTATTAATTATTCTTGGTAGCTTCATCGGCATCGCCTGCATAGCCCTAGCCGTTACCATCGGGGTATTTGATATCCCCGACTCCTTCTTTTACGCCACATTGGCCCAATACTTTTATACCGGCGAAGTGTTCCCCATACAGCCATTTAACCTGTACAAACCGCAAACCCTCTTCGGTCCGGTGTACGGACTCATTGTCGTCCCGCTCATTTCCCAGCCATGGCCGTTCGGCATGGTCATGGTGCCGCTCCTGCAACTCCTATTACTCGTTATCGGTGCCACACTCATGTACCTGCTCATGAAAAAACACCTCCCGCGTCCCTGGCCGTTCATTACTGCGGCGGTCTACGTGTTGCTGCCGTTCCAGATTATTTACGCCACCTTTATGATGTCGGAAACGCTTACGGCTACGTTATTGTTACTCTGGATCGTTATTCTGGACGGCTGGTTAAACGGCAAAAAATGGTCCCACCCCGCACTACTGGTTTTAGTCGCTGCCGTGGCCACCCTTACCCGCTACGTCTTTCAGATGCTGTTTTATATTTCGCTCGCAATCTGGATCTGGGACACCCTCCACCTTACCCGTTTTTTACCAAAATTCCTTTCCCATCTGCACATGCTGGCACCCTACAAAAAACGCCTGGCAGTATTGCACCTCCCTGCACTGGTAGGTATCGGTATTATCGCCGGCTGGATGTACTTTAATTTCCGGATCAACGACGTGTGGGCGCTTTCCATTCTGCAGGGACGGCATATTTACAACAACGTGGTTACGGTGGGACACTTTCTTCCACCCGACGATCACCCCATTATGAAGTTTTTCCTGGAACGGTATGGCCGCTGGGGTGCGGGAAAAGAGGTTATGTATGACCCGTGGTGGGATGTGCAGCTCATATTAAATGACGGCATTATTCCCGAATGGAAAGTAGACCAGCTCTATCGCGATTTGAGTCTGGCAGCAATCAAAACCCACCCGATACCCTACGCGCTGCACGTAGCACGGATGACGTACAACATCGCTACCACCGCACCATATCACCCGGAAGGATTCGTGGAAAAACTCAATACCTGTTCGCAGGATGTTACGGTAAATCCGCCGGTGCCTATTTGTCGGTTTAAATGGAATAAATATTTATGTGAACCCGCTGTACGGGCATGCGGCGCGCAATCCGCCTTCGCCACCTTCGCTACCGCCAGTATTAACTTTTATCCCGTCGGAGGGGCAATCCTTTATCTGCTTTCCGGTATCGGCATTATCGTCAGTTTGCTGAAGCGTAAGCCATTTTTCATCTGGGTATCCGGACTCTTTGCTATCCAACACGTATTGGCATCCGCCACCGAATGGGTCGAAGGAAGATTCCTCATCCCCCTCTATCCCCTGTATGCGATCCTGATCGTGGTAGCGGTACAGTGGATCTGGCAATATACCACCAACCATCGACGGAAAGATAATTCGCTTGAATTTAACTGCGGTTGAAGCAACGCGCCTCTCAACCCTCTCTCACCACGCTTGCCGACTAGCCATACCTACAACAAGGAAACCAACTGCTTAAAGATAAATATTTTTCCTTTCTTGAGACCGGAAACTTCGACAATATAACCCAGCCTGTCTAACTCCCTCAGCAAACGAATAATAGTCGCACCATGCGCTTTGAGTTCATCTGCTGCCTGATTTATTTTAAAAACCGGCTGCTTAAACATGAAGTCAATTAAACGAACCATATAGGGAGACTTTAGCTGCACGGTTCGTTCAAGCAGCTCATCATGTAAAGAAATTATTTTGTTTATTAACTCACCTGTCGCCTGAGCCTGGGCAATAACCGCTCGCAGGAAATAAGCAACCCATGGGTCGTAAACTCCACTCTGATCGACAGAATGTAGTGCCTCTAAATATTTGTCTTTTTCCGCATCAAAGAACCCACTGAGATATAGTATCGGTAAATTCAATCGACGCCGGGAAAATAAGAATAAAGGGATAAGTAATCTCCCAATTCTACCGTTACCATCATAAAATGGATGAATCGCTTCAAATTGATAATGTATTAACGCTGCTTGAACTAGTGCATCTTCATTGTCGAAATGAAAATAAGATTCAAGATTTGCCATATAGTCCGGAACCTTTTCCCAAGAGGGTGGTACGTATGTTGCCTGTTCGATCGGACTATTGGGCACCCCAATCCAGACAGGTTCTTTTCTAAACTCACCCCTTGATGCGTTCCCGCGGGTATCCGTTAACAGAATGTTGTGGACTGTCTTTATTAAATTCAGACTGATGGGCCTCTTCGATAATTCCTCCATTGCGTGATACATTGCCTTTTTATAGTTCGACACCTCAATAACGTCGCTATGCTTTGTAATGCCACCTGCTTCATGCATATAAACATCTTTTACAGTACTTTGCGT
Source organism: uncultured Gammaproteobacteria bacterium (assembly GCA_964629685.1). Taxonomy (GTDB): domain Bacteria; phylum Patescibacteriota; class Microgenomatia; order UBA10105; family UBA927; genus CAZVTT01. The sequence continues at coordinate 72,575 of CAZVTT010000003.1, forward strand.
ACCCTCTATCTTGGAACTTACCGTGGCTTCTTTTGTCGTAAGCGGAGCAATTAATAGGAGTGGATTTTTCAGACTCTTTTGTAGTCCTTTTAATTCTCCGACAGTGTAGTTAGCCTGACTCATCAATAGAGCAAGGGAGTCGTAATTGACTTTTATTGGTAACTTTTGGGGCTGATGGCATCTCATATTAGCCTCAAATATATCATGATAGTTGCAGAATGTCAATATTCTGCAATGATAATGCCGACATGTTGCATACCTGCAACATTGTTGTTTCTATCAATTTTTTTCGCGAACCACTTTATCCTATCACCGTACCACACTTGCCGACCAGCCGTCGAATATCGATTCATATTTTCCCGCAAACGTTAACAACATATCCGTCTGAGTATTTATAGCTTCTAGCTCCATCGTCGCCGGAATATATACTTCCAGGGCATACGGAAATATTACTTCTTTATTTTCATATTCTTTTACCTCTTTCGGTTTCAAAGGCGATTTCCGCACGTCTGTCATAAAATTTTTGCGTTGTTCCGCAGTCTTAAAAAAATACAGATGTTCGATGTTCCGGGATTGCTTTACATCATCCCCGCCCTCCACAAATTTCTGCACCAACCGTAGATTATGAAACTTTTGCCTTTCAGTTTTAGGCGGATACAGCATAAAAAAATAACTTTTCCATTCCTGGTCTTCTTCCGCCTGAATTTTATAATCACAATCCTTGTACTGTTTCATCATTTGCTCTATTTTGGATTTTATTTTTTCCGGTTCACTGGTGAAAATGAAGAATAATTCTTTCCCGTCGTTATTTAATCTCCCTGCCAAATGCGCTTTCGTATTCTTAATTGCTTTGTAGATATTGGTTTCTACAGGGTATATCAGTTCATCAAATACTTCTTTTGTCGGAAAACCATTCCTGCTGGTTCCCAAATTCCGCAACGCCAAAACAACAGAAAAAGTATACGTTTCGCCAAACGCATTGTACGCATTACAGTCAACCCAAATAGATGCCGGTTTATTACCTATATTCCGCATCCAAATACAATCATCAACCTGCACTGTGGGCTTCTTAAATACCTTGTCGAATATTCCCATTCGTTCCTCTTGAAGCCCATTATACTCCCGCTGTCCATCTCACGTGCTTCAACCGAAGAGTAAAACCGAGTGTAGGTTTTTACGAGGAGTTACAAGCTATTCCTTACGCATTTCTAAGGGGTGCGCGCATGTGCATTTTTTGCGCCCTTCGAGACCACTTCAGGGTAAAGAATGAAAAGCCCACACAATTCTAAAAAGGAGAGTGGTGCAGGGATTTTTACGAAGAGTTACAGGCGATTAACAACGGGTGGTAATGGTTAACGGTACTTGAGTCCAACGATGAGTAAAAAGCTCTGCACCGCTCTCATCCTAACTCATCCAGAAACGCTTCCATCGTTTTCTGCGCTTCGAAACCCAATACCTTTTTCGCCTTCTCTACATTCATCCCGCTGGCGCGGGGTTTCGTGGTGTCTACCGGCGCATTCTGTACGGTAAATTCGTACCGTTCTTTTAGTAAAAGGACCAAGTCATTTAACGTATTCGCCTGCACATTTCCGATGTTAAACGTATCCGATTCTGAATACGAAAGCGCTTTCAGTAACGCCTGGCATACATCATCCACATGAATAAAATTCCGCCGCTGATTCCCGTCTCCGGTTATCGTTACATTCCCCGATTCTTTTATGGACGTCAGCAAATCATACAGCACCCCGCGGTAATGCCCCGGTCCGTATACGTTGGAAAACCGCAAGATGACATAGTGCAGATCATCGGTACGGTGGTACCGCTGTATACACTCCTCTGCAAACAATTTGGTTAACCCGTAATCACTTGTAGGGTGCGGTGTATCCGTTTCCGAAAATAATTCTCCGTTTTCACTCTCACCGTACACGATTCCGGTAGATGAATACAGCATCGTTTTTAATCCGTACGGAATACCGATTTCCAGAAGCTGCTGCGTCATGGTTACATTCTTTTCCAGCTGATGGGTAAACGGCGGACGCGATGTTCCCAGCAAATGAATCATGTGCGTAATCCGATTCGTTTGGAAATATTCCGTCACTGCCACCGGATCCAGTAAATTTCCCACAAAAGGTATAACCGTCTGTTCCGTTTCATTCAACAGTTTGGTTACATGCGTACCGATGAAGCCATCGCTACCGGTTATGCCGATACGAAAAGATGGGTTGTTCATAAAACGTTATCCGAAACCACAACGCTATCATATCTAAAAATGCCCCGCCGACCAACCTTACCCGCCAGCCACTGTGCTGCAACTTTTCCGATGCATAATGCCGGATCGGTAAACTCCGCACCCGGTATCCCAAACGGATAGCCCGGATTACCCGCTCCGCTTCGTAATATACCGTTTGAGACGACAGCGGAATATCGGTAATAATTTCCCGCCGCATCGCCTTTATACTCTGCGCATCAAACGTATCCACACCAAACAATACACGATTTAACATATTGTGAGACCACGAAATCACATGCCGGTGCCAGGGGTACGCTTTCAGCTTCCGCTGCCCCACCACTAAATCACTGTCCTTTAACGCCGCAATCAGCAGCGGAATATCTTTAATTTCCCACTCCACATCAAAACTAAACGTCACCACATACGGATGCTTTGCCGCGGCATACAAATCGGAAAATGTTTTGGCTATCCCCATATTCTCGTCGTGCCGCAATAACCGCACACCCTTTTTGGACTTTGCCAACAACTGCAGCACGCGCCAACTGTCGTCGGCACTGCGGTCATCCAAAATTACTATTTCAAACTGCGGAAATGCCTGTGACACCACGGCATACAGCTCGGCAAACCGTTTCGGAAGAACAGATTGATCGTTATAACACGGAATAAGTACGGATACGGCGGGAATACTCTCAGACATTTCGACTCATTATATAAGAAACACACGAAAAGTTCTCCATCGATACATCAATAACAGGAGAGTTGCGCTACGCTCCGCCACCCTACCACTCTCATACCTCCCTTTTCCCCTACCGGGAAGCTATAATGAGCCTCATGCATGCAGTAAGCATCACCATCCCCGCGTACAACGAAGCGGAAAACATAGAACATGTAGCCCAGGATGCACTGGCTGCACTTAAAAAATACTCCCCTACCGGAGAAATTCTTTTCGTGAATGACGGATCTACCGATACCACGGGAGAAATTTTAGATCGCCTGGCAAAAAAACATAAACACATCCGCGTTATTCACCATCCTAAAAATCTGGGATTTTCCGGTGCCATTACCAGCTGCTATCGCGGCGCCAAAAAAGAACTTATTTTCCTGGCTCCCGGTGACGGACAGATCGCACTGGACGACATAAAACTTTTCCTGAATAAAATAGACGGAAACGATGTGGTTATCGGCTACCGTCTCATGCGGGACGAACCGTTTACCCGAAAACTCAATTCCTATGTATTCCATCTCATTTACCGCATACTGTTCGGCGTTCCCGTCAAGGAAATATCAACAGCGGTACTCTGGCGCAAAAACATACTCGATGCGGTTACCATCACCGCGCACCCCAGAAGCGCTCTTATCGAACCGGAAGTCATTTACAAAGCCTGGAAACAGGGAGCCAAACTTACCCAAGTCGGTGTTCCCTACTATCCCCGCCGCGCGGGACTTGCCAAAGGCGGCAGCATCGTCATGATCCTTATGACACTGAAAGAACTCTTGCGCCTCCGAATCTCATTGTCCTAGCACCATTATCAAGGCCTCCCCTGACAAGGTCCTATAGTTGATTTAATCAATATTTCAGATGTGACCATGCCATTTTGATATAATCCAACTAGCTATGGGAGAAACACTCAGCCCTTCACCGGTATTAATCGGATTCGCCAAACCACGTGCTTCGATGGATTCCGGGTATGGTTCCTGGTACGAAAAACCGGAATCGGCAGCAGCGGAAGAAGACAGAGTGCACCGAATACTCGGCACACTGGTAACCGAAATGATGGAAAACAACGGCGTCGGCAGACAAATTGAACTGATGTGTTCCCACGGAACATATTTGAATACCCGTGCAGTCATAAATGAAACCAAAGTAGGCTCGCAACCAAAAGAATTTAATCCGGCTGAAATAGTAGAAAATTATCAGGCTTTTCCTGCAGATATGCGGGACGAATACGAAGGCGATAATTTTGCAAATGTATTACTGACAGCGGATAATCTGGACCGACGTATGGGAGATCCGCGGGGAGGACAAAACTTCCGCGCGGAAATGAAGCGCTGGCGGGAAACTCAAGGTACGATCATAGACAAACTGAACCAATGCCCGCAGGTAGAACAACTTATTTGGGAAACGGCGGTTGTAATTCATACCGGCTGGTCATTCGGCCACGGCGATTACAAAAACACCTGGGCCAATACCACGCCGGATAATCGCTTAAAGAGTATTACGGTAGCGGCCAGTATGGTAGACGCCATGGTAAATGCTACCGTAAGAACCACAGCCAATCCGGTAGATGTCCATCCCCTTTCCCGTGCCGATATTATTGCCCTCAGGAACCGCAACATAAAACGGATAGAAGCGACAAATATTACCGATCTTTGGGACAGCATGCTCAACGTCCGTTTCGATTTAAGACCTAAAGGTGAAGTGGAAGAACAGCTACGTGAGATTACCCTGGAGTCGCTCATATCCACAGAAACCCACGCAGGCGAAACGGCATCGGCACTTACCCGTAAAGATGCCGAGAAACGCTTACGTTCACGCATCTTTGCAGTGAATGGTCATGCAACTGCCCTCGATGCTGCAGCACATGCAGTCCATCGGGATTGGTCGACATCACAAATTAACAGTGGTAGAAAAACCAGAAGGTATATTGCGGGTGAAAACGTAGGGAGACGCACCAAAACGCCTGACGGTGTCGTTACCGATCCACGGATTATTCTCCCCCATCTGCTTACCAAACCGGATTTGAATAACAACCGCAGCGCAGCAGCCATCATGGCCACGTATATTACCGATGTTATGATTCCCGATCGGGGTATGACTCCGGACGTACAAACGTTTATAGACACCGTAAGTGACGTCATTCTGCATGCAAAAGCATTCGGCGTACAGGATGGAACAAACCGCAATCTGGAAACACTTTCCCGGGTAATGCACGGCATGTGGGGAAAAATTGCCCACTGGCGGGAAGGACGCACTGCCTGTATTCAAAACAGACGGGACCAGCAACGACTCTATTCGGATTTACCTCACAGCAAGGATCATGATGAACAACAATACGATCGTATTGCGGTTGTTAGTTCACTAAAACCCATGTTGGCGGCATTACTCCAAGTCTGTGATAAACAGGGATATACGGTAACCGTCAAGCCGGAAGTTCGGGAAGAAATTACCGAATTTACCGCTCGTATTAGACCGGAAAAACCAAAAAAGGAACGGAAAAAGAAAATTGCCTAAGCGTTACGGCGCTTTATATATCCGGAAGAACGTATTCTGGTACACTTCTTCCAACATCGGATACAGTTCATTCAAATCTATCTTTCCCCCATTCATTTCCATTTCCTCCGGACCATACAGTATGTAGGATATACCCTGTTGTCGAAGCCAGGCCAGTTCCTCCTGAACGGATAACCGCTGTACAAAAAAGTTCGTTACCGCCGCCTGTTTAATTTCCAGATTCACCGTATTGGCATGCCCGACAAATGTGGTATTCCCGCTGTATACCGGAAGATAGTTACTGGTCGCATGTCCGGCCAGTACTACGGCATCCCGGGGCGTATATGTTTCCAGCCAGATACTGGCTTCTATTAAATCTTTTAACGGATACATCACGCTGGCGCCGGTCGGAACCAACGGTACATCCGCCCGCATCTTGTGATCCACAAAATCCTTCAGCCACATAAACGACGATGCCATCGTCCCTAGTCCGAACAGAATACACAATGCCGGAACAACAAAAACGGCGGCCGAAATCCGTTTCACCTTCACTTTTTTCTGCACCATCTCTTTTAGCTGGGCAAACAGATACATCGTTAAAATTCCCAATGGCACCTGCGGCATCATCTGCCCGAACCGGGACGGTGATTGCTGCGGAATTTTGGTAAATATAAACATGAGCGTAAGCCAGGCAATTACCCAGGTTACGACAATCCGTAACCGTTTGGCGTCGCGCGATCCGAAATTTATCAGCAGCAGTATTCCCCCGAGTACCCCCAGTGGGAACGTAGGTCCGAGGGCCATAAAATATTCCCAGAAGGTAAACGGAGCTTTTACGATGGTGTCGTATTCCACCAGTCGCTTCCAGGGGTATTGCGACATGAGCAAAGAAAAATACAGAAATGTGGGGATAGATAATATACCGAATAGTACCCGGCCGGCAAAATGATGCACGGCCCAGTGCCGCAACCACTTTACATATTCTTTCATCGTTTTACCCGTCCCGATGGTATACAGCCACCCCCAGAACAATTCACCGATAGTCAGGACAAACAGTAAAAAGTACAGGAAAAACAGTACCGGCGGGAAAATAATTCCTAATATAATCCCTACTATTCCCAGAAATATATAATTTCCGGGATGCACTATTTTGCCGCTTACCCGGGATATAAACCCACCTGCCAGTACCCAGGCGATGAACAACAGCAATGCCTGCCCCACCAACACGTGCGGCAGAAATAAGATCCTTTGCAGACTGTCTATCTGTGTCCACCACGGCATATATCCGCCAAAACGCGGATACCCTGCCACCATTTCAAATTTAGGCCAGGTCGAAGCCGTAATCACCAGAATATAGGTAAATATCTGTGTCCGGAATCCGTCGGTATGCCACTCCACAAACTTCCATAATACAAACAGCAAAAACACGCCGAAAAACACCCGCATCGTGTGATACGCAAACCAGAGGTACGGCGTCTGCACATGCGACCAGTCTGCCACTTTCCCGATCATCACATACAGTATCTGCAGGAGGCTGGGATCATGTGCTTCACTGGTGTACTTTTCTTTTGCCAGCCAGGCGCCTTCTTTCCCCTGCCGTATACGGGATAAATAAAAGTTATAGTCCGTTGGGAAATTATGGACCAGTTCAAAAAAACGGATCGGTTTCGTTTTATCTTTAATGGACCATTCGTACATGGTTGGCGAAAATCCGACCAAGGTAAAAAAGCAGATCACCAAAAACACAATCGCAAAACGTACACGGGTAGAATGTAAGAGGGTCATACGTGCCATAAATACAAACCTAACGGTACTAGTGTACTATAAAATGGAAACGCACAATACACCCTTTCCCACCCCCTTTTCAGTTTGTCATTTGTGGTGTATTCTAGGTAACTACTATGGAGGCAGATCAAACAAGCGCAAGCGACGAACAACAACAGTTAAGTTCCCTTATTAAAGTTGCCGCCATCGCCGGTGTAGGCGGATTATTACTTTTAGGCTTCATCGTTATCCAGTACAGTTTCGCCAAAAAACGTGACGGCACAGTCGTTTTACCCGCAGGTACCACCTATCTGGGTCCGTCAAACTCTCCTACCGATGCTCCGGCTACCAGCGCACCAGAGCCAGCCGCACCAAAAGTTACTTATCCGGATACCGATAAATGGGTTACCAATAAAGGGAAAAAATATCCGTATACTTTTCAGACGCCGCAAAGCATGGAACTGGTCACCTTCCCCGACGACATATACGATATATACGCCATTAAATGGGGAAATATATTGCCGCAGTCAAACGTACTCATCGGTGTTGATAATTTACGGAACGACGAAAAGAAAAAAGCATACATTAGCGGTTCCAAGCGCACCTATGTAAACGAATGGTGGAAACAATTTTCCGGACTCAAGGGTGTCAGCTCCATCGAAGAATTCGTCAACAGTAAAGGGTTAAAAGGCTACCGGGTAAAATACCTGAACGGTTCCGGTCAATCTCCCAACGACGATATTTTCTTTGAAATTCAGGGCAAACCGGAATACGTTATCCATCTGGCGAGCGGTATTCTGGACATAGACCTTTTCAATAAAATAGTAGATACGGTTGGTTGGCCAGGAGCAGCAGCACCTACCGCAGAACCTACACCATAATGTTCATTTCAGGCCAAACTCCAGAACTCCCGACGCTTAACCGGTAATTTATCATTCATGCCATAATACATACATGGAACTGTTGTTCACTGCCGGAATAATCGGTATCGCCGCCGTTGTAAATATCCTGAACTTTATTGTCGGCATGCGGAATACCCCGCCGGGAAATATTTTTCTGGGTACCATCCACCACCCGCAGGATTATTTTTATTACCTCTCCCAATTCGTTCAGGGAAATACCCATTGGTTTTTGAGTCGTAATTTGTATACCAACGACTTTCCTACCGCTACCGCCGTTGGGTGGGTAAACGTACTTATGGGAAAAATTCTTGGTTGGTTTGGACTTACCTACCAATGGTCGTATGCTGCCGCAGTAATCATCACCACCATTGTTTTTCTTAGTACCGTCACCTATTTCATACGTATCGCGCTGCCGCAAAAATCAGCCGCGTTCAGCCGTTGGTTGGCACTTTTGTTTTTTTTGATCAGCAATACGGTTCCTACGTCTCTCTTCGGCGCATCAACAGGAGCCCATACGTACTGGAATAATTACGGTGAACCGTTTGTCCGGTTGGGTGGCGTACCCCATCACCTGCTGATGCATACCATGGTAGTGCTCTGTCTGTTGTGTACGGCTTTACTCATCAAAGCCCGCACACCCCGCAGCATTATCGGACAGAGCATTGCCTTGGCTGCAGCAACATTTACCCTGGCCGGAATAAATCCGGTGCAGTGGGTTTGGACCGGAGCTGCCATCGGTATTACCGTTACCGGTGTTACTGCATTTACCCTTTTCCGGCATCGCGCCCACCTCCGTAGTGTCGTTAAACATCTCCTCCTCACCATGCTGCCGATTTGTATTGTGCTTATGGCCGGATTACCCATGGCCGTGTACCTGAAACAATTATTTTCGCTATCACCGTATACCCAGCTCAGTGCCTGGGAATTTACCCAGAACATAAAACTTACCCTCCCCGGATTATTGCTTTCAGGGGGTCCCGTAGTGATGTTGGGAATACTCGGAATTCCGATCTTTCTCCGGAACCATACCCTTCCACGGATACTGGTGTTTGTCTACGCCTTGGGATCGCTTACTGTGTTTCTGTCGCCTTTACCCCAGGCGATGCACCTCAGTAATGTCAGATTTGTTTCCGGCATCACCATTCTGTTTTTTGCCCTGTCAGCAGCGGAATTAAGCACGCAACTACTCCATCGGCGCGAAAAGCTCGTACACATTCCTGCAGGAATACTGGTTGCCGCCATCATTATTACCTGTCTCATACCGTTGCGGGCACAGATACAGGACAGAATTACGCTTGATCCCAAAAATGCTTTCCTGTATGTCCCGACTGCCGTTATGCAGGGATACGCGGAAGTTATCAGGCAAACGCCACCGGATGCCACCATCCTGGTCTTCTGGCCGTTTGAAGCATCTTTACCGGCATTTACCGGCAGACAAATCTATTTCGGTCATCCGTTACTTACCAGCGATTTTGACCGGAAAAGCGGTGAAGCATATTTCTTTATAGACAAGCGCATGACACAGGAAGAAATGGCAGACTTTCTGAAACGGAACCGCATTGGCTATTTATTCGGATTCAATAATACGATTCCCCCGCAGCCGCTCTATGACATACTCTACAAAAACGAACTCATCTCCCTCTACAAAGTCCGCCCGATTCACTAGTACTATTCCGCACAGCGGTATGCGTAATCCACCGCATAAATGGTGGTACTGCCGAATGATTTAAAGGGTTTTAAGAACGGATACGATCCCACCGCTATGCCGGCAGTCTGTTCGTCAAACCCGTAAAATACACCAGCAAATTTGTTGGCTTTCAGCAGGTCGTATGCTTCGCATGTATCCATACCCCGAAAAAACGTATAGGCATTTCCGGCTTTCGTTTCGTACTGTAACGTAATAAATTCCCGGCCAAAGTAAACGAATCTACCAGCCAGTCCCGGAATATAGGTACTGGTAAACTTCATGGCAAATATCGGGCCCGGCGGCAACTCCCGTAACGCCTGCATCCCCTGGCCCCATTCCTGTCTGGGCGCATCATAATCGTTCGCCACGGGTAACAGCGCATCATATGCAGCGTATGCATTCGGATACCCGATAAAAGTAACCGCCAGTACCATCACCAGGCACACCACTCCTACCGCATGCCCGAAACGCGCAACCGCCGCTTCCAACCCTGCTACCGCCAATACTCCCAACGGAATCCAGACGGCGTGCTGCAAAAACCGCACGTTCGATATGGGAATCTGCCGCAGCAGTGGCCAGGGGATATCCAACGTTCTGCGGGCAATATCTACGGAAAGAATGGATAACCATGCCCACAGCATAAACAGCAAAAGTTCCGGTTTTTTCCGGACAACAAATACGCTGCCAAATGCCAATACTACAATCGGTCCCAATGCTAAAAGATACTCTTTCATGGATACCGCAAACGACAGGGATTCGTAGCCTACTTCTATCGGAAACAGTTCCATCTGGCGTTGAATAAACAACAGTGTTGCCACCGCGGCCACACATACAAAAGTCAGTACCGGGAGCAACCTAAACCGACGTCTGAGTACTATATATATAGGAAGGATCATCAGGAGAATTACCACGCTTGGGGGATGAATAATTCCTCCGGCTATTACTAGCGGTACTGCACCCAGTAACCATTTGCCAGAACGGGTACGCGTACACTGTAACGTCAACAGTACCACCGCTACTACGACCATATGACCCAGCACATGGTGCGGTAAAAAGTATGCCCGGTGAATCGGATCCAGTTCCGTCCACCAACTCATGTACCACTGTGTTGTCCACCCATTTCCCGCCTTCACCACATTCGGAATACTCGTGCTAAAAAGAAATGTGCCGAACGCGAGTATCCGCCACTGCCATCGTTTAAACATAAACGCCGCCAGCGCATATAACAAAACAAACCAGGAAATACCCACCAGGAGGGTGGCTGCGTGATACACCACTTGGGCATCGGTTATACCGAAAAATCTTCCCACTTGGCCAAAGCACAAAAATATCCAGTAAAAGACTGTCCCCGACTGCGGTTCAATCGCAAATGAATTCTGGACCAACCAGTTACCGTTTAATCCCTGCTGTATGTAATCCAAATACACGGGATAATCGCTTCTGCTGTTATGTATGGCCAAAAAAACTCTGTCTGCCGGCCTATGAATCCACCGGTTTACCCACGGAGCGTAGTGGATCACGGTAATCGCTAAAACCATGGTAAGTACTAACAGTAGTTCTCTGCGGCGGATAGGCATACTTCACTATCGTACCATCCGAACACGGATCTTCCCACCACACGTCAGAACGCCCGCAGTCTTATGTACAATACCTGCGGTATTTAGTATAAGTAAGTGCATTGGTTGAGTTCTTATATGAAGGTAGGAATTATTATCCCCGTCCGGCGGGAAGAACAGAATATTGTTCGTACGCTTACGGAAATAAGTAGCCGGACAAAAATTAACCACACGATTTACGTGGTGGACGACAGTGTGGACGCAACAGACAAAACCCCCGCCGTAGTTGCCAAATACAGCCGTACCCACAAACAGGTGCGGTTAATCCGGAAGCAAAAAAAAGATCCCTCAGGTTTTGCCCCGGCACTTTTCCGCGGACTGGTTGCCGCCAGGGAACCGTATATTCTTTTTGTAATGGCAGATTGTTGTGACGAGCCGGAAACGATAGCAGCCATGACGGAAAAAATGCAGGAAGGGTATCACGTTGTCTGCGGTTCCCGTTATATGCGCGGCGGAAAAAAATCCGGCGGTCCGGCTGTTCAGAACTTTTTTTCCACACTGGTAAATCTTACATTAAAATGTATTGCAAACCTCCCGACTCACGACGCTACCAATTCTTTTAAGCTCATCAACCGACAAGTATTATTGAAACATTACCGCGAAATGTATTCTCCGGGATTTGAAATTTCCCTGGAGATCCTGCTTCGGTTATACTTTCATGGATACCGTATTGCGGAAGTCCCGACACACTGGCGTGGCAGGACAATTGGTCTTTCCAAATTTAAAATTGCCGAACGCACGCCAAAGTACGGACGTTTGTATCTGTTTGCTCTCTCCAAGCAGCTGGAGAAAATTACCCGCCCATCGTCTGCATCATAGTGGTAGAACACGTAGCAGCTTTTTGTATTGCACTGGTTAACGGACTATCCGTCTGGCATTATCCGGCGGAACGGGTAGTCAAATATCTTCCGTTCATTCCGGCTATGCTACTCCTATGGTATTTTTACCGACTTGTTACCGGACAATCCGTCAGGCCGGTAGCCACCACTCCCCGACCCCGTTTGGTTTCAATGGGAATCTGGTTAGTCATTTGCTGCATTACCATGCTGGCTTTCGGACTGCGCGCATATCACCGCGGTGTGCAACCATACTGGTGGGACGAACTTCTCACGGTCTGGGTCAGTGAAGCACCCATTCCGATCCTGCTCCGTACATTAAATGCTGCTACATCCAATGCAACAGACTTAAACCCTCCGTTGTTTTACCTGTTAACACACCTGTGGATGAATGTATCATCACCGAAAGAAGGAGATGTCCGACTGCTCAGTGCCGTTATCGGCGCGCTTACCGTACCCGTCATCGTCCTGTTGGGAGAAACGTTATTCTCGCTCACCGTGGGATTGGCTGCCGGAGTGTTATTTGCCCTGTCACCACTCGCCATTTACTACGGCTTTCAGACCAGAAATTATTCCCTGCTTACATTCCTGGCAGCGGCCTCGGCACTCACCTGGTACCGGCTCTGGAAGCAACCGGACAGACGTCGGGCTGTTGCTGTTCTGGTGGTAAATACCGCCGTACTCTTTACGCACTATGCCGGTATTTGGTTTACGGGCAGCATGGTTTTGGCCACCGGGCTGCAGTTGGCACGCGGAATCCGCAGTGTAGTACTACCCCGCACAGATCGTCTGTTTTCATTTCTGCGATTATGTACCGGGTTTATCGGATTATTTGTGTTAGGCATATTAGCCTTCCGTATGTTTCCGTCACTGTATCATCGTGGTATTGTCTGGGGAATTTCACCGTGGACAGTTACCTTATTTCTCCCGCTCGCAATCCTACTGGCTACAGTACTCCCGCCGCTTACCGTACAAAACACACCCAAATTCCGACCGCTGCTCCTTGCCGTTATCGCCATCGGTATCGGCTTTCTGGTAAGCTTTGCCCCCTGGTTTATATCCACGGGAGTATGGAAAACGGTTGCCGATCAGGGAAAAGAAAAGCTGACCTCGGAACTCTTCTTTACGCATCTCAGTCAACTGGCAGGACTATATGATTCCCAAAACGTCAGGGCAGGGCCCAGTATGTTCAGTATCTGGATTTTTCTGGTGGCTGCGGGAGCTGTCCTGGCAGCACTTAGGAATCCCGATGCCGCCATCCTTTTGGTCTGGTGGATATGTATTCCGGTAGCCGCCATCATATTTACCGGGAACAAACATATTATTTCCCAAATATCGCGGTATATTTATTATTCGCTTCCCGCATATATCCTCCTGCTGACATTTACCGTATCGGAAACCTTCAGAATTATTACGGACTGTATCAGCCGCATGATTCCAAAACACAAATATAAATCCCCGCTTACGTCCGGAATTCAAATAGTCTTTACTTTGGGGTTTTTGGTCTTCATATTCGGCCCTCAGCATCTTCCGGTTATTGCTCACCCAGATAACCGGAACGAGTACGAAGATATGATCGGTATCACACAAAAACTGACCGAATTGGGTCCCTTTTGTCTGGCCAGTGACAATCAGAATATGCTGCGTTGGACTATCTGGTATACCCGGGTGTATCACCAAAATTCCGGTTTACCCTACCGATGTAATCCAGACTCACCCATACTGCTCATGATTCCCGGCGACGGAAAAGGCATGGGCATACCCCAAATCACCTGGCAACCGGTCTGGAAACAGGAAGGTATTCCCACCCGTACCCCGTTCTTTGTTACCCGCGGCGTCATTCTTTATCGGGAACCGAGACCGGTTACGGGTATATCTACCGATACCACGGGTTTACTTACACTCCCGTTAAACGAAATTGCCGGTTGGAAAATACAACAGGAATCCACGAATGTCGCCTGGATCCAGTTCCCTGCAGGAGTAAAACCCGCGGATAAAACACAACCCGGGGTGCTAATGTACTCGGTAAAACCAGGATTTCCCTTTGCAGCCACCGGTGCTGCCATTACAGCCCAAACTGATGTTCACGGAACCGGGAGTTCCGTCACCATTGCACTGCGGAACGGCGATACGGAATTGGGGCGTGCTGAATTTTCCGGCGTGGGCACGGAGACAAAAGCGGTGCAGTGGCAAACGCCGATAACCCGGAATACCAATCTAACGCTGGTACTTACCCTGGTAGACGACAACAGCGGCGCGTTATACTCCAGCGACGTTCGGGCCGAACGAATCAGCATCCGATTTACCCGGTAATTTTCCTGACTTTCCCCGTACATATACCCTGTTTTTCGTTTTCCTTTTATCCGTTTTTTCTTGTACAATTGTTTCCATGGATCAGCATGCCCGCAAATCTTCCGGACCGTCAGTGGTTACATTACCCCCCAAACCGCGCCGTTCTTTCGCCTTCGTTTCACTCTTATCATCACCCGTCGTATTGCTGCTCTTAGTCATTGCCAGCGTAGTACTCCGACTTATTTTTATTCCCAATCCCGGTTTTGAAGCCGACGTCTCCTTCTGGAAATCCTGGGGACTGGCACCGCTGGACCATGGGTTAGTCTGGAGTATGCACAACACCAATAATAACTACCCTACGCCGTTTGCATATTTTCTGATGGTGTTGGTAAAAATATATAGTTTGTTTGCGGACCCCCATAATTTTAACGAATTCTGGAACAACTCAAATGTATTGTTTCTGGCCATCGCCAAAACTCCTTCCATACTGGCAGACTTCGGTATTGCTGCACTCTTTGTCTGGATCGGGAAAAACGCCAAACGACTGGGATTTCCGGCATTGGGACTGCGGTACTATCTGGGTTTAGGATTCCTGTATCTGCTCAGTCCTATTTCCATTATGGACGGGGCCTGGTGGGGTCAGGTTGATAGTATCGGAGTCATCGTCTTTTTATTTGCCATACTGGCTGTCCTTACCAAACGGCCCTTCCTTGCCGGACTGATTTACATTACGGCCATGATGACCAAACTGCAGAACATGATTTTCGGCCCGCTGTTTTTTGTATTTGTGTGGCAGATGTTAGGAACACGCGGACTGATCCGCGCAGTCGCCGGGTCTATGCTAGGATTTTTAGGACTGAACATCGAATTTTTACTCGCCAAAGATATGGGGCGGGTGTTTCAATCCCTCACCGACAACTATGATTACTTCCCGCTCATGTCCCTCAACGCCTACAACTTATGGTGGATTGCAGCCGGAGCCAACGGCATGAAAATGTCCGATAAAATACTGACCATCGGAATTATGAATGCCAAGCAGGTCGGACTTATGATGTTTGCCGGCATGTATGTATTTGCCCTTCTGCATCTCATGAGCGAAACCATCCGCAGCATGTGGAGCCGCTCACTTACCTGGTCCAAAAAGGCACTGCAACGACAACAAAAACTGGTTGCCGAAAAAATCCATTCCCTGGAAGACGCCGGAAACCCCATGGTATTCCATCTCTTTACAGCTTTATCCATAGTCGTGGGAGCATTCTTTTTATTCCAAACGCAATCACATGAACGGTATGCGTTCCCGCTTACGGTATTTCTGTTACTTATGGCCCCATTTTTTCCGGCGGCAAAACGCCGTTTGTGGCTCTCCGGATATTTTGCTTACACGCTCATTTATTTTTACAATTTACATACTGCGTTCGCGTCTAACTATCCACAGAACGTACTGCCTGTCTTACGGGATTTTAATGCACCGGGACTCACCATCGCCGTCTCGTATATACAGATCGGATTATTTTTATTGTTACTGGCATTTAACTGGAAACATATTCATAAACTGGTATTTGTTGCGGGATTCGGATTCATTTTCGGCATGATCGTGCTGGGTAATCTGTCCTATTTCGCCAAAAAACCCATCGCTCTCACCAAATTAACTCCTCATACCAGCCTGCAGGATTACGGTCGCCGGGGGAATAACCGTTCTACCAACGGAGCATACGGCCCCAAATCGTGGAGCCGTTTATCTACCCAGTATTTTTACTATAAAAAAGGAATAGGTACGCATTCTCACAGTAAAATTGTGTACCATATAAACGGATTATTTTCGACATTTACCACAGACTACGGCATAGACACCGAAGCGGGATCTCCCGGGTCAGCCACCTTCCAGGTTTGGGGGGACGGAAAAATGCTATTCGAATCTCCCAAAATGGGCCGATTTGATCAACCGAAGCATACATCGGTCGACATCCGGGGCGTAACCCAGTTGGAACTGGTAACCACAGACGGTGGTGATACGATAAATGATGATCACGCAGACTGGCTCAATCCGAAATTAATACCATGAAACACATCGAAAAAATTATCGGAATACTACTGGTAGTTTTTGCTGTAGGGTTCAATTTGTGGCTTTACCGCCTGGAACCCACCGCTCTGAGTGATCCCAACGACAATACCTTTCAATTTGCCTTGGTAGACCGCACCAATCAGATGTGGGATTTCGCCGCAAAAGAATGCGTCAAAACCCCGTTCACCTATCCGCTCTGCTTTGTGGGTTACATGGTGGATCATTGGGTACCCAATTGGGCACAGGGATACAACCTCCCCTATTACTACTCACATGTCCCGCAGATCGTCATCGTTGCCAGTTTCAAACTCATCGCACCGGTACTGGGAGCAATGTCGCTCTTTACGTATTACCACTGGATAATTTATCTGTTGCTGTGTTTGTTCCCGATCTCCGTATTTCTGGGACTCAGAATAATCAGAACATCCTGGCTTACCGCCGGAATCGGTGCACTGCTGGCTTCCCAGCTCTCTACCGACGGACTGTACGGTCTGGACCCGCCATCATTTTTATGGCGCGGTTACGGATTATCCAGTCAGATGTTTGCCATGATCTGGATGCCGCTCGCAGTTGCATACGCGTACCGATTCCTGATGATTACATCACAACAACAATTTAACTGGCAAACGGCAGCTTATATGGAATGGCTGGCTATAACCAGGCCGTTTACCCTGGCAATCAACACTCTCCGTAAACGAATTTCTCCTGCACGGAAACGCGTTTCCTCCCCGGATGAGGAAGTAGAATACGCTCCGGAATTGCGTCGCCTGTTCTGGATGGCTGCAGGATTCGGAATTTTAACCACCGCTGGCCATTTGGGTATAGGAATCATGACTATATTCTCTATTGGCTTTCTGGGGCTGTCGCCGGTAATTATGTCGATTATGGAAAAGCAACCAGTAAAGGAAATATATTATTTATTGATCAAACAAAGTGTTCGTATCCTTTTGCTGGTGGGAGTCGTCGTTTTCTTCCTCGGATACTGGATTATACCCACCCAATTACACGGGAACTACCACAATATTTCCGTTTGGGACCCGGTATGGAAATTTGACTCATACGGCTGGGGTGAAGTCATGAATATGTTTTTTAACGGAGCTCTTTTTGACTTCGGACGCAGCCCCATTGTCACCGGCTTGGTAATTTTGGGTGCCTTCGCCTGCTTTGTTATTACAAAAAATAATGGTAAACCGGCAGACGCCGAGGCGCTTACCGGCAACAACCACCAACTGCCTTCGCCAACGCACTTACCGTTTGTTCCTTTTACCTTTCTGTTCGTGTTCTGGATGTTATTTTTCTTTGGTCGGGCTACCTGGGGCGGTCTGATAGATCTTATTCCCGGTATGAAAGAGGTGCATTTATCGCGGTTTATTGTGGGACTGCACATGGCCGGATTATTTTTAGCGCCTATCGGATTCACTTGGATCATCGAACAGCTCAGTACCTATACCGTCAGATTGCTGGCGTATGCCGCTAAACTTCCCGCATTGCGGACCAACACCGGACTCAGTCTCATGGTACTTTGGATTTCCGCTGCCGCCGGAATCGCCTGGCTCTTCCCTTCCATATATGTTCAGACCATCCGGTATAACGATCTGAATAACAAACTGATTGTGCAGGCCAATGATAATTTTGTTCGGGAAAAACCTTTTCTGGACGAAATCTTTGCTACCTTCCGCGGCTTACCTCCTGCCCGTATTTATGCAGGCAGAGCCGGTTGGGGCAGTAAGTTTGAAATAGCGGAAACCCCGTATAACATGATGCTGTCCACCTACGGCTTATCTACCGTGATGTGGCTTCCCGAAACCTGGTCCATGAATTCTGATACCGAACAATTCTTTAGCGAAGACGTAGAGAACAACTATAATTTATATAACATCCGGTATGTCGTTACCCCACCGAATATCGAACCGAAAACATTCTGGACTCCGCTAAAAGAAACATCCGAATGGAAATTATACGAAGTTAAAAGCACGACCGGATATATAACCACCGGTACCAATTCCATGGTTGTTTCCACCTCCAAGGAAACGCTCATAAATATGGTGCATCTTTGGATTCAGTCACCCCAACACGTCGACAGACTGTATCCCGAACTGTCATTTAAGAAAAAAATATCTTCCCAACTTCCGGTAATCCGGATGCTGGATGAAGTCACCTATCAAACGACAGACGGACAACAGAAAAATATTTTCGCCGATCCCCCCTTAGTTACCGGCGTAACACCGAACATAACGGAAGCGGAAGAAAAAAATATCGCCGATATGATTTTCAGTACCTCCGTTACGGTAAATGAACCTTGTATAAACTGTATTGTCATCCTGCGGCACACGGATCATCCCAACTGGCAGGTTAAACTCAACGGAAAACCGGTTGATCATTTTACGGTTTTCCCCTTCTTCGTCGCCGCCAGACTACCGGGTCCGGGAACATATTCCGTAGAATTCAGTTATAAACCATCCCTGCTTAAAATGCTTATGCTGAGTGCTGCCGGAGTCGCAGGACTCGTACTGTGCTGGGGTATATTCCTCTCCAAACGGAAAACCTCCTAATCCTTTCCTTTCCCCATCATTCCTGAGTGAATTGTGTGTTAGGGTACAATTATCGGTCGTGGCGTATTCAGCAATCGCAATCTGGGACGTTGCCATGGGAATACAGGAGCTTCATAGATAAACGAACGGTTAAGAATTATAAGAAAATCTCCATTCTTTAAAGCCCGATCAGAATCAAGCATTCCATATATTGGACTATTATAAGGAGTACCTGTTCTCCATCGTTCATCTTCTGGCATCACGATTTCTTGAAACCCAGTTACAATCTTAATTTTATCCCCTTCCAGGAAAATATTATTATCCTTATGAAAGATACGGATAGTTTGCTTAAATAAACCATTCGTAATAACCACCTCATTTTTTTCTAGACTCACAATTCTGGGTTCAACTTTTACACCGGGTATAAATCGTATACTATCAAGCGTGGTATAGAGCTGAAGCACTGACAAAGAATTTACCCGCCGCATTGCGAGGTTTAACCTATTGATAGCTAAAGTCCATCGGCTATATGGTAAATATCGTTGAGTCATTCCATCTGCCTTTCGTAGTACTGCCTCAAGAATATTTTCAGTAGCAATAACAGTAATAGCAACATGCGGTTGCGTCGATGCCATACCTACGACAAATAGATCATGGAACGAAAGAAGTAAGCGATCCCACGGGACAACTGGTGGTTCGATAATAGGCTTTTCTTCCGGTATGGCGGGCGCTGTCTCAGATGTATTAACGGTCTCCATTCGTGTTCGGAAAAAACGCAGCACGCCTCGCCAAAACATCTGCCAACCGTCGTTCGCGATTATAGTACTAATCGATCGATCTCCCATTCTTCCATCCGGCACCGCGCGAACCTCAGGTTCACCGATACGTATTACGGGTTCGGTAGGAACCAATTCCGGTCGGACATTTTGCTGATAATACGCCAGAGCTTCTGCATACGTACCGAATTTTTCTTCACCCAACAATCGGATATACGTTTGCAGCACCTCAGGAATACCTGGCATATATGTTCTGTTGGACGCATCTGTGGTCGTTATTTTTTGAATCATGAATTCCCCGACTGCCTTAACTAAAATTCGGGATTTTCCGGAACTCACCCGGGATGCACTATTTAAGTCTCCTACTTTTGCCCGGATCACTTTACCGGTTACTTTATCGGTAAAAATAAACGTATTTACGTCTCGCACGTCATCAACTGAATAGCCCTTTTGTTCCGCTTCGACCAAACCAGCGAACAGACCATCCAGGATGGTCACCAATGTGGTATATTCCTTCCTGGCTGCTTCTTCCGCAATAACCCCGGTATAATCAGAAGCATCACCATCTGCAAGTTCCAAAAGCAGTACCGGAAACCCATTTATTTTTCCCTGATCAAGCATCGTCAGTAAAGACTCCTGTCCGGCAAGAGCCTGATATACCGCTATCTCTTTTTCCGTCGCTGCTGCGCGGGCGATGCTGGGGATCTTCACCGCAACTTCCATATCTCCTGCAGCCGTTTTCCGGATAGCCCGGTACACCGTCGCCCCGCTACCTCCCAAAGATTCTGTCAGTCTCAATGTTTCCGAAATACCGTTTGTAGATACGAAACTCACATCAACCTGTTTCCCGTCTTTTAAATACCCGGTGATAAAATTGGTTATGGACTTATCCGTTATCGACTGATCAAACGAAACTACCTGCGTCTGGTTTTCCCGCACCTCTTCCTGTTCAACATTCAAATCCGGTTGATACACCTCATCGGCAGTAAAAACTGCCGAATATGCAACACGTACAGGCATCTGCCAGAGATCATTTTCAATAAAATCCGCAGCAAGCCGGACCGGTTCACGCACGTACCCGGGAAGTGCACAAGCCGCATTGGCCCCGTCTGCGGCATATACCTGACGTATACCGGGAACCAACGAACTACAATTCTCTTCCGCGACCAACCAGGCCTGCAGTCTCCGTGCAAACGGAATCGCTATCCGGTCGCGTGCCAATTCTTCGATTGGGAAATACGCCTGTTCCGGCTCTTCCACCTCGGGGGCAGCTACCGGTTCAACCGGTACTTCCGGCTGCTCTGCCTGAACCTGCGGGGATAAATGAATTCTGAAGAAACGCTGTGGAAAATCCGGACCGAAATGCTGCGTCGTGCGTTCTTCGCGTTCAATAACTCCTCTCCGGCTGTACATCCGGGATAGTGCTTCTGCGAGTGTTTGTTTATTGGTTCCGGTAAGATAGTCTGCAGCATGCGTTTCCACATGGGTATAACCACGCGCCACTAACTCTTTCTCCAGCACCTTAAGCATCCTGACAAATCCGGTTCCCGAAAAGCGCTGATCAAATACGGTAGAAGAAATATATGCCGTATCAGCTGATTGTTTATTCGCATAAATATATCCGATTACCTTAGCTCTTCCGTTTTCTTCAACCGTCTGCACGATCACAATGTTCTGCGGATTATTAAAATCCGCTTTCAACTGTGCTTCCGTATACCCCAGGTTAGCATTGCCGAAATTAAATCCCTGTTGCTCCAGTGCAAGCACATCCTCCCGTAAACCGGGGACTAAAGTCCAGGGATCACCATCCCATGTTGCCGGATTAAGTACTATTGTACCCACAGGAAACACCGGAATATCGGTACTGTCAGGGGCCTGTTCTCCGGCAGCTACAGCCAATACCCGCTTGGCATTCCGGGATAACGGACGGGCAGATCTAATGGTATATCTATACCGCGGATGGAACGTTTCTTCTTCTATGGCAACTTGCTGTGCTTCAGGGGCAGCATACGTAGAAAGAATATACGCTTCAAACCCTGGCCGGTTCGATAATCCGCCGGCTTCGGTAGTAATATACAGTTCAAAACCCAGTGCTTTTGTAATTTTGTACAATGCCAGCATCGTTTGATCTATAAACTGTTCCTTTTTCTCAATTGTCAGCTGGCCTACAAAAGAAGTCGACGGATCAAATCCTATCATTACAAGCTTTTTATCCTGAATTGAGAACAAAACATCTCCGACCAACTCGCCATCAACTATCATCCGGGCCATAGCCACGGAATCACGGGCCATGTCGTACGGAAAGTTTCCAAAGCATGTTCCGGAACAATTTCCCTGAAACAGATCCAGAAAATTCTTTGGTCCCAGTACTATTTCTACTGTTTTCTGATTCCGCACCGACTGGGTTCTGTTTACTGTTAACGCTTCTTTTATACCGGTAAATACGCGCCACTGTTCCGTACGGGTTACTCTCCCCTGCAAACTCTCTAATCCCATACCGCGGAGTACGTGCTGCAGATGCGTCGTAAGATCCGAAAGTTCGTTGTACAGTTCATTTCGCTCAGTAACCGGAAGTGACCCGCTTAAATACAGCCGGACGCGTTCCAATTGAATTTGGGCTAGTACCTGATTCACAATACGGAAGACAACGTCTTCAGGTACGGCAATTCTACCCAGTATATATCCCTGCATTCGTCCGACCGGATCGGCATCAGCCCGCATTCCTTTCAGAATATTTTCCGGAATTTTTTCCGTTACATATTCTTCGTTTATCCCGTCGGCATTTACGTTCTGGAACACCTCTTCCACTTCCGCATGTAATGCTTCAATACCCGTGTTATCCTGGGTGGCCAAAGCAGTATTTAATACATCCTTCAGTTGTCCTTCAATTTCCGGAGGAAGTTCAAACAGCACGTCTTCCGTGGAAAATCCGAATGTTTCCGTAACGGTCCTTGCTATACCGCGGGTTGTTATCTTCCCGTCTATATCCCGTATTACCTGAGGCGCGGAACGATTTTCCATCGGAACGGCAAGACGTTTGGCTATATCTTCCAAGTCACGGGTAAAATTAGAATCTACCCGTTGGATGTATACCGGATAAAATGCATATTGCTGCGGCGTCAGTGGAGTCCCGGAATGTATCCTCTGGGTAAAACTGTCATAAGAGTTACTACTTTCTGCCGCTATATTCCCAATGAGTTGCCTCCGGGTTTCCCTGTTCTGTTCATCCTGTAATTCGGGAGATAATACTAACGCATTCAAATAGACCCCTGCCCGCTGATCTATGGCTAAGTCCGGCCTGACAGATAACAATTCCAGGAAGAGCGCCTTTTCCTCCGAAGTCATTTTTGCCGGGAGACCGAATTGCGAAAAGTAATATACGGCGTCAGGGTCATTCGGTGTCGGATAAATACCCCGGATTAACCGGGTAAGCTTAGTTACCGCCTGCGGAGACTGTTTTACTAATTCCGTAATCGCCCGCCCCTGCAACCGCAAGCGAATTTCACGGACGGTTTCCAACGGATACGACGTAATCAATTTCAACGCGAATGATGCATCGTCATCTATCACCCATTGCGGGAGTAACACCTCATTTGTCGTGGCCTGTAACCTGTGCAGATAAGCTCTCCGGACAATTTGAGCATTTCCGGTTACGTCACGGGGATTTTCACGGATAGCTCCCAATTCAGTGCCGTCCACCACCGGTGCTATAACGGAAATCAATACCGGGTCAGCATAATCCAGTGCATGAGCCTGACTGCTGATATATGCGGCATACTCAAGTGTGGCAGTCTCCTGATCTATTATGGCTGAAAACAACAATATCTGCTGTAGACCGTCAGCTTCATCATACTCTGAAGATCTACTGGCCAGCCGTTCGATCAGATACCCTGAAGCTTTGGTTAACACTATTTCCGGTCTGGTTACCAGCAACTGCAGGGCAATCAATCGCTCAGCTTCTCCCAGCTGTTCCGGGAACGTAATTTCCTGCCGCAGTTGTTCTGCCGTGGAAAGCGGATTCACCAATACCGATACTTTATTTACTAAAGCTGCCTGTTTGTCGGGATTGCTTTCCGCAAGAGCAACGATAGCCGGCTGACGCAGAAGTTGCCCTGCCTGACGCAAAGCTTCTACCGGAAGTGTTTGTACCATCCGGACGGTGGCAAATGAATCCGCGCGTACCGCCCAGTCAGGTAGAATTTCTTCCCCCAGATACGCATTCAATTCACGGAAATATGCATGCTTCAACGCCGTCTGCTTGTCATAGGGTTTGGCATTGGAACCAAGAGATGCAAACTCATCCGCACTCAGAAGGGCTTTCATCATCGGGTCATCCAGATAGGTTACCCGGTAATTACTGGTATTACGCATTAAAAAATTCAGAATATCTAACTTGGTAAACAGTCCTTCGGCCATCATAGACTGAAGTTCCGCAAATGCTCTGGTTGCAAGCTCGGCATTTTCCCGGTAACTGATCATTTTGAAGAAGCTCCCCTCAATAGACTCTCGGTAAGCCGTATCCGTGTCATATCCTGTGGCAAAACTCATGAACTCCGCTGTCGGAATTGTGGCTTCAGGGCCGATTGTCTGTTGCATCAGCTCACGCATGAGCCGGGTGGTGGCCTTCCCGTTCACGATATAATCCGGCAAATACTCGATATGTGCCAGAATGTATGCTCTAACACTCGGAGGTGCGTCAACAAATGCAGGTGCGTAAATCCGCACGATATCGGCATAGGAAATATCTTCCGGATCTTTTTCAAATAGTGTCA
This sequence comes from uncultured Gammaproteobacteria bacterium, assembly GCA_964629685.1. Lineage (GTDB taxonomy): Bacteria > Patescibacteriota > Microgenomatia > UBA10105 > UBA927 > CAZVTT01. The sequence continues at coordinate 97,254 of CAZVTT010000003.1, forward strand.
ACAGATACTCCAACTGTTCGGACGATTCATTCCCCTCTTCACCGCGCACGCGGATCGATTCCGGTCGCTCCATCGAAAACGTATTTATTGCCGTAACGGTTCGCAGATATTGCGCTTCCGGAATTCTGCTCAGTTGTCGGGAAGCAGCTTGCAACCGCGGACTCCGCATCAGCGACTGGAGTGATACCTGAATTCCCAGTTGATGTAGCCGGTCCATATCATCCATTACATAGGGATGGCGGACAAAAAACCACAGCGTTTGCGGGGTAACGGACTTAAAATAGTTTAAGGTAATCTTCGTAGCTTTAAGGAAAAGCAGATACGTTACTTCCTTAACCTCGGCAGTAATCAGTGAGGGTTCGTTCTGTTCAATGTGTGAAACGACTTCATTCACCCGCCGGACACCCAGCAACCTGAGCATCGCTTCCAGATAAAATCTCCCGCGGCGATCTGCCAGATTTTTCGGATTGGGAGTGATAGACTGCGTGGATCTATTGTAACTCCGTACGGAATGCCTGCTGGCCAGATTACCGATAATTCCGGAACCGTCTACCCCCTCGGGTGGAGGAACCGGTACCGGTACCTGATTCGGCATCAGGTATGTCGGCAAGGTAAACAGATATTTAAATGGTAGCCATGCTAATCCGTTTATTCCGGCTGCCACTCCGTGTATGGTTTTGACCGCGCTGTTATTGGGAAATATTTTTGTTCCCAACCAGGTAACCCGTTCAATAACAGTGGTAAATGCTACCACTTTAAGATATTCCGGATTGGCAAACGGAACCATGCTCGGCAACGACGTTATATCATCCGGGGAATCCTGATTTGTACTCAATATCCGTTCTAACGGATGAAGCTTTTTCGTAGGATCAATATGCTGTACATATTGTTGAATTTGTTTTGCAGTGAGTGACTCGAGTAATACTGCCGCATCTTTACCATTAGCCGTGGTTTTATATATCTTGATGACGGGACTAATACTTCCCTTCCTCACTTCATATCGGATTCCCAATTTGTCGAGTAACGGTAAAATTTGGTACACATCCTGTATTGGAGAGAAATTCTGCTTACGGATCTGGGAATTATATCCGATCACCGGCTGTTCCGAGCCTTCTTTTCCCTCGGATAACTGAAATATAAAATATCCGTCTTTCGACAACACCTGCATCACGCCACTAATTTGCCGGATTAAATCCTGTGCATCCGGTGAATAATGCTGAAAGTTAATTCCGATAGCCATAGCCACATCAACTGTCCCGGGCTCTACTACCGTATGGGCTTGTTCTGCAGTAACGCCATGAATTCTATCCTCAATGTGAAGTAATTTATGAGATACGATTGCCTCCTGTGCCTGTATATCATCAGGATATTGGTATGAAGGCTCCAAACCGGCTACTACCGTATATCCTTCGCGATCCAGATCGCGCACCGCTGCTCCCATGCCTACGCCAACTTCCATAATCCGCCGGGTATTCGTTTTCCAATCGGTGAGTTCATCATCCGTCACACCCAACATAGCTTGGCCTGTTTGGTCAGGGTAATGCACGCCGTCAAGAGAAGGACTGCTGGTAAAAAATGGTCTTCCGGTTACCATCCACGGGGCTCGTTCACTGTTTGACTCTTCCCGAAGAAATACCGGTAATGCGGCAATGAGGCTATCCAAATCGTCTTGAGGAACTATTGCTACAGGTAAACCGAGAAGATATGGATGTGCCGGGAGTGCCTGAGCTTGCGACTGTTGTTCTAGATTTTGTTGCTGTTGGCCTATAAATGCCACTTCTGCAAATAATGTTGGGATGGAAACGTGTACGGGTATAGAACCTTTACTGGTTATTAGATACCCTTCATACACTCGTTCATGTGTCCTGCTAGCACCGGTTAACAACAGTTTAACTGGCTGATTCCCCTCGGCATCAGTTAATACAACTTCGACTTCTTCCCCATTCTGGACTCGGGAACGTATGTCTCTAATGGAAACAATACTGGCCGTAATCTGCTCCGGCGTTGATTTGTTCTGTTGAGAATTTATTGACTCAGATTGTGGTTGTATTTGATCGTTAATACCATCAACTGGTTCGTCCTCAGTTGTAGAGGAAGCGTCGGGCATTGTTTGCACTATCGTTCTCCCTAACCACAAAACCGGTGCCTGCCAGAGCGCGGTATCAGCAATTTCCACACCGTCTTCCAGTACTTTCCTGGCTGCTCCGGGAAGGGCACACTGCCCGCCGGTTGTTCCCCCATCCGCCGCAAACACCGGCCGTAACAATCTCATACCGGTACCGCAACGATTATTCTGATCATCAAGCCATTCCTTAACACCTTCAGTCGCGTCGAGAACAATCTCCTGAGCTGCCGTTTCAACAGGGAGATACGTTTCGGCCTGAGAGTCTGCGTTACTGCTCTGAGCTTCCTGCGATGGTTCGACCTGTACCCTGCTTAATGTTACCCGGCCATTGTCAGTCGGATCTGCATACACCCAAAACGTATTTGTACCGATGGTAATAAAGTCACCACGGTGTACAGTTCTGATTTCATAATACGGGACAACCTTATCATTTATTGAAAATATGGCTGAGGCTATCACATTTTGTACCGCCAGTGTCTCATCATCAATCCGCCGGACTTCCAGCCGGATACCCCTGGAATAAGTACCGGGTAATAACAAAACATCAGGTACATCATCAGGCGTATACGTCCCAACGGTTACGGTTTGATTCTCCGGAATATTCAAAGTAAACAATTTCTGGCGTACCAGTTGCGATCGCCGAAGTGACGTCAGAGACCGTGCCGGCAACACTGTCTTTGCTTCATATTGTGACCGGAAATATTTATACGTAGCTATCGTCTTTAATACCTGTGCGTGATATTCATAGTCGTTTCCGATATATGAGTCTTTACTTTTTATCCACCGATTGTATTCGCTTATCCATTGCGCAATCTGTGCATCCTCAGGATTGGCTTGCATCAATGTATTGAGATACTCAGCGTACCGTCCCAACAAGGTCGCGGTAGTATCAATATTAGAATTCCCGCGCGATAACGCCAATAAATAATGTGCCCCTTCTTCCAGTCCCATCAAAAAATACTCCCTGGCTTGAGTGGTTATGGTTGAAGTATGCGCTTCGGGGGCTGACTGTTTTTGTGTTCTCCGTGAAGTTAATGCCAGGCTAATTGCCTGACTAGCTAAGTCTGTACCGTAATAGCCGATATATGGTTCACCCATAAACTCATCCGGAACCGATGAGTAGTACCCGAAAGCATCAACAAACGTTGCCCGAAAATTGTGTATTTGTGCCTGTGTAGCAGCTGTATACAATCTCCCGGAAGTAATCAATACCGGGAAATTCAACGCATCTCCTCCATTTTGTTTTGTGGCTAAGCCGGGAAAACTTCCGAAACTGAATTGCATACCAAGTTCCGTATATGCCATCAGTTCTGCAGCAGCTGAATAAACTTTCTGCTTTCGCAGGGAAATTCCGGTCTTCTTTATTTCCGCGTCTATATCGTCTTTAATGGGTGACTTCGCAATGAAATCCATATAGTAGGCTTTACGAAGACCAATATAATGCTCAACATACTGATCAAACTCTGCAGCAGTTTTAAAGTCTCCAAGCGTTGGTCTCTTCTCCACGGGAACAACAGTAAATGTTGACGCAGCAACCAGTTGGGTTACTTTTTCCTGAACCTCTTGTCCCAACCAGTTCTTCCGCACACGGATTACTGTCTCAATTCCTTTCTTTCGATGAGTAAAGGATTGTTCTCCCTCCGGGTATATCATGTTTAATTTCTCCGCTAATGCACTTTCTGAATCCGCCGCGGTTACGATTACCTGTAATAACGGGTGACCGATGCTGCTCGGCACATTTCCAGCCCAGGTATAGTCAACAGCTATATACCTATTCCCTACCTGATACACCTGGCGGAGCAAAGCTGTATTCGACTCTCCGACCGGTGCATCTGAGAGAATCAACGGAAGATGTTGCGCAGTGAATGGATCTAACTCACCGAAACTGAACACATTTTTCACATCTCCTACCAATGGTTTTATCTGGTGAACCTGGACAATAGTTTTGAGCTTTCCTTCCCGCTCGCGGAGTTGGCGTTGGAATTTAATCCGCCAGTCGTTTACGATACTCCGGTTCATGCGGTACACACGAATTGCAGCCAGGTATATTCTCGGATTTATCCAGTCACGTAACGGATACGTTTTGAATATATTTGAGAGACGCTGTTGCAACAAGAACGGATAGAATTGGGGAATCGTTTCCGTTTGTAACGTCGCATTAGCTCGCTCTATAGCAGCAGCAATACGCTGCTGCAGTCTGATGGCTGCTTTGTACTGTTCCTGAATACCGTTCGGCAGTATCCGCACGTACCACGGTAACACCGGTTCAACCACAACCGGTTGTGATACCGCCACCTTCTGCGTGGTTTGTACCTCGGCGTTTACTGCCTCTGTTTGGCTAAGTTCTGTTTCCGGTTTGGTTTGCTGTTGCTCAGGTTGAGCGGGAGAAGCCGAAACCGATACGGTTCTGAGCACCCACAACGCCGGAGCCTGACCGATAAATTCGCGGGCAGGATACAACAACCTTCCCAGCAGACTGCACCCTCTCCCCGATTGGTCCGCTGCGTATGCCTGAGGTACCAATCGGAATGCCGCACCGGCACAATCTTCAGTTACATCATCTACCCACTCATCCGTGGTTTCATCCCAACCCGGTGCGGCAGCAATCGGCTCAAACGCTTCCGGATGGTACATCCATTCATAATAGATATCCCGCATGTCTCCGGGGTTTAATGTCGGGTCAGATATCGCTATCCGATAAATTTGCTCACGGGTAAGATCGGGATTTTTCCGTCTGGCTTCATCTATGACATACTCACGCAGAAAAAATTCCAGTTCTTCGTCTGCACGCGGTGTAAAATATGATTCGTAGCTCAATGGTCCATCGGGAAATCCGGCCGTATACCCCGAAATAAATTCGTCCTGATCATAATAGAAGGCCAGCAAGTCAGGTATCACCCCATATTCCCATGCAGGCAAAATTATACCGCGACTGTTAAGTAATGCCCGGGCATACGTATCGGCAATGCCGGCAGTACCGCGTTCATACGGCATCATGTTAATTAATAAATAGTATGATTCCGCAACTGCCCGCTGTATTTCCGCTTCATCAGCAGATGTTCTGACTATTGTTAACAGTTCCTGTAAACGTTCGTACACCACCTGCTGTTCCGCTTCCGTAAAATACAGATGATATATTTCGTTGCCGATCATGCTACCCGGATTATCCGTACGGACCAAAATACGCTGTGCCAGAATACTGACTCCCTTAACGGTAATCCGGTGTTCATACACAGTGACGTTGGGTGATTTCGGATCTGGTGTCCCTTTTTCCTGAAACCAGGGTCGGGAAAACGAATACATCAATTTGGAATCCCACCAATCAAAATCCGTCGTTTGCAAAGACGTGGTTAACGAATCATCCCGCTCTCGTCCGAAGGCAGCATCCGTTTCTTCTACGCCGGCTTTCCTGGCAGCGACCAACGCCTGTAAAATATCCTGTGGAGTAAGCGTTTCATCGTCCCTGATTGGTGCTTTCAGCGTATCGATAGCTTCAGCCAGCGGTAGGGCAAATTTCGGATTAAAGCCACCGAATCTCCTATCACGCAGCACTACATTCGTCCAGGGATAATCCGGTGCCCGGCCACCATGCTCCCGGATATATGCTGCCATCTTTTCCACTTCCCTGTCCCAGATCATTTGGATTAATTCTTTTGTCCAGGTGTTATCTTCTCTCCGTACTGCACCGAGATACACGGTCATAAAATCACCGGTACTGATCATCTTCTGTTGATCCTCTTCGGAAAGACTGTTCCAAAAATCCTTCCATGATTTTCCGGAGGATTGCGGTTGGGGTAACTGCGGAGCAGGCTCCGTATCCGGCCGGATCACATCCAGAACAGCCTCCCCTTCGTGTACCAAATCGGACCACAGGGTATCTGCCGGTACATTCGTACCAGGATACCGTTCATTTATAATGGTAGAAATATCTGTTTGTCCTGTTAGATAGGCATCGATAACGTCTAACATTTGTTTGTAACTTTCTTCTGTTAACATATCGAGCATGTCCGTATATCCCTGTGTTCTGATATTCTGTCCGACATTGCGGATACGGTACGCCTGCTTAAATTGTTCAAGTGAAACAGGAGTTGGAGCTCCATTGGCATACGCAGCGTTCCTAAATTCCAAAAACGCCAACAGAACATTACCGCCATGCTGTACTATCCACGTCTCTACACCTATGCCACCCAATCCATGTTGATCAGCCGATTTATAAACATTTCCTTCTTTTAAAATCAATTTTGCTAAAACTATATTGGCCAGTACCGTTTCCCGATGTTGTGTGCCGATTAACGGATCTCCTGCTTGTTGTTCAATCGCTTGTAGTTTCTTTTCAATTACCTGACTGGGAGTAATCAAACTATCCGAACCCTTTATAAATATTCCCAGGTCGAAATCCACCGCTTGATCATTGACTGTCGCACCGGTAACCCGGATTTGCACATATCCGGTGCCGTTATCTATTACCGTCAGATTCGCACCTGCATCCAACCGGTTCCGGATGTTATTGGCAAGAGTAGTCGCTTTTTTGAAATCAGCACTATTTACAGACAAATGAAAATCGTAGTCGGCATCACCCGGTACGTGAGTTTGCCTACTGGTGGAACCGGAATACAACAATGTCGCATCCAACTGACTTTGGCCTGCAACAGTTTGATAATTCATCCCCGTATCCGTAAACGCTTGCCCGAGCAAACGAATCACTGCATCTCCGGTTACGTCAGTTTGGGTATCGCCACGCATCACCTCTTTAACCGCATCCACATCACGGGCATGTTGCTGTCTTCTGCCGTTATGTAAAAGATCATCAATTAGTTCACCGGCAGTCGTATTTGCGGTAGTATCTTCAAACCCGATGGTATCGTTCTGGAAATACCCGATACCGGCAAAATCAGCCCGTAAATTTTCGTACTCCGTAAGGGTAAAAATAACTTTACCGGTTTGATCTGTAACAGGTATGTACACGCCGTTAGCTGCAATGTAATATTTCAGACGGGCTAAGGCTTCATCTCGTAGATATGCATTGTCACTAATAATGAATGCACTTATATCTGACCAGGCAAATCCTGTCCGTATTCCGTATTGCTGATCCGAAAGCGTCGAAAAGTATTCGTACCGTTGCTGATCATACGGTGCCCTTGTTTGCCCGGATGTATGCTGAAACCGTTCATCCGGTTTTAGTACCAACATAATGTCTCCATACCCTTTTGCAAGAGAACCTTCCAACGCGGCCCGAAACGGATCCTGCGACTCGGAAATATTCGGCATTACCAAACTTAAATCCGTATCAAATGGTGTTAAATCAGAAGATGCGTCAGCACCTAACAATTCGGGAGCAGTAAATCCGTTTCTCGCAACAGATTCCAGAAATACGGAACGGAATCCTTTCAATAAATCGCCAGGCCGAATATCTACATACTGTTCGCCTTTATCGTTTTCCCGGAGCTGTGCCGTATTCCGCTCAGTAGATTGTGCTTTAATTTGTGCAATATCCTGCAACATGTCCGCAAGCGACGCGTAACCTAACGGATACAGGAATTGCTGACCGTACCATTCCGTAACTGATTGCCCATCCGATATTTCCAGTGCAGAACGTAGTTGTGCTAATTTTGACTGCACATCTGAACGGAGTGTTTCTGCGGTTACACTTCCCTGCTCCGGCAAGAGTGAACTATTTATAATCGTAATTAATCTATTCAGGGTAATATTCGCCTGCGTAAGTTCTTCTTGTGTAAGTTGTTCGCCCGATTCCATCCGATGCAGCAACTGCTCTCCCGAAGCTAATTCACGGATAAATTGCACGAATGTCCACGACCCGCCGCGTAAATGGATGCGCAGTAAATCAGTATAAATAATTGCCCGTGCAATCCTATCTTGTCCAACTGCCCGCTGCAAAACCGGAGAAGAAAAATCATATGTATTTTCCCGCAGTCTCTCCGCAGGATACAAAATATCAAATACCCGGTATATCTTTCCCATCGTGGGAAGATTGTTAAACGCAAACACGGCAAATATTTTATTGTACGTTTCCCGTGGAGACGGTGTCTGTAATATTTGCGCAAATATTTCCAATTTCGCCCGTTGTATCTCCGGTAAAGGAGAGTTAACCAGGTCCAAAAACACATCCACATTAGCCATTAAAACCGATTTATTTATCCTCATCATCACCGGCGCCAACTGTTCCATTTCCTGGGTGCGCAATCCAAACATGGCATCCCAGAATTGACGTTCTGCCACCGGCAACGTTGCAAGTACTTCCGCATTCATCACTTCATTGACCGGCGGCAACACGGTGTAATGAGCGAGTTCAATGAGCAGACCGGGATTCAAACTCTCGGGACGATCAACGACAATCGCGTTATTCCGGATGAGCGGTAATATTTCAGCCTGATGTGTTAGGAAAAAATAGCGGCGCTCGTACTCTAACGGACTATCGACGACTTCTCTGCGATAGAATTGCCAGAATATCAGCTCGTTTCCGGTAAATTGGTTTACCACTTCTTCCGTCAGATATGCATCCAGTAATTCGGTATACCGACTAACTTCCGCCGGATTCCTACGGATGGATTCATCGATTGCCCGCACAAAAGCTATTGGCGTTACTCCATCTATGGGGAATTCGGAAACCCCGCGGGCCCTTAACTCGACCAACGCCGGACGCACATAGCCGCGTGAATTTAATACCAAATCCCAAAATATGCGGTCTGCTTCTGTCAGCGATTCGTTGCCTTCAAGCACTTCCCGAATAACGGTATCTTCGAATTGTGCTTGGTTTAACGCCAGATAGAAGGCTGGTTGTACTACCCCGTCTGTAAAAAACGCATTTACCTGACCTATATGATCATGCAAAAATTCACGTATTTCATAAAATCTGTATACATATTCCCACATGCGTTCTGCCGCAGGTGTTAACCCAAGCGCGCGTATTTGGTCAAATGGTACTAACGTATTTACTTCCCGCCAACCATCCGGATACGCATATATTTCAGTCAAAAACGCCTCAGTAATATTCCCCTCTTCATTAAAATACGAAGTAAAGTTTTCTCTATTGGCAAACAAAAACTCCGATATATGCAGCGGTGCATCTTTCATCACTGTCCAAAATCTGCGTTCCGCATCGGGAAACGCGTTAATCATATTCTGAGAAAGTATTCTTCCGTACCACACTGAAGAAATACCGGACGATTCCAACGCGTAAAAGAATTCGGGTGTTACCGCACCATTCCGGACAAATTGTGACATTTCGGAACTATGGGTACTGATGAACGCGAGTACTTCCCGACTGGTTATCCCCTCCGTTAATTCATCTTCCGTACTTTCCGGACGTTCCTGTAGCCTTCTCAGTAAGGTATTCAAATCCGCAACACGGGTGTTCGGTCTTCTCTGCCTGCCCCACAATTCCCTGGTAGTTGAAAACAGTTGTACGATTGTTTGTTGTGCTCCCTCAAGAATAGAGGGCTCCTCTAGTACTGATTGCTCCGGAGAAAACACTGGTACTAATTGGTCTGCCCGCGGCGACGGTAATGGCGTTTGCGCTTGATCCTCACGTACTGACGTATCCTCTGCTTCGCCTTCTTCCTGAAGTAATTCACTATCCGTTTCTGCAGCTTCAGTTTCGGGAGGAACACCCGGATTTTGTTGACGTACCGGAGTAACGGATTCGATCAATTGCGTTACTCTGTTTACGAGTGAAGGAATGAATCCCACGTTTGGCTGTTCCGGTAAGGCTATTGCCCCGGTATACCCGTTGGCTCTGGCGTACGCTTCAAGGGCAATTATTTGATACGCGAATGCTTCCTGCAGATATTGAAGTTGATCCGTTTCTCCCGGTTTTAACTCACCTTTTAGCGCTTCAAATATCACGTTCAGCGCTAACGTATTTGCGGCGACAGCTGTGTCTACCTGTTCCGCAGTGAGTGGCCGGTGGTGTGCCGCTGCCACTTCCGCCATGGTGTTTACCGCCTGCAGAATCACCTGATTCCCGGGTATGCCGCTTTCGGTATGTCTGCTCAAATGTTCCTGGGCCAACCTGAGCAAATCACGCATATGCTGTTCTTTGGCCGGCCCGGTAGCATCATGAATTTTCTTCAAAAGTTGATTTGCCTGACCACGGAATACCGAACATTCTTCACAACCGTTGGGGTCACCCACATCGTTTGCCTTATCTAACGCATCTTGGGCATATTGTTCTGCCTGAGTCAGACGGGCTTCAGGGTTCACCACCTCGCGTATCGCTTCCAGTATCGTTTTTAACGGAACCTGCTCTTCGTTCGTCAATCGGCGGATGTCAGTATTCACCCGGTTTAAATCTCCTACCAATTCATCAAACTGTGCCGTATTTAACGTCAGATCATATATCTGTGCGTCGGCGTCTATGGTCGTCACCGCCGTAGTCCGTACCGGTTGAATCCGTTCTCCGGCCAACAACGTATTTAATCTGGCGAGCAATCCCAACACATAAATCCGCTGTGGTATTTCGTGATGCAGATGCGATACCCATTGTGCCTGTGTTTTTATGTCTCCGGCTGCTTCCGATTTTGCCCAGGCATCAAACGAGCCTTCCCGTTTTCCCTGCCAGGCTTCCAGAAGCCGTAAAAATACAGCCAGTGTATCTGCCCGGAAGAACGGTATGTTACGGGTTTTTATGGCTGTATATACTGCCCGGGAATATCTGTTCGCTTCCACAAACCGTAATTCCATGTATGCTCCGTCCTGTCCGGGTATACCAAATGATTTCACCGACTGTTGCGCTTCGGTAATCTGCAGCCTTCCACCGGCTTCGCGTGAGAATCGCTGTAGGGTGCGGGTACCCTGACCGGTACCGCCGTCTTTCGTCGTCTTCCCGACATTAAAGTCACCGTTGGTAAAGTTTGCCGGTTTAAATCCTGATCCACTATCCTGAATTCCTATTACAACTTCTCCTGTATTTGGATCAATTCCGAATCGGACCGTAATTTCCACGTCCGAACCGTTTATTTCATATGCATTCTGAATAATATTCTGGAACATAATCTGAAGCGCACTGGGTCGGAACCGAAGTTGCAACGGACGCGCAGGAGGAACTACGGTAAGTTTTATACCTTTTATCTCAGCTAGCGGCGCTACCATTTCATTTAGGAACGGTTCCAGTTCTACTTCCGCAATATCGTCTCCATTTATATACCTGCTCCACATATCCACCACCCTGGCAGCGGATCGGAGATTACGGTTGGCGCTTTCATACCATTTGCCATACAACTGTTCCGACATGGCATCAGGTAACGCACCCATACCGGAAAATTGTAGATACATGGACGCATATCCTTTCATACCGGCAAGCTGGTTACCCAAATCGTGACGTAATATTCCCCATGAATCGCCACCGTCTTCATCCCGCAACTGTTTTAATATTTCGAGCAATTCATCTGCCAAACGCACCACTTCGGGTCCAATCCGTGTTACCGCTTCGGTTCTTGCTGCTGTATTTGCCGGATTCTCAGGTAATTCGTCGATGAGTCCCCGCAGGTTTGTAAGATACGTATCTATCTGTTCAAACGTGGCATAAATTTTATCGACATTTCGGACTTCCGGTTCCGGCTCCGGTTCTACTAATGATTCAGTATTTGATACTTCTGTCGCGTAGCCCCACACATACACTTGCTGACCATCTACTTCTATTGGCCAGCGTACCAGACCGACAAATGCATGCGTTCCCCGCTCTATACTTTCTATTTGGGCGAGTTGGACGATTTCGTCCACCTGTCGGTTAATACTGGTAACCCGTTGCCCCGAAACCGGATCGGTCGTTTGTCCCCACCGTCTGGCAGATGGCCGTAAATCCGTGACAGTGGCAGGGTTAACGACGACTTCACCTGCATTAACCGTAACGCCGCCGCGTAACATGGCATACCGCGATCTGCCGTCTTCGTACAGGTCTCCCGGAAATTCAACCTGAAGTACATGAATATCTACCGGAGTACGCTCGGCGGTCTCATCATTGGCGTTGGCATCCATAAAGGCGGTAAACCCGGTAGCTGTAGGTAGTCCGTCCGTAAACTGACTGGCCTGCGGATTTTGTACCCACTCCACATCACCATCTGCTATGTTTCCGATATCACCCAAATGTAAAATCGTACGCGTTTGTCCGCCATTTTTCGGCTGATATTCCCAACGGATTACGTCATTGTATCCGGGAACGGCGCGGATACCTTCCGGTTCAGATTGTTGGGTAAGCGCACGGGATGTTAACGCTCTGGCGGAAAATTGTTGGGTTCCACTGGTGGTTGGCTTTGTAGTGGTTTCCGTTGTGAATGGATTTTGTTTCAAATCGGCTATGAAAGTATCCGCTTCCGAAATACGGAAATGACGCTGTGCCCGTGCACGATATGCATACCCCTGTAACATAGTCCTGACCGATTCCATCATGCCGTCTCGGGTTATAAATTCTGCCAATTCCGCATTAGACGTAACACCATACGTATGCAAAGTACGATAGATCACATAGTTAAGGTGCTCACAACCCGTTGAAGCACAAACGCGTAATAATTCTTCGTCGGAAAGATAATTGGTAATTTCCAGCATCTGCGGTACTATATCTCCGCCTTTTTGCGCTTCCTGACCAAGCGTATCTATTACCTCTTGCAGTTCATTTGCCGTTAATTGTTCTGTACGACCTGCCCGTTGCTCCAGTTTAGTTTTCAGCTCAGATACACTCGCGGCAGGATGCAATTGTACGTCGGGATCCATGGGTAACAGTGCTAAGGTGTCATACGCGCGTGATTGTGGATTAAAAGGTTCATCTTTAGCTGATTTAACGAAGTTATTGGCAAAGAATGTATATATTTCTTGCTCAATTACCGCTCTATTTGCCTGCTGCATGGTTTGCGCGTAGCCTTTAGTAAGTTGATCCACTGCAGCATCATATGAAGTCTGATTTATTCCCGCAGTATTCCGGTAAAATGCCAGTACGGAACCTGCCCGATTCGCTGCTGTTTCAGACTCTGGGAACAACTGACCGAATACACTATCACGAAGCGCTGTATAGTAATCCCAATATTCCTGAGAAACGATTGTACTTACAATATTCTCGGCTTCATCCCAGGAAACATTCCCCTGTTGTACTTCCAGGGCTACCATTAATAGCGTCGCCATTCCTTCGTTTCCTAAATCCCTAAGGTATGGACCATAAGCCCGTAACAAATCGTGAGAGGCTTCATGTGCCAGTATCCGGCGTAATAGCCTGGAGCGTTCCTCAGCAGTAAGTTCCGCATCAGCCCCGAATATACTGGCGCGAACAACATAAACACCGGTGGCTTCATCATAGAATGCTGGGACTGCCTGACCCGGAAACTTTGTATCTATATACTGGTCATCAGCGACGATTATCGGATAATGGGTGGGATTTATTTCTGACTGGGGTAAACGGATTTGTGCAATTGCGAGGGTATCCACTAAATTCTTCATCGAACCGACCAGCTCGCCCCGTTTGTGCAGCACTTGTAATGCGAACCATTTGTTTATGGCTTCCTGACTGGCATTGGTGAGTACACCGTTTTCGAGTGTGAGCGGATATTGTGTCGGATTATCAAGATGCATGAGGTAATACCCTTTTACTAATCCGTAATTCTGATAGAACGGATCGGAATGGAACTGTTGCAGTACTTCTTCCCTGCCACTCTCACCAGTTATTCTGGCTGTTTCCTGTAACTGATCAACCACAGCAGGTGCCCATTCCGGTACCACATGCGCCACGGCATCCATAGCGGTATCGGCAAATACGACCACCGGTGCCCGCTGCACCGTATTACTAATCTGCTCACGTAAACTCAACGGACGGGATGAGCCGGGAGGATTGTTATCCGTTTGAGAATCTTCCTCACTTGGTGGTCGAACCGGATTACTCCTATTTCTTCTCCGCTCTTCTATAACTTGGGCACGTTGAATTTGTTTCGCTAATATCGCTTTTAAGCGTTCACTGAATTCAAGTAATTCATCTTTACCGGTAAACGGAACCCGGAAACTGCGAGAACCACCCTCAACACTCGTAGTAACTTCTACACCTGCATCACGGAGTAAATTAACCAAGAACGTTGTATCTGTTGATCCGCCGACGGATTGCGGCAACGGTCCTGTTGTAATCCATGTCATTACTTCATCCACATCCGAAAGCATCCCTTTTAACGCGAGGATGACATTGCCAATATCAGCTTTTTCATCAGTAATACCATACACATTATTAAATCCGAAATGTAACTGGATTACTGAACCGTTTGGCGTAACAGCTCTAATGGCTGTAACCCCATTCTGAGCCACAAATCGTGATTCTGTATTCGTAGGCCTTTGCTGCCGTAATTGAAGCATAAAATCCTGACTCTCTTTGCTCACTTCTTCAACAGCCGCTGCTACTTCATACCAGACCCCACTAATCCGTGACCTGATTTCACCTACGGCAGCAGTAAGCTCATATTGCAGTTGTTCCCGTTGTATTTGAACTATATCAAACGGTGTTTCATCACCAACCGGAAGTTTTTCTACCAACTGTTGCATGAAGTACAGAGCTTCAACAAGTTGCTGCACTTCCGTTTCACTTACTTCTGCAGGAAGTGGAAATTCATCAAAATTATTCGCTACTTCAATTGCGGTTTGAATTGATCCAAGTGCTGATTCAATAAACGATGGTTTCGGTTCAATAATGGCCCTTGCTGTATTTACCTGAGCTATTAATGCTTTTTGAATCCGTTGGTTTGGCATCTGATGCTGATAGGCAACAGCGGCGGCTTTGGCTATCGCTTTTTTCGCTGATGCTAAATCTGGAGCACTTAACGCTTCATCTATAGCCGCGTTCACCTCTTTCACCGCTTTGCCACAGTCTGTGCAGGTTTGCCCGGCACTCGCTACCGTTATCGTACCAACTTGTGTAACATCCAATACATCCGTAACCACCGTGTCAGTTTTCTCTACGGATAATGCAGGAGATTGGAGTAATTGTCGTAAGACGGCTATATCAATTTCCCTTGGAGCATCGTCAGAAATGGTTGCTATCAATTGCTCGACTGCAATCTCTGCAACAGTATCTGAAGTGTCTGTTTGTACCGTAGCGGAAACCGGCTGAGTTTCACCTGTCGGTGTAAGGTATCCGGGATCGTTGGCAGTCGGCTGATGATACGTAATCGATGGACCAGACAATCTGCGGACTTCAGGGTCATTTCCGAGCAGAATTACATCGCCGTCATGCAATACTGTCGGCACCGTTATCCTGACACCATTTACCCAGGTGCCGAAACTCGAACCGGCATCCTCAATTGTTACCGTCGCACCGGTTATGGTTACCCGTGCATGTTGGGCACTACTGACCAAACCGGTACCGCTATTTTTACCGATCAGCAGGTCATAATCCGCTTGTGACAGGATATTTTCACCCTCGCGCTGTCGCTGCAGCCGAATTGTCGTTTTTCCGTCCAGGCCCACTGCGTTTTCAGGTAATTCGACGGCTACCGGTATTGCTGCAGCACTCTCCGGGACCGGTACCGTTGCCGGAAGCAGCGGTAAAGACGGAGCCAGTCGGATACCCAAATTCTCGAGTACAAAACTCCCGAAGAGTGTCCGTAGACCCAATACGGTGCGGCGCGCTGCGGCAATAAAGTATGCGGTCGGATATGGCCGCGCGGCATCTTCACGGGCAACTGCTGCGCGGAGTGATTCCATATCAGCAATAAACACCCGGGAATCCGTCGCTTGGGCACCCACCGGTGCCGGCATATCCTGCAGCGCTGTTGCCGTTTGAATAGCCTTATCAATCGCAGCCAACATGCTGTCTTTATTTAACGTATCTTTGGTAATGGCAAACCGCACAACTTCAATTTGCGCTTGAACCGCCGTCCGCATCCGCGCATCCGCCCAGGTGTGGGTGGTAAATTGCAGTTCAGCATTCGTGAACGCAGCTACCGCCTCTGTTCTGTTTCCGGCAGCCAACTGATCTAACGCCGTATCCAGCTGCCCCATAAGAGAAGGTACTTCCAGTTTACAAACCGAACATCCCGTTTCTCCCGCTAGTCTTCCCGCACGGTATGCCACCCGTTCAAAAAATGACTGCAGATAACGGATAAAGGAAACGCTACTGTTCCGGATAATCAATTGACGCTGAATTTCAGTTATACCATTTCCGATACTGTTCAACCCATATACGCTTAATCTGGGAAGTACCAAAACGACGTCAAATACATAATCTACCGCTGTCTTCGTTTGTTGATACACACCCTGCGCCATATTATCCGTGGCGATTCCGCGGAAGGAATTCCACCGGGATGTAATACCGCCGAATAATCTGCGACTGATACCACCATCCGGAGCCTGAAGTTGTGCAGGGCTGAACACCCCACCCTGTGCTGCCAATGCCCCTGCCAGTAAACCGGCTTCGTTTACGGATTGTCTGGCGACCAGTTTGGCACCGTCTTCCCCAATAAGCCTGCGGGCTCTATCCGCAAGGGATTCCCTGCCGGTTATACGCAGCCAGGCACGCTGTACCACGTTCAGGTTGTCGGCATCCGCACCGATGTCCACATTGAAGACAAATTCACCGGTATTTTTATCAAATACCACTGCTATTGTTACTTTCCTCGTATTCACCGTGTCAGCATGCGCACCACCAAAAACGACATCGTTTTCCTGAGGCAACAGCGAGAACATTACATCGGCATTATCTATCATTCTGGATTCGCCAACGTTAAATCCGTTCTTAGCCAGGAAGCGAATGGCCCAGCGCCATCCGCTTTGCGTCATAGACTGAATCCGGAAATGGAAGCCTTCACCCTGACGCGCAGCCACCCGTTCACCGAGGGTAAATTGCCAGGCCCGCATAATCTGATCGGTAGACGTATTTCTTCCCATTAAGCCAAGAGATATTGCTAGATTATCGCCGTCATCGTAAACAGCTTCCAGGAAGTGGTAGAAGTCTACTCCCATAATCCGGGCTATCGCCCGCACTATTAGTGTTTCTATCGTCAACCGACTTGCTTCAAATCGTAAATCTGCCAGCACCGCAATTTGTTCGTCACTCAGTTGCCCGATCTTTTCCGCAGACTCCAGGAATTCTGCTGTTACCGTTCCGCCGAATATGCGTAATAATTCCGGACTCTGATTAATCCGTACTGCCACATATTGCTTCCGCAATGCATCGACACGCGGTTTGAGTACGCCGTAAATTCCCGTACCGTCCAACGAGTCTACGCCCAACTCATTCACCAGTTGCGCGCGTACGACCGGATTTTGTGCCAGTCGTTCCAGATTCAGGCTGGTAGTAAAGTTTTTGATTTTTTGCTGCTGTGCTTCTTCCACGGTAACGGGATTATTCCGTTGATTCACGAACGGCGCAGCTTCCGTATGAGCACGGATCGCTCCGGTAAGACTTCTGATAAATGGTGTGTATATTTTCGCGAGTGCCTTAGCTCCGTTTATGGTGGCGTGAGACCAGCCGGTAGATATTTGTACCCCCAATAGTTGATCCGGAGCGTTCGTGTCAGCTTGAGTTCCGTAGAGTGTTTCGTCTTTCCCAAGTATGAAAGCAGCTTCCACATGATAACGGGCAATATTACCCCAGGTGGAAAGTCGTGGACCTTTCGCTTCAGAAAGCCTGGTTGTCCGGGTGCTAAATATTCCATCCAATACACTCAGCCGTTCTGTTAATACCCGTGTTTGCGCATCTGTCCGTCGCGGATCATTGGCTGCCAAATCCGGATACACATCATCAACAGTTATCGGAGTTCCTACCAGACGACCGGAATTACCTAATTGGCTTAATCGCTCAACTGTTGCTACATCGAGTGGAATTCCGTCATTTACCGCTCCCGTATTTGCTATTAACTGGCTGTACGCATATTTGTATATTAACGATTGCAGCCATTGCTCATCTATTGTCCCGTCGGACAGTACTATTGCATCGTTTAAACGGATGGAATACAACCGGGCAGAACCATCAGGATTCATTATTACAAAGTCATAAATGTCTTTCTGATTATAGTCTTCCAGTATCATCCGCTTACCTTCCGGGTCTTTAGGATCAACGGTTCTTGCGGCGGTATATGTCGTAACCAACTGTTTGGTAATTACCTGGGATAATTGCTCCACCATGAATTCCGCTTTTTGGGTTTCCGAGGCACCTGCCGTCCTGCCTATTTCTACTTCCGTTCCATCCTGTCGTTCCCAACTCCGGAGAATATTCCGGACAGTCGGACTTACACGGGATAATTCCGCCAAAAGCTGGTTAATATTTTCCGGAGAGGTTTCGGTTACTGCTGCCTGAATCTGTGCAAACGTATTTGCCGCTGTCTGAAATACCGGAAGCAGTTGTGTTCCTTCTCTGGCGGCTACACCCCGTAAATTTTGCGGTACGATTGCCTGCAGTTGATTAAATAAATTGCGCAATTCCGGATTACTCTTATGCAGACGCTCCATAACTTCCAAGGCTTTATCGGGGTTTCTGCTTAAATAATCCAGGAGGAGTGATGTCACCCGTGCGGGATCCTTTTGAATAGTGGTGCGGTAATCATATTTTAACCACGTTATGTTCATATATGTTGCGGCATCCGTCTGCAATATACGGTTAAGTACCCGGCCTACATTCTGTTTTATCCGATTAGCCCCGTCTACCAATATCGTTATCGGATTACCGACTTCCCTGGCCCAGGTTCCGCTTGCTGCTACTTGCCTGTATGACGCGACCCCTGCTTCTGCTCCGGCTTCCCGGGTAAGTCCGGCAGCTGACTGTGCCAGGAATATAGGCGTCAACGTCCCGTTGGAAATCCAGGACATAAGATTACGGATTGTTGAAGACGGCATCAGACTGCGGGCTTCATTGGTACGGGCGATGGTCTGATCAAGCTGTAACAATACGCCGGTATTATGATCAATCAGTAATACTTTTTGCACCAAATTGAGCGGCACCCGGACAGGCGAAGTCAGCAATGATACGACAGTGGAAACTGCCTGGAACCATGCTCTCGGGGTGTATACTTTCGCCTGATCTTTGTCCGCAACCTTCCAATTTAGGCGGCCGTTTTCCATATACACCTTAATTCTGGTCGTACCGATAGTAACCGTTGCCGGTCTGTTTACCACCACGAATTCCTGCGGCAGAACCGTTTCCGTTACGGTATTGGCGTCTATAGTATCGGCATCCACGTACGTCAGGGTAATTACGTTCGGACTGGTCGCACGGTTCGCGTCAGCCGGAACATTCCTGCCCGCAGGTGCCACATTAGAAAGTACGAAACTGGAATTGTCCACCCGGGTTATCAGTGCATGGGAATCAGCCACACCTTCACCGGCCCGCACCCGTATACCGGCACTCCCGTTCGTACCGATTAACGTACCGGTATCGCGGGTTAAAGCACTCCGGATTGCGGCAAATACCCGCCCTACTCTCCCGCGTTCTGCCGTGATTTCTGCCGTGTCGGCAATAGGACTACTTACCCCATCCGTAGCCGGAGTAATACTACCGGGTCGTCGTAACAACGTCGGACGATCATCTTCATTATTCTGCAGGGCAATCCGGCGTGACAGTACTTGGCTCAGTATTTCATCATGCTTACCCGGTATAGTTAATATCGTTTGTAATGCAGTCTGATATATATCTGCTGCTTCATCCTTATGTGCAGGATCAATCCGCAGCAACAAAACTGCCTGCAGTTTACGATTCATGGCATCCGTTTCCCCTTCGCGAACGAGAGTTATGACTTCGTTCATCCGGGTCTGTAACTCTCCGGGAAGTACCGTCCGCGCCTGTACCCGTTCCTTCTGTTGCCGGAAAGCCGTTTGCAGTCGGGTTACCAAACGCACCTGTAGTGTGGTGGCGACGCCCTTTTGCGCAGCTAACTGCTCAAGCAACCTGTCTATTTCCCGCAACACGACATCGTATTGCTCCAATACCGTATCTATCTGGTCAGGTCGATCGTATGTAATCGTGACTTTATCCAAATCCCGAATCGTGTTTTCAAAATACCCATCAAAATCATAGAAGGTATACGTCTGATTTAATCGACCCTGCAATGTCCGCAGTAACGTAAGATATTGATCGGCAGTTACTTTCGCCTGCTGTGTGGGTAAAATATCGGAAGCCCGTTCTTCTTCCGATTTAGCTTCATATCGCGCGTCATCTATATCCTGTCGTAACGCTATGAGCACTAATTCATAATTGGCTATTCCGTACTCCGTGCGGAGGGTATCCAGCAGTCTGGCCACCGCACCTGTCGGTCGGTTTAACGCGTCAGAGCTCGCTGCCGCAGTAACCGGAGTTATCTTCAGTTCATTTGAGAGTTGGTTGTATAACCGTAATACCCCACGCTGATCGGCCGCGTTTGTTAACAAATCCGTAGCTGACTGAATAATAAACGACCCGCTGCGCTGATCAATAAACCGGCTAAATACTCTTCCGAGTACTTCTCTGCGGAAATCAAACCAGGTATTTCTGGCCACTACCGCCAAACGCTGCTGTGTTGTAGCGGGTGTAACCAGCGTCGAATTATTCAGAATTGACTGCAATTCCTGCAGTTGCTGCGAAAGACGGATACGCTCACCTTCCAGCCGTTGCCGTTCTGCTTCCTGCGCCCGTTCGTCACCTTCCAGTACGCCAAGGATCGCGGAATCCAATAACTTTAACGCCGACTGATGTTTGGCAATAGCATCAGATACATCCGCAGTATTTGGCGTTACCCGTGCCTGCTCTCCCTGGACTCTCGCCAATAAATCCATCTGAAACCATGCCTGTCGACTGCTGAATGCATGACCGTTTAACAATCGGCGCATTTGGGTAACCCACCGCTGCACGAATGGAGCTTGCGCCTGTGAATACAGTCCTTGCGCCCCCCGAATTTTGGTGAAGGCTTCTATGGCATCGGTAATCCGGCGGTTCAATACGGAACATCGGGAACATTCCGTATCGTTTATTTGTGCCTGCGGTTGTCCGGCTCTACCGTTAACCGGTTGCACCACAGCTTCCGCTTGTCCTTCTCCGATAAACATCACGGTAAAACTTATGTCATCACGGAATCTGCTGTTTGCCGGCAATTCCCCGCGTTTAATCTGATCCTGGTGGCGTGCACGTACTGCTGCGATAAGTTGGGCTTCCGCAATCTGAGGTGTCCGGGCGTTCGTCAAAATTCTGGCCAGAATCCGTTGTCCCAGCGCGGGATCCTGGCGGAAGTATTTCAAAAATCCATCCGATGTCAAGAGTACTCTGTCTCCCGATTTGGCTTTGTATGCCGATACTTTCCCGCCATAAAAACTACTGCTGCCCAGATAATTCGGGTTTACCGGTGAAGCTGCCTGGTATTGCGGATCACGGGCATAAAACGCCAGCGGATTAAGTACGACGGGATCTATTTCTTTAAATGGTGTAGTTCCGCGCAGACGTTGGATCAGCCTACTAACTACGTTTGAGGCAGGCTGGACTGCGTACATTTCGGGATCACCGACCCGCGCTACCAGCAGACTTCCATCCGGCATTACGGTGGTACCGATTATGGTCGTAAACACCTGTTTATCCGGATCACTCCTTCTTCTTTCCGCTACAAACTGTACCATGGCAGCCTGCAGACGCACATCTATGGCGTTCTGCAAATAGGCTTGAGCTTCCTGTACGGTTGCCATGTTTCTGGCAAATTCCAGCTCGCGCAGTAAAAATTCTGCCGCAAATTGCGCACCGTCACGCAGACCGTTTTCGTTCGAACCGGACACGCCGTCTGCAACCACCATACTTTGTCCCTGCGTCAGCGCCACATCCTGTCCGAGCGGGGAGAATTTTGTATGCCCCGCTATAATCTGACCGTTTCCGACATTTCCACGGATAACCTTTTCTGTTTGCACCGGAGTTTCCGTCTGCGATACCCTGCTTATGGGAAGTATTCCCGTGTATTCTTTCGTATCCGCGGCGGAAATTTTCCCGTTGGCTATCGCATACAACGGTTTTCTGGTTCCCCGCTCCAATAACCAGGCATTTCCACTCGTGGTACTTCCGGCGGTAAATACGTAATACGCATCACCTATTTGTATAGCATCACCATCCTGAAGATATGTCCGACCTCTGCCCTTTATATTTACGTCATTTACGAGTGTTCCGTTTGTCGAATTTGTATCTTCCAGATAGTATCCTTCACTATCAAAACCCAGCCTGGCGTGATCGCGGGATACATTGGTATTGTTTATAACAATCCGCTCTCCGGTTCCGGCATTCCTGCCAAACGTAATGGCCCATGATCGATCAGCTGGTTGTTGCGGAACCACCCGGGCAACAGCTCCCTGAGCAGATATGCTATATTCCTGACTCCCGTTGGATTGTGTCAGTAGTACCTGTCCGTCTTCGTCATGGGAGAAAATAAGTATCGCGTCATCACCAAACGAAATACTGTCACCGTCATGCAATACCCGTAACTGTCCGACTGCTAACGGATATCCGTTCACTGTAGTACGATTTGTCGCTCCGTCATCAATAATACCGACACTGCCGTCAGCAGACTGAATTAACCGGGCATGAAGTCGTGATACGGTTGCACCCGGAACGGCAATATCCACCGTATTCCCGTCCTGCAATCTCCCGATAGTACGTTCCCAGGTGGGACCTGCTTGTACCGGTGCCGCAATTTCTCCCAAGCTCAGTCCGGTAATAACTCTGCCGTTTACATCAAAAAGCTGCTGGATTCCTTCAGTATCCCGGCCGACAACCAATGTCACTTCACCCAACTGTACCTGATCACCTTCAGTAAGATTTTGCTGTGTTACTTTTGTACCGTTGATCAGCACGCCATTTAATGCACCGGAATCGCGTATGGCAATAACGTTTCCGGATGCATCACGGGAAATGTACGCATGTAATCGGGATACGGAGGCTCCGGCAATATTACCGTTCTGTTCACCCCGTCCGATTCCTTCCGTGGTCAATTCCTGTCCGAGAGCCACACGTGTACCGCTAAACACCGGTGCAGTCACCGGAACCGGTGCACGGGATTGTGCTGTGCGTAGATCGAATATGGTCGTTGCATCATCAGCGATACTGCGCGAACGGGATACCACCGGTTGTTCCGTCCGTTGATCCGCCGGCAATTCCGCCAGTGTATCTACCGCAATATCCGTTCTGGCTGTGCCGTACACTAATCCGATACTGGTAGTGGTGGCAATCACCCGGTAGCCGACCGTTCCGACCATCAATTCATCACCAACCTGCAGCTCAACCGGAGTATTCCGTGGCGTGCGGTACGGCGTTCCGTTCCTGATAATGACACTACTTACGGGATGACTGTCAGTAATAACTAAGCGATCATCATTACGTGACAATACCGTCTGCTCCTTTTCATTCGGACTGGCCTGCAGAACCAGAATTTCATTTTCACTCAACGTGATTACGGATCTGTCTATTGTCGTCCGTTGAGCTAAAAAGCCGTTAAATGTATCTGGCGCGTCGTACACGTTCTGATCCAGACGGTTGTAAACCAACCGTTGCTGTGAACTATCCAACTGATCAAACGGTATAAAATCTGCATCAACGGTATCAAACCCTTCATACAGCAATGCGGATGTCCGGTTGTTTCCGTCTATGACCACAAATCTGCCGCTGTCGCGTTCATACGTTATCGTCACCGGTACGTCGGTTCTATAGGTATCATCACCATAAATTCCTGCCCGCGCCCGGAAGAATGCATCTGCCCGCACGCCATCTTCGAGTGGGGTTAATTCCGAAATCGTGAAGCGATACCGTCCGGCAGTAAGAGTCTGAGCATTTGCACTGGTAACGGAATTTACCTGCCGCGTCTGCGTTGAATTTACGGGTGATACCGCCGGATTACCCATTACAATTTGCAGCAATCCGTTTACATCGGTGGTCACATATACCACCGTTTGGTCAGATAATGCGTTTACTTCTCCGGCAATTGTGCCGAAGAATACCTGATCTCCTGATTGCAACGCGACAGGTGAACCATTGGTTACGGCAAGAATTGTTCCGTCTGCCCGCCGGATAGATGTGCCGTACGAAGAACCTTTCCCGGAATTGCCCAGGTCGCGGACAAATATGGTATTACCCTCTCTGGTAAATGCTGCATGACGGCTGGATACCTTTGATCCGTAGACCGGTATATCGCCGCGTATTGCCGTCCGGTGATCCACCCGTCCTGCCACTACTTCTCCGCCGAGCCTACCCTGACTCCCTGAAGGAATATAGATTCCGCGGGCCTGCTGACCGTTCTGTGTTTGTACCGGAATAAATGCGCCGGGAGTAGTATCTGCAATATAGCCCACGACTCCTTCCTGGGTGTCGGCTGTCACATCTGTCGGCGCCAATAATTCGGTTGGTGCAGCGGCTATAACAGGTAATGGACTTGTCGGGCCATCCGCTTCCCTACGCATCTGATACACAATTTCATATGCTCTGCGCCGCAGTGCTTCGTTCACCGTAGCTCTGTTCCAGTTTGAAACGGACGGATATTGTGCAGTGTACTGCCTGCGCAAATCCTCATATACCCGATCATATATCCGTTGTATGCGGGTAATAGCGCTGCCGCGGAATATTCGGCTTAACTGCGCGGAAGTAGGAATATTTCCTTTTTCTGCGGCTACCACATCCGGGGATGAAAGTGCAGCCACATTCTTTTGTATTTCCGCCCGTTGAGCCGCAATCTGTACTCTGAAATATTCCTGCCGGATTAACGCGAATGCAATATCAAACCGTTGCGCGAGCGGAATTCTCTGAATAGTACTATTTGTTCTGTTATACCACTTGGTTCCGCTTGTGTAGACCAGGTAAGACGGAATACTGGACCAGTTCCCTTCAAATCCCTGCGGATTCGGATTTCGGTATACGAGGTAGTCCAGGCTGTAATCGTCTTTCACATACACTTTAACCGTTCCGGATTCCGGAGGTGTTCCCTGAGCAAGTCCTATCCGTTCTGCTAAGTACGCGGCTTTAGCCGTAACAAATGCATCCAGATCGGCAGTATCCAGCAGATTACCGATTAATGGCGTATACAACCTGCGCATTATTCCGGCGATAGCATCCTGTGTTACTGCCTGAGCCAGGGAAACTTGTTCGAGTACCGCTTCGTCATCCACTTTGGAATTTATTTCTATTAAACGAGTCACAAATTCGTTGGCTGCCATTCGGGAAACAATTTCCCTGACGCCGTTTGTCCTGTCTGCATCCGACCAGATAGATGTGGCAAGTAACTCTTCTTCGACCTGACGTATCAGTTCGTTTGTATCCAGCACTGTTCCGTTAACCGCACCACGGATTACGGCATCTCCCACCCTACCGAACGCGGCCGACTGGACTTGTGTCGCCAATGCTGCCCGTTGTGTTCTGACTCTGGAATACATCTCCAACGCAACGGGAATTAATGCCTGGCGGGTTTCGGAAGCCAATGCCAGCCGTTCATCACGCGTCAGCAGTACTCCGCCGAGTCGGAACGCTCCGGATCGTACCCGCAGACTCCCCATCCAATCTGTAACGGCAGATGCCACTGCGGCAGTATCGGTTGGACTTATATTCCGCGCAATCAGATACGCCATCAGGTTCCGTTGCATTTCCGGTGTTGTAACAGCAGCCGATATTGCCGCATCCCATTCGCGCCGTTGCGCTTCCCGCAGTGCATCGCGATGGAGCTCGCGGGCACGTGCGTTTACCGCTTTTCTCACTGCCGGTCTTCTTCTCAATGCAGGGTTCACCGTTCCCAGTAAATACTGTTCCGTCTCTTCCAGTTCAGAATATGAATCCAGTCGCAACTGATTCGTTGTGGCATTTGCCGGTATCGCCCGCAACGTACTCACCGTATCTTCAAATCTGTCCGCCGGCAACGTTACCGTTTGCAGTCGTGCTTCGGTCTGGCTTACATTCTCACCTGTTACGATTTCCGGAGCAGTTAATGCCGCAGGCTTTTCTGCCGTCGTCGTCTGATCTTCTCCTGCGGTAGTCGTGGTTACGGTAGTAGCTATCGTGGCAGCCGGACCTACTCTTCCCGCCCACGATCGTAATGCATCATAGAATAACAAAGTAGCCGTATATGGTATATTCCCACCGGGCACCGGCATTAAGAATGGATAAACAAAACGAGTGAGCAGATATTTACCGCGATTTTGGGAGAATGAAACATTGAGTGTACCGCTGAATATACCGCTTTGTTGCGTACTGAATATATTTATCGCTCCCGCGAGTCGCTGCATCGGAGTAAGCGTCGGATTGGCTTTCAGGAAATCCCTGATTTCTGCAAATACCGGGAGTACGTCAGTACTTCCGCGTACCAGAATGTCATAGGCGTCGACGGCAATGGTATAAAGTTTCAGTGGTGCATAAAACGGTGCGATTGGTCCCAGTAACTGACTTCCTGCCGGACCGAACTGTGCCATGACCAGTTCCATCTGACCGACAATATCTTTAGGAAGTTGTCTGGTAACAAAGTACAACGGACTATATATATCCGGATTAATAAGTGCAAAAAGTCCGCCGCGTCGTTGGGTAAATGCCGCCAACGGACGTAAAAATTCCGGAACCCGTGCGAGTCTGGCTTCCGTCGTCAACTTAAGCTGTGCTTTTTCTGCTTCCGCTTCCTGCTTTTTCTGATTTTGATACAACGCGATTGCCGGATTTTGTACTGTCCGCAATCCCTGCCAGCCACGATTTAATTCGTAGGCGTATTCACCCGGACGGGTTACGGCAAATCTGGCAAATCTGATTCCGTCATACACTAAGAAGTACGGATTCAGTATCCGGCTCCCTGCCCAGGTCAGTGTTTGTAGCGCTACGGCACCGGTATTCAGTGGCCGCGGATTGCCGACGGCAAGTGGAGTTGCGTTAAAGACATAATTCACCAATCCGAAGAGTCCCCGTCCGCCTCGGGTATCGGTTCCGGCTCCTAAGCGCTGCAATATCCATCGCTGCAGCGCCGGCATGGCTTCAATTCGTGCTGCGATAGCGGCCTGTCGGGCAATTAACTCATCAACTTCAATCTGCGCGGCAGATTTTGGAGCCGGCGGTTTTACCGGTTGATTGTCGGGTACAGGTGCTGCCACCTGATTTGCCTGGGGATCTGTCAGGTTTTCAAACGGTAAAATCGCCTGCACCTCCGCAGCAACTTCAGGAAGCGGATCGATCAACGGATCACCCGTTTGACTTATTCCTCCCACTGATTCCGGAGGAACTATGACATCACTTTCAGCAACATCCGGTTGGGTTTGTGCGTCAGCTATTACCGCCCCCGCTTCTTCTACTGTGGTCTGAACCAATGTCGGTACTGTGGGAAGCTGCACACCTCCGATTACTGTCGTAGCGGGTTGTGTACGCCCGGTAACCAGAGACAAAAATTGAAATAGTGCATTTTGTCTGGCCAGACGCTGCGCTGGCGTTAACTGCTGAACCGTAGCTCCTTGTCCACCGACCGATTGATCCGCAGTAATGGGGATTGCTGCCACCGGTGGTACTACAACCACAGGAGCCTGCTGGTTAAATTGACTCACAGCGGTTTGTGCTGATTCAAGCGCTAATTCGTTTGCTCTCGTTCTGACCGCCTGCTGAATCTGTTCATAGCCACGATATTGTGGCGTAACAAGTGTAGTAAGTGCTGTTTCCACGGGAGTTACCAATTGTGTTGGCAGTTGTACTTGATCAATCGGTATACCCTGAGCAAGCTGCGTTAAATAATACGATACTATCGTGTCAACTGCAGGGGTATTCAACGCAGTAATCCGACGAACTTCTGCAGAAATTTCCTCCTGTGTCGGACCGGCAGGAAGTTGTGCTACCGGTGCGCTGTTTACCGGTGTAAATCCGGGAAGTCGAACTTGTGCTATATCACTATACCCATCCGCGGTGAAACCTACAGCAGTCGGATCCGTGATCACTTCTGTTCTTCCGTCCGCGTACACAACCCGGAACTCCTGCTGTTCAGATTCGTCTCGTTGCAATCGCAGCTGCATAAATCCTGCACGTGGTAACGAGGCAAATATATATGTTCTTCCTGCATAGGTAACTCTGTATAATTCCCCTAATTTTTCAGGAGTATTTAAACCTTGGCGAGGATATGTAGTCATCAGTTCAACACGATAATCGGGAGATAGCAGCTCCGCCTGCATGCCCATAGCTCTCGCAAAGGCTACCGATTGCAAATTATGGGGGATAAATACTCCATCCTGATAAACCCCGCTAATATATGTAGAATATCGATTGCCATTTTCATATTCATCAAAAACTAAAGCACCATTAACGGCCTCATCCCCAATCTGAAGATCGGACAATGCGGACGCTATAACTGAAGGAAGCTGTGAAATATTTTCAACATCTGACACCGGTACATCTACATATTTTCCATTTTGAATAGTCCTTAACGTAACGCGCCCTACAATGTGCAGTTGTGCAACATTTTGTTGTATTTGGGTTAACTCAGGTTCATTTACTCCCAATGAAATTAATATCTCCCTAGCTGCATCACCTTCATTACTAATCTCCTGTACTGTAGACAATACCCGAACAATATCAACATATCTCATAGCCAATATTCTGGAATCCCCCCGAGCTATAGCGGCCTCAAACTCTTCAAATGCAGTTAATAACTTAGTGCCAGTATTTGATTGCATTACTTTAGGCGTTATCGGATATCTTCTTAATATCGGCAAAAATCTTGAGGTGGGAACACTGTATTGTGTAAGTGCACGGGTCACTTGTTCAGCTCGGCTTTTCTTCCCCTGATCAACAAGTGCGTCAACTAACGCTTGAATAAAAGTGTTTTGTACTATTCTGGAAGCGAGTGATGGTTGGTCATCCGCATTTATTTCCGGCTCTACGGGCGCTTGTGCCTGAACAATTTCTACTGCACCATCAGCATCATTATCAGTAACAACCACTCTTCTATCTTCTCCAATTTCCACCGTATCGCTTGGGGCAATTACGGCAGTATCCGTAACGGGGCTATCATTCACCATCAGCGGCTCTGCCGCCTGTTCTTCCGGTGGTCGTTGATCTGCAATCACCGTTTCGCCGGTCTCATTTTGGGTAATCACGATCGCCGGAACGTTTGGAGCATCCGATTCCGTAATCTCCCGCAGTTGAGTTGTGTTTGAGTCTACAATCACTGCTGTATCCGCATCGTCTACTTCTACGGATACATTGGAAACCGGTACCGGCAAATCTGACTGAGTTTGCGTATTCGTATCCGATTGATCCGTTGGGGCGGATTCTTCAGATGATTGGGAACCGGTATCCACTATTGCTCCCGGTGACTCCGGTCTGATGATGGTTACCACTGGTGCGGGAATTATACGTTGAATAATAGGGGTACTTCCCAAGGTTTGGCGCATATCATTCATTGCCAACTGTACCCGGGCAGACAATGGTGTTTGGGTTGCCAAACCCAACTGTCCGTCTGCATTCCGTACTACCGTAACCGGACGCGTTTCAGAAAGAATAATATCCCCTGGCTGTAACGTTACCGACGTTTCCCGGACTTCCAATATCTGCCCGTTGCGCAGAATATGTGCCGGTATGGCCTGACCACCGACCCCCACGTTCGCCGTAAATTGCAACCCGTTGGTAATTGTCTGCACCCGTCCTCCGGTTACCCGGTACGGCTGATTTGCGTCGACGGCGATAAACGGTAATCGCTGTACTGTCGGGGTAGATTCTGCCGGCGCCTGTCGCACAAATATGCCCGCCAGGAAACCGCCGATACCCGTCGGTGCGGTTTGCTGCGCTCGCAGATCCGTAAGACTTTGGGCTAACGCGATGCGCTGTTGATCTGTTTGTTCCAATCGCTGTTGAATATCCCGATACATCACCAATGTGGAAAATGCAGCCGGATCGTTTACCCGAATAACCGATTGGGTACCGCGAAGTACCAGTCCGTCACGGGTTATCCGATTAAATGCCTCAAGCGACAATTGACCTGTAGGCATTTCCATCCCCTCAGGTAATAAATAGGTAGTTCTGCCCGGTACAATCTGACCGCGTACCACGTCGCGCCCCAAAGCATCAAAACTGATTATCTGTTGAGACGGATCACGGACGAACACCGGTGTCGTATTTATCATGAGCGCGTCACCCCTACGGATACCGCCGGATAAAGCACCGATAGTTGTCCTGGTAAGCTGTCCCTGACTTTCCAGTACGGTGATCTGGTCCCGCAGCGCCAATTGTTGTGTCTGCAACGGTCCGGGAATATTCCGGAGTGTTTCCAACTCATCCTGCAGTATTCTGATGGTCTGCTGCGTATTTCTTGCCTGGAAAATAGTATTTAGAACCGGAACTGTCGAGAATGCTGGCTGCGGCAGTTGTGCTAACCGGGTTTGAACCGCAAGCGGAAACGCCGTAACATTGGCAAGTCCACTCCTTCTGGTTGCCTGCTCTGCGATCACTTGTGATTGTTGAACCTGTTCCTGTGACGCCGTATATGCCCGGGTAATATCCAATACCTGCGTGTTGTTCCCTTGGGGTATACGTAATTCATTCATCACCCGCGGATCAATGGACGTCTGAATTCTACCCACTAAATCAGTTAATGTTCTGGCGGAATTTAACGGTTGAGCTGCACCTGTCTGCTGGTTCGTCGGAAGAATATCGGCAAGTTCGAATCGCTCCCGCGCGACATCAACCCTGTTCGTATATACTTCCCGTGCCGCCGGTGTTAAGCGTTCTATACCGGTTATTCCCCGGAGAAATCCCTGTGCCCGATTCACGGAATTCAATACGTCTTGAGCGCCGGTAATTTCCCTAAAGCCGATGGTGGAATCCAAGTCAGTCGTTCGTCGGTATTCTGTCCGTAAGTTATCAAAATACTCGGTCGTTTGTCGGTTCGGATCTACACCGAGCAATCGTTCCAGCGCTGTCGGTTCTCGACGGGAAGCAAGTTCCATTTCATTTATAACGGAAAGCGGCAAATTATCGGCTACCCGTTTGGCAGCTGCGAGTTCATTCCGTTGAGTGAGCAACGCTTCGTTCCGGGCGAAAAAGTCACGTGCTGTGGCAATATTCGCTAACTCGGCAGCCGGTACGTTCATACCCACCACTTCTAACCGTGAATACTCTCCGCTGCGGCCACGGTCACGACCGACGGCCTGCAGGAATGTGGTCTGGGTTGTATCCGTTCCCACGACGACGGTAAACCGTTCGGTTGATCGTGTATACAGATCCGTACCGTAATGAGAACCGTATTCGATTACTGTCAGCAATGTTCTTTGACTATTACTGCCGTTCCGGTACGTTTCCATCGTGGCATCAACGCTTCGCAAATCATTGAGACGGATTTCTGTACCGTCTGCCCGGATAAGCCGGTGTTCACCACTGGGACTCACCACCAAAATATCGGCATCAGGTTGGGCACGGGACGCCTGTTCCCGAATCGTCCGCGACGATTGTTCTCCGGTAGCTATAACAACTATTTCAATATTTCCCCGTCGACCCTGCGTAATGGCAGTTCCGATATTTGCTGCATCTGCCACCCGGAATTCTGCAGGTTTGTGCGCAGCACCATCACTCAATACATAGTCCACCTGCCCGACAGGACTGGCATTCAGGGAAATACCATGTACTTTTTCAAATTGATTCCGGACATATTCCGGCGTTCCGGTAAATCCGAATATTTCCGAAAAATTCTGCATGAACAGCGCGTAATTTGTTCCTTTTGCCGTGCTGGTAACACTCACATCACCCAGATTTACCTCTACACGCCTGCCGATGCCTTCCAGCATCGCACCGCCTACATACTCAAGCGCCAACGCATCAAATGAACGGGATGGTGTCCGTTCTGTCGGGGCTGCTTCGTCGCGCAATCCGACCCGTTCACGACCTTCGCGGGTAACAACGCCAAAATCCACATCTACCCGTTTTCCGAGCATGTCCACTATACTTCCGGCAGCAGAACGGGCTTCCGTAAAGTTCCCACGCAGGGTATTGGCGACTGATTCCCCAAGTCCGAAATTGTCTCCGTTCTGAAATCGTACGAGTGCTTCCTGACGCTGTGCTTCAGTGCCGGTAAATATTCTGTCACGGGCAGCTTCAGCGGCAGCTCTCTGTGACGGTTCCATTCTGCTTATCGCGACATCAAACATTTCGGTATATAACCTATTCTGTGCAGCCTGATCTACAATCACGCCGCGCCCTTCACGGATCTCTATTCCCAGGGAACTTCTGGCACCGACAATATCACCCAATCTGGCCAGCTCAATAGCGCGTTGCACCGACGTACTGCGCGATATGACGGATTCAAACGTAGTAATAAATGTCCTACCCTGTTCATTCTGAGAAAGCACAATCCGTTCACCCTCGCTGATGATGTAATCCACGTCAAGTCGTAAAGAGAGTTGGGCTTCGTCGGCAACCAACACCGCACCTTGTGCCTTTTCCATTACCGCTCTGCCCTGCTCGCCTTTTATTGATTCGTAGATAACGTCCTTCGTGGTCAGGAAAATTCTCCCTTGACCGACTTCCGCTGCCGTCCGCTGTGCGCCATCCAATAAAACGACTCGGTTCCCTAAGGCTTCGGTTAACTGCTGTTCCACACGTACGCGCTGCTCATTGGAAAGTTGCGAGAACGATCGGACACCTTCCGGCATTTCTGCAAACTGTGTCGCGAAATTAAATAAATCGTTACTGGTGTTAAATAATCCGAATACGTCTTTCCCGGTCATTTCCGCTTTTAACGAAATAATTGCGGGAATAATGGTTGATGATTTACCCACACCGGTAATAGCTTCATAGAGCGTTCCGACAGGCCCATCTGTGCGTTGGCCGATATTCAGCATGGCATCGACAATGAGTCGTTGCTGATTAAACTCCACGGATTCAAAACCACGTACACCCTGCAATTTTCCGCCACTGGTTTCTATCAGTCGCTGTTCTACGATTGCTAATTCACGGTTTACTCTGTTTATCTGTGTCTGCACGTCTGCCGTCACTGCCGTGTTTGCCACTACACGGGTAGATGTCACCAACGTATCCCGCGGTAGCGTTCCGGTTATCTGACTATTCTCCAGTACATATAACGACCGGCCTTCTGCCAGTATCTCCACCCGTTGACCACCACTGAATTCCAGTACCATTCGTCCCTCACGGGTACCGATTGCATCACGCAGTTCTGTCGTCGTACGGATTTCCCGGGGTAAATTCAGCCGTTCACCGCCTATTTCTATACCCGTCACCGCTGCACGGGTTCCGTCAAACCCACGGATTTCACTGCGTACTTCTACAATCGGTCTTCCCTCGGGAGTGGTTTGCTGGAAACCTTCCTGTACTGCGCGATAGGCATCGACTTGGCTTTGACCACGACCAACCAGCCGACCGAGAGCATTCGGACTCTCCGCACTACCAAGTATTCCATCAGCAATTCTTTGCGTTACTGACCGCTGTGTGTTTACCTGGACCGGTGCAATTTCAGCACGCGGAATGGCAGTGGCAACGATCTGCACCTGCCCGTTCCCGACTGTCCCGACGACCTGATTGTTATTCACCAATCTGTCACCGGTCTCAAATACAAAATTCGCTTCAACCGGTATCCGTTGTACGGTCCCGTTCACCGTTCGTTCTACCACTAAATTCGGCGGAACCGTTTGTCCTGCCTGGGTTTGCAGTTGTAACGTTCCATTGGTGTTTACCACGGCTATTTCCTGTCCCTGGCCAACCGGGACTCTGGTCGGTAAACTCGCTCCTTGTGGCACCGGTTGCGCGACGTTAGCTGGAGGCCCGGAGACTTGAACTCGTGTATTCCCAGGAGCATATGCCGTTGCAGTGTTAACGACACCTGTTTCTCCGGTAGCTAATCGGGTGGGCGCAGCGAGTATGGCTTCATTACCGGAACGGGTTACGTAATCACTTGGTCTGAGTTCGTATGATTGACCACGTTCCATCACAATGGTCGTTCTGGTACCGTTTTCTGTTTGGGTCACCAGTCTAACTTCACCGGTTGTTCCTTCGGCTACCCGAACCCTGGCTACTTCGCCTTCCCGATATACTTCCAGAACCTGCTGATTCCTGCCCTCTCCGTATGTTAATGTCGTCGGCCGTTCTGCAGTTCCCGCTATTTCCAACGCGGTAGATCTGTCTACCCGACTACTTTGTGTACGGTATAACTGTATACCGAGTCCGATAGGATCTGACACCAACTGTCCGCCACGTGCCAGTAATGCGGTAACACCACCTTGTTCGTAAAACTGTGTCGTAGCGCGGCCTTCTGCACGGCCGAGCGCAGTATCGGGTCGAAGGAAATGGGTAAACGGACTTGCAAGCTGTAACGCTAATGCACTGCCGAGTGTATGGCCTATCCTGTCGGCATAACAGGTCGATTCCTGTTCCTGATCATCTATAATGCCTTCACCGGATAAATCACGGCAACCGGAGTTGCCCACTATCGTTTCCATGACACCCTTCCCGACAGCAGCACCGAGCGGCAGAACAATGTGTTCACCGATGGTCTTAAATTCCACATACCCGATAATGGAGCTTTGAAGTGCCTGAGTCGCACCCAACCGTGCACCCGCACGACCGACTACTCCTTCGGATAATAACCCCGCAGATCCGAGTGAAATGCCCCGCGCGAGAGATTGAATTGGTGCCAAGCCGAAGTATATGTCTCCGGCGGCACTCATACCGTATTCCATCGTGGTAGCTATTACGTTCCCAATATCATTTTGACCTGAAAATATTTCAGACCTCGCGAGAATGTCACAACCCCGTGAACCGCCTACAAAACAGACAAAATCTATAGCAGTAGACACATTGCTTTCCGTAAGTGGACCTGCGGTATTGCCGCCGGTAATCCATCCGGCAATATTCTGTCCGGTAATAAAGTCTAAACTGGAACGGCTGGCATCACCTGCCAATGCGCCCAACATTTCTATCCGGTATCCAAGGTCAAGCGCATCTCCGACGATAGGCACCCATCCGTACGTCGTTTGTACCAACGCACCGACGGTTCCACCCAACGCCTGGAATGTATGGTCAATCGCAGTGGAAATCTGCAGATTCCCTAAGTCGCTGCCGACTGCAGAGATGTTCGTATACGCCCGTTCAATCCGACCTACCTGTTGCGCCGTTCCGTCCAATCCTAATAATGCAAAATTGCTGGCAAGAAAAACACGCTGGGCAATATTCCCGCCGTGATCGCCGGTTAACGCCAAATTCGCACCCATGGACCGCTCATACAGATCCCGAGCCCCATCCTCTCCTCCTAACGCATACGCAAACCCTACCAGAGGAGCTGCAATTAAATTATCCAATCCGCCATCGTCCGCCATACTGAATGCCATATTGGCTGCCACAAAATTCCGGTTAAAATTCTGGGCGCCTTCGATTCCCATAATGTCGATGTAGGCACCGGCCATAAACCCGGCCAGACCGCCTTCATCGCGCGCCGCATCAGCGGCCTGACTCCGTAACTCACGCTCCCGTGCAGCGATATCAATATTTATTTCATACTGTGCCAGAGACCGTTCCCCGCGTACGAATTCCATGCCGTATAAATCATCCGCCTGAGCCTGAACAACCAATTTTTGCTGATCGAGTGACCAGGATGTACCGGTGTTGATCATGGCTGCCACCATTTCCCGGTCACCGAACATGTGCATATAGCCTTCGGGATCACTCAAATAGTCTTCCCACACGCCACCATTGTCGAACGCACCGATAGTTCCGTCACCCGTACACTGATATCCCGCTGTATTCAACATTTCCTGATAGTTCGGACAAATGGCACCATCGCAACTGTAATCACAGGCAATAGCCCCTAGTCGCTCGCGCGTGGCAGGATCGTCATGTAACGCCTGCATAAACGCCTGACTTTGCGTCAAACGCACCTGCATAGTATTTACGGACATATCTGCCGAATACATCCCCTGATAACTGACCCAATTGCAGGTCGTTCCGTGACAGACATATACTTCCATTACCTGTTCCGGGGAATCACTTAATCCGTTATCGATATTACCGGGATCAAAAATATACATACTGGTTGTTCTGACTCCACCGTCAGACCAGTGGAATCCGACACTGCCGCCTGTCAGTAATGCACCCTGTTCCTGAGCTGTTAGCGTCCTGGGGACAAACTCCGCCAGTTCTTCAAAACTGGAAACCGTCACTACCCGACCGCGGGGATTTTGCGGAGAAAACACCGTACATTGCATTTCTGCATTCGTCTGTGTTTGAGTCGACGTATTGCAGGTGACATAACTATTGCCGTTTTCTACCCAATCGTCAGCAAACTCGCCGGAAAACGTTTCCTGATATTGTCTGGTTAACGGATCTAACTGTGTTTTAATGCTATACGCAACCTGTTGGCACTCGGCAGCAAATCCGGTTGTTCCGGACTGCGTACACATTTCCGAACCGGCAAGCACCGTATTCACCCGCGTGTCTATTTCCTGCTGACGTAATTCCAGACAAGCGGTATCGTCAATTTCGCATTGTCTTGCACTCTGATACACATCAATGATGCCGGATTGCAACGTCATGAACTGATTAAAGCGTTCCACTTCCTGCCCCGCGTTAGCAGCCAACTCTTGCCTGCTCTCACACGTAACGTCAGTCCTGACACAATTCTGACCGGTGGTAATTAAGCTATTTAACGTAGTTTCCGCGGTGGCAAGTCGTGCTTCTGCCGCAGCGCACGCACCTTCTGCGTTACGGTCACAGGACAGCACTCCCAAACGGGCTTCCTGATATTCCGTCAGCGCTCCGCTCACATCTCCGGAATATTCATATAAACTGGATAGCGTTGTAATTTGACGCAGCGTCTGATTCTCCATACGGGTAGCTTCTGCATGACACTCTTCAACATTCGCTGCCCGCTGACAGACGTTTGCTTCCGTCAGGTTGAGTGTATCTCGCGCCAACTCGAGACATCGCTGTAATTCGGTATCGTTCTGGCTGTTTCTGGCCATACAGCCTTGAGCACTTTGGTAATTTGACTGATTGGCGACCGTCAGTTCAAATCCGGCTACAATATTCAGACACCTATTTGTTGTGCCCTGATTCGCAGCACATTCACCCTGCGCGGAAAATTGCTGTAGGTTGTTGGAATAGGCGTTCTGACAGATGGATAAAGTCGCGTCACTGTTGGCGTTCTGTACGCAATTTGTATACTGCTCACGGTACTCAATAAGTTGGTCCTGTTGTCTGGCCACAAACGCATACTGCTGTAATGACGTACCCACCTGTAACCCCGTGCGCGCGACCGTCAAACGGCAGGTTTCTTCATCACTGGATTCATCACATAATCTGGCTTGTTGGGCGGAAATCTGACTTCGGGCTGTTTCAATACAGGCATCCTGTGCTTCTTTTGTAGACTGACGGTCAATACAGTTTTGCGCCATGCGGGTATATGAATCCGTCCGTGAACTTAAGTCATAACTCACTAACACATCCGCGCAGCGTTGCGGTGATCTTTCGCATTCGGTAGTCGATTCCAGTCTCCCCACCACACAGGCACGTCTGCTTTCTTCATCTTGAGCTTTTATGGCACAGCGTTCGTACTCTTCACTGTTATAAATATCCCGGATCTGTTCCTGTGTCCTGAGTGCGAATGCGTATTGGTTCAAAGACGTGGTTGTTTGGCTGATCAGCTGACCGGCGTTCTGTTCACAGGTTTTCTGATCACCGGCTTGCGCACAATAATCCGAAATATAATCTGCCATCACCGTCCGTACTGCCGCGACACATCTGGCGTTTCGGGACTGCGCCGTTGCGTCTCCGAATGAATTCGTGTCTCCCGAACCAGAAGTATTTTCTATACAGGATTCCGAACCGGCAATACTTCCCTGTAATGCGAGGTTTATCTGATACCCTGCTACCACGTCGCGACACGCATTGGTATTTTTTGTATTTGCTTTACACTCTTCATTTGTCGTTGCATAATTTCGGATTGCGCTGTCACGTTGCTGTAAACAGATTTCGTCAGGGGTGCTCCCGGCAGCACAGGTTTCATATGCATCCGCAATCAGATCAAGCCGGGACTGTTGGCGGGTAGAAAATGCATATTCATTCAGTGAAGTATTTACCTGTTGCCACGATCTGCGGGCTTGCTGCTCACAGGCAGCCACGTCTGCAGCGGTGGCACATAAATCTTTTACTTCTTTGTCGTTTAATCCCTGCGTTACCGAAATACACCGTGCCTGTGTTTCCGCTGCCGTCGCTCCGTTATCTGCCGCTGAAGCCACACAGCTTTGTCCGGCAGTTGCCCACCGTTCCAGTGCCGCATTCACCTGGTAGTTTGCGGCCAGATCCTGACACTTCCGGGTGCTGCCGGCATTCTCCGCACATTCTCCCTGACTGGCAAAATTGGTAAACGAACTCCTCCGCGCGTTCTCACATACCACTAACGGTTGTCCGGTTTCCACACAAGCGTCGTAATCATCTGAAATTTCGGTTAATGCAGTTTGCTGTCTAATAACAAACGAATATTCGGTAAGTTGAGTCTGTGTTTGGCGGATTGTTCTGTTGGCATCATTTGTACACGATTCAACATCTGCCGCGTTTGCACAATACCGGCTAACCCGCTCACTCATTACCGTTTGTACTGCATCGACACACCGCTTTTGCTGTACTGCGTCTGCACCAGCCCGTTCGATACATGATTGGGAGCCAGCCGTACTGCCGCGTAAACTGGTACTAACCTGATAACTTGCCAAAATATTCTGACACGCCGCAGTATTCCCGGAATTCGCTGCACATTCACCACTTGATACCAATGTTCTCCACTCCGCATCACGCTGCCCCTCACAGACACTACCGGGAATACCCTGGTTTACGCACTCGTTCACATCATCACCAATTTCACTAATTCTTGCCTGAGTCCGAACATTAAATGCGTAGGTAGTTAACTGGCGCTGAGTTTGTCTTACGGAGGATTCCGCTTCAGAACGGCAGGCTTGCTGATCAGCTGCATTCCGGCATATTTCTGCTATGCGGGCATTCATGACTGTTTCGACCGCATCCACACAGCGCTCTTGTTGGCCGGCATCGGATTCCGCCCGTTCAATACAGGATTGGGATCCGGTGGAACTTCCCCGTAAAGATGCATTGATCTGATAACTCGCCAGAATATTCTGACACGTTGCAGTTCTTCCGGCATTTTCCGCACATTCGCCGGTGGAAACAACGCTCCGCCAGGACGCGTTACGTTGACTTTCGCAAATACTTGTTGGTATTCCCTGGCTTACACAGGTATTCAGTTGTGTATTTATTTCATCTATGCGTTCTTGCGTCCGGACATTAAACGCATATGATGTGAGTTGTGACTGTGTTCGTGATACCGCAAGAGCAGCTTCCTGACGACAATTCTGCTCATCTGCTGCGTTACGACAATAATCGTCAATCCGCTCATCCATTACCGTTCGTACCGCATCGACACAGCGCTCTTGTTGCGCAGCATCTGTTCCCGCCCGTTCTATACAGGATTGGGATCCGGCAGTACTTCCGCGGAGACTTGTCGTAATCTGATAATTTACCAATAGACTCTGACAGGTGTTTCTATTTTGCGCTTGTGCACATTCTCCACCGGATACCAACCTATTCCATGCCGTATCCCGTTGACTTTCACAAACGCTTCCGGGAATACCCTGATTTACGCAGGTATTAACCTGCTCACCTATTTCGTTGATTTGCGTCTGAATTCGGACATTAAATGCATAGTCAGTTAATCGTGATTGAGACTGAATTACGGATGTTGTTCCTTGCCTCCGACAGGCAGCAACGTCTGCTGCGTTAGCACAGAATTGAGTTATTCTGTCATTCATCAC
This sequence comes from uncultured Gammaproteobacteria bacterium, assembly GCA_964629685.1. Taxonomy (GTDB): domain Bacteria; phylum Patescibacteriota; class Microgenomatia; order UBA10105; family UBA927; genus CAZVTT01. The sequence goes on from CAZVTT010000003.1 coordinate 137,104, forward strand.
TGTCTGCACCGCAGCCACACAGCGCTCTTGTTGCGCAGCATCATCTCCGGCCCGTTCGATACATGCTTGTGAGCCGGCCGTACTGGCCCGCAGACTCGTATTTACCTGATAACCCGCTAATATGTTCCGACAGGTTGCATTATTGTCTTCCTCCGCACATTCTCCGGAATTTACTAAGCTTCTCCATGCTGCATTTCGCTCACTTTCACAAATACTTCCCGGTATCCCCTGATTTATGCAGGTATTCACGCGTTCGCCAATTTCTGCTATCTGAGTTTGTGTCCTGACGGTGAACGCGTATTCGTTTAACTGAGACTGAGTGCGGATAACGGATATATTTGCCTGAGAACGACAATTATTCTGATCTGCAGCATTCCGGCAAATCTCTGCGATCCGCTCGTCCATTACGGTATCCACCGCCGCTATACATCGCTCTTGTTGGGCTGCATCAGAACCAGCCCGTTCAATACAGGATTGGGATCCCGCCGTACTCCCCCGCAGACTCGTACTAACCTGGTAACTTGCCAGTATGTTTTGACACGTGGCGGTATTTCCTGAAGTTGCTGCGCATTCTCCGCTCGATACCAACGTCCTCCAGGCAGCGTCCCTTTGACTCTCACATATACTCCCGGGAATTCCTTGTCGCACACATTCGTTAAGTTCATCTCCTATTTCCGTTATTTGCGTTTGCGTACGAACGTTAAATGCGTATTGATTCAATTGCGTTTGCGTACGGGTTACGGAAATATTGGATTGTGATATACAGGCTGTTTGATCTGCAGCGTTCCGACAAATTTCATCAATCCGATCATTCATAACGGTCTCAACGGCGTCTATACACCGCTGCTGCTGAGCCACATCCGTTCCAGCCCGCTCTATACAAGATTGCGATCCTGCTGTGCTTCCCCTCAAACTCGTACTTACCTGATAACTTGCCAATAAATTTCGGCAGGCAGCAGTATTGTCTGAATTGGCAGCACATTCGCCGGTAGAAACAAGCGTACGCCAGGCGGCATCGCGTTGACTTTCACAAATACTTCCGGGAATTCCCTGTCGCACACATTCATTTACATCCTGGCCGATTTGATCGATTTGTGTCTGAGTCCTGACGTTAAATGCGTACTCCTCAAGTTGTGTCTGTGTCTGATTCACTGATCGGGTTGCCTGTGATCTACACGTGGATTGATCTGCAGCATTTCGGCAGATATCTGCAATTCGGTCGTTCATCACAGTCTCTACCGCGTCAACACACCGCTGTTGCTGTACTGCATCAGCTCCTGCCCGCTCGATACAGGACTGTGAACCTGCCGTACTGCCACGAAGACTGGTATTTACCTGATAATTTGCCAAAACATTTTGGCAGGTATCGGCATTTCGCACTTCCGCGCATTCACCTGTAGTTAGTAGCGTTCTCCAGGCGGTGTCACGTATACCTTCACAGACACTGCCCGGAATACCCTGATTTACACACGTATTTACCTGTTCACCTATTTCGCTGATCTGTGTTTGGGTCCGTACGGTAAATGCATATGAATTAAGCTGCGTTTGTGTTTGAGATACTGCGGCAAGGCCCTGAGACCGACAACCGCTCTGATCTGCCGCGTTACGGCAAATATCGTCGATCCTATCGCTCATAACCGTGCGGACTGCATCCACGCAGCGCTCTTGCTGCGCAACGTCGTCACCGGCTCTTTCAATACAGGATTGGGAGCCAGCCGTACTGCCGCGTAAGCTGGTGCTAACCTGATAGTTTGCTAAAACATTTTGGCAGGTAGCGGTATTCCCTGAATTCGCAGCACATTCACCGCTGGTTATCAGCGTGCGCCAGGCGGCATCGCGCTGACTTTCACAAATACTGCCCGGAATTCCCTGATTTACACAGGTGTTTATCTGCTCGCCTATGTCGGCTATTTGTGTCTGCGTTCTCACGGTGAAGGCATATTGATTGAGCTGTGTCTGTGCTCTGGTAACGGATAAATTCGCCTGAGATCGGCACTCATCCTGATCTGCTGCATTCCGGCAAATATCTGCAATCCGCTCATCCATTACGGTATCCACCGCCGCTACACATCGCTCTTGCTGAGCCACATCAGCTCCCGCACGTTCTATACACGATTGGGACCCTGCCGTACTGCCGCGTAAACTGGTATTTACCTGATAATTCGCCAATAGATTCTGGCAGTTAGCGGTGTTGGCGGAATTTGCAGCACATTCTCCGGAAGTTACAATATTTCTCCAGGATTGATCCCGTTGGCTCTCGCATATACTCCCGGGTATTCCCTGACCGATACAGGTATTCATTTGTTCACTCGCCTGTTCAATTTGCGTTTGCGTCCTGACGGAAAACGCATATGCTGTTAAATCATTCTGCGTTTGCGTTAAGGAACGGTTTGCCTGCGTCCGACATGCTGTCTGATCTGCCGCGTTACGGCAAACTTCTGAAACCCGCTCATTCATGACGGTTTCAACCGCTGCCACACACCGCTCCTGTTGAGCGACATCAGTTCCGGCCCGTTCTATGCATGATTGGGATCCAGCAGTACTTCCGCGCAGACTGGCGCTAACCTGATACCCTGCTAATATATTTTGGCAAGTTGCTGTGTTCCCTGAATTTGCAGCGCATTCGCCGGTGGTAATAAGCGTCCTCCATGACTGGTCTCGTTGACCTTCACAAACACTTCCGGGTATTCCCTGATTCACACAGGTATTCAGCTGCGCACCTATCTCGGCTATTTGTGTTTGAGTACGGACGGAAAACGCATACGAATTCAATTGAGACTGGGTTTGCCGTACGGCTGTTAAACCCTGAGACCGACAGGCATTCTGATCTCCTGCATTCCGACAAAGATCATCAACTCGTGAGTTCATAACAGTACTTACCGCCGCCACACAGCGCTCCTGCTGGGCGACATCGGAGCCTGCACGTTCTATACAGCCTTGTGAAGCCTGAGCACTCGCCTGAAGTGTCTGGTTTACCCGATATCCGGATAAAATAGAGCGGCATGTCTCACTATTGTCCCCGGCACACTCACCGGTAGTAACCGCAGTATTCCAAGCAGAATTTCTTTGGCTCTCACAGATACTGCCGGGAATACCTTGACTTATGCAGTCATTGATATCTTCACCTATCGCAGCTATTTGTGCTTGCGTTCTTACACTAAACGCATATTGATCCAAATTGGCGGATACTTGCGTCTGCGTTCTCTGTGCCTGAAGTCTGCAGGTGCTTTGATTACCTGCAGCAGCACAGACATTTTCAACCTGTGATGTAAAGGCGTTATTTACAAGCGAAATACACCGTTCCTGTTCGGCGGCATTGTCGGGATTTCGATCTATACACCGTTGTGCGGATTCCGCACCGTTATTTGCTGCAACGTTCACCTGAAAAGAAGCGGCAATATCCCGACAATTTGTCTGGTTTGCGGCACATTCGCCCTGGGTAGCAAATGTCGAGAGTGCCGTATCATAGCGATTCTGACAATTGGAGACGGTACTGTCGCTACGGGCATTTTGGATACACGTAGTATATTCCGATCGATAATCTTCCAGTACATCCTGCTGCCGTACCACAAACGCCACGGACGTAAGTCTTTGCTGTTCCTGCGTTACGGCTTGGCTAGAGTTGGCCCGGCAGGCAGCAGGATCTGAAGCACTTGCACAGAGTGTATTTATATTTGTCGTCATTACAGTCCGTACAGCATTTACACAACGCTGTTGTGCCTGAGCCATAGTGGTTTCACCTAACGTCGCATCCGGCTCGACCCGCTCTAAGCAGGACTGTGCTCCCGAACTGCTCCCCTGCAACGTTAATCCAACCTGATAATTTACCAATACATCGCGACAACTGGCGGAATTCGCACCAGCACATTCTCCCGTCGTTACCGCTCTGTTCCAGGCAGTACTTCTTTGGCTTTCACAAACACTTCCCGGTATTCCCTGATTTACGCATGTCGTTAGCTGAGCATTTATCGTCTCGAGCTGTGTTTGGGTTCTGACGTTAAATGCATATGAATTTAATTGGGTTGTAGTTTGGGTAACGTTTTGCGTCGCTTGAGCCCGACAGCCTGCCTGATCTGCAGTATTCCGGCATAGATCTTCTATTCTGGTATTCATAACCGTACTCACGGCAGTTACACACAGCTGTTGTTGTTGGGTATCTGAACCGGCACGTTCTATACATCCTTGCGAAGCCTGGGCACTTGCCTGCAATGTCTGTCCGACACGATAACTCGCCAATACATCCTGACAGGTGGCGGTATTTTCACCGGCACAGTCACCGGTTGTAACCAATCTATTCCACTCAGTGTTTCGCTGGCTTTCACAAATACTGCTCGGTATTCCCTGTCGTATACATTCATTCAATCGGTCGCCGACGGCCACGATATTTGCCTGCGTGGTATACGCGAGTACCTGGGTATCAACGGTAGATGTAATTCTCTCTACTGCCGCGATTCTCCCCTGGCAGGTGGCATCCGTAGGCGGACATGTATCTGGACGCTGTTGATTTAACTGTCCCTCCAGTCTGGTTATTTCTGCTCGTGTGGCGCTACAGCGGGCAGCCTGATCAGAAGTGGTTACCTGTCCGGCGGCACATTCCGTTTCCAACCGTACCCGACTGGTTACCAAGTTTTCCGCCAGTTGAGCGTTCTGTTGCTGCACAGCCACTGCCGATTGCTGTACGTCTACGTAAAACAATGCATTTTCGGCTTGAGACCTGACGATATTACAGGCTATACCTGTTAAACCGCCGCAATTTTGTGCTATAAGTCGAAGCTGATTTTCGTTTGCCGTTTGAGACCGGTTACACTCTATTGTGGTGCTCCCTTCCGGACAAACCAATCCCTGTAAGGCAGTATTTGTTCGTTGGTCTACCAGCGCCAGCGAACGACGGACCTGATCCCGTTGCGAATTCAGCGCCGTAAGTTCGGCTGACACTGCCTCAGCCTGATTCTCACAGACCTGCAATGCCAATCCCGAAAGATTCCGACAGGAACCGAGTGTTCCGGTAGAAGCTGTCTGTAATGTGTTGTTGCATGCCGCCAGCACATATTGATTTCCGTTTGCACCTTCACAGGCTATCGCGCGTACGGCCGAATTTACGGAGTTGTCTACCCTGTCCAAAGCTCCTCGCAACTGTACACTTTGCTCCGCTAAATCCGCAGTACCGGCAATCGTATTTTGGGTAGCGTTATTTATCGGTGCACATCCTGCCGGCGTGTATTCACATTCTCTTCTGATTTCAGCGTTTAATGTATCCAGTCTTTGCTGAATCCTCCGTTGTTCAGCCTGGCACTGAGCAATGTTACCGCTCGTACATACTGCCGCATTTACGCTTTGCTGTGTTAAGTCCTGCAATTCTTCAGACCTTTGGGTCACATAAATATCGACCGAACGAACGGCACCTACGCGTTGATCGGCATATTCCCGTGGATCTAACTCGGTCGTCTTTCCGGTACCGTCACGTTTGGTTAATGCAGAGCAGGTTTGCCAGTGATAAATTTGTTGCATTTGCCTGCATAAATCTCCACCCGGTGCAAACTCCCCGATGGTACGGTTATTGGAAACATTAATACACGACTCTTCGTTTGTACGCGTATCTACGCCACAGATTAATGCCGTACCGTTTGGATTGTAAGATGGAGCCGGAGCCGGCGTAGGAGTCAAAGGTTCACGTCCGCACATTTGATTGCAGGTCTGCCCCGCACGGAATCCGACATCACCACAAAATGACGGTTGACCGGAACTGCACCCGGAACACACCACATTACAACCCGTCGTAACCGCCGGTCGCTCCTGATATCGGGTCGGCGTGCCGGATCGTACCGGTGTCGGGCTGGGTGGAGATAGTAAATTACATTGCTGATTACAGGTAAGATTTTGGGCAAATCCATTGTCGCCGCAAAAACCCGCTTCGCCAAAACGACAGCCGGCACAGCGGACGCGACAACTTTCGGTAAGCGGCGGACGGCTAAGCGACGGAGTAGGTGTTAAACTTACCCGCGGTGTGGGCGTGGCTTGGGCAATAACGGTACCGCATTGCTGAATACACGTTTGTCCTGCTTTTACACCGGCATCTCCGCAGAACTGAGTACCCAAATTGCACACACATGGATATTTGCATGCCGCAGTTATCGGTGACTTCCCTGCAACAGTCGGTGTAGGTGTTGCTTGCCCCACGGCATTGGTTCGGCAAAAGCCACCGACACAAGACGCGTCTGCACCGCATTCAGCATTTGCCGTACATCGCTTGCAGGTGCCTGTGGCATAACACGGTAATTGACCACAGTATGTTTGTTGTTGTTGATTACACGTTTGACCGGCTTGTACACCGGCGTCTCCACAGAAACCGCCGCAGCCTGCACAGTAATAGGTGCAACCCACTTTACTGGTCGGCGGAAGTCCGGTCGCTGGTGCCACCGTGGCGGTGGGATTCGTTCCGATGGCAACCGGAGCATCTCCACAGGTTGTCGCACTCCGACCACAGCGATTATCCGAACTATTTATAAAACATTTCAAACAATCAGATCCTATTTTTATGACCGTTCCGTTACCTACACCTGAACATCCGCTCGCAGACCCAGGCGCACAAACACCACCTTGTGCAACCGGCTGTGTGGCCGGAATAGCCGAAGTAGGTGCGGATGTGGGAGCGGTAGTCGGTGCAGTGGTAGGTGCTGCTTTACACTTTCCGTTGGCACACCCGTAAAGACAAGACTGCGTCGATGGCTGACTATACGCGTTGTAGCAGTACTGTAAATTATTACCGCTACAAGTATACGCACCGGTCGTACAGTACGGTGTCGTAACCGCAACAGGCGTAGGACTTTTTGTTGGTGTCGGCGTTGCTGTTCTGGTGGGTGAAACGGTCGGACTGGAAGACGTAAATCGACAACAGACCTGTGTACCGGTACAGGAATATCCGGTTACTCTCGTACCGTCATTTGCGGCATTACAAATACCACTCGCAGTACAGGTGTACGGACATGTTGGTGCCTGCGAAATGGATGGGGAAATTGCAGGGGTAGCCGTTCCGGATGCGGAAGTAGGCCTGGGAGTAGCACTGGGATATGGACCTGCTGCTCTACTCCGGATATCCGTCTGTTGTTTCTGTACCTGACTAATCAGCAATACCGTTACCGAAGCGAATGCAAGCAAAAGCACCAAAGGAAGAATCTGTACTTGCCCGGCTACTGCCGTATGCCGAGTATGGATAGTACTACTCTTCATTATTTTAATAACACAATCTATATACCTGTGGATCAAGGGGGTGTGGACGTATTGTTTTCCGGTTTTTGCAGGTTTATCTGATTCTGAATTGGGTAAAAAATGGTGGGTTCCTGTGGGAACTCTATTCACAAATGAATCCGACTATCATGATTTACAAACCCCGAGAAATACATGATTGTGTCTTATTAATATAATAGAAACGTACAACTAGTATCGTCAATATGGCAAGTTGCCTATTGACAAGAATCGCCAAACTCCTGAGACTAAAATTAGTATGAAAAAGAAAACTGCTCATCGCAGAGCACATAAGTCTGTTCCAAGTCGAACAGCCAAAGCCGTTAAACGGCAGGATGATGGCCAATACATGTTGGTCGTTCATGGCTGGATTTTCTTGGTTGCTTTTGCTCTGATGTTGGGTATGGGTGTGATTGTAGGAAACTACATCAATGCCCAATTAAACAACGGTGTACCGACAGTTGCCGGTGCCCAAATAGAAGCCAGATAAGAAGCCGACAGTAGTACCGTTTCTCTTAAAGAAGCATGCGACTTAGGCTTCTTTTTGGTGCCTCCGGACTAAGGAGAACAGGAAACGAAATATATCTGACGAGTGGTGGACCTATGGGGATTCGAACCCCACACCTCTTCTATGCCATAGAAGCGCTCTACCAAATGAGCTATAGGCCCCTATTCCGGAACGGAGTCTACGTCTCCTTTCCAACTTTCCTCACTATCAAAGCGTTACGAACGATTCTCGATCAACCTCCGTTCGTGACAAATTTTATGCTTCCCATCTGCTACCACTGGTACCCAGGTGAAAAACCAAAAAACACTGTGAACAGAAATATATTTTACCTCAGTTCGGGTTCGTTGCCAATGTGTGGACCTGACCGGAGCCCCGGCACCATTCGGTGCAGGGCTGCCATGTACCGCATGGTACGTGGTCGAACCAATCACTAGCTCATCCCGCTGTCTATTCTGGTGGACCTGACCGGAGTCGAACCGGTGATCTCCGCAATGCGAATGCGGCGCTCTACCAACTAAGCTACAGGCCCATTCTGAGAACAACCTAACGGTTTTTCCCAACGTTTTTCTCTGTCGTGTCGCGAACGATGCTCAATCGACCTCCGTTCGTGACGGATTTTACATGTACTATTCGGGCTGTATTAACAATCCAAAACTCCCGATCAGCGGGATATCCCACGATCCCCCTTTGTTCACCATCACTTTTAATAGTTCTGCCTGTTGGAACGTTCTTTCTTTCTTCAGGCAGCGGCAGTATTGGTATGCTATCATTCCACTCTTTCCGTTTCAACCGTACAGAGTGAGCGTATATCCACAATCTGACTATTCATCCGAGATGACTATCAAAGTATAACAATGTATATACTATTATAATATACTACTTCAGATATGACAGTGGGTTTACCGTCACACCGCCGCGCCGTACTTCAAAGTGAAGATGTGTTCCCGTAGACCGCCCCGTAGATCCCATCCGTCCCACTATTTGCCCACGGGAGACTCTATCGCCTGCTTTCACATATATTTCCTGCATATGACCGTAAAGCGTACTGATACCGTTTCCATGATCAATAATTATGTGAAATCCATATCCCGTGCGCAGATATTGCACCACCGCCACGGTGCCACCGTCTGCTGCTCCTATACCGGGAGCTGCGTTATTTGCTATATCCAATGCCATATGGTACCAAACAGGATACTGGGTAATCGTTCCCCCCACTGGCCACTGAAACTGTCCTGATCCTCCGGCCATAACCGGCGGCTTAGACATAATAATAGGAGCGGCTTCAGGCTGCACGCCATCGGGAACAATAATAGTTTGTCCGATATTCAGCGCAAATGTGTCCAAATCGGTAAAGTCGTTAAACGGAAAGTTTACTACCTTTTGCGCGTCCGTCTTGTATTTCTTGGCTATGGTATAAATTGTTTCACCTTCCCGCACTTTATGAACTATACCGCTCACCGGCGGAATCTTGAGTGTCTGACCAATACTTAATGAATCACCCCGCAAATCATTTGACCATTTTATGGTATCTACCGAAACACCAAATTTCTGTGCAATAGTGCTTAACGTATCTCCTTGTTCCACCGGATACTCCACAACCTGATCACGGGGTTTTTCCGAGACCTGAGTTTGCACACCATACTCACTTAAATCCAGTGAAGTAAGTACTGCAGAGGCCGGTGTATAAGCCTGAAGCGAGTCTGGTAGCGCTCCGGGATATGATTCTGCTAATATCGGTGCACTTAGTCCTCCCACCACTAATAACATGCCCAAAGACAAATGGAGAAATGGCCGTTGATACGTTCCCCTTCTGGCCATAAGAAAGTCAACAATATACGATTTTTGCTTCTCAAACCGCAGTGCAAAGCGGATTAGCTTTTTTTCTATATAAAACAGCCATCCACGCCGCCAATTTGTGAGGTCATCCGTCAAAATGAAGTAATACCGTTTCATGACGCCAGAAGCATACCAGACTACAGCCTCACTATCAAGTTCACTGCGGACTGTTTATACAATCCAAACCATGATTTTGGACTCAAAAAACATGCATTCTACGGGAAAAGAGCTAGCCTCAAAAAACATTCATCCTCTTGACCATAAACACCCGGCACTGTACCGTCAAACTGTATGGTACCCACTGTCCTCGCAATTCTAGACGGCTTCGGCTACAATCCGAATCCGACCGGAAATGCTATTATTACGGCAAGAACTCCCTATCTGGACTGGCTCTGGTCTACCTATCCGCATACACTCATCAAGGCTGCAGAAGAAGAGGTTGGCCTTAATTTCGGACAAATTGGAAACAGTGAGGTCGGACATATGGCCATCGGTACCGGACGGGTAATCCCTTCGCCGCTTCAAAGGGTAAATACTGCCATTACGGAAGGAACGTTCTTTCAGAACACCGCCTTTTTAGGGGCAATGTATCATGCCCGCACGCATACGCAACGTGTACATATTATAGGAATGATTTCTTCAGCCGGCGTACACGGAGATTTACAACACATGCTGGCCCTTCTAAAGTTGGCAAAAAAAAACAATCTACACGACGTGTACCTTCATCTTATACTGGACGGGCGTGATACCGGTCCCAAAGAATCACTCCTGCACCTAACGGAATTACTCAACGCCATAAAAGAGTTGGGAGTTGGCCAAATAGCTACCATCTGCGGAAGAGCCACCGCCATGGACCGAAATAAAAATTGGTCAAAAACGGAACAATACTACAACACGCTTTGCGGTTTTTCCAATACGAACGCGTTGCTGAGTGCCAAGGGAGCTATCGAACAGGGATATCAGGAAGGCTATGATGATGAAAATATTCCCCCGCGCTGCCTGGTCGCAAACGGCTCTATTCGGCCGAACGACGCCGTTATCTTTACCAATTTTCGGGAAGACCGGGTAAGACAAATAGCTGCCGCGGTTACCGTACCCGGTTTTACGGAGTTTAAACGGAATATCTACCTTTCAGATATATTTGCCGTCACCATGACCCAATACGAAAAAAGTTTGCCGGTTCAGGTAGCATTTCCTCCGCTATCAATTCAGAACACGCTCTCTGATGTATTTGAAGCCAACGGCCTCAGACAACTCCATGTGGCAGAATCCGAAAAGTACGCACACGTTACGTACTTTTTAAATGGCGGCCGTGAACAAACACTCCCTCATGAAGAGTTTATAAATATCCCATCAGATCGTCCTGAAACGTTTATACAGCATCCGGAAATGAAAGCGAATCAAATTACGGACTACATTATTAAAGACGTACTCATGCAAAAACACGATGTCATCATCGTAAATTTCGCAAACTGTGACATGATTGGTCATACTGGCAATTTCTCAGCCACAGTGCTAGCGATAGAACATGTCGATCGCTGCATCGGCAAACTTGCCCAACAAGTGCTAGCAGCCAACGGGTTTCTCTTTATCACTGCGGACCACGGGAATGCAGAGCAGAAGTTAAACATTCAGACCGGCCAAGCGACAAAAGACCATACGATAAACTCTGTCCCCTTTATATTTGCGACGAATACAATACCTCCCCATCCGGGTAAACCATGTAGAATTACATTGGGAAGTTCTCCTACCGGAATTCTGCAGGACGTAGCACCTACGATTTTACGGTACATGAAGCTACCGGTTCCGGACGAAATGACCGGAACTAACCTTTTTTCCGCACAACTACCTTAGGAATCAATAATCCGGTAGATTTCTGTACGGACAGAATTTCACCGGAATACGCACCGGTTACCGGCAGTAACTCCCACTGATCGGAAGTAATCGCAATTTGATACTGGCCGTTTGAAGCTACAAACTGATATCTTCCATACACATCGCTTACCCGACGCTTCACTTGCCTATGAAATGTCGTTTCGAGAAGCGACAAGGATACAAGCGGAACCGCTTTCCCCGTTTCATCCGTCACTACTCCCCATGTGGAACGGAGAAACCACTCTTTATACACTATACTACTAAGTAGAAATGCATATAACAGTATCATGGCTATATTAAACCAACGGGGTATAAATATATATGAAACAACCGACAATAGTAATCCGGAACCAAGTAATACAATTTCCAACGGTGTCTGAATCTGCCTGAGCCACAAACGAATTTTCGCTATCACGCCAATACGAATATTTTCCTTTGAATCAAGCGGAATTGAAAGAATAAACGGTGTCGAAAAATCAGTTACCGTAAACATTTCACCATGATAAATAGGTCCGTATTCCCCATCAGATTTACTCATGACAACCCGTGACGGATACACATACCCTGGTTTAACGACACGAATAGTATATCTCCCGGCTACTGGGAGAAACGAAAATGTCCCCGCACCACCGGTAACTTCAGTTTCAACTAATCCGCCGATTTCACGATATAACCTCACTATCGCACCTATAACCGGAGCCTTTGTTACCGCGTCATAAACGACTCCCCACTGTGTACGCTTTCTTCTCCGGAAAAATAAAAAACTTCTTAAGGCTAAAACTATTCTGCTTAAATAGTATCCAATATCTCCCAAACCAAAACCAATGGGTGCAAATACCAAGCCTGCTGCCGGAATAATCATGGCCTTAGACACGATATTTATAATTTTGGGTACGAATGGCAACTCAACTACTACATCAATACGCTTACTTTCAACGCTTTCTGCTCCGCTGGGAAGGGATGCCACTGCGTAAGCGGCATACGTACCAGACGCTAAATCATATACTGTCGCCCGCCACAGGCCGGTAACCTTATCCGCTACCGTCCGTATATTTTTTCGTCCAACTGCGCTAGCCTGAAGATATACATCAACTGCACTTCCCGGATAGGCATACCCCATTAATGCCAAAGCGTGATAACTAGTATTTTCGTTATCATTCGCTATCGTAGGAGATAAAAGAATATCATTATTTACTGTACCCGGGAGACTCACCCTGCTTGTTTGCCCCAAACTATCCTGACCGTATATAAATAAATTTCCCACTTCTTCTTCATTCGTAGGAAATGAAAAAGTAAACACACCTTTACTATCCAAAGCCGCTTCTATTCTTATCTCATGTTCCCTGTTCTCAACAAACACGGCACTCTTAGGACTGGTTAATCCATGATTTACAAATATCTCGGTATCCCCACTGGATTTGCCTAATAAAGCACCAACACCTTCTCCCCTTGTTTGCGCGAATATTTTTTCACCGCAAATCCCAAGTATTACCGCATTTACCGCAAGAAATATTACCGCATAGACTGCTAGATCAATCTTTTTGTGGTTCATGCGGAAATGCAGGAATAAAATATTCATACAACCAGTATAGTATATATATTGTTTCAACGCAAAGGTTTTTTCAAATTCTGCCTCCGAATTTTGAAGCTAAAATCCCCTTTTAAATCAACACACTAAAACTATTTCTTTTATTACTATGATTTAAGCTGCTACAGCAAGCTAAAATCATCAGACTTGAAATAAAGCGCACATTTCAACCTATAACAATTTTTTCCCCGCAGACATCAAGACGTCTTATAGTTTAGGCTCAAAATGATTACCGCATATTAACGCATTTGACAGCACTTTCTGTTATCTATTTTAATAAATATATGCTCAAATTGCGAACTAACAAAGCCACCCAAATGCTAATCACAGCACAGTTTAATTTCGAGGGTATTTAGTGCGGAAATATTTATGACGAACACGTTAATTCATCGCCTTCTCACGATAAGCCAAGTAGCTAAAGAACTTGGTGTTTCCAAATCAACCATACGTCGCTATGAGAAAAGCAAACTACTGCAGTCTGAACTTGATGAAAATGGCGTACACTTGTATCAAAGTTCGGATGTTTTGAGGCTAAAATCCCAACATAACCGTACTCAAAACCCATATCAGCGACATGAAGATGTTACTCAGGAACTGTCAATTAGCGAGGCTGCTAAGCTCGGAGGCATATCAAAAAACACCCTTTTACGATGGGAACACGCAGGATTAATCCAGAGCCTACGGACGGTTGGCGGGGCTAGAAGATATAGCCGGGCCGATATAATAGGCCTTTTAAACAATCGCACTTTATATCAACGAGTGCCAAAAGCGAGTGTACCTATTGAACTTCCACCTCAAGTACCGGTTATTACCGTTCCCCCTTCCGATACTCCTGAAACTTCCATATCGCAGAAATTCCCGAATATTCCCTCACCGGATTCGAACCTACCACAGAGCACGAATTCAAAAGATGAAACGGAATTTCTACCCTATCAACCTGCTCCTTCGGAAACATTTACGCCCACACCTACTGCTTTCACAAACCCACAACCGTTTCCAAACCACACTGAATCACCATCAAACATTATCATAGAAAATCAAAATATATCAGATGCTACCTTACCTCCACCGAACGGGGGACGTATTTCGAGAATGCTGTTATTCTTCTTGTTACTTATTAGTGCGCTTGGATTAGGAATTCTTGGAGTACAAGTTGCCACCATGCAATCATCAAGACCGCAAGGACTCCCCACCAACGCTGCCGAACCGGAAATTACCTCGGGAGATTCTACCGGTAATTTTCCCCTACAACAAACGGAAGGTAACTCAAACGCACTTCCTTCTATCTCCGTCAAACAGACAGTAGAACAAACTATTAATGGATTAACTAAAATTCTTGACGAAAATTTTAATCTTAATTTAGCCGGAATTATTGGTGGATCACAATTTATATCATCAACAGAAACAAATCCCCCATTTATTGTTTCCAGTTCTACAAAGGTAGAAAAACTTAATGCAGATCTGCTTGACGGCTTAGATTGGAATTCGGATTTAACGTTTACGGGTAAAATTCTGATCTCTACCTCTTCAGGTCTTACCGTTTTAACCGGTGATACCTATCTAGGGAATGGAACATTAAACTATCCTTCCAACAAGGAAGATTTATTCATAGCTGGCAATCTGCAAGTCGGAGGTACGCTATATTTTGCCAGTAGTTCAGGAAATTTTAGCGCAGTAAATGGAACTTCTGGCGTATCGGGTGGCAGCGGCAGTGATGGTGCAACAGGAATATCGGGACTCACCGGACCTACCGGACCGACAGGGACAGTCGGCCCAACAGGTGCCACTGGGAGTGGCGGACAAACCGGATCCACCGGATCTGCCGGATCAGCGGGACAAACAGGGGCCACCGGATCTGCCGGTGAACAAGGTCCAACAGGGTCCACTGGTGCTACCGGAACAAACGGACCGACAGGTGCCACCGGAGATTTTGGACCAACGGGAGCCACGGGTATTGCCGGCGAAACCGGACCGACAGGCAGCACCGGGGATAACGGACCCACCGGAAGTACCGGAACCACGGGTACCGCAGGTACCAGCGGACCCACAGGTGCAACGGGGGCTACCGGAAGTATAGGACCAACTGGTAGCACTGGTGCCACTGGTATTGCTGGCACAACAGGACCATCAGGTGCTACCGGCAGCACTGGTGCCACCGGATCTGCCGGACAAACAGGACCATCAGGTGCTACCGGAGAAACCGGACCAACGGGAGCAACCGGAAGTACCGGAATCGCTGGAATGACCGGACCGACTGGGGCAACAGGGGCAACCGGGCTTACGGGACCAACGGGAGGCACAGGGGTAACGGGACCCACGGGGGCAACTGGGGCTACCGGAAGTATTGGACCAACAGGTTCGACCGGTTCTACCGGTGATCTTGGACCAACGGGAGCCACGGGAACAACCGGAGCCACCGGAGTTGGTGGTCCGACAGGAGCTACGGGAACACAAGGGCCATCAGGTTCCACCGGAAGCACGGGTGCGACCGGCGATTCCGGACCAACGGGAGCCACGGGAGCTGCCGGTATCCCCGGCCCTACCGGCGCCAGCGGGGCAACGGGATCAACAGGTGAAGCAGGACCAACCGGAGGTACAGGAATATTTGGAGAAACCGGACCATCCGGTTCTACTGGAAGTACCGGAGCCACCGGGAGCGCCGGCCCGACAGGTGCAACCGGCATCACCGGACTTACCGGACCGACCGGTGCCACCGGAACAACCGGAGCCACGGGAGATCAAGGACCGACCGGTGCTACGGGACAAGCTGGTCCGACAGGTGCAACGGGTTCAACCGGAGCCACCGGCAGTGCAGGCCCAACAGGGTCAACTGGTGCTACCGGATCTACCGGCACACAAGGACCATCCGGAGCCACAGGTGAAACCGGACCAACCGGATCCACCGGCGCGACGGGATCAACAGGGACACAAGGACCATCCGGCGCCACGGGACAAACCGGCCCAACGGGAACCACTGGAAGTACAGGGAGTACGGGAGCCAACGGACCAACAGGATCCACAGGTGCCACCGGCGCCACGGGACAAACCGGCCCCACAGGTGTCACAGGTGGTACCGGCGTTGCTGGTCCCACCGGAACCACCGGTGCCACGGGATCAACCGGCATTCAGGGCCCATCAGGAGCAACAGGAGAAACCGGACCAAGCGGAGGCACAGGGGCAACAGGACTTACCGGTGTAACTGGACCCACCGGCGCTACGGGCATTTCCGGACCAACCGGATCCACAGGCTCTACAGGTAATCTTGGACCAACAGGTGCCACTGGTGATCAAGGCCCTACCGGCTCTACCGGCCTGGGAGGACCAACCGGATCAACGGGTGCCACCGGTTCTACCGGCCTGGGAGGACCAACTGGATCAACGGGTGCCACCGGTTCTACCGGCATTCAGGGACCATCCGGAGCAACAGGTATCACCGGACCAAGCGGTTCCACTGGGGCAACGGGAATAACCGGCGAAACCGGGCCATCGGGCGCCACGGGTCAAACAGGCCCAACGGGTGGCACTGGCTCAACAGGGACGACCGGAAGTGCAGGCCCAACCGGAGCCACAGGAAGTACCGGTGCCACTGGTGCCACCGGATCTGCTGGCCCCACCGGATCAACCGGAAATACCGGACCGACCGGATCAACCGGAAGTACCGGAACGACCGGAGCCACAGGAAGCGCCGGACCCACTGGATCAACAGGTTCTACCGGTGCGACGGGAATTAACGGACCTACCGGTGCCACCGGTCTAACAGGCCCAACAGGAAGCACGGGATCTACCGGCGCTACCGGAGATGCTGGCCCAACAGGAAGCACGGGATCTACCGGCGCTACGGGAAATATCGGCCCAACGGGATCTACCGGTGTCACCGGCCCCACCGGAAGTACTGGTTCAACAGGCGCCACTGGAATTGCCGGTAATACCGGTCCATCCGGGTCGACAGGTTCAACCGGCGGAACCGGTATTTCCGGACCAACGGGGGTAACCGGATCAACAGGTATTACCGGTCCCACCGGTTCAACAGGTTCTACCGGTGCCACGGGAGTTGCCGGACCAACCGGAAGTACGGGATCTACCGGCGCTACGGGAAATATCGGCCCAACGGGATCTACCGGTATCACCGGCCCCACCGGAAGTACTGGTACTACCGGATCTACCGGACAAACCGGACCAACAGGATCAACCGGTTCCACAGGTATTACCGGCCCCACCGGTTCGACTGGTTCTACCGGTGCCACCGGAGTTGCCGGACCAACCGGAAGTACAGGATCTACCGGCGCCACCGGAGTTGCCGGACCAACCGGCGCCACCGGACAAACGGGACCAACCGGAACTACCGGATCTACCGGTGCCACCGGAATTGCCGGACCCACGGGTAGCACCGGATCAACGGGAACAACAGGAGCCACCGGAATTGCCGGACCCACGGGACCAACAGGACAAACCGGACCGACCGGCGCCACCGGATCTACCGGCGCGACAGGGTCTGCCGGTCCCACCGGATCGACGGGTTCAACAGGAAGCACCGGCTCAACCGGAGCCACCGGCGTCACAGGACCAACTGGTGCTACCGGCTCTACCGGAGCCACCGGATCAGCCGGACCGACAGGTTCCACCGGTATTTCCGGCCCAACTGGAGCCACGGGAACAACCGGCAGCACGGGATCAGCAGGACCAACCGGTTCAACCGGTTCCACAGGTGCCACCGGTATTTCCGGACCTACCGGCTCTACGGGATCGACCGGCGGCGCAGGTCCAACGGGAGCCACCGGTTCTACCGGAACACTCGGTAGCGGTGGACCTACCGGATCTACGGGCGCGACCGGATCAACCGGATCAACCGGAGCAACGGGAAGCGCCGGACCCACCGGTTCAACCGGCTCCACGGGGGCTACCGG
>CAZVTT010000004.1:0-67375 GCA_964629685.1 uncultured Gammaproteobacteria bacterium
AAAACAGGTATCGTCAACATACAATTTAATATATCCAGAGTGACGGGGAACCTCTTTTAACGTAAGCCAAAAGAGTACGAGAACTCGCTCGACGATCCGTCCGGCAACCGAAAAAAAGTTTACGGTGCCAATACGAGTCCGCTCAAGGCGGAGTGATAAGCCCAAATGGGAAAAATCAGAGACTCTCCTTGTGAGAGTTTTTTTGTTTTTCCGGAAAGGATGCATATGATAAAACATTTTACTTCGGAGTCGGTAGCCGCAGGACATCCTGACAAAATATGTGATCAGGTATCGGATGCCATTGTAGATGAGGCTTTACGATCGGATGCCGATGCCCGTGTTGCCGTAGAAACGCTTGCCACTACGGGCAGACTGGTTCTTGCGGGAGAAGTAACGTGTACGGCTGCTCTACCCTATGAAAAGATTGCGCGGGAAGTGGTTAAATCACTGGGGTATACAGACAATCTCTTCCATTTTACGCATAATTCGCCCGTATCGGTATATATACACGAGCAATCACCGGATATCGCCGTAGGGGTAGATACCGGTGGCGCCGGAGATCAGGGGATGATGTTCGGATACGCCAACAGTGAAACACCCGAATACATGCCCTTACCGATTATTTTGGCGCACAGGTTGGCGGAACAAATGGATACCGTACGTGTACAAAACACGTTACCATTTCTCCGTCCGGACGGTAAAACGGAGGTTAATATTGCATATGAAAACGGTAAACCGGTAAGAGTGGAGCACGTTGTTATTGCCGTGCCTCATGATCCGAAAATAACGGCTGCAGAAGTTAAGGAAGCGTTGATTGGTGCGGTAATCGAACCGATATTATCCAAATATAAATTTGCTCTTCCCCAAACGCAACAAATAATTGTAAACGGTACTGGTAAGTGGGAAATCGGAGGTCCAGCATCAGATACGGGCGTCACCGGAAGAAAAATAATCGTAGACACATATGGAGCCTTTGCCAGACACGGCGGAGGTGCATTTAGCGGTAAGGATCCTACTAAAGTAGACCGAAGCGGAGCATATGCGTGCCGCTATATTGCCAAAAACGTGGTCGCTGCCGGACTCGCGGATAGGTGTGAAGTACGGGTAGCGTATGTTATCGGTAAACGTGAGCCGCTTGCTAAGGAGCTGGAATGTTTTGGTACGGAATTAAAACCTTTAAAACAGATAGAAGAGTTTGCCTGGAAATTACTTGATTTGTCGGTCCCGGGTATTCTGGAAGGCTTATCGCTACGCCAGCCGATCTATCGGAATAGCGCCAGATACGGACATTTCGGACGCAACGGATTTCCCTGGGAAAATCTGATCCGAAAGTAGTTTTTGCCGGATAGTATTTAACCTGGATTTATCCAAAATCGGGTAGTACAATGACCGCACATGGAACAATTCCAACCGTTGGCAGCTCGACTACGTCCGCAGTCCCTTGATGATGTTATCGGTCAGGAACACCTCGTCGGAAGTAACGGCGTTATCCGTAGGTTACTCCAGAGCGGTTTTTTACCTTCACTTATTCTGTGGGGACCGCCGGGTTCCGGGAAAACCTCCATTGCCACACTGCTGGCAGAGTTAACGAAAGCACATTTCGAATACAAATCAGCGGTAACCGTGGGATTGGAAGAAGTTCGTAGGGTGATGCGTGATGCGGCAACCAGACAACAGGAACAACAGCAACGAACCATTCTCTTTATAGATGAAATTCATAGATTTAACAAAGCTCAGCAGGATGCGCTGCTTCCGCATGTAGAGAAAGGTACGGTCACCTTTATCGGCGCTACTACCGAAAATCCCTCATTTGAAGTAATTGCTCCGTTGTTATCCCGTTGCCGGGTGTTGGTATTAAAAGCACTGTCAGACGAACATTTAAATATGTTAATTGACCGGGGATTAGCGGAACTTCACAAAAGTATTCGTGCCGATGCCAGAAACTTCCTCCGACAGGCTGCCAACGGCGACGGTAGAGTGTTACTCACAATTTTAGAAATTGCAGCTCAGCTTACCAGTGGGAAAACTGCCCTATCGGTAGCGGATATAGAAATGGCCAGCCAGAAAAAAATGTTACAGTATGATACCAAAGGAGAAGAACACTACAACACAATCAGCGCGTATATAAAAAGTATGCGCGCCAGTCAGGTAGATGCGGCGTTGTATTATCTTGCCAGGATGGTAGACGCAGGAGAAGATCCGCTGTTTATTGCCCGAAGGATGGTTATATTTGCTGCGGAAGATATAGGACTTGCCCAACCCACGGCACAAGTGGTTGCAAATGCCGTATTTGATGCCTGTCATAAAATAGGTTATCCCGAAGCCGGTATAAATTTAGCCTTCGGTACAGCGTATTTAGCTCAGGCAAAAAAAGACCGTTCTGCCTATGATGCATACTTCTCCGCGCTTGAAGATGTTAAGCGCTTCGGAAATTTGCCCATTCCATTAGTCGTCAGGAATGCACCCACCGCCCTCATGAAGGAATTGGGCTATGGAAAAGGGTATACCGCATATACGGAAGAGAGTTATCTGCCGGAGAAAATTAAGGACAAACACTATTATAAATCCGCAAAACCTTTAGAAAAGGAAACACGAAAATAATTATGAAACAGGAAATATCCGCCGGTGGTGTAGTTTTTTTTGCGCATAATGCCGACCTTCCGGTACTGGCGCTTTTAGACATGAAGCATAATTGGACATTCCCTAAAGGAATAGTAGATCCCGGCGAAACGTTTGAGCAGGCCGCTGCCAGAGAGATTGGAGAAGAGACCGGAATTACCGAGATACGACTACTCGCTCCGCTTGCAACTATCAGGTATACGTTCAACCGGAATGAACCTATAGATAAAACAGTCCATTATTTTCTTTTTGTTTCCGAATCGAATAAAACACCGGTCCCTCAGATGGCTGAAGGAATAACGGCCGTACGTTGGATTCCCTACAAACAGCTGCAGCAGGAAATTGGATATAAACAGACCAATTTGTCTATTCTGGATTTAGCCTATCGGAAATTCAAAAATCTGTGCGATACTGTATAGAGTCAACTAAACGTATTGCTATACTCACATTCATACCTATATGTTAATGCTTTTACATGGCGAAAACGTTGCCGCTTCCAGAGCGGAGCTGGACAGGGTTAAAGCGACGGCATCCACAAAAGAAATCAGGTTAGTGGAGGGAAAATCCATAGAATCGGCTGCGCTTACACAAGCTCTGCAATCCACCTCACTGTTTGGTGGCGATACACTGGTAATAATAGAACAGCTTTTCGGATCAATTCTTAAAAAAACTACGCAAGTAAAAGAACGCGCACAAATCCTGGCTAACAAATCTCCGGAAATTGATGTCGTACTATGGGAAGAAAAAGAAATAGGTAAAACCGCCATAAATGAACTGGATGCGCATTGTAAAATTATGTTATTCGATCTACCCAAGACGTTATTTCAATTTCTGGAC
This sequence comes from uncultured Gammaproteobacteria bacterium, assembly GCA_964629685.1. Lineage (GTDB taxonomy): Bacteria > Patescibacteriota > Microgenomatia > UBA10105 > UBA927 > CAZVTT01. The sequence goes on from CAZVTT010000004.1 coordinate 3,457, forward strand.
GGAATAGGTCCCCAACATACTAAATCCATACTATCATTGTATGAACAAACCATTTCCACCGAAGCTCCGGAGTTAATCCATAATTTGTTAGTGAAGCGCATCCGTCACCTGTTGATGATATGTGACGGCGTAAATCCGCCGGGGATGTCTGCCTGGCAGCTGGGGCGTTTGACAAAGCAAGCTAAGTTGTTTACGATTACCAGGCTTCTCTCTATGTACCATAATCTTACTGTCATAGAGCATGCCGTTAAAAGCGGGGCCACACCGTTCCGTCTGTCTCAACTCACACAGCAATTATTATTAACCGTCTAACATTGATATAAAGGAGGCAATATGCCGATAGATACATCAATATTTAAAGATTATGACGTCCGGGGAACGTATCCCAATCAACTAAATGGTGAAGTTGCCACGCAGATTGCCCATGCCATAGTCCGACACTTTAAACCTCAGACCGTTGCTATCGTAAGGGATATGCGTTTGTCTGGTCAGGAAATCCGTGATGCCATGGTTCAAGTGTTTACAGCTCTGGGGGTAAACGTTTTTGATGCCGGCCTTGGTGGAACGGAAATGGCCTATTTTATTGCGGGAACAAAGCCATACGATTTGGTATTGATGATTTCCGCTTCGCATAATCCTCCCGAATATAACGGACTAAAAGTGGTAAAACGGGGACCGGTGGCCGTTACCAGCGATAGCGGACTATATACCGTACGGGATTTACTCAGCCAAGGAGCATTGCCGCCGTCAGAGAAACCGGGAACGGTTACGGACATTAATCTTCAGGATGAATGGCGCGATAAAATACTTTCACTTATCGATACGCAGGCGCTAAAACCGCTCAATGTCGTTGTAGATGGCGGAAACGGAATGGGTGGCGTGTTAGTACAGAAAGTATTTGCCGGTTTGCCGTTCACGGTAAATTATCTTTATGCTGAACCGGACGGCCATTTCCCTAATCATGTCCCGAATCCCCTGATCGAAAAGAATAATGCGGATTTAATAGCCAAAGTAAACGAACTGCATGCAGATGTCGGGCTAACGTTTGACGGAGATGCTGACCGTATGTTCCTTATAGATGATAAAGGGCGCACAATTTCGGGGACCATAACCACAGCATTACTGTCACGCTATATTCTCCACAAGCATCCGGGTGAAACCATTCTCTATAACGCCATCTGCGGAAGGGTCGTTCCGAAAGTTATTACCGAAAGCAACGGTAAAAGCCAACGGGTACGTGTAGGACACAGCTACATTAAAACGTACATGAAACAGACAAACGCCATTTTTGCGGGAGAACATTCCGGACATTATTACCACCGGGACTTTTTCTCTGCAGAAAGTGGTGTGCTGACGGCATTAATGGTACTTTCACTGCTCTCGACTGAAGGAAAGAAGTTGTCTGTAATGGTCGATGAATTGGATATATATCCTGCCAGCGGGGAAATAAATTTCGTAGTCGCCGATATCCCCAGTGTAGTAAACGCCATTCGCACCGGATTTCCCGATGCAACTTCCAAGGACGAACTGGATGGTGTCAGCGTCTGGTACAAGGATTACTGGTTTAATATCCGGGCATCCAAAACTGAGCCATTATTGCGGCTTAATTTAGAAGCCGATACAACAGAAATATTATCGGTTAAAACAGCAGAGTTGGTAGCTTTGATTGAATCATTGGGCGGAAAAAGGAAGGGATAACACATGAATGTTAAACGACCGTATCTGATTATAACCAAGCTCATAGAGCAACCCACCTGGGGTGGAAGTTACATTTGTCAACTCAAAGCATGGAATACCGTCCCGTTCCTGGAAGGGAAAAAAATAGGTCAAAGTTATGAGTTATTCGGCGGTTCCAAATTGGCAGTAAATATTACGGATTCCCACAATCCGGATTTTACCCCGGAATTGGGATTTGCGGACAAACCAGATACCGTTACTGACCATTTCCATTTGCAACCAGGTACCGGATATGTGACGATTGCTGATTTTATCAAAGACCACGGAGCAGAATTCGTAGGCGAAAAAGTATGGAATGCATATCACGGAATGCCGCTGCTCATTAAACTTAATCAGGCAAGTGGTAATTCGTTCCAGCTGCACCTGAGGCCGCACGAAACCCATAGCCGTTGGAAACCCAAGGCTGAATCTTGGTACTATCTGCAAAACGGTCGTTTAACATTCGGTATTAAACGCGGTATAGACATTCAGGAGTACAAACGGGTCTGCCATAAAATAAATACATACATGCAGGAATTAAGCACAAAAATAAAAACCGATAAGCTTACGCTAACGGCTGCAAGAGCCGAAGCATTAGCCTTTGTGGCTGCCGAAAATCCCTGGAAGTTCGTAAATGTTCATGAAGCGGAAAAAAATTCTATTATAGATTTATCGCGTGGCGGCATACATCATTCCTGGGAAGAAAATACACTTCCCGGTAGTCCGGGAAATGTCATATATGAAGTGCAGCAAGATGTAATGGATCCCGATTGCACTATCCGTTCGTTTGATCAGGGGAAAATTAAAGATTCCGGTGATATCCGGGAAATTCACATAGATGACTATTTTGCCGCTATAGATACGGATCCTGACCATAACGATATTGCACAATCTACATTTATCCGGAAGGGGAACGAATTATTGCGTACGCCAATATACAATGTGGATTTGCTCACCGTGGAAAATAAAGTCACGGATTCCAGTAACGATACATTTGCTCACCTGTTCGTTGAATCCGGTAATGTGGAAGTATCTACCGTAGACGGTACGGTCGCTGCGGGTACCGGGCATAGTGTTTTTATTCCCCATGCATGCGGAGAGTATGAAATCACGGCCTTAGACGGTACTGCCAAAATAGTTAAAACGTTCATGTAATCCTATGATGTTTTCAAAACTTTCAAGCGTAAGCGCACTTAAAAAGCATCATGCAGCTATTGCTGCCGCACACATCCGTGATTTATTTCGTGATGATCCGAAACGTTCGGAAACGTTCAGCCTAAATGTGGGTGATATTTACGTAGATTTTGCAAAGCATCGGATTACCCCTGAAACGGTTACATTGTTGCTCGATCTGGCAAAAGAAACACAGGTAGAAGAACAACGAAACAACATGTTTTCCGGTCAAAAAATTAACGTTACCGAAAACAGGGCTGTACTGCACGTAGCACTACGAAACGTTTCCAATACACCAATAAACGTAGACGGAAAAAACGTTATGCCTGATGTTAATTCAGTATTGGACCACATGAAAACATTTTCGACGGCTATTCGATCGGGAGCATGGAAAGGTTACACAGGCAAACGGATAAAAAATATTATAAATATTGGCATTGGGGGATCAGACCTGGGGCCCGTCATGACATTTGAAGCACTCAGATGGTATAGCGACAGGAATTTAACCGTCAGATTTGTTTCCAACGTGGACGGAACACACTTCACGGAAATGACCCGCGATATTAATCCTGAAGAAACTTTATTTATTATCGCTTCCAAAACGTTTACTACGGAAGAAACCATGACAAATGCCCGATCTGCGCGGAACTGGCTATTAGAGACACTCAAAGATGAAGCGTCTATCGCCAAACACTTTGTGGCGCTTTCAACAAATACTGCTGCCGTAACGGATTTTGGAATTGATCCTGCGAATATGTTTGTGTTTTGGGACTGGGTGGGAGGAAGATACTCGTTAACCAGTGCGATAGGGTTGTCCATTATGATTGCAATCGGGACGGAAAATTTTGAAGAATTGCTGAAGGGCTTTCATATCATGGACACGCACTTCCTTACAGCCCCGTTGGCACGGAATATTCCCGTAATTCTTGCACTCCTGGGTATTTGGTATAACAATTTTTTTCAGGCGCAAACCCATGCGATTCTTCCGTATGATCAATACCTGGTTCGGTTTCCCGCATATTTTCAGCAAGGAGACATGGAAAGTAACGGAAAATCTGTTACCAGACAAGGACAATATGTTGATTACGAAACCGGTCCCATCATCTGGGGTGAACCGGGGACGAACGGACAACATGCGTTTTACCAGTTACTACATCAGGGTACCAAGTGTATTCCTTGTGATTTTATAGTTTTTGCGGAATCGCTAAATCCGCTTTCCGATCATCAGACCAAGTTGGTTGCCAATTGTTTTGCACAGGCGGAAGCACTCGCATTCGGAAAAACGGAAATAGAAGTCAGAAACGAGAATATCCCAGAAGCACTGGTACCCCATAAGGTGTTTGCCGGAAATCATCCCAGTACAACTATCCTGGCCAAACGGTTAACTCCGTCTGTTTTGGGACAACTTATTGCACTCTATGAACATAAAATATTTACTCAGGGTGCTATCTGGAACATAAACTCTTTTGATCAATTTGGAGTGGAATTGGGTAAAGTGTTATCCCAAAAAATATTTTCTGAACTACAGGATTCAGTTAAAGAGTTGGCACACGACAGTTCCACCAATGCATTGATTCAGACATACCGCAAACTGAAATAATACCAAGCACCGTAAAAGCTGCTCATTAATGGAGGTGTATATGGATCATCGTCTACTCAGGTTAATTATTGCAGCTGCTTTCGCCGTACTGGCAAACGTGTTTTTCTTCCAGCCGGTCGGAACCGGCATGATTTCCCTCACCGCTATAGCGTTATGGGGATTGCTTACGTTGATATTCATTACTAACCGAAATACCACACACAACACGGCAACAATTTTGGGTTACGGTGTGTCCGTGGTAACGCTTGCTACGCTTGCAGGATGGCGGGGTAGTCCGGTGGCACAAAGCATTGTGCTGGGAGGTGCCTTCGGTTCCGTAATGCTCTACGCCTACGCTCTGGCATCCGGTGTTCCGGCGGTACGTTCATTTATGGAACTGCTGCTCGTACCGTTTAGTTTCATTGGCTCATATCTTTCTGCCTGGTTGGAGGGTATAACTCATGCCTCGGATACGCCTAAACTCTTTGGTATTACCAAAGCCGTATCGTTAAGGTTGCTTACAACGATAATCGGGATAATAGTCGGACTGCCCATAGCCGGGATTTTGTTGCTGCTGTTTGTAAAAGCTGACCCAATATTTGCCAAAGTGGTTACTGATACCTTCCAAACGTTTAAGTTCGGTGATATTACCAATAGATTAATATTAACCTTGGGTCTATTTATTCTGCTTTCACCGTTAGGTTTCCTAAAAATTAATCAGGAATTTACGTCTCCTTCACAACTTTTTACAAAAACCCATTTCTCGCAAATAATGACCATAGTTTTGGCCATGGTTTCCGGAGTATTGGGACTCTTTTTAATCGTACAATGGCCATATATTTTCGTACGGGTTGCCGGTGAAACCGATTTAAGCACGTTTGGTATCGCCACGTACTCCGAATACGTCAAACGCGGGTTTTCCGAATTACTGCTGATCAGCTCAATGGTATATGCATTACTTTGGACCGGATTACTCGCACTCCGCGGCAAAAGAATTTCAGAGGGTAAAATATTGACCGTTATGCAATTGTTCCTGCTCAGTGAATTTGCAATATTTATTCTGTCTGTAGCCAGACGCATTAAATTATATTGGGACTTCCACGGCTTAACATTAGTCAGGGTTTACGGTGGCATCTTTTTGGCTTGGATTACCATATTTACTGTAACGCTCTGTTTACGTCTATGGTTTAAACAACGGATAGTACGATTGGAATTACTACTTTTAGCACTATTGTTATTGGGTGTGGGAGCATGGAATGCAGAGCAATATATAATTTATCACCATCCGCCTACGGTAAACGGCCAGGTTGATTATGTCTACCTTGCCCGATTATCCGCAGATGGGTATGACGGCTGGAGACAGGCGTATACCCATGCAGATGCCGTACTGAATAATCCCGAACTTACTACTTCAGCGGTGATCGGAAAAGAACAACGACGCGATATCGCATACGCAGGGATGGTAGTCGGAATTTTATCCCAAAAATATGATGACTTAATTCAACGGTATGGATCCGCTGACGAACAGAAAGAATATTTAAAAATAGTATTGATGCAAGAAAAACAACGGATCGACACATTTATACCCCAAATTCAATCGGATCTGACATTGATTCAACAGAAAGGCAACAATGTCAACGCCCGGTGGGATGGTTTGTTTATTCCTGCGTTTACGCGTGACGGCAGAAGTTCGGAACTGGGGGCAACCCGTGATACCCTGCGCGAATCGTCCAAACGGATATCCGAAACTCTCCAAACACTTGCGGATAGTAGTCAGAGCGGTACACAACGTTTGGCCATCGTTAAACCACAGGTACCGGGAAGGTTGGCAAACTTCGTTCATGGTTCGTGCGGTTTGGTGTTCTCCAGTGAAACAATGGCCACGCAATGGTGCATGCCGTCATTTTATGTTGTTTTCCCCCAGGGTCAGGAAGAATTTGTTCAACCGACAGTATGGTCACGTCTGGCTTCCTGGAACGGGATAGAAGAACACGTCTATAGACAATTTCGGATGGATATACCATACGGTGATCTGCAGCAGTTACAGGAACGGTATTTGACGCTTTATGAACGGATACTGGCACAAAACGATTCCGAAAAAGAATACGCGCAGGATATATCGTTTGACGCGCCATTTCTGGCTCCGATTAATTGACGCGTAATCGGAAAAAAATTACCGAATATATTAAACCACTTGCACTCTCTGGTGTGATTATCCATACTAGAATTATATGAAGAAGAAATTTGTGGAATGGTTTCATGATGTCGATAAAGACGATATAAACAGTGTGGGTGGTAAAGGAGCAAATCTCGGAGAAATGACGCAGGCAGGATTCCCCGTACCACCAGGATTTATCATTACATCATGGGCATATTTTCACTTTCTGGAAGTGGATAAACTCAAAACCCGCATTCATGAATTGTTAGAACACCTGGACGTAAACGACAGCGATAAACTGGAAGAAGCAGCTGAAAAAGTTCAGAAACTCATTATTCATGCTCGTTTTCCCGAAGACATTGCCAAAGAGGTACTTCATGCATATTTCACCATGGAAGGCGGCTTAAAAGAACCGGTTGTTGCAGTACGTTCATCCGCAACTGCAGAAGACTTACCCGGAGCGTCTTTCGCCGGTCAACAATCTACCTATCTTAACGTCCACGGGGAGGCTAACGTAATAGAGAAAGTAAAGGAGGCCTGGGCCTCGCTGTTTAATGCACGGGCTATTTTTTACCGTGCCACCAATCATTTCGACCATTTTAAAGTAGGCATTGCCGTTCCGGTTCAAAAAATGATTGAGTCGGAAATGTCGGGCATTATGTTTACACTTGATCCCGTTACCAACGACAAGCACAAAGTAGTTATTGAAGCCATATACGGATTAGGAGAAATGATCGTTCAGGGTGCAGTAACACCTGATCATTACGAAGTAGACAAAAAAACGGACACAATTACCAATAAACAGGTACATACCCAGGAAAAAGTAATGGTAAAACGCGGAGAAGGAAATATCGTAAAAGCCATAGAAAAACACGAAGGCAGTAAGCAGAAATTAAGCGATGAACAAGTAATAGCCTTAGCCAAAATAGGAAAAAAATTGGAACATCATTATTATTTCCCTCAGGATAGCGAATGGGCTATCGAAAAAAATCAGATATATATTGTTCAGACAAGACCGGTCACCACTATCGGAAAAGAATCGCACGACAAGCAACACATTATGGCCAAAAAAGAAGTACTGCTGAAGGGTGACCCTGCCAGTCCGGGAATGGCCTCCGGTGTCGTTAAAAAATTAAGCAGTGCCAAAGAAATTCATAAAATAAACGCAGGGGACGTTTTGGTTGCCGAGCAGACAAATCCTGATTTCGTGCCGGCTATGCGCAAAGCAGTTGCCATTGTTACTGAACGTGGGGGAAGAACTTCTCATGCCGCCATAGTTTCCAGAGAACTGGGAATTCCGGCGGTAGTTGGGACAGCCGGGGCGCTTAAAGAGTTAAAGGATCATATGGTCATTACCGTAAACGGATCCACCGGAGAAATTTACAAAGGGGCTGTTATCGAACCGAAACATCCCAGTGCTTCTCCGCTTAATACCGCACCTGCGAGAAAAACAGCTACCAAAGTATATGTAAATTTGGCTGAACCAAGCAGGGCGGAAGCGGTTTCGAAAATGAATGCGGATGGTGTGGGATTATTGCGGGCGGAATTTATGATTGCGGATATAGGAACACATCCCCGTAAATTAATAGAAGAGCATAAGCAGAAAGTGTTTATCGAAAATCTCGCCAATAATATTGAAACCTTCTGCAAGGCGTTTTCTCCCAGACCGGTTGTTTACCGGGCTACCGATTTTAAAACAAATGAATACCGCAATCTTAAAGGCGGTGCAAAGTATGAGCCCGAAGAACCTAATCCCATGCTGGGTTTCCGGGGTGCTGCCCGCTATATTTCCGATGACCGCGTTTTTGAAATGGAACTGGAAGCCATAAAAATGGTACGGAATAAAATGGATTTAAAAAACCTGTGGCTCATGATTCCATTTGTACGCAATCCGAAAGAGTTACTTGACGTAAAAAAAATAGTTGCGGCAAATGGTTTATTACGGTCCGGAACGTTTAAATTATGGATGATGTGCGAAATACCTACGAATGTCATTAGCTTAGAAGCATTTCTGGATGTCGGAATCGACGGAATATCCATCGGTTCAAACGATTTAACCATGCTTATGCTCGGTACCGATAGGGATAACAGTGAAGTCGCTCATGACTTCTCCGAATTGGATCCCTCCGTACTTTGGGCATTCGAAAGGGTCATCCGTACCTGCAGTAAGCGGGGGGTTACCTGTTCCATGTGCGGACAAGCCCCCTCCGATTATCCTGATTTGGTTGATAAGTTGGTAGAATGGGGTATAACAAGTGTATCCGTTAATCCGGATGCTATTGCGCATGTCCGGGAAACAGTGGCAAACGCGGAAGAAAAATTGGTAAAGACAAAGCATCTGTAAGGAGGCTGTAGTTCTGTCCGGACAGTGTATGCCATGAATCCTAGTTCAAAAATTTATACTGCAATTGCCCGCGAGATATTAGATTCTCGAGGTATTCCCACAGTAGAAACAACAGTTATTCTTGAAAGCGGGTATAGGGGTACCGCTTCAGTACCGGCCGGAGCAATCCGCGGTAAATACGAAGCGGTAGAATTGCGGGATGAGGATAAAAAAAGATATAACGGAATGGGCGTACTGAAAGCCGTAAATAACGTTAATACCGTAATCGGTCCGAAGTTAAAAGGATTGGACGCCCTGAATCAGAAAGCGGTTGATCAGGCAATGCTTGCCTTGGACGGAACCCCAAACAAAGAAGTAATGGGAGCAAACGCCATACTCAGTGTTTCTCAGGCTACTGCTGTAGCCGCCGCCGCACATACACGACAGCCTCTTTATCTGTATCTGAATCAATTGGCCAGCGCAACCATGCCTACGAAAATAGAGCGCATGCCCACACCGACATTAAACCTGATTAACGGCGGATTGCATGGGGCGGGAAATCTGGATTTCCAGGAATTTCATGTGGTACCGGCAACCAATAAGCCATACCACTTAGCACTCGAAATGGGTGAGGAAATTTACCAGTCGGTAAAACAGATTCTCGTATATCGAAATGCCATTCATTCGGTGGGAGACGAGGGTGGATTTGCCCCCAATCTCTTTACTAATCTGGACGCGTTAGAAGTACTGACCGAAGCGATTCGGGCTACACATTATCGAATTGGGGTTGATGTGTTTCTGGGACTGGATGTAGCGGCAACACATTTTAAAAAACAAAGCGGATATGAAATCAAAGATCGACCAACCGCATTCAATTCTCATGAATTTGTAGCATATCTGAAAGAACTCCATGCAAAATACAGATTATTACTTTTAGAAGATCCGTTGGAAGAAGACGACTGGTCCGGATGGACGGAACTCGTAAAAGAACTCGGACAGGAAGTGCTTATCGTAGGAGATGATTTACTGGCAACAAACCTTCAGCGATTACAAAAAGCCATTCAGGAAAAAGCGTGTTCAGCGATATTATTAAAACCAAATCAATCGGGTACCATGACGGAGTTTTTCGATGTAGTAACCGCAGCCAAGAAGCATGACATCAGGTGCATTACATCTCACCGGAGCGGTGAAACGAATGACACGTTCATAGCGGATTTAGCTGTCGCAATTCAATCGGATTACGTAAAATTTGGTGCACCCGCGCGCGGAGAACGCGTTGCAAAGTATAACCGGTTGTTACAGATCGAAGCGGAATTATTCCCGCAACGGTAATTCGTACCAGAATAGTCCTGCCTATGATGAAACCTATCGTATTGATCGTTATGGATGGTTGGGGTATTGCCCCTCCCGGGCCAGGTAATGCCATATCATTGGCAAAAATAACCAACGTACCACGGTACTGGATTTCCTACCCGCATACCCAAGTATCAGCATCAGGAGAAGCCGTGGGACTTCCTAACGGTGAAGACGGGAATACGGAAACAGGTCATATAAACTTAGGCGCTGGAAGAGTAGTTTATCAGGATTTACCCCGTATAAATTTAGCAATTGCAGACGGCAGTTTTTTCCGCAACGAAGCGTTGCTCAGTGCGCTGAAATACGCGGCTTCACACAATAGTAATCTGCATATCATGGGACTTATCGGAGACGGCGGAGTACATTCAAGCAAAGAACATCTCCATGCACTTCTGGCCATGGTAAAACAAACGAATATCTGTCCGAATGTTTACCTCCATTTATTTACCGACGGTCGGGATAGTCCGCCTAAGGCGGGAAGCCGTTTCGTAGCGGAAACGGAAGCCAAGTGTAACGAACTGGGAGTAGGTAAAATTGCCACGGTCATGGGGAGATATTATGCCATGGATAGGGATCGCAGGTGGGAAAGAACGGAGAAAGCATATGTAGCTCTTACCCAACAGATAGACAGAGCAGCTCCTTCGGCCAGTGCTGCAGTAGAGAAAGGGTATGCGGAAGGAAAAACAGACGAATTTATTGAACCGACACTCGTACTTGACCCATCAGGAAAACCGTACCCGCGCATCGCTAACTATGATGCAGTAATATTCTTTAATTTCAGAATAGACCGTCCCCGTCAGATTACCAAGGCTTTCGTGTTACAGGATTTTGAAACCCATTCTACCGAAACCGCTTTTGATCCGTATGCGGTAAAGTATTACCACAAACATCTGGTGGAAGCAGACAGCCGTTTGACCCCGTTTACCAGAAAAGTAATCCTACCGGATATTTTTTTTGTGACCATGACGGAATACGAACGGAATCTACCCTGTGTAATCGCATACCCTCCACAGCCGGTAAAATCCCCCCTGGGTAGTATATTTGCCGATCTCGGACACCGGCAACTAAGAATGGCAGAAACGGAAAAAGAACGATTTGTAACGTATTATTTTAACGGTATGCGGGAAGTACCTTTTCCCGGAGAAGACCGCCTGATAGTACCGTCTGCCAAAGTCGCGACATATGACCTTAAACCCGAAATGTCCGCCGTCGAGTTAACAGACAAGCTGATAGACAGGGTATCCATCGGGGTGTACTCATTTATTCTTATTAATTTTGCAAATGCCGACATGGTCGGGCACACCGGGAACATTCCCGCAGCGGTTAAAGCGGTAGAAACGCTTGATGCCTGCATCGGACGCGTTATCAGCGCAGTTATGTCGATCGGAGGCACTTGCGTCATAACCGCAGACCATGGTAACGTAGAAGAAATGCTGGGTCCGAATGGTGAAATGGACACCGAGCATTCGACGTTTCCCGTACCACTCATGATCATTGATCACGCTTTCGATAATTACCCCCAAATACTTCCTTCCGGGAAGCTAGCAGATATTGCTCCTACCATCCTCGCCTTACGAAAAATTCCAATACCTCCCACAATGACAGGGAGAAATTTATTAATCGACGCAATGCCGAGAGGAGGATAGTTATGAAAGTTACTATTTCCGTAATTAAAGCCGATACGGGCTCAGTGGGTGGTCATAATAAACCGAGTGATGCAATGGTAGCCAAAGCTAAAGAGCAGATAGCCGGTGCAATTCAAAACGGTATGCTCACTGACGGTCGGGTTACCTTTACCGGTGATGACATCGCCTTACTCATGGTTCACACGAAAGGGGTAGATAATCCCGACATCCATAAGTTTGCCTGGGATACATTTGTGGAGACCACAAAAATAGCCAAGTCTCAGGGACTCTATGGCGCCGGCCAAGACCTTTTAAAAGACGCATTTTCCGGCAATGTGCGCGGAATGGGTCCGGGATCAGCCGAAATTGAATTGGAAGAACGGCCAGCCGAACCGTTTATGGTGTTTGCGGCCGATAAATGCGGCCCTGGTGTATTTAATTACCCTTTGTTCGAAGCATTCGCCAGTCCCTATCACAACGCAGGACTATTATTGGCACCGGAAATGAACGCCGGATTTACGTTTACCATCATGGATGTAAATAACACGGATGCCGATAGGGTCATAACCCTTAAAGTGCCGCAGGATTATTATGACCTGTGTACTTTATTACGCGATCCGAATCATTATGTGATTGAAAGTGTCGTGGAAAATGCTACCGGACTGACCGCCTCGGTCGCATCTACCAGCCGGCTGCACAATATTTCCGGCAAATATGTCGGAAAAGACGATCCGGTGGCTATTGTCCGAACACAAAAGCAATTTCCTTCTACCGGAGAAATATTGTCACCCTGGGCTTTAGCACATTACACACTGGGTGATAATCGGGGATCACATCATGTCGCAGTTATGCCGGTAAAACAAAATACGATCATTTCCTATTTTGACGGTCCGACAATAGTTTCTGCGGCCGGATATTGTGTACACGAAGGAAAACTTACGGAAGCCGTAGATTACTTTGATCAGCCATTCTGGGACGTGATTAGGGAAAAAGCTTCACTGAAAACGCTGGAAATGCGTGCACAAGGCTTTTACGGACCAAGCATGGCAGGTATGGACGAGCTTGAATACACCGGAGTTATGAAAAACTTAGAAAGACTAAATGAAAAATTTCAGGTTCGAGGTAAATAATTATGAATGCACCAGTTGAAACAATTACCAAAGATCTTTCCAAGCTTAAGGTAGCACCATTTTTGTCAGATTACGCCAAAACAGCTGACAGTGCTCCCTGGGAAGGTATAAAAGGCGAGTTGTCATGGTTTGACGACGGGGGCGTAAATCTGGCGTTCAACGCCGTTGACCGGCATGTAGGCACCCCTACTGAACAGAAAACTGCATTAATTTGGGAAGGCGATAATGGAAATACTTCCCACTACACGTTCGGTGAGTTGTCCAGGCTCTCCAACCAATATGCAAATTTCCTGACATCGCTCGGTATTCAAAAGGGTGATAGGGTATTCCTTTTTCTGCCCCGCATACCGGTTATGTATGCGGCATTTTTAGGAACACTCAAAACTGGTGCGGTGGCAGGAACCATGTTTAGCGCATTCCAGGAACAGGCACTTTTTGACCGTTTGGAAAATAGCGGAGCAAAGGTATTGTTTACTACCAAGGAACTCTTCGAACGGGTATCTAAAGTGAAGGATAAACTTCCTAACCTAAAAGAAATCTGTATCGTGGACAGTCCGGAATTTCTCGGCGGAATAGCTAAACAATCGGAACAATTTGCCTGTGTACACACCAAACCTGAGGATTATTCCTTTATGCTCTATACGTCAGGTACCACCGGAAAACCGAAAGGGGTTGTGCATAGACACCAGGATATTTATCACCAATACCTTACAACAAAATGGGTACTGGATTTACATCCGGATGATATTTACTGGTGCACTGCAGATCCAGGCTGGGTAACCGGAATCGTTTACGGAATTTTGGGTCCCTGGATGCACGGGGTCACTATGGTGGTACACGCCGGACGATTTGATCCGGAAGTATGGTACGGAATACTGGAAAAATACAAAGTAACAGTGTGGTACACAGCCCCCACGGCAGTTCGCATGCTAATGGCCAAGGGAGACGAGGCAGTAAAGAACCATAACCTTACAAGTTTACGGCACCTTTGCAGTGTTGGTGAACCGTTAAATCCTGAGGCTATCCGTTGGGGTATGAAAGTATTCGGTCTACCCTTCCATGATACGTGGTGGCAGACAGAAACCGGCGGCATGATGATTTGCAATTACGCGGCGTTGGACATAAAAGTCGGCGCAATGGGAAAGCCATTTCCCGGTATAGTTGCGGGAATTGTGGATGATGAGGGGAAACCTGTTCCGGACGGCTCAGAGGGTAACCTGGCTTTTAAACCCACCTGGCCTTCGATAATGGCAACCGTTTGGGAAAACCAAAAAAAATATGATTCATATTTTGTAAACGGTTGGTATATTTCCGGCGACCATGCGTGGAAGGATCCCGATGGATATTTTTGGTTTATCGGCCGGGCAGATGACGTGATAAAAACGTCAGGTGAACGGGTCGGACCGTTTGAAGTCGAATCAGCTCTGGTTGAGCATCCTGCGGTTGCTGAAGCAGGTGTAATCGGAAAACCGGATGATGTCAGAGGTGAAATCATTAAAGCCTTTGTGGTTTTACGTGATCCTAAGAAATACGCCAATGAAGATGCCAAAAATCAGCTTATTGCCGAACTCCAGGAGCATGTCAAAAAACATTTGGCAGGACATGCGTATCCGCGGGAGATAGGGTTTATCGACAAACTTCCAAAAACCCGTTCCGGCAAAATAATGCGGCGGATTCTGAAGGCACAGGAACTCGGACAACCGATAGGAGATACGTCCACATTGGAAGAATACTAGTCCCGTAGTCAAAACGACGCCCCGGAAAGTAATCTGATGATTCTTCCCGGGGCATGTAGCCCGAGCATACGTCAGCCACTGGACGATTTAGGTACTTATCGCGGACATTCCGTATTCGAGTATTGTTCCACCCCCGACCAGCCATCCGACGCTGAACAGGAATAAAATACCCCAATCGGAATTACGGAACACAATCAATCCCAACCATAGCACTACCGGCATAAGGATTACCGTTGCCAGTCCGACGGTTAATACATGATTATCAGAAACACCCCGCAGGCGGGTAGCTGTTTGCGTAGCCCCGTAGACAGCTCCGGCAACAATCAACACTACCACCACCCACAGAGGTGAAACCGACCCACCGACCAACCAGATACTGGCGAGCGATACTGCCGATGCCAGCAAAGCTGCCAGTATGAGGAATACTATCCTTTGCGTATTGGACATACCGTTTCCTCCGTTGCTTTATTCCTGGGCTGACGTATAAAAGAGCTGAAATCCTGATGCGTACGCTTCAATGCGGTCATCGATGCACGCGGCTATAGTATAAAAGATATCGGAAAAGGGAGGAAGCGTTAAGAATTTAGTCTAAACAGCAGCACAAATTCGCCTTTAGGTTCGACATAACGCTTTAGTGCTTCGGAAATACTGCCCCGCCATATTTCTTCATGAATTTTAGTAAGTTCGCGGGCTATCACAATTTCGCTGTTACCTAACTCTGACTGCATATCCGCAAGGGTCTGCAGCAGTTTGTACGGCGATACATAACATATATACGTAGGGGAAATATGAGGTTCAATCAATTTAAGCTTTGCAAAAAATTTTAGCCGGTGCGAGGGTTTTTCCGGAGGAAACCCAAGAAACATCCAATTCGTCGCCGGTAAGCCTGATGCCGTTAACGCCGTTAATACGGCGGATGCTCCGGGGATACTTACCACCCGTATTCCCCGTTTCAGTGATTCCCGGATTAACAAGAATCCGGGGTCAGCAATAGCAGGTGTACCCGCATCCGTAACGAGAGCGATGGATTGCCCCCGCTGTAATCTATCGATAAGTTCAGGCACGACGGTGAGCTCCACATGATCGTCGTACCGGATAAACATATCTTCTTCCGGCTTATCTATTCCTAAAAACCCGTCGAACCGCTCGTGTAAGCCCGCCAGGAGCTGACCCGTATGTCGCGTATCTTCACAGGCTATTACATCTACGCTAAACAACGTTTTTACCGCGCGCAGCGTTATATCTTCCAAATTTCCGATCGGAGTTGACACACAATAAAGCGTTCCCATACAATAATATTCATTATTATAGCGCATATTCATGCGCATGTTTTTTTTATACTATGCTAGGACTTGAAGTATTTTTAAAACCGGAATTGCTGATACATTCTTTAGGATTGGTAGGCGTATTCGCCGTAATATTCGCGGAATCGGGATTATTTTTCGGATTTTTCCTCCCCGGTGACAGTTTGTTGTTTACCGCAGGAGTATTTGCTTCACAGGGACTCATATCATTTCCCGCGCTCATGGTGGCTACATTTGTTGCTGCTGTTCTGGGTGATAATGTCGGGTACTGGTTTGGTCATACGGTTGGAGAAAAGATATTTGAACGGGAAAGTTCACGTTTTTTCAAAAAACATCATCTGGAAGAAGCAAAACGCTTTTATGAAACAAATGGAAATAAAACCATAGTCATGGCCCGTTTCGTCCCGTTTGTGCGTACCTTCGCTCCAATTGTGGCCGGTGCCGCGAAAATGCCGTACCACACATTTATGATGTATAACATCATAGGTGGTCTTCTCTGGGCAGTAGGATTATCCGCGATGGGATACTTTCTGGGTAACATCCCGTTCGTAAAACACAATTATGAAATCGTTATTCTCTTAATAGTCGTCGGCTCCATTCTTCCCGTTGTCTGGCACTTTATGAAAGATGAAGAAAAACGTAAAGCGTTACATCACAAAATCCGTCACCTTCACCACAGACTCCGGGGAAAAAAGATTACCCAGGAATCCGATAAATAACGTTTATACGGTATAGCGGCGGATTAACCCCACGACCTTACCCTGTATTTTAACGTGAGTAGTAAAAATTGGTGTCATTTGCGCATTTGCCGGCATAAGTTTAATTCTGTCTTTTTCAAAATATATTCTTTTTAGTGTCGCCAATCCATTCGGCAACAGAGCCACAACAATATCACCGCTTTTCGCATCCTGTTGGTGTTGCACCACCACAAAATCTCCATCCATAATTCCGTCATCAATCATGGACGTTCCTTTTACCTGAAGAATATATCCCGGCTTGTTGGCGGTTATCATGCCGGGCGCTACGGACATATAGAAATTCGGATCAGTATACGGTTCTAACGGCGATCCGGCAGCTATATACCCCAAAACCGGCAATTCTACCGACATTTGCGTATCCGAAGATCTATATGCGTCCTTAATAACTTCTATTCCACGTGCTGTTCCGTCAAGCTTTTTTATAAATCCTTTCAGGCGTAATTTATCTATATGCTCATGAACAGTTGCGGGTGAACCCATACCCATTGCCGTTCCGATTTCTTTTAAGGTTGGTGCATATCCGAACCGTTGAATAAATTGCGTGATAAAATCAAGTAACTGGCGTTCTCTTGGATATAATACTGGTGGCATAATCCTCCTTATTAACAAATACCGAACATATGATAGACTATATGTGCAGTGTACTAAATTTAACCGAATGTTCAAGAGATACTAACTGGATCATTGTATCTCTTTTCCATAGTAATCCCGAACATGAAATTTGAACTTGTATCCAATTACCAACCTTCTGGCGATCAACCTCAGGCTATTGCGCAACTATTGTCAAACCTGGACCGAAATGTACGCGAACAGGTACTCTTGGGTGTAACGGGAAGCGGCAAAACGTTTACGATGGCTAATGTTATCGCCAAACTGCAACGTCCGACCCTCATTATTTCGCACAATAAAACACTGGCGGCTCAACTCTATCAGGAATTCAGGGATTTTTTCCCTAAAAACGCCGTATCGTATTTTGTTTCCTACTACGACTACTACCAACCGGAGGCATATGTCCCGGCTACTGACACATATATAGAAAAAGAAACCGAAATTAACGAAGAAATTGATAAACTCAGACTTGCCGCGACCACCAATCTGCTTACGAGACCGGACACCATTGTGGTTGCGTCAGTATCCTGTATATATAACATCGGTTCACCCAAGGAATACGGTCATTTTGTACTTGAATTAAAACCCGGCATGAAAGTTGCCCGGGAAAGTATTCTGGACAGACTGGTACAGCTGCAGTACGAGCGCAGTGATTTTGGTTTTCATCGTGGAACATTTAGAGTGAGAGGCGATGTCGTTGACTTATTTCCCGCCTACGAAGATGTTTCACTGCGCATTAGGCTTTCCGACCAGGCGGTTATAAGTTTAGAGAAGCTCGATCCTCTCACGGGTAAAAAAATAGAAACATTATCGGGTACGATGATATACCCGGCAAAACACTACATGACTGATCCGCGCGGATATAAAGACGTGTTTAAACTCATACGGGACGACCTGGACAAGCAGGTAAATCATTTTAAATCCCAAGGCAAATTGCTGGAGGCAAACAGAATATCGCAGCGGGTAAATTTCGATCTGGAAATGATACAGGAAATGGGATTCGTAAACGGCATAGAGAACTACTCCCGCTATTTCGACGGCAGAAACCCGGGAGACGCACCATACTCTTTGCTCGATTATTTTAAAGAGGCTACCACCGGCGGAAAATCACCGTGGTTACTTATGATCGACGAATCGCACATGACACTGCCGCAGATACGCGGTATGTATAACGGAGATAAAGCCAGAAAACAAACGCTTATCGATTACGGATTCAGATTGCCTGCTGCTATAGACAACCGGCCGTTGAAATTCGAAGAATTTCAACGCCGCATACCACAAACGATATATGTTTCCGCCACACCGAACGATTGGGAAATTTCCCGGGCAAATGAAAGCATTCAAACACAAAACGGCAAAACTACCGTACCGATCGTGGAACAATTAACGAGACCTACGGGACTAGTTGATCCGATTATTCATGTGCACCCCAGCGAAAACCAAATAGATGATTTAATTGTCCAAATCCGTGAACGCATAGTCCGAAAAGAACGCGTTCTGGTAACAACGCTTACGAAACGTATGGCCGAGGATCTGACAAAATTTCTGGAAAATAAAGGGATATTAGTCCAGTATCTTCATTCTGAAGTGCTTACACTTGACCGCTCCGATATTTTAAACGAGCTCAGACAGGGGAAATACGACGTTCTGGTAGGAATTAACCTATTGCGGGAAGGCTTAGATCTTCCTGAGGTGTCGTTAGTAGCCATACTTGACGCCGATAAAGAAGGATTTTTACGAAGCAGAACCAGTCTCATTCAAACGATGGGACGGGCAGCGCGACATGTGGGTGGGGAAGTCATCCTCTATGCTGACCGGATAACAGACTCTATGAAGGAGGCTATATCCGAAGTCGAACGCCGGAGGGCAATACAACTGGCATTTAACGCACAACATGACATAACCCCGGAATCAATTCACAAACCTATCAGAGAGCGATTAGTAGAACGGGAATCGGAAGAACAGGTTCACCAACGGAAAGTCCAAGATGCAGACGTTCTGGCACAAAAAGATGTGGTTTCCATGACGCCGGATGAAAAACAACAATTCAAAAAAAAGTTGGAACGTGCCATGCGTGAAGCAAGTAAAGATTTAAATTTTGAATTGGCTGCAAAGCTACGGGATTTCCTGAGAAGTATAGATTAGCATGATATAATACTTATCCCCCCGGAATTCCGAGGGAATTTTCGTGGAGAAGCATATGGATCAGGTTATAAAAATTAAAGGCGCCAGACAACATAACCTTAAAAATATAAATCTTGAATTACCCAAAAATAAGCTCGTAGTTTTTACGGGTTTGTCGGGTTCCGGCAAATCATCGTTAGCCTTTGACACTATATATGCTGAAGGACAGCGAAGGTACGTGGAATCATTATCCTCCTACGCGCGTCAGTTCTTAGGAGTTATGGATAAACCGGACGTAGACAGTATAGAAGGTTTATCTCCGGCTATTTCTATTGACCAAAAATCCACGTCACACAATCCGCGGTCCACGGTGGGTACCGTTACGGAAATTTATGACTATCTGCGTTTATTGTATGCGAGGGTTGGGCATCCGCATTGTCCCAATTGCGGCCGTGAGATCAGCAAGCAGTCACCGCAGCAAATCGTAAACCAAATTTTTCAGTTATCCGCTGATCAACTGTCACAAAAAGGGGTAAAATTTTACCGTTTTTTTATAGTAGCGCCGGTTATCCGTGACCGTAAAGGAGAATTCAGCGGGTTACTTGATAATCTCCGCGCAAAAGGTTACAGCTGGGTAAGAATTGACGGACAAATTTTTAGCCTTGAAGAGGATATTTACCTCATTAAAACGAACAAACATACAATAGAGGTAGTTATAGACAGATTAAACTTCGATTCGCAGGTGCTTAAACTCATTAAACGGGAACACATGAAAAAGAATCCCGGTACGCAGGATACGGATGATACGGTAGCGTTTTCCAGCCTGCGGTCCCGTATATCCGATGCAGTAGAGCAGGCCTTAAAGCTATCCGAAGGGCTCGTGATCCTGTCTCAGGTAACCGATAGCAGCTTTACGCTGCCGGATAAACCCAAAAACATGCATGATCATATATTTTCCGAAAAATTTTCCTGCCCTGTTTGCAATATTTCATTACCCGAAATAGAGCCGCGCTCATTTTCGTTTAACTCACCTCACGGTGCCTGTCCGACATGCAGCGGAATAGGTAATATTCTGACAGTTGATCCGGATTTGGTATTGGCACCGGATTTGTCTATAACGGAAGGCGGCATAATTCCGTTCGCTAAAATGTTTTTTCATGATACCTGGTTTTCCCGCGTCATTACGACCGTAGCAGAAAAATCCGGCATAGATTTACGGAAACCATTAAAATATTTGACCCTTGAACAAAGGAACATATTACTGAACGGTACCGGAGACACTCAGCATTTAGTAGAAGGAAATAACAGGTTTGGCGACCGAACCCGCATTCAGGAAATGTTTACCGGAATTGTTCCGGAGTTAAAAAGACGGTATTTACAATCAGACTCTGACTTTGTCCGCTCGGAAATCGAAAAATATATGCGGCAGGAAATTTGCCCTGACTGTAACGGAAAACGGTTAAAAAAAGAAAGCCTGACTATCACGATAGATAAGTTTTCCATCGCAGACGTCACGTCTTTATCCATAAAGGATTCGCTTCAATGGATAGAACATCTGAAAAACGACAACGGCGATTTATTGAGTTCATCCGAAGCTACAATCTCCACTCCAATATTTAAAGAAATTCATGCCCGTTTAAACTTTCTGGTAGAAGTCGGATTGGATTACCTTACGTTGGGCCGCGGAGCCACTACCTTAGCAGGCGGAGAGGCACAACGCATCAGACTGGCTTCTCAAATTGGCTCAGGCTTATCGGGTGTTTTATACGTGTTGGACGAACCTTCCATCGGTCTACACCAGCGTGACAACCGCAAGCTTATTAGTACCCTAATGACGTTACGGGATTTAGGAAACACGGTAATCGTGGTAGAACATGACCGTGAAATGATGGAGGAAGCTGACTATCTGTTAGATATCGGTCCCGGTGCCGGGGAGCATGGCGGAAGAATAATTGCTGCAGGAACTGTGGAAGAGGTAAAGCGAAACGAAAAATCCATCACAGCACAATTTCTTACGGGTAAACGCACCATTAGCCGACCACATATCCAAACCAAATTACCGACAGATATTCCCCAAGAGCCTAAGCCGGACAAACTTATACTGGTAAATGCTTCAGAGAATAATCTAAAAGACATAACCGTTTCTTTCCCTTTAGAAAAACTGGTATGCGTTACCGGACTTTCCGGTAGCGGCAAATCTACGCTGGTTGTGGAAACGTTTTACCGGGCGCTGTACCGGCATTTTAATCCCATGACAAAAGAACGGCCGGGGAAGTACGAACGCATAGACGGTTTGGGAGCTATAGACAAAGTAATTCTTATTGATCAATCGCCTATAGGCAGAACGCCGCGGAGTAACCCAGCCACATACACCGGCATATTCGGTATTATCCGTGATATTTTCGCACAACTTCCGGAAGCCAGAGTCCGCGGGTATAAACCCGGTCGCTTTTCTTTTAATGTTAAGGGTGGACGGTGTGAAGCCTGTGAAGGTGAGGGTCAGAAAAAAATTGAAATGCAGTTCCTTTCCGATATTTACGTCACCTGTGAGGTTTGTCATGGTACCCGGTTTAATCAGGAAACATTAGAGGTTCATTATCACGGCAAATCCATCGCCAATGTGCTGGATATGACAGTAGAAGAAGCCAGTCAATTTTTTTCCAGCCATCCGCTGCTTGCGGAAAAGCTACAAACAATCCGTGATGTTGGTCTCGACTATATTCATCTGGGTCAACCGGCACCACATTTATCAGGAGGGGAAGCCCAACGGATAAAACTTGCCACGGAACTAGCCAGAAGATCTACCGGAAAAACCGTCTACATACTGGACGAACCGACAACCGGACTGCATTTTGCCGATTTAGAAAAATTACTGGGAGTATTGCACCGGCTTACCGCCAAAGGAAACACTGTTATTGTTATAGAACACAACTTGGATATAATCAAAAATGCCGACTGGATTATTGACTTAGGTCCTGAAGGAGGGGATGGAGGCGGTAGGATAATCGCCGAGGGTACACCAAAACAGATTGCAAACGCCAAACACTCGTACACCGGGCAATTTCTCCGGGAACTTCTCGATTAACTCCTAAGCCTGCTAGAATAGCACTACAGGCACAACATGAAATATATCTTCACATGGTTATTTAGTTTTTTCGCTGTTCTCCTTATTTTGCCCGTCGGGAATGTTTATGCCGTGGGTGAATTTACCGCTGATTATGATGTGGAATATACCGTATCGCCGGCAGGTAAAACTATTGTAACGCAGCATGTTACCCTTACTAACCTGCTCACAAATCTTTACGCCAAACAGTATTCGATTGTTATCGATAGTCAGAAAATTAAAAACGTTATAGCTTCTGATATTACCGGTGTAATCGAACCGAAAGTCACAGTTAAGGACGGTAAAACGGAAATACTACTTACGTTTAATCAGCAGGTAGTTGGCATTGGGAAAAAACTGGAATTTACTTTACGTTTTGATCACGATGATGTGGCGCAGAAGAACGGAAATATTTGGGAAATAAACATACCGGGCGTATCTCCCGATCCTGACTTGGGTACATATAGACTTAGCTTGCAGGTTCCATCAAGCTTTGGGCCGCTGGCATACCTCACACCGCTTCCGGCTGACGGCGGTAAATATTGGACTAAGGATCAATTAACATCGGGCGGAATCAGCGCGGCGTACGGAAGCAAGCAAATTTTTGACGTTAAACTTGAATATCACATCGAAAATACTAAAGTAACGCCAATAACGACGGAGA
Source organism: uncultured Gammaproteobacteria bacterium (assembly GCA_964629685.1). Taxonomy (GTDB): domain Bacteria; phylum Patescibacteriota; class Microgenomatia; order UBA10105; family UBA927; genus CAZVTT01. The sequence continues at coordinate 26,815 of CAZVTT010000004.1, forward strand.
TTGCACTTCCACCGGATACTCCCTATCAGAAAGTAAATATTCGTACGCTGGATCCCAAACCGCTTGAAGTAAAACAGGATGCTGACGGCAACTGGCTGGCACGGTATGCGCTTTCGGCCAATCAAAAGCTAGACATAGCAGCTAACCTGGCCATAGGCGTCTGGTTAAAACCAAGGACAGATTTTGTAACGGAACCCATCACCGAAACTGACTATTTAAAAGGTACGAAATATTGGGATGTGAAACATGAAAAAATTCAGCAATTCGCAAAACAAATAAGTACTCCCCGTGATGCATATGATTACGTTGTGAAAACACTGGAATACGACTACAGTCGAATAAATAAAGATCCTGTCAGGCAAGGCTCACTGCTAGCGCTTACACAACCGAAAACCGCAATCTGCATGGAATTTACCGACACGTTTATTGCATTAGCCCGGGCAGCAGGTATTCCGGCTAGGGAAGTAGTCGGGTACGCGTATACTACAAATTCCAGATTGCGCCCGCTTTCTTTAGTTGCAGACGTACTTCATGCCTGGCCGGAATATTATGACCAGGAAACTGAACAATGGATTCCCATAGATCCGACCTGGGCGGATACCACGGGCGGAGTAAATTATTTCGATAAACTGGATTTCAACCACATAGTCTTTGCCATTCATGGATTGCATGATGACTATCCGTATCCAGCTGGTTCATATAGGAAAGTAAACCAGACAACTAAAGACATAGATATCCAGTTCGGATCAGAACAACTATTGGTGGAACGAACAGGCGGCGAAGGCATCAAAATTGATTTCGATATTGCAAAAACCATTCCTGCCGGAATTCCTACCCGCGGTTCGGTAAACATTACCAACACTCAGGGTGTAAGTTTAGAAAACAGCTCGGTTCAAATTCAGGGAACTCCATTTTCACTCTATGTCACCAAAGACGTTAAACATATTCCGCCGTTCGGTAAAGTATCGGTTCCCATTACGCTGGAAGTTAATAATTATTTCACGACCGGGCAAGGGAAAATAACTGCAACAGTTAACGATACTGTGGCACAGTATTATATTGATATCCGTTCCATACTGTATATAGCTGCCCCATTTGCCGGTGGTGCCGCTTTGCTGCTTTTTGGCTTGGGAGCTATTATTTTTCGAATCTACATATGGAAACCCTCAAAACCACAATAAAAAAATTGCCGCATACCCCCGGCGTATATATTTACCGCAACATGCAGGGTGAAGTAATTTACGTCGGTAAAGCCGTGGACTTATCTAAGCGGGTAAAGCAGTATTTTATGCGCGACGATGCGGTTGGTGCAAAAACACCAATTCTGGTATCACAAATAGCTGCTCTGGAAACAATTCAGACGGCAACGGAATTTGATGCTATCCTGCTCGAAGCGCAGTTAATCAGGAAATATTTTCCTAAATATAACGTCGTAGCAAAAGACGACAAAAGTCCTCTATATGTACTTATCTCCTTTGAAGAAGAATTACCCAGGGTGCAGTTCGTACGCCGCCCAAGGGGTATTAATGGGGAGAAGGGTAGCTTCTTCGGACCGTTTCAATCAGCCAAAATGGCCAGATCACTCTTACGGTCTTTGCGCTATAGCATTCCATATTGCACACAGAAAATAAGAAACGGAAAACCGTGTTTTTATACGCATATCGGTTTATGCAACCCCTGTGCATCGGTACTCACAAAAATGGCAGCGGGACCGGAACGGAGCCAGTTGGTAAAATTGTACAGGACACAAATGTTCAGGCTGCGTGATATTCTCTCCGGTAAATCCACGAACGTACTGAACGAACTGGAAAGCGAAATGAAAATACTAGCGCAGCAGGATTTTTTTGAAGCTGCAGCACAAATCAGAAATCAGATTCAGGCTTTACATACTGTTTTAGCAAGGAAATACGATCCGAATATCTATATTCAGGGAGACCAGGGGATAACCCACGTATTTGAAGCACAATTGCAATCATTACAAAAAAGCTTATTACCATATTATCCTGCCTTACCATTGCCGACACGAATTGAATGCTACGACATTTCCAATACCATGGGAAAGCAGGCGACCGGCTCCATGGTTGTACTCAACCATGGACGACCGGACACAAATGAATACAGACGATTCCGCATTCGCACACTATCTACTCCCAACGATTTCGCCATGATGAGTGAAATTTTAACCAGAAGATTTTCTCATACGGAATGGATAAATCCCCAGCTGATCGTTATTGACGGCGGCAAAGGACAGGTGCACGCGGCTATGACCGTTCTGACAGGATTAAAGCGAAATATACCGGTAATCGGACTGGCTAAGCGGGAAGAAGAAATCGTTATACCTCAGGGGGATACCTTTAAAATACTGCGTTTATCTTTTACCGATGAAGGTCTTCACGCGCTACAACGCATCCGGGATGAAGCACACCGGTTTGCTATCACATATCATAGACTGCTGAGAAAAAAAGCATTCTTACCGGATAAACGGTAATTTGATCACGCGTATCGGATTTGTTACCATTGACCAGCATGAAGTATTTGCTCCGGCTTTTCCTATTTAACGTATTTGCGCTGTGGATTACGAGTGAGCTTATCCCGGCCGTAGTTATACATGGGGAATGGTACCTAATTCTTCTGGGCGGATTTGTACTGAGTCTGCTGATGCTTATCGTCAAACCGATTCTTAAAATATTATTTATTCCCATTAATCTGATTACGTTTGGGTTGATTTCCTGGATGATCAATGTTATCGTTATGTATCTTTTAACGTTCCTACTGCCCGAAATAGAGATACAACAGTGGACATTTCCGGGAATTACCTGGTCAGGATTTGTAGTTCCGGCAGTTCATTTCAGCTACATCATGACGCTGATTATTGTATCGGTAACAGTAACCGTATTCACCAACTTATTGCATAATCTAAGTGAAGAATAACACCAAAGAAAATTCGTCCAGAAAATCGAAGCTCCCCAAAGTAGTTTGTATCGGGGGCGGAACAGGCACGTTTGTGAGCTTAAAAGGGCTCAAACTCCACCAGGTTACACTTTCAGCCATTGTGGCGATGAGTGATAGCGGCGGCAGCAACAAACGCATCCGGGATGAATTCGGCTTGCTCCCCACGTCAGATATCCGTCAATGCCTGGTCGCTTTATCCGAAGAAAACGGCGGGGTGGGTTTACTGCGTCAACTGTTCATGTATCGTTTTGAAAAAGGCCAGGGAATTACCGGCATGACGTTCGGCAATTTATTTATGGCCGCGTTAACGGATATATTAGGCTCACAAAAAGAAGCCATTAAACAAACGGGCAGAGTGCTTAAAATCCGTGGGGAAGTAATTCCGGTATCGTATACGGATACCAACCTTATGGCAGAATACGAAGACGGAACCGTCCTCACCGAAGAACATTTTATCGACGAACCTCCACACGACGGCCGAATGCAAATCAAACGGATTTGGCTGGATCCGCAGGCAAAAGGTAATCCCGATGCCGTAAAAGCAATAGAAGAAGCTGACTTGATCGTTGTGGGGCCGGGAGATTTATATACCAGTGTCCTACCTAACTTTTTGGTCGAAGGAATTGCCGAGGCTTTCGCTAAATCCAAAGGGAAGAAAGCATACGTTATGAATTTAATGACCAAGTGGGGTCAAACATTCGGGTATAAAGCCTCAGACCATATAAAGGTTCTGGAACAGGCTACACATACAACATTTTCGCACATACTTATTAACCAAACAGAATTTTCTGCCAGGGAATTAAAGGCATATGCGGAAAACCAGGAGTTTCCCGTAGAAGACGATTTGCCAAAATCGTCCGGCTATACGATAATACGGAAGGACATGATGAGCTCTCAGGTATTTAATAAATCATCCAGCGACTCGTTAGTCCGTAGTTTGATTCGTCACGACAGCGAAAAACTAGCTGCCGAACTCATTAAACTGGTAAATCAACCATGAAGATTTTTTTACTCGTTAGCCATATAGTGTTCGCAGTCTCGTTAATCGGACTTATTCTTCTCCAAACAAGTAAAGGTGGATTAGGAAAGTCTTTTGGCGGTGGCGAGTTTTACCGAAGCAAGCGGGGTGCAGAACGCATTGTATTTATTGGCACGTTCGTTTTTGCGCTGCTGTTTCTTCTTACCTCCGTCGCTAATTTAATCGTGCAATAATCACGATACTCATATGACTCTGCTGCGACGTGGTCGATACCTGTATTGGCTTACACGGGAACTGGTACGGAAATATACCAGATGGCTATTACTGGGATTTGTCATAGGGCTTGGTTCGTCACTTTTGTTAGGGAATATTTATCCGTTTATTTTCCAACAATGGTTTTCTCCCATCCGCAGAATCGGTATTGTGGGAGAATTTACCCCTACAACACTTCCGCTTTCGATACAAAAGCATATTAGTTTTGGCTTAACTGAATTGCAGACGGACGGTTCCGCAGCCCCGGGACTGTCACGCTCCTGGGAATCTACGGATTCCGGCAAAACGTATACTTTTTATTTACGCAACGATTTGGAGTGGCATAATAAAAAACCGGTGGTCTCGCAGGATGTTAACTATAATATCCGTAATGTTACTTTTGAACCCATAGACGCCCACACGTTACGCGTCACATTAAACGAACCGTACAGCCCGCTGCCCACACTTTTGGCTAAACCGATTATTCAAAGCGGTCTGCGGGGATTCGGTCCGTATGAAGTCGGAAGAATCCGTTTAAAAGGCGATACAATCCAATCGCTTCGGCTAGTACCGGTGGACGATAATTCACTTCCGGCGTTGGAATACCAATTCTACCGCACGGAAAGCCTCGCTACGCTTGCATATAAACTTGGTGACATAGACGTAATAGAAGACATTAGTTCCCCCGATTCATTAAAGGGGTGGGGCAAAACTGCCATTTCGGAAGAAACGAGGCATGACCGAATTGTTGCCCTGTATTTTAATTTACAGGATCAACTTTTAGGAGAAAAAACTATACGGCAGGCTCTTGCATACAGTATCCCGGATTTAAATCAGGAACGGGCACACTCACCGATTGCGCAAACATCGTGGGCATATTCCAACACTATCCGCCATTATACCTACGATCCTGAACATGCAAAAAAACTATTGGATTCAGCTAAAATAGGCAGCGACTCCGGCGAGTTAACAATCACTACTTTTGCCCAATATGTCGATGTCGCCCAAACCATTGCGGACAGCTGGATAAAACTCGGCGTTAAGACCAACGTAAAAGTAGAAAACGCACTTAACGGACAATATCAGATACTTTTAAGTGCCCAGGATATGCCCCCGGACCCGGATCAATACCCTTTCTGGCACTCACAACAGCAGCAAACCAACATTACCGGATACCTTAATTTAAAAATAGATAAACTTCTGGAGGATGGCCGTCGGGAACAGGACATAGTTAAGCGAAAGAAAATATATGCCGATTTTCAACGGTTTCTGGTAGAAGACATTCCCGTCATGTTTTTATATCATCCAAAAACATACCAGGTTGAACGGCAAAGTAATTAACGCTCATCGTGCAGTCGGGATTTGGTCTGTTTCAGTACGAATGCTCCCAAAAAACTATGAACGTACTGACGTAGCCCCGTAATAAGTCCGTACTTAAATCTTCTGCCGGATACTTCCACACCGGGTTTTCCGAAAAAACGGATAGGTGAAATTTTATTAATCCGAAAACCCAACTCTACATCTTCCTGTTCACCCCATTCGCGCTTAAATCCGCCGGATTTGCTATATATGGATTTTCTGATCGCAAAATTAGAACCGGTCAGCCAATATTGACCAAATAGTAGTCTGTATACATGCATAAAGAGGGGCTGTAATTGGGTAAAACCGTAGTTAACTACCGGTGAACTGTCTGATACATAACATGTGCCGGAAATTACGCCAATATTTTCGTCCTCAAACAAATGGGCAATGGTTTGAATCCAGGTGGATGGGATTATAGTATCGGCGTCCGTGGAACAAATAACATCTCCCTCTGCGGCCGCAAACCCGGTAGCCCTGGCTGCCCCTCTGCTCTTGTACGGTTCAGGAATAACCCGAATTTGAAGTGCAGACATATATTCTTTTACAACCGCTGCCGTATTATCCGTACTGGCATTATCCACTACGATAATTTCATACGGTATAGAGGTCTTTTGTGCTGCCAGACTTGCCAAACATGCGCCTATCTGTTTTTCTTCATTGAAAGCCGGTATTACTACGGATAATTTCACGTATATAGGATAACAGAAGCCAAGACATACACCAAGGCGGGATTAATAACCCATAGTAAATTGACTGTAAAGACATATTCTGATACCATAAGCCTTCCGATCATTGAGTAATGCACGGTACAGCGTGAAACTGTTTTCATGGTGTGTTGTGCATTACTCGAGGAAAGGAATAGGGAATGGGAACAGAAGAGGCATGGTTTATAGAACTCTCCCTCTATTGCGTCGTTTTAGTAATACCCATTCTTTCGCTTCTGGCCGTTGTATACGGATTCAGGGAAATCGCGGTGCGTCACAGATTATTTTATAAACTGGTTGGACTGCTCCTGGTATTGGTGGGCATTTTGGGTGCAATTGTTACGGTAACACACATACTTCCCGCCGCCGCCGAAGGGCTATCCAATATACAATCAAGTATCAGACCAGCACCGACACCGAACAACCCGTTCAACGGCGACTAACATTTGTCAGACAGTGATAGCACTTCGCTTAACACGCGAGTAATGCGCACCTATCACTGTCTGACTTCTTATTTTGTACTGTTTGTTATTTCCGGTTGTCCACATTTTTTGAAAGTACTACAATCTGTAGTATGAAGATTAAACCATTGAGCGAACTTGAACAATCTGTTATGGAAATCGTCTGGAGTTTAGGTACGTGCACTGTCCGTGACGTCGTCGATAAGCTCACTGATTCCAAACCATTGGCATATACAACCATTGCTACCATAATGAACCGACTAGTGGAAAAAGGAACCCTTCTGAAAAGTAGCGGGAGTATAAGTGCATATACTCCATGTATGTCCAAAGAAATGACAGGAAGAACGGTAGCCCAGTCATTTCTGAAAAATTTTTTCCGCTCGTACGGAGACTCTGCCGTCGTATCGTTTGCCGAATCAATAGACCAACTCCCGGCAGAAAAAAAGCAGCACTTGTTAAACATACTCAAAGCACATGAAAAGTAATGCCGGCAAATATATTATCTGGTTGCTCCTTGCGTGCGGTGGATTTTCCTTCCTGCTGATATCTGCGTTACATAAATTCCGACCCTTTTTCTTTAAATCTACGGTTTATTACTGCCAGGAAATTCTCAGAACAATGAGTGTTCAGCTGATTCCGAATTATTGGAGTCAGGCTCTGGTGTTTATTTCGCTACTATTTATCGGCTATATCGTAGTCAGGATGACAGTATTTTTAGCACAGTTTGTGATTCAAATCATATCTCTGCGAAAAAGAAGTATACCCGTTCCCCCAAAACTGAAACCGATACTGTCGCAACACCATTTAACAGCATATACGCAGGTATACCGGACGTCCAAACCCCTGGCGTTTTGTTTCGGTACTACAAACGCAAAAATATATATATCTACCGGATTAATATCGCTGCTTACCGGTAAGGAATTAGAAGCGGTACTGTTACATGAAAAATATCATCTGGATCACCATGACACGTTTTTTTCCATCCTTACGACTGTACTCGAACATTGTTTTCCTTTTTTTCCGTTGGTGGGGGATATAGCTCACCGATATTACATTGCGCGCGAAGTATTAGCGGATGCGTCGGTACTTTCCCAATGTAAACGAGGTAAACAAAGAATCCTTTCCGTCCTAAGAAAACTACTGGAAGTAGAACCGAATCACATGTCAACATTATTTCCGGCCGTTGGTTCTGCAGATACGCTGGAGACCAGAATTGCAGTCTTAATGGACACTACTCCTCCGTCCCGGAGATTTTCGCTAAATAGCATACTATTAAGCGGTATATCCGCGTTGGTATTACTGGTATTAAATTTATCTCCGGTACAGGCAATCGAAATGTCTGACAAGGGCTCAGGTTCGGTTATGATGTGCTTCAGTGCCGGGGAATGTACAACGTGGTGCAAAGAAACATCAGCACATCTTCCTGTTCCGGAAGAGAATACATCCAAACCACAGTTTTCGGCTGAACTTTTTTCAAAAAACTAACTCGCACTTGACAGAAGCCGGTCGCGATTACTACAGTATGTAGTAGTATTCGTCATTAATAAAGGAAATAATTTTATGCCTGAAACACATGGAAAATTTTCATTCGGAAACGGAGTACATCCGCTTCTCGTTTTAGTATTAATCGGCATGTCATTTGCCATCGGTTCACTTTGGAGCAAGGTACAGTATTTGGAGAAAGGCGGATCGGTCGCAGCAGCGCCTGTTGCCGCTGACCCGAATGCTGCGCCGGCACAACCTCAGGCAGCACTAAAAAAACCTGAAGTTACCGCAGCTGATCACTTCCGCGGTAATAAAAACGCCAAGGTAACCTTAGTAGAGTATTCGGATTACGAATGTCCGTTTTGTAAACAATTTCATCCGACCATGCAGCAAGTCATGAAAGAATACGGCGATCAAGTGAAATGGGTGCTGCGTGATTATCCGCTTTCATTCCATGCCAACGCACAAAAAGCTGCTGAAGCGGCAGAATGTGTGGCAAAAAACGGCGGTGAAGATGCATTTTGGAAATTTACCGATCTTTATATAGAAAGAACCACTGCAAATGGCACTGGATTTCCACTGGATAAACTGGCTGATCTGGGTGCCGAAGCCGGGGCAAACAAGGCGTCCGTACAGAAATGTTTAGATAGCGGAGAAATGACGCAGAAAGTGAAAGACGAGATGGCGGCCGGAACCAGCGAAGGAGTGCAGGGTACACCCGGAACCATTATCATCGACAGCAAAGGCGGTACGCAATTAATACCGGGGGCCCTTCCCTTTGAACAAGTGAAACCAATGATCGATGCAGCCTTAAAAGTGTAGTCATGAACATTTCCGCAATTTTCCTGACCGGTCTTTTCGCTGGAGGACTTACATGCCTAGCAGTGCAGGGCGGATTGCTGGCAACGTCTATTGCGCAACAAAAAAACGCAGAACTAACAGAAACCGCAGATAAGACAGGGCACATTGTCCCTGTCTTATCTTTTCTGTTTATGCGGCTGGTAGCCTATACATTGCTGGGTATTCTGCTTGGCATGGTAGGTTCATACGTCCAATTATCCGTCACGACCAGCATGGTGCTGCAGTTGGCGGTAGCACTATTTATGCTGGGAACAGCATTAAATTTATTGCAGGTTCATCCCATCTTCCGCTATTTTGTCATATCTCCTCCAAGATTTCTCACAAAACTTGTCCGGAATCAGTCAAAAAGCCAGTCGGTATTTGGCCCGGCGCTTCTGGGATTTTTTACGGTATTTATTCCCTGCGGAGCTACCCAGGCCATGATGGCGTACGCAATATCGACAGGATCACCATTTTCCGGAGCACTTACGATGTTTACCTTTATACTGGGAACCTCTCCACTATTTTTTCTTTTAGGTTATGCAGCTAAGCGCCTCGGTCAGACGTTTAGCGGAATATTTAATCAGGTAGCAGCGGCGGCTATAATTCTGGTCGCGCTTTATAACTTAAATGGCGCAATTGCTCTTACTGGTACCGCATATACGTTTCAGGGAATACTTTCTGCCGTAACTTGCACCATCAGCTTTTGTGATACAAACACAGTTACCTCCCCGCAAACCGCCACCATCGTAAACGAAGCCACAATTATATTTCATAAAAGCGGATATGAACTTGAACCGAAAAATATTGCGGTAAAAGCAGGAACAGACGTTAAAATTAAGCTGATAAATGAGGATGGCGACGGCTGCATCCAAGCATTTACCATCCCAAAACTTAACATCCAGCGAATCGTGAGGATAGGCGCCACCGATGAAGTAAACATTACCGTTCCCGAAAAAACCGAACAATTGGCGTTTACCTGCAGTATGGGCATGTACCGAGGCTTCATCCCGGTTCTATAGCAACATCTTTTAGGTTTCGTTTACCACGTGGGAAGATACGGTTACTATGTTGGATTGCTCCAAAATTAAATTCGTATACAGTATTCCGCCCGCACCGTAAACCACGTGCTTAAAATAATACCGGGAAGCAGGAAATATATTTTCCATTCTGGATAAGTTTGCCAGCGGAATCCATGCGGAAATACCTTCACTTGTCGTTGGCAATTTATCAGGTCGCTCGGAAATGACCGCCCTAAATATATACAGAACATAGAGCTCGTTTCTATCCCTATGTCTGTGAAAGGCAACTGATTTCAGTTGGAGCTGTTTAGGTGTAACGGTAATACCCGTTTCTTCCTTCACTTCCCGTACGGCAGTTGTGAGCGCATCCTCTTCCGCGTCTATGTGTCCACCCGGACCAATCCAGTAACCGGGAAATGTTTTTTTAGTTTCGCTCCGTTTATGGAGCAACACACAATCTTCATGAAGAATGTAGACTTCCGAACCTAAAATAACCGTTCCGGTATCCTGTAAATATGAAGCTTTACCGTCGCTACTCATACATGCTTTTTACAACGTTCGAATACGGTATCCCTGCGATTATTGCACCTGAAGAACCGTATATTTCACCAATCCGGCTGGTATCCGGACTTCTATAACATCACCACTTCGTTTTCCCAGTAGGGCCCGACCGATAGGGGATATATAGGAAATAGTTCCCTGTGCCGGATTTGATTCATATCCACCCGCTACGGTATAACGAAATTCCTGTTTGCCGTCTGTCATCACAACAGAGCTTCCTATTTCCACTACGCCTTTATGAACCGTCTCGACAATAACTCCGAGCCTGATAAGCCTGTCTACTCTTCTAATTTGTGCATCCAAAAAAGATAACCTGGCGCGGGAGGCTTTATAGTATCCGTTTTCAGAGAGATCACCCATTTCCCGGGATTTGCGGAGATGTTCTACTGCTTCGGGACGGGATGCCATCAACTCCTGCTTCTCTTGCAGAACTTTAGCATACCCTTCTTTCGTAAACGGTATCCTGGCTTCTTTGGGGCGTTGTATTTGCTTCATATACGAATATCCCTTACGTTTGTCATCCTAACAGGATAAAGCACTGGGTGCAATGTACCCAAACTTATCTGCTATAATCCGCACTATGAGCTGGAGAACACCGGAAACGGGAATTAAACCCACCCTAAAAAGTCGCGCCGCTGAATTTATTTATCATCACCTAAATGATAAATATGAACTGAAAATTTCTGATCGCAGTGCACACAACATGTCGGAAGCAAACAAGATACTTTCCGATAGTGCTCTCGTTGTTTATATAAATCATATTTTTTCCCGGGATGCCAAAATCATGATTCCATTAGTTTTAACACTACCGAACGTGCGGAGTGTAATGGGACCGGTAGGAATGAAGCACTACGATTTTTCCCGGGATCCGGTAAATGCCGTTTTTTTCCGCTCCTTACGAGTATTCGGTATTCATGCAGCTCCTGTTGTACAAAACAGTGATGTATACCAATATGGACAGGAACAGAAACAGGGTATGATTATTAATCTGAAACAGTACACTTCCGATTTGTTGAACAGAGCCGGAACACTCTATGGAATAGCACCTGAAGGCACCAGAAATCCCAGTGGACAGTTACAACGGGCAAATCGGGGAATTGGTTATCTCGAATCGTATGTGCAACCGGACCAGCATCTTCACTATTTACCGGTCGGTCTGGTATATCCTGAACATGATACAAATCCGCGGATAATCGTATCAGAACCGTTTACTTTATCGGATATTTTACCTGCGGAGGTTAACTTCGCATCCGATCCGAAAGAGCATGCACAACAGATTTCTGATGTATTAATGACTGTGTTAGCCCGTAGTCTTCCTGAACACATGAGAGGTGTATACGGAAATCCCGAAACGATATTAGATCCCTTAGGAATCAGGGAAAACCAACTCCACTATCCGTTACACGAATAAAACGATTTTCTTACTCCGACAGGAAAAAATACGAATATTTGCTATAATGCGACCTTATGACTTGGAATTCACGAGAAAACGAACGCGCCAGACGTACGGTTAAAAGCCGAATAGCGGAGAAAGCCTTCAACGTCATTAACCGCGCCTATAAATTAGAAATATATCCGGAGCATTCTGCTAACCTTCAGGAAGCTGACCGACGGCTTAGACATAATCCAGTTGTTATTTATAGCAATCACGTACGAAGCGGAGATTTAAAATTGATGACGCCTATCCTGCTCAGTATGCAAAACGCACAACGGATTGCCGGACCGGCAGGCATGAAACATTGGGATCTTCACCGCGATGCAATTAACGGTACATTATTGCGTTCACTCAGGTTAGTCGGCATTCGATCAATACCAGTAGTTCAACCGGACGACCCGTATCCCTATGAGGATAAGCTTAAAACACACCTTTTACTGAATTTTACCCGCAGAACCGCGTCGTTGTTAAATCAACCGGGTACCCTGTACGGAATAGCGCCTGAAGGTACCAGAAATCCTGCAGGGATTATTCAACGGGTTTCTCCGGGGATAGGTATGTTCGAATCTTTCATGAAAGCACCCGATATGCAGATAACGTATCAACCTATCGGTTTCGTATACCGGGAACAAGATCCCGAAGAACCCAGGATAGTTATCGCACCACCATTTACGCTTTCCGAATTACTCCCCGAATCGAACCTAACGTTGCTTCACGGATTAAAACGGCAACAGCGGGCACAGATCACCGCAGATCTGCTGATGACAGTACTCGCGGAACAATTACCCGATCATATGCGTGGGGTGTATGGGGATCCGGAAGAAATGCTTAAACCTATTGGTATGACTCAGCCTTTGCTTGATGCTGCCATTTTTGAGCTCCCCAGCAGCCAAGAGGTATTCGCTTCGTAATTAGGGTAACGGACTGAAATACTGTACAATATAAATAGGTATGGCCGATTCCCTGGAAGCCTTCCTGTCCTGCTTGCCGGATAACACGCAAGAAATTACCCGGTATCTCCGTGTTTTGGTAAAAAAAATCATGCCGCAGGCACACGAATTCATATACGGAGAAGCCATCAATTACTCACTAACCGAATCTGCGTTTGACCGGATATGTCAGATATCACCGCAAAGCGAATCCGTTATGGTTAAATTTTTTTTCGGAAGTAGCCTATTTGATCCGAAACACGTATTAAAAGGAAATGGCACCCGCATGAGGCACATACGGATACGTACAATCCGTGAGGCCTCGGCTACCGAACTGGCTCAGCTTCTAAAAGATTCCTGGAGGGATGCCCCGCATAATACCGACCAACTTCACGCCAGAAGACGGAAGCATACCCCCTAACATATGCAGAACTTCCTTACAAAGCTGCATGCGCTGCTGAATAATAGACACCTGCAAATAGCATCAAACTATCACCAGGAAATTCACATTGGTCGATCGTATGGCAATCAAACCCTCTTTACCGGAACTACGTCACAAAGTGGAGGAGAATATTTACCGATGTGGAAAGCCGCAGTAAACGCTGTAAAACTATCACTTCCAAACGCCAAATCATTCCTCGTATTGGGAGTGGCTGGAGGAACCGTTATAACCGCTCTCAGGGAGGCATATCCGGATTCCGTTATAACCGGAATTGAAATAGATCCGCAAATGATAGCTACCGGCAACTCCGTGTTCGGTCTTAAATCGATAACCCGGTTTTCCCTAATTAACGCTGACGCCTTTGTCTGGCTTAAACGGATCAGGACGACATACGATGTCATCATTACGGATCTCTATATAAATGATCAGAACCCAATGGAAGCACATTCAACAAATTTTCTGGTAACGTTAAAACAACACTTGAAGCAAAAAGGCATAATTGTGTTTAACCGTGACTACAGTGTAAAAAGCATACAATCGTTTACTGATTTTGAAAAACTCTGTAACGAACATTTCTCCGCAGTTTCAGTAATTTTTAGTTTTCCCAAAAATAGAATTCTGTTACTGGAAAAGTAGCAATATTATTCGTTGACACGTTTTAAGACACCTCTGTTATAACCGCAACGGGTTTAATATTGGGGAATTCTTCCAGCGTCTCACGATCATACAGCAAGCCATTTGTCCCGTACTGCACGAGATAAAACGTGCTATCGGGGAATAAACCAGCCAGAAAAACGACGGTGCGCGGGTCATCATCCACATGACTTACATCGGGATAATAATTCCGTAGTTCCGCAATTGCAGCGGCTTTACTCAAAGCCGTACGCATTCCGTCCGGAGTAAAAAAAGTACCAATTATAAATGAGTCAATACCCCCATCGATGAGTGCCTGTTCGGACATTTCTACCCAGGGAAGCTTGCTTGATCTGCCGGTATTGCCGTAATTGTCTATGCCTTGGCTGATCGCTGCTTCCAATGCTTGCGGTGTGAAGGGGAATATTTGGCGCCTGGCATGAAATGCGTACGAAACCTTTTCCGCTACACCCTCCAGCGGCTTGTTTATTACTTCCCGTACTACCATCGGCATCTCGTTCCATGGATATTCATAAACTACTGACGGTCGCAGTTTGGCTTTAACTGCTGCCAATCTCCTGGTTATCCGTTCACGCCCGAACATCGTGTCGTCATAGTCCCAGGTTCTGGCTCTAGTGGAACGATTCTCAGGGATGCTTACGGTGAGTCGGGAATGTTCCGGATTCATATCCCTCCATGCAAGTGTTTCCGTAGTTTTTCCACGGCAAGTCTGCGCATGCTAAAGGTTGATTTTTCCTCAGCCGACATTTCACCAAATGTTTTTGTCTGACCGTCTGGCTGAAAAATCATATCCCAGCCAAACCCGTTTTCGCCGCGTGGTGAGGTTATACTGCCGTAAACAGACCCTTCAAAAAAATGGACGCTACCTTCTTTTTCAGCATACCCGAGTATTGTTTTTGCCTGGGCTCTGTTGTTACCGTATAGCTGCACAAGCTCTGCCAAACCGTTATTGCCCATTGTTTTTAAAAACCATTTTATGAGCGGCCCCGGCAGTCCCTGCAAACAATCGAAGTACAAAGACGTATCTTCGACAATAAATTGACCGGCATGATGCCGATACGCCTCGGTAAGCTTTGCCTGAATAATTTTCTCTGCACTAATTTCCTGCAATTCAGGCAAATCCACATCCAGTTGTTCTACCTGCGGGATAAGTGCGTGCACTTCGTCAAATTTCCCGGCATTTCCGGTTAAAAAATACAGTTTCATGAGATAAGTATACCTGATGAATTAAACATCGACATTCCCATTACGGCTAAGTATACTACTTCAAGAAAGCGAGGTATCATACAATGTTAACCGCACTGCAATTATTAAAAAATCAACTTAAGGAAGCCCGCGAAACATTCGAGGGAACGGTCGCGGACATTACTCCCGAACAATTGCATCAGAATCCCGGAGGAAAAGCACTACCACTCGGCTCAGTATATGCGCATCTCTTATTCTCCGAAGATGTTATTGTTCATGGTATGTTACAGGGAAAACCTACTTTGCACGAGACAACCTGGAAAGATAAAACGGGTGCGAATATGCCCATGCCGCCTATGGATGATAAATGGTCAGCCGCACATGAAGAATGGTCACGCTCTGTGCAGATTGATTTGCCGAAACTCCGTGAATTTGCCAAAGCCGTATATGCTGACACGGACGTGTACGTAAATAGTCTGACCGATGCGGATTTAGAAAAAGAAATTGATCTGGGTTCATGGGGAAAACATACCTTAGCATCAATGTTGAGCGGCTTTGTTATTGCTCACATGAATAGCTTAACGGGAGAAATATCCGCGCTAAAAGGCATCCAAGGCGCGAAAGGCTATCCGTTTTAGTTATACCTTTGTATAAAGCGTATAATGAGCAGATGCAACCACTGATAATTGCCCATAGAGGTCATAGTCACTCCTATCCGGAAAACACCATGATTGCCTTCCGGAAAGCAGTAGAGTTAGGTGCTGACGGCATAGAACTGGATGTGCACTTTTCCCGCGACAAAAAACTTCTGGTTCATCATTTTTACGCACTTGGGCACACGGATACGGGTAGCGGTCTATTACGCGACATGAACGCCAAAGATCTCCAATCGCTTGATTGTGGAAGTTGGTTTAGCCAGGAATTTAAAACGGAACGTATGCCATTGCTGGAACAGGTTTTGAATACATTCCAAAAACAAACTACGTATGAGATTGAACTGAAGGATTTCGGAAAAGAATATGCCGGTTCCGTGATATCCGTGATTCGGAACAGTGATTTACTGACTAAGGTACAATTTACGTCGTACCAATATCCATTGCTCTCATATCTCAAAAAAAATTGCCCTCAGGCATCTCTCGGGCTTATCACCCAACCAATTCCGGATTGGATGGATCGCCGTACGGCGTTAATCCAAATGAAAGCCTCACTTATGGAGGATATTATAGATGTATTTCACTGCAATATAGATGTGCTTGATGAATCGTTTGTACAGGATCTGCATAAAATGGGGGTAAAAATTCACGCCGGAATATGTGATTCTGAAGTTCAATTGCGGAAGGCGATGGAAATAGGAGCAGATGAGTTAACTACCAATAATTTGGAATTAGCGCTTCGGATACTTCGTTAATGCATGTGGTTGTGGGCGGTACCGGGCAAATTTACCAGCGTATTCGCAAACTCGGTAGCTACTTTCTCATTCGCTACCGCATTCGGATGAGAATCCAACCAGAGTGTTCGGGTATAACTGCGGCGTAGCATACCGTTATTATCAGCCAGAAGCCCAAACAAATCAAAGATAAAAATATTATTACTCCCGTGGGATAATTTACCTGAAGTTATCCATTTAACTAACTCTCTGGCTCTATACGCGTATTCCTCTTTGGTCAGTTCTTCACGTAGCGGGGGAGGAGTAATTACTATAAACATGTGTTTCGAAAACTTTTTTAAAGACGCAGCAATGGTTTGATAGTACTGTTTATAGCGTTCAAATTGCTCCGGCGTCGTTATTTTCGTAGTCGGATAACAGTTTTTAAAAGCTATGATGTCATAAGAAAGAATTTCTTTAAGCGTTGTATCTTGTTCGTTTCGGGAAAAAATTTCCGCGTACTCTTTTGGACTATTGTTACTGAGGACGATGTTATAATCGCGTCCTGTAACTATTCCGTTATTATCTGTTAAACCGGTATGATATGTGTATTTGCTGAAAAAATCAGGATAATACCTGTACAAGTTGTAACTGTGATCCCACAACTCCAATTCCGGATTCAATTTAGCCAATTTCTCCCGAAGTTTACCTTCCTTGATAATGTTGGCGCCGGTAGAATGATGAATAAATAACACTCGGGTTACTTTATGTGCAGCGTGCGGTATCATATATTTAATGCTTCAATAATGGGAATTACCTGAGATATGTCCCCATCTATTCTATACGTTGCAATCAAATCAATGCCACTTTTAGGATTAATGGCAACGCTGGAACCGGCGAACCCGAACATGGCTTTATCAGCAGGCGAGTCTCCGACGGCTATAGTTTCTTGAGGAGGTATATGTAACCTCTCCAATATTTTTTTAACACCTGCCACTTTAAAATCTTTATCGGGAAAGTCCGCCACCGCAATACCTTTAATACTGTTGCCATTCATTTGCGGGGTGGTTCCGACCACATAATCTATCCCCAACAAGTTTTGGTAATACTGAAGAATAGGGAGTATATTCCCGGAGTTAAGGATCGTAACAATCTTTTTCTCATGAAGATACCTGAATAGATCCTGCACACCGGGAACTAAATAGGAATTCTGGTTTAATTTCGTTTTGATCTGGTCTACGGTAATACCCTGAAGGAAATTAATACGTGTGATAAGCGTTGTAAGGCCCTGTGACTTACCATTATGAAAATCCCGGTTTAGTTGCGCACTCTCCGTTTCCTTACCTGCCAATCCGCATACGACATCCAAGATATCCCTGGTTACTAATGTGCCGTCAAAATCCAACAACACAGCTTTAATCATGGCTTAAGTATACCAGTATGGTTATATAAATAAATGCCGGTTGACTTATACCCCCTGGGGGTATATTCTCGATGTATGAAATCACATTATGATGACGTAAAAGAAAAAGCCCAAAAAAGAATAAACATCATTAAGGGACAACTGGACGGCTTGCAGAAAATGATAGAAAAGGATGAATACTGCATTGATCTTCTTAATCAAAGTTTGGCAATACAAAACTCACTCAAGAGTTTGGATTCGGTACTCTTTGAACGGCACGTAACAACCCATGTTGTGCATCAGGTTAACAATGAAAAGGGAAAAGCAGTGGATGAATTAATAACCCTTTTTAACAGAATCAATAAATAACCCTATTACACAGATATGGAAACACAAAAGTTTAACGTAAATGGCATGCACTGTGCCAGTTGTAGTGCGATAATTTCCAGGAAACTGAAAAAACTCCCCGGAATTGATTCCTGTGACGTAAACTATGCCACGGAAAAAGCAACCGTCACGTATGACCCGAAAAAAGTAACTCTCTCAGACATGAATGCCGAAATAACAAAGTACGGTTATGCGTTGTTAGAATCCATCACTAGAAATCAAAAGAATACTCCACATGTAAATGATCTGAATAACACCCGGATTACCGGATCACATGAAACAAAAACCGAAAAATTAGCAGCATTACACGCCTTACGATTTAAAGTACTAGTGGGGCTACCATTCGCCGTTATAGTTTTCGTATTAATGCTGTGGGAAATGGCGACAAATACCTTTATGAGCTTGGTGCATATACCGTTATCCATGCACTTGCTAAATTCCGTTTTGTTCGTATTTTCTGCCATAACCTTATTCTGGATCGGACAGCCCTTTATTGATGCGGTAATCCGGTTTATAAAATATCGGGTTGCAAATATGGATACGCTGGTGGGTATCGGGACGCTCACCGCCTTTGTCTACAGTACGTTAATACTGTTGTTTCCGCCGATACGCATCCTACTGAATGCGCCGGACCATACCTATTTTGATGTAACCATCGTGGTTATCGGCTTTGTTACACTGGGGAAATATCTGGAAGCCAAATCCAAAATACAAACTGGCGAAGCTATCGAAAAACTCCTAAATCTTCAAGCCAAAACGGCACTGGTAGAGAGGAACGGAATCGAAACGGAAATTCCCGTTTCGGATGTGGTGGTAGGAGATATAGTCATTGTTAAACCGGGTGCAAAAATCCCCGTAGACGGAGTAATTCTTTCCGGAACTACCGCTATAGATGAGGCCATGGTTACCGGTGAATCGATACCGGTAGACAAAAAAAAGGGTGACACCGTCATCGGGGCAACCATGAATAAACAAGGCAGTATCAGGTTTACCGCTACCAAAGTCGGCTCGGATACCATGCTGGCTCAGATCGTAAAACTGGTAGAAAACGCTCAGGGTTCAAAAGCGGAAATTCAAAATTTAGCCGACAGAATATCTGCAGTATTCGTACCACTGGTGCTGCTGGCTGCCGCCGTCACATTCTTGCTCTGGTTAACAATCGGTTCTTCAGCGCTCGGTTTTTCCAATGCGCTTTCATTCGGATTACTATCATTTGTCGGCATTTTAGTTATTGCTTGTCCTTGCGCACTGGGACTTGCTACCCCGACCGCTATTATTGTCGGAGTAGGAAAAGGTGCTGAGAATGGCATTCTCATAAAAAACGCCAATAGTTTGGAAAAACTGCACTCTGTAGACACGCTGATATTTGATAAAACCGGAACTATTACCGGAGGTAAGCCGCGGGTGACGGATTTAATCAGTCTAAACAGTAAAACGAATAAAACGGAAGTACTCTCATTTGCACTTGCACTGGAGCACCACTCTCAGCATCCGTTAGCCACGGCAATCGTAGACAGCGCGAGAGAAATGAACATTAGTCCAACACCGGTGACGGAATTTAAGGAAACTGAAGGAGTCGGAGTTGAAGGAAAGACACAGAATAAAAGTATAGCCGTCCGAAAACCTTCCGGAAAGGAAAAGAGTATCCCACAAATCAGGAAACTCGAATCCGAAGGGAAAACGGTAGTTACGGTGTTTGCCGATCAGAAATTAATAGGCGCAGTGGCGATCAGCGATACCATAAAACCAAATGCATTATCGGCCATAAAAACTATAAAAAAAATGGGAATTAAAACTATTATGATGACCGGAGATAACTCCCGCGCGGCCCGGTATATTGCCGACCAAATCGGAATAGATCAGGTTTTCGCAAACGTACTCCCTTCGGATAAGGCAGGTGTTATTAAGAACTTACAGTCAAACGGCAACAAAGTGGCTATGGCAGGTGACGGTATAAATGATGCGCCGGCACTCACTCAGGCCGACGTAGGCATTGCTATGGCCACCGGAACGGATATAGCGATAGAGTCATCCGATATCACGCTGCTTCACGGAGACATTTTAAAAATACCGCAGGCGATAAAATTGTCACGGGCCACCATGCGAACAATAAAACAAAATCTTTTCTGGGCCTTTATTTACAATATTATTGGCATTCCCTTAGCAGCCGGTGTGTTTTATCCTATTTGGGGAATTTTACTAAATCCGATATTTGCGGGAATGGCCATGGCGTTATCTTCGGTGTCAGTAGTCAGTAATTCGTTATTACTGAAAAAAACCAAAATCTAGGGTTAACCGTCATGTACCGAACGTTCCTGTTTTAACTTCTCCCGCGCGTTTGAACGAGGCCACTATCACCCCGACAGGTGATACTTTTGATTCAACCAGAGTATACGCAGCAGGAATAGTACCCGAATCAAATAAGCGTTTTCCTTTACCCAAAACCACCGGAAATATCTTTAACCAGAATTCATCTACCAAATCATGTTGCAATAATGTCTGAATTAACGTCGCACTGCCGTGTACCTGAATATCCGGTCCGTCTTGTTGTTTAAGCTTTTGTATTTGTTCTTCGACATTACCGTTCAAAAAAACGGTATTAGTCCAAGAGTGTTTTGTCTGTGTATTGGAAACGACGTATTTCGTCAACGAATTAATTCCCGGCCATTCATGTTCATGCTGCGGCCAATAACCGGCAAATATTTCAAATGTTTTTCTCCCTAACAGCAACTCCATGGGCCTCGTCATCTGCCCGGTCATGACGTTCCCCAAAAAATCGTCAAAATAGGGGACTGTCCACCCACCGTACTTAAAATCGCCGCTGGTATCTTCTTCAGGTCCACCCGGCGCCTGCATCACACCATCCAAAGTAATAAAAGAAAGCACAATTAATTTTCGCATAATCGTATAATACCCAGTCCCAGTATATTTTGAAAGACATTAATGTAAGATATATAACAAATTACACCAACTTTTTCCGAAGCGGCCTCCTAAGCATAATTACCGAAGAAATTAATACCCACAATAAGAATATTCCGATGGGTATTCGTTCAAAAAGCCCGGCATATGGACTAAGTACGTTCGCTGCAGCGATCGGACCGGATAAAACAAATAAAATTCCGGCTATTAGAGATATTTTTGCGAATAAACGCAAATGAGTATTCCTATATCCAAACCAAAACATAAACCCACTGAGAACGGTTAACAATGAAACGATGGATACTATTCCAATGTGAATAATGCCGGTAGCAGTAATTTCAGTTCCTCTGGTATTAATCGGAAACCAGGCGATAAGTAATCCCAGTAGACCGATAAGCATAATACACAGAGCACCTACTTGAGAAAGCATAGTATTACGTATTTTGTATAACCCGTATCCGAAAAACGTAATCAGTATATTGTAGATAAAGAATATATTCATAAAGCCGCGGATGGGAGAGTGTGTGGATGTAAGCTGACTAATATCCTGAGAAATATGTGAGTACCCGGGGTAGAGAATACCGCCTAAAGTTACCGCAAAAATATATACCATCACGGCGCAGATTCCCGCATACCAATGGTATTTATTTCCCATACACACAGTGTACAACAGCGTTGTGAATTGCACATTGAGGTATGAGACCGAATCAGAATGAAATAACAAAGATTACCGTATGTTGTGATTATATTGGCGATTATTCTTACAGAGTAATTTCATTGAGCAGTTCCGCGTTTGCAAGATATATGTCCTTAGACTCGTGTTCATCTTCTAAAAACCATAGCAGAGAAATAACCGCACACGCGAAAGCCCAAGCAAGAATTCTATCCGTTTCAAAATTCAGTTCTTCGGAAAACTGAAGTATTCTGCGTATTTCCAACTTTTTGTATTCCGAGTTTTTGGGGAAATCAAACAAAGGGTTTCGGAGAAAAGCACCCAACTCGAATGTTCTTTCTCCGATAAGTCCTTTCGGATCGATAACAAGCCATCCCCGTTCGGAGGATAGAATATTGTCATTATGTAAGTCTCCATGGAGTAAAACCAATTCTTTGTTATCGTTCACCAGCTCACGAAAAATTCCCTTCGCTTTATCAAACATCCATTTAGGAACCGGGCCGGAACTCAGAGAATTTTTCTCTTTATACCGATCAAACGCTTTCGCCCAATCGGAGATTGTCGGAAATAACGAAGCCTGTGTGTTTGAAATAGGCTTATGCAATTCCCGTAGTACATTAGAAACTATTGAAATCTGTTTTTCATCCGGCATGACATCGTGAACTCTGGTTCCCGGTTCAGCCTTTTCCAAAAGCATAGCTCCGTTTTCTATATCCGCTTGCAATACATTTATCGACCCGTGTCCGCGGTAAAATCGAAGAGCCTCAAATTCTAAAGGGAATTCTTGATTTTCCGGAAAGCTAAGTTTCAATACCACATTTTTTCCCGTATGGGTTTTAGCCGGTGCCACATAGTTATATGAAAGCGGAAAAGGGGGAAAGCAGGATATTTCCCATTTGTGTTCGTACCGTTTAATAATTTCCGGCAAATTATTTAGCCACTGTTTACCGTGATCACCTCTCAGCGCAATAATTTTACGAATGAACTGTTCGTCCATAGGGGAAGTATATCAGAGGTTCTAAAATTGCAGTAAATTTATTCAATCAATATCACGGATACGTCTTGGCTGCCGGGCTAGGATTCGAACCTAGAGTCGCGCTGATCCAAAGTCAGGCGTGTTACCGTTACACCACCCGGCAATTATATTCGTCGTTTTAAATATGCTCGTCCGTAACCAGTTTTAAGCTGCTTCTCTCGTAAGACGGCCTTACTACTGTCTAAACAGGCTTCATAATAAATTAATTTAAACGGTAATCGATTCTGAGTCGAAATTACCTTTCCTAAATTATGCTCTGAAAGTCGCTTTTCGAGATCAGATGTAAACCCAATATAAAGTTCATTATCAATCGTACTACGTAAAACGTAAGTATAGTAGAACTTCATACTTAATACACCACCTGCCCGCAATGCTACGCATAGCGTTGCAGGCGGGCCCGGCAATAACGAACTCACCTATTTTACACTATAATCCCTATCTGGTAAAAGGAAACCATGGAATACCTGGATGCATTTACGCTTATTCAGATCGAATTCTGGACCTATTTGGCCTACTTTTTTATAGCAGTACTCATCGCCTGGACTATTCCCGGGATTCTCATTCTACAAAAATTAAACACCTCTATCTGGAAAAAACTTATCGTAGCTACCTGTGTTGGCATAGTAATGTGGGGCTGGCAGGCATGGATACTTGGTCTGCTACACATACGCTGGGCGAGTTTTATATATCTGGGAGTAATGCTCATTGGTTTTTCCCGTTACTCCAGGAAAATACCGCGGTTCCACAAACCATCCCCTATAATTTTTAACCTGGCGGCCATCATTATCATGCTAGTGGGTGTCGCGGCACAACAACTCCCTCTGTGGCACCAGGGTATCCGCTCGGATTCAGGAATCGGCTTTTGTTGTGAAGAACCAATAGACGGTCTCTGGAATATAGCGGTTACCGATCAGCTGGTACGAGCTATACCACCGGAAACTCCGGGTTATTCAGGAACACCGTTTATCAATTATCACTTCTGGTCCTATCTGATTACTGCAGACCTGATCCGTGTTTTCCATCTGCCGCTATTACCCACACAACTGCAATTCATGCCGCTTTTTATATCAGTTATGTATGGCCTGGTACTTCTGTCTGTGGGATCACTTTGGTTAAAAACAAAAACGGCATTTCAGTGGTTACTCTTCTGGACGTACTTTGCTGCGGATTTTTTCCCGATCGCCCGGATGCACGTTACAGGCTCCGTTGATTTTAACCTGACGCCACTTTTGAGCAGTTGGATGTTTTCCATGAATTTTCCTATGAGCATATCCATTGTGCTTTTGCTCGCAGCAATTTTCATTATTGC
This sequence comes from uncultured Gammaproteobacteria bacterium, assembly GCA_964629685.1. Classification (GTDB taxonomy): domain Bacteria; phylum Patescibacteriota; class Microgenomatia; order UBA10105; family UBA927; genus CAZVTT01. The sequence continues at coordinate 51,170 of CAZVTT010000004.1, forward strand.
CGCGTGGGAGAAACAACGAAGCCGATCACTATTGCTGCTGGCTGCGTTCATGTGCGGGACTGTGATCGGGTACAAAGTGCATACCGGAATATTCGTACTACTTGGCCTGTTGGCACTTGCCGTTCTTCAACAGAAAAAACAATTCACGGGTTTATTCTTCGCCAGCGTCGTCATTGCCGCCGTATTATATCTACCTCAGAATCACGGCTCCGGAGGGTTATACATAAGCTGGTTTTCGCGTATTGCGGAATTTGCGTCACTTCCCGAACTTGGATATTCCGATTCCGTTATGAAAACCATAAACTTCCCCGCAAAACAATTACTCCAAATGCCGTTCAGGCATACGGTTTACTACGTGTTTAGCGGTATGTTCTTAACGGGTTTGTATCTCATGACATACTTTGGTTTTTATTCCGGCGTGCTGTTATTGCGCAAAAAAGATTTTTTGGAGATTCCTAAAATCGTAAAAACCATGATTATTCCGGCAATACTAGTATCACTGATATTGGGTGTATTTACGCAACAAGCATCCGGCGGGGGACACACGTACAATTTTATTGCCATCGTGTATTGGATCATGCCGCTTATGATTATTCAATTATTTCTTCCGGAAGGACTTTACCACCGTTCCGCATATTGGCGGGTAATCATGCTTATCTTCGTTACGGTTAACTGTGTACGACTGGTACCTCAGATGGGTGCGTATTTACGGGACTATGACACCCGGCGATGGTTTATCATTTCGCATGATGAATTAACTGCATTAACATGGGCAAGGGAACATCTGTCTACCAATACCCTACTTTTCGTGGATACTGAAAACAGACAGGATGCTATAGCACCCTACGTCAGTATTTTTAGTCAAAAACCTGCGTACTATTCCGGCAGGATTTCTAACTTAGCACACAACGTACATGATGCAGAAAAGTGGGAGTTAATCCAACGAGTGTATTCAGATGTTCCATGTGAGCAAAAAAAACAATCGTTAGGAAAATATCCGAATGCGGTGTTGTATATTCGGAAACAAAACGGATCGGATCTCAGCCGTTTTAGTTGCATGACACCCAGATTCGCAAACAGTGCAGTAATGCTGTTGCAGTAATGGTATAGCCTAGTCAATTCTGGAACTTTCGTATTTTTCAGCGGTCCCGCCATGGCTTCGCAATTGTATGCTCCCTCAATGTTCACCCAATCCTAAAAGACTATACTAATGGTATGAAAATACTGTTTTGGCTGCCACGGATTATCAGTATTTGTTTCGTGTTATTTCTATCCTTATTTTCACTTGATGTATTTACGGAATATACCGGAATACAAGCGATACTAGCGTTTATCATGCACCTTCGTTATCCTTTTCTTCTACTTCTGCTGTCCCTAATTGCCTGGAAGTATGACCTATTCGGAGCAGTTATATTTTTAGGATTTGCCGTGTTTTATATTCTTACGGTGGGTCTGAACCGGCCATGGAGTTGGTATGTCAGCATTTCCGGACCCTCGGTATTTGTCGCGATGTTGTACGCAGTAAGTTGGCGAAATAAAAAGAAGTTAAATCAAACAAGAAGAGGCACGGGTAGGAAAAAAGTAAGTAATGCCGATATCAATTCATGCAACCCGTGAGCGGGCGATGGGACTTGAACCCACGACCTTCTCCTTGGCAAGGAGACATTCTACCGCTGAACTACGCCCGCTTAATTGTTAAATAACCGCCTGTCCATTACAACCCAAAACGGTTAACTCAGCGTTTATTTTAGCACACAATCGGTTTCTGTACAGCCAGAGCTTATGTATAGCCCGTCCATACGGGTTGAATATTTCTATAGGATATGTTAAACTACCAACCTTATGACGCTAAAACAGAATAATCTAAACTCGTTCCTCCAGACCATCAAAAAAATAGTAGATACCGTAAAACGATTTTTCAAAACTGTCGCTAAAAAACTCATTCAGCTCATTGACCGGGCACCTTTAGTAACCTTTTTCGGATTCCTGGTAATTCTACTGGTACTTATCCTGGTTGGTAATTTTTTGCGTAAACCGAAAAACACCGAAACAGCCTCAGAAACGGCACCTAAGCATGTAGAAATTTCCAGTATCGGCGAAAATCCCCGGGTACAGGTCAGCGCAAAAGTAGAAAAAACCGGTGTAATTAAACTCGTGGCCCAGTCTAATGGCATTGTGCAGGCCATTCATAGAACTGAAGGATCCCGTGTAGGAAGAGGTCAATGGATTATTTCTTTATCAAATACGTATCAGGGCGGAACAATTGCCTCCGTAAGCAGACAGGTGGCACAAAAAAATAACGAATTTACCGAATTAAATTACCCTGTGCAATTGGAAATGATAAAAAAACGTCGGGAGATTGCTAACCTCAGTGACGGCCAGGCAGATAAGCTGCGTGACATAGCCAACCAATCCATCGACGAAACCAAAAGTCTTATTAGCCTGAATGAAGAGATACTTACTTCGCTGAATGCCCAGATAGAATTCCTGGAGACATCCGGAGCAGACGAGTCGGATATTATGACTGCAAAACAAGGAAAAGCAGGATTACTTACCGGTTTAAACGCACTGAAAACCGCTTTACGGAATACCGAATACCAGGCAGACGAAGATCATGAACCGGGACAACTCGCCAATAAAAGTCGCGAGCTAACGCAACAACAACTCGATATCGAGGAACGTTCACTGAATCTGAATGTAGAAATAAGTAAACTGAATTTACGATTAGCTCAAATTAACGAATCGTTTATGTACCCGGCCAGTCCGGTAAACGGGGTAGTTGAACGGATTTACGTTAAAATTGGAGATTCGGTAAATCCGGGAACCGTTCTGGCTACCATCAGCTCAGACAAAACATCGGTAACGGCAGTAGCGGCAATTTCTGCGGAACTTGCGGAAAACATTTCTACCGTAGAAAAAAGTAAAATTACTATTGGTACCATTCATTTTGAGCTGGCGCCGCGCTATGTATCTTCGGAACCAACCGAAGGGAATATGCACGCGGTATTGTTTACCATTCCCGATGAATACGTAGATCAACTGAGTAATAGTTCTTATATTACGGTTGAAATTCCGGTCAGCAAACCCAAAAGTGCCGCAGCCGTACCATTCGTACCGTTGGATGCTATCTTTCAGACACAAACAGACGCGTATGTATTTGTTGCGTCTCCTTCAGCCAGCGGCGCATTAATCGCTCAAAGCCGAACAGTCGATTTGGGTGACGTAATCGGATCATACGTCAGAATTGAAAACGGTTTACAGGCAGGGGATCAGGTCATTATCAACCGCAATATCATTGCTGGTGATCCGGTCACCATTCAATAATCAGCCACGGTATTTCCATGGACAAAACCCACGAACACAAATCATATCTCGATCGGATTACATTTGATCCTAAACTTGGTGCCGGCGTTATAGCCAAATTCGTCACCAATATCCGGATCGTGTTACTTTTGGTTATTTCTATTGCCTTTTTGGGAATATTCAGCTATCTGAACTTACCGCAACGGTTAAATCCGGAAATAAAAATTCCCATTGTTATCGTATCCACCGTACTTCCGGGCGCAGGACCAGACGATGTAGAAAAACTGGTAACCATTCCTATAGAGGAAAAACTCCGTGGTTTGTCGGGGTTGGATACCATTTCATCCGTATCACAGGAAAACTTTTCGGTTATTACCATGCAGTTCTTTAACTCGGTAGGGCAAGACCCTGCGAAAGCCTTGGTAAAGGATGCTGTAGACAGTGTGTCTGGTCTACCTGAAGACGCAAACGACCCGCAAGTTGCTGCCTTGGATTTTGAAAACCAACCCATCTGGCAGTTTGCCATTACATCACCTTCGGACCCGGTTTCGCTGTTTACGTTCAGCAAAAAATTACAGGATGACATAAAAAATATTCCCAATGTTGACCGGGTAACCATCCGCGGTCTGGAAGAACAGGAAGTTGCCATAGATATTTCTCCTGAAAAAGTTGCAGAATCCGGCTTAAATCCGATTCAGCTTTCCGGTGTGCTAAAAACTGCACTGGGAGCATACCCGTCCGGATCGATAGATACGTCGAGAAATACGTTCGCTCTCACAATAGACCCTTCTATTAACTCAATAGAAGGCATACGCAAGACCAAAATCAGTATTGGTGCAGTAGATGTGCAACTGGGAGATATAGCCACAGTCTATGAGCGGTCAAAGGGAAACCAAACCGTATCGTATTTGGCTTCTCCTCAAGACCCGCCGAGAGTAGCGGTAACGTTTGCCGTATATAAACGTTCAAATGCGGACATTATTAAAACCGCTGAACAGGTACGTAAAATTGTAGATGCGGAAATAGAAAAAACAGATAACCGGTTTGTTCTTACGGATATAAGTAACACCGGTGAACTGATTAAAACGCAGTTTTCGGACTTATTGGGGGAATTCCGTTCAACAATACTATTAGTATTTGCCACGCTCTTTTTATTCCTGGGCCTGCGCCAAGCCATTATTTCGTCCATTACGGTTCCGCTTACCTTCTTATCCGCCTTCGTATTCATGTCGGTTTTCGGCATGTCCATTAACTTCCTGTCGCTGTTTGCCTTTTTGCTCGCGTTGGGTTTACTCGTAGACGACACCATTGTAGTCGTATCGGCTATGACAACGTATTACAAAACAGGCAAGTTTACTCCGGCGGAAACGGGCTTGCTGGTATGGCGGGATACCATTGTGCCGATCTGGTCTACAACCATTACTACTATCTGGTCGTTTGTCCCGTTACTCCTTTCCAGCGGAATTATCGGCGAATTCATTAAACCCATTCCGGTAGTGGTAACCGTAACCATGATCTCTTCGACTGCTATTGCCGTTTTAATAACACTGCCGGTTATGATTGTATTATTAAAGCCAAAAATTCCCGGACGGGTTATATTCCTCGGTAAACTTATCGGTGTATTGGCACTCATTGGAGTAATTATTGCCATTGCCGGCAGCAATATATTGTTCCTCCCTATTACGATTGCATATCTCGTTTTTGTAGCAATTGCCTGGCGTGTCCGTCGGATTATTGCCGCACAAATCAAACAAACCACGGCCAGAATTCCCGGCGTACACAAAACCTGGAATCTGCTTGGGAAATATGCCAGTCATGGCGTCATTTCCGTCGATGGTTTTGCACAGGCATATGAACGGTTCATTACCAGAATTCTGAAAAGTAAATCAGCACGCAGAAACGTCGTAATCGCTATCGTGGCATATGCTGTATTTGCCTTTGCCTTATTGCCCATGGGGCTTATTCAGAATGAATTTTTCCCGAAGTCGGAAGCCGATCAGGTATACATCAATTTGGAATTACCGTCCGGGACATTACTGGAACACACCAAGCAGGAAACAGAGACATTACTTGAACGGTTCCGCCAAAACAGCCATATCGATTATGTGGTGGGTGAAGTAGGCAATTCAAATTCCGGTAATGGCTTTGGCGGAGGAAGTGAACAGACAAATATAGCGCTGTTTACGTTTCATTTACCGGAGAAAGAAAAACGCACGGCCGACTCCATAAAGATTGCAGAGGAACTCCGCAAACAGGTAGCCGATTACCCGAACGGAAAACTTTCCGTGCTGGAAGAGTCAGGCGGTCCACCCGCCGGTGCAGAATTGCAGTTAAAATTATCGGGAGACGATTTAGGTGAATTAAATCTATATGCCGACAAGGTTGCGGAATTTTTACGAACTCAACCAGGAGTGGTCAATATAGAAAAGTCAATTAAACCGGGGACGAGTGCGCTGGTATTTGTTCCGGACCAGGACCGCCTGCTGGAACATGGATTAGCTGCAAACTCCATAGGCCTTTGGCTCCGAACGGCAGTAAGCGGTTTTACACTCGGTGAAGTTAACTTCGAGGAACAAACCACAGACAAAAAGAATGTCGTGTTTTCGTTTGGTTTAACCAGACAAACACCGGAATCGCTGGGTCGTTTACAAATACCGACACAACAGGGGCCCGTTTCGCTGTCTTCTTTGGGAACATTTAAAACTCAAGCCAGTCCAACACTTATAACCAGAGAACAGGGGAAACGGACAATTTCAGTAAGTGCCGGTGTATCACGGGGATATTCCGCCACCGAGTTAAATACGAAATTACTGGATTTTTCAAAAACCGTAGAACTTCCGACGGGATACGAATGGAAAACAGGCGGAGTTAACGAAGAAAACGCCAAATCCGTTCAATCCATTCTTCAGGCTATGGTGGTGGCGTTTATTCTGATTCTGGTAACTATGGTAATCCAATTCCAATCATTCCGTCAGGCAGTAATTGTACTTTTGGTTATTCCCTTGGCTGTTTCCAGTGTGTTCCTGATATTTGCCCTTACGGGAACACCGTTATCATTTCCGGCATTAATCGGTGTGCTTTCACTATTCGGCATCGTGGTAACCAATTCCATGTTTATCGTGGACAAAATAAACTTAAACCGAAAAGAGGGTATGCCGTTTATAAAAGCCATAGCAGACGCAGGCTCCAGCCGTATGGAACCGATTATCCTGACTAAACTTTGTACCGTATTCGGGTTATTGCCGATTACCCTGGCCGATCCGCTGTGGCGGGGATTGGGCGGTGCCATAATTTCCGGATTACTGATCGCCAGTACCATAATGTTGCTCTTTATTCCGGTAGTGTATTACGCATGGATGAAACCCGCTGAGAACTCCGACCTTTAAACTGTTAGCTGAATCACAAATAGTTTGTACTATATAGGACTGTGACCGTAATCAGTTTCCGATTAACTACGTGCAAAGGAGAAATTATGGAAACTAAACAACCGTTACTGGTTATTGTCGTAGTAGCACTTACCGCCGGACTCGCCGGGGGGATAATATCGAATTCTTTTATGGGGGCGAAAACGCCACCGCCAGAAAAAATGGTAGCAGAATCCGCTAAAATGCCCAGTGTCATATTTCACATCGCGACCGATCCGAAAACCAATCCGCATAGCGGATTTATGGCACTGACAGCAGCGGGTAAGTTTGCTGATGCCGGATCAAAAGTGTTTGTTTTCTTTGACGTAAAAGGTGTAGCGTATGGTACAAAAGACAGTGATTTTACGTTTGCCGATTTCGGTTCGTCAAAGAAACTTATCGCGGATCTTCTGGCAAAAGGAGTTCGGGTTGAAGTATGTCAGCATTGCTTTCATGTAAATGAATTTAAGGATGCAGACTTAATGGAAGGATTACATTGGAAAGATTTGAGTAAAACCACCGAAGGATTAAACGATCCCATCCTAACATTTGATTACTAATTTTGTGTAAGTATAAAAAAACCCGCGAAAGCGGGTTTTTTTTATGGTGCCGAGCCTAGGAGTTGCACCCAGATAACATGTTTTTCAGACATGCGCCTTGACTACCTCGGCCAGCTCGGCTTCAAATGTACCTGAAGATTATATCACGAGTTTAGCTCCAGTTTAAGATGCAGTCTTGGGTTACCTGTTACTAACCTTCTCTTGTATCCGTTTCAATGATACGATAATTACATGCCCAAATCTGCGGCGAAATCATTCCGTTCATTGGTAACTTTTCGTTCAATTATACTTTCACTGTATGTGTTGGTAGTTATCGCGCTTGCATATTCCGTATTTCGCTCCGGTTACTTTTATACATTTGATAACGACGAATACCTGCACGCACATGTTGTGTATTTACTTGATCACGGGAAATATATGTTCCGGGATATATTTAGCGTATATACTCCCATTTATCATTGGTTTCTTTTACCGTTTTACAAATTCTACGGATACTCGTTAGAAACCATCCAATTCAGCAGATATGTGATGATCCTCTTGTTTGTACTTCGTCTGGCTGCCGGATTCCTGATAACACGAAAATTATTCGGTAAACGCACGGCGATGCTCTTTTTACCACTACATCTCCTTGATCCTTTTGCTGTGTTTACCAATATGCAACTCCGACCGGATAATCTGATGTTAACGGCATATTGCCTGGGACTTGCCAGTTTGGTTAAGGCGGTAGAAAAGAAAAATAAAAAGTGGTGGGTTCTCGCAGCCGTAGGATTGAGTTTGTCGGTATTAACGAATATAAAAATAGTTCCCGTTGCCGGAATTACCGCATTTATGTCGCTCGTTTACTTGTGGAGTCAAAAACAGAAACACATTTTGATATGGTTCATCGTTGGGGGTCTCGTACCGATTGCATTGTTCTGCTGCTATTTTCTTTCAATCGGTACCTTCGGGGCAATGCTCCAACAGATAGTAGTAGACGCCAGACTTACAAACGATACACGCATGTTTCCGGTACCGCCGGGTTTCTTTTACCATCCCAACAATATATTGGTATTTGGAGCCCCTGAAAGACCTTTAAACTGGATTTACGCGTGGGTTCTTCCCTTAGCCGCCTTTTCCGGAGCATACCAGCTGATTATGTCCTGGTTAAAAGACAAAAAATATACTGCCCAGTCGTTTCCGCAGCTAGTCTTAGTGGGCGGTCTGGTTGCTGCCTGGTCTTCGCTTTTAGCCGTTAAATCACTGTTTATTCAATATTACATTCCCACTACCTGGTTTTTTGCTATCCTGGCAGCCGTTTCCATAAACGGTATGGTAAAACTTATGCCCAACTCCAAAACAACAACCACCATACTTACACTGGGTCTCATGCTTTTCGCGCAACAATCATATACGGCAAATCAGGTACGTGCCACATCCAGGGGAGATGATTTTAAAAACATGATCATACGAAGATGGCAACAGATTCCCGTTAATCAGGCAGTATTTCCGGATTTTCTGTTCCGGCCATCCGTATATCCAATCAGCTTCGGATACGGAATAGGGGAAATACCGACACCTATTCTGAACCGTTTTACGGCGATATCCAAAACAATAGACGAGAATAAACTACCTTTCGTACTGATAGACAGTTATCAGCTGAATTTGCTGCCGCCGGAATATAGGGGGTATATAGAAAAGAACTTCCGCAGCATTTCTCCGGCAGATCCGGATTATAGAATCCGGAATAAATAACAAGAAGTATAGATAAAATCAAAATACTGGTGGACGCTAAGAGATTCGAACTCCTGACCCCTACTGTGTAAAAGTAGTGCTCTAACCAACTGAGCTAAGCGTCCGTTCTGGGAACAACCTATCGGTTTTTCCCAACCTTTTCCCTCTATAGTGTCACGAACGATTCTCCGTAAACTCCGTTCGTGACGGATTTTATCTTTCTCCATTGACTACGTTTGATCTCCGACTGGAACTCTCTCCGAACGGGATTTCCCTAATGGATAGTATCCAGCCTCAGGAATTATACGAGAAAAATGGAGTGAGTACAACATTCCTTATTTCGCTGCTGTATCTATCTGTTCAGATACAATCTCACTAATTTCATCCCCTTCACGGTAGAGAAACCGAAAATCGGTCCGCTCCGCTTGTTCGGTAATATTTCCCTCAACATCACAAAACGTCACATGTGCATTTTCAAATAAATCCATACCTACATACGTTCCCTGAACTTCGCGTACATACACGGCAACATCGCCGCGCAAATATTTCACCGGCTCTCCCGTATATCCCACGTGATAAACCCTATGTGTTTCCAACACCAAACTTTTTACCCTACCATCGGCGTCAACAAATGCAAAGTAATCCACCTCATGCGGATGAGATTCTTGCGTAATATGCATCGCCGGCAATGGTTGCCGTTCCATATATGCCTCCTTTATTCAAACTGATTTGGTTTCTACACAGCTGAAGAACTATATTTTATAGGCTATATTTATTTACGTCAAGCATACCCAATATGCCTGCAACGCAAAAGACACCCAAGGTTGTGATTGTGATCAACAAATTCCCGAGAGGGAACGGCCTAAGGCCCCATGAGTGTCTTTGCACGAACATTATACCGCTACCGTCGCCTCTGCTACTGAAACCAGCGCAACCGCCTGCATCATCCGCTTCAGGTGCGGATTGTCATCGCCATCTTCGGCTGTAATTTTCGCAATTACTTCCGTTCCGCCAGTCAGGGTAACGTTCCCATGTACATCTGCGGTGGCAATAACGATACCATCGGTATTTATGAACGTTGCGGTTTCACCGACGAACTGAACTGTTCCGAATGACAGAAATGATTCGCCATTCAGATAGGCTGTCCATTTATCATCAGTCGGCGAATTCCAGTGAACGCGGGCAAATGTGTGTTCAACGTTGTCGGGTCTATATAGCCCTATTCCGCTTCCCACACCCGGCACTGCATCGGCGATGCGATGCTTTCCTGAACTGTCTGTTACGAACATGGTTTCCTCGCTAAACTATTTGGTAAATAATCCTCTGGTACCGTGAGGTATAAATCCATCAGATCCTTTTAAACACAATAAATGTCCAAAAGGACCTGATGGAAGGTAGCGTTAAGTTAACGTGCAATGAAAAAGCGGACTACAGATTAAGTGCCGCAAATGGCAAATTACCCGTATGTACGCTGAATTACAGTATACCCGAAGAGTACAGAATAGTCAACTATAGGCCTATTACTACTTGCTCCTCCTTTTTCACTCCATCCACCTGTTTTATGGTAAATTCCACACCGTCAGATTCCAGAACGATATGCGCGGTATTTCCCACAGCTCCCGGGGGCAAAGACCGGTACGGAGCAAATCCGATATGCATTAAAAATTGACGGATACATCCTCCGTGGCTTACAACCAGCACCGTTTTACCGGCATACGCAACAGCAATCTCCCGAAGTGAAGTAATAAATCGACTAATCACCTCCGCGTCGCTTTCCACATCCGGTGCTAGTTTAAATGCTTTACGGTGCTCATCACTTAAAGATTCTTGTTGTTGTAATAAATCCCGAAGTTCCTGGTTATATTCCTCAAATGTTTTCCCTTCAAAATGTCCGAACATTCTTTCCCGAAGCAATTTGGTTGTTTGAACAGCCAATTTCCGCTCTAATGTAATAAGTTCTGCAGTATGTTGAGCACGGTATAAATCTGAAGAAAAAATTGCATCAAAATGTATTTGCCTAAGAGATTCACCGAGTACTCGGGCTTGTGTAATTCCGACAGGAGTTAATTTTGAATCGTGGTGTCCCTGAATTAAGCGTCGGACATTCCACTCAGTTTCTCCGTGACGCACGAGATAAATCGTACAACTCTGAATTTTGTTCATATTTTGTATTATACGATACCGTCGTTACGCGGTTATAAAGATATACAATTCTTTATGTAAAAACATTACATACAGACTAGGATCGGTATGATAGAATACAAATCAACAATGTTTCGTCGGGTATATCAATTACTTATACCGTTACTTTTCTTCGCAGTAGGATCTGCTTCTCCGGTGCTGGCACATGAACCCATGAAACACATGGCCATGAGACACTCGGAGGGACTTTCACCACTCATTTCAATACCGTTGCTTATTTCTATCGGCATCATTTTTCTCTTTTATGCATTGTTAAAACAAAAGCGTTCTGTTTTTGCTGCCGTATGCGTACTCTCATTAAGTGCCATAACCTTTAACACCATTGCACCATCTAAAATAGTTTGTGCATTTTTTGTACACGAGGCTTCGTTTCAGGCCACAGATCACGATTGCTGTTCTACGGCAGCTCTGCCGGCGCAATCGCCGTTAACGTTAATCACCAGTGTAATTGTCGTGAAACGGACTAATCCGGACATGCCGCAGGCAGTAACGCTGCCCGCAGTCCGCACCCATAATCCCCGGGCACCGCCTCTTGTCTAATTTCTCCTACGTGTAGTGTTTTCATTTTCCTCACGTCCGTGAGGTGTATTCAGACAACTTATGTTGCAATTACCGGCTAAAATTCATCCGATCGTGGATGCCGTAATTCGCGAACGGGAAACCTTGTTTTCCCTGGTTCGGGGAACCGGCAGCGCGGTTAACATTATATTTCCTCAGATCATGGAGGAAAACATAGCAGCGTTACAACAGCTGTACCGTAAACATTCCCTTAACGGGGGAGTATACTACGCGCTCAAAGTGAACCAATCCCGCGCATTTTTGCGGCAGGCTAAACAGTCGGGAATCGGTCTTGACGCTGCTTCCGAACAGGAATTGGTTTCTGCATTGGCGGCTGGCTTTACCGGTAAGGAAATAGAAGTAACCGGGCCCAAAAATACAAACTTCATCCGCTTAGCACTACAACACTCATGTCTTCTGAATGTAGACAGCATTGAAGAGTTAGAAACAATAATCGGTATTGCTACGGAAACTAAACAGATCATTCCCGTATCCATACTCATGCGTCTGAGCAACTTTAGCCCGGTAGGTACGGGACACATTTCGCGTTTCGGAATTTCTATTTCGCAATTTCAAAAACAATTACCGGTATTGCAAAAATACCACAAACAACTTTTCCTGAAAGGCTTTTCGTTTCATATCGATACAAACGCAATTCCGGAAAAAATTCTGGCAATAGATCAGCTACTGGATCTCTACGAACACACCGTCGCCGCCGGTCTCACCCCAAACGCACTGAATATAGGTGGGGGATTTCCCCAAGTATTTACCGATAATCCTGCTGCATGGAATGAGTATGTTTCAGCACTAAAAGATTCAGTTGTTCAGCGACATGAACCGCTAACTTGGAGTAACGAAAATTATGGGTATCTTATTCAAAATCAGATGGCATTGGGAACTCCAACCTTCTATAAGTACGGTGGTACCAAAACCGTAGAACACGCATTTACCGAACTTATGACCGCTGAGCTGCCGAAACACGACAGACAAACGGTGGCTGGCATCCTGCGGGAAAATACCATTGACTTGCTCATAGAGCCCGGCAAATCCAGTGTTGATCAGGCCGGAATAACTGTGGCACCTGTAGATTTCGTTAAAACATCCGTCCGGGGAGACGTACTGGTCGGACTGGCAATAAAACGCGACGATGTTACTCCCGAAGATCAGGAAATTATGATCGATCCGGTACTTATCCCGCGTAATACACGAAAGAGAATTCCGGAAACCGGAATATTCTTTACCGGCACTCTGTGCATGGAACGCAATATGATCACCACACATAAAACATTTGTGAAGGAGATTCCGCAGCCCGGCGATTTAGTAGCGTTTATAAATACCGCTGCCTACAACATGGATTTATCGGCAAGTAACGCGCTTATGCATCCGAAATTACCCAAATATGCGGTCATAAAAGACAAAAATAGCATCCGCTGGTTTTTGGATGACGCATACAGACCGGGAGCTACCCAAGTATGAAATACAATCACGTTACCGAGTTGATAGGGAATACGCCGCTGCTCAGAATACATCCGGATTCGCACGGATTTTCCAATGTGGAAATATATGCCAAGCTGGAATATTACAACCCGTTCGGCTCTGTAAAAGACAGAATAGCCTGGGGCATGATAAAAGACGATATCGCAGCAATGCAGCGTCAGAAACAAACCATCGTGGAAGCATCCAGCGGTAATACCGCTAAAGCGTTAACAATCTTAGCATCCGTTTTCGGCTTACAGTTCAAAACAATAACCAATCGAATTCGGGTGACGGAAGTAAAAAATATTCTCCGTTTATTAGGCGCGACCATAGAGGAACTCCCCGGTTTATCCGACTGTCCGAATCCGAATGCCCCAGACGATATGCTGAGAGTTATAGAGCGATTGGTATCAGCACAACCGGATAAGTATTACTATCCTTCCCAATATTTTAATCAGAAAAATATTGATACCCATTATCAAACCACGGGGAAAGAAATCCAAACCGATCTACAAAATGTTGATATATTTGCCGGGAGTTTAGGTACTACCGGTTCCACCAGAGGTACCGGAATGTATTTAAAAGAACATAATCCGAGTTTACGGCTGATAGGCGTAGTGGCAGCTGAAAATGATTACATTCCCGGCATGCGGGTATCTTCAGAAATGAGCGAGGTCGGATTATTTGAGAAGGATTTTTATAACCGTATCATCACTGTAGACGCAAAACAGGCAACGGCAGCCACGTTGTGTTTAGTACGGGATAACGGCATTCTGTGCGGACCGACCAGCGGTGCCGCATATGCCGGATTACTCGAATACCTGCGGAAACAAAAATCCCCCAGGAAAAAACAAACTGCAGTATTTATTGTATGTGACCGAATAGAACCGTACGTGTCCTATTTTCAAAAACGGTGCCCGGAACTCTTTGGTCAACCGAATCAGCGAGTCACTCTTACAAATATTCCGGAAAAAGATATAGCTGCTGCCCCAAGTATGAGTGTGACAGAAGCAGCTGCACATAAGGGACTAATTATCGATATCCGGGGGAATATGGCATTCCGGCTGGGACATATTGCCGGATCAATAAATATATCTGCCGAAGTATTGGAAGATCTGGTATTACGGGGATCACCATTTTCAAAAACTACACCGATACTAATCGCGTGTGCAATCGGTGATCAATCCGCAGCCGTATGTGCCTTATTACGCAATTACAATTACCAGGCGTTTCATATACACGGAGGCATACTGGCATGGAGGGAAGCGCGCTTTCCGCTTACTACCATACAGCAGGAAACATAATGGATAACACACAATCCGGCATCACCATTAAGGAATCGCAGCAGACTTTCGGCAGAATAATAATTTGTGAGGGATGTTGTTGCGGAAATACCAAAAACGGCAATCCGGCAGTACCGCACGAATGGTTGGATGCAGAATTCCATAAGGACGATTTATTCAGAACCATCGGCATCACATTTTCCGGCTGTATCGGTTTGTGTAAACCCACAAATTTAATATGCATTCTTACTAAGGAAAACCAGTATTGGCTCGCCGGATTAACAGATAAAAATCAATATGGACAACTCATAGAATGGGCGAGAGAAGTAAAAAAAACACAACGAATTATCCCGTTACCGAAAGCATTACTACCGCATGTTGTGCGGAACAGATTTCGCTAACACATTGAGCGGTGAATCCGTCTAACGCGGACGATAGTTCACCAGGTACTTTAACAATACAGGTCAATCTAGGGTAACACGCCGCTTGTACATAGCCGGGTGCCTGCCTTCCGTATACCTCTGGTAAACGGAAATTCAGGTACCAGGTTAGGTTGTCAAAGCGGTAGTGTGACCCGTAGAGACAGAATAACCAAACAATCGCAAACCACTGATCAAGAGGAGATATGAACCATGCGCAAACATATTGTCCGCGCACTAACGGTGCTGTTACTGCTTCTGGCTGTAGCAGTGCAAGTGAGCGCCCACGAACACCGCGATGTCGGCGACTATGAACTGGTGTTCGGATGGCGCGTCGAACCGGCTTACACAAGTTTGCTGAACGGTCCGGAGATCTTCGTCTCCGACGCGAACGGCAATCCGGTGGAAGGTCTGGAAGATACACTCAGTCTGGACGTGACGTTTGGCCCCGCCACCAAGCACCTGCACTGGCGCTCGGTATGGGGTGATCCCGGACACTATACGGCAGACCTGATTCCGACGCGCCCCGGCGACTACGTTTTCACCGTGACCGGCACTATCGGGGAAACCACCGTAAACGAAGTATTCGATTCGTCTGACGGCGACTTCTCCAGCGTTGAGCCGGTGGAAGACATCCAGTTCCCGCAGTAAGCAGTGAAACAGGGACACCTGTCACACCGTCGCTTCTGCGGCGAGGTGTCCTTCCTATCCGACCTATATCAGTATCAGGAGATAACAACATGTCACCGCTCTACACGATTCTAATGGGGCTGGCGACGCTCGCATCACTTCTGGTGTTTGTAGCGTATGTCATCCGAAGCATTCTCTCTCGGGAGTTGAATTACTTCGACTCGAAACTGAACAAGCAACGCAAGTTCGATCCGATTAGTGACTGGCTCGGTCACGGCTTACACGGCGTAGGCATGACCTACATGGGACTGGTGATGATGGGGATAACTCCGGCATTTATCCCGTTTTCATGGTGCGTCGTGTTCTACGCTCTGAGCGCCGCGGTGTTCGCGTACCGGGTCGGCTCCAAGCAGTATTTGGTGTGGTGGTGGGACGTGTTGCACATTTTCATGTCCGTAGGGATGGTTTACATGTTCCTAGACATGAGCGTATGGCAACCGGTAATCACCTTCGTATTTACGTTGTATTACCTCTGGCTGTGCTGGAAATACGTCCGTGACTATGTCCACGACAGAAGTATTACCGTACCGCGCCGTCGTTTCGTTGTTCTGTTGTCTGATGCTGGTCATGTCGGCATCGGTCTGGCGATGGCGATCATGCT
>CAZVTT010000004.1:67475-70134 GCA_964629685.1 uncultured Gammaproteobacteria bacterium
TTCTGTTGTCTGATGCTGGTCATGTCGGCATCGGTCTGGCGATGGCGATCATGCTCGTCGTGATGCAGTGGCCCGCACTAACCGGTATGGGCGGTATGGGACATCGCATTAGCAATGGGGATACAAGTTGTGCTGACCATTTACCGGCGGATGCATCGATTACGCTGAGTGTCATTTCGGTTAATACCGACGGTGTTACTCTTCGTGTTGAGACAAACTACGTCATCATGTGCGGTGCGACATACTGGAACTTGTACGTGGATGACGTATTGTATCAACGGTTTCGTGACCCTGAAGTTACCGTTCCCATTAGTGGAGGGCATGTCTTAACAGCGGTAATGGCAGGGGTTGACTGCGAGTATCCAGTACAAATGGACCTTGAATACCGATAGCCTATCATTGACCTAGGTCTCGTATGCGGGGGATGAGGACGCGTGACGAAAGTCACAAATCCTAGCAGATTTTGCCTCATCCCCCGCATCGTAATTGTATATTTTTTAACACATACAGTCATTACCAACTCTTTAGAAAGGAGGTGAGTACTATTACTATTAAACACGGAATTGTTCTGGTCGTAGCAATGGCAACTTTACATGGAGTTGCACCTGTGGCTTTAGCGGATCATGATCTATCTGACCCGAAAAATGCACCAGTAATGCATCATGATGAAGATCACGAGATGACGCATATGACAGTGCATCACACTGCATTCGCAAAAGGAGAAGCAACCTGGAGTCCAGTAGCTAATGCAGATAAGATTCATGTATTTTACAAAGAATCAAAGGCTGCTCAATGGCAGCATGCAGTCCGGGATTTATCGGGCAAAAGCACCGGTGTAACAATTGGCTATCTCAAATCCGGAGTCTCCTATACTTGGAGAGCACTCGTCCACAAAACAGATGGTACATGGGTTTGGGGAGCAGAAATGAAACTCAAAACAACAGGAATGGAATAAACGAAAACATAATAAAACAGCACCTCTATGAATATGGGGGTGCTGTTTTTGCTGAAATAAAATATTATATATACCGCACTAACACTAAATTCAAAATAAATAACAAGAAAACCGCTATACTACCAAATATTATGCTCAAACAGGTTAATGTAGGCTTAATAGTTGCAATGAAAGAAGAGGCGGAAATACTAGCCTCGGCACTAAAATTAACACAGAAACCGAATTCATCCGGAACATTCATACAGTTTACTAATAGAGATGAGACAATTATTCTGTTAACCCCTGGTGTTGATCCGGAATTTACGGCTTTTGGACAACCGGTGTGTAGAGTAGGCAAGGCATCAGCTGCCGTCATCACTACGCTTCTTGTTCAACAATTCCACCCAAAATTGATTATTAATTGCGGGACTTGCGGAGGTATAGCAACCACAGGAATACAGATAGGCGATATAGTTATTGCAGATTCGATAACGAATCATGATATCCGTATTCCTATCCCCGGATATGCAGAGTATGGAGTCAGAAAACTAGTGATTAACGGTTTAGATAGTTTAAACTTTTTGAAAAGTCCATATAAAATTGGAACCATAAGTAGCGGCGAATCCTTTACCACTACACAAGAAGAGTGGAGACTGATCAAAAAAAGTGGTGCCATTGTCAAAGAAATGGAAGCAGCAGGAGTAATGCAGGCATTACAAATTTTGGATTATAAAAAACCATTTTATGTTATAAAAGCTGTCACAGATATGGTGAAAGAAACAACTTCCGGGCAAAACTCCTCAGAACAATTTGTTATAAATTTCAAACTTTCAATGGAAAAGCTTTCAACTGTAGTGAAGGAAATTATTACACATAAAGATTTAATTATTCGTGTGAATAATTAAATCTTTATAGAGTCTTCACCCATTTGAAGTGGTACCCGTCTTCAATTCACCAAGCGGAATCATGTCCGGTTCAAACTTCCAGGATAAATCCGGATATTTCTCAAATATTTTTCTAAATGATTCCTCGTTTAATTTTTTCACCGCGTATTCACCGTAAGTTTTTTTTATTTGACTATCCGCTTCCATAAGTGCAGGGCAGAATTCGTCCTTGGAAATAGTAATAATCAATTTTCCTTTTTTATCACGGGCCACCATAATGGGCCAGAGTTGGCAATCAAGCGGTCTATCGGCATAAATGCCGCAGAAGGTGGTTTCTTCGTCATAAAAAGGGCAAACAAATTCACCCGGATTTTTCTTCGACGGAACCGGCTTTATCTGAAAGACCGTTTTCGCCGAATTGTGAGGAACGATTTGGGCATGAGAAGTATCGTATTTTGACTCTATATGTTTCTTTTCTTCCTGTGAAATGAGCGGTGCAAAATATAACTCCTCTTTCAGGAACTGGCAACACCCCCTACATTTCATACACTGCTCGGATGTTGTGATTCCACGCATATTCTATTTTCTGGTGCGGACGAGAGGTATCCTTCGCATAACGCTTCGGAATACCTATATTCTCGTACTGCACTTTCGCCAATGCTACCATTCCGTAGCCTTGACGTAGGATGGTGCGGACGAGAGGTATCCTTCGCATAACGCTTCGGAATACCATTTTTCTTATGAAACATTTTTCGCCAACGCTACCATTCTGTAGCCTTAGCGAAAGATGGTGCGGACGAGAGGTATCCTTCGCATAACGCTTCGGAATACCATTTTTCTT
>CAZVTT010000004.1:70234-110803 GCA_964629685.1 uncultured Gammaproteobacteria bacterium
GATGGTGCGGACGAGAGGTATCCTTCGCATAACGCTTCGGAATACCATTTTTCTTATGAAACATTTTTCGCCAACGCTACCATTCTGTAGCCTTAGCGAAAGATGGTGCACCATCTGGGACGATGTTGGAACCTATCTAACCTCCTCGATTAATCCAAAAGAGAAAGCTAGTCTTATCATTGCTATTGCTCACTTTAAGAAGGAGAAAAAGCTATGACTTACAATTCGTCCTATATGGGCTCTCAATCTGACTCTCGCCAGACTGCAAACGTTATTTTAGCAGATGAAAACTCCTTTTACTATCGATTCGGGCGTGATTTGGCTCTGGCAAAACATGAAGTAATCATTGAAAGCCCATTTATCACAGTTCCAAAGCTCCGAAATCTTAAGTATGCCTTTGAAGCGTTAATAGAGCGCAAAATTGCCGTGTTTGTCATAACAAGGCATCCAGAAGAGCATGAATCGTTCATGGCTGAACAAGCCGAGGCAGGAATTCAGTTTTTTGAAAAAATAGGCGTACAAGTATTTATGAGTAAGACTCACCATAGGAAATTAGCCATGATTGACCGTAGGATCGTCTGGAAAGGCAGTCTAAACATTTTGTCACACAAGAATAGCCGTGAACTAATGGAACGCGAGGATGACGAAAAGAAAGCTAAAGACCTGTTTTCCTTTCTTAAGTATGACCATGTCAGTGAAATACAAAATATTTGTTATACTAAGGAGGAAATATGAATGATACTGTAGCAACAAAGTCAGAACTAGTTATTGATGCGCTCCAATATGCGCACGATCATAATTTAGACATCAACAACATCAGTGATGTACAGAAAATACTCGACGTTCTTGATCCTGACCACAAAGAAAATTCCGCTGAGTTTGCTGAACTTCTTAAAACTTCTGATACATTTATGGGTATGAAGGCTCGAAATATGACGTCAAAAATTTCGAAAGATCCTAATTAACGATTAAATTTTGTAAAGTCTTTTCTAAGACTACCTGTTAACTTCTTATTATTTAAATAATAACTTCCATTAATTTTTTGCTGGCCAACCCAATCCTCACGATTTCCACCTATTAGTCTTTTCTCTCCTAATATTGTCCAAACAATACTTAAGTTATTTTTCTTGAGAAACGCTATAAACTTGTCTTTTCTTGCCAATAATACACTTGGGCCTTCTTCAAATACCGCGGGATCATAAATAACAATGTCCCCTTTATTATCTAGGAAAGTACCATCTTTAGATTGCCTTAGATTCATTGTGTCGCAAATAAACTTTGCAGGCAATTTTATATTGAATCCTGATTCAGTTGAACAGTCGTAACTTCGACCCCCTTGCAAGTATTCATCATCAACTACTAAGACGTCTGCTGGTAATAAGTTTTTCCCATGTGATACTTCATTAGTCCATCCGCTTCTACCATAATAGGGCTCATAAATTGAGCTGAACGCCGTTGACCATGGAAATTCTCTTAAATGGATATCGTAGAATTCGTGAGATTCAGGCATCCATTTATCCCAAAAATCCTGTTTAAGTGCCCACTTGTATAATTTTTCTGCTTTATCTTTTTTAACTAGATATCCTTTTATCATGAACCAGAATTCACGCCGTCTTTTCTCATATTTTTCCTCATCAGGAGGAAAGTTTTGTTCCCAATGGATAAATCCCTCTAGTAAAAGCCATTCAATATTGGAATACTTATTGGACTGGAGGATCTTTTTAATGTCTGGGGTATCTGTTTTGCACTTTAGCCAACTTTCTTCTGATTGTTCTAACTTCCAGTCCGCATAAGAAACATTTGACCACCAAGATTTAACTTTTGCTTCCTTTGTTGTTTTGAGAACGTGAGATGGGTCAATGTCTCTTACTGAAAGTTGCCAAGGCCCTTCATAAATATCAGTTCCGCCGGACCATCTATCTTTTAGCAGCTTAAAGTTATCAGAAACACGAGCTAAACACTCATGTAAGGCAATCCATTGGTATTTTTTTCCTATACGTTCATTCTTATGTGAATCTCTATTCCTATCAACTGTCGAGTTATCATAATCTCCGTGAAGTTTTGGGCTCCAACCTAGTTCAATAACTCGATTAAACATCCATCTTTGAGCCAACCCAGTATCAAACGCTGGGATTTCCGTAAATCTACCCTTCCGCCAATATGGAAGTACTACACCAATGTATTTATTGCGTTGGTCAGCAGTTAATGTTTTCCTAAACTCAGAAGTGAGAGTTTGTATTGCCTTCTGAATGTTTGAGTTATCAACTTTATCTTTTGTTTCCTCGTCTTTGTTAAGACTTTCAATTATACTTTTCATTACGATACTGCTTCTAATCTCTTCCAGTTTTTTCCATAAATCTTGTTGCTTCTCATCAAGTGTGGCTATAAATTCGTCATATAGTTGCCTATGAGTTGGCTTATCTGGCTCATTAAGTCTTCTTGAACTAAAATGGCCAAGATTAGAATTAGCAATGTAGTTACCAAAATCTCCCAAGGAACCAAAGTTATACATAAGTGAAGACCAAATATCCAAATACCCACGATTGTTTCTATCTATCTTTGAGAGATTGTCAGGATAGTATTTCCCTTTTAATGCTTTTTCTGAAGGAACTTTATCAGGCCACTTGCTTGAATAGGGTGGCTTAATTTTGGCTACATCTATTTTTAAGCCCTTTGTTTTATATAAAGATGATTCAATCGTTCCCCTCGCATAATCTCTTAATAAGATATCCACTGGTGGTTTTTCTTTTTCAAAAATTGTTTTGTAAACATACTTTGCTAAATTTTTAAGTTGATTCTTTTGGTTGGTACGCAGGGCACACCCACAAGCAACTGCATAAAGTCGCTCCTGAATATATGGATCATCCACATCCTTAAAGCGTCTAAGTAAAACTATTATCACTTCCACTTTATCTGTTAGGAGATTTACTAGAGCTTTAGTAGCGGAATCGCGTAAAAACCTATTGGGACTTGCGAGAAACCAACATAATATAATCCCGGCCAGTTCAGTCGTCTCATTGCTGATAACTTGTTTATCCCCATATTCCCAAGCCCAAGTTAATATCCTATCAATGGCATCTTTATTGCCAAAATTATGGTGTAAGTATCTTGGCCACCACGAATCTCTCTCTGGCAATTTAAATCGGGATAGATGTCTGTGCAGGAGTACAGCGTTGAAAGGATGGTTAGGGATAACAGAAACAGTTAAAAGAGTATTTAGAAAGTTGGTATGGCCATATTCTGTTCTAATTACATATTTGTTGATGTATCTAAGAGCCAACTTAGTATTAAAAGCTTTTGGCTTACCATTTTTTAAGCTCGTATCTCTCCAAATCAAACTTGATAAAAAAGCATCTCTTGCGGTTTCTGTGGTGTAAAATTTTTTTGGTGAAATACTAACTAATTCAGTTCCCTTCAGTCGTTCTGGTATCTCGATGGAAATAGCTTCGATCAAACCTAAATTACCACTCATAATAATTTGGCCTAGTTTCTTTGATGGCAAGAATGACTTTCTCGGATTATTCCTATCAAGACATTTTTCAAGTAAATATCGAGTGATTAAATGGTCGCTAAACTTTTGATACGGAAACCTGTACTCATAGCCATATACTTTACCCTTGTTGGTATAGTGAGGAACTCGTGTTACTAACCAATATCTTTGCAATAACGTCAGTACTTGTTGTGACTTTCCAGAAAAAACTGATTCTATTATGTTAAGCGCTTCTCTTTCAAGAATCCTATCAGTAGCATTATCCGCCATGCTTTTGGCAAATCCCTCTTTGAAAAGTTCGTCCCAAATTTTGTGCTTTCCATTCACCCTCCCTTTTGGGAGAGACAGTTTTTTAAGTACTTCATCTCCCTGTTTAATAACATAATCCTCAAACAAGCCAGTAGCACTAGCATGACCTTTGATTGTTATATCACCTTTGTGTGTTTTACAAAAAATCTTTAGAAATAATGGATTTTGAAACTCTGGGAGAAGTAAGGGATACTCAGGTAATCTTATTTTGGAATCCTTAAAGTAGGTAATTATCGCTTCCCACTCCTTGGATTCATAACCGTTATGCTCAACGTTAACAAAATTACTTATTTGCCTATCAGTAAATAGAATCTTTTCAAATCCTGATCTAACACTTAAAGCTAGGGATATATGACTATATTTATTAACGAGTTTTAACTTAGCCCAGTTTACTCTAACTAATGACTCGTTAATTCCGTCAATCATTATTAATGCTTTTTTCTTTCGTCTGATAGCATCTCGATTTATTCTGTCCAACAACCGTTCTATGGGTTCAGTAGAACAAAGAAAAGTCGATATTTGCTGCCAAGGGTCTTTGAGTTTAAATTCTTCTCCCAAAAAGATTAAGGTAGGAAAACCGTCTTTTAGCCTATTTGTGGCGATATCGCAAAAGAGGTGAGTTTTCCCTGACCCTGCGATACCTGTTAGAAGTAGTTTTGGATTATTAGCCAGTGTAGCTTCATAACTTGAAGCAAAATTGGAGAGTTTATAAATCTCGGTATTTAATTCATTAAGATAATGAATTGTAGAAGAAAATGCTTCCTCTGTGGGACTAGTAGATTTTTCAACTTTTTTACTTTTCTCATCAGCATCCCTTAAAGTATCCGTATATTTCCAGATAGAATCTCTTAACTTCTCACAGTTATCTTTAACTTTTTTCCAATTAATAGGTTTAGTAAGAGAAGAGTCCGCTCCTGCTAGGATTTTCCAGGTGGATTTTAATAGTATGTCTATTTCATTATATTGATCTTTGGCAACAGCAATAGCCCGTTCCGATCTTATACTAGAGTAGTTGCGCCTTGTTTTTCCATAACTTTCTTTAATCCTATTATAGAAAGCAGGAATCCTACATTGACCATCAAAAATAGTAGCTATAGGCAGATTAACATTAAGCTTTGGAGTATAGCGTGGCCCAGCAATATTGATTATCTTTTTTAATCTACTTTTTTGAAATTTTAAAGTTAAAATCGTCATATTAATATAATATAATTTTATATCACTTTAGTATCATCTTCCCAGAAACACTCTCGGATTAACTGGTATCCCATATATTCTCGTTTCAAAGTGTAAGTGTGGTCCGGTAGCCCATCCAGTTTGTCCCTCTTTGCCGATTGTATCGGTAATAGTTACCTTCTGGCCTTTGTAGACGTAAACCTTGTCTAGGTGGGCATAAATACTAGTGATGTTGTTTCCGTGATCGATGATAACGTGCTTTCCATAACCCCAGAATATCTCTCCTGCGTAGACGACCTCGCCGTCCATTGCAGGATTAATAGGATCGCCGATTAATCCCGATGGATTAGCGATATCAATACCTGTATGAAAGACCTGATACAAACTAGATTCACCAAACTCAAGCGTAATGACTCCATGAACCGGCCAAGCAATCTGTGGATATATGGATTTAACAACTTCACCGGACGTTGGATCTTTGATCTCGATGGACTGCGTAACAGGATTACTTTCAACCAACTTATCTGAGATTATGTTTATACCAACTCGAGTGAGTAGGATTACTCCGATAACTGGAACCATGAGGATAGCTAGAAAGGCTAAAAAGACAAATTTCAGTTCCTTACGAAATGACCAGAGGGTAAGGAAGAGTTTTGGATTCATACTTAGATGTAGATTTCCCGAGGATCAGTAGTGAGGAGTGGATGTTCTTCTTCAGAGGCAACTACTTTGACCGCCACATGATTTTGATCTGCAATGATGAGAGCTTCACCTCGTTCACACGTTAATAAATAATGCTGTTCAAACGCTGAAAGATGGAATTCTTCAGCCACTTTTTTGATGGTGGTAGTATCTTGGCGCATAAGGATGCGAAGCGATGATTGACTGGCAATGGCCTTGCCATATTCCTGTGAAAGAAAGTCATTAGCTTGTTGTGTGATGATCGTAACGCCTAAATAGTATTTTCTGGCTCGTCTGACGAGCCCTGAGATAAATCTGGCGCTTTCTGGCTCTTGGAGGAGTATCCACCCCTCATCTATGACAAGCATTCGTTTTTGTGGATTCTGCTTAACTTCACTATGCACAAAATTAGCTACAACCATCATCATAATTTGTCTGAGTGACTCATTTAAGTCTTTGATGTCAAACACTACGAGGCGGTTATTCATTTCAATGTTGGTTTGTGAATCAAATACCCCGCCTAGCGAGCCCTTAACGAATCTCTCAAGACGATTACAGAGGTCTTTATGTTTCATAGCTTTTAATTCTTTGTAGAAGTCCTTGAGCACTGGATAGACAATCTTGGATGGTTTTTTGCCGTTTTTACGTTTGGATAGTCCGGCGTTTTTGTAGGTTTGTAGGAGCGCTCTGTCCACGGTTGCCCGCTCTTCCGATGTCAGACTGCCTACCATGAGGGATATGAGCTCTGTAAGGTCTTGTATGTGCTCAGCGAGGCTATTCTCCCCAGTAACAGAGCTTTGGGAGTAATCAAATGGGTTAATCTTTTCTTTCGAGGTGCTTGATAGTTTGATATAGGTTCCGTTGACGCTTTTAGCCAGTTGCTTATATTCGCGTTCTGGATCAATGACTATGACTTTTGTACCTTGCATGAGGTGACGCAGGATCTCTACTTTGGCAGTAAAGCTCTTGCCTGAACCAGACTGGGCAAAAATAATGGAGTTGGCATTGTTTAGACTGTAGCGGTCAATGATAACCAGAGAATTATTCGATTTGTTGATGCCATAGAGGATTCCGGACTCCTGTACCAGTTCGGAGGACACAAATGGGAATGTAAGCGCAGCACTTGAGCTATCCAAGTTTCTCTTTTGAGCCAGCTTATTTTCACCTCGAGGTAAGACTGATTGCAGGGCTTCGACTTGTTGGAAAGTCGCGGGTTTTATATAGAAAAGCCTTGTCTGCATAACCGTTTCTAACAGCTTCGTCACTTTATCCAGTTCGACCAAGCTCTCAGCGGTGACAGTCATATATATGGAAACTTGGAACAGTTTTTCCATGCCCCGCTGAATTTTATCTTTGAGTTCCATGGCAGATTCAAGCGGATCAGTGATTTCACTTCCGATAACCCGTCCTTCTTTGAGCATGGTGCGCTTGGTGGACTCAAGTTCTGTGATTTTGCGATTGAGTTTGGGCAGGGCTATGAGCGGGTCGATCTGTTCGATGTGATAGTTGATGTCGATATTGTGATTAAAGTTCACAAGCATTGAGAGCCAGCCGGTTGAAGCCACATAGGGATACCCTGAAACAAAGAGTGTTCGGACAAAGGTATCGTTTATCTGTAAATAGCTCGATTCCTCTTTAAGTCCGGCATAGGAAATGAGGTCGAGTTGGTCTTGTTCGCCAAACGTGACGTTAATGGCTTGGTGCGCTAAGCGTTTTTTCTTTTGACGCTTCTGCCAATCACGAATTGGTTTGAGTTTGGTTAGGTTAAACATAATTGTGTTTGAATAATGCCGATAATGCTTCTTTTGTAATCGCCTGGGTCTTTACTGATTCAGGATTATAAAAACTGTAGAACAGGTTAATAATTTCGATACTTGAGAGGGTTTTAGCTTTCATCTGCATCCGCTCCAAACCTTTAACGACAATATCGCGATTTAGATTTAAGTGTTCTTTGATCACTTTCCAATCTTCGTGACGATCTGGGTGGTGGTATGGCAATACGATATAAAATCGTCTGGAGAGAATACTGTTACCTGAGACGAGCTTTTTAACGAATGCACTATATCCCTCGATTTGTTTTCTATAGATCGGATCTTTCTCTTTATCTTTTGATCTAGCGACGTCTTCAGCGTATTTATCGATATCAATCTCACGAACTCGTACCAAGATTTGAATCTGGCAAGGTAAGGCATTTAGGAAATTTTGGAAACTATCGATCATGACGTCCTGTTCTTCTTCGCTCTTGAGCTCGAAGTTTATGGATGAGGTTTCCAAAATCAACCGATATTCCTGGTTAGGCAAAACCAGAACATTATCCAAGACTTTTTTGATTTGTATTTGCTGTCGCGATGATTGAGATTTATTGAATAGTGTCATAGTCATTTCCTCCCGTACCGAAACGATACAGCCAGATTCTTTGATGCCATTGCCTGTTCAAATTTGATAAGCTCCTTGATCGATAGTTCTTTAGTGAGCCTCTTGGTTGTTTTTGCTACAGCCTTTTTGTGGTTTGCTACAGATTCAAATGGCAAATCAACTAACCGCTCAGTTATGTCATTTTTATTGAAGATATAGAATTTCGGACGTAATTTGTAGCGAAGTAAAATTCCAATCCATTCCGCAATGATTTTATCTTTAACTCGGATCGCCAAAATAAGTGAGATAGCACTAACCAATATCACCAAGCTCACCTTGTACGGAGCTAGCTTCATCGTTGGAATAAAAATCGCATATACCAGTGTCCCCCAGAGAACAGGCAACATCAGAAGTAGAATCTGTGCGAAATTGAGAGATCCTGCGATTTTGTCTTCAACTGTCGTGATTTGTGCTGGAATGATTGTTGTTCTCATACGTTTAAGGTCTTTCTAGGTGTCTTGGAGCCAACTGTACCTTTGTGAGCTGTATCAGTACTCATGACGTTAATAATCTGACTTCCCATGTGTTTGACCGTTCCCACACTTCGAGAAAATAAAATTAGTTGCATCAAGAAGCTTGGGATCTTAAGCAACGTGAGTAAAAGTCCAATGGCTACCGCAATTGAGATCAGTGAGTTATTGGTTTGCTCAGGTAGTGCCAGGAATGATCCGGCCAGTTGAATAGTAACGACATGAATAAAAATCATAAATACTGAAACTAGATAGCTCTTAATTGCCATTTCAGCAAAGTCGGCTGTCTTAGGGAGTGTCCAAAGTAAGAATATGAATGGAGAGAGTACAGCTCCAAGAGCTATAACAATCAAACGGCTGATATACATAAGTAGAAGCACAATCGCTACGATCAAGAACAGAAGCAGAAAAATCAAAGTGATGAGCGGAGCTGTACCAGTCGTAATATTTTGTAGCGTAATTGCGTTCGTGACCCAGGCATGGTTGAGTCCTCCGGTTGCAGATATTACACCTGCCACAAGTGCGTTACATGTTTTTACGGCGTAATCCGCCAGAAATAACGATACATTCGTTCCGAGGAACGCTAACCCAATTCTGGGTAGGAGGTGTTTAAACTCGATTTCTTCAAACCCGAATGTGGATGCACTCATAAATTGAAGTCCCAAGAGTGCCACAACTAGTACAAAAAGTGTGTCGGTTATACCAAGCATGATGAGCCAGAACTTGACGATAGTGGCGTTTGTCAGTAATTCAGGAGTTGTTGTAAGAAGTGTCATGATCCCATCCACGACTGGCTTTGTGGAACTTTCCACAATGTTTTGAATAAAGCCATTAACAGCATCGATGAGAACTTGGGTTAAACCCTCGTTAGGCGCTACACTCTCAATTTGAGTAAGAGGAAGGTTGGTAATTGTTGAACTATCAGAATTGCCTACCAGTGCTCCTTGTAGAAGTGAAACGATCCCATTGGCCGCAATGACAAGCACGAGCCCAAGCAAAGAATTCCGAATCGTTTTCTTGGCTTCTTCTAGTGCCTCTGGTCTACCAGTTGATGTGATGTAGAGGTATCCACCGCGTAGTAGAAAAAATACGGCAGAAGCTGAAGCAATCAAAGTAATTATCTTGAGCGTATCAGCAGTAAACGAGCTAATCTCAGGAATTGGTGATGCGGCCAAGACTGAATGAGGGAAGAATAACGAAGTCAGTAAGATACCGGCCAAGAGCATCAGTTTTCGCATAATGTTTTATGTTGTGCATACTTTGTATTTACTGCGTGGCACCAAATGCACCGGTCGCCAAGTCAGATACGATGTTGGTCAAGACAAATGCACCTAGTACTACTGCCAGTCCGATTGCAGAGTACAAAATAGTTTTCTTGGAGCGGTCGAGCATCTCTGGATTGCCCGAGCTAGTAATATATCCAAATCCACCCCAGACAAAGAATCCAGCAGATACGAGACCTGCGACTTTAACGAGAATGAGAATGACACTCTTGATGAATGTTTCGATGTTGGCAACGTCACCTGTTGCAGCGTAGGCCGGAGATGCAAATACTAGCGCGGTTATGGCTAGTGAAGATAATGTGATTAATTTTTTGTTCATAACCCACCTCCTTACAAATAAATAATTTGTTAATAGTTTGGCAGGTCTGGCTACAAAAAAGCCCCTATCGGAGGGGCAGCTCTTCTGAACTTGAGGGGATTATGATACAGTCCAGAGGCAAAGTCAATGGGTTAGCGCGTTGCAACAATTAAAATACTACATGTTCAATATAGTTGAGTACGATTCAAGATAAAAAGTGATAAAATCAGAAAAAGATATGCCTGATAATACGCCGATAAGTCCAAAGTTTTTTGATAATGTCACAACCAGAGTTGTAGATGATCTGCGAATGGAGATTTCACGAGGAAGTAAGATCAATATAATTGCTGCTAGTTTTTCAATTTATGCCTACCGTTCTCTCAGGAAGGAACTTAGTCAGATTAATGAGTTGAATTTTATATTCACTGGTGAAGTTTTTACTAAAGAAAAAGCTTCTCGTGAAGCCAGAGAATTCTATATACCTCGACTAAACGCTGAGCGTAGTCTATATGGCACTGAGTTCGAAGTTAAACTTCGTAATGAATTAAATCAGCAAGCAATCGCTAAAGAATGTGCTGAGTGGATCAAATCTAAAGTTAAGTTCAAATCCAATATATCTGGTGAGCACATGAATCCGTTTCTTACGATCAATAATGATCAAGTTGAAGTTGCTTATACACCTTTTAATAGTTTAACTACAGCTGATTTAGGAGAAGATCGTGGAAAAAATGCCTATTCAACTACCACTAAACTACCTGCGCCAATGTCTCGCCAGTTCTTTGAAACATTCGAGTCTGTCTGGAACGATGAGAAAAAATTGGCAGATGTTACTGAGAGTGTGCTTCAAAATATTACTGCAGCTTATAAGGAAAACTCACCAGAACTGATTTACTTTACTGCGCTCTATAACATCTTTAGTGAATTTCTTGAGGATCTAAATGCTGATTTTCTACCAAACGAGGCAACTGGTTATAAACAGTCAAAAATCTGGAATATGCTGTATAACTTTCAAAAAGATGCCGTTATTGGCTGCATTTCCAAACTTGAAAAACATAATGGTTGTATCTTAGCTGACTCTGTAGGCCTTGGTAAAACATTCTCAGCACTTGGTGTGATCAAGTATTACGAATCCCGTAACAAAAACGTACTCGTTCTTTGCCCGAAGCGGTTGAGTGAGAACTGGAATACATTCAAACATAACTACAAAAATAATCCATTGGCTGAAGATCGACTTCGCTACGATGTTCTTTTCCACACAGACTTGAATCGTGAACGTGGATTAAGCAATGGTATCGATTTACACAGTATCAACTGGTCTAACTATGATCTTATCGTCATTGATGAGTCACATAATTTCCGAAACGGTGAACGTTCGACACATGCAAATGATGATGACTACGAAAATCGCTATCAAAAATTAATGAATAAGGTAATCAAACAAGGGGTAAAAACAAAAGTATTAATGCTTTCAGCTACGCCTGTAAATACTAATTTCAAAGATCTAAAAAACCAACTTATGTTGGCTGCCGAGGGTGACAGCAATGCATTTAATGGCAGTCTTAATTTGAGTAATCCGGTCGATAAAGTATTTAGAGAGGCAGACTCAGCGTTTAGAACATGGGCTGACCTCGATCCTGAAGAGCGAACTACTCAAAAACTACTAGAAATGCTTCATTTTGATTTTTTTGAATTATTGGATAGTGTCACTATAGCCAGATCAAGAAAACACATTGAGAAATACTATGCTGACGCTACTCTGGGTAAATTTCCTGATAGACTTAAGCCAATTAGTCATCGTCCAGATTTAACCGATATTGATGGGGTTACCTTCAATCGCATCTTTGAATTTATTACTTCTCTAAACTTAGACATTTACACTCCGCTAAAATACGTATTGCCTTCCAGGATTTCAAAATATGTAGATCTATCAACATTATCGGGTCGAAGCTGGGCAAACCGAGAAACCGGTCGAAATGTTTTAATGACCACCAACCTTCTTAAGCGTATTGAAAGCTCAGTATATGCATTCCGGCTGACTGCACAACGCATTTACGATCTTATTGATTCAACAATCGATAACATTCATCATTTTGAACAAGGTCGTGGACAAACATTTGAAATTGACCAGGTTGATTCAAGTGATCTTGATGCAGAGGATGCAGACACAGAGTATGTTGGTAAGAAATTTAAGGTATCGCTCGAAGATATTGATTATGTTAGTTGGCTGGATAAGCTCGAAAAAGACAAAAAGGTTTTGGATGAACTACTTACGTTGGTTGCTCCTGTCATTGAAGATCACGATCTCAAATTAAAAAAACTATCTGATGTTTTGCAGAACAAAATTAACAATCCTATAAACGGTGCTAATAAAAAAGTATTGATATTTACTGCTTTCGCCGATACGGCAGACTATCTCTACAACGCGCTAGCTGATAGGCTAAATAGCGGTTTTGGTGTTCATACAGCAGTAGTAACAGGCACACGTAACCCTACAGCAACCTTAAAAGGTCTTCATGCTGACTTTAACGAAATTCTAACTTGTTTTTCTCCATTATCTAAAAATCGTGATGTACTATTTGATAAAAATCCAGGTGATATCGATATTCTTATTGCGACCGACTGTATCTCTGAAGGACAAAACTTACAGGATTGTGATTACCTTATAAACTACGACATTCACTGGAATCCTGTGAGAATTATTCAACGTTTCGGACGTATCGACCGTATTGGTTCTCAAAATGAACAAATTCAACTTACTAACTTCTGGCCAAACATTTCTCTTGATGAATACATTAATCTAAAAGCTCGCGTTGAAGGCCGTATGAAGATCGTCAATATTACTTCAACCGGTAATGATAACCCTATTGATCAAGCAGATAATGCCGAGCTTGCATACCGAAAAAAACAACTTGAAAAGATTCAAAACGAGGTGGTCGATCTTGAAGAAATGAATACTGGCGTATCTATCATGGATTTAGGCCTAAATGAGTTTCATTTAGATCTGCAGGAAATGCTTAAAAAGTATGGTGACGCTGAACATTTACCAAAAGGCATTCACGCAATTGCTAGAGCAGAGCAAGATACACCTAAGGGAATTATTTTTGTGCTTAAAAATATCAACCAAGGCGTTAACATCGATAAGCAAAACCGCCTGCATCCGTTCTACCTCGTATACATCACTGAAGACGGAGGCGTAAAAGTGAATCATCTCCAACCCAAAGACTTACTTGATAAACTACGCCATTTAACTAAGGGTATGGATGAGCCTCACTCGGATTTAGTGGCACAGTTTAATGGTGAGACTAGAGATGGTAAGGATATGTCGAAGTACACCAAACTATTGACCGAAGCGATTCAATCTATGATTGATACGAAACAAGAAGCAGATACCGATAGTCTTTTCAGTGCCGGTGGAACAACTGCTTTGGCTGGAGAAATTAAGGGTTTAGATGATTTTGAACTAATTAACTTTTTAGTAATAAAATGATAAAACTTCCCTCCTCAACAGTTGTTAATCGCTTTGTGCCAAAGGAAAAGTTTTATAGTAAAACAGCAGTAAATACAAAACTTCGTGAATTGTTCACCGATGAAATTGAAAAAATTGTCTGGGTAAACAAAATTTCACCTACCACACTCAATATTACAGCCGGTGATTATACAGAGATGCAGATTTTTGAAATTTCTCTTAAAAAGTCAGAGATAAATACACAAGTTTTAAAGCATATCGATACGTTTATTCCGTATCCAATTCTTTTTGTTCTCAAAACGCCGAGCGCATCTAAATTGGTTATATCCTTTAAAGAGCCTGCATCATCCAAAAATAGTCTGATGAAAGTCACTACCTATTTCGATACTGATTGGGGTAAGGACAGTACTATTGAAATGAAAGGCAGATCGGTTGATGAAATCTACAAAAATTATCTTCACCAGATTGCTCCCCATCTGGATTTAAAAACAAAGCCAGATGTTAAATCAGCCATTGAAAATAATCAGACTAGAGAAAAGTTGATAAAACAAATCGATGCGTTAAATCGCGCTATCCTGCATGAGCCATCAATAGCTAAGCAACAGGAATTGGCTCGGGAACGTTATACTCTCGAGCAACAACTATAAAATAAGGTATACTTGAGTTATCGAATGAAAGGAAAAATTACGTATGAATGACACGAGCCAGATTGAAAAAATTAACCTAAACAAAGTAGACTGGCACAGTAGTAGAGAGTTTTTTGAATCACTCGCAGATGACTTAAGAAGCTTGGATGATAAAGATGAAAAATACGATTTTACTTGGGTCGGAAAACGCAAAGCAATCATTGAAGCTGGAGCTCCGATAAATAAGACATTTAGACCGGACGAAAAAAGTAGCAAAAATTGGGATTCAACCGAAAACTTATTCATCGAGGGTGATAATCTCGACGCCCTCAAACTTCTCCAAGAATCATATTTAGGCAAAGTGAAAATGATCTATATCGATCCTCCGTACAACACCGGGAAAGACTTTGTATACCACGATAATTTCAAAGCGAATATAGAAGAGTACGACGAAGCGACTGAATACAAGGATGAAAAAGGTAATATTCAGTTTAAAAAGAATGAAAAATCAAACGGTCGCTATCACAGTGATTGGCTATCAATGATGTACCCCCGCCTGAAGTTGGCTCGAAACCTATTGAGTGAAGACGGAGTAATTTTTATTTCTATTGGCGTTGACGAAAGTGAAAATTTAACCAAGCTGAGTGATGAAATCTACGGCGAGGACAACAGAATTGGAATTGTACCAGTAATAATGAACCTCAAAGGTAATCAAGATGCATACGGATTTGCAGAAACTCATGATTATGTATTGGTTTACGCACGAGATAAAGTGAGTTGTGATTTTGGTAGGTTAAACGTGTCAGATGAAGAATTTGATGATTGGTTGGAGGATGAACATGGGATATACAAAGTAGCTGATAATCTAAGAGCGACTGGGGTAAATGCTCCACGAAGTAAACGACCAAATCTATGGTATCCAATTTTTTTGACAAAAAATGACGAATTGTATGTCACGGCAGACAATAATCCTAATAATCCGAATGACGAGATCGTATGGCCTGTGAATCCAGAAAAGCAAGAGTTAAGTTGGTATTGGGGAAAACCTACATTTAATGAAAATAAACATAACCTAATTATCAAAAGAACTTCTAATGGAACCCAGTTTTATAGAAAGCAACGTCCACAGCTTGGAGATGAGGGTCCAACTAAAAAACCTAAATCTGTTCTATTTAAACCTGATTACTCTAGCAGTACAGCAACAACGAAACTTAAAGAGCTGATGAACGGAAAGCTATTTGATTCGCCTAAACCAGTCCCATATATAAAGGATTTACTATCTATGGGTAGTTTGAAAAACTCGATAATCGTTGATTTCTTCTCAGGATCAGGAACAACTGCACATGCGGTCATGCAACTAAATGCTGAAGATGGAGGAAGTCGTAAATGGATCATGGTTCAGTTGCCGGAAGAGACGCCAGAAGACAGCGAAGCTCGAAAGGCTGGTTATGCCACAATTCCCGATATTGCTCGTGAACGGATTCGTCGAGCGGGAGATAAAATTGCTAAAGAATATCCAGATGCAAAGGTGGATTACGGATTCAGATCACTAGTGATTGCTGATACTAACTATAAGGAAGTCTACAAGCCAGTTAGCGAAGTAACCCAAGAGAGTTTGTTGGAAACAGTCGATAACATTAAAGAAGACAGAACTGAACTTGATTTACTCTATGGAGTGCTTACTCAGCTAGCTCTTGAACTCAATCGACCGCTGAAAACGCAAGATATATCAGGCGCTACAGTCTATTTATATGACTATTTTGGTGAAGTATCTGGGTTGATTGCGTGTTTTGCTAGCAAAGTCTCCGAAGAAGCTATTAAGCAAATTGCATCTCTGAAACCTCTAACAGCGGTATTCCGGGATTCCTCATTTGAAGATAGCCAAGCGAAGGTGAATTTGGCAGAACATTTCCGTGTCATATCCCCTGATACAAAGGTAAGAGTAATTTAATGACTATGAAACTCCGATTTAAGCATCAAAAATTCCAAGAAGATGCAACAAACGCTGTGTGTGACGTGTTTAGTGGACAGCCCAATGAGACACGGAGATTCTTGGTTGATCAGGGATCTAATGACCAAGGGAAACAATCCCTGTTTGATGAAATTAAAACTGGATGGTCAAATCCGGAAATACATCTACGAGAAGAAGATCTACTACGAAATGTACGCGAAGTTCAAAAAGTAAATAAAATACTCCCTACCAACAGACTGGAAATGATGACCAGTCATATTGAGTGGGAAGATGGACGCAGACAGGCGATAAGTAGGCCAGCATTCACAGTTGAAATGGAAACGGGTACGGGTAAAACGTACACCTATATCAAAACCATGTATGAGCTTAATATCCGATATGGGTGGAGTAAATATATTATCGTAGTTCCAAGTATTGCTATACGTGAAGGTGTTGCCAAAAGTTTTCAGATAACCGCTGATCATTTCAAAGAAGAGTATGGCAAGACGTTTAGATACTTTATCTATGACTCAACCAGACTCAATGAGCTTGATCAATTTGCCAATGATCCTGGGATAAATGTCATGATTATCAACACACAGGCATTTAATGCCCGAGGGCAGGATGCACGCAGAATTTTCATGAAATTGGACAGTTTCAGATCCCGCCGTCCGATTGATGTAATTGCCGCGGTGAATCCCATTGTAATTGTCGATGAGCCACAAAGCGTCATTGGTATTGAAGCTCAACGAAACGTGACTCGCGATTCTGTGGGTAAATTTAATCCACTCTTCTATCTCATGTACTCAGCTACACATCGAGAAAATTTTAATATGGTCTATCGGCTTGACGCGGTAGATGCATATCAAAGACAACTCGTTAAAAAAATTACCGTCAAAGGTATTTCTATAAAGGGTTCGACTGCAACAAATGGATACTTGTATCTGCAACGTATTAATGTCTACCCAAACAAAAGTCCATCTGCAACTGTCGTTTTTGAATATAACAACGCAACAGGAGATGGGATAAACAAGAAAGTTAAAACATTCGTACATGGAGATAATATCTACGATCATTCTGGGGAAATTGAATCGTATAGAGACGGATATACCATTTCAGAAATTAATGCTCGCGATGGATTTGTCGAGTTTACCAACGGTTTAAAGTTGGAACAAGGACAAGTGGTTGGTGATAGTAGTGAGGAAGATATCCGTCGTATTCAAATTCGCGAAACCATTATGAGTCATCTAGAAAAAGAGCGTGAGTTGTTTAAGAAAGGTATAAAAGTGCTCTCACTCTTCTTCATCGATGAGGTCGCGAAGTATAAATACTACGATGAAAAAGGTGAACAGAAGGGTCTCTATGCCCATGTTTTTGAGCAAGAATATAAAAATGCAATTGATTTATTTTTTAACCAACTACCATATGAAGAGGATCGAGAATATCGTATATACCTTGAGCGAAATCCGGCAAACAAAATACATGCAGGATACTTCTCTATAGATAAAAAAGGTAGGTCAATCGACAGTGATGTGAAGCGCGGCGAAAGTGAATCTGCTGATGTCGATGCGTACGACTTGATAATGAAGAAAAAGGAAATACTATTAAGTTTTGAAGAACCGGTTAGATTTATTTTCAGTCACTCTGCCTTACGAGAAGGATGGGACAATCCAAATGTGTTTCAGATCTGTACCCTGAGAACTAGCTTCGGAGATATTAAAAAACGTCAGGAAATTGGCCGCGGTTTACGCTTATGTGTCAATAAAGACGGTGACCGAATGGATACAGAAGTCCTTGGTACTCATAGTGTGCACGACATCAATTCATTAACGGTAATTGCAAACGAGAGTTATGAAGAATTTGCCAAGGCGCTTCAAGACGAATTTTACGAAGTCATAAAGAATCGTCCAAGAGCAATTACGCCAGAATTATTTACGGGGCAGGTGTGGGTTGATGCCGCTGGGAATGAAATCACTATTGATAGCAGTAAGGCAGCCCAGCTATTTGTGGCGCTTCAAATGACTGGTTTAATACATGAAGCTCAACTTTCAGATGAATACCACGATTTATCACCCGAACTTCGAATTCAACGTATTGCAGACGTTGTCAGTAAAATTGATCCAAATCTAACTCCATATACAGATAATCTAATGCAATTAGTTGAGTCGGTATATGATCCCAAGAAAAATCCAATAATCTCCAATGCTCGTCAAAAAGCAGTATTAAATCTAGATAGGGAAAAATTTGCCAGCAAAGCATTCAAAAATCTTTGGGAAAAAATTAACTCCAAAACGTATTACACAGTTTCATTTGATGAAAATAAGCTTATAGATTCATGTGTTCGCGGATTAAATAAGAATCTACGAGTTACCCAAACCCTTGTGGTAATTAATCAAGGTTATCTGGATGCAACGAAACAAAATAATCCTGAGATGAAAAAGTTGATAGGTAAACAAGTCATGTTAGAGGAAATTGCAGCTAAGAATGTAACCTATGATTTAATCGGCGAAATTGCCATGTCAACAAAATTGACTCGCATGACTGTGGCAACTATTTTACAAAAGATTGAGCCGGTAGTTTTTAAGTTATTTTCTGGAAATCCGGAAGAATTTATTCGTGAGTCAATTAAGCTAATTGATGAACAAAAAGCCAGTACAATTATCGAACATATCACTTATGACAAACTTGAAGAGTCGTGGAATGCTGAAGAAATTTTTGTAGATGGAACTATTGGCGGTGAATATGGGCAAAATGTCGCTGATGCCAGAAAACATCTATACGATAAGCTGCGTTACGATTCAACTGTCGAAAAAACTTTTGGAGAAGAACTAGATACTGCAGATATTGTAGAGTTATACGTTAAACTTCCGAGCGGATTCTATATCAACACTCCAATGGGAAAGTATAATCCCGATTGGGCGATTTCATTTAAAGAAGGAAGCGTAAAACACATTTACTTTGTCGCTGAATCTAAAGGAGATTCCAGTGATCTACAGCTCCGAGAGGTCGAAAAAGCGAAAATAGAATGTGCTCGAAGACACTTTTCAGTCATTAGTAACGACAAAGTCAAATATAGTGTCGTCAGTTCCTATGCTGATTTAATGACTGTAGTTAATGCATGATATGACAGATATAGACGACGAAACAAAAAACATTATGGAAAATAATGATCTAGACAAGGAAACGGTCGAACGAGTTAAAACTATTATAGAAGATTATGGAATAGATGAATCAGACGCATTCGATCTTGTAGACGATCTAGATTAACTTGCTTAGCTCTTCCCATATCTTCACCATGGCAAAAGTATCTAATCCACAGTATTGAAGGAGTGAGTCAGCGGTTTTTTGCTTCGCAGTCGTGTCGTTACTATGTACCATCTCCCACCAAGCAATCATGGCCATATCTCCCTTGTTGATATCAAGATCGTTATAGCTTAGATCAGGCACCATTACCGGAAGAACATTTTTAATTGACCAACTACCTCTAAAGTCTGGGTGGAGATAATAGCCTTTTGAGACAATTTCCATGAGATCGAACATGCGATTGTTTATATCTAGTAGAAAATCCTTGTACTCTGGGAATTGCTCAGCCATTTCTTTGTTTCGTCCACCTTCAAACGCCTTATTCCAGACAATGACTGATCCAGTGTCGCTGATACGGCTTCGGAGATGTTTTACAAGCTCACTAGCAGGATCACCAGGCTCCGTAGCTACATACTCTTCGTGCTGTATATCTTGGCTATTGTTGCTTACAATATGAAGCGAATACTGGAATACCATCTTCTGGTATGGTTTATGGCCTTTATAGAGAGGCATGGCTTCATCATATGTTTCATAGTCTAGGAAGTAGAGTGGGTATGTAAGGCCGTGTAGTAACCCCCGAATCGTTGTTTTGTCGATAAATGGAGTCTTGCTTTGCATGACATCTACGATCTTCTGTTGTTTTGGTGTAAAGGAGAAATTTAAGTCCACATCGTCGATTGCAACCGTTTTGGCCTCTTCTAACTGCCTACGCTTTTTCGGAGTGAGATTTGGGATGTTGTAGATCGAGTATCGTGGTAAGTCGGGGTGACAAAGATCCATGCAAGGACAGCACTTTGGATTGAGACAGTTGAGGATAGTGTCTAAGCTATCCGATTTTATTATTCGTAGCGCCTCTCTCATTTGTGAGAGAACCATAGGAGTCATTTCATTGACATCACTAGTCACATCTTGCATTTTAAATAATTGTTCAATATCGAGCGAATCACCACGAACATACTCGTCATTGAGGAGTATCAAGTGAACCGAACCAACGGTAAGCGTGTCTCCTATCACGATAGATTGGAACGTAGCATCAGGTAGGTGATCCTTTTTCTCTGAGGTTGAGCTTTTGATTTCGTAGATATCATAGGTGTCTGTATCAAGGTCATGGATAATGCCATCTGCTCGAGATTGATACTCACCCGACACGTATGTTTGTTGCCAAAGCAGTTTGGCATTTTTGTATTTTGGAAGTACATATTGGGTGAGGTAATCATGTGCCACCTTTTCAACTTCATACCCTTGCTTCATGAGGTGCTGGTCATAGGTTGATGGAGTCGTTATCTGCAACTTTTCATGCTCTTTTGCCCATAAGTGCATTGGTGCCTCAAGAAACAGAAGAAAATCTGATTTAGTTAGCATATAATGCGATTATAGCCGATAAGTAAGTCTAAAAGGATGTTTATGTATACACTAGCAAAAATTGATCTACTCGACTCATACCCTCTAGCTGATATTTTCGATGACGAAAAATACACAATTCTTGCTCAAGGCGAAGATCTTGAAATGATGTTGGATACTGCACTAGGTGGATTCTTCCATGAAAATCCGAAAATGAAATCGTATAAACAGTGGCTTGAGACCGCTGAAGACGGCGGATATGAGTTTGTATTACTGTCCGGAGGAAAGGAATTACTTCGTGTTAGCTCCTTGCTACTTTCCCAAGAAGTGTTTAATGCCGTATTCCTCATGAAGAAGTATCATGCCGGTCAAAAACGCAAAGGAGATGGTCATCCATACGTCGAACACCCACTTGAAGTTGCTCACATGCTCTGGAAAAATAATTTTCCACCAGAAGTGATTGCAGCCGGATATTGTCATGATTTACTTGAGGACACGAAATGTCAGGAACATGAAGTAGAAGATGCCTGTGGGCAAGAAGTTTTGCGGATTGTTAAAGCCGTATCTAATGATGAGGAGTTATCAGATTCAACCGATTGGGAAAAGAAGAAGTCAAAGTATGTTGAGAGTGTGCGGAAAGGTGGAGAGAAAGCAATTATGGTTAGTGTGGTTGATAAGATTGCTAATCTTCATTCTTTCTTTGAACAATACGAAAAGGAAGGGTCAAAACTGTGGACAAAGTTTAATCGAGGCAAAGATAAAAAGGTTTGGTTTGAAAAAGAAGTGTTAGAGATGGCTAAAGAACAATGGGATCACCCTTTACTTAAAGAGCTTGAGCAGTTGATTGTGAAACTCGAGAAGACATCGGAATAATACTTATGGACTTATTGGAAAAAAAGATAGATGTCCTCGTTAAAAATCTGAGGCAACTCTGGGTAAAATACACGCTTCGACTCAAAGCTTATTTTAATAAACTTCTGTTCCCTTTATATCTATTTCCCATAAAGCTTATTACATATTCTGCGTACTATTTGATCAGATTTGTCCTGAGATTAGTCTTTGCCTTGTTAAAGATTTTGATAGAAACAATTATTTATCCCTTCCGGGGACTACGGAATTTTCTCAAGTCCCTTTTTATACTAGGGGTGGTTATCTATATGGCAGCTTCACTCTTTGTGATTGCCGATTACCTAAGAACACAATATGGTTTCTATGGTAAATTCCTATGCTCAATAGGAGCTAAAGATAAACTACAAGGCTCTGTAGTACGGATTGTGGGCGGATATTCCGAGGGTACAGGCTTCTTTATCAACCAGAATCAAATCCTCACCAATTTCCATGTGATTGCGGATGAACCGAGTCCAAAAGTAATCTTGCCAGACGGAAAATTCTTTACCCCTATCAAGATCACAGGCAATAAAGAAGCTGATTTAGCTGTTTTGACGACAGACAAATCTTTTCTTGACCTTGTATTACCTTTACCTAACGCTGAATTAACCATATATGAAGACGAACCGCTTATCGCCACCGGCTACCCACTCGGTACCGACTTAGTAGGTCAGGCCACAATAGCCAAAGGCAACTTTATTGCATACCGAAAGTCAAAAAGAGATCCCGTCGTATACATCCAAACTGATGTTAGTCTCGTAAAAGGCATGAGCGGTGGTCCACTTACAGATCAGTGCGGCAATGTAGTCGGAATCAACACAATGACCTTGGCAGGTCTCTCCCTTTTTATCTCTGGATATCAGGCAAATACAATGATCCCCTCATTTACTGATCAGAATGTCACCAAAATTGAAGTTGATGCCTCGAAGTCTCCGGAAGAAGCAGTGAAAGCCTTTTACACTTATCTGAAAGCCAGAAGAATGGAAGAGGGCTTTAAACTGCTTAGTCAGGAATACCTCAAGAAGACCAATTTTGAAGAGTGGACTGGCAGATTTACAGATATACTAGATGTAGATGTGATCAAGGCCGAGAAATATGAGAATAGTAAAGATACGGCGTTTGTAAAGTTCTCAACTAAGAATTGGGTGGACAATGAAGCAGAGATGCATTTTTATGAAGGTACTTGGCAAACAGTTCAGGAAGACGGCGTCTATAAAATGCTTAAAAGTAAGATTGTGGAGGTTGAAAACCCTGACTATAGCTGGTTTTATGAATAAATGAGTATAATTGCATTATGAAGGTGACTCACGACAACATTAATACGTTTCTCTATACACCCGGGAAATACTTCGTAATTCCCGACTTTCAACGCCCTTATTCATGGGATAAAGCAAATATTAGTTCTTTTATTGATGATCTTGAATCAGTCTTAGTCAAAAGTAAAAATCATTATTTTGGCAGCATTGTTTATCTTAATGAGGGAAACAATAGCACCATCATCGACGGACAACAGAGGGCTACCACAGTTTTATTGATGTTGACTGCTCTATATCACATAATTTCGGATAACCCAGCATCCTCTACAATTCCAGCTCAAGCAATTAAAGATCAATATTTATACAACAGTCATGATTACAATGAAGAGAAAAATCGCATAAAATTGCGCACTGTTACGACTGATAACGAAATATTTGAACAGATATTTGAACGAGAATTTGGCCCACACAGTAAAGACAGTAAGCTATATCAAGCATATGAGCAATTTTACCTATATTTTAAAGAGAAAACGGATCTTCAAAAATATATAGACATTCTGAAGAATTTTGAGGTCGTTACCATCGCGCTAGACGCTACTGATGATAACCCGCAAAAGATTTTTGAGAGCATAAACTCCACAGGTAAGCCACTGACTGATGGAGACAAAATTCGTAACTTTGCCCTAATGCTTAATAACGACCAAGCGAGAGATCTGGTACTTAAGAAATATTGGCAAAAAATTGAAAGTCGTTTAACGTATATCAATAAAGACTACATTTCAGACTTTTTCAAGTTTTATCTGACTAGTAAATTACAGAAGGAAGTTAAAATCGAACAAGTATATCCAGAGTTTAAAAAGCTTTTTTATTCATACATTGGCGAGGTTCAGGGTGATATCTCAAAGCTAGAAGAATTTTATGGGCAAGTTGTAGATTATTTATATCACTATATCTTTTTGAAATTTAATCTCGACGAGGAAGGAGTTTATAAATTTGTAGCAGATAAGGGATTTAGGCTCAATTACTTAAAACTTGAAACTCCATTCCCTTTTTTGATGAGAGTCTTGGATGAATACACCCACGGAAAATTAGATAACACGGAGCTCTATAAAGTTTTTGAGTGTGTAGAAACATATCTAA
This sequence comes from uncultured Gammaproteobacteria bacterium, assembly GCA_964629685.1. Taxonomy (GTDB): domain Bacteria; phylum Patescibacteriota; class Microgenomatia; order UBA10105; family UBA927; genus CAZVTT01. The sequence continues at coordinate 94,325 of CAZVTT010000004.1, forward strand.
CGAGAAGAATTATTTGCAATATCCCAACAACTGGCGTTAACAACTTATTTTCATCAATCCATAAAGATATAGAGAAATACCTATCTGAATATCCCGACCAAAAATATTCCGAAATACTTGGATACATTTTGACTGATAAAACTGGTGGACTACGCATACCCAAAGAAGCTGAGATCAGGAGCGCTATTAAAAACAATCCGATGTACAGTCAGCGAAATTACTATATTTATTTTGTTCTTAGTTCCGTAGACGATCAGTCCAAAGAATCTACTCTCCTCAAACAAATCGCCAAGCAAGAGATTCAGCTCACGATTGAACATGTCATGCCCCAAACTCTGAATAAAGCGTGGATTGAGTCTTTAGGTGACAATTACGAACAAATTCATCAGCAATATTTACATACTCTGCCGAACCTGACGTTAACAGGATATAACTCAAAGTATTCAAACAACGATTTTGAGATCAAAAAGACGACAGAAAATGGATTCAACGAAAGCCCTCTCCTGATTAATCAATACGTTAAGAATAAAGAAAAATGGGATATTCTAGCGCTAGAGGAACGCGAATCATGGTGGTATGACCAAATTGAAAAGATTTGGCCACTTCCAAAGACTAACTTTGTTCCCGTTGTGAATGAAACTGAGCTCTCGTTCTATGATGATAAGGACCTAACGGGATCGAAAGTAAAGGGAGTTTCAATACTTGGTGAAGTTACAGAGTGTAATAGTTGGGCTGCTGTGCTTGGGACAATACTTACTAAACTATTCATGTTAGATGACAAACTCTATGACTATGTAACAAGTGACGACTTTTTGCATCGATATATAACCTCAGATTCAAGCGAACTAAGGACACCTAATGCGATAAATGAAACCTCATATTTTTATGAAAATAATACGAACACCAATCTTAAGCGTGATATTGTCGTTAAATTAGCTGAACATTTAGACTTGGAGAAGACCGATATAAAGGTTATTCTGGACAAGTAATTTTTCTATTTCTTCTGTCCGATTTTTTGAGTTTTCTCAGCCAAAATATAGCTATATTTTCCGATTGATCTAAACACTAGTGTAAACAGGTCACGAGTTACTTCAATAAATGAATATTCTGGGACTTTTACTTCTTTTGTCAGATGTACCACTTTAAGTTTCTGTTCCTTCACGGGTTCGGCTTCTTTGGGTTTTGGAACCGTAATGCCTACAAATTGGGTTCCGGGAATCGGCGCTTCTATCTTTACATGTCCTGTAGGTGAAGCCATTGCTAATGCTATATCGGGTTCAAGCTCAATAATATATTTCAATTTGAGTCCAGCGACAATGCTGAGCCTATATTCAACACCGTTATCCTGAAGATTTACTTCCATTACCTTTGTCAGCATTCCGTGTTCATCAAAAGTTGATTCAAGAACACCAGCCCATTTTTGGACAAACTCTGTATCAACTTTTATAAGCTTCGTTTTAGGCACAAATTAGTTATATCACAATAAGAAAGATGGTCACGATGGTACAGACTCATATATACTTAAAAGTATGCAGATGTCTATCGCATTGTTTTTGCTTGGCATATTGTTATTGTTGGTATCAACACAACAATTAATTAAGTTTGCAGAAAGATTATCTGGAGTAGTTCACTTATCTCCACTTATTATTGGGTTGACTCTTGTCTCCATAGGCACATCGTTACCAGAACTAGTCGTGTCTGGATTGGCAATATTACGAGGGGATGCTGGTCTTGCGACCGGCAACATCATCGGTTCCAATATTGTTAATGTTTTGCTCGTGCTTGGAATTGGAATATTATCGGGAAATCTTAAGGTTGGTACAACAAAAACACAAAAGAATATATTCATTATGCTCGGTACAACAGTATTATTCTTGCTTTTATATTTTTTCAAAATACCAGGATATATAGCGGGATCTATCTTACTAATCATATCTTTGTTCATAATTAGAGAAGAATATTTATTGGGGGTTAATGGGAGAACTCATGAAGATGCTAAAAGTTATGTGAGAAGGCAAAATAGAGTGAGTTTCTCTCAGCTTGGTGCTATGATCGCTAGCTCGCTTGTAGGCGTTGTTGCTGGAGGCTGGCTGACAGTATCAGCTGTAGAGCAACTATCTGTATTACTTGGATATTCAACCACAATTTTAGGATTATCAATTACTGCTATCGCGACTTCATTACCTGAATTATTAACTACTATTTTTAGTCAGAGAGATCATCAAAATAAAATTGTAATTGGTAATCTTATCGGGAGCAATATTTTTAATTTAACTCTAATCGGCGGGATGCTACTACTATTTTCTCCATGGAATATTATTTCAAAATATGAAATAACGATGCTTTCTATAACTACTTTAATTTTTGTTTCCATCATTATTAAAAATAATGGAAAAGTTATTCCAAGAAAACTTGGCTTACTACTCCTAGGTTTATTTTTAGGATATCTATATTTTCTCAGGTAATACTGAATTTTCGATTCAATCAATAGCCAATTCTTTTTAATGGTAAGTAGGGGTCTTACCCCTCATTTCGCAAGGGTTTCCGCTTCGCTCCAATAAACTGCACTTCGTTTGCCCTTGCAAAATTTCACCCTGCTTGCGGGTTCCCCTGGTATGGGAAGTATGGCCATACTTCCCAACTATTAATTTCGGGAAGAAGCCAAAAGAAAGGAGGTGAATATTTATGAAACTACTTACAAAAGGACTACTAGAAAGGTTTGCCAAGCTAGGCAGGCAGGAAGACAGTAGCGATCCTGTTGTGGTTGCGAAATTCTTTAACCCAACAGGCGCGGGTACATGGTACGCAACCGAGTACGATCCAGCATCGAGAGAGTTTTTCGGATTTGTTTCCATCTTTGGGGATTGGAATGACGAATGGGGCTCTTTTTCTCTGGATGAACTCGAAAGCTATCATGGCAACTTTGGATTAGGGATTGAGAGAGATTTGTATTTTGACGAGAAGAGAATCAGCGAAGTTATGCCCAGTGCAAAATTATAAATATTGTACCCACCGCGGGGCCCCAACTCCGCGGATGGGTATCCGAGAAAGGAAAATATATGATCAGAGTATTACCAGTATTTAAAGGTTATACAGTCGATTTACGTCTGCAAGAGTTTAGAAAAATTGAAATGGATACGTTACCCGAGTTTATCCCGCTCTTAAGCGATCAAGGGGCTCGACTGTTTAATGAGTTTAGACAAACAGATGAAGGCAGAAAAGAAATTGCTTACGTACTTGGGAGGCGCCTAGGCGACTACTAGCTTAAAAGGTCTATAATAAAGGCATGATCAAGAAAATAATAATATTGGTTGTGCTTTTATTGTTGGCAACCGGTGGTTATTATTTCTTTACCAAACCAAACGAGGAAAATTTCAAAGCGCCAGGGAAAGATTGGGAATCAGCCAAAAAGGTAGAAGATTATTTTATTGAACGCCTGCATATGCCTGTAGCGGAGGCCGAGCAGATAAGATCGAAGCCAGGAGTAGATGGAACAGCAGATTTAAGAATAAGTACTGATGTAACACTCGATGCACTTATAGGGAATCTTTTCTATTATGGATTTGTGCGAAATGAAAAAGCGTTCAGATATGCTCTAGAACACACCAAAGACACCACGCCAAGCGACAAGGCAATCAAAGTGGGAAAGGACGGCACTATCGACACAAACGCAGAATATAGAATATCGGAATCTATGAGCGCGTGGGAAATGGCAGATCTTCTCTTGAATAAACCCGCTGGGCATTTTCCATTTGATGAATATAACTATTTCTTTATGCCGTAGTTAGTCGTCTTCCGCTTCCACCTTTTCCCAATGTCCTGAAAATGCACCCTCTCTAGTTGCAAGGTATATATCTACTTGATCAAGCGGTGTTTCTTCATAAATACGGGCTATATGTTTCTTTAGGTAGATCATACTGCCGTATCCAGGACAGATAAAAAGTATGGCCGGAAATGGATGGTTAGTCGCCTCCTCAAATTTTCCGTCATCGATATAATCACAGAACTCTTGGACTCGCTTGCGCAAGGCAAACCGAGGCGAGCTATCTTCAACTACTTCGACAAAGTATCTTTTTGTATTGCCTGCAATATCTACCCGAGCAAAATAAGCATCGGGTAATGGGTGAGGCATGTAGGGGTGTGCCAGTAGATCTGTTTTGGTAAAGAAATGGAGTGTGTGCTTGGTTTTTTCTGATTCTTGGCTTAGATGTAAGAAGTATTCTGCTAAAAATGAGGTATGAGCGATAAATTGTTGAGATCTGATTTTTTCTCTGTAGATTCGTTTCAAGGCTCGTTTATCGATATTGTCTTGTTGTTCTAATATCTGGATACTTCCTGACGTTAGATAATAGACTGCTGGGAGATTAGCTAGGCCTAGTGATCGTGTATAGTGTTTGCCGATGTAATTTTTTGAAGTGAGTAGTTGTAAGTGGTAGTTAGTCAGGCGGATAGTTTTGTGAGTAAGAAGTTTTTGAAGCTGTAGACTGGTTAAGAAGCGAAAGCGATAGAGATAGTGAAGAATGTTGAGTTGTAGAGCGGATAGTTTTTGATTGTCCATAGTATGTGTAGAGCAGAATCTGGAATGATTGTATCATTCCTCTCCCTTATATATAAGGAATAAGGGGTAAAAGTAAAAGTTAAAAAGGTCTATTTATCGGGCTAAACTAAAAATAATATTTTCCTACCGGTAGGTAAAGTTATGGCACTGTAGAATAGATCTTTTGTGTAGCTTGATTAGTAGATTTTTTGACTGGTATTTGTATATCTGGAGTGTAGAACTTGGCATACAATTTTCTCGACGATTCAACAACCTCATTAACCCTATTCTGACTGTATTCGATTTGTACTGGAACAGTAACACCTGAAAATGGTTCTTCTGGGTTAAGTGCTCCAAGCCTCATGTAAAAGTGATATGAGGGGAGGCTCGCGATTTCACCCTGTTCGATATATGGCCTGAATTGTGGCAAGATCATCCGCTCATCCTCTGGGTTAGCGGTTCTAAAGCAAATCACTGTACCCGTATTAGCTAGGGTAATATTTACGAGTGAAACATCTTCAAGTTGTGAGGTGGTTTGGTGAGCTAAGATAGCGCCAAGTCTATATTTTCGCGCCTCTGAGAGGATTTGGGCAAACGCTGGTGTAGCAAAGTTTTGGAACTCATCAACATACAAGAAGAAGTCTTTTCTTTCTTCCTGCTTCATCCTGGCTCTCTTTAAGGCAGCCAACTGAATCTTTGCCATGATTAAAACTCCAAAAACACTTGAGTTATCCTCTCCGATCTTGCCTTTTGAGAGATTGCATAAGAGTATTTTCCCTTCATTCATAATGGTATCGAAGTTTACGGTTGACTTACCCTGCTCGAGTATTCGCTTAGCTGTTGGAGAAAACAGGAAACGACCGATCTTATTGGTTATTGGAGAAATCATTTTCACTTTTTGATAATCACCCGCTTTGGCAAATTCAAACTTCCAGAAATCGTTAAGATTCTCATCTGTCAGGTTTTTGGTAACAGATTTTCGGTAGCTCGTGTTTATGAGGAGTTTATACACTGTAAACAAAGTAGCATCTGGAACGGTAAAGGCAGTATGAATAGTATTTCTCAAGATGTATTCCATTCTTGGCCCGGAGTATTTATCGGTGTAGATTTTATGGAAGACCGAGATAATACTTTCTGCTATAAATTCTTTTTCTCTGATAGCATCTTCAGGATTTAACCCTGGAGTTAGTTCAAGAAGATTGATGCCCATAGGATAGCTAATGTCATCTGGATTAAAGTAGACTACATCCTTGATCCTCTCGCGAGGTATTACAGACAATATCTGCTCAATCAGATCACCGTGTGGGTCAATCACCGATAACCCTTTGTTATGATCAATATCTTGCTTAATCATCGATAGCAACATCGTGGACTTTCCTGTGCCGGTAGCTCCGAGAATATACACATGGCGCCGTCTTTCGTCAGCGGTTAACCCTATTTTAGTCTCAGTGCCACCATAGGTATTTGTCCCAAAGTACAAATCACTTTCTTGTTTCTGCTTAAGTGATAATGGAGCGGGCAATTCTTTACTGTGTTGCTTGAGCAAATCCTCAGTCTTAGTCGTACTAGTATAGGGAAAGTGATAGAGATCTGATACCTCAGTGGCCGAGAGAATAAATGATCTAGTTGGAAGCAAAAATCTTAAATTGTAAAGTGATTCCATTATTCGATCAATTATCTTTACCCTGATCCGAAATGACGGAATGAGTGCCTGGTACTCCGAATTATTAAGCGCGGAAAGTGCAGATTGAAAACCTCGTTCCCGTTTTCTTAGTTCACTATAATTATTGCTTGCTACCATGAGCCGTACAGATGCCGAGAATAACTGTTGATCTAATTTATTCTTTACCAGCTGTTCCAATTCCTTCTGATACGGGTTTGGTGTTTTGAGTGGTTCGATATCGGTTGGAAGCCGTAGCATTGGACCTTCTCTGCCATCTGTTGTGATAAAGACTAATAATCCGAATGGAAGCATCAGTATACGAAGTATTAAACCGAAGAGCATTTTGAATAAGACTACAACTGGATTTGAGCTTGCATCATTGCCCAAGTTTGAAACAATATCTTTACCTGAGTAAATAAGATGAGAAATACGCGAAACGTCAGGAAGTGAAGATTTACGCAGAGGCGATAATACGACCTGAAATGCAGTTAGATCATCGTCACTTAACTTAGTCATACTTCCTGTTAGGTATGCTATTGGATCATGGCTGGCTAAATCCTCTTGGTGTTTAAGTGGGTATGCAAAGTGTCGTGAAAGTCTATAACTAGATATTCGTGTATGTTGCTTAGTAAGTAACTCCAGATAATCAGTCGTTTCTTTTACACTGATTCCGGGTAGATAGGATAAGAGGGTTTTCTTAACTAAGTCAGCTTCATCTTCTCCAATTCTTGTGTAATAGGTTATTCCGCCATTCTTCGTCGAAACTATCTCAAAAGAATAGGTTTTTTGGATATCAAATAAACGGTTGATAAATGATCGTTGTCTGGCCAGCCCATGCAGAATGGCAAATAATTGCTGAGTTGTATATGAAGACTGTTCTGTATTTTTGAGAGGTTTAATCTCAAAAAGGATACTTTTCTCTTTTAACTGTTTAATGAAAAGATATACCCGAAATATCTGAAAACAGACATATAAGAGCACCAAAGCAAGTAAAACTAACTTGAGTGGAGTAATAAAAGGATTAAATGAGGTGAGCAACGAAGTTAAATACGGAGCTAGAGTTTCTTGTATGGAAGTTATATTAAGCATAATCCGACCTTAATAGGCAGGATTTAGTTGAGAGTATACAGGAAGTTCCCCTTGTGAGCAAAAGCTTAAAACGGAAGGACTTGGGATGATTTAATCTTGAGCGCCTTGCAAATACTTTCGATCACTGAAAAAGTAGGGTTTTCTTCTCCTCGTTCAATGCCAGCATAGTGGGTTGTAGAAATTTTACTCAGTACCGCAACCTCTTCTTGTGAAAGGTTTTTATCCTCCCGAACAGAGCGCAGGTTTTTACCGAACGCTTTCTGGCTTTTTTCATCTGGCAACATATTCATAATCGTAGTATATCACTCGCAATTTGACGGTAGTTTATCAAAGAACTCTCATTTCTTCAAGTTATAGGACATAGTTTGAGCCTAAATTTCCTCTGTAACTATAGTTATAATTTAGCCTTGAAATATGCTTGACAACTATAACTATAATTGCTATTCTGTAACTATAGTTGTAGTTTATTTAAGAGTACAGCCATGATAAGTAAAGAGTATTTAGATAAGTTTAAGAAGCTATATAAGGACAAATATGACATTACTCTCACAGATGAGGAGGCAACTGAATTGGCAAACCATTTTTTAAACCTAATGGAAATTTTAATTAGACCAAAACCAAAAACAAACATGATCGATTCGAAGGTTAATAAATCATCGGAATCAGAAGGGAGGCAATATGAAACTCGCAGACTATAACACTCAAGGTAAAAGCCAAGCTCCCATAATTCCTCGCTACATGATGTATTGCCGGAAAAGTAGTGAATCCGATGAGCGACAAATCCAATCCCTACCTGATCAGATCACTAATCTAACTGCTCTGGTACACCAAAGAGGCGTTGAATTAGTTGGGGAGCCACTTATGGAACAACGAACAGCCAAAACGCCTGGCAGACCAATCTTTGGTCAACTTATCCAGAAAATTGAAGACGGTGATGTAAACGGAATAGTCTTACTAAATCCATCACGGTTATCAAGAAATACAGTCGATACTGGCAGAATCATTTATATGATGGATCAAGGGAAACTCATTGAAGTAGTTACTCCTTATCAAACATTCCGTAATAATCCGAATGATAAGTTTATGCTGAATCTCCTCTGCACTCAGGCAAAACTCGAGAATGATAACAAAAGTGTTAATGTGACTGAGGCTCTAAAGCTTAAAGCTGAACGGGGCGTGTTCCCTGGCAAAGCCAGACCAGGCTACAAGAATAATCATGAGAAACCTCAGGGTCTCAGAGATATCTCAGCTCACCCTGTGTACTTTCCACTCATGAGAAAGCTGTTTGATCTTGCATTAACTGGTAACTACAGCGTTCAAGCCTTGATGAGAGAAGCAAATATATTAGGGATCAGGAGCTCAAAGTCAGGTAAACCGATTGTAAAAAGCTGGATGCACAGGCTGTTGCGAGACCCCTTCTATACCGGCAAATTCATGTATGGAGGGAAGCTCTATCAAGGTCAGCATCCTGCTATGTTGAGCGAGGCAGAATTTAACCTCTTACAGGATATTTTGGATGGCAGATCAAAGGCAAGAATACAGGTACATGATTTTGCACTTAATGGAATCATGAAATGCGGAGAGTGTCACTACTGCATCACGGCGCAAGAGCATAAGAAGAAATACAAGAATGGGACCGAGCAAATATTTGGTTATTATTGTTGTACGAAGAAAGGTCAAACTAAGTGTTCACAGCCATATATTGCTACTTCAAAACTTGAAGGTCAGTTCTCGAGCGATCTACTCCAGTTTAATATCGAAGATAAAGAATTTGTCGATTGGGCTTATGAGGCGCTCGATGAAACCAAAGAGAAGAGTCAAGCTGTAAATAAGAATAGCTCAGAGGCGCTCCAGACTGCTTTAGACGGGGTAAATCGTCGAATTGATAATCTGATAGCGCTTAAGATTTCACCAGAGAATGACGGGAGTTTACTATCTGATACTGAGTTTGCGGATAGAAAGCGGGAGCTCATGATCGAGAAGGACAACATTACCCGACAACTGGCTCAGGCAAATAACAACGGTTCTGATTGGGCAGACGTAGCCAAAGACTCATTCGAATTTGCATTACTAGCCAATCAACGCTTTGAAAACGGTGATTCAGAAGACAAAAAAGTCATTTTCAAGGCAATCGGCTTGAACCCGATCTTACTAGATCAGAAACTTGAATATCAGCCTAGATTTATCTTTTTGAAGTTAAAGGAGGGTGCAAAAATGAGTAATGATAAAAGTGGACCGCTTGAACCTAAAAATAGCCCGTCAAATCGTGGTAATTTGAAAAGCTATTTAAAAAGTTCTGTATGGTGCGGACGAGAGGACTTGAACCTCCACACCTTGCGGTACAGCCTCCTCAAGACTGCGCGTATACCAATTCCGCCACGTCCGCATTCTGGGGAAAACCTATCGGTTTTTCCCAACCTTTTCCCTCTATCGTGTCACGAACGATTCTCCGTCAACTCCGTTCATGACGAATCTTATCTCTGTTAAATAAACTCTCTACGAAACCCAGTTCTGGAAACTCCCGCTCAGCGGGATTTCCTAACCTTTTCCCTCTAGTGAAACCAGACCGGATCATATACCTTCAGTTTCCTATTTCGGGGAGAAAACATTGGAAATTATACCATAGTTTATGACCGGGACGTAATTAGTGGATGGAGTTACGCACGATCTGCAACACAAAATCATCCAGAGTCATACCGTGAGCCTTAATGGAAACGGTCATGGCATCCCGGGGAAGTGGATCAAAGCCGGCATTGGCATTTGCTTCCAGAAAATACCATTGTTTCTTCTTCGGGTTATACCGTAAATCAAACCGGGCATAATCGCGTAAGCCGAACGAATAAAAAGCCCGGATGGCATCCCGCTTTATCTGCATATCAATGTCCGGTCCAATCCGCTTGGGTGGTGCTACAAAATGACAACTTTTATACACAGGCAAATGTTTGCTCCATTTCTCGTCAAATCCATAAATATTCCATCTATTTTTCGTTTTCCCTTTAAATGCAATCTCGGCTATGGGAAGCGCTACGGTTTTATCGGGAGTTTCCAGCACGGTTACCTGCAATTCTTTCCCGGGGATAAACTCTTCCACGAGCAATGCCTGTTTATGCTCACGGCGCAGTGTTTTTACTATATCTTTCATGTCTTCAAAGGTACGGGCAATGGATTTATTCGTAATACCGATGCTGCAGTGTTCAAAAGCCGGTTTTATGATGAGCGGAAATTTACTGGGAATATGCTTCCGCGTTACCCGTTCTTTCAGCTTTAGGAGGCAGAACTTTGGCGTAGGAATAGCATTTTTCTCAAATAACCGTTTTGAACGTACTTTATTGTTACTGGTTTTAATGGCCTCAAAAGATGAACCCGAATAGGGAATTTTTAATCTGTCCAATATCCGTGCTATTTGCACTTCCATAGCCTTACTGTCTACCAAGTTAAAAACGTAATCCGCCTTCAATTTTTTGAGATTGGAAATATCATCCTCGGTCACCTGAATAATCTGTACAGTATATTTATGACGTTTAAATAACGTTTCCATATATTGCACAATAATATCCGTCTGCTGATCTACCAAAGTATGTTCCTTACTGAAGTATTTTTCCGCTTTGTCGTCTGGTAAATAATGATAGAGCAGGGCAATGGTAACCCGCTTATTTTTTCTGATATTTCTCTCTTTTTTATTATTTCTCACTATATGAAAAAAACAGAATTTAATAGGCTTGTCAAGGATGAACTGAAACAACCGCACTCTAGTAAGCCAGATTCAATCGTTTTTTATCTGGCAAACCGTAGCCCGATGGGGTACAATACTAACGTTCTAAAGAGAAAAACAATCAGTTTTTCTTAGAATGGAAATTGAAGCAGACTGAGTACCAACGTTAGTAGATGGGTGAGTTACAATTCGTCGCAGCGTTAGGATTGGGTGAGAATAGCTGCGACACTTTGGTAAGGGGGATCGTTGGAAAGGGACCATAGGTCCCGTCCCAGAAGGCCGGGGTGGCGAAATGGTATACGCGCAGGACTTAAAATCCTGTGACTCTAAAAAGTCGTGTGGGTTCGAGTCCCACCCTCGGCACAATACTCGGAAAAAACGGTGACCGCATGTACGTGTGCGAAATGTTATAAAATGAGCCGGAGTGGCGGAATTGGCAGACGCGCACGCTTCAGGAGCGTGTCCGTAACTGGGTGAGGGTTCGAGTCCCTCCTTCGGCACCAAACCCATTCAAAAGTGAAACGATTAAATCATTGGGAAAAACCGTTAAAGTGTTCCCAATCGGAGTTCAATACAGAGTTTATTTAACAGAGATAAGAAGCGTCACGAACGTAGTTGACGGAGAATCGTTCGTGACACAATAGAGGGAAAAGGTTGGGAAAAACCGTTAGGTTTTCCCCAGAATCGGGATGTAGTTCAGTTGGCTAGAATGCACGCTTTGGGAGCGTGAGGTCGGCAGTTCGAATCTGCCCATCCCGACAAGACAGTTAAATAAATTTGTAACTGATACAGTATTACTGCATGATCTCAATTATTGCCGACTCCAAATCCGAAATAGACGTTCGTATCGAAGAATTCCTCGAGGAAGAAATTACCTTCTTAAAAACCATAAACGAGTGGGGTGAAGATGCATTAAAGCGCCTGCGGGATATGTCCGTTCAGGGAAAAACCATCCGCGGTGCACTATCCGTATTCTCCTACGAAATGTTCGGAGGCAGGAAACGCTACGCCGCAATAGACATGGCGGTAGCATTAGAACTCTTGCAGTCTGCGGTGCTGATTCATGATGATATTATTGATCGCGATGATCTACGGCGGGGAAATCCCACCATCGCCAAACAATACAGCGATTTAGCGACTCAGCGGGGATACATCGAGCCCAAACATTACGGTCTGAGTTTAGGTATATGCGCAGCTGACCTGGGATTTTTCCTGGCGTTTAAACGTTTATCTGCACTGGATGCAGCTACGGAAACTATTCAAAAAATTATCAGTCTTACCGCCCGGGAAATGACTATCGTGGGTCTCGGGGAAATGGACGACGTAACCATCGCCAGTTCACCGGTGACTGCTACCGAAGACGCGGTAAACAGTATGTACAGATACAAAACAGCCCGCTATACCTTTTCGTTGCCGCTCATGGCCGGTGCCATACTTGCCAGACAGACGGAAAAAGTAATCGGCCAATTGGAGTCGTTGGGAGAACTGTGTGGATTAATTTTCCAGCTCCGTGACGACGAACTTGCACTATTCGGTTCGGAAGCGGAAACGGGTAAAGCAGTGGGGAACGACATAAAGGAAAATAAAAAAACCATTCTCGCCATTAAATTATTCCGAAAAATTACACCGCAGGAAAAAGAAAAAACGAATACCATCTTCGGAAATGCTAGCGCAACACCCGACGAAATTGCGTATGTCTGCACCCTTATGGAAAAATACGGCATCCGCGCAGAAATAAATCTGGAGATAGAACGACTCGAAAAAACTGCTTTGGCCTCAGTTGAACAGCTTCCGACTACGGCACAATACAAAAAAAATCTTACGGAAATGATATCCTTTTTACAGCACCGTACCAAATAATATGAAATACCTAAAACGGTTTAAATTCGCTGCCGGCATACTTGCCATCGTCGCCGTACTTCTCGGTATATATTATCTAAACCGACCGCATATACCCGCCGTAAAAATCCGCGACCGCGTATTCAAGATAGAACTAGCGGTTACTGACGCTGAAAAAGAAAAAGGTTTGGGCTACAGGGATACTCTTCCGGCAGACAGCGGAATGCTTTTCCTGTTTCGGGATAAAACCCAGTATTCTTTTTGGATGAAAGGAATGCGCTTTCCGTTGGATATTATCTGGATACTGGACGATACGATCGTAGATATTACGCACAACGCGCCCGTAGCGACCGGCACGGAAATGCCATCCTATATTCCCAAAAGCGCCGTAAATAAAGTATTGGAAATAAATGCAGGTTTAGCTGGTAAATACGGGATACAAATAGGAGACACGGTAACCACATTGCGTTGATTGCATGGCACGAAAAGAGTCAGTATAATAGCGGATACCTTGTCGGTTATACATTAACAATTGCATACGCGGCGGTAGTTCAACGGTAGAATGTCTCCCTTCCAAGGAGAAGGTTGAGGGTTCAAATCCCTTCCGCCGCTCCAAAACGTACTTCGATACAGCATACGTTATACATTGGCTGGTATATATCGAATTTACGACACCATCACGAAGCGTTTACCTGTCAGAGTCCTCCATTCCACAAGCGGGGAGAGGTGTATTTGCCGCCCATTCCATAAAACCGAATGAGCTCATAGAGTCCTGTCCGATCGTGCTTATCCCGGAAATTCAGGTTCAACATTTACGGTATACGGAACTGTTTAATTATTACTTTTCCTGGGGTGAACATCGCAGACAGGCTGCCATTGCACTGGGATATGGCTCGCTATACAATCATTCATACGATCCTAACGCGACGTACGTAAAGCAAATACCGGGCATGACTATAGATTTTATTGCCTTGCGGACGATACCCAAAGGTACGGAAATTCTGGTAAATTATAATGCCGGCAACCCTCGGGATTCCCGCCCGCTCTGGATAAAAAAAATTAAACCACCCAAAAAATAAACTTAAATATATATGGATCTGCCTAAACGAAACATACAAACCTCCGTAACCAACTTCCTGCATTGCGGAAATGAATACTTGTTTTTAAAACGACACCAAAACAAATCCCTTGATCCCGGGAAATTAAATGGTATCGGGGGAAAAGTAGAACCGGGTGAAGACTATGGCACTGCCGCAATCAGAGAGACATTTGAAGAAACAGGGCACATCATCGCTGCTACGGATTTAAAACTGGCAGGTATCGTCCGACTCGAAGGCGGCTACGGTGATGATTGGGTGATGAGCTTCTTTAAGATTGCCGTTTCTGATAAACACCTTCCGCGGGGAACTCAGACGGTGGATGGTGACTTTCTGTGGATTCCTGCAGACAAGGTACTCACCAGCGGCTATGACCTGGTCGATGATCTTTATTACTGCTTTGACGACGTGGTTCACGGTACCGATATTTTTTTCATGTCCGCCACGGTAGGGGACGATCTTAAAATAACACGGACGAGTATTTCCAGAATTCCGCTAAAATAAGCGGAAATAACTGAGCCTATATTCTCACGATTCCGGCCGGATGGTATAATACTGATACGTCTCCGTAGCTCAATTGGATAGAGCAACTCCCTTCTAAGGAGTAGGTTGTGAGTTCGATTCTCACCGGAGGCACAAAATTACCCGTTTCACTATACGAAAAGCGCTTTTCCTCTGTTACCATTCCTATACCATGAGACGAGTGCTGTTGTTACTTTTCATTACCCTTTTCTTCTGCCATCAACCGGTACGGGCACTCTATGACCCCCGATCCGTTCCGAATAACAAATACGGCGTACATCTGGCGGACACCAACGATATCGCCGATGCTGCCCAACTGGTAAATTCGTCAGGAGGCGAATGGGGATATTTAACCATTGTCATTCACGAAACCGACAGGGACATCGGCAAATGGCAGGAGATATTTAACCAATTACGCCGACTCAAAATAATTCCGATCGTACGGCTGGCCACACATGTAGATAAAAACGGGTGGGCGATTCCCCGGGAAACCACATTTGACGAATGGGTCGATTTTCTTTCCAAACTTAACTGGGTGAGTGAAAACAGATACGTAGTACTCTTTAACGAACCCAATCATGCAGGAGAATGGGGAGGAGAATTAAACCCCGAAGATTACGCAAAAGCAGTTGTAACATTAGGCAGGAAGCTCAAGGAAGCTAATCCCGACTTTTTTATACTTCCCGCTGGATTTGACGCGTCCGCGGCGTCTGACGGCCGTTCATTGGATGCCGTGCAATATATAAAACGCATGATTACAGCCGAACCGGAGATATTAACGTTGATCGATGGCTGGACGTCCCATTCGTACCCCAATCCGGGATTTTCCGCCGGCCCGCTCCAAACAGGAAGAGGCTCACTTAAATCATATGAATGGGAACTAAGTTTGCTCCGGCAATACGGACTTAATCGGGATTTGCCCGTATTCATTACCGAAACGGGCTGGCTCCATAACCAAGGGAAAGTGTATAACCCCAAATATTTGTCTACGCAAACCGTCTCCCGGTATTTAGAAACTGCAGCTGATCAGGTCTGGTCCGATCCGAATATTGTTGCAGTTACCCCCTTTATTTTTAGTTATCAGGATGAACCATTTGACCATTTTTCCTTTAAACAATTCAGGATGAGTGAATACTACCCTCATTTTTACGCATACCAATCTATTCCTAAACAAGAAGGGGAACCACGTCAACATAGAAGTTTTGAAATGACCGAACCCCTCCTAACCAGCCCGCTGGTATCGGATTCTACATACACATTGGAAACGCATATAAAAAATACGGGCCAAAGCATCGTTCCGCCGGGGGCAAAAGTAGAAGTACGGATAGAAAACCAACCGGAAGGATTCATATCCCAAAGTGAGGTTATGGAAGGAATGGAACCACTTGAAGCCAAAAAAGCCGTCGTACACATCCGCACGCCGAAACAAACAGGCACCTACCGCGTCGTCATAACATACGTTACGGCAGATATTTCTTTCGAACTCCAAACCATGGAACTGCAAATAATAGAACCACCCACATTGGATATAACCGTACAGTTGGGGTGGCGTCGGAATAGTTCAACCGACCGGGCGGAAATACTGCTTTATGACAATCATGACGCGATAATCCACAAATACACGGATGTACGGATAAGTAATGGCTATGCGCAAATTAAAGACTTACGGAACATCGTCCCAGGTCAACCATACCGGATAGTCTTATTGGTTCCGTCCTACTTACCACGGCAAATTATTCAAATACTTCATGTAAACGCAAATCAGGTTACTTTTAAGCGTTTCCTGCCGTTGGATTTGGATCAAAACGGCTCGTTTACCATCCAAGATGTATTTACGGCAATCAGATTCGGAAACGCTCTGCTGCTGCCACTCCTTTTTAACTGATCTATCAGGCCAAACAGACTTTCCGTTTTTTCCGAATTACGGTATACTATCGGCATTGGTGGTGTTAGCTCAATGGTAGAGCGTCTCCCTGTGGAGGAGAAGGTTGCGGGTCCGATCCCCGTACACCACCCCAAT
>CAZVTT010000005.1:0-63265 GCA_964629685.1 uncultured Gammaproteobacteria bacterium
CATGCGTTTACAGCTAGGACTACGCAGGTCTCTAATCTGCTTCGCTCCCCTAGCTTTCGTGTCTCAGTGTCAGGGATACGCCAGGAAGGTGCCTTCGCCTTTGGTGTTCCTCATGATATCAACGCATTTCACTGCTTCACCATGAGTTCCCCTTCCCTCTCATACCCTCTAGCCTATCCATCTCGTACTCAGTTCCGCGGTTAAGCCTCGGAATTTCAAGCACGATGTGATAAACCACCTACACGACCCTTTACGCCCAGTGAATCCGGATAATGCTTGCATCCTACGTATTACCGCGACTGCTGGCACGTAGTTTGTAGATGCTTATTCGCCAAATCTCGATGATCTGGCAAAAGAGGTTTACATACCGAAATACTTCATCCCTCACGCGGCGTCGCGTGGTCAGGCTTTCGCCCATTGCCAACGATTCCCAGTTGCTGCCACCCGTAGGTGTATGGCCCGTGTCTCAGTGCCATTGTGGGGGGTCGCGCTCTCACGCCCCCTACCCGTCATCGCCTTGGTAAGCCATTACCTCACCAACTAGCTGATAGGAACAAGGCCGCTCCAATACCGTCTTACGACTTTACCCTTGCGGGACTATGCGAAATTACCCCGTCTTTCGACGAGCTATGTCACAGTAAAGGGTACGTTCCTTGCTTATACTCACCCGTCCGCCACTGGTTAGTTATTTCCTTGCGGAAACAACCTTCCCGTCCGACTTGCATGCTTAAGGCACGCCGCCAGCATTCATCCTGAGCCAGGATCAAACTCTCAAAAAGAATTGACGAAAGAAAATCTTCCGTCAATCGGTCTCCTATCACCATTCGATTGTCAAAGAACTTGCAATAACAAAAAAAACCCGACCAGTGGTCGGGTATAATCCCAGTGCCATGGTCACGTTACGTATGCATTGCAAATGATGATTATATCCTTGTAATACTCGACCGTCAATACCCAAGAAATCACATAGAGCATTTCACGAAGTACCAGAGAGTATGATATTGTAAAAATATGGACGAACAAGATAATAATGAGACGGGACTGATGGGTGAACCGATTCCCCAGCCGGATGAACAGGATACACCAATCGATTTTAAAATACAGCCGATTGAATCCGAAACAATCCAAAAACCGCCGCACATAGGAACATCCACCAGACCCCGTGATCCCACCAGACCGGAAGCGAATGAAGATATGATCGCGTTTTTACCAAACGGTAAAGGATTGGTGCTCACCGACGGCGCCGGGGGGCATATAGGCGGGAAAGCTGCCTCTGAAGCGGTAAATGCGGCAATAATCACAGACCTTTCCGAACAGGACGCACAAAAACAAACTATTCAGACACCCGATCAGTTTGAACGGCGTGCTATGTGGGCCTGGAGACGAGGTCTTGATGAACTTGATCTCATTCACTATAACGAAGGACAACCGGATGCTGAGACGACTGCAGTATATGGGGAAGAAATCATTACTCCGGATGGAAAACGGTATTTTGGGCTCGCTCACTCCGGCGACTCCCGTGCATACCGAATACAGCAACACGACGGAGAAATTACGCTGCAAAAACTAACCATCGATCAGGGGATCGTGACGGCACACTTTCGCGACTATCCTGCCGTCGCTGAAGGCATACTCGATATTCTTGATAGTATAAAGACTGTACAGGATCTTAAACCGGAGAATCAACTGGGACAACGGTTTAATCAACTGGTGGAATCCATCCCGGCTGACCATCGGGAACAAATATTGCAGCGGATCAATGAAATGCTGAAAAATAATAGTCAGCCTTCTGCCGATGCCATTACCCTTCAGTTTTACTGGAATTCACGGAATCTGATTTCTTCGTTTAACAGGCCGGAAATTCATGCACCGTTTGAAATTTCTGAAGCGGATTTAGGTGTACTTTTTGTGTGTGACGGCGTGACAGACAATATGACCACCGCCGAACTGACCGAACTATGCGGCCAATTCATCGGAGGACCGGATTTCGATCCCCAAGGTCTGGCTGAACTCGTAACACACCACGCAGGTGTGCTGGCAGGAAGACGGGTGACTGCTGATATAATTCGGCCAAAACTGGATGATATCACGGCTGGCGTATATAAATTTACGGCGCCCAGACAGAATCTTGAAGCATTCACCTAATTTTTCTGCAAACCGTATTTCAGGGGTAACACCAGGGCAAAGACCGCACACGATATGGCGATTATCCAGCCGCCAAGGGTATCCGCAATCCAATGCTGACCCAATATAACCTTACCCACGGAAATAGCTGTCACGACAGATAGCGTTCCCAGTAACAATATGCCAAATACATATCTCCGTTTGTACATTCTCGGAAATACTAATCCCAGCAGTACCAAGCCTAAATATAATGACCGTGCTGCGTGACCGGAAGGATACGAATAATCTTCCTGAACGTGATACTTGGGAAATAAAGTTGTGGGATTTTTCAGCATAAAGAATGGTGGGGCGGCACTTTCTACCCTAACCTTCCCGTATATCTCCGCAGCGATCATGAGTCCGAAAAATACCGGTATAAGCAGCGCCGCCGCTTTCGCTTTCCGTGTTTTCCCAATAAGTACGCCAAGCAGTGTGAGTACCCCTACAATAATGACTGAATTAACGGGACTGACAAAATAACTTAAATCTTCCCATACTTCGTCCAGCCGTTCCGGAGATTTACCCTGAAGTCTGACCGTGGTATCAAAACTCAACTTGGTAAACGCACCCTGCTTTACCTGCCAGCTAAAAACGTAAAATACAATAAGACCTACCAGGCCAACCGTTAACGAAAGCAATACAAAATACCGACGGATAAGTAGACGCATGAGATTGTATTATACAGGAGAAAAATTCCAGGAGGCAAAGCCGGTTATTCGGTACTACGATTACCCTGGTGTTGTTTCATAATTTCGTACAGGATTATACCGCAGGATACCATCACGTTTAGACTCTTATTAACACCCCACATAGGCATTTCCACAATCGTGTCTACTTTGTCCAGTACTTCCGGTTTTACACCGTACGTTTCATTTCCGACAATAATTGCCAACGGGAACGCGTACTGCGCTTTATGAAACGGAACACTGCGTGCATCCTGTTCGACCGCAACCACTTTACCGTCGGGATGAGCTGCTTTCCAGGCAGTCATTGCCTCAAGCACGGTTTCCTTATATTCCCAATGAACCCACTGCCACGTGTTTATTGACGCCTTTTTGATCCGGCTGTTCGGCGGTGTCAGCGTTTGGCCACAAAGATACACGGATTCCGCCGCGACGGCATCAGCCAACCGGAAAATTGACCCAACATTATAGGTATCCAATACATCATCCAAAATGATAGAAACCGGGTTTCGCGGGATATCTTTTGCCGCAGCTTCGTCTACCTCCGACGTCCGCAATTCCTTCGCGTTGAGCTTGATCATTCCCGTATTATACCAGGTAGCCTAACCGGACAATCTCATGAACAGACATACCCGATATGCTTGCATAACTATAGGTTAGATGGTATTATCACGCTCCGGTTATTTTCTTTTGCTGAAAATGTACCGGAAATCGCACTTTACCAGGCGTAGGGATATCTCCAAATGCCCGTAATGGGAAGAATATTTGTTCTCCCCAATCCGGGCGTTTGGACACAACGAAATCAGATTAACCACTAGAGGATCGACAAATGTACGGTGAAAACACAGACAGTCTCACGACAGACAAACTCAGAACACTCCGTCCGAGAATTCACGGACAAGCAGAAGAACAACCGGCATCCACCCACATTCCAGACCACATCCTGATCTTTCCGCACGACGACGAACTTTGTGGTCGCATTCTGGAAATGATTCGGGCTGAGACCGGTGCCGCGTTCCCGAAAATCGGACAGCTTTTCGCGTACATTCAGGATGTACTCGGATTTAAGATACAGGGCGCTGATGCCTCTGGAATCTGGTGGCAATTTCCGCCGCAAGATGAAGTACCTGCCGAATAACTAACCCTATCCCTACGCCCAAGAAACGCAAAGCCGGGCCACTGCCCATGATCATCACTTTAGATCCCCGGCTTTGCGTTCTCTTCCTTTTCCCTCCTAAATACTACAAGCCTCCGCAAGGCCTCCCCTTGCGCAAGCACTATTTGATTCACTATGGGTTGATTGGTATAATCCATACTCCCTCGCTGGAACTTCCGGAATGCCGGATACATATCCGCCGTGGGACGTATCCATTCGGGATACAAAGCTCTTTACCATACTGCAGTCTTACGTACCGACGTAACGTGCACACACACGTTAGGCCGGTGCGTAAGAAAAATCTGTCAAAAAACAAAGTGAAAGGAATTTCCATGAATTCACGACCAACCATTGCACTGGCAAGCCGCGTTCCTTTGGCACACCCGAACTGGATCACCGCCATAGCCGCCCAACAAGCCGCTCTGCGGATTCTGGACAAGCTCGGCAAGGATAATGTGATCGCCTTCCCCGTCGGTCAGGACGCTGAGGCTGAATTTATTGAATCCGCCAATACCGCCGTCGTCGGGATGCCGGTACAACTAACCTATATCCGCGATATCCAGACGGTATTAGCTGTAATGGGATTTCGTCCAGACGGAAACGACTGGATCGAAGTCGAACGCGAAAGCATAAAGGCACAGGGAACATCTGTCCGTAACTGGGCGCAAAAATTCGGAAAACAGGTTATCGTGCCCCTCGCACCGGGGACACTCTACAATCTGTTTTTTAGCGAACTTAAATCTTTGGGACTACCCAAAAGTATTCCCGTTGCCATTGCGACACTACTCGTTGCGGAATACCGTTATAACCCGGAACAATCATCGCCCGTAAAATTCGTTTTTGACAGACAATAGCAGTATGGAAGAACGCATTGGTTCTGCGACGGTTACCGTCACAGTTTAGGGTATCCCGCCAATGCGTTTTTTCTTGCCGATAGCGAACTTGACGCCCTTAAGCATTTGACAACTATAGGTCTTTATTGTATACTTTTTCCTCTTCACGTGTCTCAACGCGAGGCAGTATGTGGAGAAATTTTTGTTCATTTACAGAAGGGATACGCTCCAAGCGCCGAAAATGAGAAGAATACGTTCTTCCTGTTTCCGGCACTTGGCAATACCGCCAATGCATGCGCCGTGTTAGGCAATTTATGCTTAACAAAACTCAACACCAAGTGGAGACGTTATGGTAGAGGCACAAGTTGCGGCAGTTAAAGCGTTCATTGAAGCCCGTACGATACATACGTACCAAGACGAAAAAGGCAACGACGCCTTTGTGATGTTCACGGATGAGGAGCTGCAAAGCGCGTTCCTCGAAATTTTTGAACACACCGTCGGAGTACGCATGAGTACTGAGGAAATCGAAACGGCTTTAACCGCAATGGGATACTCCGAAACTCATCAGGGAGTTCCCCCATCATTGTTGTGGCTACGCATGAAGTAGGCGTAGTATCGTATCCGCTGTACTTGTAAGGGCACTACGTGCTCCGTGCGGGTGGTGAGAGTCTTTTCGTGACTCCGTCTTCGGCTAATACCCACAGACCCACCCGTATGTTTTTTTTCGAAGAAGTTACCCGTGCCATTTCTGTTTATCGTTTTTCCGGGCCGGATACATCCGTTTTATCTGCTGATATATCCCCAGACTGAGCATGGCCATGCACCAGCCGATACACGCCCCCACGAATACATCGAACGGATAGTGTTTCCCCAGATATATCCGGGAAAATCCGATGCCCACGGCTAACAGGAACCAGAGTCGACGATAACGCGGCTCAAAATAGGAAAGAATTGTCGCGCCGGCAAACGCCATGGCAGCGTGACTGGAAGGAAACGAATACGTGTGCAATTCTTCAGTAAGTACCAGTGCCCCCATATGTAACGAAGGACGCGGTCGGGCAATGAGCGGCTTAATAAACAATTCGGTAACGGCATAACTCGCACCGATAGCAATCCCGAGCGGTACAAAAAATAAGTGATATTTTTCTTCTTCCCTGATAAATAACAAAAAACCCGCTACTATCCACACGAAACCTCCGGTATCTACCCCAGAGAGCATTATGAATACCGTATCGAAAATGATGGACCGGGGTACTCCGTTATTCAGAAGTAAAAAAAGTTGTGTATCGAGTGTTAGTACCGGATTCATGGGCAGCATTCCGCGGTTACGGTGTCGGCGTTGGCGTTTTCGTTGGTGTAGTACTTCCGGTGACTGTAGGCGTTGGTGAACCGGTGGACTTCGGACTTCCGGTGGGTGTCACGGTTACCTTGGCGGTCGGTTTTGGCGTTGCCGTAGTTTTCGCAGTCGGTTTCGGCGTAACTGACGGTGTTTCTGTAGGTGTTGGAGTAGACGTTACGATAGGTGTAGGTGTCACAAAAATTATTTTTATCCCGCTATCTTCCGGTACAGGAGAAATAATCTTTGACCCCGCACGAATGGTAAGCACCAATAGCACGAGTGCCACCAGTCCGAGCACTATGACCAAAATCCCCACCAATGGTTTACGTTGTCTCTCCATCTTGACTCATTATATGGCTAAACTGCGAAATTGTTAAATTGTCGTTACTTAATATCTTCTTTCTTCCACGCAGCGAAGTTACACTTCGGATAATTTCCACAACCATAAAACGTTTTGCCTCTCCTGGTTTTTTTTATGACGATATCACCGCCGCAGCGCGGACATTTTATATCGGCTTTTTCACTGAACTGACGGGTAAATTTACATTCCGGAAACGTACTGCAGGCGATAAATTTCCCAAATCTTCCCATCCTGATTACTAACTTGTTTCCGCACGTCGGACATGGTTCATCTATTTCTTCCTCTACGACTTTTACTTTCCCCGCTTCTTCATATGTTTTTTGGAGAATAGCGGAAAAGTGCCCATAGAATTGGGCAATAACCGGCTCCCAGGCAGCACCGCCGGTGGCGATCTCATCCAAATTCTGTTCCATTTTTGCCGTAAACGGTAAATCCA
Source organism: uncultured Gammaproteobacteria bacterium (assembly GCA_964629685.1). Lineage (GTDB taxonomy): Bacteria > Patescibacteriota > Microgenomatia > UBA10105 > UBA927 > CAZVTT01. Next base: position 6,972 of record CAZVTT010000005.1, read on the forward strand.
TAATATCGGGGAAATATTGCACCAAAAAGTCTGTAACGGCTTTACCCAACTCTGTCGGTACTAACTTTTTTTCTTCCCGGGTAACGTACTGCCGTTCCTGAATTGTGGAAATAATAGGTGCGTAAGTACTCGGTCGCCCGATATCTTTTTCCTCCAGTGTTTTTACTAAACTCGCTTCGGTATACCGTGGTGGCGGCGAGGTAAAGTGTTGTTCCGGCTGGACCTCTTTTAATTTCACACTGTCCCCGACTGCCACTGCCGGGAGCACCCGTTCTTCCGTATCACGACCCACAATGGCCAGATACCCTTCAAATTTAATTACCGAACCCTGAGCCTCAAACGTATACGCGTTTTCACTTTGAATTTCAATTTTGGTGGAATCGAAGATAGCTTCCCGCGCCTGTGAACCCAAAGCGCGTTTCCAGATTAAATCATAGAGTCGGATGTGATCCCTGTTTATATCGCCTTCAGGAGTCATATTTTGACTTAATAATTCCACATTAGTTGGACGAATGGCTTCGTGCGCTTCCTGAGCTACTTTCGATTTTGTCTGATATTTACGAGGTTGATCCGGCACGAACTCTTTGCCGTGCAGTTTCGCAACATAGTTTCTGGCTTCTTCAATAAATTTTTCCGATAAATTTACGCTGTCGGTACGGTGATAGGTAATGTACCCTTCTTCGTATAGTTTCTGTGCCAGTTGCATCGTTTTTTTCGACGAAAAATACAGCCTGCGTCCCGCATCCTGTTGCAAGGTACTCGTGGTATACGGCGGCTGCGGATACCGTTTGGTTTCCTTTTTATCCACTGCTTTTATGATAAACGGAGCCTTAAGATCGGAAACGATCTGACCGGCAGCCGATTCGGAACTAATGCTGGTTTTGGTGGTGGTGTACTGTCCGTCAAATAAATCAAATTTTAGTGTTGATTCATACCCGACACCATTGTGTGCTGCCAATTTTGCCGTTATCACGGCATCTGACGTTACTTTTGGGGTAAAAATCGCTTCGATCGTCCAATATTCTTCTTTGGCAAATTTTTCTATTTCCCGTTCCCTTTCGACAATAACCCGTACCGCGACAGACTGCACTCTTCCGGCAGAAAGCCACCGCTTTGATAATTTCTGCCACAATAATGGAGAAAGCTTATACCCTACCAGTCTGTCCAAAATTCTTCTTGCCTGTTGGGCATCTACCAACTTCATGTCGATAGTTCTGGGATGCTCAAGCGCTTCTTTGATAGCGCTTTCCGTGATTTCATGAAATACTATGCGTTCAAATTGAATCGGCTCGGTTGATGATTTGGCAGCACCTTTTTTCTTCTTACCTTCGGAAAGGATACTGGCAACATGCCAGGCAATAGCTTCCCCTTCACGATCAGGATCGGTGGCCAGAATAATTCTGGTCGCTTTTTCCGCCACCGTACGTAATTCACCCACACGTTTGCGCTTATCCGTAGGAATTATGTACTTCGGAACAAAATCATGCTCGACATCGACTCCCAGATCGGATTTCGGTAAATCCCTGATGTGACCGATACTGGCTTCTACCGTAAATTTTCCGTTCAGAAATTTAGTTAATGTCCGGGCTTTGGTTGGTGATTCTACAATTATTAGCTGCATAGAGATTACTCATCTTATCATGGGTAGGCAAATTTTCATTTACCGTTCCCATTGATAGACATATATTATATTGGCTGGTTTATGCTTCCGGTGCAAGACGGTGGAACATGTTAATTTTGTACTCAGGATAAATTTAACGGGTAAGATTATAGAGATGTGGTCCTGTTTGTACGACAAAGCCCTGCAGTTCCAGCAGGGTGAGTGTCGCCAGTATTTCTTCCGCTGATTGGGAAGTTCTGGTGACCAAATCGTCAACGGAGTACTGACCGTCACCTAATACACGGAGTATGTCACGCGCAATCGGGGTTTGCGGCGAGACTCCCACCCGCGTTCGGTCAGGACGTGGTGTTAATCCAAACGCCTCCAATACATCCTCACCGTTGCGGACTAATGTTGCACCCTGCTTAAGTAACAGCGCCGGTCCGTCACTATAGACACTCGTAACCGGACCGGGGACTGCCATTACCTCCCTGCCTTGTTCGGCAGCATACCGGGCGGTTATCAGTGCCCCACTGGTACGTGATCCTTCTATAACCACGACACCCAGCGATAAGCCACTAATTATTCTGTTCCGCGCCGGAAATAATCCTTTCCCCGGCCGATGCGACAGCGGCATTTCCGACATTACGGCACCCTGTCCACCGGTAATTATCCGGTGATACAAATCGGTATTCCACGCTGGTGCGATCACATTTACGCCACAGCCAAGCACAGCAATAGTTCTGCCACCCAAATCCATTGCTGTCTGATGCGCTACTGCGTCAACACCCATGGCCATGCCGGATACGATCGTAAACCCCTGCGCCACGAGATCTCCCACCAGTTGCTTCGTAACCGAACGACCGTAGTCCGTTACTTTTCTGGTACCAACCACAGCAACGGACCGGGAGACATCCCAGGCAGACTCTGATTTTTTCCCGAGTACATATAACACAAAGGGTGCATCCGAAATTTTTTTTAAATGTGGCGGATATCGGTCATCATCGCTGGTAAGAATACCGACATTTAAGGCACGCAACTGTCGTATACAATCCGGAATACTACAGGTAGAACGAAAATGCAGGAACTCACGTAAAACGCGATCCGGCAAGCCCACCGTTTTGAGCATATCAGCCGGCGCTTTCCAGGCAGCTTGTGCTGATCCGAAATATTCGCGGAGTAAACGAAACCGCACAGGACCGATTCCGGGGAAAATACTAAATGCGAGCCAATATTCATGCTCATGATCCATTGGCTTGAGACTATCAGACCGGAAGCGAACGAAAAACCGGATATCATACATATTTAGCCTACCGCTTGCACTTGGCGGTATATTCGTCAATGATACGTGTATGTATTATGAAGCGGTTATTTTCGACAACGATGATACCCTGGTACAAACTATTGCCTGTCGGTGGGCAGCCATTAAAGAGACAGCCAGACGTTTTTATTCCCTCACGGTCACCGATGCAGACATAAAGCCGGTGTGGGGTAATCCTTATCCGGAAATATTAGCGGAAATACTGCATCACATAGATACACCCCAATCCATTAAAACCCATTATGAATCGATTATCGGTGAGTTCCCCAAACTCGCCCATCCGGGCGCAGTGGAAATGGTTCATTGGCTCCTGGGTCTCGGCGTATCGGTAAGCGTGCTTACCGCCAGCGGCAGGAATATCGTCATTGACGACCTAACTACACTCGGATTCCCTATCTCGAGACTAACCATGGTGCAAACCGCAGAAGACACGACTGCCCATAAACCTGATCCTGCCGTGTTTCTTCCTATTCTGACGAAACTGGAACAGCAACAAATCAGGAAAGACAATATCATTTATATTGGCGATGCCATGATGGATTACACGGCTGCCCGCGGTGCGGGAATACAATTTTGCGGAATCGTGCAGGGGCTAACGTCTATTTTTGACTTTCGGCAGGCAGGAGCTGCTGCCGTATCTTCTTTTACCGATCTGCGGACATACCTATCTCAAAACCAATAATTACAACGAATCCATCATTTGTTTCAAATACTGTTGTAATCCGTTAAACAACTTCTTCGCCTGTGGCGTCAGATCATCTGCCTGTTGCCTGACCGTTTGCGTAATGAGTTCCCTGGCCTCTTTCATATATGAACGGACGGCAGCCGGCATGGAATGTTTATGAAATTTTCCGATAATGGAAACATACGGCAGTTTTACTTTTACAACCCGTTTATCTTTGTGAATATCGTTAAGAAATAACTCTATACCGTACCCCACCGTGGCCATTTGATCTATGTATGGGGCAATATTTTGCCGCAACACTACGCGCTCACCGGTAAGCTTATCGAATAAATCTTTTTTCTTTTTGGGGCTTGCCCAAAGCCTGGTAAGACCGAGTACCATGTCCGCCTTTCCTGCCTCTATAGGTGCCACCAGCGTATCCAAATCATGATGTGATAATCCCACCAGGTCAGAATCGACAAATACGATAATTTCACCGGTAGTATGTTGAATACCGCTCATGAGTGCATACCCTTTTCCCTGATTTTTTTTGTAGGTTATGACGGTAATCCGGGTTCCGAACGGTTTTAACGCCGCCAGTGATTTATCCGAAGAACCGTCGTTCACGACTACCAGTTCATGTAATCGTGGCCACGTACGCACCACCTCTACCACCGAGGCTACCGTTTGCTCTTCGTTATAAACAGGAATAATGACGGAAATATTCATAGTTCAACAATGTAGCGCCTGAGTATAGGCTAAAGCCTGGAAGCAGTCCAGTCAACAATGTACCCGTATCTAACGGGCATTTACCCGTTCCGGATGCCACACGGTTACCTCTGCAGTGCCGGTAAGCATTCTGTTTGCCCATTCGACTCCCTGCATAAACGTATGATCCTGATTTGATACTTCATATTTCCATGCCCCGAATCTTCCGCGGGAATAAATACCGAGTTTTTCCAGATCCGGTAAAACCCGATCCAGAAACGCGTCACGGGTTAACGTGGGTGTGGGATAACCGTATGGTGCCGTGTATTTCCACATATCCACTATCCGGTCGTGTGTACCGATTAATTTTGTAGCTTTGGCACCCCGGATCACGGCATCAAACACATCGTCAGGTTTTGGTCTATACCGGGATACGGCAATTTCCGTCATAAGTGACCAGGTACCGGCCGGTGCATTGGTTTCGGCGTACCGGGAGAATACCGTTGCCCTAAAAAACGGTGCCTGATCCTCGGGAAAATACATCCAGCATTTATCCAGTAAATGTGGCGGCAAACTCCCTTTAATACCAAGTCCGACAATAATGACCGACGAATGTTTTAGCGGAGATCTGGGAAACGTTCGGCCAGAATACCCAACAATCATAGATTTTAAAAGATCCAGCGGAATCGTAGACAACACCGCATCATAATAGTCGCGGGAACCATCAGAAAATTTAACGCTGTGCCGGGCGCAATCCACTTCCCGGAGCGTTTTTCCGAGTTTAATAGTACTTCCGATATGGATGCCGGCTCGCTTCCATAACTCACCACTCCCACCTTTTTTAGGGAAATGGAACACTGCATTCGGACCCCACGAGACGTCATCACGTTTTTGCATGACGTTATCCCGCACCCTTTGTATGTCTATGGCAGCAACCCGGTCACCTACCCAGGCATAATTCATTTTCTCCGCCGGAAACGCCCACTGCTTCCGGTTGTACGGCAAAAGAAAATGCCGGGCAATACCCGAGCCGAAAGATGCTTCCACCCAATCGCGGAAATGGCGGAGAGACGGCGGGCGTTTTCGGGAAACGGTTTGTTCAAGTCCCTGCAGGCATTCCCGTAAAACCGGCGGGGGCAAATGGTGGATGTTTAACTGAAACGGATACGGTATAAATCTGTCGTACAACCAAACCCAGGCCTGTCGTTGCACGGTGTTATATTCCCCGTGTAATACTTGTTCAAACATACGATCGAAATAGTGATAATGGGAATGAATCACGTGCCCGCCGATGTCCCAGGTAAATCCGTTTTCATCCGTAAACGAAGTAGCTAAACCACCTGTGTACTGTTCTTTTTCGTAAACCACATAATTGTCGTATCCCAGCTCGTGGAGCCGCCAGGCGGCTCCCAGTCCGCAGGGCCCGGCCCCCAGAATAACTAATCTCGGTTTTTTCATATTTAGCGGGCAAACCAGGCTTCAAATATTTTTTTGGCTACGGGTGCGGCGACATCACTCCCTTCGCCGGCAGCTTCGACCAGAACGGTAACGGATATCTCGGGTTCGCCACTCACAACTTCCGAACCGGCATAATCATGCAGTGACGCAGTCGGATGTTGTATGGGTCCGAACGCGGTAAACCATGCGTGTGTCTTGTTCTGTGGATCCCCGAATTCCGCCGTTCCGGTTTTACATGCTACCGGTACGGATCTGAATTTTTGCTTAGCGATTCCCGCCGAGCCGCTCGCACTTGGTTCCAGCACTTCCGGTATTCCGGAAGCTACGGGAACTTTAAAATTAAACATAGGCCAACCGGTACCGCCGGTGCTGCACGCGGCTTCCATTCCCTGCATAATTTCCCCAATCGTATCCGTCTGTAATTTTAGGCTGGTACACACAGCAGGGTGATGCGCTCCGACTTTTTGGATAGTCGGCCGACAGAGCGATCCCCCGTTGGCAATACTATCTGTCCAAGCGGCTACCTGCAACGGAGTGGTCAGCAGGTATCCCTGTCCGATAGAAACATGATAGGTATCGCCTAAATACCACTCGTTGTTCCGGGCAAGCTTGTCCGCCTCGGTGTTAAACCGTTCGTTCTTCCATTCAGGACTGGCTATTAATCCGCCTGCTTCCCCGGCCAATTCTATTCCCAATGGTTTCCCGATACCTACCTTGGTGGACCACTCATTTAGCTTGGTAATTCCCAGTGCTTCCCCCGCTTTATAAAAATAAATATCGTTACTGCGGGCAAGTGCTTTTACGATATTTACCATCCCGTCCGTTTTTCCGTATTTTAAAAAATACCAGTTGGGAAATTTGAACGGCCCAATCGTAATCACGCCAGTATCTTCGATTAATGTTTGTCCCGTAACCGCTTTTTCTTCCAGCGCTGCCATACTCGTCACAATTTTATATGTCGAGCCGGGCGGATACACGCCGCCGATAGCACGATTAAACATAGGTTGGTACGGATCGTTCGTGAGTTTATCGTATTCTTCCTGCGTCATACCTAAAGAAAATGCGTTTATCGAAAAGCTCGGACTGGAATACATCACCAGTATTTCTCCTGTCTGAGGCTTAGTAACCACTACGGTTCCCCGTTTACCTGCCGGAAACGCATTTTTGGCAACTTCCGATAACTCGGCATCAAGCGACAACGTAATATTTTCACCGGAAATTTCCTTATCCTGACCAAGTGTACGCAGGGTGCGTCCCTGTGCATCTACTTCCACCAGTTCGCGTCCGTTCCTCCCGCGCAACTGCTCTTCAAAAACGGCCTCTGCCCCCATTCTTCCGACCGTATCACCTGATTTGTATTTCCGCAGAATATAATAGTCATCGGTTAATTCTTTCGGACGAATTTCTCCGGTATATCCCAATACATGACTGGTAGATTCCGGATAGAGATACGTACGGAGGTAATCTACTTCCAAAAAACTCCCATGGGGCAATCCTTCCTGCCGTAAGGTATTTCCCTGTTCCTCACTTAATACACTGGTACAAAGCTGCTCCGCGTTCTCCTTACAGGGTGCCAACAATTTATAATGCGGCGTATTTTCTACTAGCGGTTTCCCGGTTCTGTCCAGGAACAATCCTCTGGGTGCATGCCGGATCAGCTCACGGGTTCTATTTTCATCGGCCAGCACGCGGTAGGTGTGACCCCGGATAACCGTAAGATGAAATAACCGGGAGCCAAGCACAAACAACGCGACGAAGAGGACAATGGCAAATAACAGCGCCCTCCCTGCACCAAACCACCAGGGCGCCTGTATCGATTTGAATAATCGTTGCGAATTTGTTTTCTCGACAATAACGTTATCTGAAAACGCTTTTCCTAATTTCATACTGAAGAAGTATTATCCTCCCGTATTGCGACGCCATGTTTTTCTATGCATTTAGAATTGCACAGGTAAAACGGGCAGCAGAAGTACGTACGCAATGAACAACACCCACGAGTATACCGCACCCATAATTGCTTGTGCCAATGTGTGATCGCGTCGGTACACCCGTGCCCAGATTACCAGAGGGACTACCACGAGCGTGGGCCACCAGCCATACCAATACGTTAAAAACGCACTGGTCAACGCCACCATACCGGTATGACCGGATAACTTCCACCAGTTGGTAATTGCAAAAAAACCGACGAGCCATGTGCAAAAAAACGCAAATGTTTGGGTTAAATGCGCGTTACCGAACCAGTAGACGGCTGTCAAATCCAATACCGCTAATACCAACAATATCCGTAAAGCTTTGACCCTCTGGACCCTATTCCCCAAATCCCAATCACTGACCGTTCTTCGTTGCAACGCGACTAACAGGAGCGCGAGCGGAATACCGACGATGACTACAAAAAACAACAGCAAAAACCGAACCTGATCACCCGAAGATAACTTACTTTCAAGAATAACGAATGTCATGAGCGCCGTAAAAACAAATGGCGGATCGAATAACCGCGAAATGAGTGTGGCAACACCTATCGGTAAGGAAGCAGTCTTTGGCCAGAAACCGGTCGGCAGGTATTTGTGCATAATTACGTAAGTTCGCGGTAACGCGGAGCCGCTACTTTAACACTTTTTAGCAACCGTTCGTCTTCCAGTAATTTACCACATCCACGGACAACCGCAGTCAGCGGATCGTCAGTTACCCATACGGGAATTTTCATTTCGGTAGCAATATATTTATCCAATCCTTTTATAAGCGCACCGCCACCGGCTAAAACAATACCATGTTCCATAACGTCTCCCAATAATTCCGGGGGCGTTTCTTCTATCGTTTCGGCAATCGCTTCCATTATTTCGTGAAAAACGGAAGAAAGGGCTTCTCTGATTTCCGATTCTCCTAACCGTACGGATTTGGGTAAACCAGTTTCCACATTGCGCCCCCGCACCACGGTTTGCCGTTCGGATTTATCTACCGGGTATGCGGATCCTATGCTTATTTTTACGTCTTCCGCAGTTTGTTCACCGATAAGTAGTGAATGCTTCAATCTGACAAAGTTAATAATGGCATCATCCATCTCGTCTCCGGCTACCCGAATGCTGCGGTTTACCACTATGCCGCCCAGACTTAATACTGCTATTTCACTGGTACCACCGCCGATATCACAGATCAAACTGCCACTGCTTTCCTGAATTGGTAACCCTGCCCCAACGGCAGCTGCCATAGGCTCTTCAATAAGATAGGCTTCACGGGCGCCGGCCATAAGCGCCGCTTCCTGCACTGCACGGCGTTCTACTTCCGTAACACCTGAAGGAATACCTACAACTACTTTCGGTCTGGGGATACTGGGAAGAAACGATTGACGGGGTGACTGATGAACCAATTGGATGTAGTGTTTTAGCATGGCTGCCGTAGCATCGAAATCGGCAATGACGCCGTCTTTTAATGGCCGAAGTGCCTCTATCGTTGTCGGCGTTTTCCCCAACATCTTTTTGGCTTCCATGCCTACAGCTAAAACGGCTTTTGTTTTCCGGTGACGGGCTACGACGGATGGTTCGCGGATAACTATGCCTTTTCCTTTTACATGAACCAATATATTAGCGGTACCGAGATCGATACCTAAATCGTGGGAGAATAATCCGAACAATGCATCCAGCATGCCAAAAACCGTTCCAGTCCAGTAATGGTTGTTTCTCTACTCTATACAGAAGAACCGTACTGTAACGGCACTGTCATTCTATCACAGCTTCCATACGAATACGTTTTTTGTCCCACCCAGTAAAATGACGGAATATACATATCTTTGCATACCGTATTTATCTAGTTTGTTTTTGTCAGATTTATTTTTTTCGGCTATAATACGTGCAGATATGGCTCATCCCGAAACCAGCACCGCTACGCCATCAGAGCCGGAACGTTATGATGATCTCGGCATTCCCGCCCCTGAAGATATCCCTGCAGTCGTTGCACAAGTAGAACTAACAGGAGCGCCACGTACCGTTGAAGTGGGACACGGAAAGCTACACGAAGGAACTGAACCTGTTCGTATCTTTCAGGAACGTGTTGTCCGGGTGGTAATTGGGTTAAATACCGCTACAGGTGATCATGAAGCACACGCATTAACGGATACGGCACTTAATGGAGGGGAATTACGCCATGAACCTTTAGCCCGGTATGCATGCATTTATGATGCTGCAACAGAAGGTAAACCATCACTATCTTCCGCAAGGAAAGGCGGTGCGTCACGACCGTTTGTGGACACGGAAGCTGCCGTTTTAGCCCGCGGCGGAGATCCAGGCTACAAAATTAAAAAACCAGCACACAGTTTTGGGTTGCCGAATACATATATACAACTATACGGTGAAACAACACAACCGGAAGCGGTTCAGGTCTTAAGCGGAGAAGCTGATGATCTGGCTGATATAGAATTTTAAAGGATCAGGCAGGGACAAAGAAGAACAGCAACGTAGAATATTCGGTATGACCCGAGTTTCTCCATATACTATTTCTCTTTGTCCCTTCCGTAACGCTATCGGTCAGCTTCGTTACGTAATATCCGCAAGTCGGCGGGAACATGCGAATATCGCCTGAAAAAACAGTGCAGCTGTAGCACTGAGAATACCCGTGAGCCCCGCTAAGGCTAGTTAGTCAGCAGTTGTTGCTGAAGTGCGATTGAGTTCGAAGTGGTTCTTGAGAACGTTTCCACCCGAATCTTTCGCCTGTCGCAGGAGACCCGATGCAACAAGCGCATCGAAATCTACGTGCTTTCCCACTCCTTTCGAGATTTTGGACTTGGTAGCTCGTCCGCCACTTTGTCCGAGTAGAAATTGCTCGACAAGGCTGCCTGTATCGTGTGACATATTATCTCTCCGGATTTTGGTATGAGTTTTTCAAAGAGGGTGCGGGGCTCCTTAGTAGTCAACAAGTGATTGTTGGCTCCTGTGAACCCGGCACTGCTTTCTTTACGGGGCTCAACTGTAAATGTACGAACAGGTGCTCCCATCCGGGAACGGAAAAGTCCCCGTTCGGGGACAATTTCAGCCTGAATATAACCGATAGTAATGATTTTAGCACGCACGCGGTCACTGTCAAGACTTACCTGTGCGGCATACGGATACCTGTATTCGAATTTTCCGTAAGGTTCGTCGGATTTGACAGTTGGGATTCGTGTTTCTATGCTCTATATATGAAGCATATCCTCCTGGTGTTAAGTATTATTCTATTCTTTTCTACTGCCGCTTCCCGCAATATTCCTGCTCACGCACAGGAAGAGATAAAAGTCTGCGCCGGAGATCTGAAAAAGGACGGTAAAGTGGACATGACGGATGTGATGCAGTTTATAATTGATATTTGGCAGTATTCCAAGCACCCTGAACTGGATGTAAATACCGATCAGAAAATATCAGTAATCGACTTTGGCGTGGTCGTAAAGGATGCAATTCAACAATGTACGTATACGTACGAACCTCCCCAAACCGATCCTTTTGCAACTCCGGAATAGCCGTACGGCATCTATTTGCCTCTTTCGACGTATCCCACCCTGCGTGATATACTGACTGCATGGCGAAACATCAGCATACTGCGCATCCACAAGCCCCCAATCCGAAACGGGACGACAATCGTACGCTCCTACAGAAATGTGTAGACGGTGGCCTGAAAGTATTGTTCGGTTCCCTCTTTGTTGCAGTACCGCTCGCGGTAACGCCCTGGAATTATGAACTATTTGAATACAACAAAATGATGCTCACGTACGGCATAACCGCCGCTATTCTCTGTTTCTGGATACTGAAGATGGTACTGTCTCGGCGGATTATGCTCAGACGCACACCGTTGGATATTCCCATAGCCTTATTTGTCATTTCCCAGTTTGTGAGTACTCTTACGTCCATGGATCCGCATATATCCTGGTTCGGATACTACAGCAGATTTAACGGCGGAATGTGGTCGGTACTCAGTTACGTAGCCCTATACTACGCCTTCATGCATACCATAGTACCCGAACCGCAGGAAAAATTAGTGGATACCGCCGAATCAGACAGTACCGTGCGCTGGCTTATGCCATTTTTACGGGTAGCCTTTTTAGGAACTGCATTTGTGGCAGCCTATGCCATCGCCCAACGATTAGGAGTAGACAAACACATTTGGGTTCAGGATGTACAGAACCGGGTGTTTTCAACCCTCGGCCAACCGAATTGGTTAGCGGCGTATTTTATTGCGCTCGTACCGACTGCACTGGCATTATCAATTCTGCCGCGTGAACAGCGTACGACATTGCAGAAAATATCCCGATTTATCTGGGCAGGAATGGGAGTGGTGCTTTTTGTGGTGCTGTTATTTACCCGATCGCGTTCCGGGTTCGTGGCGTTTGTTATTACCATCGTTATCTATGTGGCCAGCACGATGTTACAGAAATCACATACCGAATTGCGACTTCGTCGCTTCTTTGCCGTACTATCCTTACTCTTCGGCATCATTACCTTCGTAAACGGATCAAATATCGGACAGGTAGATAAATACCTATCCTTAAACGGTATCCAAATACTTATTCAGCAACGACAATCCGCAGCTGCCCCCGCACCGGAACAACCCGCGTCCGGCGGCGAAACCATTATAAATTCCGGCGGAACGGAATCGGGAGAAATCAGAAAATATGTGTGGCAGGGTGCCATAGATGCCTGGAATAACTCTCTTAAGACCAGATTAATCGGTACAGGTACGGAAACATTTGCATTTGCTTTTTTCCAGCACAAACCAAAAGAACACAACCGTACCAGTGAATGGGATTTTCTCTATAACAAAGCACACAATGAATATTTAAATTTTCTGACCACTACCGGAATTTTCGGTTTGGGTACATATCTGCTGCTTATCGGCACCACGCTCGTTTGGTTTATCCGATGGCAATGGCATATTCGTAGAGATATAAAAAAGCATCCCAGAGTAGAACTGCTGGCTTGGGCACTGATGTGTGGGTACTTAAGTATCCTGATTACCAATTTTTGGGGATTTTCGGTTGTGATTACCCAAATCCTGTTTTTCCTGATTCCGCCGATGGTATACGGGCTTTCCCGTTCAACCGTAACGGGGAAAAATACATCAGTGAAAATAACTATAAAACTTCCCGATGGCGGTATATACATTCTTTCGGGCATAGCCACATTCTCGTTCATCGGAATACTATTTGTTCTGGTGCAATACTGGAGGGCAGATGTGGCTTTTGCCAGTGGGTATCAGTTGGATAGATTAAATGACCAGGTGACCGCAGTCCAATTTTTAGAAAAAGCCATACAGTTAAATCCGGGTGAACCGATGTACCACGATGAAATAAGTACCGCGCTGGCAGCACTGGCGGTAACGGCAGCCGATCAGAAAAATGCGACACTGGCCGGTGAACTGGCCCAACGGGCAGTCCGTCAGAACGAGATAGCACTTACCATCTCTCCGCAAAATGTAAATTTCTGGAAGTCACGCACCAAAGTATTTTATGCTTTTTCCAATTACGACGCACAGTATAATACCCTGTCTATCCAATCGCTCGAAAAAGCATTTTCCCTCTCCCCAACCGACCCCAAAATCGCATATAATCTCGCCATTCTGTATGGCAGATCCGCTGAGAATACCAAAGCAATAGATATTCTGAAGCAGGCCATTTCCATGAAACCGGATTATCGGGATGCGTATTATGCGTTATACATTTTTTATCTGGAGGTAAAACAGCCGAGTTTAGCTAAAACCGTTTTGGAAGAATATTTGAAAATTGATCCCAATGATAAGGACTTCCAGGAACGACTGACGCAGTTATGAAAAAACCCATAGTTACCATCCCCAATGATGTCCTTTTCGCTCAGGCAAAAACCGTAACCGCATTTGATAAACGGTTACAGAAACTGATTACCACCATGTCCGAAACGCTGAACGCTACCAAAAAACCGAAGGGCGTGGGACTCGCCGCACCACAAATAGGTGAATCGGTACGGGTATTTCTGACAAAACCTACGGACAAAGCCGAGATACGTGTATTTATAAACCCGGAAATACTGCAGATAGATGATACTGTCCCGGGACCAAAAGAAGACGATAAACTCGAAGGCTGTTTATCCATACCCGGTGTATGGGGAAAAGTGGACCGTCATCATAAGGTACTGCTTGCGTACCAAAACGAACAGGGCGAAAAACTTCAGGAATGGTTTACCGGTTTTATGGCGGTTATTGTCCAGCACGAAACGGATCATACCAACGGGATATTGTTTACCAGCAGAGTGGCAGAACAAAAAGGCAAATTCTACACGAACGCCGTGGATGAAGACGGCAAAGAGATACTGGAAGAGTTAAGTATATAATTACTGGCTACTTCTACTTGATATTTGCTGGGACGCCATGTCCTGACAAGTACCCGTAACAAGTAACCCTGATCACATGAAGCAAAAAATTCGGACTATTTTTTTCGGCTCGGCTCCGGACTCACTCCCCACCCTAAACCTGCTAAATACCTGGATATCACCCGACTTTACCCTGGAACTCGTCGGAGTGGTAACTCAACCGCCCCGTCCGGCAGGAAGACAGAAAATAATTACACCCACGCCCGTTCAGATCTGGGCGGAACAGCATACGATTCCGACACTTTCATTTCCCTCTATTCCCGAGACACCATGGATTTTTCTTGATGAGGAACAGGTTGTGAGTGCCCTTAGCCCGCTCGCCGCTGACTTAATCGTCGTTACCTATTACGGACAAAAAATTCCCTGGGCAGCAATTACCGCTGCTACGTACGGAGGGATAAATGTCCATCCTTCCCTATTGCCACGCTGGCGCGGAGCAGATCCTATTCCCTGGGCAATTTTAACCGGTGATCACCAGGTCGGAATTACGGTACTCACTTTGGCAGAACAATTTGATGAGGGGAAAATACTCGGTCAGAAAAAAATACCGTTAACGGCTACCGATATGACCAATCCGTTATATGAAAAACTATTTATTCTGGGAGCTGAATTACTCGGAGAATTGTTATCCGATTATCTGACAGGGAAGAATGCCGGAACGCCGCAGGGCGCCAGTCCCACCCCTTATGCCCGACGATTACAACGCGCGGACGGCTTTGTGCCTTGGGAAAAATTGGAAGCAGCCATTAAAGACGGCACGGAGGCAGAGCAGATCGACAGAATGTACCGAGCCCTGACTCCCTGGCCGGGAATATGGACCACATTGCTGCTGCACGGAACGGAAAAACGGGTAAAAATTCTGGAGCTCCAATACCGATCCGAAAGGATACATATAAGCACCGTTCAGATTGAAGGAAAAACTCCCATACCATTCGCTACATTTAGGTCTACCTTCTTTACGTAAGTTTAACTATTCCCTCCTCTTGACAGGTACAACCACGTTCCCGTACGCTGGATATGGAGGGAAATTATGGCAAAATCCAAAAAAAAAGTTTCCGTAAAACGTATTCCGATTGATTTATCCGAATGGAATTTTGTTATTTTCCTGACACTCGCATTTATACTTCTGGTAATCGTGGCTGTAAACGTGAAAAACGTCGCATTTGACCTTCGTACCAAAGCATTCAGCAGTTGTCCGCAAATTACCGAACTTCCGCGTCCGGAAGCCTGTCCCGGTGGCAAATGGTCCTACCAGCGCGATGCTAACGGCTGTCAGGCATTTTTCTGCACACCGAACCAGTAAACTGAATACAGTAACACTACTGCGGGTGCTAGTCTAACAACCAAACCGTTCTGCGGATAGGTATATGATTCCTGAAGATGTTTTAACATCCATTACTGATGCATTAAGCAGGGTTTTGTTAGTAGCCGGGCACCCGGAAAAAGAAATCCCCGAGTACGTTGCCATACTGCAGACGGCAGTTATTCAATTGGCTTCTACCTATCTGATTATGGAAATGCCCAACACGGACCGACTGAAAATGCTGACGTCGTTACAACATGCTACTGATCCAAAAAACGGATTAACTATTATTTTCTCCTATAAACATGAAGAAGAACGCTTATACAAAGCATTTGAAGACGGTATCCGGGATGTAATTTATCAGTACTTCCAAAAAATTCTTCCCACCCTTTCCGATATACAGAGAAATCAAATCCGACAAGTAATGACAAATTTACCGCACACACATACCACACTATGAGTGAATCGGATCTGCCTAACACACCCGGAGAGCATGAGTTAGCTTCAACTGCCGAAGAATTTGAAAACGCGGCTACCGAAATTGTGGACACTGCGCAGGGTTTTCGTGACCGTATGCGGGACTTTCGTATAAGCAAAGGTGACGTGGTTCAGGTATTAGCTACGGTGGGTGGCTGTCTATTATACCGGGAACACTATCAACAACAACCGCCGCTGGCAGATGCGTTCGCCATTTTCAGTGCCGCCGGCATTGCCGGAATGTATGTGGATGCCCGATATGAAAATGCGGATGTACTCCCCCAGTTACCGCGCAGAATCGTACTGGGTTTGGCGACCGCGGGAGTTATGGCATTCGGCCCAGGAGCAGTGGACGCAGTCGCAGATAAAATAAAACAGGTAAAACTGCCTGATTTTCGGCCTCAGATTGAATCCGTGCAGACTTCAATTGGGAACAGCATAAATGAGTCTGCCAAACGCATACAGGAAGATCCCCGAATCGTACTGACAGGCATAGGTATCGGCACTCTGGCTGCCGGCGCCAGAAAAATACAGCACGAAATGCAGGAACACCAACCCATTAAAACGGCCGTAGCCACTGCCAGGAATTTCCGGAAGGACGCTACTGTAAAGAGTGATATAAAGGCTTTGAGACGCGCAGGAAGCGTGGCATGGGAGTATTCAAGCTATCACGTATCAAAACTGACGCTGAAAGGTATCCGCTGCTTGAGCGGAATGGCTGCGCGGAAATTTAGCAGATTGGAATCAAGGATGGACGCCCGTTTATCTGCACTCGATTCCGGAGACACCCTAGTCGATAAAGCCGGCAGTAATTGATTTAGACCTATAGTTTTGATATACTCCAATACTATGCCACTCTCCGGAGAATTTGAACAATTAGCGCAATGGGCAGGACAACAACTGAATCAGTTGGAAACAAAACATACCGCCTGGAAAATACTTACCCCCATCCGCTGGGCACTGAGTGATTTGGAAGACACACACACTCTTGAACAGGCTACGCGGGCTACCAGAAACATCTGGAATTCACTACCCGAGGCAGTAGTAGCCATCACCGTTTCCCCGGATATTACGGTTGGCTGCACGGCAGAACGACTGGAAACGGTTCCGGACGATCAAAGGGTACGGTGGAGCCTGCTGGAGATTGATGAATACGCGGAAAGAATGGCGACAGCACTTAATACGAGCTGGGAACGCACAATTACGGGTGAAGAGTAAGCGTTAGGCGGTAGCAACCGGGGCGGCAGCGGCTTTTTGCTTTGCAGCATCGAAACGAACCCGTTTGATACAGCGTGTACACGCATGTACTCTGACCATCACACCGCTAACCGGCATGGTAATCCAGTGCAGATTCGGTTTAAACGACCTCAGGGTTTTGGTAGCACGCTTTTTCCATTGACCACCAGCCACACCCGTATGATGGGTATGTGACTTCCCTTCCTGACGCTTTTTGTTACAAAGATGACATCGGTAAGCCATAAAATAAAAATTCTTCCCTCGAGCCCAATCAGATATCCTCTTGGGATTTTCTCCGGAAGTACGGTATACTATACCACATGTTGACAGATCTTTTCAATAATCCCGTTTCCGTGTTGTTTTGGCTGGTCGCTTTGGTGATCGCTATTACGGTTCATGAATTTGCCCACGCCTTCACGGCGGACAGATTGGGAGACCCAACGCCTCGGCTGATGGGGAGGCTGACGTTAAATCCACTGGCCCACTTAGATCCCCTGGGAACATTAATGTTGCTGATTGCCCGATTCGGCTGGGGAAAACCGGTGCCGTTTGATCCCTATAATCTGCGTAATCCCCGGAGGGATGCAGCGTTGATATCCGTCGCAGGTCCGGTTTCCAATATTCTGCTGGCTACCGGAAGTGCACTATTATTACACCTGCTGCTTGGTATCCGCCTTTCGTTAGCCGGTATTCCGTTTATCGGGATAGTGCTCTTCGTTGTACTGAACGTATTGCATTCCTTGGTAGCGTTAAACGTGGTACTGGCGGTATTTAATCTGATTCCGATTCATCCGCTGGACGGATTTAAGATCGTGGGAGGATTACTTCCGGAAGAACAGGCACAACAATGGTATGAACTGGAACGGTACGGAATATTTTTTCTTATACTGTTGACGTTTCCTATTTTAGGAAGAACAGCGCCTATTTCTAATTTAATTTCGCCGGTAATCGACCTGCTCCTCCGTATTCTGCTGCCTGGTTCAACAGTAACTTAATGATGCCCACCGCCACCGCTGGCACCTATTTTACTGGGTGATCCTGCATTTTCGAGGGTAGTTACGATAGCCAAAAACCCGAATAAACACTTAAAATCCCGCCAAAATGCGGTTTCTATGACCGGTGTTTCTCCATGGTGTGCCTCGTGACTCATAGTAAATAGCTTATAGTATTTCTGCCTGTTTTGCAATATGTATCCATAGCATATCCAACCTGCCTCCTTCATGTACACATCCGGCTTCCTTGACAGGGTATTTCGGGCGTGTCATGCTGAAATTGAGGAAAATTTGTATGACCAGGCGACATGCTAAAAGCACCTCTTACACCAGGATTCTGACCGTCGTGGTATTTCTGATGTTCGGCCTCATGATTATCGGCCTTCTCTTTAAAGCCTTTTCTGCCGATACTGACATTCGTTCTCAGGCTGCCGCCCGGACGGACGTAACCGTAGGGATTTGGGATTTTAACGGTGATACGCTGGATAACTGGACTGCAGAGCGGTTTGACTCCGCTAGAATCGGAAACGGAGTCCTGACACTTAAACTACCGAAATCGGGTACCAAAACGCCATTTCTGAACAGCAAAGACGTACATCTATCCGTTCCCGCGGGAAATAAAACATTTCGGGTCCGTATGGCGGTGGACTCAAAACCCACAACATCTTCGCTTCCAAACGACAGTCATTTTGCCATAAACGTCTATTACCGGTTGGAAGGCAAATCGAATTGGGAACGACCGTTGACACTGGACGGCAAGGCTGACGGTGAATTCCGCGAATATGCCGTTAAATTTCCGTTTATAGCCGGGATACTCATTTCGGAAGTACAACTGAATATGTCGAATATACCCGCTGCGGGTTCCGTGACACTGGATTGGGTTAAACTGACGTACCAGCGGACATCTGCCTGGACTACAAATTTACCTCGTCCTTCCATTACCAATGCACCCAGACCACCTGACGGACGCGTGTGTATTCAGGTAATAACCTGGGCCAGAAACAGCACGACACGGGAATGCAAACAATTTCCTACGCCGTGTGCACTCCCGGACGGCTGGATTGCAGACAAAACCTGTACGACATCCCGTGATGAAGCCTTTTAGCCATACTTTTACACATAGATCCCAATCTGAGCCGCAAACGCTAAAAAAAGAGGGAAGATATCCGTTTCTCCATTCGTATCTTTAAAATGTATTGCCAGTCGTTTCAGCATTACCCGTCGCATTGCCATACCGTCTCCATTGTGCATAATGCTAAGGATACTCATATACTCGCGTGCCTGTCGCACGGACGGGTGCGTTCCGCTTAATACCGTTTCCACCTCGTCTTGTGTTATCTGATAATCCGTATCCATACATTTCAGAAACATGCTGATCTGCGTTGGTGAGTAGGTTACTGAATCCTGAGGTTCTATTACGGCACTAACCGGCTCAATTTCCGCTTCCGATGGCTGCATCTGTTCCGTCTGAGGAAGAACCTCCGGTTCGGGAGTTTGTGCGCCGGGAAATTGAAAAACAACACCAGCGGTAATTTCCGAACCCGGTGAACTGCTTCCCTGTTCATACAATCCCAATTGAGTAGCCCGAACCAGATAGCGAGAATCACCCGCATGTGCATACATAAGTTGCATCCGTAAACGGCGTAACAGCTGCTCGGGAGAATTATCTCCGATCAACGCCACAGCTTCCGACCAATCTTGAGCGCCATTTACTACGGAAATTACCACCCGATAGACGGAGTGAAACATATCCCGTTCTGCCGTTTCCGCTCCTTTCTGAAGTACGGTTACTACAGTTGATACGTCGTGTCCGTATTTTTCGATAAATTTTCGCACATCGCGCAATACCTTCGTCGCCGGTTTTCTGTCATTGGGTTGGACATATTGCCGAGCCAGTGAAGCGGCATCTTGTGTATATAATTCCCGGCATAAAACACTAAACGTATCGTGTACCGAAGTATTCGGGAGGGGTACTACATCGCGGCTATACCGGTTTTGTCGAAAATATTTTAGGGAAAGTGCATACATATGCTGGGTAAAAATTTGTTCCATCGTATACGGATCGCTCCGTTTCACACCTAACAATAGAGATTCCCACGCTGCCAAAATTCGCTGACGATCGGCTTGACTCGGCATTTCCCCATTTACCTGATAATTCTGTTCCGGACTCGCTCCTGATGCCAAATCCGAAATGAATTCCCGTGGCAAAGCCTGTCCGGCAAACGAAAAGCCCGTAAGGGCTGTGTATCGAAGAATTACCGGTAATTGCCCTAAACCGTACCGTATCCGATCCTCCGTTTCCGCATCCCGACGAAGTTCCCCGATCCAATCCCCTGACGTGAGCGGTTCCGGCTCCGGCGCACTCCGGAAGCGTACTCTAAGCTGATGCAATATCTGTTCCGTTCCGGCTTCCCGGGAAATAAACACCCGTGCGGCAGTATTCCATGTATTCCGATCCGTATACCGCAACAGGGAAAGCCTACCGAGAGTTACGTTATGTATAATTTTTTTACCGAAAATGCAGATGCTGTCTAAATGTTTTTCCGACTGCCATGGCCATAGCGCACCCTGCTCTGATTCCCAGGTGGTTTTGAATGCCATTAATTCCGATAACGATCCGGCAGATAAGGCGGCAGCTTGTGAAATCCAGGCTTTATCCGAAGTAAAATACACCGCTAACCTATCCTGAAAATGCTGATTCAATTCACCGCCAGTCAGCACTTTTCGCAACAATTCGTCTGTATAATCCCTCTGCGCTTGGATATACAGCAGCTTAAAAAAAGTGCGTGCATTGTCCACATCCTGGCGGGTAATTTCTATCCCTGCCGAGGCAGCTGCAGCTATAAGCTCCGGAGGAGTTAACGAAAATACCACGCCAGCAACCGCGCCCAGTTGCGTACCCACTGATGGCTCTTCAGCTTCATCAGAAATAAACTTACCCTCCTGAAACCGGCGCTGCACCAAACCTAACGAAAGCTTGCGAATATATTGTGTATCTTTTCCTAAAGCGAAACGCCGGACTGCCCATCTGGCAGGATTCCCATCTAATTCTACGCCGTACGCCTCCCCGATTTCGGTGATGTCTTTCCCGGCAGCCAATTGTCGTACTACTATAGATACGTGCGGCTCGCGCTGCAGGGCCTCGGCAAGCTGACGATCCGCCGCGATCAGCTGCGGGAGACCACGCAAATTTCGGATAATAGCAGTGGACTCATCACCGGGAATACAATCCGGTACCTGGGAAGTAAAATCATAACAGGCGGCCACCTCGGGAGCTACAATTTCTGCGAGCTTCCCTCTGAACGTTTCAAATTCACCGGTTTCGCGCAGCAGTTCACGGACACTCCATACTAATTGATATTTTACCCGTTTAACCATAGCCGCACTTATTTCGTACTGCTGGCCGATTTGCGCATCGGTAACTCCGTCTACGGTGAGTTTTCCCATATCTGCCATCATATCGGCCGTAATCGTGTTTGACTTACTGTGATAGTTGAGTAAAAAATCGCAGTACGGAACCAACTCTTCCCAACGTTCGGGGTAAACCACAGCAAAAGATTTAAGCGCCAAAGACCACCGAGCCCGGGAGTTCTGCTCGTACTCTGCCCGCAGTCCTGCCAACGCCGTATCGGCGTCGGCAGCAGCTCTATCTAGATGAATAATCCCGTCTAAAACAACTTCTTTGCTCATACTAACGCCCTGGACAATTTATTAGTCTCGTAGTATAATCTTTTCACCTCGATAATTCGAGGGAGAGACCGGTTGAGGTTTCGAGCGACAAGGCTTCTTTGTTCCTCGTTTTCCTTCTCCGATTTATCCTATGGCAGCAAAAAAAGTCAAAACCATTATTAAATTGAATTTACCTGCAGCGGAAGCAACACCAGCTCCTCCAGTCGGACCGGCTCTGGGACAACATGGATTACCTATTATGGAATTCATAAAAGCCTACAACGAGCGGACCAGCAAACTGAAAGGACAAATTATTCCGGCAGTTATTACGGTATTTGAAGACCGTACGTTTACATTCGTTACCAAACTTCCTCCGGTAGCCGCAATGATCAAAAAAGCGTTAAACCTGGAAAAAGGCGGCGGAAAAGCCGGACGGGAATCTGCCGGTAAGTTAACCAAAGCGCAAACAGAACAAATCGCAAAAGACAAATTAGCGGATCTTAATACAGACTCAGTCGAACAGGCTATGAAAGTAGTAGCCGGTACCGCCCGTTCGATGGGCATTCAGGTGGAGGGCTAACCTATGGGAAAAATTCGTGTTGCAGCATTAGGTGACGAAAAACAGGAAAAAGCACAGAAGAAAAAAGCGGAAGTTCGCCGTGAGGCTAAGAAAGCCAAAAAAGAAAAAGCAGAAACTCCGGAAACGGATGTACTGAGTGCCGTGCCGGAAACCGCAGAAGCCGAAGCCAAAACCGAAGGAAAAGAGAAAAAAGGCAAAGGCGAAGACGGCGAAGTGAAACCCAAGACCAGATCCCCCAAGTATCTGAAAGCCGTTAAAATGGTCGAAAAAGACACGCTATACACTTTGGCTGACGCAGTAGAACTTCTGAAAAAAACCAGTTTCAGCAAATTCGACGGCACAGTAGAGTTGCACATGAATCTGAATAAAGCCATTCTGGGAGACAAAGCCGATTACCGGAACAGCGTAACCCTACCCCATGGCACCGGAAAAGAGGTAAAAGTAGTGGTAGCTGACGAAGATACCATTAAAGATATCGAAGCCGGTAAATTTACATTTGATATTCTGGTAGCTCATCCCAGCATGATGCCGAAGTTAGCAAAAGTCGCCCGTATACTCGGACCCAAGGGATTAATGCCGAACCCGAAGAACGGTACGGTAACGGACGATCCGGAAAAACGGGCGAAAGAATTATCCGGCGGGAAAGTAAACTTTAAATCAGAACCCGGGAACCCTATCGTACATTTGAGTATCGGAAAAGTATCCTTTGACGACAAAAAACTTACGGAGAATATTAAAGCCGTATTTGAAGTTGTCGGTTTATCCAAAATCGTCAAAGCCACTATTTCGGCCACCATGGGACCGGGAATTAAACTGAAAGTTTAATCCTTCTTACACCAGCGCAGTTGCACATACGGTGCATTCGTACCGGCAACAGTGCCGGAATTGGCGATAGTTATTCCGGTAGTATTTGACGCAGTATTACCACTCATACCTCCCGTTGCTGCTCCCAAAGAATCTGAAGAAACTGATCCGGAATTTCCCCCAGTTACATTCCAACCATGCATATGTTTTAAAGTTCCCGGACCGTGTAAATGGCCAGGATCGGTAACGCTGTGGGTATGTTGACCTACTGCCCTGTTTTCCAAATTCGTTAATGCCGTTCCGACAGTTCCCGAAAGAGTGCCGCCTGATGGAAGACCCACAATGTATCGTCCTTGTGCAGCAGTATACTCTGTCCAACCGGTAGGACAAGCCGCATCAAAGGGAGCAATCATTCCCGAAGGAATGCCGCCGGCTCCGGTTTGCCAGGATGCTTCCCCGGCAGCATCGGAGGTAAGTACTTTTCCCGATCCCGGATTACCGCCGGTAATTTTTACTTTGCCTTCCACGATCACGTTCCCGTTTCCGCTAGGTGAAGTTGCCACACATGGATCCGACGTACAGACGAATAGATTATTTGACAGCACTTTTACCGGCAAAGCGGATGCGTACGTATCGAATCCCAACGACTGTAGATAGGCTTCTGCCACGTCTCCCTGTTTCATGGTTGCGGTACTATTCATAACGATTGATCCGCCTGCCATCTGAATGGAATATCCCACCGGCCAGTAAATCGTCTGACCGGCATTTACGGTAAGCGTAACACCGGCAGGAACTATAAGATTTCCCGTCCGAATACCATGAATTCCGAACTGGTTACTGTCAAATGTACAGCTTTGCGGGAGTGTATAGTTCCCGCTCGCGGGCGGGTCACACGGGACAGCATAAGCCGGAGCTAGACCGAACGCACAAAAAAGTAATCCCAATAAAAATATTTTCCAGTAATTCTTCATATGTCCTCCTCTTACCGTACGGTAATTTCTATCGTCGCCTTTCCGTTGGTGTCAGCTGCCTGCACCACTGCCGTATAAATTTTGTTATGCGTATCGTTTACTTTCCAGGTGGCATTCCAGATATCTTGTCCGTCGCTTTGTCCGGTTCGCGTGAGGACATAATTTGATACCTGCGTGTCCGTTTTGAGAACCACTGAAACGGATGAAACCGGTACATTCCGGGCTGGCCCGACGAAAACAGTAAACGATTGTTCGGTTCCCGCTTTCGGATCCAATTCCGAGATATCCACTTGCGAGATTTTCGGTCCAACGGTATTTCCCGAACGCACGAAGAAGGTTTGTTTTCCGTGTGCAATAGGCGCGATAGTCGGCGTCGGTGTCGCGGATAATTCCGTAATAAACGTATGTACCAGTTCTTTTTCCGGATCGGTAACCGCCGTCAGATCCCGTCCGGTAATTTGGGGATTTTTTGTATTTTCCGGAATGAATCCCGTCCGTGCCAGGAATAGCCCGACAACAGGCGCCGACAAAACCAGAACGATAACCATAACAATCCTGCGTTTCTTGCTATACCAGAATCTCGCAAAGCGGTGTCGTTTGTTTATTGACTCATGTGATTCGGAAACGGAAGAATCCGGTGCAGATATATCACCCATACTACCAACTATATCTATATAAAGTGAGAATTCTGTGTCTGTACGTACACAACAATTGTAAGTAACCTCGCCTAGATATCTAAGATTGTACGGGCAGTCTGGTTTTGGATAAATACCTTCCCTGGGGAGAAAAAATAATCCGCCAGCCTTCACCCTTATTCAGGTAATCCGTTTGCAGTAGCTCCGGAAAATCCTCATACGATAACCGTCGTTGGGGTTCTTCCAATTTAGCTATATACGTACGGATAGGATCCCCATGTCCTACTACCACAATATGCGCGGAACCGTTTGCCTCGCGTTGCATACGAATAACCTCAACCGCCGATCCCCACCGTTGTTGTACCTGTACCAGAGACTCGACACCTGCTTCCAGCAACTCAGGCGTATAGACGTTTCCGCCTGTTTCATCCTGAAATTCCGCCATGGTAGTCCACCGTGACGTTACCGGTTCAGCCCGTGTATCACGCAGAGCAGCATCGTAGTGGATTTGTGTGGCACTACTTGCCCCGCGCTCGGCTAAACCCTTAAGTACCGTTTCCGCGGATAACCGGGCACGATAAATATCCGAAGCGTGTATTGCATTAACACTAATGCGATTCTTAGCAATTATCTCCGCAAGGGCATCCATTTGAGCAAACCCTTTTTCCGTTAATCCCACCCGGTGTGTATTGAATTCATCCCAGTTATATACCAATCCGTTGTGATCAGTGTCCCCGTGACGGATAAGATAAAGAATAACCGGAATTTTTTGCTGTGTTTTCGCCTGAATATCTCTGTAAAAGATCCCTAAGGATTCGATCCACTCATAGGACTGTGCAACAATGTGGAGAGACACGACTTCTCCGGCTTTCATTCTTTCAGTGCCCCACCGTTCCGAAGGCCAAAGAATAGTATCCATTTTAGGATACCTCATCGCCTGCTCATCCAGATACCGATAGAACACCGGCAACGTAAACTGATCGCCTTGAGGATTACGTTTCGCCAAATTATCTATCACTATTGCTGCCCGATCCTGAGCTGATAACGCGTCAAACTGAATTGTCCCACGCAGAATGGGTTCGATGTTTACCGGGTCGTTCCAATATTGTTCATCAAAGCCCAATTTACGGAGCAGTAACCGCCGCATGGTGTCGTTGCGATAATATCTGTTAGGGATAGCCAGACGTCCCCAATCATGGTTAATCATATCGATGGTAAACTTCGGAACATCTATGTTTTGTCCATAGGCTAAAAGCGCATCTCCTAACAGTTCTGCCTGAAAACCAGCTTCATAGGTATGCTCCCACCAACTGGGTAATAGACGTGGATTGGCATACGGCGCCAGTGTTTCTAATACCTGAAACATGACTGCGATATCTTCGCGCTGTGGCAATTCTGCAGTAGATAAACGAGAAGCTTCAACCAGTGGCTTTCCCACTTCCACCATTTGCCGCATATATTTGGCTGTTTGTTCACCTTCGGCTAACTGAAGCGCAGTTAACAACTCGCCCATGATACGGTAGTATAGTACTTTAGCCTGTTACTCTCCAACAAGATACTATAGGAAGTACCTACCATCTTTTGGGGCTCTAGAACGCCTTACGCAAGGCCTCCCCTTGCGCGAGCTTATAGTACGAGGTGGATGGCGCCCGCCAGGTCGCAATCGGGAACACGAACGATGGAAATGGCATAATTACCGGTTAGCTGATAGCTGCCAGTTTGTGGTTGGTTGTTACTGGTTGATGCTCTCGCTTCCGGAGACTGCAGCAGACGTATCCATTTGCTGACGAGGTGTTGATAGCGCCAGGCGTTCCAGTATACTCCGCCTTCCATAACCACAGTTATATTCCGTGCATACCAGTTTGCTATTCCGACGAGTTGGCAGGCAACCAGCGCCGCTGAACGTTCTAGAACTGCTTTGGCAATAGTGCTGCCGGGATGATTATCATCGTAGGCAATCGCCGAGACATCGGCACCACTTATGGCATCCGGAACGGACACACCCTGTTCCCCCGCATATACAGCATAAAGCTGAGACAAATATAACCCACTGACTTCTTTTTCGTACACCGCTTTTCCCGGAACTTTGGACAGCTTGTCAACAATCTTCGCCGCATGACTCATGGAAAAATTTGAAAATAATCCGGATTCCGTATTTACTGCCGTATGTTCATCTTCAAAAACGGCAATATTGAGACCGGTTCCTACAATGCCAGCCACCAACTCGTTGCGCGAAAATTGGGATAACCCTGACAACAAAAGACAGATGGCGTCATTTGCCACGGACACCCGAATAGTCCGTCCATATTTCTGCCGCATATACGCTTCTAGCGTACCGGCCACCGGCTTTCCCAAAAGATCCGTAAGCCCATGTTCTTTTCCGCCACTCAGCAATATTCCCTCCAATTTGCCGTGAATAAACTCCGGTTTCATGGCAAACGCAAAATTGATGGCCACCGTGCTGACTCCTGCAGGAATTCGCGCAGCAATAAACTGCATAAGTATTTCCGTATTCAGCAGTGTAGGGATACTCCCTTTTTCTTCCGATTCGATATGGGGAAAACCATTTCTATTTACGACTACGGCTGCACGAAAAAGACTCCCCCCTATTACCAACGCGAGAAATGATTCACCGGGGTGAACCAGCGGCTGATCCGGCAAATGGTGACGGATATATGCGAGTGAGGTTGGTTTTCCCGCTTTTGCCGTTTCCAACTCTTGACGGAAGTCTGCGGCAATGTGCCGATACGCCCGTATATCAGAATTCTGATCCATATGTAGTATTCCGTATTGTATCAGGACTGACGGAGTAATAATGAAGCTGCACCATAGTCTATGGCATATACCGTCTGCGGATTGTACCGCAGCAGGGACGCCGGAGATTCCGGATCTATTGGTCCCACAATGCTACGTTGCACACCCCAGGCTTTTGATTCACTCATCGCCAATACCAAAATAGTATCCGCTTCCAGAATATTTGCCATCCCGATGGTAATCCCGGTGGTCGGCACTGCCGATTTGGGAAGGTTTAGTTTTTTCATCATCGCCTGTATGGATTCTTCATCGAGCGTAATACTGCGGATTCGGGAATCTACCGGTGAACCCGGGCCATTCATCCCGATGTGACAGGTTTGACCCGGACCCATACCCACAATAGCCAAATCGAGTTTTCCCTGTTCTTCTACAACGGCTGAAAATCCGGTAATTTCTTTTTCTATATCCGGCGCTGACCCATCCGGAAGGATGAGCTGTTCCCGCTTTACGCCTATCTGACTAAAAAAACTTTCCCACATCCGTTTTGCCGTACTGATCGGATCATTTGAATCAATCTTCCAATATTCATCAAGCCCGATAAACGTCACATGCTCAAACGAAACCAGCCCGGATTTATACGCAGAGATAAGTTGGGCGATCAGCCCTTTGGTGGAATTCCCCGCGGCGACCATCAGCTTTGCATCCGGCCTCTCATGTACCAGATCGATCACCAGTTGAGCAGCGAACGCATCTACCTCCCGCTCGTGCGGAAAAATGTGAATGGTAGGATTGTTTTGCTCCGGGTAACTATTCATACGATTCCCTCCCTAATAAACTGGCAGCTGCCTGATTACATGCAAACGCTACACTAAAATTATACCGGAGGAGCACTGCCGGAGCACTACGCTCCTCCGCGCTTTCCGACTTAACGATACTTCTTACCTTACTCCGTTAATTGGTTTCTTTCTTTTTATCCGCTTTCAGCGTGGGTTTATAATCCGGCTGAGTCGGAACTTCCAGATACATATATGGTATTCCGGTCGAATCAGTGGGATCTACTATCCCCACATACCGATGTACCCGTTTACCGTCACGGACCGTCCACTGCGCTAATATACCAATGGCCCGATCGACGTCGTACCACGGACGACCTGCTTCCGGACTACCGGGACTGGAAACACGCGTGTATCTGACAATTTCTTCTCCATGACCCATAAATGCCTTGGTCCGGGGATCGGCAGAATGAACCACCAGTTTATTCTCTTTATCGGTAATCGTCACCGAAATCGCTTTGGGTTCCCGGCGTTTAATGGCGTCTGTCCCATCCGGTAACTTCATGGTTCGGGCATCCATAAGGGCTTTGGAATAGATATTGGCATGTAGCCCCCGTTCACGGACTGTAGCCAATATTTCTGCCTGACGATCCGTCAGGACGACATCTTCCAGCTCAACGTTCGGCATAATACCGTTGTACACTGCCAATAAGTCATCTATCGTCATATCGGGGTAATTCCTAAGCGGATTTACCAACCGCATCATGGAAACTTCCCGGTCAAGGATAGTCCGCACATCTCCACGAGCAGTTTTATCCAACCGATCTCCCATCTGCTCTACATAGCTGTCCCAATCCAATCCGGTGGCTGCATAGGCATCCCAGTTGGCGCGAATCCGTTTGTAATTGGCTTCAACGAACTCCCATACGGGTGCCCCGCCTTCTTCCGCCATCCGTTGCAGACTATCTCGGGAAATGACGTTTGAAAGTCCCATCCGGTCAATCATGGCGTCCATTTCCAACGCAAATCCTTCCACTTCATGATCCGGAAGATCCCACACATCTTTAAACGCTTCCGCTTCGTTAATAATGATCCACTGCATGGCTGGCTGACCATCTGCAGGTTGATAGAACAGTTTAGCCGTTTCAGCTACCTGTCCCATCTTGTACATCATGGCCCAATCCTGATGACCAGGCATCCGACGCAATCCTTCAAGCGGATTTCCCATACGGGCTATCGTGTAATACATATCCAGTTTTACCGGCTCGCCTGCTTCCACTGCTTTCCGGATTTTACCGACGATATCTGCCCGTACCTCGTCCGAAATTGCCACGTGTGCACCATGATTACTAACCTGACTACTTTCCAACATGGCCATTATATTTTCGGAAATAATGTCGGGAGTATTTCCTTCCTGAAAATCATCTTTTTTCATAAGCAAAGGCACAACCGGAAGTTCCTGCCACCAGGTAAACGGTCTGCCTTCCATGTTTGACATGGTGGGATCTGCCAAATGACCATCAACAAGCTGAATATTGTCATAAAATAAACCTGTGAGTAACGGCTCCGCGTCTTTCGAAAGTTCACCGCTACGCACCCGGGCGTCATGCGCTTCCGCCATTTGTCCTTCAATTGCATTCTCGTGTATTGCCAATGCAGTCTGATACCGCTTTACCGTAAATACCGCCCGACCCCGCTCGATGAGTTCGCGGTTGGCCAATTCCGTGGCAGCTGCAAACCGTTCTGCAGCCTCACCAAATTGCGGCGATACTTTATTCCGTGCCTGCGCACGTTGTTCATCGGTTAAAATTTGATCTATTCCAATTTCATCTACCGCACGGATGTGCGATGTTGCCAGAGCCGCTTTGGTAACTCCTTCAGAAATAAGCAGATGATATTCGCCCACTGTCCGCAGCATTTGTTCCCGTTTCAGGCGGATCGCTTCGAGCGCCTGATGTTCACTTACCAGCTGCGTTAATCGTCCCTTGTCTCCACACGCAAGTACCCGCAGAGAGAACGCTACATCCGGCTCCATTTGGGTTAGTATGGTATCGACAGTACGGACATTGGCAGCAGCCTGATCTTTTCCTGCCAGAATTAATTCAGCCTTCTTCTTTTCTGCGGCGGCAAATTTGCCCGCCTGTTGCATAACCAATCCGTTTTCGCCGAAAAGATGATCACGCATGGTTTCTACCAGTTCTTCATTATCTTCGCCGGTCGGATTTACTGCCCGATGCATTTCGCGTCGGATGTTATAAGGAAGCCACTCACTGACTGATTTTTCATACGCTTTGCGGTGGCCGTTCCTCTGGTCTACGCCGAAATTCCGGTCAAGATCGATGCGTCCGAACGCCTCACTGGGTTCTTCTGCCATAGCCAAGCGCAACAATCCCTGTTCCCGTGCCGTGGGAATGGCCATATCGTAGACAATCTGCGAAGTAAAATCCCGGTCGAGCAGAGCAACTTCGCCCCTATTTGCGTCGTACCGGGCTAGAACCATAAGGTCCGTGTCCTGACCTGGTAATTCCTGAGCCAAAACCCGGGAAAAGAAGTGAACGACTCCCGAGGGTGTCTCTTCATGAAGCGCCGGAATATCATGTTCTGTTATCTGTAATCCGGAAAGATCAAGTGCTTCAATTGCTACTGCCATGTGGTTGTCCTCCTTAAAAAATGGATACTACATCGTTTTCAACATCCCGGATTATGCAAGAGGAACAACCGTACCGCTTGACCGCTATGGGACATTCTTTCTGACATTTTACCCATTTAACTGACATAGTCCTGACAAAATGGCCTCAGAATAGGCTAAAATCCTTGTTTCTCCCTCAAAAACACGCTACAATTACCTTGTCAGAGAGAATCATATGGACCAAAAATCGATCGAAGCCAGTTACCCTATTTCTTTCCGGGAAGACATTGCCAAAAGCCTGGGAAGCCATTTGCGGCGGCACGATTCCGTGGTAATTATGGGCATGAAACGCGTGGGAATCAGTAATTTTTTACGCTTTTTTCTGCACCACAAAGATATTGCCAATACCTATATAGAACCCAACGCCAAACATTTATTTATCCCGATAGATTTAAATGACCTGGTTGAACGCGAAATTTTTCCGTTCTGGACACTGACGCTGAAACGGTTGGTAGATACCATAGAAGCCTCTTCCCTTTCCGAACAGACGAAACAACAAGCAAGACGACTTTTTACTGAAAGCATTCAACTGAAGGATCTGTTTGTAACCGTAGACAGCGTACAAAAAGTCATTAATGAAATCGTAGCTGCAGACAGAATCCCGGTGCTTTTTCTGATCCGGTTCGACCGCCTGAAAGATGCCGTAACCCCGGAACTATTCAGTAATTTGCAGGGGTTAAAAGACGCGGCCAAACAAAAATTGTCGTATGTATTTACCACCTACCGGCCGCTGTATGAACTCTCTCCGGAAGTATTTAAAAAATCCGCGCTTTCGGTATTTTCCAAAGACATGTCGCTTCCTCCGGCTACCGATCAGGATATGCAGGCAATTCTAAATACGTTGCAGGAACGCTACAGATTGGAACTATCTGATGCGCAAAAACAATTTTTGCTCGAACTTTCTGCCGGGCATGTGCAATATCTGCAACTCAGCATGATTAAACTGCATGAACTCGGTGCCGTTCCGAAAACCAAAGCGGAATTATTCGGATTACTGCAGGGACATGAAGAAATCGTGCTGCAGTCCGAAGAGCTGTTTGAAAGCTTAACCAAACAGGAACAAGAGGTATTGCTGACCATAAAAGATCATAAACAACCAGACCCCGATGCAACCCAACGGGCCAGATATCTTTGGGATTCGGGAATACTCCGCGGTAAGGGAGCTGAAAATTTCATATTTAATCCGTTGTTTGCAGACTATGTCAGCAAACTCCACTCCGGAAAGAACGGTAACGGAGACTTTACCAAAAAAGAACATTTGCTGTTTAGTTTCCTGAAAAAACACAGCGGAGAACTTTGTGAACGGGAAGACATTATCGAAGCCGTTTGGCCGGAATATAAAGATTTAGGCGTATCCGACTGGGCCATAGACCGTCTGGTCGCCCGCGCCCGCGCCAAACTGAAAACCCAAAACAGTCAGTACGAAATAGTGACGGTTATTACCCGTGGATATAAATTGGTAGAAAAAGGATAACCCACTCCGAATTGACACCCGGTAAAAACCCTTGTACGCTGCATAGTGAAAGGACAATACTATGGCACAAGAAGGAGAATTAAAAGATCAACCACCGGTTCCCGTTAAACCACCCTCTGCCCGAGATACTCTACGAATAGTACAATTTTTACACGCGGATACCGTGGAAACTCCGGGATCCCAAGTTGAAAATATTTCCGACTCGCTCCAAGCGCTGGCAGCAATAAATCAAAGCGGCGATGCAGATAGGCAGGCACAGGTACTTAAATTTGTGACCGATGCTCCCGGACTGGATGTAGTCGCCGTCGATAAACACCTGAAACGATTACAGGAAGGACCGGTTCCCCCTCCGGAAAAAACACCCAGACTCGATCCCGAAAAGGGCTTACAAATGGATGATCGGGAAGCCTTTAACCGTCACAAAGAATTCTTGATTGCCATGTTGTCTACATTACTTACGGATAACCGAACCCAAATGATCGCAGAAATCAGACGCTGGAATACCCAAATGGTTCCCAAATTCCCTGCGGATGAACAACCGGGACATATCATGTTAACGTCACAGGTTGATAGTCTGGCAAAGCAGTTACAGGGAATAACCATAGATGATGCCGATATTGATAACATCGCCATACTGGCATATAACGGTGCCGTAGAAGTACACAGACCGGAACCGCCTGCCATAGAAGCCGAAGGTGAGGTACCGAACTTGGCCCGCACCGCATTAGAACAGCATGCAGCAGCGGAACCGACAGAAGAGCAAGTTAAACCAAGAAAAGAACCGAGAAATGCAGTGGAAAGACGGATGGTTAACATCGCGAATATGGCGTTATTGCCTGCATTACGCAATGATGTTGAACCTGATGCTTTACGTAAGATGGTTACGCATGCCAACGAACTGCTCACATGGGTAAACTCGAATGTTGATTATCTTGTGGACGCAGATTTATTACCTGCAGGAGTTGTGGATAAAATCAAAGCGATGCCGAAAGCGCCGCCGCCACAGGAATCTCCGACTTCTTAGGCTTGAGTGTCATTCGGGAATTGTGCCTGTTCTATAACCTGGTCACGTTCATTGCGCACGCAAAACAGAAATGCTTCCAAGGGTCGGACACCTTCGGGGTATGTTTTCCACATGTTTACCCGTCGGCCGATATGAAGCTGCAGCCACTCGTAATCCACCACCGGTACCGTCTGGGAATCCGTCTCCGGCGGCTGAAACAGATACACTTCCCCATACGTCATTTCGCCGTCTACGGATAATGTCGGCCCGA
Source organism: uncultured Gammaproteobacteria bacterium (assembly GCA_964629685.1). Lineage (GTDB taxonomy): Bacteria > Patescibacteriota > Microgenomatia > UBA10105 > UBA927 > CAZVTT01. Next base: position 40,714 of record CAZVTT010000005.1, read on the forward strand.
AAATGGAAATAGCTCCCGGTTTATACTCACTACGTTTGAGTTCACCGAAAAAATGCTGTGGTCCCTGAGGACTTGGAGATTCTGCGCCCATAGGTTAATCGTGCCAGGTGAACCCACCGGCTAAAGGATGCGGTTCAGGATGTTCACAAACGGACCAATACGTATCCAACAGATCACGCCGGATTGCAGCTTTCAGTGATTGCCGGTTTGGCATATTTAGGTTCAATTTCATAATATCAGCGAGAATTAATACCCGAGCTTCTTGATTATCCACCGTAGTAAACGTCAAATCTTTATACCTGGCGTCCAGTAATTCATCGGATAATACATCAAGTTTTGCTTCCACTAAATCCAGGGCATAATCCAGATATGCCGGCTGTGCGTGGCGATGGTAACGGGCATACCCCGCCTCTTCCCGTTTGGCATATGAGGGGGGACAATAAATATTAAATGCCCCATCCGTGTTGTCCGTTACATAACGGTTATTCGTTGTCCGTTTCATACGGCCAATATACTCAACCCGAAGCTTTCCGGCAGCGTCACGGGATTCCCGCAGTAAATGAATGAACGCAGTCGATTTCGGAACCAGCTTTGAGACAATCGTTACATCATTATCATCGTGAATTCCCATGGCTATAAATGTTTCGTCCCCATCTTCCTGGATGTGAACTACCCACTGGTTCTCGCCGCTGTAATTTGTAAAATCACCGGCATAATTACTTTGAAAGAGATAGTCGCCATCATCCATAATATCTTTTAACCGCTTTTCCACTTCTCCTACACGCATAGATTTATACGCATCCGGATGTTCATCTATAGACAGTCCGGCGATAAGCGCACTTAACCCGCCGCGATAGTCTACAAGCGTATAGAATTGCTGTGCACCGCGTCGTTTCTTTAACTCCGCACTCATTTTTGTTTCCGTACTGACATCATTTTCAATCGCAGCCAACACACTACCGCCGGCAACCGCGTAATGCTGTGACCATAAACCTTTTTCCAGCCAATGGCGGTATACGACGCCGGGCGTAATAGTATCTTTATCCTTTTTCTGCCGCCAGGCACCGGGAGTCATATCCGGAGCACCCGCAGCCGGCATTACCCGTACAAATTCCACGGACTTTTTATCGGTAACCAGAATGGCCTCTGTCGCTACCATTCTCCTATGAATCTGAATTTTCCGTAAATAGAAGCCGGGGGTTTTGGCTTTCACCATCTTGGCAACCCACGCATCATGTGCAGACAGATAATTTTCCTGCGATATCGTTAATCCGTCACCACCCAGCAACACCTGCGCTGCGATAATCCCGTCATGTGAATCCGCCGTTACCACATCCATGCGTACCCTGGGATATCGTGGGACAGACGGTAAAGGAACCTGAAGCATCATGACCGGCTCAAATCCGGTACCGGCAGCGTCCGGCTTAGTAGTGACTGCGAGAGTAACTTCGCGTCCCTTTGTACCCATAGTGAGATGCTCTTTACCCCCGCCCTTCCAGAACTTCGGTACGGAAACTCTGGCTTCTTTGGCTAACACGTCGTTCCACACCATCCAGACTTTAAGCTGCCCGGTTTTTTCGTCAATTTCCGATTCAAACACCCAGCCGATTCCCGTCTGTGCCACTGCCGGACTATTTGCGTATTCCACAGCCAACTGAGGACATTGACGGGCAATAGCGTCTATAAACGATTGCGGCGGACGCTTTCCGAGAGTTTTTTCCGGTACGGACATGATTGCCATTACTTGTGGTGTCATTTTTTCGCGATACCATAATCTCCGCGCTGCGTCCTGAATTTCTTCCAATTGTGCCGTAGAAATAAATCCGTCCGGATGAACCCGTACGAATGCGGGGTTCGGCGTAGTACCTGCGGTCGGAGGAACCAATAACCTCTTGGTCTGCGGATCATATACTAACTCCCCGTGAAGGAATTGATATAACGCGGTAAGTGTCCTATCGGCGACGGTGTCGGCGGCCATCCTGGTTTCCGCGTCTTTACGAATAGTAAATGTTTTCGCTGCAGTATCCCGGATTACCTCATACGCTGTAAGCGTACCGGTAGTTCCGAGCACCGGAACAAAACTGCGTTCGGTTCCGGCACCAGGCGGGAAATTAAACGCCACTGCTATGTCAGTGACATTTCCGCCCGGAGCACGCAACGCCCTGGCGAGGTTATACCTGATCATGGGTTGGAACTCCGGATCCATAGGGGTTTCGATTAATTCTGTTCTGGGCTGAGAGCCAGGCACATTGGGATTAGCAGGAAGAACTCTTTGGCTGAAGGCGGTTATGGTATTTGCGCCGACATGATACTCCGTTTGCCCGGCAAACCAGCTTGATTGATCCGGATTAATTCTGACAACAAGCCGAAGGTTATTCTTCGGTTGGGCGTACTCATCAAGGGAACGGGTAGCCCGCACATCGATCACATGAATGTTTCCAGCTACCGGAAGAACACCGTGATTTTCCCTATTCCATGTAGTCCAACGGGCCACCAGCGTTTTTTGTTCCGTATCCGTGATCGGTATCTCAGTTACCGTTTGCGCCGCAATCCCTGCCGCTAAAGCCGTATACCCTTCTTCCACCGCTTTCTTCTCATACGCGAGCCGCAGATCACGGTAGCGTTTGGAAATGGCTGCCTGATCCATTTCCGCTTTCGTAATCGTACCCATAAATTCCGTTTCCAATGGTCGGATTGGGCGGGATTCCACCCGTCCGCCGTCTGCATATATTTCCGTTTGTCCGTTCTTACATACGACAGTTTGTGCGGTTAACGGCGTTTCCGGGAACAGGGTTTCCGCACCCGCATGGATGTTAAATCCTCCCGCAACTCCGCCATTTTCAGTTTTGATAGCCACGATCATTCTAGTCCGGCCATAATCATACTTTTTTCCCGGAATACAACTGAGTGCGTTAATGAGCAGAAGCGGATCGTCATGCACCGCCCAAACTTCCCGGACTCTATTTTCCGACGGCTGAGCATACCCTACGAATTGTTCAAACGATACCTTTCCGGAAGAATCCACCATAATCCGGTAATTCCCGGTTTGAGCTTCATATAATATTTCCGTCGTCAGCCAGTCATGATGGTCCCTGGCTATACGGGGTCCGATAATCCGGATAGGAGCATTCGTTTCCGTTTGCCGGTCCGGTTGAACCAAAATGGGGTCTGCTAAGCAGGCAATAATGGCTGCTTCGTCTACGGAAACCGCTTTTGCATACACATTTGGTGGATTCTGCGGCGCTATAGCCCGTGCCGCCCGCTCGCGTTCCTGTAGGGTACGATTCTCTATTCCGGCAATAATTGCGGCCCGCTGCAACACATAATCGTGAGTTCCGATCAGCAGTTCCGAACCGCGTCGGCCGTAATATCCGGTAAACCCTTCCGTCATGGAATCCAATGATTGGGTAACGGCATCTGCGGGAACTTCGGGCAATTTAAAGTCTACGCCGACGTACACAGCGTCTTTTAACCGGAGCGCTCTTCCTTTCGTATCTAAAATCATCCGACCGAGTAAAAGTTCACGGGTCCTGGCGTCTGATTCGGTAATCATGGTATCGCGACCGACATCGTACGTCAGCATGGTCCCGTCTTCTCCTAAAAATTGCTTCCCCACCTGGGGTTCATCTAAATCGGCATTCTGCAGAAACCGCAGTTCATATTTCGCCGCATCTAGAGCCGGGTGCGGTTGATAGCCAGCGCGTACTTCTTCCGTCAGCACGTATATTCCTGCGCCGTAACCTTCCTGAATACCAATTTGTTTTTCTGCGGGAGCAACCGCCAGCGGGTCCAGAATGCCGTACCGTGGTAACGGACCTTCCACGGGACCATCCGGCGGTAACTGTTCCGGCTGTTCTTCTACCGGTGGAGGCGGAGGCGCATCGTGAATAATTTCTGGTAAAACGGTCATAGAATGCAATGCAGTATACTCTTGCTATAGGCTTACGTCAAGCACGTTTTGTGCCTATTGTGACACGTATCACTCTTCCGCCGTACCATACCGTAAGACAACATCCATATAAAACGTAGTGTGTACCGTGAACGGATTCGGATCAACGACTTGCACGGATAACGGCTATACGATATAATTCCCAATACGTAATCCTAAAGACAGTAGGCATTTCACCCAACGGTGAAGAGAAGTCCTACCGAGGGGTGGCCAGTTCAAACCCGTTTCGTCACCAAGACGTTTCGAGGAGAAATGACATCTCGCGGTAGCGAGATTTTTTTATGGCAACAACCCGAAAGATAGATACAGTACAGGAATTAACCAAAAAAGTAACGGACGCCAAATCCATTATCCTGGCAGACTACCGCGGCTTAAAACATAAGCAACTCGAAGAATTACGCCGCCAGCTGAAAAAGGTAGACGGTGAATTCGTCGTTACGAAGAATCGCTTGTTGCTCAAAGCCCTCGGCGACAGAGGCGAATTGTTAAAGGAAGCGCTCAATGAAACAACCGCTACCCTGTTCTCTTACGCTGATGAAGTAACGCCGCTGAAGGAAATGCTCAAATTCTTTAAAGGCGCCGGCATCGGAAAAACCAAAGCCGCTCTCGTAGGAACCACTGCGTTTACGGCAAAAGATGTAACCAGGCTTTCGACATTACCCACCCGAGAAGTATTGTTATCCAAGATGGTAGGACAAATGCAGGCTCCATTATACGGACTGCACAATGCACTTACCTGGAATATCAGATCGTTAGCATACGCATTACAGGCAATTAAAGAGCAAAAAGCGAAAAACTAAAAAATATTTTTAACACAAGAGAGGTTTTATCCACCATTACTTACCTCTCGCCTTAGTTCATTTGAACTGCGGTGCGAGGAGCGTAATCGGCGGATGTAAGAATCGCTAGATTCATATTCATTCACCAAGCGATTCTAACAAAGGAGGTGACACAAAATGGCAAAACTTACACAAGAAGAATTAATGCAAACAATCGGCGAAATGACCGTTATTGAACTTGCTGATTTCGTAAAGGCTCTGGAAGAAAAATTTGGTGTCACCGCCGCTCCCGTCGCAGTAGCCGCCGGACCGGCAGCTGCCGCTGACAGCGGAGAACCCAAAGAAGAACAGACAGTATTTAACGTCGTAATTACCGCCGCAGGCGATAACAAAATCGGCGCGATTAAAGCTGTCCGTGAACTCGTTCCGACACTCGGACTTCAGGAAGCTAAAGCACTTGTAGAATCAGCTCCCAAAGACGTTCTAACCGGAGTGAATAAGTCTGCTGCAGAAGAAGCGAAGAAAAAACTGGAAGCTGCAGGAGCAAAAGTCGAACTTAAGTAAATCGTTTGTATTTAACAAGAAGTCCCCCGTAAGGGGGATTTTTTGTGGGATTAAAACATTCCGCCGGGAATACCATTACCCACCACGAACCAAATTCCGTGCAGATATAACCCTACCCACAACGCGACACCTGCACCGGAAAGCCAAAGTATCCATTTGGGAATTTTACCCGTTTGACGAATGACCAGATAGATAAGCGGAAGCAATACGGCGGTAGATATGGGAATCCAGGCAATAAGCTGCAATTGCCGCCAACACGTAATTTCGCGGCAGGGCCAGACGATTTCAGATAACCAGATAACGCTGGGGACGAGAAGTGCCGAAAGAAAAATTGCCAAAAAGAATGACTGCGTTACCCGCAAAGCAAGCGGAGGCACGGAATGTCGCTTTTTTACTGTTTTTCGTATCGTATGAGCAGGTCGCTTGGCAGGCATACCACTAGTATAACAAGTTAGTTGCAAGTTGCTAGTTGAGATTGTACCAACCGTCAATCAACAACCATCAATCAGCAATTATTTATGATGGCATCTGTATGAGTTTGACACCTCTTGACAAAGTTTGATAGCTGATGATACTGTGTGATTAGTAATGATCATATTCGCAGATCATTCCCCCTCTTAGACTGCACACAGATGAGGGATTTCCATACCACGCAAGAAACATTGCGACATCGGAAAGGAATACCTATGGCACTTGGAGATGAATGGCCAGATTTATTAACAGTACGTGAAGTAGCTAAAATCCTGCGCGTTTCTCCGCTGACTATTAAGCGCTGGGGCAAACGGGGTAAATTACCCGCAATCCGGATAAATTCGCGGGGTGACCGACGCTACAAAAAAGAAGCGGTCATGTGGTTGCTGGGACTTCAACAAAAAGGTCAAGTGTAACGTCACGACTAGTGTATTAACATACCATTCCGTGGTATGTCAGGCCACTGATCCGCTTCCTCTCTTACGGTATTCTGATATACACCCACATTGTGAGTCTGATTGTGAAACATGTTGCCGTCGTTCCTATCATCGGTGTTGGCATAGGTACTTCCCTGCTGTTAGCGGTAAGTGCCTGGCTGTATTTTTCCCCACAAATCCGATCAACCACCAGCGCACATCCGATCGTAACACCACCGGCTGTTTCTCCCACTATCTCTGTCCCTAAAAACACCCCCGTACAAGGTGAATCATCCGCACTCCCTTTACCTCAAGGGAAAGTCCCCTTTTCTGTTAGTTCCGGACAAAAAACCGGACCCCAATTCCGGAACGGATTCATAGATCCATACGACCCGAAAACCGGTGAAACACAAACCGTTTCTGTACTGATCACAGGTAAATCACCCGTTATCACCGTAACAGCCACTATGAGAACGGACACAGCATCAAAAACAAATACCATGAAATTACTGGAGGGTACTGCCGCGGATGGCAAATGGGAAGGCAGTTGGACAGTAACCGATACGCACCACCAAACATACAAACTGATTCTACACGCACTGGATTCCACCGGAACAACAAATGTGATTGATATTACGCTCCGATAATATGAAATCATTTCTGCGCATCTTGATTCTGACCGGAGGGTGTTTGATGGCACTTTGTACCCTTCCGCAGGTGCATGCGTGTACAACTACGGCTAATTCCACCCTTATGATCACCACTTCCTGTGGATTCGGTGGCGAGGTAGCCGGTGTCGATAACGGCAATATCATCATTAATTCCGGTGTTACGTTTACTGTCCAAAGCGGACAGACAATCCTGCGGAATTCGGGAAATTCCATTCAGAATAATGGGAATATTGTGCTTATTGGAACCGCAAAAATTATGCAATCCTATTTGTGGTGTCTGGATGCCGACGCTGACGGATATTGTGCCGCGTTAACATACAGTTACGGCGATGTAAGTCCGGGAGCTGGGTACAGAAGACTGACGAATATGACGACACTTGCTACTGCAGACTGTAACGACAGCGTATATGGCAATAGTTGTGCGAAAAGAGTTTTTGCAATGGCGGTATCTAACGGTAACCTTGGCGGCCTCGCCGGTGCTGATTCCCTATGTCAGTCACGGGCGAATATATATGTTACCAATCCCGGAACTTTTAAGGCATGGATGTCTTCTACTACGGTAAGTGCCAGCAGCAGAATGACCCATTACACGAGTAATTACACACTGGTGGATAACACCGTCATCGCCAATGGCTGGTCAGATCTTACCGATGGCACGTTAGACAGTATCATTAATAAGGATGCAAACGGAGCAACGTTTTCTAACAATACCATCTATACGGATACCAACGCCGCCGGGGCGGTTTTTTCCGCCAATGCGACATACTCCTGCAACAACTGGACGAATGCCGGTGCATCCTATTCGCATGCTCCGGGGGCTACCAATGCGACGGATTTCTATTGGACCACCACCAATAGTCCTTCCGAAATGAAAACGTGCAATTATGCCGGCGGAATATTCTGTTTTGAACAGTAATCAAGACGAATTTAATCCAGTTTTCGCTGTTGGAGCATTGCCGCCGCCTCTGCCGGGTCAAAGGTATTGACGCTCAACCCCGTACCAAGTTCAAAACCCGCTCTGTGCACAAACCGTGGGGTAATCCGTAAAAACCAATTGGCTCCATGATAGATATAGTAGTTATACCCGAATGTGGGGATGCCACCGTGAACGTGATGTAATAACGGATCGTTGAATATAGATTCTATCCGCTGCAACGTCCGCTGTAATACACCGGCTAAATCCACCAACTGGTCATCGGTAATATCACCAAATTTTTTATCTTCTTCTACCTTCGGTGCTATCCAAACTTCAAACGGCCATTGGGAAAAATCAGGACAATACGTAACAAAAAACGTATTGTTTTCTACCACGTTATTGATCGGCTCCCGCGAAAGCGCATCAAAATTGATTTGTTTGGGAACTACCACCAGTTGTGAATGCGGATGTTTAAGGCTGGCGCCCGCATGAAATCCCTGATTACAAAAAATCATGACATGCCCGTCATGCCGATGACTCTGGTATCGCGTTTTATATGCCGTAAGGATTCTGACTACCTGTTCCAGCGGTAAATGTTCCAGGCTCGATTCACAACCCGGGTCATGAATAATGACTTCATGAATATCGGTAATGGGATATTTATTCGGTACTACCCGGACTTGCCAACCGGGTTGATTGGCGTCTCCTCCGCCGATACGGTACACCTCCGGCGGTGTCATCTGTTCATTCCCCGTACAGAACGGACATACAGAAGGTTTTTTCGGTTCAAACGATGTAGGACGGCCGGTTCTGGCAGTTGAAATAATTACCCATCTCTGTGTTTTAACGTCCGGGACGTATTTGGCCATATCGTACTCCTACGTATTCACTTCAAACTGATCCAATAATGCACGAACCTCTGCTATTTTCTGTTCGGTGATCGGAACCTCGACTAACCCGGCATGCGGCTGGCCGTAATACAAATAACTTCCTACCGGTGCGTGCAGCATGATAGGTAACGCCAGCAGATCATCTTCCCCATCCACCAGGATTACCCGTTCGGAATGGGCTTCACCGTGTGTTAACCGTTCCGACCATACTTCTATTTCCGTCAGCGCGGCATAGGAAATATAGCCGGGACCGCTTTGTACCCGCACAACAGGTAACGTATCGAATTTATACGCAGTTACGGGCTGATACGGTTTCCGGCCGACTTTAAGATCGATTACGGCAAGAGACGGCGTAATTCCGGCAGACATGACCACATGTGTTGTCATATCACCGACGGTAATAACCGTATTCCCCTTACGCAGTGCTAAACGTTCCGCGATTTGCGCATCTGTTAACAGTTCACCAATCGGCTGCTGCAAAGCCAAACGCAGTTTTTCCGGCATAACCAAACGACCGTCGGTATCTATTTCGCCCTTGCGGATACGGGTAGAAGAAATGGGAGTACCGTCAGCTGCATGAATGAGCGGTACTTCTATAAGCGCCATGGCCTGCAGTCCGCGTTGACGACGAAGATCGTTTATCTGCTCGCCGCGAAATCGATTATCCGGTGTCACGATTATGGCATCAAAATAATCACTGGCGGCTGGTTCGAGTGCGTCGGAAATGGGAATAACCACGCAGTGCGGTACTTTACCTTGTTCCAATAGCCATTCCGTCAACTGTTTTTTTCTTTCGGCATATGAACCGACAGCTATTCCCCCTTTATACATCCGGATAAAGTCATCGGTGGTAAGTCCTATAGTGACATCTTTTCCTTCGGAAAATGCCCGTTCCAGCAGATGTTGGTGACCTTTGTGTAATTGGTCAAATGTTCCGGCGACAAAAACATGATTAAACATAGTTGCGTAGTCATCATCGCAACTTGCACGCGTCAAGTCAAGGTAAGGAGACCGATTGTTGTCCGGATGGAGTTACCGGAGGAAATGCTAACGCCGTCCGGGCACCAAGAGTACGGCGGCGCTTTCCGACTCTGTTTATCGGGATAAGTTTGCCGTCCAACGCGCGGATACACCGCGAAAGACTATACATACCGATACCTGTTCCTTCGACATTTCCCGACCACTGGGTAAATCCTTGTATAAATGCTCCGTCCTGATTCATATGATCAGGGAAGCCGGGGCCGTAATCATCAATGAGCATAAACCATTGGTTGCTGTTCCGGGAGTCTACTGCCATTCTGACCGTCACTCTGCGTCCGTCTTTGGGCCGTTTTTCCAAGGCAGCGTAAGCCTTAACTATATTCTGACCGGCATTATTGAGCAACAAGTCGATGAGTGTATGGGAAAAGACGACTGCGGGCAGAGTACCGTCATAGGGAATCCTCCCCACGGTTTCCCTGGCATCCGGTGTGACAAGAGCGATTTCCCGAGCCATTTGAACGGATATTTCCGGGTGATAGCCGCGGTTTTGGCGATGCAAATCGACCCAACGCTGCAACTCATCTCCGACCTGCGCGGGAATGTCGTGTAACGGAACTATTTCCGGCTCCATGGGAAGCAAGGCATCGGCGATTCTCACAACTTCCGCCAGTAACGCCATACTGGAATGAATGCTTTCGCGATGATCCGCATACGCCTGCCCGGCATACCCGTCGCGGGTGAGCAACGCCAATGTCCCTTTGATCGGTAACATCGCTCCCCGATAATCATGGAGCAGTAACGAAATTTTACTTTGCATGAATGCGAGGGATTGTGGAGTAGCCAACTTTATACCGACATACCCTTCCTGATGCGGATGAACCAGATCCCACCGGGTAACATGCGGGTCTATCTGAGCCCGAAGTTCCGCCAACGGCTCATCGTATCTGGAAGCAGCCTGAGCATGCTTTAAGGTAACATGTAGCGGGGTAAACCGTTCCAAAGCCTCACGGAACGGCGCTTGCCCGGGATATTCATCGGGAAACATATACTTCATCCCCTCCCGTGCAATCCACTCCCGACTGAACCACAACGCTTCCAGCGCCTGGTTGATTTCGGCAACGGGAGAAACACATGGCTCACCCGTGTTTGCAGTATCTACCGTACTTTGTACTTGTCCGTATGGAGAAAAGACTACGTCAGGAAGTACATCTACGGGATGAACATGATCGGCGGGGACTGATACCTGAAGACGCTCACTAACCATTACTACGCTGAAACGATTTGACTCCAATCTTCCCAGAATTTCCTGATGCCACTATCTGTAAGCTGGTGTTTTATATCGTATTCACTCCATTCCAAATCAAGCGTTAATTCCCGATATGGCAGATCCGTTAACCCTGGAACATCGTAAACGAAATTCTCCGGCGGTACGGCAAACGGCGTGCCGGTACCGGGTTCTGACCACTCGGTAAACAATTTATACGGAATGGTAATTATATCACTTTTCAGCTTCAGAGCGAAGAACACGTGATTGAGAGTGCGCGTACTGGCGGTCAAAACCTTCACATGTCCGTCTCCGAGACGATACATGTCTATGATATTTGCCACCACGTCCATTCCGTTTTCCCCCCGGTCATCCAGTCTGCCGACAAATGGTGAAACATAAACCTCGTAGTTATGATGTTTGGTAGCCGCGTAAACGGCAGCAGCCTGTTCCTGCGAAAATACTAACGTGATATTGACTGGCCCTTCCTGACAAATTATTTCCGCAGCCGTAAGCCCTTCCCTGGTACAGGGGAATTTAATAACCGCCTGAGGAATCCAAAGCAGTCTTTCACGGGCTTGATGCACCATGTCTTCGGCAGATAACGTATCGGGATTCCCGATAACCTGAATGGAAATAGGACCTTTCGTAACTGAAGCGATCTCCTGTACTGTTCGTTTATAAAATTCCTCTGCTTCCGCAGCGGTTAATGTTTTCGTATCCGATTTTTCTGCCTGCAGTGACTTTAATGCATTTTTAGCGATAAGTGTAGGATTCGTAGTTTGCCCATCCAGTGCACCCAGATGATGTTCCCGCAGCATTGCATCAGCCGCTTTACTCTCATGGGGGTCACCACCGTCGATATAGATATGGGTTGATTGAATCATACAAAGAGATCCTCCTGAAACGGTAAACCACTATATGTACTGTCTGCGTATTTACTGTATCACACTGCTCGATATACTCAAAACTATCCCCGTGTTCAATCTAACCTATAATATTTATATACGCTCCCTTATCTGCTATACTAACACCTCGCACATTACCATAACGGAAAGGTCCTGCAGACGTATATTCGGAGATCCTGAAACAAGTTCGGGATACCAACTGTACTTCGGCAGGGCCTTTTCGCGCAAAAAAGAGGACACACCCAATGAAACGAACCTACTGGTTAATACTACTCTGCGTATTGCCGGCGCTCGCGCTGGTATTTACGGTCAAAGTGAACGCGGAAAATCAGACCACGTTCATCCCAATCACCCGGACATCCGTTTCCACAGGAACACCGACTGGTACACGAACTCCTGTGATGACACGCACACCCGTTGGAACTCCGACACCGGACACCCGGACTGCCTGTACACTTGAAGAGGCATATTATGAGCCGGAATACAATATCCGAATCTTCCTGACATCCTCCGGAAGACCGGTATATGCCGTCGCTCTTATTTATTATGCCGACGTTGATAGTATTGGCATCGTGCTGGGCGAACTGACTGACGAGTTTTTCACACCGGAATTTGGCATCGCCGTTGATGACGCTCCCGCAGAAAGTGAACTCATTACACTGGAGGGAACACTAACCCAAGAAGGAGACTTTCTGAGCGTCACAATTGGGCGCTGCGGCGACGACTTTCGGTTTGAATACGAACTCACCCAAGTGACGGGTGGCGTGCCAGCCCATCCGACCAATACGCCGAAACCATAAAGTAACCTTGCGCGAAAGATACCCCAGGTACAAGAGCGGCTGTGCTATGACTGCCACTTAGCATGTTCGCTGCCTCCGCTCTTGTATCGTTTCCGTATGGTTTGTGTTCTCACCGTTCTCTAGACTTCCCTTTTTTCAAATTCAAGTTAATTCGGAGCGTGGACCGTACCGTTTCCGTCATCATGCGACCGATCATTTATCCGCGGATCCGTTTGACCGAACGAATTATGGTTCACGTTCTTAGCGGATAGATATTGCTTTACCGAACCGGCGAACGGAGTAGTTTGCGCTTTACCGCCAAAGACGTCGGTATACCAGACTTCCGATCCGCCAGCGTTTTCCAAAACCGGTGGCTGAAAATACATACCCCGGTGTAATCCCCGGAAGGCTGAACGCGGATCGTCCCAGGTAATTCCCGTGATCTTTCCGTAATTCGTGACCGAATCACAACTCCCGCCACGGGCTTGTCTGCCTCCGGCCAGTTTTTCATAACACAGATCCATAGAGTACCCCACGTTATTCGGCTTACCCGGATAAAAATATCTGTTGGCATCTTCTACGTCAAACAACAGATTGGCACCCCAGAGCAATCGTCTCCCGCCCGAAGTACTGAGCGAAATCGTTCCCGGCCAGGCTTCATAAAAATTCATAGAGAATGTGCCGTCCGGTACCAGAAAATGCTTTTCAACGCAGCTGCGTTGAATAATATTCCGGGCGCCGCTACCGCGGGAACCGGGATAATTGGCATTCGTAGCAGTCGTACCTAAGACAATAGGAGTCGTCCGATCTCCTTCCGCATCACACAAATTCGTAAATTCTCCGGCTTTCCCGAACTGCATGAGCGTCGCAGTCATAGCCTGCATATCATAGGCAGCCGAAGGACCCGTACACTTCACAAAATACATAACTTCATGCAAATTGTTGGTGAAGGCATCTCCCGTACTTACCCCCTGATGCACCTTGGCCATATGGAAACACCGGGCACCTATATTTTTCCACTTCGGTGTGGAATTTGTTTTTACCGGAACCACAACTCCCCCGGTGGGGTTTGCATCAAATTGGTCCGTTCCCATATCCGGTTCACCATTGGCCCATTCTATTTTGTGTCCCACATGGTCTTCATGACGCATCATGCCGACGGCATTGTTATCCAACTGTTCATTTACGTATCCAAACGGAATACCGGCGGATGCGAGTTCCGCGTCGCTGATTTGTCCGTTTTTATCGGCATCGTAGGCAAAATGTTTCCGTACATCATTCCAGATCAATGATTTACTCGGATCACGGCCATGTTCATGCCCAAACGAACATCCGGTTTTAGGATCAACCGGCGGATGCCAGGTAGGATACCGTTTACCGTCAGGTCCGATTACGGAATATGCATCATGTATGGCTTTGGTACAGGTATCCCATTTCGTGGGTGTCCACAATCCCAACGCATGACTATTTCCACCTGTTGACGTTGAACCGGATCCCGCGGCAGGTGCGCCTCCGATCTGCGTTGTAGGGATCGGCGTATTGGTCATACTGTGTCCGGCCATCGGGGTAGGCGTTTTGGTAGCGGTGGTGCTGACCGGTGATGGGGATGGCGTTTTGGTTGCGCTCATGGAACCAGCAGTACTGTCCGTGGTATAGGTAACGACCAGCCTGGGGGATTTTTTGGTAGCCGGACTTCCCCAGATATACTTACGCCCCCACTTGGAGCCGCTCCCTTTGAGTATGAAAACCATATTTTCGCGTTCTGCCGTGGTAACCAACTCTTGTACAAGCTTGGTTACATCCAGTGAATACACGGTATTGGCTTTCCACTTCACGTTATCACTTTGCGTCACGGACGTGGTCGAATGTATCCGGCGTGAGGGCGGATTACTCCGGGAGAACGGTTCCGTATTATTTGCCGATTCGGCAAATATAGTGAGTCCGACAGGAATCCAGGAATCTTCCGGCTGGGTAACTTCCATACGGGCAGATAAAACCGTAGCTTTTTTAGGAATACCGGTTCCGGAAAACCGGACACCTAAATACGAATTGGCGGTATCTGCGCCTGTTCCCAACCAGATTTTTTCCGTACCCACGGTAACCGTTTTACCGTCTTCATTGGCAATATCGGCTTCCTGCGCCACCGTTAACACTCCCGTAACCGACGCTGCCGCCGCCGCGTTCGTACGGACGTCCGGTCGGATTAACGGCAACACCACGACAATACCGATAAACAGCGTTGCTATAATAAATAGTGTGAGAATTCCCCAATGCGTATCCAGCAGGGAACGTGATTTTTTGGTTGTTTTTCGTTTCATGAACCCTCCTGTTTGGCTTTGACCGCAGTCAAAGAATGGATATGTTGCACAATTGCATGCGCATTAATTTCGGCAAACTCAAGTAATTCGGCAGGTTTTCCTGACGGTGGAATTTTGTGTACCGCCAAATGCACAAAGGTGGAAGCGGAGCCCTGAAGTGCACTCAAAACGGCCTCTCCAAGTCCCCCTTCCGGATAATGATCTTCTACCACAATAAGTGCGGTAGTACTGGCGGCTTTCTTTAATGCCGCGCTGTCTATGGGCTTAACCGAATAGCAATCCAGCACCTGCACAGCAATACGTTCTTTTTCCAGCTGACGCTGCGCTGCCAAGGCCTCATGAACGGTATACCCTGCGGCGATTACGGTTACTTTCGGTTTACCGATTTTGGCCGGGAATAGGTGAGATCCGCCAATCGGAAATTCCGTTTCCGGCGGATACAGCATCGGCGTCGCTTCCCTGGTAGCCCGGATGTATCCGATACCATCTGCTTGTTGGAATATAGTGGCAGTCAACTTTTCTGCGGAGAGAGCGTCTGCTGGGTATACCACAGTTGATCCGGGTAAAGCGCGGAACAATGCCATATCTTCCAGCCCCATTTGGCTGGCACCGTCTTCTCCCGTGACAACACCGGCATGCGTACCGCATACCATAAGTGAGATACCCGACAAAGCCGCCATTCTGAATTGATCATGGGCACGGGTTAAAAAACACGCGAAACTGGATAATACTGACCGGAATTCCCGTTTGGCTATACCCGCCGCCATAGTCACCAGGTGTTGTTCGGCAATGTAGCACTGAATAAACCGTTCCGGAAAGGCTTTTGCAAATGCGTCGGTATAAGTTGAATTCTGCACATCCCCGTCCAAAACAATAATCTGGGGATGGGATTCACCTAAGCGTACCAGCGCGTTTCCGAAAGCTTTTCTGGTTGAAACCGGAGCCTCACCGGAATATTCCGTCGGGACATATGGTGTATCTTTTGCAAACACCGATTGTTGGGTATGTGTCTGATCCCGGGCAGCAATGGTGCCACGCAGACTTAAGTTCACATTCCCTAACTCCCTGACAGCCGTTTCGCATTCGCCCGCAGATAACGCCTTACCGTGCCATCCGGATTTGTCTTCCAGGAACGGTACTCCTTTTCCTTTTATCGTTTTTGCCAGTATCGCTACCGGACCGGCGGTATAGGCTAACGCTTTTTCGTATGCCGCATCTATTTCCGCAAAATCGTGCCCGTCTATTACCATGACATTCCAGCCGAACGCTTCAAAACGGCGACGGTATACCACCAGGTCATGTCCAAGCTGTGTGGTTTGGGACTGCCCCAAACGGTTTATATCCACAATTGCCACCAGATTATTCAGTTTTAACATCGCCGCATGCGAAAGTGCTTCCCACTGTTGCCCTTCCGCCAATTCACCGTCTCCGAGCAATACGTATACCTGCGGTACATGCAGCCAACTGTCCGTTTCATCTTTTTGATATTGTGTCCGGATTGCCCAAGCTTCACCAACGCCCAAAGAAAGTCCCTGTCCGAGAGAACCGGTGGCAGCTTCCGTAAACGGAAACCGCGGTGTCGGATGTCCTTCCAGACGGCTTTGGAATTTGCGGAACGTGAGGAGTTCTTCTTCCGAAATTACTCCGGCAGCAGTATATAAACCATAAAATAACGGAGATGCGTGCCCTTTACTGAAAATGACCCTATCGTTTACCGGATTTGACGGATTGTGCGTATCGTATCGTAAATACTTAAAATACAGCGTCGTCATGAGGTCTACGGACGATAAGGAAGATGTCGGATGGCCACTCCCCGCCGCTGTGGAACTCGTTATGCAATAATATCGGATAAGTTTGGCGAGGTCTATCAGGTTCTGACGATCCATAGAGCTATAATACCGACTATTCCGGGAAGCGTCCAGTGTGAAACAAATTACAAATACACGTCAATTACTGCGTGGAATTACTTTGCGATTTTTCTTCTATACAGCGGCGTAATTCATCCGTCATGGTCCAACCGCAATCTCCGTTGGATTGCCGCGCGCAGGTTTTTCCCTGATAACAAGCATACACTTCACGATATTCACAGGTAGACATAAGTTGTTGATCCGCACAGATCTGTGAACTGCAGCCGGTAACGACACAGGCCTTATTCCGGTTTGAGAGAGCCGTTTCACAGGCTGATTTTTCATTAAATGTTTTTAAACCTTCGTATGCATATGCTCCGCAGAATTGCTTCTGTGCACATACGGTAGTGGTTTTGTCGAACCACCAGAGATTCTGACAGGATCCGGTAGGACACACCAAGATAGGGTCACACGGCGCCTGAATACACTGCACATCCTGATAGTGACACCCTTCCCCCGGTGTGGGAGTAGGTGTGGGGGTACGGTCCCGATTACAACCTTCCGGTACAACGCTTCCGGCCGCAACCCAAGCCTGGTACGCGGTTTTTTCCGCATCGGTAAGTGGTACGGTAGCCATGGTACACATGACACCATCCCTGGGAATATTCCCTTTGCAGCCGTTTGGCCAATAACTTCCTTCTCCGACAAAATTCCAGCACACGGTTTGATATTGGGCCAGACATTGCTTTAATTCCGCCGTCTGGGTCCAACCGCATTGACCATTCGCCTGTGTCTTACAGGTTGCCGAGTTGTAACACGCATATTCCGGCTTTGCCAGACATATAGTAGATATTTGATCGGCCAAATTCGAATTTATACAGAGCTCACCGTTACAACCCGCAATTTTACAGGGAGCCTCTGCCCGAAGCGGATCTGCCTGTACCCGAAGCCAATCTATGGCAATCGTGGTCGGTTCGTTCCCGTAGGGTCCGGAGGTAGAGCCGAATAAGCCCATCATGTTCCGTGAGAAGTTTAGGGAAAGCGTATCCATGGTATCGGGTATTTTGAGCGTATATTCCCGGAGCGTCCCATCTATCGGAATGGAAACCGGCTGGCTATATTTTTTGGCGTCTGAACTCCCGGGTGAAACGACGATACGCAGTTGTACGGTGGACTCTTCCGGACAGATATTTTCGGATTCGGAAATAGCGCAGGGCGGATTATTATCCAGACAGGCAGGTCTGGGCGTACAGGTGGGTTTCGGCGTTGCCGTCGGCGTAACAGCCGGTGTGGCGGTTGGCTTCGGACACCATACAATACCCGGTGCCGGATCACAGTAGATGACTTCACCATTGTCGTCTGCGACACCATCCGCACAGGCCGGTCTGGGGACACAGGTAGGATTGTCACACTGATTTACTTTTTCCCAACCCGACGGTACGTCACACGGCGTAGAAAACTGCCGGCATTCCCCCGTCTGTTTATTTACCGCAGGCTGAATAACCTGCACGCAGGCAGTATCATCGCCCGTGATTCCTTCCAGCAGATAGGCCATATCCGTAGGCCGCTTATAAACGAATACCCACATATACAGCAGTTCAATAAAATTCCGCAGTTTAGCCGGAACTAATTTAAGCCAGGCCGGCTCGTTGGGAATAACTCCCGCAGCAGTGGTATCTGACGAGTTGTCTGTCGCTCCCAGCACGCCACCCTTGGCCCCACGCGCCGATACCCGAATGACAATTTCCTTGTTGGCAAACGGTGCATTGGTGGAAAATTTATCATCATTGCTTACCTGAATGGCTGCAGCATTGTTGGGGAATGTGGTGACAAAGCTATTATTTTTAATTTCTGCACTATCTCCGGTGGATTTCCAGCCTTCTTTTCCGCTCTCAAAATCCCAGCGCTTTATAACCACTTTATCCGAAGCGGCACGGGAACGCGTATCCGTATTGGAACGGTTTGCAGCCTGGTAGGTAAGCGCCACCGCAAACACAGCAAAGGCCACACCGAATACCCAGATAAGAATATTCCCAAAACGGCCGGAATCCAATCCCGCTGATTTTTTCTTCAATAAGCCCATCTAGTACAAGCATCGCAAGATGCAAAAAGTTTGTCAAGAACAAAGGGAACACTTACCGCTGTTGCAGTTCAGAAATGGCCGCGGAGACTCCCCGGGGATTTTTAAAAATATAACTGGTGGATACCAATCGAGTAGCACCTGCTTCGATTACAATCGGTGCAGTTTTATCGTTTATTCCCCCGTCGACTTCGATAGCCAGATCCGGAAGATTTCTGCGGAGAATCCGGATTTTTTCCACCGTTTCGGGAAGGAAAGGCTGTCCGCTCGGACCGGCCTCAATGGTCATAACTAACGCCAGATCTATTTCGTTTAGAAACGGTTCAAATACATCAAATTCCGTCGGTCCGTCTATGGCCAGCCCTACTTCTACGCTTTCGTACTGAACTTCTTCCAGGAACAGACGCGGATCTACCGCTTCTACATGGGCAATAAGCCGTTTAAACCCTACGTCCGCAAGTTGTTTTACGTACTTTTCCGGATGGGCTACCATAAGATGGGCTTCAAGAGAAACATTTTCCGATACTTCACGGAACTTTTCCAGATCCATACATGTCATATTCGGAACTAATGTGCCATCGGCAAAATCTATTTGCACCCAGGGAACATATCCTGTTACCTGTTCCAATTTCCGCTGTATTTCTGGCCATTCCAATTCGTTTATACCGGGAATTACTTCTACCATGTACATACCGTAATATAGTTATTCGACAAATACAACGGGGAAATTGCTATAAAATGCCGACAGAACACGGCGGGCATCACCCTATGCGTTACGCGGTTGCAGTAAGCTCCGGGGTCTGTTCCAGTAAGCGGTCGTAGACCATAGCCCCGGCAAGCATGGAAACGGGCAGTGTGACCAGAATACCCACACCGAGCAGAATCACACCTATGAAATTTAACCCCATCACAGCGAGACTGAAGAGCAGCAATTTGCCTTTAACACCATGGGTTAGTGCCCAACTATTCCGCAATGACTGCACGATACCGGCCTTGCAGTCCAGAATAAAATACGTATAGAACTGTAGCGATACCATCAGGAAAATACCCGGAATTATAAGAAACAAAAACCCGACAAAGAGTACTACGCCGTTTAATAATGACGCGATGCCGTACGGAATCATTCGTCTGACCGCTACCTCTGCAGTTTGACGGAATGGCTTCGGCTGACCGCGCACATAAGAAAGATAGACACCAACAAGCATAAGTGTAACGGTACCGTTTACGGCCCATGACAATACGTTCTTTATCAGTTCAAAAAAACCGCTAACCATACCGACCACATCCTGCGGGGCGGATGAAAACGGCAGCAATGCTACCTTTTGCACACCGCTAAAAACCACTTGAAACACAAAAATTATGATAATGGGTAGTAACGCCAAACCGATAAAATATAAAGGATTACGCTTATATATTTGCCAGGAAGCGCCTAACACTTCCCGAATTGAAAATGACTTTTTTGTATTTGTCATACTATATCACCGTTGCTCGTACGCATGAATTTGCTCTATGCGCCGGGCATGACGGGCCTCCCCTGAAAACTCCGTTGTCAGCCATGTATGGAGAATTTCTTTTGCTTGTTCCGACGTAACCCAATCCCCCGATAGTCCCAACACGTTGGCGTCATTGTGTTCCCGTGCGTGCTGAGCGGATTTAACATCCGTCGCGGCAACGGCTCTGACATTCGGGACTTTATTGGCGGCGATGACCATACCCGCAGCCGAACGGCAGATGAGAATGCCCTTTGGTCTTTGCCCCCAGGATAGCGCCGTATTATCGGTTCCGCCTACCTGTCCGGCCACGGCGAGTCCATACACGGGATAGTCATCATCAGGATCTAATGTTTTCGGACCCAAGTCGGTATACGGAAGTTTCCATTCATCCAACCAGCTTTTTATGCCTTCTTTAATCTGAAACCCGCCATGATCGGCACCCAGATAAATCATATAGGTAGTGTAGCAGAAAACTTATTTCTCGTCTTTCGGTTCGGGATGCCCACCATACTCATACCGCAATGCAGAAACTACTTTTCCGGCAAAAGACGGTTTGGTAAGCGATTCCGTTCTGGCTACAACGGACTTTGTAAGAATTTCTACCGGCACACCTAATTCTTTTGCGGTTTCTATTGTCCATTTCCCCGTTTCACCACCGCCTACCCGTCCGACGTATTGGGATAACTTCCCGTCGTGTTTTAACGCACGCGACAACAATTCCATAAGCCAACTGCGGACCACGCTGCCATGATTCCAGTTTTCGGCAATTTTCGCTAAATCCAACTGATACGGACTTTTTTCTAATACGGCAAACCCTTCGGCAATAGCCTGGTTCATACCGTACTCCACACCGTTATGGATCATTTTTACGAAATGCCCTGCTCCGTGATCACCGAAATATGACCATCCTTGTGACACCGCTACGGCATCCCAAAGCCAGGATAACTGCTGCACCGTATCTGCCGGACCACCCAACATAAGGCAGGCGCCGTGACGGGATCCTTCCAATCCGCCACTGGTACCGCAATCGATAAGTGTAATCCGTTGCGCTGACAATTCCATGGCCCGTCTGATGGTATCTTTGTAAAAACAATTTCCGGCGTCGATAACAATATCCCCTGCTTTAAGACCAGCAGCCATAAGCTGTGAAATGACTTCATCGACTGCCGTTCCTGCGGTAACCATAACGAAAACAATACGGGGTGAAGGCAATGCTGCTACGAATTCCGCCATGGTGGTAGTTCCATGAATTTGCCCAATAACGGTGTCGGAGCGACCGGAAGCCACTTTTTGCAACAGGTCTCCAACCACTCCTACCGTCCGGTTATACACCACCACGTTTACCCCTTGTTCCAATAAATGCAGCACCATATTGCTGCCCATTTTCCCAAGACCTATACATCCGATGGTTTTGTTCATACGTACTCATCCTACCGATGCCGGTTACGAAGATCAAGAGGTGTCACAGTGGCGTACGTCCCGTTGACCCGACGACCGCCACTAAAAAATCCGCTGGGCTGTTGCGAAACAACAGGTAGCGGATTAGTAGAACTTTCGCCCTACCGGTAATCCTTAAATTTCCGAAAAGAAGTAGTTCTTTCCGAAAAAATACGGATTAGCCTATCGGGATAAAAAGTTAAAGAAAAATAAGAGGAGTGTTGGTTTTGTTAAATCAATGAAGAGGTCTGAGGCACAGTGAAACAGAAGTCTGCCTTAGGGGGCCAGGCGGATTCGTGTTTTTTCTGAGTATTCCCAGACCTCGGAGCATTTTTTTAACAAGGGGGTCTGACCAATATGACGGATGATTAGGAGGTGCGATTCGGCTTCTTCATTTGATGGTTGGTGATCTTCCGCGAGCTATAGCACTGCCGCACGATTCTACATCGTCGCTGATGCAGCGCCTGCTCCGTCTTCTTACTTGATATCCGGTGGTGGCAGCTATTGGCCGCCCTGCGTGGTTTATTCCGTACCCAAGCACCTTGCTTCCGTCATACAACATTGGCCAGACCGAACCGAAGAGAATACTATTCTCTCCAAATCGGTCTAACCAATATCCTCTAATTTAATGTGCCGCAAACAGGGATGCATATATCCGCGTTGCACCTATAGAACCTACCAGACTGATGAATTCGTGTCAAGCAGTATTTGAACGTATTTTACCTCCACCAACGGACTCGTCGCTGAATCCTCACCATAAGTGGCTGTACGTCTTGGTGACTCGACTAC
>CAZVTT010000005.1:63365-86084 GCA_964629685.1 uncultured Gammaproteobacteria bacterium
GACTCGTCGCTGAATCCTCACCATAAGTGGCTGTACGTCTTGGTGACTCGACTACAGCCACTAAAAAACCCGCAGAAGTGTTGCATATAACACCCGGCGGGTTCTTGCGTACCTGCGTTTTTTCGTTAATCCAAAATATTCCGGAAAGAATAGTTTCTTTCCAAAAAAAGATGGATTAACGAAAACGGGCAACAGGTAAAAAAGTAAATGAGAATGGATAGAAGGATAGATGGTTCGGAGTGTTCCGATTGCGTATTACCGTTCCTGACTGATGCTCTCCGAACCATCTCACGAAATCCACGAGAGATATCATGCGATAGGAAACAAAAAGACAGCCCAACCAACAAAAACACAAAACAGCGGTATGTACCAATATCACGGAAAGTGACGGGCAGCGGTTACCGGGAGGGTTGATTTCGTCAGCACCTGCTGCGGGGAACTACTTCTGATCACTTCCGTGACTGCGTTCTGAAAGTGGTAGGAACCTTCATCGAATTCGTATCCTGTAAACCGAGTCGGTTGGGCATAGCTAAAGACTTGACGTATAAAATCTTTACCTATGCCGAACCAACCGGCGAATTCATTCTCATGTAAATGTGCGTATGCCGGACAAAGAGCTACTCCTCTGCCTGCACCAACGGATTATACTGAATCGGAATACCGAAAACAAATAGAGAGATATGAACGCCTTACGCGCGGATTTGTTTGGCTAACGCTTCGTATTGGGAATCCAGCTTGCTGAACTGTTCGTCATTCAGCGTTTCCTGAGCCCAGGCTACGGAAAGCAAACTCCGCAAAGCGGCAATTAATCCGTTTACGTTCCGCAGTTTTTCGTCCATCTCCCGGCGGTCCCGCCGTGATAATGCATCAGCCGCTACCGTAAGAATAGTCAGACTGTGATTTTTCAGATGCGGAAGCAGTTCCGTTTCGCCGCACGAGGACAACACGTCGCTGACATCCAATGCCGCAACGTATGCATCCTGCCAAAGTTTATTATCGTGAAATGTTGCCATAGAGTCTCCTTCTTCCTATCAATAAATGATGTAACAATCCGTTTTGGGACCTATCCGACAAGCCAAACTTGACCAACTTGTCCGCTAGATCCGTATTATTGTACCGGATCTTTATATAAAAACCAATGCCGCCCGTCTTTTTCCGGTAAATTTCTTCCTGCCGGCGGTCCCCACGTCCCGGCAGTATACGTAAGCGGAGGCTCACCGGAAAGCTTCCACCCTTCCAATATATTGGTAAGTAACTGCCAGCTGGCTTCTATTTCGTCCGTACGGGCAAATAAAGTGGCATCACCCTGTATGGCATCCAGCAGCAAGCGTTCATACGCGTCCGGCTGTACGACATTCGTAAAGGCCTGATGATATGAAAAATCCATATACGCCGGTTCCAGCTTCATCCCGAAACCCGGAGATTTCACCATAAGCCGCAGGGCTATCCCTTCGTCAGGCTGAATCCGGATAGTGAGTACATTTCTGGCTACTTTTTCCGGATCGAACAGACATACTTCATCAAAACACAACGCCGGTTTTTTATAGTGCAGGGAAATTTCCGTAAATTTCTTCGGCATTCTTTTCCCTGCCCGCAAATAAAACGGTACATCTTTCCATCGGGGTGTATCGACAAAGAGCTTCATGGCCACATATGTTTCGGTAAATGAACCTTCGGCAACTCCCGATTCATCCAGATACCCCTTTACCATGTGACCGGCTGATAATCCCTGTTCATACTGCCCCCTGACCACCAGGGACGCCACATCTTCAGGACTAATAGTCCTTACGGCGCCAATGGCTTTGGCGCGTTCATCCCGTACGCTTGATGCATCAAATGCCCGGGGTTGTTCCATCGCGGTAACTGCCAGCATTTGCAGCATGTGATTCTGCACGACATCCCGCAACATCCCTATACCGTCATAAAACTTCCCACGGCTCCCCATACCCAGATCTTCGGCAAACGTCATTTGCACGTGATCGATAAATTCACTGTTCCAGGTCGGTTCAAATATACCGTTGGCAAACCGGAATGCCAGCAGATTCTGCATGGTTTCTTTTCCCAGGTAATGATCGATACGATAGATCTGCCGTTCTTCAAAGGTGGTTGACAGGATATGTTCAAGTCTGCGGGCGTTTTCTAAATCTTTGCCGAAAGGCTTTTCTATCAGGACGCGGGTGAAATTAATCGTGCCCTGACCACAACCTTCAGCAAGTTTACTGGTCTGGAGGTGAGACAGAATGCTTTCATAATTTTCCGGCGGAGTCGCTAAATAGAAAAATCGCGGTACGCACGCTTTACGCACCTCGTCAAAACGCGCCAGTACATTAACCAATTCGTCGTACAACTGCGGTTCTTCAAAAAACCCCTGAACATAATGCATTCCCGCCGCCATTTGTTGCCAGACGGTATCCGAAAACGCACCGTCTTGTGCCGAAATAACTGCCGACTTCATGAGCTCCCTAAAATCATGTGGTGATAAATCCCGGCGTCCCACACCGACGATAAACGCCTCAGGAGGTAACTGTTGCTTTTGATACAAGGTATAAATCGCCGGCATGAGTTTCCGTGCCGTAAGATCGCCGGTAGCGCCAAAAATAACCAATACCAAAGGTGAGGCTGGAATCATACCATTCAAACAGTATTGTAACTCACAAGTATGCTGAATTCACTGAGTATTCGCGAATCCGGAAAGAATAAAAGACGCGTGCGTCGTCTGCAATACCGACTACTCCAATTGTTTTGCCAAATCGGATCCGATAATGATAAGCATATCCGCATCTGAAGTTGGCTCTCCCGTGGGCATGTCTCCTGCTTTTATTCCCAGTTGTTCCGCGAATGCGGACGCACGGGCGGAATTACCTTTCAGATCAATTACCATGGATTCCGTATAATTTCGCAGTTTGGCGTTTTCCTTTTCCGTTATTTCTACATTCTGTATCTTATCTTTCAGTACCGTTTCGTATTTTTTCGTAAGTCCGACCACGTCCGTACCGTTCCGCAAGGCAATTTTGACGGTTGCGAGCGGCGTGGGACCGGCATTCACTTCCGCACTGGCGCTTGATATGTTTACCGGGGCGATTTCTACTATTTTATTTGACGAAGGCCGATACAAAATTGCTTTTTTGGCATTCGTATAAATAACGACTTTGTCACCGTTTTCCGCACGGATAAAGAAAGCCTGATTTTTAAGTTTTTCCTTATCGGACACCGTTGCCACGGTAGGTGTTTCATCCGTAGGTAATTCCACCAGTTTACTGACCGCTGAGAGCACTACTTGTAACTCCTGAGCCTGGGCTTGCTGCGGATCTTTCGGTGTGCCGGGCTTTATATATGTTCTATAAAAATATACCGCGGGAATGGCCGCCAGAATCAATAAAATTATCACAATAATCGGAAATATAATTTTTTTCTTCATACCTTTCATAATTCGTAGTCTGCTTAATTTCCGGCTGCCGGCGGGACTTCATTTCTGGTGTATCCGGCCAGTACTTCTTTTACCATAGCCGTCACTTCTTTCGGTTCATGCTCACTTTTTACAATATACTTTACTGCACCTTTCGCCAGCGCCGCTTCCGCATCCTGTACGCCGGCCAAGTTGGTAAGCATAATGACCGGTATAGCTTTCGTATCCGGATCGAGTTTAAGTTTTTCCAGAAGTTGCAGCCCGTTCATTTTCGGCATCATGACATCCAGTAAAATAAGTGTAGGCTTACTAAGTTTAGCCTGCTCCCATCCGGCTTCACCATCAACGGCCGTTACGACGGTATAGGTTTCAAACGAAAAAATTTTCTGATACATCCGTAACATGAGCGGATCATCTTCGACAATCAGAATAGTAGCCATACTTCCTCCTTGATGACACACGTCATCCGAAATTAGGCGCCGGCGGCGGCTTGCCGTCGAGTGTCTGTTGTATACAGGCTAATAACATATTTGGCGTAATCGCAGATTTTTCCAGATATGTGGCTGCACCTAAATTCATACCCTCATTGATAACTTCCTGTTTGGTCAATGTTGACAACAATATAATCGGTCCATTCGGTTGTGTCGCATGGCGCGTTTTTAACTCCCGAAGTATCTCCAACCCATCATGAATCGGTAACATCACATCCAATAATACGACCGCGTACCCACCCTGCAGAATTTTAGCCATTCCCGTGCCACCGTCTTCCGCTTCATCGACCACATATCCTGCCGTCCGAAGTGCCAGCGAATACACTTTCCGGATAGTCGTATCGTCTTCAATTAATAACGCCTTCTGGGGAGTACCCATACTGTTCAGCGTATCAGACTGATTATGACTTCGCAAGCTGTTTTGTTCCGGGTATGAATCATACTCCGTCTGCTTCTTTGGGTAACGTAAAGGAAAAGACGGATCCTATCCCCGCTTCCGACTTTACCAGTCTAATCGTACCGTGCATTCCTTCCACCATGAGTTTCGATATATACAGCCCCAATCCGGTTCCCCGGGTGGCATCCCGGGTATACAGATTTGCTTCTGCCTGCTGAAATTTACGGAACAAAAGCAGCTGTCCTGCCGGTGGTATACCGCGTCCGGTATCTCCCACAAAAATTTCTACCTGAGATCCGTTATCTTCTGCCCAGACGGTGATTGTGCCGTGTTCACTGTACTTTATGGCATTTCCGATAAGATTCAATAGCACTTGTTTCGTTCTATTTTTATCCGCGGTAACAATAAGTGATTCCGGCACCGGCTTAAGCGCCATCGTAAGTTGTTTTTCCTTCAATAATGGCTCCAAATCATGAATAGCGGCTTCCAGTTGCGGCAGTACGGCAAATTGTTCCTGCTGAAATATAAACCGTTTTTGTTCCAGTCGTGATACATCCAGAAAATCACTGACCAAGGCTATCAACCGTATGCTGGATGCATGGATATCTTCAACCATTTCGCGGAAACTGGGATCGGAAATTTTATCGACAAAATAATCCAGGATCATGGACGTATTTCCGCGGATTGCCGTGAGCGGGGTCCTCAGTTCATGCGAAGCGATGGAAAAAAATTCGTCTTTGGAACGGTCTACCATCTTGGCCTCGGTAATATCGTTAATTAACATAGCGCTTCCGATATAATCCCGATTATCAAGGGTAATAAATATAGGCGTCAGAAATATATCCAAATGGCGATTTCGGAATTCTATTTCTTTGAGTCTGATACCGCTTTTGCTCTGTCTGCCCTGTGTCAGGCACATATGTAAATCACACTGTGCTTCCATGGCTAGTTCTATTTCCGAAAATCGCTGTGGAGGCGTTGTAAAACCGAATATTTTCATGGCACTGGGATTGATAATCAAAATATTTTCCTGCATATCGGTAAGTACAAATCCTACCGGAAGACTTTGGATTGATGCGGTAAGCCTGGCTTTTTCCCGCTGCAGCAGCAGCCATCCTTCACTGATTTGCGTTCTGGCCTGTTCCAGCGCAGAATTTTTTTCCACTAACTCTGCCGTACGACTGGCAACTTCCTGCTCAATAATCTGCCGTTCCTGTTTTTCGCGGGTAATATCCCTAAACGCAATAACGGCCCCCTTAACACTGTCATTGACGATTAAGGGAGTCACGATTATGGCTACCGGGAACCGTTCCCCCGAAGCTAGTTTATACCAGTAATCTTCCTGCGGCTGTCCGACCATCGTTTTACGGTGTTGCACTGCCTGAGACCAGAGCCACTGTTCCTGTGCCAGCACCGTATCACCTTTCATGAGCGAAATAAGATTTACCCATGGCTTACCGACACTTTCCGATACTTCGAGCTGCAGTAATGACGCGGCGGTAGGATTCATGAGTACTACCACCCCTTTCGGATCCACCACCGTAAGTCCTTCGCCCACCGATCGAAGTATGGCTTGAGCCTGATCCCGCTGAAAAAGCAGTTGGTCCTGGAGTTCCCGTTCGTCTTCTAATACGTTGAGCATGGCTTTCTTGGTCCGTTCCAAGTCGACATTGTTTTGCTCTATTTGGGTAACTTTTTCTGCGAGCTGGATAGATTTTTCCCTAAAATTCCCCTGGGTTTCGCGTAGCGAATCTAGTAATCGATTCACCGTTTGTGCCAGTCCGGACAACTCATCTTTTCCTCCCACCGCAACCCGTTTGGAAAAATCCGCTTCTTTTCCGATCCGGGAAACCTGTTCTGTTACCGCGGTCAGTCGTTGCAGTATCGTATGGTGAATCAGCCAGTATAAGGTGACCACCATTAGACCGATCATGCCGATCATAACCACGAGGTTACGATATAACGTTTTTCCGGCCAGATCATAATAATCCCGATGCTTGGTTTCCTTGAGCAAAAACGCATCTTTCCCGAATGCATCCGCGACAATGGTATATCCGGCTATTGTTTCGGTATTTATTACTCTGGTCGTGCTTTTGCTTTCCGCAGGGATGGCCGCCAGCGCCTGCTTATCCTGAGGAGGAATGGAGGAAATACCGTTTAACGGAATAACGGAAAGATTTGTCTGCATGGTATCGCTGATCATTGCTATTTCCTCCTGATCCAGATACCTGGCCATGACGAGTGTCCCGGCCGGAGTGCCTTCTCCCAGACTGGGAAGGACCGGTCTGGCAGCGAACATGAGTGGGCGATCCCGATCCATGATAATGCCTTCTTTTTTATCGCCCGGTGCTTTGGTAAGCAAAGCGCTGCCGGTAGCAAATTGCTGCAGTACCGTATCGGGTATGGGAATAGCTACCTGCGATTTTAAGTCGTATCCCATGGTGAGTAGGGCATTTCCCGGCTGGTCTACGAGTAAAAAATAATTTGTACGGGTATTCAGAAAGGTGGACAGCGCCAAATTGGAGCTCACGTATCCGGGATTACGTTGTAGTGTAAAAAAATACGTATCGTCCCACGTCGCATAATCCGCAACCGTGCGTGATAATACTTCCATGCGCTGCTTTAGCTGCCTGACAGCATTCTGCAGGGTAATCTCCGTACGGAATCGCTCGACCGATTCTATTTCTCCAAAAAAAAATCCGGCAGTAATTCCGGTCATGAGCAGACAGAACAACACGCCGAATATTACCGTAATTCCGATTACCTTAGTTTTGAGTGTCATACCGCTGATTTTGCCTGCAATTCCGCTAGTTTTTGTTTGAGTTCTACCATCCGCAGTTCCCTGTCTACCATAATCCGATTTAACCGTTCCAATTCATTTTTCCGTTCCAGAAGTGCCTCTTCTGCATTTTTTCTGTCGGTGATATCTTCTTTCACCGCTAAGTAATGCGTTATTTCTCCGTTGGCACTGACAATGGGTGAAATAGATGCATACTCCCAGTACAAAGAACCGTCCTTTTTCTTATTATGGAATTCTCCTGACCAAACTTTCCCCGAAGTGAGCGTCTCCCACAGTTCTTTGTATTCCTCTGGCGGTTTTTCTCCGGATTTTAATATACGCGGATTATTTCCGATGGCCTCTGCGGACGCATATCCGGTTACCGCACAAAACTTGGTATTAACGTACTGGATTATTCCCTTAATATCGGTTATGACTACCGAAGCCGGACTTTGTTCCACCGCATACCGGAAAAGTTCCAGTTGCTGTTCCGTTTTCTTCTTATCGGTAATATCTTCCGCGATACCCAAAATTGACGTAATCTCCCCCGCGGGACTTTTTAAGGGCAGCGACCGGATGTGCAGGTACCGAGTACCAAGCTCAGGTATTATTACCGGAACTTCGGGAGAATCAACTAACGTCTGTTCGGTTAACACCCTTTGGTCTACGGTATCAAATACCGCAGCCTGCTCCGGCGGAAGTAACTCGGAATTGGTACGGCCCAGAATATCTTTGGCTTCAGACCGGGTGGCCTGTTCTCCATATGAATTCATGAGCGTAAACCTTAACGTTTTTGCATCTTTAATAAACAACATCATCGGTAAGGTATTTAATATTTGCCGTAAACGTTCGCGGGTTTCGAGAAGTTCCACCTGTTTTTGCTGCAAATCCAAAACAGCCTGTCTGTGTTCGGTAAGATCTACCATAGTTCCCGTTATAATGTTGTCCTGGAGATGGGCGCTAACCATCATGTTTCTTATTTTTCCGTTTTTCGTTACCATGTCCACATCAAAGTTCGTCACCGTGGATTGATCCTGTAACAAATCTATAAACCGTTTACGGTCTTCGGCACTTTTGTACCGTGCTGCCGCTCCAGCCGCGATAAAATCATCTACGTGTTCGAACTCGAAAAATTTCAGTAACATCGGATTGACGTAAAGTACGTGACCGTCTATATGAGATTTGTAAATACCTACCAAAGCATTATCTACCAGTGAACGATAGTCCTGCTCCGATTGATGTAACTTTTCCTGAGTATCAATGACCAATGAAAGATCCCGCATGATCACCAGTTGCGACGGTTTCCCGCTAAATTCGATATCCGCTACCTGTATGGAAACGGAAACGGCATTACCGTCTTTCCGCAAAATAGTCTGTACATCCGTACCGACCCGCGCATTTGGCTGTTCCAGCATCTGCTGAATACGCTCTTTTTGACTGTCGATAAATAATTCCGTGAGATTATGTTCACGGATCTGATCATCATTGGGGACATGCAGCATCCGCAAAGCGGCGGGATTAGCATAAACGATCCGAAAATTCTGACAGACAAATGTAGCATCCGGCGACTGTTCTACCAATTGTCGGTATCTGTTTTCACTCGCCGCCAGTTGTTCTTCCGTTTTTTTCCTTTCCGTTATGTCGCGGGAACTGACCACGACTCCGGTCATCCAGTGTTTTCCCAGATCGGCAATAAAACTGGCAGTAGACTCCAGGTATACCCAACTGTCGTTTTTGTGTTTATAGCGGAATTGAACCGTATGCACTTCACCGGGTTTAAGAATTCCCTGTTCAAATTCGCGGATGACCCGGTCCCGGTCATCCGGATGTATATAATCGAACACCCGTTTTCCTTCCAATTCACCGGGCGTGTATCCGACAATCCGCTCTACGGCCGGACTTTCATAAATGATTTTTCCATCCAAACTCAATACCGTCACAATGTCCAACGTGTGCTGAATCAGAATTTCAAACAATTCCGGAGGTAATGACTGCGCAGCCATAATTCAATTACGAACGTGCCTGTTTACTGAGCGACCTGGCCATAAGATATGCCGGGACCAGGGACACAGCCAATAAGACAATGGCCATACCAAAGGTAAGCCGCAAGGATTGCGTTGCCGTATCGAGCAATTCGGTTTCCGGTTTGCCGACAAAGTACATACCTACTGCTTTGTGATTGTGGTCGGTTAACGGATAAAACGCACCTAAATACCGTACGTTTGCCAGCGTTATGGTATCCGAAAAAGAACTGCCGTTTTGCAATCGGGACTGAATGGCTGGTACTTCCGGAATGGTTATTCCCACCGGCCGGCTGACACCGTCAGATAACACCAATGTGGTGGCGGATATTTTATCTCCGGCAAAAACGGTACCTTCCAGCCCTGTCGTTTGTTTAAATCCATCCAGGAATGCACTGTCTATACGGCTGCCGACTAACAGTACACCGCGTCGTTCTCCGTCAACAACGATGGGAGCTGCCGCCCGTAATATAAGGGATGCACCGAGTACATCGTCTATGGTCATCACCGATGTAAGTGCATTTCCGTCCAAGGCCAACGTTATTAACGGGTCCGTGAGAACATCCCCGAACCGTTCGGCATCTTCACCTCTGGCAAGCACTTGACTATGTTCATCCAGCACGACCACAGTTGATCGCTGATTGGTTTCCAGGAGTTGTGTAGCAAACGCAGTCAGTGTAGATCTTTCCTGATTTTGTACTGCCGTTCCCACGTCGGCACGTTTTGCCTGAGCAACCGTGTCGGCAAGGAGTTCTTCCTGCCGGCGGGATACCCCAAATGACAACACCCTTACATTTGCATCAAGCTGTTTAAGATTATTCTGCGAAATAGCCTGCATAAGTACGGTGGTAAACGTAGCCGTCGTCACAAGATAAATAGTTACCACGGTTAAGGTAACAAACATAAATAACTGGGTTTCAAACCGTTTGAGCAGATACCACAGTACCCATTTGCCCAGTACCAGCGTTGCGGCGACGAGACAAACCTGATGCACGATCCATAACGGACCATATGGTGCAGCCAACTGATAGAGGAACACATCGCTGGATTGCCGCAGGAATACGGATAACTCCGCAGCTTCTGCGACGGTGAGTACTATAAAACTTACTGCGACAGGAAATAAATGATGTTCAAGCCCCTGGACACTGCGTCGCAGATACAGTACGGCAGTAAACAACGCACCAAGTGGTAATCCGATAATAGTTGCCCGCAGGGAAACGTCAGTGACGCCCATAACCATGACGGGAAGCGCTTTCCGGGATATTCTGCGCGGAAGCGGGTCCATAAGCAAACTGGCAATAATCGCCAAATACCCGGCTACCCGGATGACGGGATAATAGCCGATCAAAGAAAGCAGAAAAGATGAAGATACCGTGTTCCCCTCTACGACGGCGGCTTCTACCGCAAACGATACCGCCAATGCGCCGAATCCGATCCACCGCAGGAGTTCCCGGGGTGCTTTTTTGACGATCCATGCATCAAAATATAACCATGCAGCGAAGAACCAAACTATGGCTGCAAATAGATGCAACGCAAAATGCAATTGTTCAAAAACGAACAGTTCAATCATAGGCAGGATAAATACTATTCTATTCTAGTGTACATCGTCTGATCTTCTTGAGCTACTAGTTTATCGATAGGCAAAACGCCGTATGCCCTGCGGAGCACGGTGCCTTCCGGAGACACTACAATATGCATGGGGAATACGCCATACGTAAAAACCGGAACGGTTATCCCGTCAC
This sequence comes from uncultured Gammaproteobacteria bacterium, assembly GCA_964629685.1. Classification (GTDB taxonomy): domain Bacteria; phylum Patescibacteriota; class Microgenomatia; order UBA10105; family UBA927; genus CAZVTT01. The sequence continues at coordinate 74,202 of CAZVTT010000005.1, forward strand.
GGTCTGCCCACATGGGTACGGTGTACCCTCCCCGATTCCGAAATACATCTACCCGGGATTGCGTCTCGTGGGGAACAATAATGACATGTTCGACGCCCAGAGGGGTTTGTTCTGCGGCAAATAACTGGAGTTGATCCGCGCTTTGCGGCAACCAGGTATTCAGGAACGTCAGTACTACGCGTTTGCCCCGGAGAGACCTGTCGGTTACCGTTTTTTCTCCCTGTCCGAAACTAAAAGCCGGGAGTTCACCCAACACCTCCGGTGTTTCGGTAGGACTGTCGGTAGGTAATACCAATGCCTGCGCCGTTTGTCCAAAATCAAACCAGGAAAACACCCATGGTCCCAACGCAAATGTGCGTTTTGGTATTACCGTCAAATCAGCATGTAATGGTGTCGGTACGGATACGGTGACAATCGAGCTCACTGTCGGTCGATATTCCGGCACTTCCGCTTTTACATAATACGTTCCGGGGGGAACTAATACCGAATATTTTCCTTCGGCATCCGTCGTGATGGGATTTTCCTGACCATAAGACTGACCTTGCCACGGAATAAATCCATTACTTTCCGGTTTTTTCCAGAATACGGTTACGCGTGCTCCACTCACAGGTTGACCGGCGGCCATAACCGTTCCGCTGGCCCATACTTTAACCCGTGCTATATCCCGTTCCGTAATATTCTGTACGGCATCGATTGCTTTCGCATGAATAACATACTCACCGGGCTGATTAAAGGTTATGGGTGCCTGCCACAATCCGTCTTCCCCGAATGCGCTCATGGGGACGGGTTCCGTATCCGTTTCCCCACTTGCTGAAACGTGAGATAAGACAATATCCGTCGTACCGCCTATGGCACTGACAATAAATGTGAGCGGTACCTGTGTGACTGCCGGAAGCCAGCCATCAGTACCGGGAAGAATCACGGATGAACCTGCCCGAACGACGGTACCACCAATTTGCGGAGGTATACGGTCGATAATAAATTGGACCGGTGCGGACAGGGCACTGTTCCCGAATCTGTCGGAAGTCCGAAAAATTACCGTGTACAGCCCGTCTTCACTCACCAGTGGCGTGGTGGTAAACGACGCTGTAGTAATGCCAGGCGGCTGCGTGGTAAAAACGGATAGCCAATTTGTTCCGTTATCCAGAGAATAGTCTATACTGGTTACGCCATACTGATCGGTAGCCCCGCCGGTTAATACCGGAGCCTTGAAAAATGGCTTCGATACATCCGATTTCAATGAAAATGCCGGCGGTGTCTGATCTATGACAAACTGAAATTCTTTACTGCGGGTAGTATTTTTGGCAGTATCGGTTGCCCGGACAAACAACCTGTATACGCCGCTTGTGAGATTTTCCGGTTTAATCGTGTATGTAACCGCCTGCGTACCCCCGCCGGTTAATTTTGTAGCCGCTTTCCATACCTTTCCGCCATCTACCGAGTACTGTACGGCAGTAATATTCCCGGCATCCGATGCGCTGCCGGTAATTTCCGGAGCCTCTTTATACACCTGCTCCGTGGGTATGTTCATGTTCAGAATAGGTCCGGTAGTATCGGGTACCGGTGTAGGAGTGGGTGTAACCCTGACTGATCCGGAAGTCCCCGCCTTGGCGGTGGTAAATGTTTGTGTGGCGGTTTCTGCAGTATTGCCTTCGCTATCCACACTTTTTATCCGATAATAGTATTGGGTATTTTCCGACAACGAGCCCAACCCTACATCATGACTGCGGGTGTACGAAGCTACAGTAGAATTTTGTCCTAATGCGGAAGTTTTGCCGTATTCAACGATGGACGTTGCGTCTTCATTGGTATTCCAGGTAACCTTTACACCGTCTGAGGAGATGTCCGAAATTTGAATACTGCTTATAGCCGGTGCATTGGAAGGAGGAGGATTAACAATAGCGGTAGAGATGGAGTCGCCGGAACAGGACACGGCATTATCGCCTCCGCCTTCTGCGGAGACCTCAACCCGCCAGTCACCTGCCGATGCTTCCTGATTTGCCGCTGTAGCGGTAAACACCATCTGATATGTTTCCAGCGGAGTAATGTTATTCTGATTTATAACCAATTGCATTTCTTCCAGGTGAACATCCCAACCACTGATTGCGTGACCGATAAACATAAAAAGGTCATTAGCAGGCCGTCTGATTCTGACGTAGGTAATATTTTCCGCTTCATCGTTATTGATAACCGTTACGGTAAACGTGGTAGTACTGCCGGGAATAACGGATGACGGGGTGACGGAGAAGACACAGGGGACGATCTGTGCCGATACTTTATTTTTACGGGGAAGAACGCCAAGCACCAAACCAATAGCACTCACGGCCATCAAAATGATGCTGACGCGGACAGGCAGATACTTCATATACCATTACTTCTTCTTCCATTGTATCAAATACCATGTTTCGGTGTTATCTGAAATTTTTTTGAAAACGGAGCTCCCTCATGACGATAGCTTACTTCCCCGGTATACTGAAAATTATGCGCTGGCTTACGGATATACGGGTTCGGGGAATTTTTCCTCTGGTAATTATAGTACTGCTGTGCGTGCTCCCGTATGTTTCCACACTGGCCAATGGATTTGTTTGGGACGATGAACAATTTGTATTAGGATGGAACCACCCTGCTACCAATCGGCATGTGATATCTCTGCTCCTAGGTGAACTTCCGGAGGGACACAGCGGTGTATATAGGCCTGTTCGTTCTTTATTTTTTTTACTTAGCTATAAGCTTTTTGAAACGGCACCGCTTCCCTACCACGTTCAAAGCATGATAGTACACATACTGGCAATTGTACTGGTGTACGGAATTACCAGACATCTTACCCAAAGGCCGTTAATCCCGATACTTACCGCTTTAGTATTCGGCATGCATCCGATTCATACGGAGGCTATAACCTTTGTTACCGCCGGTTTTGATACGGCTGGAATCGTCATCGGACTGGGAGCACTGTGGTGTTTTAGCCATTCGCTGAATACCCGTAACACAACCCTCTATATTTTGTCGGTATTCCTGACGTGTATTGCCATATTTACGAATGAAATCTGTTTGGCTATCCCATTCTTAATGACCATAATCTATTTCTATCTCGGTACGCGGACACGAACTACCGGCACCATCGGAAAATTGGCAGTGTGTTTTTTCCCCATAGCAGCATATTTTTTCGTCAGGTTTTCACTTTTACATATTCCCATCCGCTCCGACATTTTTCCCACGCTCACAACAACAGCGCTCACGATGACGAAAGTATTAGCCTGGTATACGGGCAGGTTATTTTTCCCCCTGCAGCTTTCCGTTACGCCGGTGTTGTTTCCCGGTGTAACATCGCTTACCAGTGATCCTACCGCACTTGCGCAACAACGCTGGACTGATCCCGGTACACTTGCCGGTTTGATTATTTTGATGGCCGGAATTGTTACCGCCGTCGTCGCATGGAAAAAATCACGGCTCATTGGATTTGGCCTGGCATGGTTTTTTCTGTCCCTGCTTCCCGTTTCCAACATTTTTCCATCCGGCACAATTTTTGCAGAACGATATTTGTATCTGCCTTCCATCGGCTTTGCACTCGTTATGGCCGCAGGAACTGAATGGGGCATACGTAAACGCACATTCCGCACCGCGACACTGGCGATCCTGCTCGTGTTTTTGTTGTCTGCCCTTGCATTAACGCAACTGCGGAATCTGGATTGGCGATCACCGGTTTCACTATGGGAAAAAACGGTAAAGCAAGTCCCTGATCACCCGTTGGTGTGGAACAATCTGGGACTTGCCTACGCACAAAAAGCAGAATTCGGGAAAGCCGTACCGGTATTTGAAAAAACCATCCAGCTTAACCCGAATGAAGCAAAAGCATATTACAACCTGGGATTAGTGTATGCGGCGCAGAAGGATTTTACTACCGCTGTTCCCCTTATCAGCAAAGCGATAAACCTACGGCCGGATATAGGCTCATATCACTATAAACTTGTGGAAATGTATACGATTACCGGCAATTTTTCCGAAGCGCTAACGACGTTAAAAGCCGCACCAGTATCTCCGAATGCCGAACTCCAATACTACGGTCTGGCCATGATCATGCTGCGGGCAAATAAACTGGATCTGGCATTACGGACGTTTAAATACGTGGTGGAACTGAATCCGAAAAATGTACAGGCCCTGAACAACCTGGGAGCACTCTACAATGCCACGGAACAGTACGCTGAAGCGGTCAGCGTACTGGAACAGGGATTAACACTAACTCCCGATGATTACACCCTCCGGGTAAATCTGGGTACGGCATACGAGGAGTTAGGGCAAACCGAAAAATCCATAGACATGTATGAAGCAGCCCGGGAAATTAATCCGTTTTCCAAGGAAATTGAAAAAAAGTTACAACATGTATATAAAGAAGCCACCGCTTCCGGTAAAATAATACCGTAAATACGTATGAACAAGACAGGAATCTTCGTCATCGCAGCATTGTGTATCAGTCTTTTTTTTAACGGCGTTTCGCTCTATTCCCAAGTACAAACCGCACAACCAAAAGCAGACAGCACTTCTAACACCGGGAACCCGGAGTCACTGGCTTCACGGATGAAGCGATTTCCCAATCTCTCACGGAGAATACTAACGGAAAACCCACAGGATATCGTTATTAATTTTACCAGGCTGCGACAGGAATTTCGGCGGTATATAGAAGGCAAACCGAACAAAGTGGGAATGTACTTTGAATATTTACCATCCGGTATTTCCGTGGGTATTAACGACCGTGATAATTTCCTGTTTGCCAGTCTTTTAAAAATTCCGGTAGTTATGGGTATATATAAAAAATTTGAATCCGGAGCGTTGAAACCTGATGATCCCCTAACCATTAAACCTGAACATATTGATTCCGGTTTCGGTACCTTATGGAAAAAGGGACCGGGAATTACCATGAGCATTCATGACTTGATAGAAGCCTCACTTGTCCAGTCTGATAATACTGCCAATCAAGCTCTATTATCTCGTATTACGGCGGCAGATCTCGGCGACGTGTTTGACGCGTTGGATATTCCGAAGGATATAGAAGCGGATAAATTGGTAATCAGTCCCAAAGGGTACTCATCCATATTACGGAGTTTGTACCTTTCATCATATTTGAATGAAACAGATTCAAATGAAATATTACAAATATTAACCAAAACAGATTTTAATACCATGTTGCCCAAAGGCGTTGACGCTTCGGTGCGCATTGCACATAAGATCGGATATAACTCGGAAAAACAGATATTTACCGACTGCGGTATTATCTATGTGCCAAACCGCCCGTATATACTGTGCGTTATGGTTGCCGACACGTCGTACGAAGCTGCTACCGCAATCGTAAACGACATATCAAAAACCGTATTTCAGTTCGTACAATCTGCAAACCCCACCCGTTAACGGGTAATTTTATAGAGTCCGAATATTTCCGCACCATCTACCGAGATGGTATAGTCGGGCCGGATCCGTTCCGGTTGAGCATAATTATACCCGCGAAAAACGGTAAACATATAATCCGCCTGACGAATATCTTTTACGATCTGTATTCTGTGTTTCTCTACGGCCGGCAATATATCTTCAGGATTAGGAGGACCGTTGACCGAAATAATCTTGATTTGTCTTGAAGGATCATGCTGCAAAACATATTCTAATCCCTGTTTAAACGATAACCCCCAATAATCCCCTTCAAAATTTTGTTTTGCCTGCTTCATGCCTCCCGATAACAGGTTGAAGTATACCTGCTGATGCGGATGGTGTCTGATCATAAATCCTAAAACCAGAACCATATCGAGAACAACCAACACAACGGCAATTCTGGTCCACGGCTTCGCCGAAGGATGCGATACCGTATGAATGTTTAGGTATTCCATTCCGTATACGGTTAGAATAAGTATTCCCGGATAAATAAAGTACAAATGCCGCCAACCGTCGTACAATACGGCGTTTCCGAAACTGACTAATACTAAGGGAATACCAACCCATCCTACAGCCAATACTCCTAACAGGTTGTGATGCCACGTGGGTTTCCCCGCCAATATATATCTCGTACAAACCACTATACAGCCAACGACGGCTAACACCAGATATGATATGGGCGTCGTCAGTAGAATCCATACATACGGATAATGCCACGGGAGCTCCGAGGCTTTAATGTATTTTCCTAGATACAATACATTCCCTTCCCAAGGAAATGCACCCGCCTGCTGAATTGCTTCCAGAAATCGCGGAACCGGATTTTCCCACAGGAAGGGCCAGAAGATGAGAATGGTAAACAGTAATACCGTAATACTTATCACACCGGAAATTCCCCACTTGCGCTGTATGGGACGATGAAGCCATAGTCTGATACTGAACGCTACGGCTGTGATCGCCGGGAAAACCAGTCCGACCACCCGCACATCTGTGGCCAGCCCTGCAGCAAACGCACCCAACACTGCCCACCTTTTCCTCCCGGAAATCAAAAATTCCCTGGTGGCGGCGGCCCACCAAATTCCCAAAGACAGCAACGGTATATCTTTTGAATTATAAAAGCTATCTGCAAAAATCCGGGGAGATATGACGAGTGCCATACAGCCTAAACAGGTAAGTATCGGACTACGGAAGGTTCGATGGAGCATCCAGGCAAACACCAGCACGGATACATAAAAAAACAAAAACGTTATGATATGGCGGGTAATATAAATGTCACGGCTTTCCCGTACGTTTAGGGCTGCTTCCACCGCCAGCAAGGGAAATTCAAACGCAGTACCATGAAGACGTTCTATATGGGTAAATAACCGCCGGTCTCCGTCCACGATATAGTTATAGGTGAGAAATCCGTTGGTCCGGGAGATGGGTTCGTCCCAGGATATACCGTAATCACGCACGATGGCGAGTCCAATACAGGCATACAGGAAAAACAACAAAGGAATTATGATATGCCAACGGATCCGCATACGATTAAAACGCTTCAAGCATGGATTTTTTCTGCATTTCGGTTAAGGATTTATCCCAGTCATAATACTGTTTTGCCTGTTCGTAATCCCCCAGTTTATACCAGTTTACCGCCATCAGATAGCGGACTAACGGATCACCGAGTCGCTTCGGAATATTTTCCGTAATAACAGAAATACTTTCACGATATTTGCCGGCTTTTGCCAGGAGAGTCGCATCCAGTATACGGGCACCGACAAGCTGCGGTTGTTCCGTTAACGCCAAATCTACTAATTTTCGCGCCTTAGCCACGTTACCCAATTGATATTCAATACCGGCAGATAATTCAAGTAGCGGCGGATGCTTATCGTAAATCCGCATTCCTGCGTCTGCATACTGTTTGGCAAGGGAATAATTTTTTTCCTGCTCGGCGTAATATTCGGATAAGTGCATATAGGTCATAACGCTATTTGGTGCAGATGCCCGCATACTTTCCGCAAGTGCTTTTTTAGATGTCCATATCCGGTTTCTCGGAATCACTACTCCTGCGTAAATACATAACATCAAGCAGAATAAAATGCCGGTAACGATTTTATTTTTTTTATATCCCGATTCAATGAACGCACCGGCAATTACCGCGAGACCAATAGACGGCACATACATCCATCGTTCAGCAAACATATCACCCCATTTAAAAATAAATTTGGAAAACACGAAGTACGGCAACAAAAACAGTATCGCCCCGATGCCAATAGGGGTATTTGCCGTTTTGGAGAACACGGCAATTCCCACCAGTATAAACAATACCGTAAAACCTATTGGGATCTGCCAAGAACTCAAAAAACCCGACGACAACGGAATCTGATTAAAATGGTATGTGGCAGATAGGTCAAACGGAATAAACGTTTTTACTATGTACAAGAATGCCAATTGCCCTGCCGTAAAGATGCGCGTAAATGCATCGGCATAACCCAGGGGGTTTATCACAAAATAGTTGATATCGGTACCAAATGCCCGCGGACCAAGCACCCATAACCGTAGTAAAAATACTAAAATCGGAACTATCGACAAATACACCATTATCTTAACCAAATCCCGCCTGGATATTTTCGTGCAACGCCAGAGCAACACGAGGCCAACGAGGGGCATGATAAAACCAAAATCTTTAGATAACGCTGCCAGTCCAAAAAAAAGTGAGGCGAGACCATATTTCCGGAATGTAACCGGCAGAACAGGAACTTTCAGAAGGGACAATAAACCTAACAAGGATAATACGGCCGCCAATAATTCATCTCTGGCTTTAATATATGCCACAGCCTCCGTATGTATCGGAAAAAATAAAAATAAAACCGCAGTAATCACGGCGAGCCGAGTATTTTTAAACGTCATGCGCACGAATACAAACAATAACCAGCCGGCTATGGCATTTAAAACGATATTTGTAACGTGATAACTTTCAGGACGAAGACCAAAAAATGTAGAATTGATGGCAAAACTAAAACTGGTTAGCGGTCGGTATATTCCTTGCTTTTTACTTTTCGGTTGCGGTGTTTCCAACCATATATTTTTCTCATCAACGATATTAAATATATTGTAAGGACGTATAAAAGCATCATCATCGAATACAAATTCTCCTCGTATTGTATTTCCATACAAAATAGCGCTTAGCAACAAGCTAATCACGAGAAAAATACGCGTCATGTGTGTTTTATGTTCCGTAACTTTATTCATCACAGGTATTCCGTCCCAGATGTTGTAACGCTGCAGATAATCCCCGCTCCGACACTGCCCGAATACCTGGATTGTTGGTGCGGGAAAAGACCGTAAATCCGTGACAGGCTTTTTGGTATTCGCCCATACGCAACCATAGTTGAGCTAAATTTATATAGCCGATGGGTTCTTCTTTCGAAAGTTGAATTGTACGGTAAAAATATTTTTCCGCTTCGGGATACTTCCCTTTTTCCATGAGTATAGAACCATACAAATTTGTTAGCGCCGGGTATGAATCGATACTGTTCAATCCGAATTCGGTTTGCTTTTCCGCTTCGTCTAAATTCCCCTGTTCCAAATAGAAGACACCGAGCAAAAACCGTGCATGAGCGTTTTGTGGAGCATCGCGGACCATACTTGTATATAATGTCTCGGTATTCCGCCAAATGGTATTACGCGAAATAGTAATAAAACTATACCATGAAGCCAGTGCAGCAAGTAACACAATATATATCCGAATAGACCGTTTTTTTATCTGCAGGAATATCCATCCGAGAATTACGGCAATGCCAAGTGACGGGAAATACATCCACCGGTCTGCAAACATATTTACGGTTAACACGACGGTCTGGGTTACCGAAGCAATACCGACAAGAAAAATAATAATACCCAAGCCCGGTATACTTTTCCGCAATCCGGAGAACAGAATTGTCGCTACCCCCCCACCCACGATAAGTACCCCGAACAACGACGACCATGAACCTATGAGTGATGACACTAGCGGTAACGTCCGGAACGAATAATCTGCCGCCAAGTTTAGAGGAACAAGTGTTTTCTGTACATAGTAATATATAAATGAAGCTGATGTGAGTATCCGCGTACCCCATGGTTCATATCCTAACGGATTAAGAGTATATGGAGAGGAAATAACACCAAATGTATGTGCCCCCAACACCTGCCAGCGCACAAACATATAGACAATACCTGCTACGGTATAAGTAATTATAACCTTCCAGATGTTTCTTTTTACCGGAGAACGGAGCACCCAATAGGAAAAAACAATAATACCGGGAACTGCTATATATGTTTCTTTAGCCAGAATACCGGCGATATACAAAAGCACACTGACAGTTAGCAAACGTAGATGTATACCATTTCGACGAGTAGCCAAATTAAAAAATACCCAAGAGCTTAACGCAAAGAACGTCGCCAGCAACTCATCCCGGGCTTTTATAGATGCTACCGCTTCGCTATGAATCGGCAGGAACGCGAATATACCTGCTATCAGCAAAGCTTGAGTATGGGGAAACTTTAAAGTTAACAAGAGCAGATACACGCAATAGACAACCAAACCATTCAGAACAATATTACTGACATGAAATGACTGCGGTGTTTCCCCTATACCGGAAAAATGTACCAAAAAAGATGTCATGGTAACCGGCCGCCACACGCCACTTTCCTGATTTCCGGAGACATACGGCTGGCTCCATACGCGCCATAAACCTGACCAGGAACGAAGTTCCGACTGCTCCGTAACCACTAAATCGTCGTAGACAAAGTCACCCGGGATCGTATTTACATACAAAAAAATACTTATTCCCAGAGAAGCAATAAAAACGCCTAAAAAACGGATAACTGTCCGCTGCGATACATCCATATACGTACCATAGCGTGTTATCCCAGTGAGGGAAAGCGGTTTTCCACATCAAAATATTTTTTTATTGACGTGATAAGATTTTTATAGTTATTTGAACAATTATATTTTTCAGTCTGGTCCATCCATAACCGTATTGAGAAATAAAACTACTCGGATGAACACTACATTACTTCCTCGTAACGTAAATGCCGCTCACCCACCCCGTTTGTCCAGCATAGAAAACCTGATACCATGCATATTGTTCCTGTAGGTATTCTAGTGTGGTACCGGAAGGTATCTGACCAAGTTCGTTACTTTCCGCATTTGGCTCGCTCCGTAAGCGCACAAAACCAAGATCGGTGATATTCACCTGTATCTCTTGATCTTTTTGCTTTGCAGACGGACTTGAATCCGACGTTTCAAGTAATACTGGTGTCGGTGTTAAGACCGGAATCATACTGTCGAACAACACCGGTGAAGGAGTTATGATTACCGTTGGTGTGAGTGTAGCAGACGGAGTAACAGATGATTGTTCACCGAGCACTACCGTATCTGCCTGATCTAATTGAGCAGTGGTTTGCTCTATAATCCGCCTCCCTACCGTGTTCCGCGGATCTTTGACGGCTATTGCCACCCAGCTATAAATCATATCTCTGGGTACAGGTGCGTCGAGCACGATGGTGAATCCTTCTCTATTCACATTCGCTACAGCTGCATTGGCTCCCTCGGCCATAAAGGCACTGTCCGTAGCTTCCTGAAGATTTAAGCTGATAGTCACTATTGGCGGTATTTCATAGGGATCTTTAAATTTCACCTCTACGCTGGTTGTTAATTCGGGAACCACTGCGGTTCCGGCAGTATCATTATTAAAGACAACCGCCTTACGGAAGAATACGGTTCCGAAGAACTCTACCGGACTACGGAAAATCACCTGTCTGACGACTTCCAACCATTCGGTTACGGTGTCAGTCCCCTGTTTCATAATGTGAATATACGCAGGTAATCCGGATAGCTGGGCAGCAGGAGTAGCTGAATCAAATAGAGACTCAGAAGTGTTAGTACTACCCGATTGAGTACTTCCCTGCTGTAGGCGTTGATCGATAAGCAGTTCTAATCCATCCAGTTGTTTTACTTGCAGACGACTCGCTGTAAGCGTACCGGAGAATGTAGCATTCCCCTGACTATCAAATTGAATTTTTGGATCTCCGTTACCGGAAGAAATATTTACAATTCCGTTTTCATCTAACAGAATGTTGAGTATTCCTGATGTACTTGCCGTTTCGATCTGATTTAACCGAACCGTATCAGCTACAACGAGCGGCGTAATGACGGATAATCCGGCAGTAATCCGATCCGCGAAAACATCAACAACATCCGACTCCGATGCAGGCCTCTGTATGAGTAACTCCTGCAGTACTTTTCCATTCTGTATTTTACTGCGTTGCTCGGGAGAAAGGTCGGTAGAAAGTCCGGGAAGGATATCATCATAGAGACTCGTTGCATCTCCCAGTGTTGTACCGTTCTTCACAAAGGCCATAACGGTGCCTATTTCATTGAGACTATGACCGGTCATGGCTTGTCCCAATACCGGACCGGCACGGGTGGCTTTCATGGCAACTCCCGGT
>CAZVTT010000006.1:0-56699 GCA_964629685.1 uncultured Gammaproteobacteria bacterium
ACCGAACGGGTACAAGCCAACGCCGTAAAGATGGGCGTAACCTATGCGGATATATATTTTTCCGATACCAAGTCAAAGTGGGGTTCATGTAGTCCCGATAACCGATTACAGTTTAATGTCCGGCTAATTATGGCTCCTCTACTCGTCATTAACTACGTCGTAATTCATGAATTGGTTCACACCACGGAAAAAAATCATTCCCGGGCTTTTTGGCGTAAAGTTGCTCTCTATACACCTTCGTATAGGCAGCATATTAAGTGGCTTAAAGAACACGGCCCGGAACTGATGACCGCATTCTGAAACCGCTCTCGGTACGGATGCGTTTGTAATGTATGATACAATTCCTGTGCTGTGACTACCGGAATCCACCACATTACTGCAATTGCGTCCGACGCGAATCGCACGTATGAGTTCTATGCCCACAAATTGGGATTAAGGTTGGTAAAAAAAACAGTAAACCAAGACGATGTCGGGACGTACCATTTATTTTTTGGGGATAAGCTGGGGCATCCGGGAATGGATCTTACATTTTTTATTTTTCAACCGCCTCAACCCGGAAGAAGGGGAAACGGTTTAGTAACCACTGTCTCGCTGGCCGTACCGGAAGCTGCCCTTTCATTCTGGCAGACGCGATTCGAACGGCTCAACATTAAACATAAAGTCAGTGCCGAGCGCTTCGGTTTTCCGCGGATACAGTTCTATGATGACGATGAGCAACAGTTGGAATTAGTGGGTATTCCGGATAATCAACTAGATCCCGCTGCAGACGTTTGGGTCACCAGTGAAGTATCTATAGAACATGCCATACGTGCGTTTCACTCCGCGACACTTACCGTGTCGGATATTCGGCAGGTGGAGCCCATACTTAAACATGCGTTAGGTTATGAGCAATTAGATGAGTATCGCGCATTGTTGTTGTACGGCTTACCTCATCAGCACCGGGCACAATATTTGGAAGTACTCGTAGATCCTGCAGGAATTACAGGTTTTAACGCAGCCGGAACAGTACATCATATCGCTTTCAGGGTAAATAATGCTACCGAACAGGAACACGTACGGAATACGGTTAGAAATTTAGGAATATATACTACAGAGGTTATTGACCGGTTTTATTTTGCTTCGGTGTATTTCCGAATTCCAGCAGGAATTTTATTCGAGTTGGCCACTGACGGTCCCGGTTTTACTGCAGACGAGCAGCCGGAAATGTTGGGTGAATCGTTGGCGTTACCGCCATTTTTGGAGCCGCAGAGAACGCAAATAGAAGAGAATCTGCCGGCGCTTACAACTATTTAAATGAAATCCGCTCTAGATCTTTTCCGGTATAGCGTTATAGATCACCAGGCTAAAAAAACACTTTTTTTATTTCATGGTACCGGCGGATCCGAAAGGGATTTGTTGTTTTTAGATGAATTGATAGAGCCTCGATTTAACCTGGTGGGATTACGGGGAAATATAGACGAGGCCGGCATGCGGCGTTTCTTCCGAAGAAACTCAACCGGCGTATTTGATCAGGAAAGTATCAGCGAAGAGTCCGCTAACGTATCCGCATTTATATCCGCATGGCAGCAGCGACATGGTTTATCTCCTATGGATACTGTTTGTTTAGGGTATTCCAACGGCGCTAATATAATCCTGGCCACGGTATTGCGATACCCGACGGGTTTCAGGACAGCGGTATTGTTGCATCCTATGGTACCGTTTACCCTCGCGGCGGGCACTGTCTCGTTGGCACAGCACAGAATATTTGTAAGCATTGGTATACACGATCAACTGGTGTCATCTCAGCAAAGCAAGGCGGTGCTGACGCTACTGGCGTCGCAACAAAATAAACCAATTATTCATGAGTATCCAACCGGTCATGAGCTATCAGATGCAGAGCTTAATGACGCGGTAAAGTTCTTGGAGTCTTCCGGCTGAGCGTTAGTACTAAAATAGACTTACCCAGATACGCATCGCTTCTGCTAATTTTTCCCAATACGGCGAATAGGAAGGCAGCTTATGTGTTAGGTCAAGGTATTTTTCTTTAAGTGTAGCGCCGCTTAAGTCCAGGTTATAAATATCTTTCCATAATTGCTCGTTCATTTTTATTCCCGGAGCCTCTTTTTGCAAATTTTCAAAAGGGTTGCTGGCGCGTTCATGGTGAATAACCGGTTGACCGGATACCGCATGCATATGCAGATCATCCAGTATTTTTTTCATGAAAATGCCGCACCAGACGTCCCCGAATCGATCGTAATCATAATACACGCCCTTATCGTTTTGACCCATAAGCAGGAAATACATTATAGGCGTTAAATCCCGTTTCCACGCAACGTTCATACCGCAAAGCGGAAATAATTTCCCTTCAGGGATCAACAATTGCCGTGCATGATCGAAATACTGGTCTTTTTTTGTATGTGCGAGTGATGTTACCGAGTCAAAATCCGGTACGTTTACCCATAAACCATGACTTATAGCGACAGTGGAATACGTTTTTTCTAAGGTAACGGATTGATACGGATATCCGCGCGGCTTATACCCCGCCATGGTATTTATCCAAATCTTTTCCGTGTCTGTATATGCAGTAAGATGTGAAAGGTGCGTATCCAGAAAATATCCGACTTCCCGACCGTCACGGTAGCTGGGGTAACAGTCATCGTCCATTGTTATGAAATATTCACATTCGGCGTTATACGCCGATAATATACCAAAACTGCGGATAGCATCCGATCTTCTGGGAATAATCCAGCTCTTATCTCCAAGTGTTTTTTCTATATCGCTCCAACTGAGATGAATAATCGGAAACCCGGGTGCGTCACTAAACGTAAAGGTAGGGTTCGGATTGTCTTCCATCACAAATACCCGTACGGTATATTTACTGGTGGTAAATTCAGGTGTCCAACGTTCAATAAACGTTGTAATGCAGGCGTTACGGATAGAAGGAACAATTATCGCTATACTCGGTTTGTTATCGGTCAGTGGGGTAGTCATATCTGTAAGTTAAACTATATTGTCACAATACCATATTCAGTGCGTGTGCAATAGTAACTCGCCGTACGGATCAGCGTTGCGGTCTGGATGTCCCGTTTACGATTTAGGGGCGGTTCCGTAAATAATCACTTGTGTGCCCGGGTTATCGGCTGTAACCCTCGTAGATTGTTTGCCTTCCGGTAAAACCGGATCCGCCCAATAATACAGCTGGGCTACTTCTTCCGTTTTCATGTTTATGCAGCCATGACTCATGGGGTGTCCGAAATTATTGTGCCAATACGTGCCGTGTATCCCAAAGCCCCGCCACGTAGGAATTTCCGAATTTGCAAAAAACATGGTATACGGAACGTTCGGTAAGTCATAGTAGGTATTGAGTTCCTTTTTTCCGCCGGTCATCCTGGTATACCGTAATTTCGTCCAGATGCTGAATGTGCCGGTGGGAGTTCTCCCCCATTTCCCACTGGAAATCAGAAAATCAAACACTTTGCGGTCGCCTTCAAAGGCATAGAGACGTTGCTGTGAGAGGTCAATTTCAATCCGTTTGTTGGCAGTGGTTGTTCCCAGTACCGACGTATCCGCCAGCAACGGTTGAGTTTCTGACGCCGGTGCAGGTATTTCCTTCGACGTTACCGGACCGCCATAATATTCGCCGTTTAGGTTGGTGGGATCAAATTCACCGGATAATGTGTGTTCGAAGAGGGGAGTTTGGTTTAATGCGAATGACGGAAGCCAATTGGTAACAGAATACAGTAATAATCCGATAGCCAATGCTACGAAAATAAAAAAAGGTACCCGGCTTTCACGCTGTCGGTATTTGTGCATATATATTATAGTATCCAGTTATGATGGAGAGAACAAGCGGAGTTTATTTTCTGTACACCGTGATATGATTAATCCGTACCGGAGGAACATATGAATTCAGGTTTTTATGACAAACACGTCTTAACATACGGGCCAATGATTGTTGGGTTGCAGCCTGATGGCGGCTATGTTTCCAGATGGCAGGTTATGCATCCGAGCCTAGAAAAACCGGTAGACGTACTGTATCGCGGTAAAACGCTTAAACGGACAGGTATACCAATTCTGTTCCCTCAGTTTTCTGCCGCACCGAATTTACCCAAGCACGGATTCGGCAGGGAATCAGTCTGGGAGTTAGATGTGCATTCGGAACAATCTGCCAGTATGTCATTGTCTTCAACACATATTAAACCGGAATACCGCGAGGTATTTCCGTACCTATTCCACACCACTATTACTATTGCCATTCGGAATGAATTTAGTTTTTCGTATACGCTTAAAGTGCTTAACCTCGGCAGAATTCCTATGCCGATCTCTCCCGGATTACATCCTTATTGGTCCGTACCGCACGAATCAAAAAAAGATCTAAGGATTGAAGGAATTACCGGTTTTGACGCTGCCGGAATTGACTGGAGCGAACGTCCTCCCGATACGGCATTTGCGTATGCAGGCAAAACGGAAGTGATATCGCCTGACCGGCGTATTTCCATACAGGATATCACGCCAGGGAAAGAACAAGTACGGCATATTGTCGTCTGGTCGCAGAAAACCGACCAGGATGACTTCGATTTTGTCTGTGTGGAGCCGATATGCGGGTATAATAATGCATTTGTTGAGTCGCCCATATCCGTACCGGCGGGAGCAGATTGGCAGATGGAATTGGAATTTGCAGTTAAATTTACGTAAGGTTGTTTATTTCTTCGCAGGTTTGACTCCGAGCGGTAAAACGGTGGTTCCATGCATTTCGTTCGTAACTTGGGCTATGGCCGCGTACATAGCGCATAATCCGCAGAATATACCTTCATACCCGGCAAAAATTAACACAGCGGCATTTCCGCTAAAGTTTCCGTATGCGAGTAGGAAAAATAACAGGGTTAATGAACCGAATACTATTTGAGTAACTCTGTTCAACTTCATGGTGGCTAAAAATAAAAACAGGGTTAATACACCCCATATACCCAAATACGCACTTAGAGAAAACGGATCGGGCGCGGTTCCCAAATTGAGTTTGGGAATCAGTAACAACGCTACCAGGCTTAGCCAAAAAAATCCGTATGAAATAAAGGCAGTCGTGCCGAACGTGTTTCCCTTTTTCCATTCCATTAAACCGGCGACTATCTGTGCTAACCCACCATAAAATAATCCCATAGAGAGAATCATTGAATTCATCGGGAAAAAGCCCGCATTATGCAGATTAAGCAGTACTGTTGTCATTCCGAAGCCAAGCAGTCCCAAAGGCGCAGGGTTTGCGGAGGTGTCTTTAATACTAGTGGCAGGTTCTGACATGAAAATATCTCTATATGTAGTTAGACATATTTTGTATATCCTGTCAACAAAAATGTTGTAATTTTTCTTACATTAAAGATATTATTAGTTGAATGGTCGTAAAACATCCCGTCAGTATTTATGTGTTCGGTCTGTACATGATGGTTTCCGGTGCGGCGCTTATGTTTATGCCGAACTTTTTCCTGCACGTATTTGGTTTGCCGCCAACGGATGAAGTATGGCCACGCTTAAGCGGGATATTACTGGGTATATTAGGTGGATATTATCTCGTGGGTGCGCGTCATAAACTGCGTAAATTTCTCTTTGCTACGGTACTCGGACGGTTAGGATTTGCTGCTGCGCTTTGCCTGTTTGCAGTTCAGGGTTATGGACAGGCTTTATTCCTGTTTGCTGCGATAGATATTGTGGGTGCACTCTGGACTCTGGTTGAAGTTAAGCGGGCATAATACACTGTATATAATCCATGAGTTTTAATGTATCCCGCCGCAATACAAACAATATGAATCATGTCCTTACAGCGGTTGTTTCAATGGTAATACTGTTAGTTTCTTACGGACTGCATAGCATTGGTAATCCTTTATTGCTTTTTAACGCTGATACGTCAGCTTCGGCTACTGACAAAATAAATTACCCGGATACGGCGACGGTATCCGGAAGTATTGCTCAGGGTACCAGGTCTACAGTCATCAGAATTATAGATGGGGACACGATTGAAATATCGGACGGACGTAAAGTACGGTATATTGGTGTGGATACACCGGAAACTCATGATCCCCGGACGAAACTGGAGTGTTACGGGAAAGAAGCTACAGAAAAAAACCGGGAATTGGTTGCCGGGCAGGAAGTTATTCTGGTTCGTGATATATCCGATACTGATCAGTTTGGTCGACTATTGCGGTATGTGTATAAAGGCGACGTGTTCGTAAATGATACATTGGTGAAAGAAGGTTTTGCCCGTGCCAGCCGCTATCCGCCGGATGTGCGGTTTGCCGAATTGTTTCGGGATTCCGAACGTGAGGCCAGGGAAAACGCCCGCGGGTTGTGGGGAAGCGTGTGTGCCGCTAAATAATGTTATGCCGCTTTGGGGAAGGCATACTGTAAATATCTGGCAGCCATTTCCGCGCCAGAAATAATGTCGAGATATCCGGTAAGTTGTTCTTTTACCTGTTGACCCCAGCGGTCCTTATCTTTTGCTTTTTGTGCAGCTTCTTCAACTAAGGCATACATGGAAGCGACTTCTGTCTCGTAATCACCTTGTGCTATGGCCATGTATTGTGGTGGATTTACGTCCGCTACACCGCCATCATGAGTGGAAACCAATATTGACCAATTATATATAATTTTCCAGATGGACGTACCACAAGCCTCTTTTTTTACTTCCGGAGTATTCAGCGAAATATCACTGCCTCGTGAAAGAGCACTGCCGGTTTCTTCGTCATAGTCCTGGACATAATGCACCCGGGAACGTAACACATCGTTTCCTTCTATGCGCAAAAACAGGTCTTTCATTGCTGTTTTCATACCTTCATCACGGGGGTGGGTTCGGCCGGATATAACCACATGAATATTGTTGCGTTCCAATAATCCCGCCACGGTTTCCAGTTCTTCAAACAACATCCCGGGTCGTTTATACCCAGCAAATCGTCTATTCCAGTTTAAAATTAAAGCATCTTCGGGAATAGTAATCGGTTGGTCACGTTGGTCTTTCCGCTGTCGGAGAAAATCCCGGAGCAACGTCCGTTCCGTACGTTTAATAGCCCACATTTGGTCTACGGACAATCCTGCAATTGCCTCCGTATACCCTTCCCGGATGGAGCCACGGGAATCGGTTATGCCCTGGGTGTGATACAGCGTATTTATGGACGGAGCTCCCCACTTTTGCGGATCAATGCCGTTTGTAACTGCTTCAAACGAAGCGGGATTATTATGTATATCAAAAAATTCACGGCTAGCGGTTTCTGCATGAAGTTTGCTGACTCCGGTTTTTCTGCCTGCCAGGTCGAGCGCTAAACTACTGAGTTGAATAGAACCATCCCGGAAATGATCGCGTACCCATGTCTGTACAGCCGGGTTGTCTACGTTCGGTAAAACATATGCTTCGAATTGCGCGTCGGAGAATCTGGCTTCGACAGCCTGTACCAATGTGTGATTGGTATAAATTGTTTTACTGCGGACACGCTGCAGTGCGGCGTCAAAATCCAATCCCTGATTCTGGCAGAGGTCATCCAGTTCAGCGATGACGGCAAAAACAGTAGGAGCTTCATTTAATTGCACTACCGGTGGTTTAATCCCCAGTTTCTGAACTATCTGAAATCCGCCGAATCCTTCCACTACTTCCTGATACAATCTATGATCGGCGCTGGTGTCGTCGGCGTATACTTCCCGAAATGCCGGTTCGGAGGGACCAATTACTCTGGCATTTCCCACCCGTTTTTCGTATACGTCTAAAGGGATATTCTCTGCACCTGCGGTCCTGACGGATACCGTCCAGTTCAATTTGGTAAAGCCGCGTTCGGTGGGATCTACCGGTATCGTGTATTCGGTTTGCCGCAGATCATCTAATCTTTGATGGATTTCCAGAGGATAAATGGGAGTAACCATTTCGAGAGGGATACCGCATTGGGCAAATATATTAAAAATATCGCCTTCAAGTACGCCGAGACCGCCGGTTCCCCGTATTCCAACCTGAGAGGCATCACTTATTTCCATGCTATATGCTAACCATGGAGTACTTGGGGTGAGGAGATGTTCTACATGACGTAAATCATGGTGATCTAAGAATTCCTGAAAGTTAGGATCGGGATGTATCCATTCCGGAGAATTATCCTGCCTCACTTCAATTGGCGCTTCTGCAAGAGTCATATGCTATAAGTTTATCTAACAGTAGCATACTAGCTCGTTCGACAATTCTTGTAAAGAGCCTAACAGAAAACTTATATGAAACGGTACAAACCGTCTGT
This sequence comes from uncultured Gammaproteobacteria bacterium, assembly GCA_964629685.1. Lineage (GTDB taxonomy): Bacteria > Patescibacteriota > Microgenomatia > UBA10105 > UBA927 > CAZVTT01. Next base: position 8,235 of record CAZVTT010000006.1, read on the forward strand.
ATTATACTGCGTCATCCGATAGATCAATGGGCATTCCGGCAACATGCCGTGCCGCTATGTGGGTTGCAAAACGTACGGCCGTTTCCGCGTTACGGTGGCGCAAAAAATCATATATGTATGAAGCGGCAAAAACATCGCCGGCACCGGTTGGATGCTTCTCTTCCTGAATGTGTTCAGAAGGAATATGCTCACCGCTCCCGTTCCCGTACAGTACGCAACCGGAAGCTGCCTGCGTCACTATTACCCGTCCGGTCATGAGGGTACTCCAGTATCTTGCCGTTTCGTGCATATCGGGGCCGTCCTGTTCGGAAACGAATATAACATCAAAGAACGGCACTAGTTCTGTGGCAGTATCCCATGCTTTGGTGTTTACCAATCCGTTTGGTTCTATCTTACGAAAATATCCCTGCGGCAATAATGCAAACGTAGCATCGGGCGCAAGCGCTTTCATAGCGGCTATATTGGAGGCGGAAATATTATCCAGAATGGGACAAACAAAAATTGCTTTTGCGTGACGCCATAACTCTCTTTGTGTTTCTTCAGGTTGAACCGGAATTGCTTTATCTACATTAAATGCATGTTGTTTCCGTGTACCGTCCGCCATGTATTTGTTTTCATAAATAAGTGTTTCTGATGTCGTTGGTTGGTCAGGGACTAGTGCCACCGGGCCAAGCCAATCGCGGGGGTAATCTAACCCGTATGGGGATATTATGGTAGGGTTCATATGAAACCCGCTTAAAACGTGTGCGATATACCATACGGGACTACCCGGTTCATAGGTTTGTGTTTCCGGAATACGGTCCTTACAGAGGTGGCCGTAGAGAATTGTTTCAGCTGATTTCATTTTCGGAGAGAGTATACGTTCTGGAAATGTTTCCGGCAAGTTTAAGACGATGAACTGCTTTGGGCTTTTATTATGTAATCTATTAATCTGTCATGAATTATTCCGTTCGTAGCCACACAACCCTTAATTGCCCTATCATACCGTTGTTCGTTTCCCTCTAAGTCCGTTACTTTGCCACCGGCTTCTTCAACAATTATTTTCATGGCTGCACCGTCCCAAGGTTTATCGTATGCGTACACTTCCGCAACGAATTCCCCTAAGGCCACCATCATGCCGCCATAAACGGCTGAGTTAAACGTGTAACACCAGGCAGCCTGGTCCGTAAGCGGTTCTCTGAGTAACGGGATGGTGTCGGTATCCAGGTTGATCATACTCTGACGAAAGGAGGTCATCGTGGATACTCTGACTTGTTTACCCTGTAACCATGTTCCTTTCCCTTTTTCGGCATGAAGTAACCTGTCCATAATCGGGTCATAAATTACCCCCAGGATGGGATTTCCTTTATGTGTTAACGCCAGTGCAAATACAAATGTGGGAATACCGTGTGAAAACGGTGCGGTCCCGTCTACCGGATCAACTACCCAAACATAATCACCGGATTTTTCTGCACTTTGTTCTTCTCCGACAATGCCTTCATCAGGAAAGTGTTTAGCAATTTCAGCAATAACGAGAGCATTTACCGTGGTATCCGTAACGGTTAACGGCGTGCTGTCCGCTTTCCATTCTTTTTTCATGCCGATGGTAAAATTCCGGCGCATTATGTCTCCTGCCTGCTTGGCTATCTGTACGGCAATATCAAGATGGTTTTTCATAGTGCTACTTTAACACACTCGGGTAATAATCTAAAAAGAAGGTGTATCTTTACAGAAGCCCTAAATGCAGTGAAGTACTTAATACATGCAACAAACCCCAAAGTAATAATGATGTGATTAACAACAGTACCACCGGTGTCTGAAAATCCGCGGTTGCGTGGACACTGGTTTTCGATTGGAGCTGCTGCCAGGGTTTGCGTAATAAAAATATTCCCAGAATTACGGTAATCAGGATGAATAGTTCCGGAATCAAACCAAAGACAAACGCGGTAATGAGAACAACTACTGCAATTCCCAACAATGTATTCATGAGCAGCTTGGTATAATTCTTACCGAGCAACGCGGCTGTATGAAGCAGGCCGGCTTTCTGATCAAAGTGAAAATCGCGGAGTTCATTAAACAACTCACCATACATACTGACGGCAACCACCAAAATAAGCGGTAATACCCACCTGATCGATACTCCGCTATCCGGTATAAATACAAAGTAAGCTGCAATAAATTGAAATCCGGCTAGCATGAGACTATGGGAAACTAGATCAAGAATCGGAATACTTTTTAAACGTACTGGTCTCCAGGAGTACAGTATCCCCAAAATTAACGTAGCAGCGCCCATAACAAAACTAATCGTATTTTGGGAATAAAAGAGTAGGTAGCAGAGTATGGCTACTGCCAGGGCTGCTGCATATGCCAGAGGTTCGGAAAGTATTTTTGCTGAGACGGGATTACGTTTGGCTTTGTCAGGATTAAGCGCATCATCATCGGCGTCCTCTATATCGTTGATCATGAACGTAAATCCCACAGCTAAAAGGTTGGCGATTAAAATAATAAGTACTTTTAGTGTTGCTTCCGTGGTGAGCGTCATGCCACTGAAAAACCATCCCAACAACGTAAGCACGGTAACAAAAGCTAAATAATCTTGGTATCTGGAAAGCCGGACAAATCCGACGACTTTTGTTCGTATGTTTTCGGCTGATGTATTCATACGTATAGTCACTATATCTTATGGGTATGCGATTGACTATAAAGGGGAGTTAAACCACAATTTTTGCCTCGCCCATCATACCGGGAAGTAATCCGGCGGGATTATCGAACATTACTCGAATCGTAAATATTCCGTTTTTGCCCCATTGAGGGGGTACGCTGATTCCCAAGTATTCCTTTTCAATACCGGTAAAGCGACATTTTAACGTGATGGGGGCGACAAATGCCGGTAAATCCTCCTGTGAAACGGTAAATGAAAAATGGAGCGTATCGCGGTTCGCTACCGACACGGAATTACTCGCAGGTGTAATGAACAAACCGGGGATTAGTGTAAGTTCCAGCACCGTACCGTTGATCGGGCATATGAGGTCTGCTTGGTCAAGTTTATATTTCGCCGATTCGATTTCTTTCACTGCCGTGTTCAGCGATGCCTGTTGTGATTGCCTGTTATATTTTGTGACATCATCGGTTTGATCACGGTATTTAAGTCCGAACAGTTCAAACTCGGCACGGGTTCGTTCATAATCGGCTAATTGTTTATCTAGTTCCATCTGAAGCGGAGTACGATCTAACGCTGCGAGTTTTTCACCTTTATTTACTGCATCACCGGGTTTTTTCCGGACGGCTGCCACTTTCCCTGCAAATGCAAACCGGATATCGAGAATATCAGCTAAGACACTCCCTGTAATGGGTTCCTTCATGTATGCAGTCTAATTCGTGATGACTGAATAATCTGTTGTATTACATACAAAAATAGCTCCCGTGCTTTCGAACGTGAGGAAATTCGGGTATACTACGTAAGTGAAAAATATACTTAATATCCTCAGGCTTTCTAGACCTCTCTACGGACTTATTGCTGCATTGGGAATCATTATCGTTACTACGGCATTCCTGAATCTGATCGCTCCATTGCTATCGAAATCCATTGTCGATGAAATTATAAAGCAGGTTCAGACCAATGACGGAAACATGCAGCATCTCCTGACGCTGATACTGTTTGCGTTCGGTTCCAGCCTGCTGAGTCTGATACTCACCTCTATTACCGATAGACTGGGTGACCACTTCGCAGGTAAACTGCGTCAATTTCTTACCGAAAAGTTTTATGACAAAGTCCTTTCACTGCCGCAATCATATTTTAATTCAGAGCTGTCCGGTAAGTTGGTAAATCAGCTCAATCGCGGCATTCTCACCATTCAGGGTTTCATGAACGGCATGTCAAACTTCATGCTGCCCACATTACTGCAGAGTGTCATTATTATTTTTATTCTGGCCCGGTACAGTATTCCTATTGCTGTGTTTCTTGCCTGTCTATTTCCCATTTACCTTGTCATTTCGTATTACTCCACGGTGCAGTGGGGTAAAGAGGAAATGAAGAAAAATATTATTGAAGATAAAACACGCGGACGCATTCAGGAAGTGGTCCTAAATATGGCGCTGGTTAAAAGTTTTACTCAAGAAGTACGTGAATACGCTACATTATCGACTAATTTAACGGAAATAAATGCAATATACGCCAGACAAAGCAGAGCATTTCATATATATGATTTTTTCCGGGGATTATCGTTACAGCTAATCCTCTTCGGCATAAACATAATAGTATTTTATGGCGCCTTCAAGGGTACGGTTTCTATCGGTGAAATGGTGTTAATCCTGCAGTTGGTTAATCAGGCACGTATTCCGTTGTTTGCCATGTCGTATATACTGACGCAGATTCAACAGGCAGAAGCAGGGTCAAAAGAATACTTCGAAGTCCTATCGCTTCCTTCAAAAGAAAATTATAAGCATAAGCACAGTGATGCGCAGCGTGTTAAGCACCCCGTCGTAACGTTTAAAGAGGTTGAGTTTGAATATGACACTTCCGGTGTTGTCTTACAGGATGTATCCCTGACGTTGGCCAGTCCGGAATCGGTGGCTTTGGTCGGTCATAGCGGTGCGGGAAAAACCACGTTAATCAGTTTATTATTGAAATTTTACGATCCTACAAAAGGTAAGCTGACACTAAACGGTAAACCGTATCAGGAATATTCACATACGACGATACGGAATAACATTTCTTTGGTGTTTCAGGATAATGAACTGTTTTCTTCTACCGTTCGGGAAAACGTGGCCTACGGAAAACCGGAAGCAAGCGAAAAAGAGGTAATAGAAGCATTGAAGTTGGCAAATGCTTTTGAGTTTGTGAATAAATTGCCCAATGGGTTGGATAGTGAAATAGGGGAGCGGGGAGTTAAGCTTTCCGGAGGGCAAAAGCAGCGGATTCAGATAGCACGCGCAATCCTAAAAGATGCACCGATATTGATTCTGGATGAAGCGACATCTTCGCTCGATGCTAAATCGGAAAAGGAAGTACAGGAAGGGCTGGATCAATTAATGAAAAAGAAATTGGTACTCATCATTGCGCACAGATTTTCCACAATTCAGAATGTCGATAAAATAATCGTATTGGATCACGGGAAGATTGTAGACTATGGTAATCCTCAGGAATTGGCGAAGAAACCCGGAGTCTATTCCGAACTGCTGCGGTATCAAATAGAAGGAAATAAAAAGTTGCTCGAGAAGTATGAAATTTTTTAGCGCTGTAAGTCGGCCACGAGTGGTTTAGGAAAAAGATAAATAATTCCGTCACGGTTTCTGCTTATTGTGACTGCTCCGCGGGTAGAGGATATTTCTCCGTCAATATTTATTGTCGGTCTGTTGTTTTTCTGATCCGGAAGTATGGTTACCTGATCAACTTCCGTCCTTTCCACAAATCCCATCCGTACAGCCATTTCTGGACCATTCCTAAATGTGACGCCGGTTACTGCAGTGGCCAGATACTTCAGTCGTGTCATCACCGGATTGCCGCGAATAGTAAGGAGCCAGAGTTTATTTGCCGGTACTCGTTCATTAAACGCAAACATACCCAACCGGGGTAACGCTATAGCCAGATTCACTAGTTGGCTGGGTGTGTGATCCGCGTTAATGGTTTCGCCGTTAATGACATAAGAGATTAATCGGGGTGTTAGCGTCGGTTCACCTAATTGCCGTAGTGTGGCAATGCCTGCATCGGTGTACGTTTTTTTTGTATCCGTACTGCTACCTGCTAAACGTTCCTGGGCAATGGTACCGTTAACAGACATATGACAGGCACCAAACAAATACATAATCGATTGTTTACGGTCTGTTTCGGTATATGTTAATAAAGGAGGTAAATAGTAACGGGCTTCGTATCTGTCCGGAGGGAAAATATCGCTCAGATGATCCGGTATCGGTACTGCCGGTTCTTTGATCAATTCGGATATCCCGGTATTTGCTGAACCTCCTCCGGTAGCAATCAATGCGGGTCTGTCTGTGGCGGGAATTTGCATGAGTACGTCGTTTACAAAACTTAATGTTCCGTCACCGCTACGTACTCCTACGAATTGGACGTGGTGATCGACCAGGAGATGCGGCGTAATTTGGGAAAATCCCTCGGCACCGACAAACATTTTTCCGTATGGTTGCATATCTTCGGGAGGTAATACGTGTTTGTCTGCATTCACCGGACGACTATTGGAAAAAAATATTCCCGGATGATCGGCTTCGAGTTGCATACGGCAGAGCATACTCCTTTTTCTTTCCGGGGACAAATGGATTAGACATCTTTTCGGGATGGCGGTGTTAATTGCAGGAGGTTCCGCACGGCACGCTGTGTGATTTCCATGAACCTGCGGTTGTCCCGTACGTTTAGGGGGTCCAATTGCGTGGGGTGAATCCCGCTATTTTGTCCGTTATCAAATGCAAACACGAACGGAGTTAATCCCTGCATTTTAGTTGGGTGGGGGAGAAAAGGTTTACCTTCGGTGGGTAAATGCAATAAATATCCGGTAGCTCCTGGTTGTCCCCAGTTTTCACTTAATGTTACTCCTCCGCGAAAAGACGACGAGATGTCGACGTTCTGTCCGTTTACTTCACCGGTTATCTCGGCGTATTGTACGGTGGCAGAACTCTGCGGTTCCGCTAATGCATGGACAATGTCCTGCTGTACGTCCTCTGTAGTGTCCGGGGTAATTCCCCCGGTGGTACTAAAATCCCGAAACATAACGTCGTCACCTTTGCGGGTACCGTAAACGGTTAATATTGTCAGAATGTGTTTTCCTACGGGCGCAACAAACCTGCTGAGATCCGATAATTTATTTATGCCTTGCAGATCAACGTTTATAAACGTCTGCAGTGCGGCTACTGCCCTGCGGGCATCGGTCTCCGATATTGCATCGGTCGGCGGAATTTCGTTTAAGGGAGTTAGCGGTGTATCATCTTCCGTCATACTACAGCAAAAATTCGCCGTTTTGATATATGGTACGTGTTTTTCCGTTCGGTAATACGGCAGTAACGGTTCTGTCGCTGGTGGCGACAATATCAGTATGTATGACGGATTCGTTATACCCCAAATCTTTCCAACCTGAATCGGTAACTTCTGCAGGATCTCCGGTATACGAATCTTTATATGCGGATCCCAAAGCTAAATGGGTATTCCCGAATTTACCTCCGACATTTTCATCAAACAACGTTTCCCCCATAAACTTGGTGATCCGTGAAAGTTTTTTATCGGTAAGGGAAAACTCTCCTATTTTGTCCGCGTTTTCTACCTTAAGCATTTCTAACAATACGTCTTCACCTGTTTTGGCAGAAGCTTTCACGACGCGTCCATGTTTAAATTCCAGGCGTACGTTTTTTATCAGGTTACCGTACATGTAGAGCGGTTCCGTAAACGTAATATACCCTTCCGTTCGGCGCCAATCCGGGGAAATAAACACTTCAAAGCTCGGGATATTCCGACCTGAACCGCCAAGCCATTTTCTTCCGGTTCCCAGACCCACAGTCAGGTCGGTACCCTCGGCCTTTATGGTAACGGCATCTATCGCTAGATCATTAAGTGTATCTTTTAATCTGTCCACTTCCTTGGCAGTTGCTTTCCAGGTAGCGATTGGGTCCGGATCATCCAAATAACACGCTGCAATAATCTGTTCCCAGTATTCCTTGAGTGTTAATTTTACTTCTTTGGCCATGGCTTCCGTTCCGTATAAGGCTAAAGTCCAGGTTAATTTCCCGGCGTTTTCTTTCTCGTCACGCCAGGCTTTATATGGCTTCATGGCTTTTTGGGATTTCATTAATTTTTGTGGATCTATACCTTCCAGTTCATGCTTGTCGGTTTCGGCAAGTATGCTCACTACATGATCCATTTCATCTACCCGTCCGCGGAGGTATTTTTCCGGGAAAAATGCCAATTGTTCATCCGATGCGTTATCAAAATAGTCTCTGGTAATACCGTCGGGTAAATATTGAATGATGGGAAATCCGCCTGATCGCAGAACCGCTTTCCGGAGAGGAATTAGCATCGGTTTTGCGCATTCGGGTACTTGTATGAATATGACTTCGCGCGGTTTGATTCCGGTTCCTCCACCGAGTGCAAAGTCAATTAATACTCTGGCATATTTTTCCAGTATTTCGTTTGAAGGTTGGTAGTTCATGGTGAAAGTATACCGGGCAACCGGGAAAAAAACCAGTAATTCTAATAAAACTCCCGCGTTACGTCTGGTGGACTTGGCGCGGGAGCGCGGATGTAAAGAAAACGGTTAACTGACGGCGGGAGGGGGGTAACGTTTATAATCACGCTCCTGGCTTAGGAATGCCAAGAGGAACATAAACCAGAAAAAGACGGTAATACCCAGCACCAAGACCACTTTAATGGCGGTAGGGTGCAGAAACACGGTGCTGTCCGTATCGGTGTCGAATAAAAATACTGACACTGATCCGCTATGCCGCAAAGCATATTCACCGGCTGGCAATACATCTACCAGATGGTAAGACAGTCCGGCTGATAGATCGAACGCATCCAGATACGCCGCTTCAGAGGGCAGTCTGAATCCGGTATTGTTGTCTATGGTAAACGGATAATCGGATTGAATCAAAACGAATGTCTCCGAATCCGCTACCAGCGTGTCGAACTGACTCAGCATAAACTCCTGAGTTTCGCTATACCGTCGGGGTGATAGCGTTGTCATGATTATCAACGCCGGGAGAATTCCCAATATCACGATGCGCACTAGCCATTTGCCCATGTCGAACTCCTTGTACGTACTCACGTATGTAGTGCTGCGGACACTAGAATCTGTTAACCTCGCTTTCTTTTAATGTACAGTGAACAAAAACAGACAGCAGATAGTCAGTTGTGCAAAATACAACCTATAGTATAGCATCCGGGAACTATTTTTTCAGGGGGAGATTAGGTAATTGGATTAGGTAGGCGTTTATGTATGGTTTCCATTTCCGCTATAAGCTCGTCTGGGAGATGAATGTCTATAGCACTTATATCTGCTTTGAGTTGTGGTAATGATGTAGCGCCGATAATGGTACTGGTAACAAATGGTTGTCTTGTGACAAATGAAATTGCCATTTGTGCCGGATCGATTTTGTATTTCTTGGCCAATGCCACGTATGCGGCGATGGCTTCCTGAGCTTCCGGAGGATTATAGCGGTCTAAATTCCTTTTGGTATAATCGAAGCGTGAGCCCTTTGGCATCGCCCCGTTGAGGTATTTTCCGGTCAGTACGCCCATGGAAAGCGGTGAGTATACCAATAAACTGACCTGTTCACGAATGCTTATTTCCGCCAGTGCCGTTTCGTACTCCCGCATAATCAGGCTATAAGGATTTTGGATACTTTGGATACGTGGCAACCCTTTCTCACGATGAAGTCTGATGAACTCCATAACTCCCCATGCAGTCTCGTTTGACACGCCGATATGGCGTATTTTGCCTTCTGTAATGAGTTCCTGTAAGGCTGTAAGCGTCTCTTCAATCGGCACTGACTGATCGTTAGAATTGTGAACATATCCGCGCTTGCCAAAATAGTTAGTTTCCCTGTCAGGCCAATGCAATTGGTAAAGATCAATGTAATCGGTTTGTAGTCGCTTTAATGAGCCTTCTACGGCAAACCTGATATTTTTTCTATCAAACCTGGGAGTTTCCCCTCCACGGATATACGTCAAGTCTCCACGTCCGCCAACCTTTGATGCAATGATCAGATCATCGCGTTTTTTCCGTTTCTGAAGCCAGGAACCGATGAAGGTTTCGGTACTACCCTGAGATTCCTTTCTTGGTGGTATAGGATATATTTCAGCCGTATCGATAAAATTAATACCCACACTTATGGAATAATCCAATTGTTCGTGTGCGTCGGATTCCGTATTTTGTTCTCCCCAGTTCATGGAACCCAAACAGATTCGGGAAATTTTCAGTGAAGTAGTTCCCAGTGTGGTATATAACATGTTTAGAATTGTAACACGGAAGGCGGTACGAGGGGGAGATTGATTAGCGTATTCCGGACGTAGGTTTCAGTGGTTTAAGGGTTACTATGTTGAATCCGGCAACGCCACCACGTACGGGGATCGTATCTTTAAGAATATACTCATCTAGTACATCACAACCGGCTTCATCTATTACGATAAGTGTATCCCTGTCGGATTGGTCTTTGAAATATTTTAATTTTTCATGTGACGGACATTTTTCTTTCGTAAAGGTAATATTGTCCAGTGTATCAACAGTAAAATCCTGACCGATTTTTCCGATAAGATTTTTGTTAAAATTCTGCTGATTAAACAAATAGTAAACCGAAAGCCAGCGGTCTCCCGTCACAAATATTCTGGGATATTTGGCGGCGTTAATTGCCAGATATTCTGCCATTTGAACATGTCCGTCCGTGCGGGTGTAAGAGGAAAGTACTCCTGCATACACAAAATATTGACGTAATCCGAATACCGATTCCACGCCGATAAGTACAAACAAACCGACAGCCATTAATTTGATTATGGTTTTTGTTTTGCCGGTAAATATCAACGAATAGAATTGACTTGCTCCCATTGCGGAAAGAATAACAACGGGTATGAGCATAAATATAGCCCTGTGAATATTGGGCCAATCGTCAACCGTAATTACTGCCGGTAGGGGTGCAACCGCTAAAAGGTACCAGATGTACCAAAAGGCTTTATTACGTCTGACCGAGGTAGAAAAAAGCGTAATTGCCAAAAAAATACCCATCCAGACATACGCTAAACCTAAATGGGGAACGGTATACCGTTCCGGCAATCCGCCTTTAATAAACCAGAACGTTGGGGTAAAGTATGAAAAATACTGTTCAACCAACCGTTGCGTATACCCCACATATTTATTATGAAAGAAGCGGACCAGCAGCACAGGTTGATTCGGTGCGGAATAAATTTGTCGGAGTAAATCATTTTGAATTACGGATCGGTCGGTTTCGTTCGTAAACAATGAGGTTTGGGAAAAGCGTCCCCGTCCCCATATGGTACTTCCTACCAGAACCGTAAGCACAATAAATATGGTCATTGTAAAAACAGCGTTTTTTTTACATTTTCCGGGCACCATGAGCGGTAAAGGAAGAACTATGAGCGGAATAAGCAGACGGAAAGCCGGATAGAATAGATACGTAACGGAAAGAATTACTATTCCTGCCATCAACATGCGTCTGGAAGACTCAACACCTTTCCAGGTGAGTACATATCCCGTCAAACAGATAGTTAAGGCAAGTATTCCTTCGGCACCGGCTCGCGAGAGTGCAATATGCCAGGGAAGCACAGTCAGCATTAGTGCGGAAACTAACGCGATCCGTTCAGTAAAAAGCCGGCGAACGAAAAAAAACAGCGGGAATACCAGTAGACTGCCCAGTAGTGCTGCCGGAAACCTGGCGGCAAAAGCGTTTATCCCGAACAGGTATGTGGCTATACCCGATAGATACATAGGCAATACGGGTGGGTAATCACCGAATTTATCAAAATATAAAAGCGGCCAGGTATTTCCGTATAAGTCCCTGCCGTTTTCCAGAATAAATCTCCCAACGTAGGTATTGGCAACTTCGTCCCGATCAAAACCGTAGGGAATAGCGCCTAAGTTAACGGTTCGCAGGAACAAACAGATGAAAAAAATCAGAAAGAGGGGAAAATATGATTTTACTATCCGCAGCATGCAGGGTTATTATACATGCAATCTGACAAGTTGGATAAATGTACCGTTATCCGTTCCGTTTATTTTGATTCATCTACCACAAAGTGAGGCGGGAGAACGTGTTCCAATGCATGGACAAAGTGTGGCTGATCGTAATATCCCCATTTTGCGCGGGGAAGTAATGCGGCAATATGCAACATAAGAATATCTTCCGGATCAAGTCCCGAAATCGCCTGCTCTGTCATTAATTGCTCATATGGTACCGGTCTACCGTAAGTTATGGTGACAGGATGAAGAATGTTTCCCCAGCTCCTGCCTTGATGAATTTCGCGGGTTCCCGTTAAGCCAATAGGAAGAAACATAGCCCTATTGCGTAGCGCAGTACTTCTTCCATTCGTATCTTTCCTGAATAAACGCAGTATTCCCGGTTGTGCTTTGGTGAGTGTTCCCGGATCGCGCGTACCTTCCAAAGATAATCCCAGTACTGACTTTGGTTGTTCCAGGAATCCGGTAAGGTCTCTAAATGTTTTATCGGTGAGTGCCGTATTGGCCCGAAGAAAAAGACCCTCGCCCATTCTGGTATGCTGGACCACGGGAAACATACGGATGTTTCTGTGTGCGGCTACTCCGCGTAGCAGTTGACCTTCCTGGACATATGCCTGGGCTTTGTGCTCAGAAATTTCATCCTGTATAAACTGTTGTACCGGAATATAGACGTCATGACCGTTACCTTTCGCAATCTCATTGGCAATTGAAGTAATCAGATCTATGTCGTGTTTACCGTATTTAGACAAATAATCCCGTGACCGTTGCATAGGAGAATCGGATTCTTTAACGGAAATTTTAACATCGAGCAGGCCGGGATCATCGTATATATCGGGATAAAAGCGTGCGGTAGCCATCCACGCCCTGTTGTCCACACTGTTACCGATATGCTTACCCATATCTGCAGAAGTAGTTCCCGGATCAAGCATTGACTCGTGGTTGGATACGGCAATACCGAAGCCTCCCGCCTCTAAATGGTCTTTTAGTTCATATAAGTTTTCAAGACCGGCGCTTTCGATTCGGAACACATGTTCCGTTAAGGCCCAATAAAAAATCACTCTGGGATCGGTCGGCTCGTGTATCTCTGGCGCTTCTGTTAGTATTTCAGTAGCCATAGCGCCCTATAATAACATAAATGCCGGGAGAACGTTATTTGAAATGATAAACACGATAATAATAAATGTTTACGCACGCAGTATAGGTGTGCTATAATAAACTTATAGTAATATTAAAAAAGGTAAAATTAGCACATTCTGAATATATTATACGTATTCAAATAGACCTATAAAGAAATTCCGATGGGAAGTTTAGCAGAAATACGCGCATATAAACCACCGGCAGAAGAAAGATTCCCTGATACGGATAATCAACTCTTGCTTCCTGCGCAAACGGGAATTCCAAATGAAGTTCACACTCTACGCGAATTGGGTGATTTACGGTTTACCTATTCCAATATGCCACCGGCCGAACTACGAAAAAGTATTTCGGTACAACTTGAACTTACCCGTACCGTAGATGCATGGTTAACAGCCACTAGTTTTATATTGGAACAAAATAACCCTTTACGGCAGGAAGCTGCAACGGACGAAAAAATTGTAAATGCAGATGATCTTACTGCTTTTTTTGCCGGTTCACCTTCCGGAAACGGACATGAACAGCAACCCCCAGATATACAATCGTTTATAGATACTCTGCATAAGCAATCACACCAGGTCGCGATTCTTGTGCAAGGCATGACAACGTTGCAACAAATTGACGATATTCGTGCAAAGGGATTTCCCGTGACCGAACACGCACTGGAATTACTTGCTGCATCGATAACTACAATAGCACCGGAATTGGGTTTAGCTGATGCCGGAAATGGTGGGTCGGTGTACACCAATGGCTGGAGTGCTGAATCCGTAGGCAATACTGTAGTATTACAAAATTTTGTGTTAGATGCGCCAACATCGGACACGGTGATTGCAGGTAGGGTGGCCTTAGAATACTCCAGGCAGGGCCGACAGTCTTCCCGAAAATTGACCTTGGAGCAGGCGTATTCGTATCTTACGCATACATTGCGTTCACTTAGTACAAACGTATTGCGGGAAACCGGGGGTATAGCAACGTCACAGGACGCATACTCCTCGTTAGTTATGCGGTCCCCCCGGCAATTTAACCTTTTACGTCAACAATTGCGGATTGTAAAACACGATTTAGCGAATCCGGTGGGTATGCTCGACAGTAGCTTGATCATGATGTCGGATTATGGCGCAGATTCCGTTGGACAGATTGGTCCATTGGTAGAACAGTACATTATAACGGCTGCTGCCGTTATGAAAGACGCCCGTGAAGCCGTTTGCGATGAAGGTGAATCTTTTAACGGTGCACGTTTTTCGGAAGTAATTGCTCACGGAGCGGATATATTTTTAGCGCAAGAAAATATTCAGGTTACTGCTCATCCCCTGGCAAGAGTACTTCATCCGGACGGAAGCGCTTCCGATGAAGTGGTAGCACTTTCCGATTTGCTGGTACACTTTTCCCGGGAGCGCCTGGATTCTGTGGTGCAGAATATATTTAAAAATTCGGTTAAAGGCTTATATGGAATGAAAAAGATCCCGGAGCGTAACCGTAGTCCCAAAGCGGTAAATATTTCATATCGCTTAAATTCGGTTAGAAACCGGTTAACGGTTTGGTTTGACGATAACGGTACCGGTGTACCCGAATCAATGGCGCAGTCCGGTGCGTTCGAAGAAGGAAAGTCGGAATGGATTGAGGGAGAGGGTACCGGAATAGGAATGTGGACGCTTGCGCAAATTGCCCGCGAATACAACGTACAGTTATATCCCAGCAATATAATGGTTCCTGATCCATATGCTCCGGATGCGGACAGGACCGTACCAGTTCATCTCCAGCGGAAGGAAGTACAAATTCCCGTTGGAGCCAGGATTATTGCGGAATTTGACGTAAGCTATGTATCCGCTTCATCTGCCGTTCAGTCCGCCGCCTGAAACTCTACACAAGCCGCGACAGGAGCGCAATCACTCGCTGTATAATACGAAGTGTGAAGTCTAAACGTATTCTTTTTCTCGTAGTTTTTTTAATACTTGTAGCCATAGGCAGCGCATGGTATCCGCTGCACGGAGATATACTTTTTTCTTCCGATATTTCCCGGGATTTTTTACTGTTTGATGAAATAACGACGAAAAAGATCGTACTCATCGGTCCCCGCTCAAGTACCGGATTATTTCATGGACCCTTGTGGTTGTATTTGAACTATCCGGCATATGCATTTAGCGGGGGAAATCCGGTAATCGTTGGATTCTGGTGGGTGGTATTAGCCGGAATATTTTCGTATTCCTGTTACGTTATCGCCAAACGGTTATTCGGTAAGGAAGCCGGATATCTTATGCTGGCAATGACTGCGCTTTACATGGCTTTTCATACCAGGGGAATGTTTAATCCGCACGGAGCCATGTTTGTCCTTCCCGCCTTTTTTTATACGTTTATCAGATATGTTGAATCAAAAAAAGTATCCGTGTTATTGCTGCATGTATTTCTGGCCGGAGCAATGATACAGTTCCAAATGGCGGTCGGTTTGCCGTTTTTTTTGTTGTCGGCGGCCGCTATCGCCGTCTTGTCTATTCGCGCGGGAAAACCGATACATACGCTGGCGCTATTTGCAATTGTGATACCGCTAGGTAACTTTATTCTATTTGATATTCGTCATGATTTTTTACTTTCACACTTAATTCAAAGTTTTGTTTCGCCACAGAGTGGGGGAACCGTTTTTCCGTACCAGGAATTACTCGGCGACCGGATAAAAATGCTCTTTTCCAGTGTGGAGTTACTGCGTGCTGATCCGGGAAACCGCAACCTCGTACTTTTTGGTATTTTTCTGTATTTTTTATACCGGCAGATTCGGGAAAATAAATTTAGACGGATTTATGTGAGTTTCATTTATTTTTATGTCGGGTTTTTTGGTTTGAGTTTCATTAACAAAGGATATTTACTGTATTTTTATCTGTTTCCGTTGTTTCCGCTGGTTTTTTTGATTTTCTGTTCTTTTTGTACCGCAACCAGACGAAGTATATTTTTGGTGTTATTTTATGTACTTCTCGGACTAAACACGCTTACACTGTTAACGGATATTCGGGATGCGCAGCGGTTTATTGGTGTGTCGGAGGAATCGTGGTTATTTTTGCACACAATGTCCCAGCAGGTAGTTTCCGGAAATGATGCTGAATTTGGATATTTTGTGTATTCTCCCGATGCTTTCGGCTATCAACCGAAATATGCCATGAAGTACGTATCCGGTCACAATCAGAAAAAAATAACGTACTTCCGGAAATTGCCGGTGACATATGTCATAGCGGCACCCCCGCCGAAAGATAATCCGTATATGTTGCCGGAATGGTGGCGGATAAATCAGCTTAAACTCCCTGAATCACCAAGCGAATCCGTAAAGTATGAAAACGGGTATACCGTAGATAAATTTTACTTAACCCCGGCACAACAGTCAGTAGAATTTGATGCCAGTATCGATCCCGGTTTGCACTTCCGGTAACAAGTTCTTTTAATGGGACAAACCGATGGCTACTAATGTATTCCTGGAAGTCGCGGACATGCCTATTTTATTCCAAAGAACTATTCCTGAATGGTGACTGTGAAGTATCTGTGATTTATCCCGGGTATATGTCGTGAGATGACCTAATTTCTGTCCCGCTACGACAGTCTGTCCGGCAGATATAGCCGGGTACCAGAGGCTGGAATAGGGAGCGGTGTAAAACGCCGTGTTTCTGATAGGGTGTGGTGGTCTACCGGGCGCTAGATTGGGGATCATTTCCAGTTCCTGCATAACCGTTTCTACAAATCGAGTATGGTAGTTTATGTCTGATTCTGATCTGATTCCTTGTGCTCCTGCTTCGGAAATAATAAATGCGCATCCGTTTCTGGCTAAGTATTCCTTTCGTGTTTTCGGTTTAGCGGTTTCATAGATCATTATTTGTTCCGTGCGCTTACTCATAATTGTCTCGGTAAGTGTATCAATGTGTCGTTGGCCAGTTTCGTAGTACCAGTCGAAAGGTATCAGTTGCTCGGTAAGGGCTCCGCCGTGAAGATCCATCCAGACGTCGGCGTGTACTGCGTATGTCGCGATAAGCCAGTGCACGAGTATGTCGGACGAGGAGCCTGAGGCAGAACCAAGACTCACGAATTTAGGGTATTTTCTGTCATGAGGATTAAAGCTAACTTCATCACGAAATCCCGGAACATTTATGATCGGTACCAGCGTTAACGTACCGGAGAATGACGCATCGGTATATTTTTCGGCAAGTCGGTATACGGCTTCTATACTGGCATATTCGTCTCCATCCATGCCTGCGGTAACCAGTAAATGTTTACCTTTACTTTGTGTTTTTTGAAAGAGTGGAACAGTGACGGCTACCGGTTCAGTCGGAATTGTCACCGCAGTAAAGGGTGTGTTGTCAGGTTGTGAGCGCAAAAAATGCGGCAGGTGCATATCAGTATTGTAACACCTCCTGTATAATACTAATTTGTATGGGGCACTACGATGGGATAAACAAAGAGGTGTTACGGGGTTCTATTCATGACTTGAAGCAGGATTTTGAAGAGAGCTTGTGGTTGTTAACGGATCTGGGCCATCGGCTGGATGAATTTTTAACCCTTGTACGTAAAACAATTCCGAAAACTTTTCCCCAATTAGCGGAAGATGTGGTGGCTGCGGTGCAATTATTACTGGGTGATACAGACAAACTTAAACGTGAATGTGAAGTGTCCTCCAAATTATGTGATACTGCTGACTCACAAAAGGATTTAGAACAACAAACATACAAAAAATATGAACTTTCTGCCAGGATACGCGCTATTTACGGAAGAGCCGCAGGCGTTTTCATTTCTACTGATTGGCAATCCCCCTCATTTTTACACTCAGTCTATCCATTAGCCGGGAGTCAAATAGGCCAAATCGTACACACGATTAATGACTATAAGCGCGACATACATTGGGATGCTCAACATTTTGAAGATGCCTATAAACGGGAATATATAGACGGCCTGGTTAAATTACCCATAAACGTGTATGCAACTTCAAGCGGAATGTCTGCATTAACGACGATAATGAATTATCTTGCCGGAGAAAAATTGGCAGACGGCAGCATCCTCATCGGTGAACGAACTTATTTTGAGGCGAAAGATTTATTACATCGGTTATTTGGTACGCGCATTGTTGAATTCGACGAGTTTGACCTCCCTTCAGCAGCGCGGCTCATTCGCGAGTTACAGCCAGTGGTGGTTTGGCTGGATTCTCTGACAAATACCGAATACATTGCTATCCCGGATATTCCGTCAATTTTAACTGCCGTGGCAGCTTCCGGACGGAATCCCACAACTGTTGTTATAGACAACACCGGTCTAAGTGTGACATATCAACCAGTGCGACATGCAATAGTGAAGCCCAAAAATGTGAATTTAATTGTGTCCGAAAGTCTGAATAAATACCATCAATTCGGCCAGGACAGGACTACCGGTGGAATAATCTGGGGTGTCGGAGGGGAAAGCGGTAAAATTTCCGAATACCGTGTGCATACCGGTACGAATATTCCGGATGTGTGTGTGAGAATGTTGCCCACGCCAAACCGTAAACGCTTACAACGGCGACTTGATAGGCTTGAACGAAATGCGTCATTCTTGGCGACTCAGCTTGATACCATAATCAGATCGTCCGGTAGGGAAGACGCAGTAGAAGTAGTTTACCCGAATCTGCCCGCGTATAAAGGTTTTCCCTGGACACGAGCTTTACCTTTTCACGGCAGTTATTTTACGCTTAAATTTAATGATCCTTATCGTCGAATTTCTTTTTATAAGCAATTCGTGGATAAAGTGATCAGGCGGGCAAAATCAGAGCAGCTGCCTCTAGTTTCCGGTTCCAGTTTCGGTATGGATATTACCAGAATATATTTAACTGCTGTACGGGCTACTGTGGCAACGCCGTTCCTGCGGGTGGCGGTTGGTACAGAACATCAGGCAGACATGAATAGAATAGCCAAAGTACTCGGAGAAGTTATCACGGCATCTTCTGCTTGAAGAATACCCCATAAGATATTACAGTGATATACATCCCTGCTCGGGTTTTTTGTTATGCCGACAACAACGCAAGCCTTCACTACTCCGATGATGAAGCAGTATCTACGGATAAAAGCACAATATCTTGATTGTCTATTATTTTACCGTATGGGTGATTTTTACGAATTGTTTCTCGAAGATGCGATAGTTGGTTCGAAAGCCTTAAACATCACCCTTACCAGCCGAAGTAAAGGCCGCGACGGCAGGATACCCATGGCAGGCGTTCCATATCATGCGGTAGATGCATATTTATATAAATTGGTTAAAGCCGGATATAAGGTAGCCATTTGTGAACAAATGACGGAACCGAATGCGAAGGGCATTGTGGAGAGAGAAGTGATACGGATAGTTACACCCGGAACAATCGTTGAAGAAAAGGCACTAAACAGTAAACAGCATAATTATGTTGTAAGTTTGTTACTATCCGGTAAACAGGTGGCAATCGCCGCGGCTGATGTGTCTACCGGGCAATTTACCGTTCAACAATGTGAAGTAGAAAATTTAACACAGTTTCTTACCGATGAATTTGCCAGACTTGCACCGACGGAGTGTATAGTGGATCCTGAAACATATAACAATCCGCAGCTTCTACGGCGTATCAGAGTAGATCAGCAAGTAAATATTACCTGCTATCAGGAATGGCATGAATATGCCACGCAGAGCGAATCAATCCTCAAACGGCATTTTCGGGTAAAAACACTTGCCGGTTTCGGATTAGAAGGAAAATTACCTGCAATACAGGCATGTGCGGTTCTTCTGGGATATATGAAGTATACGCAGAAAGACCGGATATCCCATATGAATACCATCGTATTTACCGAATCAAACGGGTTTCTGTTATTGGATAGATCCGCGATTGTTAATCTGGAATTATTCAGCACGATACGTGATCAACATGCGGAAGGAACATTACTTTCCGTACTGGACGAAACGAAGACTCCCATGGGCGGAAGATTACTGCGGACGTGGATTCGTACACCCCTATGCAATGCTGAGGAAATTTCCCGACGATTGGATGCGGTAGAGTGGTTTTTGGAGCAGCATAGGGTCAGGGAAGACATTACGGATATGCTACGGGGAATTGCCGATATTGAGCGTATAATCTCCAGATTATCCGTAGGAATCGGTAATGCCCGTGACTTGGTTAATTTGAGACAGGCTCTATTGATTGTCCTGGATCTCAAACAGAAAATGGCCGGGAAGACTCTGGATTTTCTTAACCAATTCCGTGAACTGATAGTACCGGAAATAGCGCAGATAATTAAGATTATCGAACGCACATTTGTGGATGAACCACCTATTTCCGTTAAAGAAGGAGGCATGATCAGAAGCGGATTCAATGATCGCCTGGATATATTACGGAAACAAATAGGGGGCGGGAAAGACTGGATGGCAGAACTGGAAAAGAATGAACGTGAACGGACGGGTATTAGCTCGTTAAAAGTCAGATATAACCAGGTATTCGGATTCTATATTGAGGTGAGCAAGGCAAACGTTCATCTAGCCCCAAAACACTACCTGCGGAAACAGACATTGGTGAATGGTGAACGGTTTATTACACCCGATTTAAAACAGCAGGAAGAAATAATTCTGACCGCGGAAGAAGAACTTTGCTCTCTTGAATATCAATTGTTTTCCGAAGCTCTTGTACAGGTTCTATCCTATACCGCGCAGATACAGCAGGCTTCCCGGGCTGTGGCAGAACTGGATTGTGTAATAGCGTTTGCAGAAATTGCCCAAAAGTACCGCTATGTGCGTCCGGTTATACAAAATAATGGAGAAATTCGGATTATTGCAGGAAGACATCCGGTGGTGGAACGACTTCTGCATGATATGCCTTTTGTGCCAAACGATGTGCGATTAACAGGCACCGAACAATTGCGGATTATTACCGGACCGAACATGGCCGGTAAATCAGTGTTTATCCGGCAGGTAGCGGTCATTGTGCTTATGGCACAATTAGGGTGCTTCGTACCTGCTGCCGAGGCTTACATTTCGCCTGTTGATAGGATTTTTGTCAGAAGCGGTGCGGCAGATGTGATCACTGCCGGTCTTTCTACGTTTATGGTAGAAATGACCGAAACGGCATATATTTTACATCACGCTACTCCGAACAGTCTAATCGTTATGGATGAAATCGGGCGGGGTACCAGTACATATGACGGAATCAGTATAGCGTGGGCGGTAGCGGAATATTTGGTTACGCATCCGGAAACGCAGGCGAAAACATTATTCGCTACACACTATCATGAATTACAAAAATTAGCCCAGGTTTACCCGGAGAAGATAAAAAATTTTCATATGGCTGTAGAGGAAGATCAGGGAAACCCCATTTTTCTGCATACGCTTATGCCGGGTGGTGCTTCCCATAGTTTTGGTGTGGCTGTGGCACAACTGGCAGGTGTCCCACAACAGGTTGTGGAAAATGCCACAAAACAGCTTCATCTGTTAGAACGGCGGGATCAAATTCCGGCAGATGTTGCCGAGTCAGTACCTTCAGTATCGGAAAACAGCGCTGTCGAATCAATTCTGCGCGAGGTGGATATTGCCAGTATGACACCGCTTGCCGCATTGAATCTATTGTCGGAGTTAAAAGCTCGTTTGTAGTACCATGCACACGATTCACAAATTACCGGAGTCATTAATTGCCCAGATTGCGGCGGGAGAGGTAATCGAACGGCCGGCATATGCGGTGAAGGAATTAATCGATAATGCCTTAGATGCGGAGGCTTCAACTATTTCCATTGAACTTGAAGATCACGGGTTTACACGGATAACTGTAAGCGACAATGGAGTCGGGATGAGTCCGGAAGATCTAGCTGAAAGTTATAAGCTGCATACGACGAGCAAAGTATCACATCAGGATATGCTCTCGTGTATTCAAACCAGGGGATTCAGGGGTGAGGCGTTGGCAAGTATTGCTGCAGTTAGTAGTTTAGTACTTTCCAGTAGAACTTCCACAATGGCCGTGGGAAAGCAAATTGAGCTGGAAAACGGTGAGCCCGTGAAAGATGCCTCGGTAGGAATGCCGGTGGGTACGATTATACGTATACAAAATATATTTGGACGAACACCTGCCAGGAAAACATTTTTACGGAGTCCCGCTACTGAACTCCGCCACGTCATTACTGTCGTAACGGAGCAGGCGATAGCCAGGCCTGATGTCAGGTTCCAACTACGTCATGGCGATTCTATCATTTTTGATTTAGTACAAAGTGACACTCTGGAGAGAATCCGTTCACTGTTCGGAAACCACATTGCTGCCGGCTTAATTCCGGTAAACAGTGACGAATTATTTGTTTCTGTTTCCGGATTTATATCCTTGCCACAAATATCTAAAAATACGTCCGTAAAACAATATATGAGTGTTAATCAGCGGCCGATTAGGGATCTTAACCTTAGCAAAGCGGCTAAACGTGCGTATGGTATTCTCTTAGAATCAAACGCGTATCCGTACGTCTTTTTAAATTTAACGATTCCCCGCGAACAGATAGATGTAAATGTTCATCCCCGCAAAGAACATGTGGGTTTTAGTCGTCAGTCAGCAGTAATTGATGCAATTACTACGACTATTAGCCAAGTGTTATCTTCGTATAATCTGACATTCAGACCGTTGGGAAGCAGGCATGATGAAAGGTATACCGATATGGCATTGGCTGAACGGAATCCTACCAGATCAGTAGCCGGTAAACTCCTGAAAGAGCAGGTACTTCCCTGGAATAATTCGTTGTTGGGCGTATCACAAAAAGCTGCCGATATTGTCCAGTTGCACAAAACATATCTTGTAACGCAGACTAAGCAGGGCATATTACTTATCGATCAGCATGCCGCGCACGAACGCATTTTATTTGAGAAATACAAACTGGAGTTTAAAACTAAAATAAATCCTACACTATTACCCAGTCCAGTACCCATAGTACTAACGTCGGAAGAAAGGCATGTGATAGCAGAGCAGCAGTCTGTATTGTTAGCATTGGGGTTTGCCGTTTCCGTTAGTCCAACAGGTGATTACCTGATTACGGCCGCACCTAAAATTCTGCACGACAGAGATATATCTACCATAATACGGGAAGTCTTATCTGACGTACTGAATGATAATCCGATTTACGGTATAGATACCAAAAGTCATAAAATGTTGGCGTATTTGGCTTGTCGTACTGCCGTAAAAGCAGGAGACATTCTTACCAAACAACAGGCAAAGGATATTCTGCAGGAATTGGAAAAAATTCCCGGTGCATATACTTGTCCGCACGGACGTCCGGTAAAATTCGAAATGCCGCTCACTGAGGTTCACAAGCTTTTTAGGCGCATAAAATAGTATCGTTACCGTCTGCGGTTTGTCTGTTGTTTTATCCAGGAAATCCAATCTTCAACGCCTGATTTATTTTTACAGGAAAGCGGTAGTATGGTTACATCGGGGTTAATGGCTCTAATGGAATTTGAAAACTTTTGAATATCAAAATCCGAATTTTCCAGATAGTCCGTTTTATTAAGTATGACTACATCCGCTCCGCGAAACATTCCCGGATATTTGAGCGGTTTATCGTCACCTTCAGGAATACTGGCAATAACAACATTCTTATGGGTACCGATAGCAAAATTTGCGGGGCATATGAGATTTCCTACATTCTCGACTATCAATAGGGTAATATGCTCTAGTGGCAGTAACCGTAACGCACGATCTACCATCCAGGCATCCAAATGACAGGCACCGCCGGTGTTCGCCAACACCACCGGAATTCCCAGGGCTTTAACTTTGTTTACGTCAATATCTACGACATCTCCTTCGATTACCGCTAACGAATATTCATGCTTAAGTGCGGAGATGGTTTCCAAAATTACGCTGGTTTTTCCTGCCCCAGGAGAAGCCATAATATTTAGAGAAAAAATGCCAGCCTGATCGAGTGTCTCCCGTATTTGCCCTGCAGCGATATCATTGCTTTGTAGTATTGGTTTTTTTATGGTAATGCGTTTCATGGAAGTAAGTCTACAGAAGTTATCTCACATATCGGTGTGCGTGACCAGCCTATACGATAACTACCACACATGGGGCAAGGAGTGTCTGCCTTCAGCCGAGGGAAAATACGTTCACAGCGATAGCATTGCTTTGGTGTTTTAATACGTTTTATGGATAATGTGGCTTTTGAAATTTGCGGATAATCTTTTACGAGGGTTAGCCAATAATACTCCGCTGTTTCATCTACAAAACCAATGGACTCGTCTATAGTTACGTGAACATGGGCGATTCCGTGATTATGTCTCGTGGCGTAGGAAAGTGCTGTTTTTATAATGGCTTCCAGAAAGGGGAGTTCATGCATACACCGGCGTAGTTTCTAATTTTATTTTAAGGTAGTCAATACCGCTACCCTGTGCCGCGTGTGCATCGTAGTCGCTATCACCGATCATGAGATATTCGGAACGCGTAGATATTTCCGGACGGTAAATATGTGTGAAGCCATCGGTAAAAGGTTTGGTGAGACGGACACGATCCCGGGTTATAATATCGGAAAAATAATGATATACGCCCTGATTTATCAAATGTGTTTTAATTGTTGTAGTCATATTGCTGGACCAGACAAAGTATGTATATTGTCCTACATGTTTCCGGATAAAATGCAGTAATTCATGATTTACGGAAAGATTTTGCAGATAGTTCATTTCGAATTGTTCACAATAGGGGTGAATGATCCTGATGGCCTTTTCGCCGTGCTGATTCACCATATGATTAATTAAATCCGTCATACGACGGTACTGCTTTTTTTGAATAAATTCAGCGTCCAAGGTCATAAGTTTTGGCGGAAGTTCCTTGTAGAAAATTTCCCACGGCAGATGAAGCGTAAATAAGGTTTCGTCAAAATCGAATATCAGATATCGTTTAGGGTGATCACGCAAATATTCCTCCAAAAGTTTCATATACCTATGATACACCAATATCCGATAAAGATCCGGTTTCTAAGCTTGCCCGTGTGTGCGATTCAACCTACAATACGCTCTATGAGAGTTGCACCGTTTATGATAACCGGAGTTGTCCAAAAAGGTGCTCAAAGGGGGAGAGCACTCGGATATCCTACCATTAATATGCGGCTGACACAGAAACTTACCCATGGCGTGTACGTTTCGGAAACGGATATCGCCGGTACTTGGTACCCGTCCGCTACGTTTATTGGTGCGGCGGAGACGTTCGGCAGCACCGAAGTAAAGGTGGAAACGTATATTTTGGGTTTTACCGGTGATCTTTATGATAAAGAGATATCGGTACGTTTGCATTCATTCCTACGTCCGAATATAAAATTTTCAACCGTATCTGAATTACTTAAACAGATAAAACATGATATTTCTCAGGTTCGGAAATTTATGCAGGATGGTGTCGTCTGACTGCGAATAGTACAATCCCCAACAGTACTATACCGACAATCTGTGTACCGCTGAGCGTTTGATTAAACCATAAATAATCAATTACTATTGCCGATGCTGGCCACACCAATTCGCATAGGGTAGTTATTCGTGCCGGTGTACGGGCTAATCCGTAATAATATAACGCAAGAGCAACTAAGCCCGTGGTTAGGGTAATTACTACCAGCGTTTGAATTTGGGGGACACCGATGGTCATAATAGTTCCTGACTGTCCCAACAATACTATTCCAATCCCTGCATAGGCAGTAGTAAGCATGAACCGGAGTGCAGTAGCGGTAATGAATGAGACTTTCTTAAGCACAAACTTACTGATGGCGGTGGAACTTCCCCAAAATAATCCCGCAGTAAGCGCTAATACCCCGGCAATCCACGTGTGATCCCCCGTATGCGTGTTTATGGTTAATGTTTTAAATGAAATAAGGTAAGCGGCCACGAGTGCTAAAATTACCCATAAAGAAAAGCGTTTTGAGACCCGTTCACGGAGCACGATCCTGGCAGTTACGATTGCCCAAAGTGGCTGCAATTGTTGTAACAACACCACAACCGAAAATTGAGAGAATTGTACCTGAGTTAACGCTTGGGTATAAAATAAGGTTCCCAACAAACCGGAGAACAAAGCCACCAAATTTATAGCAAGCCATTCATGTCGGGACATCGTCCTTAGTTCTTTGAACCACTGTTTAGCGAAAAAAAGCAACACGAGTGATCCCAGCGCGTGTTCTCCGAACACGATTATGATTGGCGGAAGGGAATACAAGCTTTTGCGTAATAATCCGTCAGCACTCCACAGTAATGCAGCCGCAATAATATACCACGGTCCGATAGCCATAAAAAAACCCCTTTCCCGGGGTACACAAAACTCCTCTCATGAGAGAGGCTTTTTGTTCTTTCTTTTATCCCGACTGTACGGTCGCTGCCGGAGTTTTCCGCAACTGCGGAATCACCGACTCATGCCAGTAAAACTGGCTCGTAGAGTGTACTACCGATTGTGATTTTCACACGTACCCCGAAAGAATAGGTACATCGTAGGCGGTGCAGCACCACAAGTCAACGGATGGGTTAGCATCCGATTAGTTGTAACAAAAAATTCCGCCTACCGGAGTAAGTTCACTAACCGAATGCGTGTCAGATTCATATGCGGACGCACTGCCACCGTCTAAGTTTATGGCGGATATCCAGGAAATATCCGAACGCACGCCGATATCGTGTATAACCGTAGGCAAATCCGCCAGCAACGGACCGGAGAACGTGTTGTCGGGTACGGTGATAATGCCGAACCACAGCGTATTATCCTGTGCTATTCCGGCAAATGATCTGCGTGCTGACTCATCGTTTTTAATAGTTAATGTACGCTTTTCTCCATGAGAGATGAGCAAAGGGCCGTTTTGTAACGCTATATCAAGTGGTTGGTGCGGAAGATCGGTACTAATCCCTATCCCGCCCGTCGTATCCGTCCATATATATCCGTCTAGTAAAGCACTGGCAGTTTGATCGTGAATGATCGCATCTCGGGTTTTAAAGTACCCCAGTGGTTTGCCTTCGGTATCATAAAACCCTGCGTTTATTGCACTCTTACAGGAATTCTGATTAACGAGTTCATGAAAACTCTTTTCTCCTTCCGGATTTGCTACTAACATCAGTCTTTCGGGATCTTTTACCCGGAATAACGCATATGCGTAGAGGGTACCGTTGCTGGTAACCGTGGTCTGCGCTTCGCTAGGTGTGGGCAGAGCCGTATTATGTGCCGTTGTAGGTATGGCAGAGTCACTGTATGTACTTGTCATTTGTTTCTTATATATGAAGGTAATCCCGACCAGCACGAGTAGGAAAATAACTACGATTCGTTTCATGGTTGTACCCGCACGGGGTGTTTTTTCTGCCAGGGGACGGAAGTTAATAAGGGTGAAAATAAATCATCCTGCGGTGCAATCCGTAACATAGCTTTTTCAGCTTCCGTCGGGGGTTGCTCGGTAAATTCAATATTAACGGGTTCCGAAATGCGGGCGATAGGCGTGCGTTCATTGCCCTCTCCCATTACGGCTACCGCGGCGGCAGCTATACTATCGAGTACACTTAGTTTTGTTACCTTTAATTCCCGGCCGTAAATATCGGGTTGCCCGATATAGTCGCGCAACGGAATAAAACCACACCAGGCGATACCGATGCCACGCGTACCCCATCTGAGTGGCGTTATGGCGCTGTCACTGAGAATAACTCCGCACTGCTTAATCCGATTTTTTACCCTCAGATGATTCCAGACTACTTCGGCACTCCGAAATGGTTGTCTTGGCCAGAGAATATAGGTACCGTTTCCGTTGGATTCATCTATGCCGGCGTTGGCAATTAAGGTGGAATAGTTAATGGTCAGTTGTACTCCAAATCGTTTTAACGTTAGCGGAAGATAATATTCGGATTCCTGAGCGATAAGTTGTTCTTTTATGTGGGGATCAGCAGGAACTAAAGCGCCTTCACATACACTGACTAATTTTGAGGTTATGACTACAATATCTCCTTCATGTATTTCCGGCAGATAGGTATCCAGAACTTCTATGAGGTTTTCGTTGGGGGTAACTGCGTGAGTCTGAATTCCGGTTACAATCATAGAAGTAGTATACAGAATAGGGTAATTTTACTGAGAGATCAATCGATAATACGCATTCATAAAAAACGAAAAACATGGGAACCGGGGGAGAAAATCAGAGACAACCGTCAGTGGGTTCGACGCCTGCGTCAGATACCAACGGTTGTCTGCGAAACAGAACACATGATGGCGGGTCACGCGAATGAGTTAATGTCCAGTCGGATGTTCGGAATTATGTGGCTCGGACGATTGCGTGTACGCTGTATGCAACACAGCCAGCAGATATACCAATCCCGGAGTGAGAGAAATAGTATCTGACGGCGCGCTACTGCGAACATGTGAAAGCATAAGCGCAATCAGGTCAGCGTCCGTTGCTTCAGGACTTGGAAGCTCAGATACCTGAATGAGGACGTGCTTTTCATCGAATCCGTTATGGGCATCATAGAGAACTGCGAGACGGCGCAGGACGGTGTCATGGTCTTCGGATACAGGCATGTCTTCTTTTATCCAGATGGTCGGTTTACCGAACATGCCTTCCGTGACGACTCCGATCACACTTACAGCCGGATACCCTGCTTGTTGCGGTGCTTCCGGTATTCCTTCCGGCGTGAAATTGATCACGAGCGATACGCCGAAACGGGCAAGCGGAGTTCCCTCCAATTGCTGTAGGTCAGGAAGAATGTCCGAAACGTGCGCGGCGATCCCCCGACCACACCTGCATGTTATCTCCGGGTGAATACCGTCGCATATTTTGCAGAGCAGGGGGAAATCCGGGTTCACCTCATATGGATGGTCACTTTCTGAGGGTATATTGGCTAATGCGTGAGTAAATCTTCTCAACGCATCCGTTACGTCTGTGATCATAAACATTTGCATGATCTTGTCTCCTCTAATACGTGGCAAAATGAAGCATGTTGAACTTCCAGATTACGTTTGTATTTCTGCCGCCAACGAAGTCAAAAAGCTCTTTGTGAGTTGCAGCTTGTACCCACGAAGAGCTTTTCGAATCCCGGCGACACGGTTCCCATGTTAAAGTACTATCGAATATTCGATGAGCAGGTTATGAGTATAGCAAAGTACCATAAAGCAGTCAAAACTATAGGTTTAGAAAAATGCTTAGTATACGCATTTTAGGGGGTAATTTTGTAATTTGCAGATTAATTCGGTCGTTATTTCCCCTGCGAAGATTTACGGATCAGTTTGGCAATATATATAATTTCACGAATATCGCCTTCATCCGTTTCAATTTCGTTTGAGCCGCTCAGTCGCTGATATTCCCTAAGGTAATCGGACATAGCGCCTTCCATTTCTTTAATCTCCAGTGAGAGGTTTTTCACTTTTTCATTTAATCCCATGGCGTTGGGCTGTCTGGCTAACCGTACACGGACTTCTGCTTTATCTTTGTTGGCGGCTTTTACCTTTTCATCCATCTCCCGGTATGTCGCGTCATTGTTAAAAATGTCCGTTAACATTTCTTTTTGTTTGCGTAGTTCGACCCTCCGCTTATCTATTCCGCTTATGTGACTTTTTATGAGGTTTTCCAGATCAAGTAATACCGTGACTTCGGCGTTCATGGGTTGCGTGTCTGTGGGACTTGCGGGAGAAACTGACTCTTCCGCTGTTTCTTCCGGCATTGCTTCGGTGTCCGTTGTCTCGTCTTCCGTACTCACTATATCTGCGTCTACGACTGTTGGGGAATCCGTATCAGTTGAGGAGGTTGTTGTATCTGTTTGGTCGTCTGTATTCATATCACATCACTATAGTAAACCTGGCGGGCGTAAATCAAGGGGTAACTCCCACGGCGTTAACGGTTACGTTCATTCCGTACAAACATGAATGTACCGATCACAAATAATAGAGTAAAGAAAAACCCGATAACTGCTAAATTTACCCAGGGGCTAAATAACGTAGTTTTTATAGCTTCCGGTTTACCCCAATAGTACACACTACGCATAAGATCAACGGCATACGTCATTGGTATAACTCTGGATAGAAGGTGCAGGGGGAGCGGTAAGTTTTTAATGGGACTAAATACGCCTGCCAGAAAGAATTGCGGAAAAATAACAAACGGAAATATTTGGTTTGCTGCCCGCTGACTGCTTAAATTCGTCATTACGATCAGCCCGAAGGCACCACCGAACAAACAAATTACAATACTGACCGGAATCATCCAAAAAAGTTGCGTTAAACTAAACGGAATCCCGATGATTAAGCCGAAAGCAAAGATTCCGATTAACTGAGTCATAGCCACCATGGATTCTCCTAATATTTTGCCAAAAAGAATAGAGTAGCGGGATATGGGGGAAACAAATATTTCCTGGCTAAAATCATTTTCCCGATCCTCTATAAGGGAAATAATACCGGAGGCGGTAGACTGGAAGAGCGTTTGCCCCAATACTCCGGTAAATACGAAAACCAAAAAATTATATCCGACATCCGAGCTTAGGTTTGCCTGCAAACTACTTCCCAGAATTCCGATAAACACCAGCGGAAAGATAAAGCTGGATATAATACGTGCTCTGTCCCGTAACAGCTTAATCCAATCCCGGTAGGCAATGGTAAAAATAGCGTTAAGTTCTTTCATGGTTATTCTCGATGATTTCCACATAGGCTTCTTCCAATGTCGGGCTATGAATTCGTAAAACGGAAAGCGGTGTTTTTATGGTTTGAATAACCTCCTGAGCCCGTTTTTTCCCTAAAGCTATTTTGTACGGCCCGGTGCCGGTATAGGCAAATCGATGTTTTATTAATTCTCGTTCTAATACCTTACCGTCTTTAGCGTCCGCGATGATATATTCGTCAACCAAATGACGTTTAATCTGTTCCGGTGTACCGAGTGAAACAATTTTGCCGTGGTTAATGATGCAGACGTGATCAACGTCTTCGGCTTCCTCCAGATAATGAGTCGTCAAAAAAACCGTCATTTTTTCTTTTTGGCGGACTTCCTGTAAATAGTCCCATAAATTTTTACGACTTACCGGGTCCAGCCCGCTCGACGGTTCATCTAAGATAAGCACTTTTGGGTGGTGCATAATACTTCTGATAATTTCCAATTTGCGTTTCATACCACCGGAATAGGATTTGATAGGCTTAAACAAATCGTTTTTTAGTCCCAGCAGGTCTGCAAGTTCTGTAACGGAGTCTTTATACGCTTTGGGCATCATGCCGTAAATCGGTCGAAAAGCGTAAAGACCGTAAAGTACGGCATGAAACCGCACGTTTTCTTCAGCGGTTAAATTTGCGTCCAAGCTGGGATTCTGGAATATTAATCCGATGTTTTGTCTGACAGCGCTGGGATGCGTATCCAAATTATATCCGGCAATAGTTACCGTGCCGCTGGTTTTTGCAAGCGTGGTAGAGAGGATGGATATGGTGGTAGTTTTGCCCGCTCCGTTTGGTCCCAGAAGTGCAAAGAAAGAACCTTCAGCCAGCGAAAAGCTTATATCATCCACAGCGTTCTGATTGGCTTTAGCTTAACGTTTTGTTAAGTGAGATACTTCAATTATGTTTGACACAGTACTATATTCTACCAGAAAAATACTTCGTTGGAATTACAATTTTACTGCATTATTTATGGTGTACGTTCCTATTTGCGTTCTGGTAATTCCGGTGGCAAAAGCTCCTGTATTAAGTTCTCTTCCGATTGCGTGAACGAGTCCACGAATATAAACTCCGCTACTACATTTAACTGTGCAGGCTACCCGCGGGTACACTGTGTCGTTTTTAGCTAACAGTTGTTGCCAGCGCGAAACAATGTGTTCCTGCCTGAAATCCCCGTGTACCATTCCAACATTTTCGGTTATACGGGCAAGCAAGTCCGTTGCAGTAATGGTAGTTATGTTGTCCACGCTAAATTCGGTTACCGTAACATTCTTCGATGGCATTGGTTGGGGGAGTTTGCCGAGTCTGGCCCAGGCGAAAAGCGATTTACCGTTAACTCTGACTGCGGAATACGGCGGATACTCCTGTCTAAATGTTCCTGTAAACTGCGTAACACATCGTGCCAGATGCTGGTGAATAGTGGTAAATGCCGGAATGTTTCCGGGTTCAGCTAATCCCAACATATCGTATGTATCCGTACATATTCCGCAGACAAAATTAAATGAATATACTTTGGGTAACCGTTCGTATTCTTTCCGTTTGCTATTTGCATTCCCTACCAAAACCAAGAGCACTCCGTCGGCCATCGGATCCAATCTTCCCGCATAGCCCATTTTAACTTGAGCCAACCCGGGCATACGTTCACGGAGTTTATCCATTGCCGCGAGCGGTGTAAGGCCGACCGGTTTAATCAGGGATATTGTGTCCGATAATTCCATGATTTGATTATACCCCGCGACATTCGTTTGCTTTTACTGAAAGTTAACGCGTACAATAGTAAATCGATTTACCCTATGTTACCTGACACCCTAACGTTTATCGATGTTGAAACCACAGGTGGAAGCTTTAGTTACGACCGGGTTATAGAAATAGGTATCCTAAAAGTACGTAACGGCGAAGTCGTCGATACATTCGAAAGCTTCATTAATCCGCACAAGCATATTCCACCGGAAATTACGCAAATAACAGGAATCACTCCCGATGATGTAGCGGATGCACCAAGTTTTCGATCTGTACGCGATCAGGTCGAAGATTTACTGACCGAATCGACTTTCGTGGCTCATAATGCCAGATTTGACTACGGATTTATAAAACATGAATTTTCTCTGCTAGGTAGTAGTTTTACGGCTAAACAACTCTGTACGGCCAGGTTATCACGGATGTTATACCCACAACACCGGAGACATAACCTGGACAGTATTATTGAACGGTTTGGTTTTACGTGCGAACGACGGCACCGAGCTTTGGACGACGCAAAGGTGCTTTGGGATTTTTATCAAACTATCCAAACCCAATTTACTCCGGAGCAAATTGATGCAGTCGTCATGAAAGTTATGAGACAGCCGGCACGTCCATTACAGATTGCCGAATCCGTCATTGCAAATTTACCTGAATCGGCCGGTGTGTACATTTTTTACGGATTAAATGATATGCCCATATACGTGGGTAAAAGTAAACATATTAAAGAACGGGTAATGTCTCATTTTAGCGACAATATATCATCTAGCAAGGAATGGCGTCTGTCTCAGGAAGTAACCCATATTGAAACCATAAGTACTGCGGGGGAGCTGGGCGCTCTGCTTAAAGAGTCAGAATTAGTGAAAACGTTGCAACCGCTGCATAATCGTTTACTGCGGGAGGTACGTGAACTGGTGCTGGCAGTAGCCGATACCCGTGAAGGCTATCCGACCGTTAAACTGTCTACGGATATTCCCGAAAACTTTTCGGATATTTTAGCAGTATTTCGTACTCGCAAGCATGCTACGGAAAAATTACGGGAGTTGGCTCAGGAATATCGGCTTTGTAGTAAATTACTCGGCCTGGAGAAAACCAGCGGAAAATGTTTTTCTCATTCATTGGGATGGTGTCCTGGTGCCTGTGTCGGAAAAGAAGACGTATTATCGTATCAATTGCGGTTTACGGAAGCGTTTCATGATACCCGAATAAAACAGTGGCCATTTGCGGCTCCAATCGTTATAGAAGAAACGGACGTACTTAAAGGAAGGCGCGAAGGATTTATCTTTGACCAATGGCAACATATCGGCACCTTAATTGCCGATGACTTTGGCCAAATTGGATTTACTCCGGCAGAACGTGCCTCATTTGATTATGACGTATATAAGATAGTTTCGGGGTTTTTACTAAATCGCGCTAGTGCCAGAACCGTACGCGTGTTAAAGGCCGGAGAGTTGGAGCACTATAGGGGAAATGTATTTTAGAATGAGTTTTTTACGCTTTTAATCATGCCGACAAGTGCATTGAGTAATGTAAAAAATATGTGGTTAATAAATTTGTAAATTGAAGGCCACGCTTCCACCAACTTCTGGCGGATTTTGTACTGCGGTGTCATTTTTTCGTAAAAGGGATCGTACTGCATAGTTTACCTACGAACAATAGTAGTCTATTCCTACTGCGGAGTATAGCGTAGAATGGAAGTTTATGCAAACTATAGGATTAACATCGCGTCCCCAAAACTGTAAAACCGATAATTTTGGTTAACCGCTTCCGTATACGCCTTCCGGATTAGTTCATTTCCGGCTAGCGCGGAAACCAGCACGATTAAGGTCGATTTTGGTAAATGAAAATTCGTCAGCAGTACATTTATAACCTTAAATGAAAAACCAGGGGTAATAAATATGTTTACGTCTCCGGTGTATGCTTGGACGGACCCGTGAATGGCGGCGACTCCTTCCAGCGCGCGCACTGTGGTTGTTCCTATAGCCACAATCCGCCTGTTCATCCGTTTGGCTTGATTTATACACCCCGCGGTCTCCGGAGTGATTTCCACCCATTCGGCATGCATATGATGGTGAGCAATATCGTTTGTGCGGAT
Source organism: uncultured Gammaproteobacteria bacterium (assembly GCA_964629685.1). Classification (GTDB taxonomy): domain Bacteria; phylum Patescibacteriota; class Microgenomatia; order UBA10105; family UBA927; genus CAZVTT01. Next base: position 42,451 of record CAZVTT010000006.1, read on the forward strand.
GGGTTGAAATGTTCCGAGCCCGACATGCAGTGTGATTTCGGCTATGGTTATTCCCTTATTTTTAAGTTGCGTCAGCAAATTATTTGTTAGATGAAATCCTGCCGTAGGGGCAGCTACTGATCCAGTTTTTTTGGCGTATACGGTTTGATAATCCTCCGGTTTGGGAATACTTTTAATATATGGGGGAACCGGGATACTTCCGTACGTATTTGCCAACCGTATGACGTCATCAGTTGGAATTCGGAAATCTATGGTGGCTGAACCGTCAGGATGCCGCGCGGTAATAATTCCGGAAAAATCTTCCGAAACCGTTATTTCAGAACCAACCGGACATTTTTTACCCGGCTTGACCAATGCTAACCAACCATCGTTAAGGGGGCGCACCAAAAAAAGTTCTACCGGCACACGTTCGGATCCCGCAAACCCGTTTAACCGCGCCTTGAACACTTTACTGCTGTTAAGTACCACGAGATCACCCGATTGCAGAAAATCAGGAAGATCGGATATATGCTTGTGTTCAATTGTTTGGCGCAGACGATGTATTACCATCAGGCGCGCGGATTCCCGAGGTTCCGCCGGATGCTGTGCGATTAAATGTTGGGGCAGATCATAATCGAAAGTATCTAATTCCATAGCGTTGGATCAATCCAAGTCATGATATTATAATGGAATATAATGAATTATTCATTACCGTGTAGGATATGACAAAAAAAAGATACGCACCGACCGAACTGGAATCGATTCCGGGAGTAGGACCATCTATCGCGGAAGATTTGCGGTCGCTCGGGTATAGAACAGTAGCCGATTTAAAAGACCAAAATCCGCAGCAGATGTATGATAGATTATGTGCTGCGCAGGGAATAAAACTTGATAGGTGTGTGCTGTATGTTTTTCGCTGCGCGGTATATTTCGCTTCCCGGAATACGTATGAGCCATCATTACTTTTTTGGTGGAACTGGAAAAACAGAGAGACGATATAATTCAGCGTTTTTTCAGGTTGCCTTTTTATGCTTATGTTTGTGCTGGATGCCAAAACCCATTTGAGATTTGTAGAAAAACTTACAGTTCTTATGGATAGTAAGTTTAAATTTTTTGGATACTCATTTGGTCTTGACCCGATTATCGGGTTAATTCCCGGTGTCGGCGATACGATTACCAGCATCATATCTTTATATATTTTATGGATCGGCAGACGGTTGGATTTACCTCAGGAAGCATTATATAAAATGGCCAGGAATGTAATACTGGATTTTATACTGGGAATGATACCCATACTGGGTGATTTAGCGGATTTTTACTTCCATGCCAATACCAAAAACTTAAAAATTATTCAGTCCTACCTTCCCGATTATGTACTGGAAGGGGAGCTGATTACCTAGAGTTTTTTCGGACACGTTGCATCCTAAAAGATAATTTCGTTTTGACATGTTTGAGTTTCTGTAAAATTTGCGGAAGCGATTCACCGGAGATATCTACAATGGCGTATCTATATGAGTAGCTGTCCTGCTCATACTCCGATAAGCAGCAACCGGGAGAAACCAGAACTCGAATATTGGTGGCATAATTCTGTTGTATCAACAGTTGGATTTGTTTAGCAGACGGTACGGACAACACGTATTTATCCGTACGCGAACGCAGCACACAACTGCTGACGTATTTGGTGGAGTTTACCGTCCGCATATTAGGTTTCTTTCCCATGCTTAGTACGGTCATTGCGTATATATTGCTGTGATTTAAACGTTCATACATCAGTGGTACAAATTGAACGGATAAGCGGGTATTTAGTTCTATAATTATTATTTCGCCTTCAGGTGTTACGAAAAATTCAATATTAAAACCAGAATTATCGTACTTCAGTCGCTTAATCAACTTTTTTATTACGTGATGTAATTTTTTTTGAATTAAGACCGGGAGGTCCGCCGGAAAATCAAAACGGTCAAAACTTTTTCTGTCCGGTGTATACACGGAGCTTGTAATTCCCAAAATGAACGTTTTATTTCGGTACACATAACCATCGACAGTATACTGCGGATAATCTAGGAATGGTTGAATTAAAAATGCCTGAAGAGGGGGATCTCCCTTTTCTGCGTATGTATCATAAAATTGCGAAGACCAGACGACCAGGGGTCGTTCTTCTCTAAATACCTTCGGCAATAGCGTAATCAAATCATGTTTGCTATTTACTTTGAATGAATGCATGGATAATGATCCTTTGGCAGGACGGATAAACGCCGGATACGTTATATTGGGCGGAATTTCATGCACGGATAAAATCAGTTTAGTATCCGGTGCGCTGCGGGTGCATTCTGAAAGGTATTGCGTGAGCAGAGCTTTATGCTGCGCTCTATAAATAGCTTTAGGATTATTCCCGGGCAGTTTTAACTGTTTAGCAACAAGGGCGGCGACGATACTCGGTTCATCGGTGATACCAAATACACCACGTAACGGAATCCTGCTACGTCGCCAGTGCGTAACTATACCGCGCACTTGAGAGGTGAGAGATAATTTAGGGTTAAATAAAAAGAAATGCCAGTCGAAATCGGCTAAATCGTGTTGGAAATATACCTTCTGGGAAGGACTTTCAATGATAGCTAAGATTGCAGGACGATGGCTTCCGGTTATTTTTGAATTCACAAATTATGTATGAATAGAGTCGATAATAGCAAAATAGTATATGAAGTCAATTGGACCCGTAGGGTATAATGGATTCATGAATACCGCTATCAAATGGAATCCCGCCGTAAAACTGATACTTTCTGACGTAGACGAGACTGTAGCGGATTTGTATACGGAAGCGAAACCGGAAATGATAGCGCAACTCCGTTCATTGCTGGAAGAAAATAAGATACTCTTTTTTATTACCGGGCAGGGACTAAAAAGCGTACAGTGGCGGATAGTCGACCAACTCCCCGCGTATTTACGGAAACATATTCTGGTCGGTCACTGCAGTGGTGCGGAAATTTGCGGATACGATGAATCCGGAGTATTGCTACCGGAACCATTTTTCAGCGTTTACGAAACCCAACTTGATTTGCATCAGAAAAAAATCTGGCGGGAAATTGTTAAGACTTTAATTTCCGAATTTCACCTTCACTGTTATCCGACGATGCCGGTTTCCGAATTTATGAAGCAGGTTGGAGCCGATCCTTTAGCTGTAATGTATGAAGATAGGGGACCGCAAATTACGTTTGAATGTGTAAATGGCTATGATATGTCGCCGGAAACTGTAAAAACGTTAGCCTGGGATATTCCTGCTACGCGCGGGGTCTACGATATGCGGATTCCCATGCTGGAGCGGGCAGACATACTGTTAAAACAAGCACATATTCCCATTACTCCCCGTTTGGGTGGCGTGTTTGCACTGGATTTAGCCGTAGAAGGTGTTTCTAAAACCACAGCGGTAAAAACGGCCTTACAGGATTACAGAGTATTTTCCCATATAGGGTTGCACCAGCGTGACATAGCTGAACCGGATAGCATGGAAATTTGGGGTGACAAGTTTTCCGTGATCAACGGAGGATCAGACAGGCATATGTGTGAAGCGGTTGATCCCAAGGTCAGAGCCATTGATTTCCGCCTGGAAGATACGGCAGAATTTATGCCTGGTTACCACATAGTGGTATGGAATGGGCAAAAACATCTCCATAACGGGTTGTTGGAATATCTGGAATCGCGTGTGACTCATCCATAAGGTATTATTACTGTATGGATGAACTTTCTCCCACCTGTCCACAGTGTCATATCTCAGTACGAGCCACGGATTATTTTTGCTTTAACTGCGGTAAAAATTTACGACCGGCACCACCACCTACGGATATAAGCCATCAAATTCAACTCTATATCGGCAGCGTATTGTTGCCGCCGATAGGCGTAATCTGGGGAGCAAAATACCTGAAAGCAGAAGATCAGAAGACCCGGTTAATCGGATGGGCGTGTATTGTGCTTACGGGTATATCTTTACTTATCGGTACTTACCTGGCTATTCAGACGATTAATACCGTAAACGAACAGGTAAACTCACAATTGCAGGGATTAAATGGTTTTTAAGCGGTCAGTATTTGCCCTAAATTGAATCGCCTGCTCTATCAGCATCAGCTGGCTGGTGGATAATTCTGGCAGACGGTCAAATGCAAAAAATTTAGCGTCCGATACCTCTGCCGAGGGTACGAATTCTCCGCCTATAAATGTCCCGACATACGTAATATCCAGCCTGGCTGTTTCGCGGTCGGTTCTTATTTTAAGTCGCTCATCGGCGCTTACGGTAAGTTGGGTCTCTTCAAAAATTTCCCGCTCCAGTCCTTCCTTGGGATGTTCTTTTGCTTTCATATAACCGCCTGGTAAACTCCATCCCTTTCCTCTATATGTATGTTTGACCAGTAATACCTCACCGTCAGCGTTAAATATTATTCCGGTTACTCCTACGAGAAAGGCATCTTGTATTACCCGCATGATCCCCAGTTGGAAATGTTTCGGAAGTTTTAGTGCTTTCCAAAGTTTAGCGAGCCATAATTTCATAACGATTCATCGTCTGTTTCTTCTTCACCCAATTTTGTTTTAAGTTTGGCATTTTGCAGTTCCAATTGGTGTATTTGCTTAAGCAGGGAAACGTTTTCCTGTTTGGCCTGAGCGAGCTGATCTAATTGACGGTGAAGAATCCGTTGGTTAAAAAATTGTTTAGCGACACTGAAAAAACCTCCCGTGAGCAACCCAACGGCAAACGGAGCGATAAGCAACAAATATACCGGTACATCCCGGAATAGCCAGACTCCCAGGTTAATGGTGGTAAGCAGTGTGTTTAGGGTGGCTATATACGCAAACGCCAAGCCAAAAGCGATAAACAGAACGAGAGCTACCATTGGCTCTATTCTATCATACGCTCCGTCTATGCATTAAAAGTAGTCTATAATAGCGAAATGAATTGGTTACTGGACTGGTTAGTGAATTTTGTACAGCAGTTGTTGGGTTTTAGGGCAAGAATTACTCTGACTGACGAGCACAAAAAAGCCCTCAGGTTACTACAGCATTCAAATAAACACGTATTTATTACCGGACGGGCCGGTACGGGTAAAACTACGCTCATCGATTATTTTCGCGAGCATACAAGTAAAAAAATAGTCGTGCTGGCACCTACCGGATTGGCAGCCTTAAATATCCGGGGACAGACGGTGAGCTCATTTTTTAAATTCCCTCCGCGGATTATTCAGAAACATGACATAAAACAGGTAAGGAACCGCATGTATTCGACGATTGATTGTATCGTTATAGACGAAGTATCCATGTTACGGGCGGATGTGTTGGACGGTATAGATATGTTCCTTCGGTTAAACGGGCGGGATAGTGCTGTGCCGTTTGGCGGGGTTCAACTGGTTTTTGTGGGAGATATGTTTCAGCTACCACCGGTTGTTACTGACGATGAAGCACAGATATATGATCAGTTATATGCCAGTTCGTATTTTTTTGGCTCGCGGGTATATCAGCAGATAAATTTTCACACGGTGGAACTTAAAACCATATTCCGTCAAAGCGAACGCCGTTTTATAGATTTACTCAATGCCATTCGGATAGGGAATATTTCACCGGAAATTCTACAGGCCATAAATGAACGTGTTCAGCCGAATCAGGCTGACGGAAGGTATGTGGTTCTTTGTCCCACGAATAAAGCTGTGGAACGGATTAACAGCATAAAATTAAACGGTATAAATAAACCGGCATTTGCGTATCAGGCTTTAACCGAAGGCGATTTTCCCGTCGGCGAACGGTCGTTACCTGCCGAACCTAAATTAATTTTGAAAGAAGGCGCACGGGTTCTTTTCGTAAAAAACGACCCGGCGAAACAATGGGTAAATGGAACACTGGGTACTGTGGCGAGCGTGAGTGAATCGGGAATAATGGTAAAGATAGACGGGAAAAAAAGCGTCGTATCGGTAACACCGGCAGACTGGGAAAACATTCGGTATCAATTTAATGACCGGACGGGAAATTTAGAGGCGGTTACCGTCGGAAAATATCGCCAGTATCCACTTAAGTTAGCCTGGGCAATAACTATTCACAAAAGTCAGGGGATGTCGTTTAACAATGTGTGTTTAGACTTAACTCATTCTCCCTTTGCACCGGGACAAACGTATGTGGCGTTGAGCCGCTGTCGGACGCTGGATGGTTTGATCCTTACCAGACGGGTTTACCCGAACGATATATTCATAGATGAACGGATCGTTTCTTTTTACCGGACCTTACGGGTGTCTTAATATCCTGCCAATCGTGTATGCGGGTAATACCATCCGGTGTTTCTCCCTGGTTCCATGGCGTATCGAATAAATACACCGGGCGTTCGGGAGTAACGCATTCAAGAGCATAATCCAGATTATCTTCTATAAGTAGATCAACCGTAATTTCATCGCATACTTGCCGTTTGGTTTTCGGTATACCGGTACGGGCCCACTGCGGGTGATTCGTTACATAAATATCCGCAAATAGTTCCGGAAAATACTGTTTTATCCACTTATGCGTCCGCGCGGTAAGTTCCTGTTGGCGCGAAGTAATAACTACTAAGGTGTGATCCGCTGCTAAGCCGGTTACAAAATCGATAGCACCTTTAATGGGAGCTAATTTATCGTAGTAGGCGGAGTTTACGTACTCCTCGAATTTATAAAATGTTTCCTCTTTTGTACTGCCGAATACGTCGGACCAGTTTGTCGTAATAAAATCACTGCGGCTGAGGGATGTACCGTATGTTTCATTATGGAATTGCATTACTGAATTTGTGGTGTCGGCAAGCACATCATCCAAATCAAACGCTATTTTCATATCGCCTAATACTATCAAAATTAATTCGGAAGTAAAGGCGGTTTTTTACCGCACGTTCACATATAATTCCCTATGTTTATGTTTCCCATGGGTGATTCTGTCAAAAATGGTAGTCCACTCGCGTTTCTCCGCTGCTGCAAATTGAGATGGATACTGCTCGATAAGGTGCTGATTCCGACGTTTTCTGGCTCCTGCCGGCAACGGGAGTTTCTGTGTTGCCGTTTTCGTATCCGATGTCCAAAAAAATAACTCGGGGCGTTCGGACATCGCCGGGTATTCAGGGTAAAAATGCCGCACGTCTGCTGCAGCAGCTACGAGTTTTGTTACAATACCGGCGGTATTGTGATCAGGATGATCAAATACCGGAGTAACTTCGTACGGATGAAACGAGAACAGTACGCCGAACTGCTGTTCCCGCACTATTTTAAACACGTCTTTGACTGCCGGCTCCGGCGGAGCAAGTGACATACGTAAATCACCATGGTCCAAGGCAATACCAGAAGTACCCAACGCTTCCATGGAATGAGTAAATTCATTCCGCCGAATTTGTTTCATTTGTTCGGGAGTTACTGAAGGCCACTCAGACGGAATGCCCACTTCGCCCAAGGTTAGAGCGATAACGGTTAAGGGAACGCCCGCTTCAACAAAGATGCTCCGCCAGCGACCAAAATAAGACCTCATCATCCGGATGGGCAACCACAAGCGCGGCGCCGGTCTCTTTCCATTTTGGTTGAATAGACAGTAATTCCTTTGACATACGACCTCCTTTGGGTTTTACCCATAAAAAAATCCGTCTCTTGGACGGATTTGCCACAATAGCCCGCACCAAGAGTTACTTAGCAAGGGGGACAACAGATTGTGATTACAATTGCTGACATGTACCGGGTACTATAGCGAAATAAAAAAAATCTGTAAATAGTTTATTTCCGCAGTGCGTACGTAAAATATTCCCGGGTAAGGAGTAAGTTTACTTGGAATGTGATCAGGGTAACCCAGTGTAAGAGGCCGATTTTAAATTGGGTTTTATGTGCATGAAGAGCCATAATCTTTTTGGCAGTAATTAACGGGGATAATATAAGCTCATATTGCGGCGCGATGGGCGAAATATGGGATTTTTTGGCCATCTTCGCTGCGGATGGGGAAGAAATAAAACCAGGTTTTACCGTAGCGTAGAGTACCTTGGTATGCGGCGGGGCGGATTCGGTTACGAATTGTGATAGTCCGATGTGATCCGGATGCCCGTAAACGCCATCCGGTTCCAGTGTTATTAGGTGAGTCGGAGCAAATGATGAGTAGGTATCGCGCAGCTGTTTTAACACTTTCTGTTTCGAATCGGTAATATGCCCATCCCGAATTGCGCATACCGTTACATCCGTTATACCCAGGATAGCGGCTGCCCTTTGCACTTCACCGGTGCGGTGATCAGCCAGATTGTCTTGTGCTGCAAGCCCGAATCTGTGCGTACTGGCTTCACCCCGGGTTATCGTCAATAGTTTTACGGGGATACGACTCGTGGACAATAATTTCATGAGTCCGCCCACAAAAACCGCTTCATCATCAGGATGGGGCATAACAATAAGAATTTTGTGAGACGGAAGTATTCCTAATCCTTCAAGTGAGTTTGTTTGTATCATTTGTTTCCGATTAACTGAATGTAATTACCATCCGGGTCAGCGAACGTTGCAAAATATTTGTCGAATGTGGGCGCTTTAAACGGCGTGGCTACAACCATAACCTGTTTTTGTTTAAGATCTTCAAATGCAGCAGTAACGGAATCGACATAAATATTAAACATATGTCTGGCTGCATCAGGATTTTTACCGCGCACATCAGAATGTTGTCCAATCCAGAGCGTGGTATCTCCGGAAGGAAATTTAAAAAGTACACCGGTATCTTGGGGATGATCTAATTCCTCTATAACGTGCAAGTTAAATGTATGCTGATACCAGTCAGCCAGACTTCTAAAATTTTCCGTCCAAATAAGTACTGTTGAAATACGCTGAAACATAGGTAATTCCTTTCTCGCATATATTCTACGGTATTTTACTCAACCGGAACTATATTCCGTAAAATACGATGGAAAAAATAGCGGCAATATGGCTATAATACGTTTTATTGCATGAATACTCCTGAAAAACAAGTCATATTTGATTCATTAAAACAGAAACTCGTAAATCTCCGACAGTCTCCGTTATATGCTTTCAGGCAGGAAAATTCCTATCAGCCGGTTATCGGTGAGGGGAATTTATGTGCAAAAGTTATGTTTATCGGGGAAGCTCCCGGGAAAAAAGAAGCGGAAACCGGTCGACCATTTGTAGGAGCGGCAGGAAAAATGCTGGATAAACTGTTGCTGTCCATCTCTTTGGACCGCCAAGATGTATATATTACCAGTATCGTGCAGGATCGTCCGCCGGATAATCGTGATCCCAAACCGGAAGAACTAGCTTTATATGCTCCTATACTGCAGGCGTTAATTGATTTGATTGAACCCCGAGTCATCGTCACGCTCGGGCGATTTTCCATGCGGTATGTACTGGAAAAATATAAGGCAGAAGAGAAGGACGATCCGATCAATGCACTACATGGGAAAGTTATATCCGTAACTGCCGCATTTGGTCCGCTCACTATCGTACCGCAGTATCATCCGGCCTTTGCGTTGTACAACGGAAGTAAACGCAGTATTTTGGAAGCTGACTTCCGGAAAATCATTCCGTTTCTGTAGAACAAAGTCTGTGGTGTATTTCCGCAAAGTGTATTTATTCATACAAATTCCCTCGGGTATTGCTGTAAGATAAACATGGGCTATGAAACGGAAATTATTTCGTCAGAAACGGGCAGAACGTACATGGTTAGGGTTTACCCTCATAGAAATTTTAATCATTTTGGCGTTATTGGGCGCATTAGCACTAGGATTAATTGCCACAATAGATCCTTTTGAGCAGTTAAAAAAGGGTAGAGATGCTACGAATGGCGATATAGCAGGAAATGTTTATGACGCTATTGTCCGAACCTATGCCGCCCGTGGTAGTTACCCGTGGTCTTCTACAATTACTGCCGCGGCGCTAAACTCCAGTGACGGTACAAATTTGGTGAATAGCCTTATTCACGTAGGAGAATTAAAAAATAACTTTAGTGAGCTTGCAGGTAACCGTTTAAGCGAACTGTATGTTACGGTAAGTGCAGACGGCAGTACGGTTAGTGTCTGTTTTGAACCGGAATCAAAATCGTACAAAAACAGTCCGCAGTATACGTATAACCGTGGAGGACAAATAACGGATTGTAGGCGGGAAACGTGTTATACCTGTGTGGGGAACAATCCGGAAATTGCCCAGGCACAGAACATAGAAAACGGTACCGGAGGATCTTCAGGTGGGCAGGGGAATCCTACGCCTTCGGCATTACTATCCATTACCAGTTCACCTTCCCCGACAGGTACACCAATGCCCACGGTGTCGCCCACGCCTACACCCACCATTCTCCTAACACCCACTGCTACTCCCACGACCACACAAGATGCAGACCCGGTTATATCTAAGCGGATATTGGTAATCGGATTTAATCCGGTAGAAAACGGAGTGAGTTATGCCGATAAATATTTTAGTTCAAACATGGGCGGCCGGACAGCATCTCAGGTAGAAGATGAAGCATTCGAGTATGTACGGTCCAAGTTTAGCGCTCTGTCCGAAAATCATATTCAATTCACGATTGTAAAGAAAATTCAGATTACATCGTCTGTTCCATATCCTGATGGGTATTCATATACCATAGATACGTACAAAAATTGTATCTGGGGTACTTCGGGATTTAACGCTACGGCATGCGAGAACAGGAAATGGCAGTTTAATTACAGCTTGTGGCTAAATACAAATCAAATATGCAAACAGATGCAGGATAACAACGCAGACGAAATTTGGATGTTATCCCTTCCGTATATTATGGCGTATGAAAATTTTATGATCGGTCCGACATCCGGATTTTTCATTAACGGACCCGGATATATCGATACGTCCTGCACGAAACATTATGCCGTTGTAAACGGAACATATGACAGAAGTGATCTGCCGTTTCATAATTACGGTCACCGGATAGAATCCACGATGAACTACCTTACCACAAAGTGGGGTTCTGCCGATAAGCAAAAATACTGGGGAGACTTTGCCGCTACCAATCAGTATTCAGGAATTAAACCAACAAAACCTGTGTGCGGAAACGGTCATTTTCCGTTTAATACGATTAGCGGGTATGATTACGGAAACAGTACAAATAAGACGGGTATCTGTCCTGATTGGGAAAACTTCCCCAACCTGCAGGGTACAACCGAAACGGGAGGGTGTTCTTTATGGGGTTGCAGTGACCCGGGCTGGCAGACATACTGGCTGGGCGCGTTACCGCATGGAGCAGGGGAAGCCACGTTAACCAGTTGGACCGGTAAGCCGTTTCAGTTCTCCCGGAATTGGTGGGAATATATTTTGGATCCCGATAAAGCGATCGCGAAATACCAATCGATTCAGTAGGATTACCGGCTATCGGGTACAGAAGCGTTGCCATACTTCTCTATTAACGGCTTTGTTATCCGTAAAATTGCAGGCCTCTGTTAAACAATGTTTCCTAAGTGCCAGCGGATGTGACGCACAAAAGTTACTGACGATTTCAACGTCTTGAGGGTATTTACCTTGCAAATCATACACTATGCCCTGAATGCACCATTTTTGTTGCTGAAGGGTAATCATGTGCTCGCAGGCAGATACGAGCGTCGGTATATCCCTGGTAGACGTGGCAATTTTTTTAGCAACATTTACAAAACAGAGTTCCTGATACTGTTCCGGAAATTGGTTGCAAACATGAATATTTGCAGGAATATCTCCGCCATTTTCCGTAGAAAGGATGGTATAACAGGTTTGCTGATATCGGGTACCCACAAGGTTGCAGGGATATACGGGATTTTCTTTCCGTAACTCCCGGATTCCCGGTGCATCCGGATGTTCTATATAGGCATCTTCCATGAATGCACCGTAGTAACACCACTCGCGGTTGCCGCATAAGGTTAAGGATTTTTGTAAATTCCTCCCGTTAAGTTCCATAAGAGCATGACCTAAACCGTGTTCAATGTTCGCCAAATTCTCCTGGCAAAATTGTTTCGTTTGATTCTGACATGTCTGGTCGATACTGATCGAGATCGCTTCCGTGGTAAGCTCCTTATCTCTATACATGGTTTTAAAATACGCGCTAACGGCGCCGTGGTAACAACCGCTAAAACAATAATCGGTACACCGGGCGAGTGCAGACCATACGTTATGAGAACGACGAAACTCAGTTTCTCCCAGCATATGACTTAGTTCATGGCAGTCCCGCACCAGTATTTGGTCATGAGGGTTTGCGTACATGTAATCCAGCGTTGTTTTCAGTGGAAGCGTACGGGCAAACGAAGTAATTACGGATTTATAACAGGCAGTTTTGTTTACCTTGGCATGGTTACAATTATGGAGCTTCGTTAAAAAATACTTTGGATCGGACATGTTTGAAGTGTGCCGATATCCGTAATACAGAAGAAGTAGTACGTTGGTAAAAATCAAATAGAGAAGCAGCTTTTTTTTGCTCATACTGTAATAGCTTTCAGACAATAAGTACGTTAACTAACACATTTTTAGTACTCTTTGAATATACCATTAAACAAATACGTCATAGTTTTTGACAATGTCTATGAATATAAAACCGGACAGTACGGACGAAAATTTTTATCGGAGTTTTGTGATGGCCTCCCCTGCGGCAATGTTAACCGTCGAAATCGAAAACGGACAGATAATTTTTGGAAATCCGGCAGCGGCCTCCATGTTTAATGCCAAGAATGAAGCTGATTTATTAGCACTCGACCCCGGGAAATTATCCCCGGAAACCCAACCGGACGGCCGCAACTCCCGTGCTGGTTTGATGGAAATGATTAAGGTAGCAACCCAAACAGGTCGTTGCTCCTTTGAATGGACATACAGACGCCTGACCGGAGAGGAATTTTTTGCAGATGTATTGTTGTCGCAGATTGAGCTTAACGGAATCATTCATGTAAATGCAATTATTACCGATATAAGCGTACGTAAAAATATTGAAACAAAACTTATAGACAGCGAACGGCGTCTGAAAAAAGCCCAGCTAATGGCACAGGTGGGAAATTGGGAGTTGGACGTCCAGTCAAATAAAATTTGGGCCTCTGAACAAGCGTACCGCATTTACGGAACAGATCCTACCGTTTCGGAATTAACTTTGGGCGATGTGCAGAAGTATGTACTGTCGGAATTCCGGCCGTATTTAAATCAGGCTCTTGATGCCTTAATCAAATCCGGAGCGGAGTATAACGTGGAATTTAAGATCAGGAGAAAGAATGACGGTGCGATCCGGAGTATTCACTCTAAAGCGGAGGTATATAAAGACAGTTTTGGAAATACGGTAAAAGTGCTAGGGGTAATACAGGACATAACGGACTTAAAAGTTGTAGAAGCAAGTGCCCAGGAGTCGCAACTTATGTTACAAAATATAATTGATCTGCTTCCTGTCCGTATTTTCTGGAAAGACAATAATTTGCGCTATTTGGGTTGTAATAAAGCCTTTGCTCAGGATGCAGGAAAGAATTCCCCGTCAGAGCTAATCGGTAAGGATGATTTTGACATGGGTTGGAAAGATCAGGCGGAACTGTACCGTGAAGATGATAAAAATGTAATTTCTACGGGAGTATCAAAGATTAATTATGAAGAACCACAGACCACGCCGGAAGGTAAAAAAATTTGGCTGATTACGAATAAAGTACCGTTAACATCAAATACTGAAGAAATAAAAGGAGTATTGGGCACGTATTTGAATATTACGGATTTAAAATTGGCGGAAGATGAATTAAAAACAAAAAATAAGGAACTCGAATTGTTAAACAGTTCCATGATAGATAGGGAACTAAAAATGGTCGAACTTAAAAATAAGCTCAACAAACTTAAGGGAAGTTCCGAATAATACGGAATTAAGAAAGTGTACTTTTCAGCATCCAGATATACTTTTCGTGTATCTGAATCCGTTCGATGGCTATATCCATCGTGGCATCATCTTTCTGGTCCTGAGCTTCTGCTACCAGTGCCGTTGCCGTTTTGACTAATTTGGTATGGTCGCTAATAAGTGAGGAAATCATATCGGTATCTTTGGTTTCTGTTTCTTCGGAGCTAATATCCGACAAATCCTGAAACTGTTTAAACGTTCCTGGTGCTTTGGCACCGACCGCCCGAAGCCGTTCTGCAAGCAGATCTACCGCCTGGAACAAATCTTCGTACTGCGTTTGGAACATGGCATGCAAAGCGGGAAAACTCATGCCGGTTACATTCCAGTGATAGTTCTGGGTTTTGAGCATCAAAATGTAGGAATCGGCTAAAAGGGATTTAAGGGTTTCCGTAAGCGATGGTGTTTTCATATGT
>CAZVTT010000007.1:0-52446 GCA_964629685.1 uncultured Gammaproteobacteria bacterium
CGGTACTTCCTGTCGGTCCCGTTTCTCCTGTTGCACCCGTGGTTCCCGTACTTCCGCTTGGTCCGGTTTCCCCAGTGGCTCCGGTGGGACCGGCTGCACCGGTGGCACCGGTACTTCCTGTCGGTCCCGTTTCTCCTGTTGCACCCGTGGTTCCCGTACTTCCACTCGGTCCGGTAATACCGGTTGAACCGGTAGTTCCCGTACTTCCGGTTGCGCCGGTCGGTCCACTGGCACCCGATTCTCCCGTGGCGCCGGTACTTCCGGTAGATCCACTGGGCCCGGTTACTCCAGTTGCTCCGGTGGCACCGGTTGGACCACCGCCGCCGCTACCCGCTCCACAATCCGTCCATTCCGAATCCTGAAAACATCGGAATTGCGCATCAGCCTTGTTGTAGTACATTGCCCCATCAAAGCCTCCAGCAGGGTCTCCGGTATCGGACTTCACGTCTAATGCAAAAAGATCAGGCGTAGTTGAACCAACGCCACCTTCCCCGATTTGTACGACTGCGGCCGTACCGCTTCCCGCTGCCTGCAACGTAATATTCCCGGCGGTCGTCGTAAATTGGGACGCTGCCCGACCCTGAATAGTTAATCCTTCTCCGGCAGCCGCATCGATATCGGTAGTAGCCCCGGAAAAAACCAATCCGGTCGATCCGATTGTTTTATTTGTTAACGTCTGACCGGTGGTTGTATCTACCAGCGTAATGGTCCCGGAAGGAAGGGTGGCTGTAGTTGATCCACTAACAACCATTGTGAGCGGAAATGATCCAGAAGTAGTGAAGGCATCGCCGAAGCTCACTGTTTTCCCATCCGGAATAGTGAGCGTACCTGTTGTGTTCGTAACCGTGAGGCCTCCCACTTTCTCAGCGTTAAAGGCATAGGGCACAGCCGCAAAACGGATACGGGGCGACATTTCTCCGTCGCCATCAAAATCAATGCCAAGGTAAATGTTATCCGTGTTAAAGTCTACGCTCCCGGGTAAAGCTGTTACCGCACCCAATGCAGCCCGAAAAATACCGTCGTCTACCGTCAGGGTCTGAGTTTCCGACCATAATTCACTTCCCCCCACGCCTGCAGTATGCAGTTTGAACGTAAACGAGTAGTCGCCGTCAGTCACGTTCGTCCCGTCACTGTTCACCACTTTACCCTGAAAGTTTATCTGACGATTAATGCCTGTGGCAGCCTGAACTTTTGGCGGGGTATACAGCAACACCTGGGCAATTCCCGCTCCCCCTACGATGAAACCAATTACAAACTTCCATCGGGGCAGGAATCCCATACTTAAGAAAAGATCATCTTTAATAAGCATAAGAGCGAGCGTAAAAACCAGTCAACTGTTGACGTTTTAAGCATAAAATTGTATAGTATTGTATACTATTGCATATGGAAAACTTGCTCAGCGTCCGACAGGTCGCATTTATCATAAAAGTCCATCCGCTCACCATCAGGCGGTACATCCGGGAGCAAAAATTAAAGGCCGTTAAAGTCGGCGGAAATGTACGGATTCGGGAACTTGATTTGGAGCAATTTACCCGCGATTTTTCTCCCCGTGAACGCCAGATAGGCAGACTCTCTGACCATATTTTGAAAACCGGTAAAATATTTACGTCGGAAGATCCCTTTCTGCAAATGGAAGGACGGGGTGCCAGCGTCGAAATCCGAAAGCAAAAATAACTAAGTAGAACAGCCTATGGCTACTAAAAGCAACAAAATTTACCTTGCTCCCAGCATACTTATTGCCTTTACCGACCAATTGCACACAAAGCACAATCAGGCTGCAGCCTTTTTCCGCTATTTTGCCCAGGAACACTATCAACTCTTCACGGACGTAATATCACTGTATGACGCGTACGATGTAATCGAAGAGAATATGGGACACACGGTTGCCAGACACTTTATCAGAACAATTTTTGCCAGCAACATTACTATTATCTATCCCAATGAAGCAGATATGAAAGCAGCCCTTAAAGTATATTTAACCGACCATTCAAATCAGATTACGTTTGGTATGACACTGATGATGTTACTTGCCGATAGGAAAAGTATTCCCCAAATTTGTACACTGGAATATATCAGTACGTTATTCGGTTTAAGCATATTTTATATCCCGATTTAGCGAAAATGAAACGTAATAATATATTACTGAGACAGTCTGCTTGCATACTTTTGATCACTTTCTGTGTGTTAATATTTTCGCAGCAAATTTTGGCAGGACCAGTGAGTGATAATTACGAATTAAAACAATATAGTTTTGGTGCCGGAGGAACAGAAGAAAGCACGTCGGATGCGTATTCCATCCAGGGCATTTTGGGAGAAGCCGGTCCGGGGAATCCGTCACTCGGTACATTTAAAGTCGGAGACGGTCTGATATTCACCGAGATGGCAGCCGTACCACCGGCTCCTGCATTTACGAACCCGGGAAGTACATATAATCGTTTAAAATTGGTGTTGGATACTGCCAGCAATCCGACAGACACCACGTACGCCGTTGCCATTTCTACCGATGATTTTACTTCTACCCGGTGGATACAAAGTGATTTTACGGTTGGCGATACGTTAGGGAGCGAAGACTGGCTTACCTATACTGCGTGGGGCAGTGCCGGCGGACAATACATAACAGGCCTTGCCCAGGACACTACATACAAGGTAAAAGTGAAAGCCAGGCAGGGTAACTATACGGAAACCGGTTTCGGACCAACCGCTACGGCTACCACGTTAGTGCCGTCACTCACGTTCGGTGTCAGCGCCAGCACCATAACGTTCGATCCGTTAAACAGCGGCAACAGCTATACCGATAGTAGCAAAAATACCGTTCTGACAACGTCTACCAACGCTTACGGCGGATACATGGTTTACGGACGGGTTACCCAGCCGCTCACCTCAGGCAGTAACACCATTGCCAATTATGCCAGCCCCAATTCCTCCCCTACTCTGTGGAGCGGAACCGGGTTTGGCTACACAACAGATGACAGTTCTCTTGTTGGCGGAACGGCGGACAGATTCACCAGCGGCGGACCAAATTTTGCCGGATTTAGCACCTCTGCACCGGGCGATCCTGTCGCCGATCATACCGGACCGATTGTAGAAACACCTATATCTGGCGAGACGTTTACCGTATCGTACCGGGTTACTGCTTCCGAAAGCAGTTTAGCCGGAAATTACCAAACCACTATATTATATGTAGTAGTTCCCGTGTATTAATCGTATGAAACACCCATATATATATAATAAGAAGCTCATTCGTATCAGCATACTACTCGGAGTGGCACTCCTCTTGTTTTTCAGCCCCAAATACGCACATGCCCAAACTCCTGCAAACGCTCTCATACGAATATCACCGCTCATTATTCCCATTTCCCTTTCCCCGGGATCTACCGTTACCCAAGATATAACGATTGAAAATTTAACGACTGATCCCATGCCCGCCACCGCTACCGTGGAAAATTTTGAGGAAACTGATGATACCGGTACCCTCATGCCCCAACCACCAGACATGACCGGTGGTATGGCTAGCTGGATTTCGTTTGAAAGTCCCGATCTGCTTCTGGCCCCAAAAGGGAAAAGCACGCTCAAAGTGCACATCACGGTACCCTCTACCGTGCCGCTCGGCGGGTATTACACCATGGTATACATTACTCCATCACTCATTGTCCGGGATACGCAGGCACCAAGAATAATTCCCAAGATTGGTGTGCTTTTCCTTTCCAGCATTGGTGTTCCTCCTGAAGATATAAAAAAACCACGAGCAACCATTTCCGGATTTTCCGTCTTACCATTCATTTCTCAACAAAACCCGCTAACCGTATCGCTACGGGCAAATAACGTGTCGTTATCCCATATTTCCGCCAAACCGGTACTGACCATTACCCCTCTGTGGGGACCAATCCAGCACATCCAACTACCGGAAAAAATTATATTTCCGGGTAAAAGCCGTTTCTGGAAAGATCAGATCGTCATTTCGGAACCGAACCGAATTTTCTATTCCGCAGAACTCCACCTGTCTACCGGTGAAGGCCAAATTATCAGCAAAAAAACGGTATTTCTCTTTTTCCCCTGGCAACCGGTGTTCGGCGTCATAAGTATACTTATTACGGGATTATTACTTGTTAAGAGTCGCAAGCGGATACGTGCAGCATTTCTTGAACTTATGGGAAAAACCACAGAATAAAACAAAAAACTATTGACAACGCCTGTTTTATGAGTCTTAATTAACAGTAGGTGTGATAAACACCTAAAGGGATATTTATGATTTTTCGTCAGCGCAAATCTGCCATTGCTCTGGTTCTTATATTTTCATTGTTATCGTTTACCGTTTTACCGCGGTTGAACAGAAAAGCAAACGCTGGTACATTTACCAACGCAAAATTAACCATCTCCGACTCACGTGCAGGCAATACATCCACAACCTATGACTTTGCATTTACCGCTACTGTAACGACAGATATTAAACAACTTACCGTACAGTTCTGTACAACCCAGTCAGGAGCCTGTACGACACCAACAGGTATGGTTACCACCGGAGCAACCCGCGCATCAGATAACTTAGCCGGCACCGGAAGAACGGATACGTTTACCAGTAACGGAACACTGACGACAGTTGTTACCACACCGGCTACACAATCAACCCAAGCGGTAACGGTGTCCTATACGGGAATAACCAATACTACGACAGCGAATTCATCGTTTTACCCACGAATAACCACCTATTCCGATACCGGTTCAACAGTAATAGATTATGCTGCAGTAGCTGCAGCAGTTCTAACGACGACCTCCATTGCGGTATCCGCATCGGTAGACTCTACGTTTACCTTCACGGTAGCGGCTGTTACATCGGGTTCAGTAAATGGAGCGACGATTGACTTGGCGGATACTACGGCAAATTCCATTCCCTTTGGGAATTTAGCAATTGATACTGAAGAAATTGCCGCACACGACCTAACCGTTACTACCAATTCGACGAACGGATACACGGTAACACTAAAAGCTTTGGCCGATCCGCCACTGGTCGACGGGACTGCCAACATAGATAAATTCAGCGGTACGAATGCATCACCCTCTACCTGGTCAGCACCGGCAGGATCTTCTGCCAGCGTAAACACCGGATATTTCGGATATACCACCAATGATTCAAGCCTGGGAACAGGGACAGCCGACAGATTTACGTCATCCGGTGGAAACAAATGGGCTGGTCCGACCACATCTCCACTCGAAGTAGCATATAGCGCAACCGGTGTCGGTTCAGGAGAAACTACACGCGTCGGATGGCAGGCAGAAGTAAACTCATTACAACCAGCAGGAACATATACCGGTACCGTTATATTGGTGGCAACGCCAACGTATTAATATCCTGCCTTATCGACGAAATCCGGAACGCTTGCCCAAGCAGAACTCATTCATGAACGCACAGAACGGGACATCACGAACAAATCAAATACTAATTTTAGTCGCGGTATTCAGTATAATCGTCGTTACCAGTTTTGTGGTACCCCGGGTGGCCGGACAAAACGCCGGAAGCGAACAATCCCTGGAAATTTCTCCGCCTTCACAGGAACTTACCGGTGATCCCGGTAAAACGGTGACCGTTAAAGCCAAAGTCCGAAACCGTACCAACACCAATCTGCCCATTAAAGCCCGCACGGAAGATTTTATCGCACAAGGTGAAAGCGGACAGGTAGCTTTGGTTGAAAAAGGTCCCTGGTCAGTATCCAGTTGGACCACTATTACGCCGAGTGAATTTACCTTAAAACCGGGAGAAGTAAAAGAAGTCACCGGCACGATCCGGATTCCGGCCAGTGGCGCCGGGGGTGGACGCTATGGCTCAATAGTATTTGCCGTTACCGGAGCAGCCAGTGGCCCCGGTAAAGCTGCTGTTTCTCAAGAGGTGGCATCACTCTTTTTGCTGCGCATCAACGGCCCGGTGGAAGAAAAACTCAGCATTGAACAATTTATTGCCCCGTCATTTTCCGAATTCGGCCCGGTTACGTTCCGGGTAAACTATGCAAATGCCGGAAACGTCCATTTAAAGCCACAAGGGCTGATAAGTATCACCAACATGTTCGGACAAAAAGAAGCAGACGTAGTGGTAGACGCCGCCAATGTATTTCCGCAGGCCAAACGGGAAGTATCGGCAAGCTGGAACAAACAATTTCTTTTCGGTGCCTATACTGCCACGGCGATTCTGTATACGGGTGGCAGCAAAAACGAAACCGTCACGGCAACCACATCATTTACCGTATTTCCGGTACGAATCCTCGTTCTCATCGGATTGGTTGTACTCGCCATCTATCTGATGCGCAAACGTTTATCGAAAGCCCTAAAGGCACTTGCCGGGAAATAATCTATGCGGACCATCTTCCTGCTCATCGTTGGCTTCGGTCTGGGATTTTTCGTCCGTGGTTACGCTCCTGAAGTTTCCCTGTTTCCCGGAAAAGTATCCGATGTGCTGGTACCCGCAAAAGCCGCAAGCGGACAACCGGAACAATTCATTACCCATGTCGTATACGAGAACGGCAAATTTTCCCAAAAATCGGTTACGATAAATAAAGGAAATTATCTGGCTATTACCAATAACAGTGATAATCTCATGTGGCTGGATTGTACGGATAAAATGTTTACCACTCCGCGCGGATATGCCAGAAGCGAACAACTGCGGGTAAAGCCACTGGAGTTGGGTACCTACAAAATCCGGAATAAATTAAATGTGGACGCGGAATTTACCGTTACGGTCGTGGAATAATTACGCTGCGTACGGTCCTACCCGGGCGTAAAAGATGGTCCAGGACATACCAGCACCGAAACTTACTACGGCAATATCTTTCCCCGGCTGCATCATGCCGATAGCCCGTGCATGCATTTTTAACGTATTTGACGCACTGGAATTTCCGTCGGTAATGGCCAAGGGTAGACCCACGGCAATACCATGACGCTTATCTAACCGTTTCAGAATTCCATCCGCAATAATCGGATTCGCATAATGCATCACGGCAAACTGCAAATTCTCTTTTCCGTGAACTGCGGCATACTGTTCGTAGGAACGGGCAACAGCCGGAATCATAGCTTGAGTAAACAACATAGCCGTATCTCCCGCCTTCATCGCAATCGCTTTCCCCGGCCCCGGATCAGGAAGTTGTATACTCGTTATCCTGTCACCTTCGGTAAATAAGACATCTGCAGGATGTGCGTATGTCATTATGGCGGGAAGAGCTGCTTTATCATCCGGCACGGCACCGTTTTCTTTCATGCCCGGAAGGAGTGTTAAACTTTCACCCGGTATGCCTGCCCACGCTGCGACGGCATTGGAAAACACGTACGACGACACCAGATCAACCTTATCCGGTTGAAATCCGGTGGTAAGCCTGGTCATCCCCTCGATCCCTAATACGACTACCCGCTTACCGGGATAGTGCATGGCCCGCAGCAATTCATATCCTCCGCTGTTACAGGCAAGGTAAGCGCTATGCTGAATATCCGCATGTACGAGTCCAAACCGATCGGCAATCAATTGCGCATAATCCGCTACCGGCGGTGTGCCTGAACCTACAAATATACCTTCTACGTCTTTGGGCTCCCAACCATTTGCTGCCAGAACGGCGTCTAACGCATGTCCGGCGGCAGCATATTCATCTTCTACCGCTTGCTGTTCTGACGTAGCCGTAGAGGTCCTGAAAACCCGTTTAAAGCCCGTATCACCCGATTGGTGCTCACCATATGCATTTGTAATTAATCGCACTAATTCCGGCTGTGTGATTTCTATACCAAAATTTACCACGGAACCGGACATATTCAGTTCGGGATGATGATACACCTCCACATGCGCCGACGCATGTTCAGACAATTCATGTATCTGCACATCCGGTGCAGTTTCCACCGGAGGTGGAGTATCCATTTCGTCATGCCGGACACCCGGTTGAGCTTCACTTATGCTTACCATGGCTGAACTATAACGCACGACCGACAGTGTTGCAACCCTGTTTGGCAGCCGGAACGATCGGCGCTACACTGTATATATGACGGAATTTTTTAACCGATTATTCAAAGCCGTAAAACGCCAACGGAATCCGGCACCGCAACCGCCACCCGCGGAAACGGAAACCACGTTTGCCACGAACCTCCACGAACTGGTGGAAGGGGCATTTACCCCCAGAAACGACGTCCGCCGGACAAAAACCGAATCTACACGCCCTGTTTCCGCAGAAGAGCGTTTTCCCCGCTACGAAATATTTAAAAATCCGGAGACATTTTCCTTATGGTTCCGCAATCAGCAACCGGAATGGATCGGTATCAATATAGCCAACGCCACCTATAACAAGGGCGTAAACGTTTCCTCGTCATTGTGGCTAGCCGAGCGGAAAACTACGGACACCGGAATGATCATCGAAATTGATCCTAATCTTACGGCTGCCGCAGAAGCGTTCCCGCCGCATCATATGGGACGAACCGACTGGGCCAATCATCATCCGGATATTCAACCCGTTATGGTAGCAGGGCTAACCGGTGATGTTCATGCCGATTTGGTCGGAAAAGTAGATATGGCACTGGTCGTCGCTCCCGCACCCATGTATAAAGACGATATTATCCGTGACGGCTACGCGATGTTAAAGCCGGGAGGCGAAATTACGGCCATTTTTGATCCCATCATCAGCGCGGATGAAAACGGACAAGTAGATATGAACGTCATCGCCCAAACGCTCGCAGATTGCCCCGGCGGTACGGACATTCTGATAAACGGTCATCCGTACGATCCGGAACAGCCCCCTACCCCGCTCACCGTCTATGCATACAAATCAGAAGGAATTTACCCCCGTACGGCATATATTACCGATACCACCGACTATGACCTTCCCGTACTGGTCCTCCAGCTCAAAAAACCCCACTCCTGAGGCTAACCAGCCTCAAGATTATCGCATGCTATCAATCCGTTTCTGGTTAATCTTGCCTATTTGCGGTATAATACGGGCATGAATTTCAGTCCGCGAAAACCAATGGAACCGATTGTGTATCCGACAGAGCTGGTTTTAGCCTCTCAATCCATCGGGAGAAAATCATTACTCGAAAAGCTCGGAGTACGTTTCCGTGTGATCGTAACCCACGTAGACGAAAACAAAATTATTGATACCGACCCATTTAACATGCTGAAACGGCGGGCTATGGCTAAGGCAGATGAAATTGTGCAGCATCCCCGTGTATACAGCATTTCCGAGCAGGCTAAAACTCTGGTCATCGCCGCCGATTCCATGGCAATTGTGGGAAAGAAAAGTTACGGCAAAGCCGAAGATCGTGACGATGCCAAAAAAATCATCAAGCAATTAATGGGCCGTAGCCATATTTTCGGTACCGCCGTTTCGTTGGTGCTCATGGAAAACGGTAAAGAAAAAAAGCGTTGGGAAAAAATAGAAAAAACCAAAGTCACCCTGAAAAAGTTAACCAATCCCGAGCTGGATATGTACGTTGCCCGGTACGATTTCACTCGTTTTGCCGGTGGATACGCACTAAACGAAACCCCGTGGGATTTAGTCACTAAAATCGAAGGCAGTTATACCAACGTAGTCGGGCTTCCGTTTGAAGTGCTGTTGCCTATCTTGCGAAGCCTGGATATTATTGTCCCTCCCGCTGCCTAACACACCCATATGGGTCAATCTGAAGCAGGTATTATTGATCCCGAAGCCGCTGCAGTCGTGGAACGGCTCAGCCATTTAGCCTCCAGTCGTGAATTCGATCCGCTGGATAATCCCCTCGTGGGTTACGTCATCATCCCGGACCACGCACAACCATCCCTTTTTGTCATTCTCGAACAAGCCAATTACCAGACCCGAAAAACGGACTTCGGACTGGATATGGGCGCGGTAACGGGTGAAGTTTTGGCACAGACGCCGGGAGATTTTACGAATGGCGAATGGATTGTTGCAGATATACCGCACAACATGAAACTGAAAGCCCGCGGCATTGAATTTGGCGATAAACGAGCAACGTATATACTCGAAATAAAACAAATAGGTGGAACTACAATAGAAAATTTAGCAACTAGCCTGCATGATACATTTGAACGGAGAACCGTCGCCGCAGGCATATATCCGGAAATAACGGACGGGATGATCATGGATGAAACGGATGCCCAGCTCCTGGACCTATTTGGCTTTCATGCCGACATTTACGCCCATGAAGGTAAGCCGGCAGTCGGAATTGTATTCCCTATTCAACGGGTTATTACGGATTTTTTAACCGCCAGAGAAACTCCCCGGTTCCATTTGGAACGATTTTTACAGGCACAATTTCCCGGAGAAAGCATTGTGACAGCACAGCAGGACACTGCCGAACACCCCCATTTTCCCTACGCCTATGCCAGGCAGGCGCACTTTAGTACTCAATCTATTGCTTTGGATGACGACACCGGACATGCGGTAACCACGCCCGTATTCCGGTATACCTTACCGATCGCTCCAGGAACGGTACGTCCGTTGGAATCGGCTACCAGACTACGGGAGTATATGCTGGAAATGTTGGCTACCGTAGGCATGCCGCAATTCGATTTGGACCCCAATCCCCAGGTTCAAAACGCCGTCACGTGGCTAAAACAACAACCGTTTACCTCACTTCTGGCTATTTTTGAACGGGCACATACGTTAGATGCAGATCAGCGTCTTGCACTTACCCTAGAGCTAGCTGCCGCTCACACAGCCTAAATCACCCCCTGCCTACATATCCGTTACACATTGTTCACCGGAAACACGCTCAGTACAATCCGATTGTGAGATAGATCACATTACAAATGTGGTCTGTTTTGTTTTTTGCACCTTTCCAAGACTCTCAGCCGTCGGAGGTAGTTTCCTCCTGGGGAATCACCTGGGGCGGCAGGAGAGGAAAACCATGCTCAATCAGTTCTCACTGAACGGTCATACGGATGCAGTAGCGAAGCTAAAAACGCTTCCGTTCATCTATATTCACATTCCCACGTTGAAAAACTGGGACAAACTGTTTCAGGTATCGTCTAGCAGAACGCCGTACAACTCCCATGCACTTACTATCAGCGCAAACCACGAAGATGCGATACCGCTGCTGGTAGCAGTAGTGCAGGGTACGTCGTTTGCCGAATTCGAACTGGAAAATCCGTATGTCGCCGCTGAAGAGCTATTCTTCCGAACATACAAAATTCCCAGTCGTGTTTGGCAAAAGCAACTTTTCGGTCAATAATTTTCTTACTATCGTACGCGCCACCCCACCCCGGTAGGGCAGAAAACACGAGCACGAACGAACACCGAGACGGAGTCGCCACTCCACCATGCATCTCGTTGTTTGTTTTTCGTTGTTTTCTGCCCTACCTATCCGTTTTCCACACGAAATTCCGCATTGCTACATTATAGGATATTTTGTACAATTATAGTTCTAACTTTGAGCCCGAACACATGCGTTCGGGAGTTTTGGTTGGAATTAAGCACTTTTACAGTTGAAGAGTATTCCCATATCCCAGTCGGAATTTTACCGGAGAATTTTCTATTCTCCTGCGGAATTCCGATTGCGGAGAAAGGAGAAAAACGAAAACAAGAACGGAAGCAATACCCATCATTTTGCAGTTGAGTCAAATGGAGTGGAACAATGAGCAAGAGAAAATTGTCCGCCCGCGACGCTGCCGACAAACAACGTTTGGCAGTCATCGCCCTGCTCACCGGTGAGAACGTTGAATCTCTCGGTGGGAAAGAACTCCGGGACTTGCTGGTTCAGGCAAGTCAAAAACTGGTAACGGCAGTATCCGCCTATGACAGCCGGGATTACGCCGATGTTGTTGCGCTGGCACTCAGTCATCTCGCGGAAGCGCACAAAGACGCAACATCCGGCGACGATGAAGCCAGTGTTTCCGTCCAACTCAAGCAGGCGCTTTCCAAAGCGGTTTCCGCCCTCATCATCAACCCGCGCGGCGCCAAAGCCAAGCACATCAAGGCTGTCGCCGAAGGCTTGCTGGACGCTCGACGGCTGATCGCGGCACGCGAGTTCGAGTCTGCGCGTCAGGTTATGACCGGCGTGCTGAAGCATAAAATCGCGCTCAACGCCGAAGTGTACCACGTCACCGAAGAAGCAATCAGGGCAGGTCTCGAACAGAAAACCGCGTTTGAGACGCACATGCAACTCGCCCGTAACGCCATCGCGCCCGGTGAAAACCAGAACTTCGCCACCGCCCGTACCGAAGCCAATCTGGCGCGGAATGGCTGGAACGATGCGGACGTAGATCAGTTGCTGGAACTGGTAAACACTACCGAAGCCGGTATCGCCGTATTCAACGCAGGAGAACTGCTGAAAACGGGCAAGCTGAACGATGCCGGAGAACAGGCAAACTACGCCCTGTCGCTGATTCACCAGTACGAGCCTGCATTGGCGATCCTCACCCGGATTGCCAACGAACGTGCAGTACAGCAGTTTTACGCTCAGGCGACAGACCGGTGTGACGAAAAGAATTTCGCCGCCGCGTGGGAATTGCTGGAAGCCGCACGTGCGGTCATCCCGGATCACCCGGATTTACCTATCTGGCAACAGACGATTTACTTTGCCGAACTGAAATTCAAGGCGGAACAGCAGTTTGCCGAGCAAATCGCCAACGGCTGGCAACTGCTCATGTTCGGAGTGGGTCAGACCGCGATAGGCTTTATCGTTCCAGAAACCGGCACGGTAGGTGTTCCGATTACGATATCCGGTATGGGCAACATGGAAAATCTGCTCATCTGGACAGGAACGCCGGAAAGCCGTGAGGAAGACAGCCGTCTGGTCGGCATAATCGAGGGCGCGTTCACGTATACCTTTACCCCCCTTGCGGCAGGCGAATTACACCTGTACGTTCAGCCGACGGGGCTAGACCCGGCGACGGACAACCGTGAAGCGATTCTGAATATCACGGAAGCGGTTGTTGAATCCACACCGCAGGATGTTCCCCCACCGCTTAAGCTGGAACTGACGGTGGTAGCACCCGATCTGAGTACACCTGTTGCAGGCGGAACGATGGTGACGCTGGTCTATCAGACCGAGCCGAATGCACGGGTATCCGTCCGTATGGCAGTGGGTAATCCGTACACGTTTATCGGTGATCCGTTCGAACAGGATGCTGACGACACCGGTCGGGTTGCGTATGCTTTAACGTTGCCTGAAGCCCGGTCAGACGAACAGACAGTCACGTTTGTTGCCACTGTGGGGGAAGGAACCGCCACCGTTACCAACACGAACGCCTGCGCTACCGTCCAAGCCCGTCAGCCGGAACCTATCAACCCTGCCGAACCGCTTCGGATCGTTACCACCCAACTCACCTCGATGCGCGGCAGTCGCAGTGAACAACAGATCGAGGTTGTCGGCGGCGTTGCGCCATACACCTTCCGGCGGAATCTGTCCCAGCTCAACTGGCTCATTCTCGCTGAGAACGGCATGTTAACGATTAAAACGCCGAACAAATTTGTCAGCAAGGGGTCTATCTCCATCATTGTCACAGACAGTACCGGAGCTACCGTTACCGGCGACATAACCGTTAACGTGACGGAACCTGTGGTGGAATGATTTTTTCCTGTGGGTCTGAACGCGATCGATATGTTTTCCGATGTCGTATGCAGACCCGACCTGATACTCTTCAACACGAGCGAACACGCAAGCGAAAGAACAAACAGATTCGGGACCTCCCGGATATGCTTCTTCTCCCGCCTCTGGTGTTCGCTTCGTGATTGGTGTCCCCTACGAATAGGAGGCAGCAACCACGAAACGGTATATGCACCGCACTCGTGAAAACCAAGCACATTAACAAAGAGTACCACCTTTTTCCTGATTATCCCGGAGAAATCACCAAAATTTCCGGTGCGTTCTGCGGGGTAATCAAAAGAGAAAGGAAACATATCGAAAAAAACATTCACTTACCGTCCAACCGTATCAAAAAAAGGATAGTACGATGAAAACAGGAATCCCAGTCTTAACACTGTTGGAACACTTCAACAGTGTGCCGGGTCACACCGATTTCGGTGCAGACATTCTCAGTGCCATTTTGGCACAAAAGTACACCGAGGCGTATCGTTTGGCAACTGAGATTGAACCGATCAGTGCCTTAACCCGACGGTTACTCACACTGGCTACGGCGGAACAACAACCGGATCGGATACGCGGAGACGTAGAAAGCTGGAACGTTTGTTTGGATGTTCCGAACACGTTCATCGTCATCGTTCCCGCAGGGTACGTGTTATTGCCGCTGGCGAAACTGGCGTATGTGCAACAGGTCAACGGAAAGCACGTAACGCGCTCGATTACACCGCAGGTTGCACAGCAGGGGCTGGAATACGCCGTTACCATTCGGACTCAGGCGCGTTCGCTGTTAACCCAGCCGCTGACGCTGACACTGGAAGCTACCGCGCCGGATAAGCCGACTATGACCGTTTCCGTACCCGTCTCATTTTCCGTCCCCGCCGTACCGCTTACTGTCGAGGTAGACAGCGTAACGGATCACGTCGTAGCGGTACGGGTAAAGACCAAACTGCACGCGCTGGTACGGCTCGACCTGCACTTTCAGGGTGGCATGGTGCAATCACAACAGTTCCCGTTCGGCACGGCAGACAAGATCGTCACGTTTACGCTCACGCACGCCGGCACATACAGCGTCGTTGCGAGCGCCGAATACGGAGACTACACCAAATCGTATCAGACCGTCGGCGGTATAGCGCGGAAGTTGAACTACAAATTCCGCCAATACCCCGATTTACTGTTTGTCGGCTCGCAGGGAACAATCGAAGTTATTACCGACACGGGTAATACGCTGACTGTACGCCTCACCTCTACGTTTCTGGACTATGAAGTGGGAAGCGCAACCGCCGATCCGAACGGTTCAGCCGCGATCCGTTTCTTTCCACCGGCAACTGCGTTTGACGTGGTGGAACAGATTCGGTTATGGGCAACCATAACATCACCGGATGGTACGCTTTCGGTGAAGATTCCCTTACCGCCCGTCATTGTCGTACCCATGAACGAAAACCAGACTGCTGAAGGAAGACTTCTCAGACGGACTGGTTTTATGGGCGACGGCGAACACGGCACGGCATTCGGAATTACTGATGGTGTAACCACTATGCTGGTCGGCGAAGGCGCACCGGATTTCATCGGACATTCTGCCGAAGCGCCAAACGGACACGTCCGTCCGCAGTCGTTCGTGATTCCGCATCACCTGATGGGTAATCCCGATGCGCTGTTCGATTTTGCCAAACTGTTTGAATCACGCACGCCGTTGCTTGCGCTGGAATGTGCCGGCATCGTGCTGGAACTTAACCCGCAACACGAAGGTGCGAAAGCCATGCAAACCCGGCTGGCACGACTCATCGCGGAACTGTCTACGCAACGACCCAGTGTGGTACTGTTGCCGGACGGAGTGGATGATCTGTCAGCAGAAGCACTGCTCACGGCGGCGACATCCATGCTGGCGGTTAACCCGGCGGAAGCGGAAAAAATTGTACTGGAAGCACTCCGAATTGAACCTGATAACGAAGAAGGTCAGCAACTACTTCATGCCATCCGACTGGTTATCAGCCAGATGGAAACAGTGGAAGTTGCGACTGTACAGGGCAAAATCAGGTTGCTTACCAATCACGTCACGGTAAAGCCGCAGACCGATTCGGAGTGGAAACTGGCAATCGTCGGAGGTGTCGGACCGTATACGGTGAAGAAACTCAACGGACACCCGTCATGGGCAACCATAGAAAACAATGAACTCCTGATAGGCGCACCGAAGAAAAAAGGTAAAAGCCGGATGCGCGTCTCGATTACCGATAGTCGCAGGACGACGGTACAAACGCACATTGATATTGTCGTTACCAATTCTATTCAGGCATTACCCGCCGAATCCGTAAACGGCAAACCCGCCGATACCGGCAGTCCACTGGATAGCATCATTGCCGGGTACGCACTGGGAAGACGGGTAAAACACATTCATCCGTTCCGAATCCCCGATGGAAGCACCAACTGGCAATCGTGCCAACTGTCTACACGTCCGGCGGTACACATCATTGCGCCCAAAGTAGCAATAGCCGGTCAAATGTTTACCGCCTATATCGTCAGCGAATCAAAACGAATTCAGCTATGGACTGTTGCCGGCGCGCCGCTTGAACATGCCGGGTGGGCAGATATGGATGAATCCGGGTGTTGCGAGATTCAGTTTCAGCCAAAGGAAATAGGCGTATTTCCTATTTTTGTACACCCAGAAGGTCTGGAAAACAGCCCCACGGGGTTTGTGTTTAGCGCATCGGTAAACGTGACCGTCATTCATGCCGGACTGCACGGGTTTGCCCTGAATGATGCCGTGGTAACGCAGGCATCGGACGGATTTCATTTCCCGGTTTGTGTGAACCCGCTCTCTCATGGTGAATTCACGGTTGGGGTATTACTCGACGAACCTGTCGATACGGTACACCTGACACTGGATGGTCAGGGAGTTATTCCGTTTTGGCACGCCGACATTCCGGCAGAACAGGGCTTTTTTCAATACCGACTGTCTGTGCCGTCGGAGGAAGGCAAACGCATCACCGTGTATATCGCACCCAAACGGGATGGTGAAGTGTTAGGACTGTACTCCCTGCGGGTACCCCTTCCTTCTCCGAAAGCGGAG
This sequence comes from uncultured Gammaproteobacteria bacterium, assembly GCA_964629685.1. GTDB lineage: Bacteria > Patescibacteriota > Microgenomatia > UBA10105 > UBA927 > CAZVTT01. Next base: position 16,604 of record CAZVTT010000007.1, read on the forward strand.
TAGTGTTCGTGATACGTTTTCGATACATCTGGTGGGTCGCGTACGCGTTACCCGAAACGATTCACCAGACCGTTTGTACTCTTTTACGGGCGAGCGCAGGAACGCGAGGACAGACACATTCGGGACTCCCGGATCTGTTTATACCTCCGCACTCCGTGCTCGCTTCGTTGTTTGTGTCTCTTCCGGAGACAGAACCAACGAAACAGTATCGCACTTTTCTATAACAATTTTTTGCTGATCCGCCACGTGAACCGGACCGTTTCCGTTTCAGGTGTTGTGTCAGCAGAGAGGATAAATATATGACGGATGTTCCCACCTGAACCTCACGCACAAGGATCAGTTCTCACAACGAGGAAAGAACATGGAACCCGTACCGGGAATAGGAGAGCAACCGGCTCAACAAGCACTGCACACTACATCAACGGACAACTATGTGACCCAGATGATGTGGTATGCCAATTTGGCGAAGCACCAAAACGTATCACTCGCACGATTCGTGCTTGAGCTCGTACTCAAAGTGCAACCAGCCCACCAAGCCGCACTCGCTCTCAAACAGGAACTGGAATCATTTTCGTAAGTATCCTATCGGTCACGGAACATCCTGAACATCAGGGCGGGCAAAGCATACAGACAAAACATTTATCGGGTTCACCCCCGGAAATCTTTTAGTCCGTATCCCCTTTGTCCGCCCGTTACCTTTCGCAAATTTGCAAGTTTGCAAGGCCTCCCCTTGCGTGATCCCATAGTTATTAGTTATTCATCAATAGCTGTCAAACAGAGTGATAGCGATTCCTCATCACTCACTTCAGTATTCAATACAAAAGAACTATACGAGTTCTTTATCCCAAACTTTTCAGAAAAAAACGATAATATGTTCTCAGAATGAATCCAGGACTGCGTTTTCCTATTTCCATAGACAGAAAAAGACGAATATGGATACAGCCGGATATCTTCTCCCCAACCGGGAAGTATGGTGGGATTTCTATGAATATATTTGCTCACATACAGTAATTGCTCTTCACTCGAAATTTTTACAGCTTTATAAACACCCTGAAATAACGACCCTACCCGTTTATATTTTTTATTAAAGTAAACGGTGTATCGAGTCGACAATGAATTCATAAACGTATCTATAGTTCGTTCTTCACGTTGATGAACAAGTAAGTGAAAATGATTTGGCATTAAGCAATATGCGCAGAGAGACAATGTATCTGAAAAGTTATTTAACCGTAAAAGCCTCCGGACCTTATCCTTTTCACTATAGGAAGCTCGTGTATCAAAAAGGATTGTACTCAACCCAATTATATCTTTTGGTTCAAGATATTCTTTTAAATACGAAAGAAACACTGAATAATCCTGTTCATCACAGTAGATCTGCCGCTTCTCTACACCTCGGTTGTACATGTGATAATAAGAATTTTCTTGATATATTTTGATACTATTTTTCGCTGGCATGTTATTTAGATTGTTATATCGCCCTTCGCAAGGCCTCCCCTTGCGCAAGCTTATAGTTTATTTGGCTTTTTCAAAACCGGCGGCGTTGGCTTCCGCTTCCGAACAAAACCAGACATCACCGAAAGACGTATCCACAATCACCTGACCGTATTGCGGACAATGCGGCAGATGATATGTGTATTCCCCTGCTCTGATATTTCCTTTAATCGCACAACCTCCGGGTGGGACGGTACTCCGACATTGAAGACTATATATTCCCAATTTCTGTGTAATAGCTTGTTCTGATGCTGTAGTAAGTAAATTACTCTGCGGGTTATTCGTCGCGCGGTATTTTCCGTGTCCCAGCCGTACCACGTCCTGATTTACAAATGATGCACCCACATACACGTTGGCGAGTATCCTCCCGTAATCGTCGTGGGTTATTTCCGTAAGGGTAACCCGTTTCCCCAGCGTAGCCTGGTTTAAAAACCGTTCCGCTTCACTTGCACCACAGCGACCACGTTCCGGCGCGTCTACACTGTGCAGCCTGATCCGTCTGCCGTCCCGTAACTCGAGACTGTCTCCGTCAGGTACGGAAACAACAATCTGTTTTCTATACTCATACACCAACAACACACTATTCAGCAGCAACGAGGCACATAGAAAAGCGACACAAACGCGCTGAAGCGTACGAGACATATTCCTCCGTACACACACTGTATTTCTTTTGGGATACCGTAAGTATGAGCTGGGTTACTATTCCCCACGGGTTTCATGCTTGACTCTCCCTCGTGACGGCATGCTATCGTAGAAGTATGGTCACTACAAAACGTTCGAAAGAAAATCCCCTGTTTTTTCCCACAAAAGATAATAACTGGGAAGCATTGGCAGCCTTTAACGGTACCGTTCTGAAAAATGGCGCCAATGATTACACCATGGCATATCGGGCACTCTCGCTCGATCAGCTCTATGAAGGCCAACGATTAAAACTATCGACCATCGGAGTCGCCCAAAGCGGCGACGGCATCCATTTTAAACGACGCAGACAATTTATTGTTCCGGAAGAAACCTGGGAAAAATACGGTTGTGAAGATCCTCGCACGACGAAACTCGATGATACGTACTACACGTTTTATACCGCAATCGGCAACTGGCCACCAAACGCTGAAGGGATTAAAGTCGGCGTGGCGTTATCCAAAGACATGGAAACGGTTACCGAACGTCATCTGGTAACCCCGTTTAACGCAAAGGCCATGGTCATGTTTCCTGAACGGATCAACGGCAAAATTGTTATTGCCCTCACCGTAAACACCGACAAACCACCGGCCACTATTTGCCTGGCCATGCTCGATACGATTGAACAAGTATGGGATTTGGCCTGGTGGGAAAAATGGTACAAACATTATCAGGATTTCAAAATTCCGATTCAGTACACCCCCAATGATCATTTGGAAGTCGGTGCCATACCGGTGAAAACAGCGGAAGGTTGGGTCATGATTTTCTGTTACATCGAAAATTACTTTACCGGAAATCCCCGGTTTCGTATTGATGCGGCGTTATTAGATCTAAACGAACCGCAAAAACTGATCGGCCAGACACTCGATCCCCTGCTGGTTCCGGAAGAACAGTACGAAACGTACGGTATCGTACCCAATATTATTTTCCCGTCAGGGGCGTTTATCGAAGAAGGCCAATTCTTTATCTATTACAGTGCCTGCGATACCACCGTCTGTCGTGCCAGCGTCACGCTGAACGATTTGCTGGAAGAATTAAAACATAATCCCACAGTAAATCCGCATTACCGCCGACCCGAAATGATGGCCAGATTTGACGGTAATCCGATTGTATCGCCGATAAAAGATCATAGCTGGGAATCCAAGTATACCTTTAACGCCGGAGCCATTTACGCAGGAGATAAAATTCACGTCCTGTACCGGGCCATGGGTGACGATGAAACCTCGGTGATGGGCTATATTTCCCTGAAAGACGGGCTGCATGTGGACGAACGGCTGCCTGAACCGGTGTACGGCCCGCGCGAAGCGTTCGAAATAAAACATCACCCCGGATTTTCCGGATGTGAAGATCCGCGGATAACCCGCATAGATGACACGATTTACATGTGTTATACCGCCTATGACGGCGTCAATAATCCGCGCATTGCCCTTTCAACCATAAAAGTCGACGATTTCCTGGCACACAACTGGAACTGGACTATGCCCAAACTTATTTCCGCTCCGGGTGTAGACAATAAAGACAGTTGTATCGTACCGGAAAAAATACACGACAGCTTTGTGGTATTTCACCGTATAAGCCCTTGTATTTGGGTAGATTTTGTCACGGATCTGGAATTCGGCGACGGCAAATGGCTGGGCGGTCATCCGCTTATGGGACCACGGGTAAATGCCTGGGACAACTTAAAAATAGGACTAAACGGTCCGCCGGAAAAAACGGAAGACGGGTGGTTACTCCTCTATCACGGCGTTTCCAAAGAAGATTTGAAGTACCGCATGGGCGCAGCGCTGCTCGATCTGGATAATCCGCTAAAGGTGTTAGCCAGATTACAAAATCCCATACTGGAACCACTCACCTGGTACGAAAATGAAGGATACCGGGTGGGCACGGTGTTCAGTAACGGACAAGCCATTAAAGACGGCGTTTTATACGTCTATTACGGCGGAGCTGACAAGTATCTGGGTGTCGCCACTACGCCCGTTAAAACCATCGTAGAAGCCCTCAAAAAGGGTAAATAAACTGCCTCCGTCGACACAAAAAAAGCGCACAGCCTTCGCCGTACGCTTTTCGTGAATTCTTATTCGTTAGGAAAAAATTTCGTCTGCGCGGAAGAGCCAGCCGATTTCTTTCTCTGCGGCTTCCACCGAATCGGATCGGTGTACCACATTGTTGGCTTTACTTTCGCCGAAATCACGACGGATAGTTCCCGGGTTTGCTACTGCCGGATCTGTCGGACCGCAAATATCAAATACTTTTTGAATGGCCCCTTCACCGGAAAGTACCATGGCGACCACCGGTGTAGACATCATGAACGATGATAGTTCCGGAAAGAACGGCTTGTCTTTGTGATGGGCATACCATTGATCCAGAATTTCCTGAGTCAATTTGACCATTTTCAAGGCGGATACGGTAAGACCGGCTTTTTCAAAGCGGTCTACGATTTGACCGACGACATGCTTTTTCACACCATCGGGTTTAACGAGGACGACTGTTTTTTCCATAGACTGTTATTTTAGCGTAAAACAACGGTACAGCCAATACGGAGCGACGGCGGATTGCGGTACGAACGGATTACAACGTTAACAACGGTAACAATGTGCCTTCGTCTTTTTTGGACCAGACGACTGCCAAATTGAGCGATTGTTTGACGAAATATTTTTTTACCAGGGCATTAATTTCCGTTGTCGTAACGGTTTCAATTCTGGCTAAATATGCATCCAGGGTCATGATCGGCTCACCGAATAATTCCTGCCGGCCATAATATTCATTTTGAAATTCCGGATCTTCACTACGGAACGCCAGCATAGTTTTCAGTCTCTTTTTGGATACGTGGACTTCTTCTTCGGTTACGCCCTTCTCCACGGCCAGTGCCAACTCATGCATCACGGCTTTAATGGTTTCTTCTACTTTTTCGGTAGCTACACCGGCATAAATGGACCAATATCCGACATCTGCCCAACTGGTGGAGCTACTGCGGATGTGATAACACAACCCAAGCTTCTCCCGCACTTCGCGGAATAATCTGGAACTAAACGAAACACCCATCAATAAATTAAATACCGACCAGGCAAACCGTTCTTCGGCTCCCCGCTTGAATGTTCTGAGACCCAGGGAAATATGCGCCTGCTGAGCATCAGGCTTCGTTATGACGCCTAGTCGTGGTTCTTTTTGATCATCTTTTGTCTGCATAAAATTACCGTTAGCTTTTCCGGACAGCGTTCCGAACCATTCTGCGGCTTGTTTTTCGATAGCACCCATTTGGGAATCATCCATACTCCCGGCCATCACAATTACCATTTTTTCGGGGGTATACCAGGTTCGGTGATAATCCGTGAGTGTTTGCGCCGTCGCGGCTTTCAGGGAATCTACTTTGCCGATAATGGGCATACCCAACGGCGTACCGGGATAAAATAATTCGTGCATCACCTCTTCGACTTTTGCCGCCGGTTCGTCTTCATACCGTTTCATTTCTTCCAGGATAACGTCGCGTTCTTTATCGACGTACTGCTGTTCCAGTCTCGGGTGCACTGCTAACTCTTTATTTATTTCCAGCGCGAGCTGCCAATCGCTCCCCAATACTTTGTTGTGGTAATTGGTGATATCGATATCCGTATATGCATTCTGTAAACCACCGATGCGTTCGATCACATTTACATCGTCGGTGGTGGGATATTTTGCCGTTCCTTTAAACACCATATGTTCCAGGAAATGGGAAACACCGTTAATCTGCGGTGTTTCATACCGACTCCCTACCCCGACCATTACGGATGTAGCCATGCTGCTGACACCATGCATAGGAATCAACAGTAATCGGGTGCCATTGGGAAATACGACGCGTTTGTACGGAAGTGGTGTCTCTGTCATAGAGGAATATCGTACCAAATTCGCGAGCATGCTGCCAGTGGGCGCGTCAGTCTTTGTCGTTCACCACAATTCCCTGAATTTTTTCAGCGTGTGTAACCGTTGGTGATGCTTGGTTGTAAGCGTATCGAAATAAGAAATGGAAGTATTCATTTTCTTCTCCAAACGAACTAAACGTTTCTCAAAACTATCTAAGCGCTTCTCCAAACCATCTAAACTCCTATGTATGGGTTCTAAGCCCTTATGAAATACATTTTGTATACGGACAAGGTCTTCGGGAGTAAGCATACGTAATACTGAATATATTGAAAGAATTATGCAGAATCAATGAAGAATCGTACTATGTATATTTGCGTTGTTTTGACGCCTTATTACATAAATAATAAGAAGTCGAAACAACGGCATAGGGATGCAAAAAAGAGGATCTCCGATTTGAGATCGAAACTCTTTGTGCATTATTTGCCGTTGCGTTTTTGTCGTCTAGACGATTGTGTTTCAAGTGAAAATTTGAGCAGCATTGCTCGAATTAAACGAAAACGAGAAACGAAAAACGGGTAAACGAGAAAACGAAACGAAAAAGGAAAAAGATAAACGAGAAACGGGTTGGTACAGACTCAGATACTAAGATGTAGGAATGGACGATAGTGCCATTCGAAACTACAAGAGAGTTACCGAGTTGCTACGTACTTACCGGACGATTTGACGTTATCGTGAATCCTCACTGAGACTCCACGATTGATAGAGCGAAATCGATTACGCCTTGCCTGATACGATTCGTTCGGTACTACTGTAATCGGTTGCGATGATCGCCGGTATGGTCTAGTGAAGCACCACGCCGTCGTTCAATGCCTGCCCGCACAGTTCAATCTGCGTGCCGAGAGGCGAACCGTTAACGGTGCTGACCGTCCCTGCGGACAGGTCAACAATCAGATTCTGCCCGTAGTACCCCTGCGTCTCGCTGTGTGCGCTGTCCAGCACGGTGGTATTCGACCACGTGGGAAGAACCGCACTCGACGCATCAGGATCACTCACCGTAAACCACGCGCACATCACGGAACCGCGAGTGGTTTCATAGCCAACGAACGATGCAACCGTCGGGGTCAACGTCGCGCTGGCAAGGGGGACATTCACGCCCACCGTACCATCGGCAACTGCCTGCACGGTCACAAACACACTTGCTCCAAGCGGACGGGTCGCGGTCAGCGTCCATGTGGTTTGCCCACCTGCCGACGCGCCCTTCGTAACGGTGTAACCGATACCCTGATGCGCGTCGTTATCCGCCGACGGAATCAAGGTGCTGTTGTCATTCAGGACAATCGTGGCTGAACCGGAGTTCGGGAGACTGTTGGTCGCCCAGAAGCTCTGATACTGCCCCTGCGTCGTGGCGATGTCGGCGCTGTTGATGGTCAGAACACCTGCCGGAAGCGCCGCGAAATTCGCTTCGTCGGTTGCCGTTCCCAGCACGATGCCGTCAGCAATCGCACGCCCCGTCAGAAATACACGCCCACCGAACGCCACGCCTGTCGGGCTGGACACGGTATTCGTGCTTTCATCAACGGTAAGAACGTTGCCGTAGTTGTCTTCGGCATACACGATTTCCGTGTTTGCCCCGAAGCTGAACGTCGCCGAGCTGGCGTTTTCGTCCGAAACGTTGAACCACGCACTGCTCGTATCGCCAGCGCCCGTAAAGTACCCGGTGTAGCCCGCCTGCGCCGTAATCGTGCCGGAAACCGGATCGTCCACGCCGGACAGTCCGTCTGCATTCGCACGGAAGGTCAGGTACACACGCTCACCGAGCTTGGTGCGATCCACCGAGGTGATGGTGTACGTACCGGAGCCGGCTACGGTATAGAACGTGCCTTGATGACCGGCGCTGTCCGTCAGATTGCCCGGAATCAGCGTCGTGTTGCTGTTAAACGTCACGGTAGCGGAACACGCATTCGGTTGCGAATTGTCCGCCCACGCCGAACGAATCTCACCGCGCCGCGAGGCAAACGAATCCCCACCGGTCACGGTCAAAACGCCGACAACGCTGGCATCGCAGAACTGCGCGTCTTCCTGTTCTTCAGTTGCCAGAACCGGGCCACGCACCACCGCTTTGCCGCACAACAGCACGCGCTCACCGAGCGGCGAACCGTTGTTGGTCGAAACCAGACTGCCGGACACAACGAGTGGCGTGCCGGTATAGCTCATCGAGCCTTCCGCGATCAGCACGGTGTTCGCGCCGAGATCAACCGTCGCGCTGGAAGCAAGGTCGTTGTCAACCTCGAACCAGTCGCAGGTACTGTCATCCGCGCCGGTCACGACACCTTCAAAGCCGTCGCGTTGCGTGAGCGTCGTCGTAGGCAACGGGACATCCGTGCCGACCAGACCAGCCGCAACGGACTCAAAGGTAACAAACACGCGGTTGCTGAGTGGAGCCTCCGACTTAATCGTCCACGTCGTCAAACCGCTGGCGGTACTGCCTTCTTCGACCACGTAGTCTTCCCCGAAGTGGTTGGACACGTCAGCCGAAGCCAGCAGAACGGTATTCGTGTTCAGGACGACGGTGGCGCAGTTCGCCGCCGGATCGTTGTTCGTCGCCCAAACCGAAAACGGTGCATTCGCCGCACTTGCCGCAAAGCTGTTCGGCTCCGCGATTTCGAGCGACCCGATGGTCGTGCAGGTGATGCTCGCCTGCGCGTTAACATTGCCCATCGTCATCGCGGGGATGAGGATGGCGAGCGCGAGGTAAAGCGCCCACTTGAGAATACTGTTGTGGTTCACTGCCAATCTCCTATTGTCTAGTTGCTTCTGATGATTCTGCGAGTTTGCGTGCTTCCCCCCTACCGAGTGGTAGTTGGTTAACTGCCGAGAGTAAATCCTTGCGTTTCTTCTATCTTTTCTCCTTTCCATAGCCATCACAAACCGATCGATGAAGAGACTGCCAGATACATTTTTCAGAACGCAAAGCGTTCTGAACGGCAGTACATCGGCCCGTTTGTGATGGTATGGATTTCCCTATGCCGTAATAAAATGGCTAGTGGACGCGACGAACGCAAACCTACAATTGGAGGAATGTCTCATCATGCCCATCGCCACTATTACGGGTTTGTTAATGTACCACGCAAAAATCCTCCGGCAGGAGGCAAACGTGTTCCGAGAAGATATCACACAATAGCAGTTTTGTCAATCCTATAGGACTTATTGTTTGCCAAAAGATTTTTCTTTTTTCTCTTCCGTTTTGTAGACGTTAAAACCCGGGACTGCTACACTATTTGTATGGGCCCAGATGATATCCGCCAACAAATAGAACTCAAAGTCGTAGAACTGATTAAAGATAAACTGGCAGACGGCACCATGAGCGAAGAACGCAGCCAAGCCATGGCGCAGCACGTGCTTAATTACATAAAACCCGGGATGAGCTTTGAAGAACTATACAGAATCGTCCCGAAGCTGGACGATACCTTTCCTGAACTGGCGGGCGTGGTACTTCCGATCGTCCGGGATTACGAACATCATGTGGTTCGCCAGGCAGAAGATGGTGTCCGGTCACTCATTCGCCAGGGACAGTATGACGCAGCCACAAAACTGGCCAAAAACGTGATAGCGCAGGACATTAAGCTGGTCTGGCACGCTGAAGCAAAACCTACCGCACAATAATACCAGGGAGCTGGTAGTGAGTAAACTCAACGAATACCTTCAACGCCAATACTTCGATTAGAGGCTGCGCACGAATTCCATTTCCCCAAGCGGCAAACCGGGCATATTCCCTTTTACACTTCCGCCTGCCATTGTCGCAGTATAAAACGTATCGGCGTCGGGTTTATCGATATGTACACTTACCAGGGGAACCCGACCGATTAACTGAGCCAATTTTTGCGTATCGGTAGGATCTTTCGGCCTCGCCGTTACGGTCAGGGTAAAACTGTCCCCCAATTCGGAGTGCTGTACATCTATGGCGTCAAATTCGAGTAAGTCACCCATATCCGTCGTCACAATGACCCCATTTTCATGGTAGAGTTCACGCACAAAATAGCCTGGAGGAGGCGTATTGGGAATCACGGTTCCGTCTGCGCTTACGGTTACGTCACATTCCGGGGCAGCTACCCTGCCGTTTTCTATCCACGCGGTATATTCCTGGTGTTCTTCGGGCGTCAGGAGCATATCTCCAGCCTCACAAACAAGTGCACCGGCCTGACCACGGCAACTATCCGGCCAAAAAAACTGTTCTTCCATTTCGTGTACCTGGTCCCAGCACACAGCTGCCGGGGTTTCTGCTGCAGAAGATTCTGCCGTCGGTTCCATCATGGCCTCGGATTCATCGGTCATTTCACCCAAAACAGGGGGGCTGGATCGGGTAAACAATACACTCATGGAAAGCTGTTGCAGCTGGGTTTCCGGTTTTAGGGAAACCGCATCCAGAATAAATTCAAACACTTGTTGCCCCATATTTTGGCTTACTTTTTCTTCTACCGCTACTCCGGCAAACTGCTCGGATGCTGCCCGGGAACGGATATCTGTCGATGCATTTTGACCATTCGCTACCGACAGAATAACTCCCCCCGCTACGACGGCGAATACGAGAAATCCTCCTGCTGCAATAAACGGTATCCTGAACCGCTTTTTCTCGGGAACGGGTGTAGCGGGCGGTTGATCCGCGTGCATCATTGGCGGCGAGGCGGATTGTGCTGACGCTATAACATCCGTAATCACGGGAGGCTGCACGGCAGCAGCGGCTACTGGGGTAGCTGCAGCCACAAATCCGGCAATATCTGCGCTAATATGTCCATCTCCGGAAGGTTTAGGAACCACTGTTGTAGCAGGCTCTACAGAAGGCGTTACCGCTTCCGGCTCCCCCGTAGGCACTACAGCAGGTTCAGGATGCACGAGAGAATCCGGTTGAGTCGCAGCAGCCTGAGACGATACAGACTCAGGTTGGATAGGGTTGTCGGAAACCGGATCAGGTGCAGGAGGCGCAGATTGATCAGTCGGCGCCGGAGTATGTTGCTCTTCTGTGGTTTCTGCCGGCAGGTCCGCTGGTGTCGCAACCGTAACGGTGGCATCAGTATGAGCTGGTATAGCCGGAGATTCCGCCAAACCGATAATCTGTTGAGCATCCGGTATGGTGGGATCCGTGGGAACCGGAAGGTCAGCATCCGCTGAGGGAACTTCCGATACCTGTGTCGTCTCCGTAGCCTCAGGCACCACAAGCGGGTCCACACTCGCTTCAGCCGGCTTATCGTTTACTTCCGAAACTACCGGTAGCGTCGTATCCCCTGTCTGGGCAGTCTGCGTAGCCGTTACCGCGTCGGGGACCAGGAGATCCGTTATTACCGGGGCCGGAGCGGATTGATCTCCGGTGGGTATTGTCGTGTCTCCCACAACTGGGCTGTCAGGGCCAATCGGCTTTACGCCTAAAGCCAAAATAGTATCAGGAAGCGCAGCTGTGCCTTCAGCCGGTGTAGGCATATCTTGTGGCTGGGAAGGAATCTGAGGAACACCATCGGAGGCCGCTGACGCGGGCTGGGGGGTAGATTGCGTATCTCCGGTGTTCATACGAGCAGGTATATATCAACAGTAAAGGCTTTTTTTCACGCTGTCAACACCACAAGATTGCCGGTTACCATGAAGCATACGGACATACGGAGACCGATCGGCAACAATCAAACCCATAACACGCAGTGTTTTGAGTCTCAATGATATTGACTTTTGTAGACTTATAGTATATAATACGCCCTCACAACCAAACCCATCCTGCAAACACATTTTGAGGCTATTACAGCACAAAACGAAGCACGGATGGATTTTTTTAGCTATGCATCAGACAGGCGTCATATACCAGTACTGCCCGACACATCATGCCCATAACGGGGATTGTTTCGGACATGCTGTACCGCAAAACGTACATTCTGCCAATGTAGTCAGCGTCACCCACGCACCAAAAGCAAAATTGCGGTCGACCTGGTTGTACCGGGCAGCCGGATCATTTCTGCTTGGTATCTCCCTTATCGGAATAGCAACACCATTAGTACCTAAATTTACGCTGGAAACCAGCTATTTAGCAAAACAGACAGCCGAATCCGTAAAAACTGTGCTTGAACCGGAAGTACCCCTTCCCCCGTCCGCTCCGGTAATATTTAACCCGCTTGTTACCCCGGAAGGAAAAACAATTACCCCGGTTAACACGGAATTTTCTATTGTCGTACCTAAAATAGGCATAAATTCGACCGTTATTGCCGGCGTAAACCCGCTCAAGCCCGCAGAATACAATAAGGCCCTGCAAGTCGGGGTGGCGCATGCCAGTACCTCATATTTACCTGACCAGGCAGGAACCACCTATCTGTTCTCCCATTCCACCAACTATGAATGGTTTGTAAAAGATTTGAATGCCGTGTTTTACCATCTGAAGAACCTGAACGAAGGTGACGTTATTGTCCTATTCTATAAAGGAAAACGGTATACGTACAAATACCGATCCCAACAGATCGTTTCTCCCAAGGACATCTCGTATTTGGTGCCCCAAACAGGCAAAAAACAGCTCATTTTACAGACATGTTGGCCTCCGGGAAGCGTATCTGAACGGATGCTTATATTTGCCGACCTGATTGAGGAACAAGGTGAACAAATATAGGCCTTATTCACAAAGCCTGTAGTACTTGACATTTCCAGAAAAATGGTGTATAGTCTATTACAATATCGAAAGGAATCTTATGATTACTAAAAGCATCAAAACATCGCTCATCGCCACAGCACTCGCAATCGCCGTTCTTGGCGTAAATACTCAACCAGTACTTGCTGACGGATGTCAGAATCAATATGGTGGGTATACCAACTGTCCTCCGACAGACTTAGTCATTAATAAAGAAGTTTGGCAGCCTATAAGTAAATCCTGGGTCGACAACATGGGTACCGCCGATCCGATATTTACACCGGGAAATGAAGTCCGGTACAAATTGACGATTAAAAACAACAGCGGTCAAACATTTAATCCGGTTGAAGTGAAAGATATATTGCCTCCGTACGTATCATATGTATCTGGCGGTCCCAGCGGAACCAGCTATGATCCGGCTACGAAGACCATTATTTTTAAACTGGAAAACATGATTGCCGGTGAAACCCGTCAATTTGAAATCGTCGCAAAAGTAGCAGATGCCAAAGACTTTCCGGCCGGACGCAGCACGTTCTGTGTCGTAAATACCGGACAGACAAAAGCTTTAGACAGATTTGATGAAGATACGGCACAAATGTGTATCCGCACGGATGTATTGGGTACTACTACCCTACCGAAAGCCGGATTTGAAGACATACTTATGTTCGTACCTTTTGCAACAGTCGGATTTGCGGGAATTGCCCTTCTGAAAAAGCGAGGGTAATACCCACGCATCAGAGGGACCTGCCGGACCCAACGATGACATAAACAAATACCAAAAACCATAACGAAAATATGCACCGGCAGGCACAAGAACCTGCCGGTTTTTGGTGTATAGGGATAACAGGTACGAGTTAACAATTAACAATTGAATATAGCATTTAACGACTCCGGAAATACCGGCACGAAACAGATCGCGCCCGTACTTCCGGAGCCACCCGCCCCGCACCATACGGTGCAGGACCGGGAGGAACCGGCCTCGGCGACAGATATCGCCCACCCGGGAATTACGGCGCAAGCGCCAAAGATTCTCGAACTGGGTCATCTGTTCCCCGAGCGAGTCGTTTATTTACCCTGAGGAGTCCTACACCATCAAGTATAGGACGACGAATGGGCATGTTCTTTAACATAGTTCAGTACTTTCTGGTAATACAGAAAGTCAAATAGACAAAGGAAAACATTTGGTACGAAACGGTAACAGTACGCTTGGAATATGAGTACCTTGGGGACAATCTTGGTCATGAACGGATGTCATGTGACGGCAGGCATATGACAGTACGTTTGTGGCCAGAATTGTCCTCAGGGTAGCGCCATAGTCACAACTCTTCACGAGTATGATGACCAACCGGAAAACGGTACATAGGCGCCTCATATATCTCGCTCGGGGACAACATAGGTACGGAAAAATGGATGAGCTGGCTCCGGGGAAACCCAGGAGATGAAAGCGAATACCGCAAGGTACATCCGACTGGACGCTAACCAGAATAAAAAAATGCTAGGTGTTTGCGAACACCGAAACCCTCCTCTGTCCGTAGCAGGATAGAACGACGGGAGAATCCGATTGCTACTAGGACGTGTGAACCATCCTGGGCACACCTCCGAATACATCAGACGGTGCAAACCTTCTGAAGGGATCATGGCTCCACTGCCAAGGGTCTACGAAGCCCCTCAACTTGGTTGAAAGTCATTCGACATTCGTACGTTTACCTTATCCTAAGGAGACACTCCATGCGTACCAATATGTTCCGTAGTTGGACAGTCATGGTCATCTTCGCGCTCGCGTTGATGATTCTTGGCAGTGTCCAGTCAGTGTTCGCGCAGGGTGGATACCCACTCGCCGGACAGTCGTATGAAGCGCAGTTTGCCAATGGTTCACGCGCCACCCAGTATGACCCCGTGTGGGAAGTAAGTGGTCGCCTGTACCAGCCGAATCTGCCCACCGCGACAGAACGTCGTGCGTTTAGCGTCGGCATTACCATCGAAGAAGGTCAGTACGAATACGATGGTGTGGAATGCACGCTGTATCTCGACGAACGTCGCAACGGACAGGGATCGGCAAATCCGAGCCAGACCTTTACCCGCGTGAATAACGCCCGGTTCACCGTAGACACGGCGGACAACGGACAGGCGTGGGCGCTGGTCGAATGCCGGGGCAACGAAAGCACTGGGTTCCAGATTCAGGCAATTAGCTGGACTGGTAGCACTGTGATGCAGAATCCCCCGGCGGCAACGAATGTTCCGCAGTATTCACCGACCATTCCGGCTCCGGCTGGCGGCGGCGACAACCCCTACGGGCTGACTGCGGCATCGTGCCAGAACAATATGCGCGATGGCTGGGTGTACGATCCGTCGAAACTGGCAACCGCCAGCACCTGTGCCGAAACGTGGACGTTCGACGCGAACGACTGCCCCACGACGCAAAACAACGCGGCAATCAATTCCGCCGAAAGCAATCGCCTGAGTGTCTGCTCATACTATGCCCCCGACAACGGCGGCGGTCTGGGCGATTTGGGCGGCGATGCCGGGAACTGGTTCAGCAATGCGTGGAACACCGTGAACGGGTTCATCGGTATGCTGTTCATGTTCATCTGCGGTAGCCCGTTGCTTCTGCTGTTGCTGGCTATCCTCGCTATCTGGTTCTTCTTCTTCCGCAAACCGGCGGAAAAGAAAGAGGGCGAAGGTCGGTTCAGCAACTGGCGTATCGTGAAGTGGTATAACAACCGCAACGCGAAGCCGGAAGCTCACGACGCGCACGCTGGCGGCAAGATCACCATCAACGACGAGAAGAACATGGAAGTCGAGGTTGATGGGAATGACGCTGGTTTCTCGTTCGAACCGTCGTTCGATGTCGAAGGCGATACCGAATTCCGTACCAAGTGGGAAAAACTGCCGAAGGGTCTGACGTTTGACCGCGATACGGGTGAAATCACGATTGAGGATGCAACACTCCTTAAGCGTGGGACATTCCCGGCGACGCTGACCATAACAACCATCGAAGACCATCCGGTCAAGGCGGTTGGGATGTACAAGATCAAGGTCACTCCGAAGGCACGCGGCACGCAACCCGACGACGCGCACGACGACGACGAGCCGACGAACCCGCCCACCGACCCGAACGCTGGCAAAGTGCCGGTGCTGATTGGTGGCAAGACCGAATGGGTTACGCCGGAAATCGCGCAGTTCCTTGCGACGTTGAGCAATACGGCTCCCGCGAATCTGGACACCACCGTGCGTCAGCAGGATGATACCCGTCGCTCGGCGGCAACCACCGTTCGTCATGCAAGCGGCGAGTTCGCAATCGCAACCAACCCGAATCTGCCCAGCGCCAAGCTGAACCAGCAGTATCAGGTCGGTGATAAGAAGGGCTTTGGTATCCGCGTCGATGGCGCACAAGACCACCGTTTGGTCAAACGCACCATTACGTCGGGTAACATTCCTGCGGGAATGACCTTCAGCGAAAGCGGCTGGCTGGCTGGCACACCGACGGAAACTGGAGACTTCGATTTCGTGGTTCTGGCAACCGAACCTGCGACGGGTAAAACCGCCGAACAGCAGTTCCATCTGCACGTCGAAGCCTAGTATCTGAGGATTCGCCTCAACCTTTGTCTACGCGTATGAAACGCAAAATCTGAACTAAGTAGACGACTTCCCCCACCAGGGTAATATATGCGCGCGAGCGTGTAAATTATTTTGGTTGGGGGTTGTTTCACACACTCATCCGAATGGATGAAGGTGTAAAACAGCCCCTGAATGTGGAAGTACCGTAACACGTAACAATAGAACTATGACTATGAATGAACACAAACCACTCATCTCAATTATTATGCCAGCCCGGAACGCCGGGGATTTTGTGGTGGAAGCCGTAAAGAGCATCCAACACCAGACAATACCGGACTGGGAATTCCTGATTATGGATGACGGCTCAATGGATGATACCGGCAACATTCTGGATGAATTTGCTGCCCGTGACCAGCGGATACAGGTGTTTCATAACAAATCAAGTAAAGGCATAAGTACCAGCTTAAACCAGTTGCTTCGGGCAGCTAAAGGGAAATACATAGCCCGGATGGATGCTGACGATATATCCCTCCCCTATCGATTTGAAAAACAGATCGCATACCTGGATGAACATCCGGATGTAGTGGCCTGTGGCGGATCCGCGCATATGATCGACGGACAGGGAAAAGTATTTGCCGAAAAATTGTTTCCTACCGATCCGACCGTACTCTACGACATGATTATGCGCATGGTACCGATTCAACATCCGATAATGATGGCCCGGGCGCACGTCATGAAAAAATACCGGTACGACGAAACAATGAGCACGGCAGAAGACGTAGATATGTTTTTTAAACTGCTCCAGGACGGTAATCTGGGTAACGTAGCCGATACTATTTACAAATACCGCAAGGCAGATACGTCTAACGGGTATCATAACGCGAAGCTGACGTTTTGGCTTACGTTTCAGTCACGTTTCCGGGGAATTACCAAGTATGGCTACAGACCGACACTGAAAGGCGTAATCCATTCCGTATTACAACTGCTCTTCGTAACTATGATTCCGAGTAAATTCATGGTACGTCTGTACGAATGGTACCGGTTTGAGTGGCCGGCCCACTGGGCTATTCTGCTCGAAAAATCTACCGGCTTCCCCATTTCCAAACCCAAAATAGCACGGCTGCCGCGCTCATAATTCCCGCCAGTCCGCCAATCCAGGATTGAAGGTTTCCGGTAAACGTAACCGTATACTGGCTGTCCTGAGGAACTTCCCAAGCTTGTTGCCAACCGTTTACCAATACCGGATTCATGGCATTAGGAGTAATGGCCCAGAACGACGATACCGCGGTAGGAATGGTAACGATGGCACCGGATGCATTTGACACGTCTCCACGGAAGGTACTGTTTTGCGCCAGGGAAATTGGCGCCAGGGACGTCAGATGCGTATACGACGCAGGATGTACGGGAGTGAGCTGTAATCGGGTCCAGGCTATGGGGAGCATTTGCACGGACCAATTCTCCAACGTATTTTGGCTTACCTGCGGACCGATACCGGTATGCAGTGCTTCCAGTTGGTATGATCGGAGATCAGTAGGCAGCATCATGAGTGCCGTCTCCGTGGTCGTGGTGCCACCGGCAATCCGGCGTTGAAAAATTTTGTTTCCCGCTTTCAGTTCACGCAATGAAATCTCCAGGGGAATGCCGCTGATATTCCTTGCGGAATAGGTAAACATGCCTATCCCTTCGGATTGCACCCGTTCCCATTTGGGGTACGTACTTAATGTTCCTTCACGGATTGATCCCGTAATCCGTTTTTCCGATTCCCGTACAATACTCCCCTGTCCTTCCCCGGCATCAAACAACGTAATCGCGGTTTCCGGAATAAAGATATCATCGCTCTGCAACCGCCAGCTGTTTTGTCCCAAGAGTAACGGAACCGATACCCCGATGGTATCTCCCGTATGAAGTGCAATGGTGGTGTCAGGAAGTTCCAGTGCCTCCTGCTGCGCCAAGGGCATACTGATAGCGGACTGGTAAAGATGCACGGAAAGTGCGGAAACATCGAGTGCACCGGTAGTTCCTCCCGGGATTTCTCCGGTTAAATACAGTTTAATACTGTCACCGAGCTGAATTGTTCGGGGAAGCACAATCCGAAACGACGTTTGTTTCCCGTTACCGATGGCTGTTACGTTCGGGTTTAAGCAGCGCCGTTCAAGTTCGGAGAGCACACAGAAGGTAACTTTGCTTGCGGGCGGCATGGTAAACGTACCGCGTATCTCGGCAATACTTTCCGTAACCATGGGAATCGGACCAGACGCGCAGGTAACCGGCGCGGTCGAAGAAAGCGGCACATGGTCGATATACGAATCATCCGGACAATGTAACCGAAAATCCCCGCGGACAACGTCTTGGTCTACGGCCTGACCGGACCAGGCGTACACGGTATTGGCCAATATTAACCCCGAAGGAAGACTGTATACCAATGGCGTGGCTTGCGCGGCTGCGAGTGACACCACATCCCGATCCAGCGTGAGAAAGGGCGTATTTGCGGGAAGCACGCCGCTAAATCTGCCTTTCGCTTCGCCGTAGAGTTCGTCATTAATCCGAATTGTGGGAACCGCGGGCGTAAGCACAACCTCCGAACCCCGTACGGAAATTTGCGTCGGCACGCTTCCGGCAAGTGCATTGGTATACTGCAGTCGGAACTGACCCGATGCACCCGAGTATTTTGTGGTACCTTGCACCGCATGGGTATACGGTGTCCAGTCCATATCGGAAAGCGCAAACGGCGACAATGTTCCCAACTCTGCCGTGGCATAGTGAGAAAATTCCGGTGAAAGACTTTCTAAAGTCGCCAATTTGGTCCAGTCATGCCCGGCATACATCGGGATAATGGATGAATCCGCCAGGGGTTTTACCCGGTACAGGGTAAGTTTTCCTTCACTCCACACGTTCTCTAAACCCGGATTCGTATCGACGATTCTGGTATGTAACTCCCAATCGTAGGTGTACCCCCGTTGCTGACTATCCGCATTTCTATCGGATAATACCCATGCAACATCGTACCGGTGCAGTGCGCGTATAAATACCGCCGGATCGCGACTGTAATAGGCGTTGACGACTACGGTATACGCCTGTTGATTCTCCTGAGAACCAATAACGAGCGCTTTTTCCATAACCGGATTCGGGAGTATGTAATTGAGCAATACGGAGCCCCAAAATCCCCATTTGTAATTTCGGAAATACAGCGTATTTGCTTCCGGCGCCGGATAGATCCGGCCATGCGGATCATGTTCATATAAATACGCAGCCAGAGAACCATATTCAGCCGGAAGTTGTTGAAACATACTCGGGCGAATGAGCTGTCCGCGGAACACGGGATGGATAAAGAGAAGCAGCGCACCCGCGAGGAGAATAAAAATGATACCGCCGACACCTTTTAGCGCCCCGCGGAAGACATGGGCAATACCGATAACGCCGATACCTACAAATATTGGTATAACAATCCCTATAAGCGGCCACAATTTGGAGGACTGCCACCGGAACACCTGCGCTAGAACCGGAAAGGTGTGCTGAAGCGTCACAAAAATTGATCCGAGCGGCGGGTTAGCCCCTTTAATAAAAAACCAACCAAATACGCCGACACCTACCAAGACAAAAAGATCGTACCAGCGTTTTTTCCCCGCAGCCAGCACTCCTATTATGGAAAGTGCTAATGGAATAAGGCTTAGATACAATCCTACCAGCGTAGTGCTGTACCAGTCACGTTGCGGGAATGTATACGTGTTCCCCTCTTCTTTGGTATCCATCCAGGCTGCAAAAAAGCGGACACTATTGAGGGCAGTATTGTGTTTCCGTTCATTTTCTATCGTCGTGGTGGTAATGTCTTGGTTGATTGCGGAGCTTTGTAACGGTCCCACCTGAGTTTTAACATATGAAATAAACGGAATAAACCAAAAGGCGTGAACGCTGAACAGAAGTATCCAAACACTCCAGAGTAAGACGATACGACGTGCCAGCGTTTTTTTGACCGTAAGCATGACCCAACCCGTCATAACCACGATCATGAGCGCACACACCAGATACATGGTCGCCGTAAGGGCCGCGGGAGCAAACAGCAGCGTGGCAATAAGTACCCATATCCCGTGTTTTACGGTAGGATGACGGAGATAAACGACCGCACGCCACAGTACGAAAGGCAAAAACGCATATGCCGCCACGAACAGATGCACCGGAAAAAAGAAAATCCAGATCGTAAGCATGCTACAGAGATAAGAAAGCCCCCCAAAAAGGAACGCTAACTGCAAATGCCGCTGATGCCTGGCGGATACAATAGCTTTTACCAGAAAAGCCATGCTGAAACTCCCGATAAAAAATGCCAGAAACATATACCCCTGAGAGAGTATCCAGGGCGGAAAGACGGGCCGTAGCAGCATATATATGCCCGCACGGATTATGTCTGCCTGTTCACTGTCAGACGGAATTCCCTGCACCCGGTACGTCCGCCACGCAGGTGAAAAAAGCGCCCGGGTAAACGTAAGCTGCGGATCAAGTTCAGGTGAAAAATTATCATTGCCGAGGAGGACGTATCCCGGTTTGATATTTATGCCGATAATAAGCACCAGAATACCTGCGAGCACCAATACTCCCCAATGCTGACGAAGCTTTGCGGCAATCATTTCCATGGCTTTTTTATTATACGGTGTTTCTCCGGATGAAAACACTCTTTTTTGATAAAACAATGGATTGATCTGGCAGCCTTCGGAAGGCCAAGCCTGCCGAACTTGTGTTTCGGAACCATGTCTGCCTATAGTAGATATATGGACGGAGATCTAAAAGAGTCTGGTGTACAGGCAGTGGTAGAGGGAGTAAGCAGTATAAGTGAAGCAGCGGTAACACCGACGGCTCTGGATACCGCCATCGAAGCTTCGCAACAGATTGGAGCAGCACTGCAGGAAGGAACGCCTCCCCACGAAATTTTGGAGGCACACGCCAACGGACTATTCGGCGGAGATTCCCTGCAGGAGGTCGATGAACAGATGCCTGACACGCACGATAACGGCCTGCAATCACATTTAGACAACGTTGACGTCGTTATCGACGGTAGTGCGGATGCTCCTGATTCTGAACATGCAAACTCGACTGATACGCCCGATACGGATACAACCGGCGCGAAACAAACCAAGGAAGAAACCACGGACGATCACCCTGAAGTCGAACCGGATGAGGACGACACGGCAGATGATGAACCAATTCAAAATGCACGGTCGGAAGACGAAATCGCCATGAGCGAAGCGATTGCCAAAGCCCGGGCAGCACTCCAAAAGATAAAAGAAGATTTATTGGTAATAAAAGCCGCTATGGATATGATTCCCGGCGGGTTATCGAAGCAGGAACGGGAAGAAAAATTAACCATGCTCAAAATTAAAGATCGGTTTGTCGCGATAAAGAACTCCACCGATACATTTTCCGCAGATATACTCCTGCAGGAAGAACAGTTTCTGGATTCGCAGGATTTCCATAAATATATTTTAGCCTTTGATGCGCTGAAAGCTGACGGAGAAAAAGCCCGGAGGGACGCAGCGATCGCCTACCGGAAAACATTTAATCTGCGCCCGGATATACAAAGTGCGCTTCCCAGACATTGGAACGATGTGCTTCGGGCACCCTTCCGTAGCGCCATAGATTCGGCTGCCGTAAAAATGGGCTGGTCTCAGGAGGTGGATACCCTATTTTCCTTAACGGATAAGGAAAAAGAATCCATTCTCGAAGCACACAAAGAAGCGATGAAAGAAACAAACAAACACCGGAAAGAACAACTGCTGGAAATGGGCATTATGGGGCTGATGATGTCGCTGCATGAGGTAGAACAAATGGCACATGAAGCCAAGCAGAAAGCTGAGCACGATATGCGTGCAGCATAAATGGTAATACAAAGGCGCCGGGTTGATTTTACCACCCGCGCGTATAATACTAGGGCAAGTATGATGGTGTTTGTGTGGTTAGCCTGCGAACTGTTCGGATTATTCCTGATATCCCGTTGGTTAACAAAAACCATGTATATCCTCTTTTATGTCTTGTTTCGGTCACGCGCGGTGGCCGTATCGCTGATGTCTGCCATTCTTTTCCCCGGTACCGTGATTCATGAGCTAAGCCACCTGTTTACGGCGGAAATTCTGGGGGTAAAAACCGGAAAACTCAGTTTAATTCCGGAAAATATAAATGAAACGGAAATCCGTGCAGGGTCGGTGCAGATAGAATCGACTGATCCATTCCGCAGATATTTGATAGGTTTTGCACCAATTATAATCGGAACGATATCTTTATTTAGCTTATCGTATTTTATTCCCGGCCTTTGGCGGGATATTACCCTCGCCGCGCAAACGGGTTCGGTTCTGACTTCCCCTTCGTGGTATATCTTTGTCGTCGTAGGGTTTTTAATTTTCACCATATCGAACACTATGTTTACGTCCCGTGAGGATACCCGCGGGTTTTTACCGTTTGCGATTATTATCGGCGCGTTTATCGCCAGCGCCATCGCATTAGGCGTACGAATTCAGATTAGCGGAGTCATAGAGCAATTTAGCGAAACTGCCGCCACCAGCCTGAGTGGTAGCCTTGCAGTGGTTTTAGCACTCAACTGCATTATGCTGCTCATGATGAAAGGTTTCATTGCCCTGATAAGCAGATTGTTTCACATAAATATAAATTTTTCGTAAAGCACATGACCGACACTGCCACAGAACACATAACACCCGGAACAGAACAGGTGCGTACCGGAGAGGGACGCCCGACGACGGTGGGATTATTAACATCCGTATTTCGTGAAGTAACGGAAAATCCCCCACCACTGGTACAATTTAGAGCCTCGGAACTCCTGGAACTTTCTAATACGTTGGAACTCATTAATTCCGCGGAAGCACATAATCGGGCTCACACTCCGGAAATTGCAAATCAACGCGCGAGTGCAACCGAACTCGTACGACGAAGCATTGCCAGAGCGGAAGGAAAACAGCTTCCCCCAATAACCTCCAAACGACTGACAGATGAACTAAACGACCGCGGGGTATATAAAAAAACTCATAAAATTTCCCATTATGCCCCGATAACCAGCAGGATGGCACACCTACTGGACCGCGAATACAGAGCGCGTGGTATTCCACCAGGAAAAATGGATAACCAGAGGTTAACATTTACCCCGGATGAATTGCGGACGACGTTAAACCTTCTGGTCGGAAACACGCTGGCTGACCGTACAGCGGTTCCGCCGGAAACCCCACCGGGAGATGCACCGCATTTGAATGAAATCCGATTTATACAGCGGGGTATTCAACGCACAAATAACGAACCTCTCAGCGAAATAGAAGGCCCGCTGGGATTACAATTCAAAAACGAACCAACAACTACTGCCAACGCCCGTGGCCAACTTGAGGGAGCAGTTGAACCCTCACCCAATCCGGGGTTGGATGAAAAGGCCGAGACTGGTCCACACGTAGTAGAAGGAGATCCAGTAGAAACGATCATTCCTGCGCCGGAACATCCGGAAAACGCGGTGGAGTGGGTTCACAGACTACAGGAGTTACGGGACGTTTGCATGCATCAGACCACGGAGGCTCAGGAAAAAACCATTATCGCCTTAACGAATGCGTTATACGCCAACGTAGATGGGTTAAATACACAATTACGGCAGTTACCTGAAGCAGACCGGATGCTGTTGTATGGAGAACTCACCGCTCTTTATCGCTCTTTTTTTGCCGTTACCGCACCCGACGCCCCCATTGCCCTGTATCCTGACGGGATAGATCACGCAGCTGCTGTCGCACCATATACCCTGGTGATAAACATGACCGATACTCCTGCGGTGTTGCGGCGGATGGGCATAGACCCGACGCCCACGAACATCGCCAGACAGGAAGCATACGTCCAGAATGTAAACGGTCCTTTGGAAAACAGACGGCATTTACGAAACAGCCGGGATGCCGGATTACATTTGTCGCAAGTGGTTGCATCTGCCGTGTACCCCAAAGAAGCCGTATTGCCGCAGGAGACAATCGAAAATACGGATACCGGAAATGACGATACGCCGGAGACCACCAAGCCACGGGCGGAAAAGCGCCGGAAAATGCTCTCGGAAAAAGAAAAGCAACGGGAAACCGACGCGATATTTACGGAAGCGGCGGATGTACTGCTGTTCCAGGGTGACACAAACGGCTATATGGGTATGGTGATGGCGAAGCACGCCGATGTACATAGCGAAGCCGGACGCATGTGGCGCCGGCACATGCTTGAGTACATAAAAACATACAACGTAGATGTACCGAGAAAACCGTATGTTCGAGACTATCTTCAGCAAACCCAACAACGGATTACCGACCAAATCCTTCCCGCAGGCAATCCCCCGGGAGAATTGGCAGCATACCTGCAAAAACGATTTAAACTGACGCTTTCATCAGATGAACTGACGGGATTTACGCGGGGAGATTCTCCATCCATCATCGTGTTGCTCGACACACGACTCAGACCACATATGGATGCGCTATGGTTTTCCCTGATGGGACCCCAAAATATGGAAAAATTTTTCACCACGAATGCTTTGCTGGTGAATGCCGGTCCGCACAGGAGTGAAGACTGGGCACCGTGGAGTAAGCGACGTGTCCGGTTAAATCGGCTAAAAGACCATCAACGGGAATCGTATATCCATGATTTTAAAAACATTCGTGATGGTCAATTATTTGCCGGGAGTAGCTTCCTGACGCTCTTGGCCCGTGAACAACTCCCGGCAGTAACGGTAACGGCAACATCGGGAGAAGCAACCGGTGCTCCCCCACCGGCTGCCGAACCGCCACCGGGAGAGCGACCAAAACCCGAAACGGCGGAAAAAACTACCGGAAATGAAACCCGGGAACGCAGTGAACGTCGCAGATGGTTAACGAATTTTTCCCGTGAAGCGCTGACTATCGGTGATGCCAGACTCCATTTTGCCACCAGGATAGCGCTCGAGGCAGATACCACGTCAGAACTGGGACGTCAATTTCAACGGGAAGTACTCGCCATGGTAAAACAGTATGATCTGGGGCGCGTAACAGACACGGTACTCCGGACGAGACTGCAAAAAATGCAACACAGTATTCCCGATACCGTGGTAGCCGTGAATCCGCAGGCACCCCGTATTACCGACGAAATCCGCAATCGCCGCAGTCAGCTTAGTGAGAGCCGACTCCGGAAGGTGGATGAACGGACCGGTGATTATTTCATGACGATTACGGACGAAGCGTATAACGACCTGCAGGTTCCTTTAGGACGGGTATGGGCAGCCGTAATGCCGAAAGATCTATCCCAGGAAAAATTTTTTGCAGCCAACCGGATGGCCGGGCCTGATATATACGCACGGGAACAGAACGGAAAACGGATAAACTGGGTAGCGCTCGAAAAGACACTCCAAAAAGCCTACAGGCGGGCGATCCGTGACACCACATTTAACACCACGCCTCTGGGTCAAACAGCGTTTACCGAAACACTGTTAAGTGTCTATGCGTTTGAATCGCGCGAGCCCGTAGCTGCCACCGATATGGCCCATCCGGTTCCCGTCGATAACACACCCGTGACCATAGCCGAACCGGTCGATACAGACGAACCTGGTGTGCCAAACGCAACGGATACCACGCTTGCTGCAACCGAGTCTGCCGTGACGGATGAGCAACCGGAAACACTGGCATCTTCACAGCGTATACCGGAACAGACAGAGCTGACGACACCGGCGGAACAACAGGCGGAACGATTGCGGATTCTGGCGCGGGTGGCCCGGGTAGCGTTAGACGCCGGTGATGCGCGTTTGTTTTATGCTGTCAGACTCGCTTCCCGCGCCAATATAAAGCACCCGCAGGGATTACAATTTCAGCGGGAAATTCTCGCCATGCTACCCGACTACACTGTTGATCACATCAGCAATGAACAACAACGGCGGCTGTTACAGGAAGTATTAGCTTCCGTTCCCCCGGAATTGGCACAGTTGGAGAACCGACCGACCACTGGGGAACTTTTACAGGGAACCGGTATACCTGCTGATGACAGAATACGCAGGATTGCTACACGCACGGGTGACTACAAGAACGTTGTCAGTGTTCAGGTAAATAGAGGAATACTCGGTGCCGTTATACCACAGCGATGGCGCGACATCATGGGGACAAACAATCGTGATGCATTTTTTACCGCGGAAAACCTGGGGACAGGATTACCTGATGAAGCCGTAGCGCAAATTACCAGACTCAACAAACAGTTTCTTGAAACTATTCCCAGCGATTACCCTATTGGAAGTGACCGCTATCGGGCTGCTTTTGCGGAAGTACTGGCGATGCTCCTTATACATGATGCCGATAAAAAGGCTGAAGCCAAAAAACGAATAGCTGCTTAGCACTAATAACATAACATTGCTAACGCATTATTATTGAGTTGTTTAGACGGGATATTACGCTTTTTTTAATACGGCAAAGAAGGCAGACTGGGGAATTTCGACACGACCGATAAGTTTCATTTTGGCCTTCCCCTTCTTTTGTTTGTCGAGGAGTTTATCCTTACGGGTGCGGTCTCCCCCGTATAACTTTTGAATCACGTCTTTCCGAAACGCTTTTACGTCTGCCCTGGCTACCACCGTTCCGCCGATTGCCGCCTGGACAGGTATCTGAAACTGCTGCCGTGGAATTGCTTCAGCCAACCGTTCGACAATTTCTTTTCCTCGAGCATGAGCCTGTTCATGGACGACCAGGAATGAAAACGCATCGACCCGTTCTTTGTTCACCAATATATCTACCTTGGTTAATTTGACGGGTTGATAGTCAAAAAATTCGTAATCCAGTGAGGCGTATCCTTCGGTGGCACTTTTTAAACGGTCAAAAAAATCTACAATCATTTCCGCGAGCGGAATAAGGTATGTAAACTGTGCCTGTTCACCCTGATAAACCAAATCGATATATTGCGCACGCTTTTCGGTAGCCAACTGCATGATGCCACCCACGTACCGTTTTGGCGAAAAAATAGTCACCTGCATAATGGGTTCTGCCGTGGCATCGATAACCGTCGGATCGGGATATTCTGTGGCAGACTGGATCGCGACATAGCCATATTTATCATGTGCAGGATCATCGGTTATGACCCGGGACTCCACTATTCCTGCCTTGGCTGGGGTAACACCGGCTTTTAACTTCAATAAATATTCCACGCTGGGTGAAGTGGCCAACATGGTGAGGTTAAATTCGCGGACCAGACGTTCCTGCACCACTTCGGCATGGAGTAGTCCTAAAAATCCGCAATGGAAACCGTTTCCCAGCGCCAGCGAAGAAATGGGCCGGAACGTAAACGCGCTGTCCGAAAGGCGTAATTTTTCCATGGCTTCACGCGATTGCTGAAACTCATCGGAAGACATCGGGAATAATCCCAAAAACACCATAGATTTGGGCTCTTTGTATCCGGGAAGCTGCTCTGTAGCCGGCACCGTACCGCTGTTTTTTTCTGCCGGTCCGGGAATAAGCGTAATGGTGTCGCCGACTTTGGCCAATTTTACATCTTTTAAACCCGTAGCGATGTATCCCACTTCACCGCTAGAAAGTCCGGTACCTGTTTGCATTCTGGGAATAAAGTACCCTACTTCAATGGGAGTGATTTCAGCTTTTGACGCGAGAAAGCGGATCCTACTATTTGCATCAAAATGCATCTTACCATCTATTAGTCTAACAAAGACCACCACACCTTTATGCGTATCGTACTGCGAAGAAAAAACCAATGCTCGGAGGGGAGCTTCTGTATTGCCTTTTGGCGGCGGAATTTTCTGAATAACGGCAGTGAGTACGTCTTCTATGTGTAACCCGGTTTTGGCCGAAATATGTAAAATTTCATTTTCCGCAAAACCAAGATTGAGCAACTCCAACGTCGTTTCCTCGATACGGGCATTGGGCATATCTATTTTATTGATAACGGGAATAATGGTCAGGTGATTTACCCTGGCCTGATGCAGATTTGCCAGCGTTTGGGCCTGCACGCCTTGTGTGGCATCCACAACCAGAATTGCCCCCTCACAGGCGGCCAGCGACCGGGAAACTTCGTAACTGAAATCGACATGTCCTGGTGTATCAATAAGGTTCAGAATATATTCTTCCCCCTCATACAGATACACCATGCGAACTGGTGCTAACTTAATCGTAATACCTCTTTCCCGCTCAATCGGGTTACTGTCAAGGAGTTGTTCCGCCATTTCTCTGGCTGCTACGGTATGAGTGGTTTCCAACAACCGATCTGCCAACGTGGATTTTCCGTGGTCTATATGGGCGATAATGGCAAAGTTTCGAATGTGATCCTGGTTCATATTATTACAGATAGACTATTATACCAGGGTTATTGCCGTGTTGCTTAGGGTTGGGGCTCGTTGGTGGGTATGGCCTGTATGCTGGTACGGGTAGGAGCAATTTGCGATGCAGACGTAGCTGCGGCATTCGGACGAATACCGGCAATATCGATTATCCGATCGAGTGATGGACTGTACAGAATAACCTTATCCGGATAGACCAGCAGTTTGTCGCCGTTACTGGCAGGCGCAAAGAAGGGCTGGTCTTTTTTGAGTAATTCTACATTGGCAATTGTTACCAGGCTCGGTTCCCCTTTCGGGAGAACCATATGATGGGAAATTTTATCGACAATAACCTTGGGATCACCTGTTTCGGTGGTACGGGAAACTTCCAATTTATCCTGCAGTTCTTTAATTTTCTGCTGGGAATCCAGGAACAGTTTTACACCGAACCCGGCTGCCACCAGAATACCTACTCCTACCAGAATAAGCACAATGCGCACAATTGTTTTTTTTGAAATAACCATGTGTTTCTATTCCGAACCGTCGGTTTATACGAACTGCCGCATACCAGTTATACCATCTTCACCGAGGCTCAGCAAGCAAGTTATCGGGTAACTTCGACATACCGTCCGCTTACCCAGCCGAGCATATTATTTGCCCACACCCGGTACCATCCGTTATCCACCTCATCGTAAAGCACCGGCATACCACTGGGAACTTGCCCTATTTCTTCACTCGTAGTTGACGGCCCTTCCCGCATACGGACATACCCCAGTTCCGAATCACGGATGGTTGCCGTACGCCAGGACGCGGGCGGTTCCGGCGTAGCCGTAACAATCATACTCGGGATTACGACCGTAGTGGGAACCACGCTGATCGTCGGGGTCGGCGTTACGATATCCGAAGCAGGACCGATGGCTTCAACGGGAATAAACGGTATCTGTTGTGGCTCCGGTGAAATTTGCGGTGTGGGGCTTGCTGACACGGTCGCTACCCATCCCAAGTCAAACTCTACGGTGGTATCGAGTACGCCCGAAACCGTAGCGTCTGACGGCGTCGGTTCGGTACCCGGCGTAGTTTCTTCCTGATAGATTAATCCCGGACCAAGGAGTGCCGTACCGTTCCGTTTCGGACGGAATGCCGGGTTTTCCCGAGCTCTATTCTCTATGATTAACCAGCTGAAGGTGGCATCCTGCGCGACCGCCTGATCAAGGGTAAGCGTAAATCCGCGACCCGCTGCTTTGTCGATATAGAATCTGGTAGCCGGTGCATAATCTGATTCAAACGTAATTTGTACAATACTTTGCTCGGAGATAGCCGGTACATCAACTTCAACTCCTGTGTCTCCGGCGAGTATGGTGGCATTGCCGACGTTACTGGTAAAGCCGAGTGCATCGACAACCAATGCTCCGCTGACGATCAGGTTATCGATAATACCTTGAGTAAGGTAGTTGTCCGATGATGTAATAGTGCTATCTGACGGCCCAGCCATGCTGGCGAAATAATCGCTCCGACAGACCATATCGACCAGGTCACAGATAGGCGTCGGCAGGAGTACGGTCGGCCTGATGATGGCTGTAATACTTCCTTTGCGCACTCTGTTTTCCTGGGCTAGCGTATTAAGTCTATCGCGGAGTGTGGCAACAGCTGATTCGCTGGCAGTCTGCGTATCCGTAAATTCGGCAGATGGTGAAGCGGTACCCAACACATCGCTGATATCATAGGCAATTGTCCCCTGCTCCCAACCCGTAAAGTCTTCAGTCGCAATACCGATGGTCATACCTGCCTGAGTCGCTTTCATAGCCACACCCGGTATGACTGAAGTTGTGAGGTGGTCACCTTTACGAATAGGACCGTTAAGCGTTGATACCAGCACGGCACTTTGACCGGTCGTGACAATCGCCGCATTGGAATCGGTAACGGCGGCAGCCACACCAAAGAGTCCGTCTGCATAGGCCGACTTTGTAGTTTCTACCGCTACTGCGGCAGATACGGAAGCCAGCTGAACGACGGAGCCAAGTTCTACCGGCTCCAAGGTATCGTATACCGTGCTGTTCGGGATAGTTCCCAATCCGGTAACCGGTATCGTCTGTGGTTCCGGAGTGACCGACTGCACCGGTTGAGCGGAAGGACTGGCTGTTTCGAGCCGTTCGATTTGTGCGGCCAGTGTGGCATCGATGGTAGGCATATTGGCAATCGATTCCGTGAGCGTCGCCAACTGGGCGGAAAGTGTAGCCAACTGTGACTGCTGATCCTGAATGGAACCGGTAATTAATGCCAAGAGATACTCTTGTGATACTGTGAAGTTACCCTGAGCATCAGGGGTAAGGAATGGTGCTAAGGCTTCCAGATTTTCTCCGACAAATCCGACGGTTTGCTTCCCGGTCGCTTCATCCGTGATGATTTGTGGCCTGATTCCACCCAGCTGAGCTAATGACCCGGCAATATCCCGGAAGTTGGCACTTCCGGTGGCGGAAACCGGAATTCCTGATTCCGTCGCGATTCTGGAAACAGCAGATTGGATTGTTTGGGCAAGTAATTCCTGATTTACTCCACGGAGCACACCTGAGCCGGTCGCATTACCGTTGGCATCAATAGCAAATACCGTTTCACCGGCTTCGTTCGTAATCAGGAAGCGCCCGGACTCCGGCAGAATAACCTTCACATCACCGGTGAGTGATCGGATGGTATCCGTAGTCACCGTTTGCGCAAAGAGTTCCGGCGTGGTGACTGATTGCGCTGCAATGAGTTTATCCGTGGTAATTTCCGAGAGTGAATCCTGACTCAACACGGCACTGCCGCTGGCATCGGTTAATACACTCAGAACGCGTTGTGCATCGCGGCGGCGTTGCCAGGATTCTATTTGTTGTGCGCTCGGTGACGCGACGTAACTTTCCGGTGTGAGTCCTTCGAGCAGTCCTGCGTTTGCCAACTGGAGCAGGTCAATACTGGAGACCCCGTTGTAGAATGTCGTCTTCACGAAGGCAAGTACTTTACCTTCTCCCGGACCGCTAAACGGCGATATTGCCTGACCGATTATGAATCCGGCTTTATCGGCTTTCATGGCTACGCCCGGAATGGATGATGTCGTCAGGTAATCGCCGACTTTTATAGCCCCATTTGCTGTTGTGACTTTCACCGGCACACGTCCGTTTAGCGCTACCGGTACTGGTCTTCCCGTTCCCCGACCGATCGCATCATCGAGCACGAATCCCGGTTGCGTAGAAATAATGCCGAGAACTTGTGAGTCGTACGCAGCGGTAACTTTTTGGACACCGGCCGGTAGACTCGGGTCAATTCTGACCACATCTCCGGCTTCCATAGAGTCGTCGGTCGTGTAGTAGTTTTCTGCCACGTCTGCGCCGAGTTCGACTAGGTTGAAGGTTATTTGTCCAAAGTTACCGTCATCCCGTCCGGCAGCTAAGAGACAAAGTGTATAGTTCACGGCATCACTGGCAGCAAATCCGCTATCCAGGTAGGTTGCACTGCCTGTCCAGACATCGCCGCTATTGGTCGTAAATCCTCCGGAGAATTGATCGCCTATGAGAGTGTCTGCACAGCCGGCGGTGGCGTTGCGGTCCCGACGGATTTCGAATTCGGGTACGGCATCGTTTCCGTCGTCTGCATCTCCGGTTACCGTTACGCTGACCAAAATCGTTGAACTGGCACTATTTACCGTAAGCGTGGCATCGGCTCCGTTCCAAATTTCTGTGGCAGAGGTAAAGCTCACAGGATTGCTAAATGATGTGTCACTTGATGTCGCTGAGTTTGGATAGTTGGTGATACAGGTAAATTGACTGGTAGCGCTGTCCCAACCGAGTTTTTGATTGTAATCATCACAATCAGCCAATCCGCCACCGGCATATCCCTGAGCGGTAATAATGCCGTTGGTGCCATTCAAAATTATTCTGGCGGTAGCAGTTGCTGTTTGTGATTGTCCGCCACCTGAGGTATTGCCGAGCAAGATTGAACGATCTACTACCGGATACGGGAAGATCACGTTATTGGCAGCGTTAAATACGACTGTACCGCTCGGTCCCTGAGCTCCGGCAAGTCCGGTCGGTCCGGTCGGTCCGGTAACACCTGTTGCTCCGGTGGTACCGGTAGCTCCGGTTGGTCCGGTAAATCCGGTAATACCGGTGGCTCCGGTGGGTCCGGTCGGCCCGGTGACTCCCGTGGCTCCGGTAGAACCTGTTCGTCCTGTTGGTCCGGTTTCTCCGGTTGCTCCGGTTGTACCTGTAGCTCCGGTGGCTCCGGTGGCTCCGGTCGGTCCGGTGACTCCCGTGGCTCCGGTACGTCCGGTCGGCCCGGTTGGTCCCGTTATACCTGTCGCACCGGTGGATCCCGTCGGTCCGGATTGTCCAGTGGCTCCGGTGGTTCCGGTAGCGCCGGTAGCCCCGGTAGGTCCTGCTTCTCCGGTGGCTCCAGTTGATCCGGTACGTCCGGTCGGCCCTGAAATACCCGTCGCTCCGGTGGCACCAGTCGGTCCGGATTGTCCGGTAGCACCGGTAGATCCGGTAGATCCGGTGGATCCGGTAGACCCGGTGGGACCGGCAGATCCGGTAGCTCCCGTAGATCCGGTACGACCGGTTGGTCCGGTTTCCCCAGTGGCACCTGTTGGTCCGGCAACACCGGAAGCACCGGTTGATCCAGTTGATCCGGTTGGTCCGGTATTTCCTGTAGCTCCTGTCCGTCCAGTTGGTCCACTTTGTCCGGTTGCACCGGTTGAACCTGTAGCTCCGGACGGTCCGGTGACTCCGGTGGCTCCGGTACGTCCGGTCGGTCCGGTCGGTCCGGTAATACCTGTTGCTCCGGTATTTCCGGTTGGTCCATTTGATCCGGTAGCGCCAGTGGAACCGGTAGATCCGGTGGCTCCGGACGGACCAGTGATTCCGGTAGCTCCCGTTGGCCCTTGTACACCAGTCGCTCCGGTTGATCCCGTTGATCCTGTTGATCCGGTTGGTCCAGCTTCTCCGGTGGCTCCGGTTGATCCGGTACGACCAGTTGGTCCGGTTTCCCCAGTGGCACCTGTTGGTCCGGCTGAGCCGGTGGCTCCGGTGGCTCCGGTGGAACCAGTCGGTCCGGATTGTCCGGTGGCACCTGTTCTTCCAGTCGGCCCGGTGACTCCGGTTGCTCCCGTGGCTCCGGTTGCTCCCGTGGCTCCGGTTGGACCTGTTACTCCAGTGGCACCGGTTGATCCGGTAGATCCTGTTGATCCTGTTGGTCCGGTAACTCCGGTCGCGCCGGTACGTCCAGTCGGTCCAGTAACTCCAGTACCGCCTGTGGCACCGGTCGTTCCCGTGGCTCCGGTAGGTCCGGATGCTCCGGCAGTACCCGTTGTACCGGTGGCTCCGGTCGGTCCGGATTGTCCGGTTGCACCGGTAGGTCCAGTAATACCCGTGGCGCCCGTGGCTCCCGTGGCTCCCGTGGCTCCGGTTGGCCCGGTAACTCCCGTGGCTCCCGTGGCTCCGGTGCGTCCGGTTGGTCCGGTAAATCCGGTCGCTCCCGTTGATCCGGTTGCGCCGGTAGCTCCGGTGACTCCAGTTGCTCCGGTAGTACAGGTGGCTCCGGTGGACCCAGAAGCACCGGGTGTTCCGGTGACTCCGCTGGCTCCTGTTGATCCGGTGCGTCCAGTTGGTCCGGTAAATCCGGTCGACCCAGTTGGTCCGGTAACACCAGTCGCGCCGGTTGATCCGGTGGATCCCGTAGGTCCAGCATCTCCGGTTCCACCGGTAGCTCCAGTTGGTCCAAACAATCCGGTTGCTCCTGTTGGTCCTGGTAGTCCTGTCGCACCGGTAGCTCCGGATGCTCCTGTTGGTCCTGTTTGTCCGGTTGCTCCGGTTGTTCCGGTCGCTCCTGTAGCTCCACTTGGTCCGGATAAACCAGTTCCACCCGTTGGACCTTGAATACCTGTTGATCCGGTTGCGCCGGTAGATCCGGTCGGTCCGGTTAACCCGGTCGGTCCAGTCGGTCCTACTTGTCCGGTAGCGCCAGTAGTTCCGGTGGCTCCGGTTGGTCCGGATTCTCCGGTAGCTCCGGTGGATCCCGTTGTACCTGTCGGTCCGTAATTACCAATTCCTCCGGTAGATCCCGTCGGTCCTTCCGTACCCGTAGCTCCTGTTCCACCGGTAGGTCCGGTATTTCCGGTGGCTCCTGTTGCTCCCGTAGTTCCGGTTGGTCCGGTAACTCCCGTTCCTCCGGTTGATCCGGTTGGTCCGGTAAGTCCTGTTGCTCCGGTTGGTCCTGATTCACCCGTTGCTCCAGTTGATCCTGTAGATCCGGTTGGTCCGGTAAATCCTGTTGCTCCGGTAGAGCCAGTTGATCCGGTTGGTCCGGATATACCGGTTCCTCCGGTAGATCCCGTCGGTCCGGTTTGTCCGGTTGCTCCCGTGGCTCCCGTAGTTCCGGTTGGTCCGGTAACTCCGGTTCCACCGGTTGATCCGGTGGGTCCGGTCTGTCCGGTAGCTCCGGTCGTTCCTGTTGAACCGGTTGGTCCTTGAGCACCCGTTGCACCAGTCGCTCCGGTAGATCCGGTCGGTCCGGTTACGCCGGTACCGCCAGTTGCTCCGGTTGGTCCCGTTTGTCCGGTAGCACCTGTTGCACCAGTCGCTCCGGATGGCCCAGTTTCACCTGTTGCTCCTGTGGCTCCTGTTGTTCCTGTGGCGCCGGTCGGACCAGCTTCTCCAGTTGCTCCCGTTGATCCGGTACTTCCGGTTGAACCGGTTGGGCCGGCTTCTCCCGTAGCTCCAGTTGATCCTGTCGGTCCGGTTAACCCTGTGGCTCCCGTAGGTCCGGCTTCACCGGTGGCCCCTGTCGCTCCGGTTGAGCCGGTCGGACCCTGGAAGCCTGTTGCACCGGTTGCCCCAGTGGCTCCTGTTGGTCCTGTTTGTCCGGTCGCTCCGGTCACACCTGTCGGTCCGGTTTCTCCCGTTGCTCCGGTTGTTCCTGTAGCTCCTGTTGGTCCGGTAAATCCTGTGGCTCCCGTGGCTCCGGTAGCGCCAGTGGCTCCGGTCGGTCCGGTAAATCCTGTGGCTCCCGTAGATCCGGTCGGTCCGGTAACACCCGTCGCTCCTGTAGGCCCTGCTTCTCCGGTAGCGCCTGTTGCTCCGGTGGCTCCTGTCGGTCCCTGAGCACCTGTCGCGCCGGTAGATCCGGTCGCTCCGGTTGGACCGGTTTGACCTGTGGCGCCGGTTGTTCCAGTTGGACCGGTTTGTCCTGTCGCACCGGTGGCTCCCGATGGTCCGGTTTGTCCGGTGGCTCCAGTTGTTCCCGTGGCTCCGGTTGGACCTTGTGCTCCGGTTGCTCCGGTTGCTCCGGTTGCTCCGGTTGCTCCGGTTGCTCCGGTTGCTC
>CAZVTT010000008.1:0-51932 GCA_964629685.1 uncultured Gammaproteobacteria bacterium
TATAATTGCCTACATGAAAACAGTCATTCTAAACTCCAAAAGCGGACAACAGGATATTGTTACCTATGGTAAAGATTTATTTGAAATTTTGAAAACCAAATCGGATGTCGTCGTCTATGAGCAGATAAATCCGGATTTTTCCAATATTCCGGAACTTACGGATGAATCCGAAAAGATAGTGCTCTTTAATCAATTTGCCCTAAAAGCAGGATTTTCCGCCGTAACCCAACATGTTCAGAGGTGGAAAAACGTAAAGTATATTCTTTCCCCGTACTCCGCTTACGAGGGGTTAGATCTGGAACTGCTTAAAAAACTGAAAATTCACTATCGCAATAATGCCGGTGCCAACGCCAAATCCGTAGCCCAATATGCCATCGCCAGCATGTTTTTATTACTGAGTAAATTTCCCGTATTTACCAAATCGACTGATATGCCGGATGGGTCTGTATTGGGGGAAGAATTTGCAGGAAAAACTGCCGGAATTATCGGCATGGGGAATGTCGGGAAGGAAATACTCTCCACGATGACTGCCCTTGGTATTCCTACTACCTATTTTAACCGGTCGAAAGAAGACGTGGTAGCCACCCGGGTATCACTAACCGACATTTTTGAACAGGATATTATTTTTGTAACCATTGCCACCACACCCGACACCATTTCATTACTATCCCCACTTCCATCCCTGCTGCGGGAACATCAATACCTGATAGATATATCTGCAGCAGACAATCTCTATGACAAAAAAAGAGTAGTCGAACTGCTGAATGCCGACAAGCTCAGAGGATACGCATTGGAAATATTTGATCACACTCAGCTGGCACTCACCAGTACCAAAAATTTAAGTGCCACTCCGCATATTGCCTGGTGTACCGTAGATGCCGAACGGCGAACGGTAAAAAACTATCTGAAGCGTGCTATCTCAATTCTCGAAGGAAAAAGTGAATCTATAGATTTTATCGTCTAACTTAACCGCTTACATTCTGCAGATGTCTGATTTCCAGAACTTTTCCTGATTCATCCATATCCAAAGCGACCACATCTATCCGCTGTAACATATCGTTTTTCCCATACTTACTCACATAGAGAGCGGCGGTAGTAACAATTTCATGCATTTTACGGGGAGTTACAGCCTCTTCCGGAATACCGTACGCACTCCCTCTTCTGGCTTTTACTTCTATAAAGACAAGCGTATTCCCGTCCTGCATAACTAAATCCAATTCGCCCGAACGGGTACGAAAATTACGTACGAGTAACCGATAACCTTTTTGGGATAAATAAACCTCGGCGATATGTTCGCCGCTTTTACCGAGCTGCTGCCGGTGGTTGCTGTGGTTTGGCTTCGTCAACACGGGAACCCTCTTTACCGATCTTACCACGGAGGTAATACAGTTTGGATCGGCGGACATCTCCGTATCGCTTTACTTCCATTTTACGAATCCAGGGAGTATTTAACGGGAAAATACGTTCTACACCCAATGCTCCGGTAGCAATCCGGCGTACCGTAAACATAGTATTCTCATTTCGGCCTTTAATGCTGATGACAATGCCTTCAAACGCTTGAGTACGTTCACGGGTTTCTTCTTTTACTTCTTTTTTGGCTTTCCCGGATACTTTTTCTTTCTCGATAAGTTTGTAATGCACGCGGACGGTATCACCAACGTGAAACTCAACATCCTGCCATTTTGCCATGTTTGCCATAGTATTCTCTTTCTTTGAGGCTAAATTGACCTCGACTTCTCCCAGCCCGGGTAGGCACAAGAGGTTTAGAAAGCTATTTTACCACGCCCGCTACATTTCTTCAACGTTGTGCTGCGTACTCTCCCGTAAACCCGCAGCCGTAATCTGCACGAATTCCGCATTTTTCCACATTTCAGGTACGGATTTAGCATTACAGTAGCTCATTCCGGACTTAACCGCCCCAACCAACTGATGAATAATATCTTTTACCGGCCCTTTGTAGGGAATAAAGCTTTCTACACCTTCAGGTACGATTTCTTCCAATTCCCGGTCAACTTCCGCCTCAGCCAACTTTCCTGCTAATCCGGTAATTTTCCGGGAAGCCACGGCCGTAAAAGAAGCGGCACCACGGTGAATTTTATATTTTTGTCCTTTTCGGTAAATTATCCCGCCTGGGCTTTCGTCCGTACCCGCCAACCAGCCTGCTACCATCATGCTAGAGGCTCCTGCAGCCAAAGCTTTCGGCATATCTCCGGTGTAATTTGTCCCACCATCGGCAATCAGTGGCACTTTCGCCGCATGGGCAATGGGAGCACAATTCATAATCGCGGAAAGTTGCGGATAACCTGAACCGGCTACGATCCGGGTAATACAAATGCCACCCGGTCCGATTCCCACTTTTACTGCATCTACGTCCAATTTAACTAGATCCCGACAGGCATCGGCCGTTGCTATGTTTCCGGCAATTATATCTACTCTGTCCGCTACCTTGCGTAATTTTTTAACGGCAGTAAGCCCATGAATAGAGTGAATATGGGCAATATCTACCACCAAGGCATCTACCCCCGCATCCATCAGGGCTTTGGCACGGTCCAGATAATCGTCTACGACACCCACCGCAGCTCCCACCTGCAATCTGCCTTTGGCATCTTTAGTCGCCCTGGGGTATTTAACTTCATTTAACACCGTGCGGGAGGTAATCATGCCCCCAAGCGTGCCATCCCGTTTTAAGAGCGGCAATTTTTCTACTTTATGTTCCCGGAATAATTTTCTAGCTTCGCTTAACGTTATTCCGACCTGAGCGGTAATTAACCGCTGGGCAGGTGTCATGAGCTTTTTCATGGGTAACGTCTGGTCATCCAGAAACCACATATCCCGTTGGGAAACTAAGCCCAGTACTTTTCCGTCATCATCGACAATGACGGCACTGCTCACCCCGCGCAGTTTCATAAGCGCCCTCGCCTCTTTAGCTGAGTGATCCGGTCCCAACGTAAAGGGAGTACCCATTATAAAACCTTCGGAACGCTTAACCCGCAATACTTCTTCCACCTGACGTTCGATAGGCATAAACCGGTGAATCATTCCGATTCCGCCGTGTTTGGCCATGGCGATTGCCATTTCGCTTTCGGTAACAGTATCTATGTTTGAAGATACAAATGGAATATGAACCGGAATGTTACGGGTTACGTAGGAAGCCGTCTTTACCTCCGATCGGGATTGAATAGACGACTTCTGCGGTACAAGTAAAACGTCGTCGTACGTTAATCCAAGCGGAATGGTACGTGCTTGTCGCGGCATACAATGGATCTCCTTTCAGCTCCAACGGAAATATAATGAATCGGTACTCCCAATTGTGTTTCCAAAAATTTTAGATACGTACGAGCGGTTACGGGAAGGTCTTTATACTGCCTAACCATACTAATATCTTCCTGCCAACCGGCGAATCTCCGGTAAACCGGAGAACAATCAGGCAAATCGTTTACCTCCGCGGGAAATTCCTTTAACACACGCCCCCTGCATCTGTACGAAGTACAAATCTGTAATTCGGATAGACCGGAAAGTACATCCAGTTTCGTAACTGCCAATGAAGTACACCCGTTAATCCGCACTGCATGCCGTAGCAACGGAATATCCAACCAACCACAGCGGCGCGGACGTTTGGAAACGGTACCGAATTCTCCACCTTTTTGGCGGATTGTTTCCCCTAATGCATCATGCAGTTCAGTAGGAAACGGTCCGTTTCCTACTCTGGTTGT
This sequence comes from uncultured Gammaproteobacteria bacterium, assembly GCA_964629685.1. Taxonomy (GTDB): domain Bacteria; phylum Patescibacteriota; class Microgenomatia; order UBA10105; family UBA927; genus CAZVTT01. The sequence goes on from CAZVTT010000008.1 coordinate 3,714, forward strand.
GTACGCCTTTACTACTCCCAATACCGGAAACTGGCGAACGGGAATCCCTACACTGGTAAAGGTTGCAGTGGCAAGCGTAGGTGGAGCAACGGTAAACGGGTATGTTCCGAATACAGGGTCCAATAGTGTTCCGTGAGCCTGTTCAAATAAAAAAGATTCTCGGTCTATTGAGCGGGAAACCAGCTGTGATACATCACCCATGAACGGTTTTAATTTTCGACCATAGGCTACGAATTCTTTTACAATTTCATCTACCGTAAGATCCGCCTGCAGGTTGAACGCATTTCTGAGGATAGCCAACTTAAGCGGTAAGATAATGGATAATTTCTGTTCTAAAACCTCCGGACGCACCAGATCTTCAAGTCTGATACCCGCCCGGTTATTTCTGTCTTCATAGCAATATCCGATTCCCAGATGCAAACTGCCTGTCGCGAGTTTTCCTTTCCATAGTTCCGTCGCCTTATCGAATAATTTATGATACGGCATTACAATATGGCAACGGGGATCTATGGTTAATTTTACGGGGAAGCCTTTTTCCTTAAACGAGTCTATTTCGCGCAACAGTACTTCCGGCGCAATAACTACACCTTGAGCGATCAGTAATTTCCGTTTCTGTACCACACCGGAGGGAATAAGCGACAACGGGAATTTATTTTTACCGACTACCACCGTATGTCCGGCATTATTACCGCCGTTCCAACGGACGACATAGCGGAAGGATTTGGCCAGGGCATCTATTATTTTCCCTTTTCCTTCGTCACCCCACTGCAAACCGACGACAATTAATGATTTCATAGTGAAATGCGGACGTGTGACAAGGGTGTAGCAAAAAACGCTAATAATGAAGAACTATTGAAGCTGGACCGATGGTGATCCATTATTGTGTTTGAATTTATAACGATCGTATTACACGATGAAAACGACTATGAGTCAAGAGGGAAATTCACAAATACCTGCGGAAATTACCTGGATTATTTTTTTGCAGCGGCGCTAATAAATTCGAGGAAGATCGGATGAGGCTTGAGTGGTGTAGACCTGTATTCCGGATGATACTGGGTACCCACAAAGAACGGATGTACATCACGCGGCAATTCTACAATTTCCACCAAATTTTCCACTACCGATCGCCCAGCTAAAACCATGCCGCCCTTTTCAAACTGCTCTGTATAGGCATCATTAAATTCATAACGATGTCGATGACGTTCTCCCACAATCCGTTTTTCTAGGTTCTCATAGGCTTTGTATTTGGTATATGCTTCGTCCGATAACGAACCTTCTTTCACTTTACATTCCCACCGTCCGAGACGCATGGTACCCCCGTAGGCTCTGCGTTTCAGAATATCTTCCTGGCCGTGAATCATATGAATTACCGGATGTGAAGTATCCGCATCACACTCAAGAGTATGAGCACCCTTTAGCCCTAACACGTTCCGCGCATATTCAACTACTGCAAGCTGCATTCCGTAACATAATCCCAAATAGGGAATTTTATGCACCCGGGCGTAATTTACCGCCATTATTTTTCCTTCCACACCCCGCGGCCCCCAACCGATGGGAACGATGATGGCATCTACTCCCTGCAATTCCGATATATCTCCTTTTTCCAGCTTTTCTGCCTGAATCCATTTTACCGTGTGTTCCACTCCCTGGGCCCAACAGGCATGATCGATCGCATCCATCAAGGCGGCATAACTATCGCGTAATTGATACTCGCCGGTTGCAAAATATTTTCCGACGATCGCAATGGTAGCTTTTTTCGTTTTTTTACCGATAATCGTATCCACCATTTCCGGCCATTGGTTAATTTCCAGTTTATTATGCGCTAAACCCAGCATGGTCAGAATTTTTTCATCAAACTTCTGTTGCACAAAAGACAACGGCGTTTCGTAGGGACTGCGCATGTCCACGCTGTCTATCACGTTTTCCGGTTCTACATTACAAAACAGTGCAAAACGCGCCCGTCGGCGTTCATCCATGGGTTTTTCCGCTCTGGCTACAATAAAATCCGGCTGGATACCCATGGAATTTAACGTGCGCACGGATAATTGTGTCGGTTTAGTCTTTGGTTCTCCTAAATGTGAGGGTGTCGGCAGATAACTCACATGAACATGCAATACGGTATTTTTCTTAATTCGTGACAATATGCGGGAGGCTTCATAGAACAGCATGTTCTGATACTCACCTGCCGTTCCTCCCAATTCAACAACAATAATATCGCCGTTTTCTTTTTCCCCGGCTGCCGTAATTCTGTGAATAATTTCGTCCGTCACGTGAGGAATGGCTTCTACATCTTCGCCGTCATATCCGAAATTACGTTCACGATCGATTACCGCCTTATATATTTGCCCCATCGTAATGAAGTTATGACGGTACATATTCTTACCGAGAAACTTCTCGTACGTACCCATATCCATATCTGCTTCTGTTCCATCTTCCATCAGGTAAGGGTCACCATGTTCAATCGGATTTATGAGACCAGCGTCAATATTCAGATAATTTTCACATTTTACGGGGGTCACGTTATAGCCTCTACTTTGAAGGAGGAGTGCAATGGAGCCGGTAGTGATGCCCTTTCCTAAACCGGAAATAACACCACCAGAAACGAAAATAAATTTAGTGGGCATGGCCTAAGATACCAAAAAGTGTTTCCGGCGTCAATGCGGAAACTGAAAAACAACCGGTTGCAGATAGAGCATTAGGACAAACAATTTCTTATCTGATAACAAATGATGATCCGGAAAAAGTAATATCTAATGGCTCAATAATGACACGGCGCACTCCCTCTTCAACCGTACCCGCGTCCCAACTGGACATCCCCAACCGTTTCGCAATAGCCCGTACCATCGGCACTCCGGATTTCGGTACAAAAATTGCATATCCAGCTCCCATATTAAATGTACCGTACTGTTCCTGAAGGGAAACGGGTCCAGCCTCTGCCAACAGCGAAAATTCTGCCGGTACCGGAGGAACGGTATGCAATCTATAGGTAAAGGTTCTGTTGGCCCGCATCAGTTTGCGCCAGCCATGCCCGGTAATATGCACCAGATAGTGAATATCTACGCGCTTTTTAAATAGCTGCTGCACCAACCGTGCATATATAAAGGAAGGTGACAGTAACGCTTCACCCAGCGTACGTTTATCGGAAAGTTGGGTAAAGTACCCTTTAGGCAATCGTTCTGTAGCAATTTTTCTGGCTAAACTTAATCCGTTCGTATGAATACCACTGCTGGCGATTAACACTATATGATCTCCGACTTTTAACTTCTCCCCCAACAATAACCTCGTTTTAGGATTTATAATTCCGAAACATGAACCGGATAAATCAACACTTCCCGGACGTAATATTCCTTTCAGTGTAGGTGTTTCGCCGCCGCCGTATACCGCCCCGGCCATTGTACAACCGTCTACCCAACCGCGGATTAAATCCTGATACCGTTTGGTATCGCTAAACCAGCCGTTATCCTCTACCGACCAATGCGGACTGACGACCAGTGGCCTGGCGCCGACGGTGACCATGTCATTTACGATTGTGGCTACTGTATCTATCGCAACATTATCGTAGTACGAGCGTTTGTGTGTTTTGTCATATACCGCATCGGCAATCAGGTTTTTCGTACCGAGTCCTTCCTGCGTACAGGCACCGTACATGTTTCCCATATCAAACACATACGCGGATTCACCCCGGGACGCCGCCACCTCTTTAAACCCTACATCCTTAAAATTATTGTGCGTTAAACCCGCTTGTTTATGGGCAAACGTTTTAAACGGATCTTTTATATCGTAATCATCACCCACGTCTTTATACGCCAATCCAGTTTTTGCTTTGCTCACAGCAGGAAGATACGGTTTAACTGCATCGTTTATTCCCTGCTGAAGCGGATACGGTAATCCCGTAAACCGTAACCCGGTAATTTGTTCATATACGGCAATGTATCGCTCTGCCAATGCCACGATAAGCTCACGGGGCATAGGTGGTGGCGGTCCGTCACCACGGTAGCCTTGTTCTGCATACCATAATCGCAGGAATTCTTTATCAAAATTATCCGGCTCTTTACCCTGCAGTACCCGCGATTTATACGTATCCGCCTTCCAAAAACGGGAGGAATCCGGCGTGTGGATTTCGTCCATCAACAATAATTTTCCATTATAGAGACCGAATTCGTATTTAGTGTCTACCAGGATGAGCCCGCGTTTTCTGCAATGTGTACTGCCGTACTGAAATAACGCCAGGGAAGCCTCTTCCATCTGTTTGTATATGTTCGGATCAACCAACTTGCGGGTAAGTATTTCTTCACGCGTGAGCCGTTCATCGTGTCCACCTGCTCCTCCGCCATGAGTAGTTGGGGTAATAACCGGGGCAGGAAGCTGTTGATTTTTGGTTAATCCGTCGGGAAATTTCAACCCGTAAATAAACCGTTCTCCCTGCTTATATGAATGCCAAATTGATGTTTTGGTAACACCGGATATATACCCGCGTACCACCATTTCCACGGGAATCGGTTCACAATTATGCGCCACCAGCACGTTGGGATGCGGCACACCTACCATATGATTCGGGATAATATGCTTGGTTTTATTAAACCAATAGGCAGCAAGCAGATTTAATACCGCTCCCTTAAACGGTATCTGTCCTAAAATCACGTCAAACGCGGACTGCCGGTCGGTAGTAACAATGATCCGTTTATCCGGAAGTACATAATAGTCACGTACTTTCCCTTGTTGTTTCAGGCCGAAACCGTCTAGTGCAATACCGGTAAGTACGTATGGTAGAGCGGAAATAATGCGGCGCTGTTGTATCATATGATATTATCCTTTGCTTTTCTCCGCGAGATAACGGCTGTACCCTACTGTTTCCAATATTTTTGCTTTTTCTAATACGACTGACTCCTGTTTCTTCATGGCGGCAACATACCTGGTCATCAGCGCGGGATCATTTGTCGCGAGTATCTTTACTGCCAGAAGGCCGGCATTTTTTGCTCCGTTTATGGCCATAGTAGCCACAGGAATTCCCGGCGGCATTTGCACAATAGAATACAACGAATCCAATCCATTCATGGCTTTGGTCTGCACCGGAACTCCGATAACGGGAAGCGGCGTTAGAGCAGCTACCATTCCGGGTAAATGAGCCGCACCACCGGCACCGGCGATTATAATTTTAATGCCTCGTGTATGTACTTTCCTGGCAAAAGCGAACATCCGCTCCGGAGTGCGGTGAGCTGACACAATCGTCAATTCGTACGGTATTGATAAATCTTCCAAAACAATCGCAGCCTCCCGCATTACCGGTAAATCCGAATCAGACCCCATAATAATACTCACAGTACTGTTTTTCATACTCATATAGAAATATATTTTCTGGCCCGACGCGCATGCTTATACGCCTTCGCGATACTGGTATCCAAAGCAGTAATATGTCCCATTTTCCTTTCCGGCTTTGTTTCAGCCTTACCGTACACGTGCACCGATACATTCGGAATACTTAATGCTTCACGCAATCCTGATATTTCCGCCACCCCCTGACGTTCTCCCAGAATATTTACCATAACGGCTGCAGGCATTACGAGTTTGGTGCTTCCCAACGGCAAACCGGTGACTGCGCGGACGTGTTGTTCAAACTGAGAGGTTACACAAGCCTCACTCGTATAGTGCCCGGAATTGTGGACTCTGGGAGCAATTTCATTGATCAGTATTGTGTTTCGGTCAGTGAGGAATAGTTCAATACCGAAAACGCCGGCACCGGATAACTTTCGCATGACTTTTCTGGCTAACAATTCCGCCTGCCTGAAGATTACGGGGGGCACTCTGGCCGGAACAAAAACCGTGTGGCAAATATTATTTTTATGTACCGTTTCGACTACCGGATATGTTTTAATATCACCCCGCATACTTCTGGCTACCATTACGGCGAGTTCTTTCTGAAATGGCACAAATTGTTCTACATATAATTTCCTATTCGCCAGCTTTTCTAAGGCTCCGGCTATTTCCTGAGGTTTGGAAACCAGGACATTCCCTCTGCCGTCATACGCATCAAATCTGGCTTTTACCAGCAAAGGGTAGCCGAATTTTTTGCCGGCACGTTCAATATCTGCTGCTGTTTCCACTTCCATAAATTTTGCAACCGGAAGTTTTGCTTGTAATAAAAATTGTTTCTGCAACAGTTTATCTTTAATAATAGACAATGTTTTGGGACTGGGATTTACCTGAACACCACGGCGCACCAACTCTTCCAATACACTACTGTTTGCCAATTCAACTTCAAACGTAATGAAATCAGATTCGGCAGCCAGCGCATGAATCGCACTCTCATCGGCAAACGCTGCCACTATTTGTTTGTCTACTACTTGTCCTGCCGGACTATAGGGAGTTGGATCGATTACGGTCACGGTAAAACCCAACTGCTTCGCCGCAAACCCCAACATACGTCCCAGCTGTCCGCCGCCGACAATACCAAGCCGTTGTTTCATAAATTATCGTATTTCTGAACGGATCCGTTCAGCGAAAGCTAAAGCCCTTTCGGGCGCATCGCCTACATGTTTTTCAACCTGCATTGCTCCGACAATTTCCGCTTCGGATAAATACCTCTGCAGTGTACGGTTCTCACGCAGCATATGTGTTAACGGATTGGGTTTGCCAACGGATATTTCAGACCAGGCTTCCAAAGACAGCGTACGCAGAAGTTCATGCACTTCCTGCCGATCCGCCCCCTGTTTAACCGCAGCAATGATCAGACTTTCGGTTGCGGCAAACGGAGCAAATTGATTTAGGTTATGCGCTATCCGATCCAGATTAATTACTAACCCACGTGTTAGTTTATCCGCAATTTTTAGTATTTCATCTACGGTAATAAATCCTTCAGAAATAATCAGTCTTTTATTGGCAGAATCATCAAGTGTACGCTCCAAATACGATAGGGTAGCATTCTCTAATGCGACGACGGGGAGTTGCGCCATATACCGTGCCAGAGAACATATTTTTTCCGAGTTTACCGGATTTTTCTTAAATGGCATGGCAGAAGATCCTACCTGTTTTTTCCCAAACGGTTCAGACCATTCACCAATGGTAGGTGACTGCAGAATTCGGATATCTCCGGCAAATTTGGCGAGCGACGAGGACAATCCGGCCAACATTGTAAGCACTAAATAATCAAATTTACGCGGATAGACTTGGCTGGTAATATCCGCTACTTCGATACCCAGGTCTTTAGCCACGATCCGATCGAGCTGTGCGGCCGTTACCTGTGTGGACATTAATATTTCTGTATAGCTTGCGCGGGTTCCCACCGCACCCTTCATCCCTTTCCCTTTCACGACAGACTTTACAAACCGCAGAAATTCCAAATCCGTTAATAGGTCCTGAGCATAAAATGCCAATCTATATCCCACCGTCGTGGGCTCAGCCGGCTGTAGATGCGTATAGCCTATGCACGGAATACGCGCATATTCTGCAATTTTTCGGGAGAATTCCTGCAATAACGCTACCAATTTTTCTTCCACCAGCAGCATTGCTTCTTTAATTCTGATAGCGTCCGTATTATCGACAATGTCCATACTGGTCGCTCCAAGATGAATCTTTCCGCCACCAGTTTTGGCTTTCTCAGCAAATTCCCGAATGCCCGATACGACATCATGATGGGTTTCCTCTTCAATTTCCACAATCCGGGAAATATCCAGGTCACCCTCGTGCTCTACCAAGTCGTCCAATTCCGCTTTTGTCACTAAACCGGCTTTATGTTGGGCTTTTGCCAGTGCAATCCATACTGAACGCCAAAGTTTGTATTTATGTTCCTCACTAAAAATCCGTTTCATTTCCACCGTTCCGTATCGCCATGAAAGCGGGGAGACATAATTAGAAAAATCAGGTTGTTTCATAGTATTTATGATACGACGTCTGACAGTCTGTGTAACTGTATAGCCTTACGAATTTCCCGAGCAACACGTCTACCTGCAGACATGGGATTCGCATAGAGATATGTACTATACGGTGTCGCGGTAATACCGGGTGATCCGGGCATACGGGGTGATACATCCACCACGACTAAGTCTTTAGCCGGCGGGCCTGCCGTAATAATGCTTTGGAGGGAAAATGGTCCGATAATTCCCGGAGCAACAAGTCGCTGCGTGGCTGCAACAAAGGCTTCCCCAAGCGTATACGCTTTTTCCAACAACGATTCCAGTACGGTCACAGCTATATGACCAGCCTCTTCGTACGATACGGACACGTACTTTGATAAGTCTGACTGCTGCGGATACGGCACCCGTATTAATCCGTCCAGGTTAGTCTGCCGCCTGGTATCCGTACCCAGCAACTCCAGTTGCTGGTTGAGCGGAGAATAAAAAAAGTTAAAATTCACTTGCGCACCGACGATATATTCCTCAATTACGGCTTTATCCAAGGCATCTTGCGTGATAGTACCGTTCTTTAACAATGCTGCGGAACGGGAACAAAACTCTTGAGGTGAAGCCGCCAAAAAGAAGGCACGTTCCCACGGACGGGCCCGTTCCGTAAGTTTTACCAAACAAAGTCGGTCTATTGCGTTATAATCAGGAAACGCTTTGGGATACCGTATTCCAGCTTCCTGCAATAACGTGTACTGTGTCATACGACCTGACCGCTCCTCAATTTTTAATAAGTGCTTATTCCCGAAAATAGGCACGGTAAAATCATGCTCGATAGCCTGGTAATCGTAGTTCAAATACACCTCGAACGAACGATGCGGGACAAACACCGTCTCACGGTCCAGCAGTAACTTTTGGTTTTGAGAGGACATCAGCTCTTTAAATTTAGGTACCATCAGGCACTCGTCAACACAGCCAGTATTCCCGTTCGTTTTAAAGTAGTGGCTATATGTTTTTTCACGTCCAGGCTCCACCACTACTAGAGTAGAAAATCCTTCGTCTTTTGCTCCGCGACAGACATCCAAAGCTGAATGACTGCCTAATACCGCGATAGTTTTTACCTGTTTCATCTGATTATGGTTTGATCTCTAGCCGGACCAACGGATATGTATTTTACCGGTACACCAATCTGACGTTCTATTTCTTTAATATAAGCAACAGCGGCTTTCGGTAGTGCTGAAAACTTTCGGATATCTTTAAGGGTCGTTTTCCAGCCTTTTAATGTTTTGTATACCGGTTTTACTTTTCCCAAGAAATGAGCATCACCGTCTACATAACCTACTTTTTTTCCATTTAGAGTATAGCCAACGCATAATTTAATTGTAGGGAAACCATCAAGTACATCCAGTTTGGTTAACGCCACTTCGGTAACTCCGTTTAACGCCACGGCGAACCGGAGTAACTCCACATCTAACCAGCCACAGCGGCGGGGCCTTCCGGTGGTTGTACCGAACTCCGCACCAACCTGACGGATGGTTTCGCCGTCGGTATCATCTAGTTCAGTAGGAAACGGACCAGCTCCCACTCTCGTGGTATACGCTTTTACGACTGCGGTAACATCCGTAATTTTCTGTGCAGGAATTCCTGATCCGGCAGTAATAGCAGCAGAAACACAGGATGAGGCAGTGCAAAAAGGATACGTACCCCAGTCGTTATCCAAAAAAATTCCGTGTGCGCCTTCATACAGAATATATTTCTTTTTGCGTAAATCCGCCTGTAACAACGGAAACGGTTCGGCAATATATTTTTTCAATTTGGCAAATTGTTCCAGTTTTTCGGTTTCAATCGCTATTTCCGAAAGGGCGGATTCACCCAAACTACGTATGACTTTATTTTTTATCAGTAACGATATATGTAATTTTTCATGAAAGGCAGCTTTGTCAAATAAATCATAAAGCCTGATGCCGTTGTACGACACTTTGTCAGCATATACCGGACCTATTCCCCTACCGGTAGTACCTGTTTTCGCCTTTCCTTTTGCTTCTTCATAGAGTCTGTCCAGCAGCTTATGATACGGCATTATAATGTGACATCTGGGTGAAATTATCAGCCGTTTGGTAATTCCCTTAACTGCTTTTTCCAACATGGCAATTTCTCCCAATAACACCTCCAGATCAAGTACGGTGCCCGATCCGATTACAACCGTGGCTTTTGTGTTAAATATTCCGGCCGGAACCAAATGGAGCGGAAATTTTCCGTATTGGTTTATTACCGTATGACCTGCATTGTTTCCGCCGTGAAACCGAACAATTGTATCCGCACGCTGGGAAAATATATCTACAAATTTTCCTTTACCTTCATCTCCCCATTGTGCTCCAATAACCACGTGCACCATATGCCTCCTAATCTAACAACTCCCCTAATCTCTTTTGTGTTATACCATGTTTGATTTCTCTAGCAATCCGCCTTCCTGTACTCATTGGTTCGTCATACATGAGCGCAGAATACGGTGAGCCGGATGTAAACAGGTTTGTTCCGGCTACTATCCTACACGATATTTCTATTACGTAAAATTTCTGATCCGGTGTAACAATCGTTTCCAAACAAAACGGTCCGAACATTCCTCGGGAGTCTATTAATTCCCGCGAAGCCGCCACCAGTTGCTCTGCCATATCGTACGCTTCCGGCATTAACGACTCCCGCAGAGATAAAGGACTATTACCGACTACGACAAATGAAGGAATAACATCTATGGTTTCCTGATGTGCTAAAGGCATACGGCCAAGCGAATCCACATTCGTTTCGTATCTTCTGTCTATACTCATGAGCTCCATTTGCCGTGTAAGCGGCGAATAGAAAAAATGCAAATAGATGGGAACACCTATCACATATTCCTGCACCAAATATTCCTTATCCAACATGACTCCTATTTTTTTCTCAAAGTCCTGTTGATTATGCGCCACAAAATATCCCGCTCCGCCACCAGCTCCGAATAGTTTTACGATCACCGGTCTGTCTATATGGTCGTGTTTTGAAAACTCACGCGGCACACGGAGATTCGCCCGACGTAGCCACTTTAATTGCTGACGACGATCAGCTTCCCAATCCAATACTTTTTTGTTACCGAAATACGGGACTTTTATGTTCTTATTCCCTTCAACTCCCAGATACGCCACAAAAGATCCATGCGGTACCAAAATTGCATTCCGTTGTTGCAAAACTTTTTCTGCAGATCCGAATTCTGCAAACGACGGAATCCCTACGACTTCGTCTATAAAGGGAAACCGGCGATAGAACCCAACCCGTGTATTTGTAGTAATAAGTAATGTGGGAAAACCTTCATCTTTTGCTCCCTTAAGTATTTGTAAGGCCGAATGACTTCCCAGAGTGGCTATTGTGTGTGGATGTTTCATACTTAGGTACAAAAATAGGATACACCGTTACGGAAAATAGACAACCCCGGTCCTTCCGTCGGTAACTGTTTTCCCTCCCGTTTGGCAATATTTTGCAGATACGTCCAATTCGGCATTTGCGTATACGCTATTGCCCTTTCCGGATGAGGCATAAGTCCCAAAATTCTGCCGCTCATATCAGTAAGGGCGGCCGCATCCTCAGTAGAACCATTTGGATTTCCGGTAAGTCCGAACCATCGGCAAAGTTCTCCTCTGGTATACCTGGCTGCAATCAACTGTAATCGATTCAGTTCTCCCATGACGCCGGCAGACGCCACAAGCTTCCCTTCTCCGTGGGCAATAGGCAGCGACAGCGAAGTAATTCCCGCAAACCAGGGTGATTTTGAACGCACCTGCAAATCTACCCATCGGGCTATATATCTGGCGGAATCGTTGTGTGTGAGTGCCACATGGCGCGTACCGTATGCACCATCCAAAGCCGGAAGCAGTCCCAAATTCACGAGTACCTGAAACCCGTTACAAATCCCCAGTATTAAGTGATCTTGTTGAACGAAGGCAAGTAATTGATCCCACAACCTACTGCGCAATTTTAAGGCATACGCATTTCCGGAACCCGTATCGTCCCCGAAAGAAAACCCGCCGGGTACGACCAGCATTTCGTATTTTTCCAAATCGGATTTTTCTACGAGATCATTTATGTGCACTATGTCCGTACCGGCTCCTGCCTGCCTCAAAGCGAACGCGGTTTCATCTTCACAATTCAACCCGTATCCGGACAGAATCATCGCCTTGGGTTGGTAATGATACACAATGCCAAAACGCTTACGGTATTGTGAATCAATATCTCCGATAGTCGTATTCACTATGACTTTTTCGTTTATCCCTATTATTTTTAGCGAGCGATTGACCGTAACTTCACCTATTTTTTTACAAACCCCTTCTCCGAACAGTGCTTCAAAATCCTCTCCATGTTGCGGTGCCACAGTTACCAGTATTCTGCCCTGACTTTCTGAGAACAACGCCACATCGTTCCGGGAAACCTCGTCTGCCAGAGCCGAGAAGAAAATATCCATGCCCAGACGACCACCCAGAGCAGACTTTGCTAAAGCGGCAGCAAGTCCACCCAAATGCAGGCTTTGAGCAGAGGTAATGAGTCCGGCCTGTATCGCCCGGTAATACGCCTCGTACAATTTCCGATTTTTTTCGGCATTTACTGTCGGAATTATACCGGAAACATCCCGTTTTAACCGGTAATACTCCGATCCACCCAGTTCATTGGCCGTACCTCCCAACAGATATACACTATCTCCGGGAAATTTTGCATCAGGAGTTACTAAAGTCACTATTTCCGGAACAGTACCGATAACGGAAATTAAGAGCGTAGGAGGAACGGATATTTTAACTGATTCACCCGTTTCCGTGTATCCTTTAAAATCATTAAACATACTGTCTTTGCCGGAAATAAACGGAGTACCGTAAGCAAGCGCGTAATCATAACAGGCCTTTACGGCAGCTTTCAGTTGTCCTAATCGTTCCGGCTCAGTAGACGAACACCAACAAAAATTATCCAGTAGTGCCAGTCTGTTTATATCCGCACCCATCGTGACGCAATTGCGGATGGCAGTGTCTATGGCTGCCGCCGCCATTTTATATGCGTTCATCTCGGTATATGCAGGGTATAGTGATTGCGAAACAATGACGCCTTTGGCAGAAGAAAATACCGGACGGATCACGGTGGCATCCGTATTTATCCGACCCTTACCCTGCAGCGGTTTAATCACGGACGTTCCTTGTACTTCATGATCATATTGCGAAGATATTTGCTCAATACTGGCTATGTTTAACCCACCGATTAATTGAAGTACGTCGGACGTATAATCCGCAGATTCAGGTTTATTATCGGTTGGAATTTCATGTGTACTATACGAAGACGTCATAGCCCGCACAGGTAAACCATAGTGCAGGAACTCCATGCTGACATCCATAATCGTATTTTGTTGGTAATCAACTCTACACCTCCCGGAATCGGTAAACATTCCGATAACCCATACGTCTACGCCACGTCTGCTACAAAGCTCCCGTAATGCTTCCCAACGGTCTGGCGGAACAGCCAATGTCATTCTCTCCTGAGATTCGGAAATCCATATCTGCCAGGGTTCAAGTCCCGGGTATTTTAAAGGCACTTTTTCCAGTTCCACCAAACAACCACCGCATTCTTTTGCCATCTCGGCCACAGAACACGATAAACCACCCGCACCGTTATCGGTAATACTATGATATAACTGCAGATCACGTGCTTCCCGTACAATAACGTCGCTTAATTTTTTTTGCGTTATCGGATCACCGATCTGCACGGCGGTAGCCGGACTCCCAGTAGTTAACGCTTCAGAAGAAAAGGTGGCACCATGAATTCCATCCAATCCGACTTTGCCTCCGGCCATGACAATATAATCCCCCGGTCTAGCCATTTTTTCCGAAAGTATTACCTTTCCTACTTTTTTGGGAATCAGTCCTACCGTGCCCACGAAAATTAATGGCTTTCCTCTATATCTCTCATCAAAGTACATAAACCCCTGCGTCGTAGGTATACCCGAACAGTTTCCGCCACTGTTTACTCCGTCAATAACCCCGTTAATAATACGTTTAGAAGACAATAAAGGTTGGGTTAATGCTTTATCTCTGTACAATAACGATTCGTCATCAGGAGAGCTGAAGCAGAATCCGTATCTGTTAAGTATCGGTTTAGCTCCCATACCAAAACCCAACGCATCCCTGTTTACACCGACTATTCCGGTGATAGCCCCACCGAACGGATCAAGTGCTGAAGGACTATTATGAGTTTCCACTTTGTCAGTAACCAGATATTCTTCATCAAATTCTATGGCACCGGAATTGTCCGTAAATACGGAAACACAAAAATCCCCAGTACCTTTTTTACGCCTTATTTCTTCGGTGGCTTTTTTAATGTAACTCTTAAACAGTCCCTCTTTTACCTCATCTATCGGATCAGCAAAAATAGTATGTTTACAGTGTTCCGACCATGTCTGGGCAATAGACTCAAGTTCTATATCCGTGGGATGGCGGCCGACCGTATCAAAATAATTTCTGATCGCCCGCAGATACCGTAAATCAAGTGCCAAAGGTCCTCTCCTGGTGCCACCGGTATTTGCAATTCCCTCTTTTCCTATTCTTGTTAATTCCTCATCGGAAACATGTAAATCCACATGCAGTACTGCGGTCTCAGGACGCAAATGCACTTTAGGAATACGTACGTCCATACCGCCGTCACGAACATACTCGTCATATGATTTAATGGACATTCGCTGGATCAATGGGTTATACCAACCTGAGGCCAGTGCAAGAATCGAATTACGGTCTTCCATACCCCTCACAAATATTACCTGAGAGGTATATACTTGCTGATCGGAAGCAAATGGATACTTTAGCACTTCGGCAATCAATTCTTTTACCGTACTGCCGACGTTGTCCGTTACACCCGGAAGAAACCCAATTTCAATTGCCCAAGTAAAATCGCTCACCGAAACCTGCGCCAGTTCGGGCGGAGCCACGATCTGCTGCGTAACCGGGTTTGCCAGCATGTCCATTACTCTGGATTTTTGCTGCACCGTAAACGCGGCATCTATGGTGTATACATCAAGCATGCCGCAAATGGTAAATCCTGTATCCGCTATCGCCGCCTGTCGCACATGTATCCGAGAATCCTTCCCCGTTGTCACCACCTCCAGACGGAACGGTACTATGTCCTGTGTTGTTGGTTTGAATGTTGCTATATCTTTTCTGTATTGCATTCCGGTAAACGAAATACCATTGGCCCCGATAATGCCGTAAATTAATTCCTGCGCCTGCAGAAACGAATTCCCTGTTGCTGTTATGGCTAATACCCGACCCCCGGAAGTTTTTATGTCAGTTCCTGCCTTTTCCGTTCCCGCATGGAATACGTGAATATTGTCGTTTCTATCTTTCTTTAAACCGGAAATGGAAATTCCCTTTTCGGGAACGCCGGGATATCCCGCTGCCGCCAATACTACACACATTGAAGATGCATCGCTCCAGCGTAGGGAAAGCTGTGAAAGCGTACCGTTTACCATATGCGAAAAAACGGTATACAAATCAGTATCCATCCGGCATAGTAGTACTTGGGTTTCCGGATCGCCCATCCGCACATTAAACTCTAGTACTTGCGGTCCTTCATCGGTTATCATCAGGCCGGCATACAGCACTCCCTGATACGGAATATTTTCTTGGGCAAGCCCCCTAATCGTAGGCTGCATTATTTTTTCCCTAACGTATTGTTCCATTTCTCCGGTAAAATACGGAACCGGTGAAATCGCACCCATACCTCCGGTATTTGGTCCCTTATCTCCATCAAATATACGCTTATAGTCAGCTGCAGCAGGCATCAACGAAATAGTCTTACCGTCACAAAATGCCAATACAGATACCTCTTTCCCGGTTAACCGTTGTTGCATAACTACCGCATTTCCTGCATCTCCGAATTCTTTATCACGCATTATTCGCTGCACTATTACAAGGGCTTCGGCTACAGTATCCGGGACAAACACACCTTTACCCATTGCCAAGCCGTCTGCCTTTATAACCTGCGGGTGTTTGCTCCAGTTCAACGATTCAAGAAATCGGCTGGCAGACTCGGCTGTCCGAAATATTCTGCTTGAGGGATGAGGTATTCCCCAACGCGCAAATCGCTCGGTAGCCCAAACTTTGCTCGTTTCCAATTGGGAAGCAGCCTGACTTGGTCCTATTACGGCAATATGCTTTTCCCGCAGTTGATCCGACAAGCCCATCGCTAAAGGTAATTCAGGCCCGATTACCACCATATCCGGTTTATTTGCCAATACCCAGTCGAGTATTCGGGGAATATCGTCTACAGGGATTGCCACATTCTTTCCCACTTCTGTTGTCCCCCCATTCCCCGGCAAAAAAGAAATCGAGCCTACTACGGGTGATTGCGACAATTTCCAACCGATAGCATGTTCCCGTGCACCCGATCCGATAATACAGATATGTTTTTTCATAAACTATCCTTCCGGAAATACTGTTATGGCTATTTGTTTTGCTTCATTAAGCACCGCTGCATGTTCATCGGGAATAAGCGGTTCCGGTCGGTGAAACTCAGGAAGATCACCTTCTCCCAAAGCTTCCAGCACATCCAGAACATTCTGATGTTCTATCGGCAGTAACTGGCGCTGCACGGCAACCGTAACATTCCTTAACTGGTCTGCTTGCTGCGATAGTTGACCGATGGTGATGGTTTCCGTACTGGCAGGGACAGCGATTCGCAAAACGCGTATCAACTCACCTTTATCGTATTCGGGTGTTACATGATGAATAGTACTTTCAGTCCAGGCTTCACAATTAGAGGTCCAAATATAAGCAAGTCTGGCTGCCGTTACCCGTGAGCCATACATTCCTTTTCCGCCGAAATCAGCATGTCCCGGATCAAGTGGTCCGGGATGTTGGTTAATAATTCTCCCGCGATAGGTTTCTACGACTTCAGCAGGAGTAAGCGGTAACCATCCATTCTGGGAAATAAAGTCGACATCCAGCCGTTTCATGAGTTCAAGTATGGCTGCACCAAATGCTTCCCGTTTATTAAACAGACTTCTGTCCACTACAAACGCGGGAACATTCCGTGCCTGAGCCTTTGCCAAACCACCGGCTTCCGGATTACTGGAAACGACGCCTGCCAACCGGATATGCGGTAACTCACCAGATTCGACTGCCTGCATCACTGCATCCGCAGTCGTCCCGGAACCTGAAATAAATAATGCTGTACGTATTTCACTATTTCTCATTACTACGCTCTTCCCATCATGCGAATAGGCACCACAGGTGCGGTTTTTTCTTTTGGATTTGTTTTTACTACCCTTAGCACAGGTTCACCGTATTCATTTATCGGATACTGATGTCCGGCCATACAGCCTAAACAAAAACCGGTAGCCTTTGAATCACCGGTAATCGCTTCTTTCAGCCCTCCGGCACTGAGATATGCCAAAGAATCGGCTCCGGTTTCTTCACGGATACTTTCTATATTATTGTTGTGACGGGCAGCTATAAGCTCATGCTGGGTTCTGGTATTTACTCCCAGATGACACCCTTTATCTATCGGCGGACATAGTATCCGCAAATGAACAGCGGCTACGCCGTACACTTCTTTTAGTAAATGCACTAAGCCCCGGGTTATATTTCCTCTTACTACGGAGTCATCTACCAATACGACTTTTCGGCCCTTTAACGTTTGCCCGTCAAAATTAAAATGGTCCAGTACTTTCTGGTAAATGCTATCTATTTTGGCTGTCATAAAGGTCCGCTGTTCGAGCAACGAGTTGGATCTATCGGTAATTGCCTGAAAATACGGTAAATTCAGGGCTCTTGCATACCGCATACCGCCTTCTATTCCCGTTCCCGGAACGCCGATAACCATATCCACATCCTGTTGTGTAAGCGGTGCTTCTTGTGCCAGTATTTTACCCGACCGGCGGCGGACTTCGTCCACAGTGGGGGACAGCATTATTTTTCGGGCATTCGTACGGGGAATTAGTGCTTTTCCGGATCCATGCTGAATATAAATATTTTCAAATATGCAGGCTGCAAACTTTCTGGTGTTAATTTTTGCCAGAACAGTCAACCCGTCTTTTGTAATCTTGGCAATCGTTCCCGGCGGAACTTCTAAATAATCTTCAACTCCAATGGTTTCCAGACTACTGGTTTCTGACGCGGCCACCCAAATGTAACTTCCGGTCCGTTTATCGAATACATGCCCGTAGACTAATGGCCTGAATCCATACGAATCCCGTGCAAGATACAAGGCGTCTTTTGTTCCCACTACTAAACTCCAGGCTCCTCGTTTGCGGTTCAGAATACTTACTATCCGCTGATCCCATCCCGGCCCGTTGCTTTGTGCCAATTCCTGGGTAAACAATACCGTATCGCTGGCACCAGTCTGCGGTTGATTTCGATCGAAAGAAAACTGTCCGTTATGCGCCACGACAAACGGTTGACCAGATAACTTATGCGTAGCAATCAACGGCTGAACGTTCGCAGGTTCAAAATTTCCACTGGTGCCGTAACGCACCTGGTACACCCATATTTTTGCAGGTGTGCGCCTGAATAACTGGGTAATTTCCGGAGAAAAGACTTCATTAATCATTCCCGTACCTTTGTACTGATAAATCCTACCGTCACTATCCTGAGCCCAAAAGCCGGCACCATCGTATCCCCTGGTTTGCAACACCTGTAGTCCACGCAATCCCGTCTGAAAAAAATACGCATCTTGTGGAGAAAACGCTGCCACCAGACCGCAGTGATCCCACAGTGGTTGTTTTTCCGTAACGGTTATCGGCAATTGCCTCATAAAACGTAAAAACCCGCTTTGCGCGGGTTAAGTTCTCATAGACAAATACTAATACTGTCGAGCGTTGCTCGTTGTGCCTCTTGATTCATAGTGATTCCCTTAAAGGCCAAGGGTATTTCGCTGTAATACACATCAACGTATCAATTCTGACGTCTTACTGTCAAGAGGAATAATTTACGGTGTCGAGAAAATTGGTAATTCCGCCAGGTAAATGAGATTCGGTAAATGATCAAATTGCTTTCCCTGTTTAAGCACAGTCGCGTAGTGCATAATATGCGCGCCTACCTGTGTCATCAGACCAGTTACCATCCGCATGGTAACGCCGGTTGAAACAACATCGTCCATAACGATGACTTTTTTTCCCCTCAGTAAGTCGGCATCGCTTCTGTTTAAGACGAGAGGCTGAATGTGTTTCGGATAATGCTCCTGCGGTTTTACTATGAGAGGATTAACCATGTACGGTTTCACGCTTTTGCGGCACACGACATACCGGGAATGACCAAGCCTTTTGGCAACACCATGCACAAGTGGTACCGTTTTTACATCCGTTCCCACCACGTAGTCAAAGGCAATTACCCGTAGTTTGTCCGCGAATGTATCTGCCAGACGATCAACCAATTCCACGTCACCCAAAAAGGTAAAATTAGCCAAACGGGTCTGCCTTCCCACATGTGTTAAAGGCAGGGAGCGCTGCAAGCCACAGAGCGTAATGGTATACATGTCCATCGCTGCAGTATAACAAAAAAATTATGTCCCAAAATACCTATCGCCGAAATCCCCTAAACCTGGAATTATGTATTTTTTCTCATTTAACGACTCGTCTATTGCCGCTGTATATAGCGTAACATCAGGATGTTTCTGTTCAATACGCGCAATTCCCTCGGGTGCCGAAACAATACAAACACACAATATATGTGTTGCACCCTTAATTTTTAATGCACTAACCGTATCGTCGAACGATCCCCCCGTGGCAAGCATGGGATCTAACACTATAACCGTATGTGATGAAAATATCTGAGGCAGCTTCTGATAATATTCCCGCGCAATAGCGGTCTTTTCGTCACGTTCCAGTCCGATAAACCCGACGGAAACCGATGGCAAAAAATCCTGGAGTGCAAAAAGCATGGCCAATCCTGCCCGCAATACCGGAACTACTATCGTCTCCTCTGTTATTCTCTTCCCTGCAAATGGTGCCAACGGCGTTTCAACCCTATGGGGTACCGTCCCGAAAGATTTTGTAGCTTCCATCAATAATAATTTCGAAACTATTCCTGCATGTCTTCGGAATTCTTCCGTTCCCGTATTTTTATCACGAAGTATCGTCAGGGATTGATCTATAATCGGATGACTAACCACCTGAATATTTTTCATGTTATTCAAACCCCATTTCATGTCCCCAAGCCTTAGGATTCTTTAAAAATTGCTGTACTATTTTTTCATCTTCCGCTGAAATGTACTTCTCCGTAAAAGCTGTTTGAATAACCGTTTCAATATTTGTGAGTGTCGTCAAATTTATTTTTAATTCACTAATACTATTTGCAAATGCCGAAAGTGTAGAGGTTGTAATTGCCAGACAATCGGTTACTCGTCCACCTGCAGCACGGATTGCATTGACGTTTTCCGCAATGCTTTTCCCGGTTGAAACCAAATCTTCAATTATCAAGACTGAGCTCCCTTTCTCGAATTCCCCTTCAATCTGATTTTCTTTTCCATGCTCTTTTTTTGATGTGCGGACATATACCATTGGCTTTTGCAGTTTGAAAGCGACCACGGCTGCATGTGGAATAGCTGCTGTTGCAGTACCGGAAAATACTTGAGCAGATGCAAAGTGTTTGTCAATCGCGGAAATATACTGATCTATAATTACTGCCCATTCGGGAGTATGAGAAATGAGCAGCCTGTTGTCAGTATAAATCGGAGCTAACATGCCGCTTACATACCTATATGGCTTTGCAGTATTTATTGTAACTGCATGAATCTTTAAGAGTTGTTTCGCTACCAACGTGGCTGCATTTTGGTCAAATAGAGTATTCATTTAGCCTCCTCACTCTGTATTTCCCGATACGTATTTATTTCCTTCCGCATGTTTTCAACTTCAAGTCTGGCTCTTTCCGCAAAATCAGCACCGCTCGATGCGAAAATAATTCCTCTGGAGGAATTTATAATCATACCTGAACCATGTGAATTCATTCCCGCAGTAACGGTAGCTTTTATATCCCCTCCCTGCGCTCCTATGCCCGGTACCAAAAACGTCATGTCTCCGGCAATTGCCCGGATTTGTGCCAGTTCTTTCGGATACGTTGCACCGACAACCAACAGACAGTTATTATTTGAATTCCAAGTTGTTATAACCCTTTTGGCGACAGCAATATAGAGCGGCTCTCGGCCGATCTGCAAATCCTGAAATTCACCTGCTCCGGAATTGGAAGTACGACATAAAATTATACATCCCTTATCTTCCCGATCCAGAAAGGGTGTAAGTGCTTCTTTCCCTAAGTACGGATGAAGTGTAATCGCATCCACCTGTAAGTAATCGTATGCATACTGGACATATCCGGAGTTGGTCGAACCTATATCAGCACGTTTGGCATCCAATACTATGGCTAATTCCGGATAGGTTGTACGGATATAATCACAGGTTAATTTTAGCTGTTTAATTCCTTCACCTCCCCTACCTTCATAAAAGGCACTGTTGGGTTTATACGCACTTACGAGATCGTGAGTAGCATCTACAATAGCTTTATTAAATTGGAACTGTCCATTATCCATAGCTCTGAATGACTCGGGAATTTTCTGGATATCGCTGTCGAGTCCTACACAAACGAGCGTATTCTGTTTTTTTTCTATACTGGTCAGTTTCTGTAAGAACGACATACTTACTCCTTACTATCAGTTTGGACAATCTGATTAAATTCCGTTTCTGAAAGGATATTTCGCTGTATGACTACCTCACGTAACGTCCGGTTTCCGGAAATGGCTTCTTTCACGATATCGCTTACAACATCATATCCCAAACGGGGTGTAAGCAAAGTAGCGTACGCAGTTGATTCTTCAAGATGACGTGAAATCGCATCCGTATTAATCGTAAGCGTAGCTATACATTCTTCCCGAAATAACTGCAGCGTTGTTCTGGTAATTTTACAGGAACTTAAAATGGCATCGGCGAGTACTGGGAACATAACTCCCAATTGCAATTGGGCAGCTTGAGCCGCTTGTTCAACCGTAGTTCGCTTTCCGCATACAAAAAAATATACCTGGTTTACCGTTTCCGGAATAACCGGATTTACTTTTCCCGGCATTATCGTAGATCCTTTTTGCTTTTCCGGAAGGACAATCTCCCCAATGCCGCCTCTCGGTCCGCTGGCAAGTACGCGAATATCGTTAGCTATTTTTGAGAGGTCATTGAGTAATACAGTTATTACGTTTATTACGTGTACAAAATCAGTTTGGCTACTTGTTTGGGCAATCAAATTATCTGTTACCCGGATATTTTCCCCAGTTACCTGCTGCAACTCCTTAATGACCCGGATACGATATTCATCCGTTGCATTTGCACCCGTTCCGATAGCAGTACCACCTAAATTTATATCACGGCAATATGAAAATGCCTCTTGCAGACGCTGTCTATGACGCATAAGAATTGCAGACCAGGAATCAAACTCTTGTCCTACTGTCATGGGTACCGCATCCTGTAAATGTGTGCGCCCAAGCTTAACGATCCCGGAAAACTCTTTCCCACGACTGTGACACACGTCGGCAAGTAAATCCAATTCCGTCTCTATACTTTTACCTAACCGGATTAATGTTATTTTCAAAGCAGTTGGGTTTACATCATTTGTGGATTGTGATCGATTTACATGATCCAAGGGGTGTACGGTTTCGGATTTCCCGTTTTCGTTTAGCATTTGCGTAGCGCGGGTAGCAATTACTTCGTTTACGTTCATGTTAATAGAAGTTCCCGCACCACCCTGGATATCGGATACAACGAACTGGTCGTCATGTGAACCCGCTAATATTTCACGACAGGCAGCTTCTACTGCTTCGGCCCTCACTTGATCAATAGCTCCAGTCTGCGCATTGGCCCGTACAGCTGCCAACTTTACTTCCGCCAAAGCATACATAAGCTCTTTCTGTACCTGATGGTGTGCCAACGGAAAATTTTTTAAGGCAGATTCAGTTTGGATACCATAGAGTTTACTCATACGCTGTTATTTCCTATTTTCCTGATGGATTATTTCCTGAGCCAACAGCGGCCGCCACATGGCCCCGGCAGCGGATTGTACGGCATCCGCACCCGCCTGGCGGTACGTATAGTAGTCTTCGGGCTTGGTAACACCTCCAACCCCTATTAATGCAAAATCCCGCCAACCCCGATTGGTTCTGACTGCATGAATGCGGTCGACCATTTCCAAGCCTGCCCAACGGATAGTCGCACCGCAAGTGCCGCTTTGCCGACGCACGGCTGAACCGGGAAGAGCCTGTGTGCCGTCTGCGTTGAGTACCGTGGCCTGTACCGTATTAATGGCAACTACCCCATCAGCATTTTTATGAATGGCGGCTAATAATAGTTCCAGTGTAGCCTGGGCCTCTTTTGGAAAATATCCGATTTTAACAAGTAACGGTATATTTCCTTTTTCGCTGTGTAATGCCTCCAAAATAGCCGTAGACGTTTCCACATCGTTACAGATTAACCCTTCTTTCCCTACGTTTGGACAGGAGAAGTTTACTTCCAATACCGGTGCACCTGTAGAACGAGCCAGTCTGCATGTATTGGCAAAATCAGCAACATATTCATCTCTCGTCATACCTTCATGTTTGGTTCCCATAAAACTCATAATAAGTAAACTTCTTTCCGGAGTATGATGGACCGCCCGCGTCGCGTCGGCGACCCAAATTGTTGGACTCTTTGAAGGTACCCCGAATGAATTGGTTATTCCGTCATGTTCGATATCAATATGTGTAATATCGTTGTTCGCGATAACGGTTTCTCCCGGCCGAATTGTATCGGCATCACCATTTACCCTAACTACGTTGGGGAATGGATGGCAAGGGGTTTCTTCTCCCCTGACGGTTTTATAGGTAGACAACGCGAATCCCAACCGCATCGCCGCTTCACAAAATTTACCGTTTAATAGAGGTCCGGCTGGTATTCCAAACGGAAGCGAAACGGTATGTCCAAGGAAATCATATGTGTCACGTGACGTCTCTACCTGAATCGTATTGTCCGCAAACACACCAAATGGTCCTTTATCGTAATTTTCTTCATAACTGAGTCCCGCATCATAGAAAGGCGTTTGATCTTTCATTGATTCATCCTCCTTAGGTTGTATCTGCGCATTTTATTGTTCTTATCGAGCCATAATTAACCCGTAAATTTCCCGTCTGAAAATATCAGATTTCCTTTGTAAACCACAGTCTGTACCTTTCCGTACGCTTCCCATGAATTAAACGGAGACCAGCCGCATTTGGTTTCATACCCATCTGCTCCGATGGAATACGGTTTGTCCGGATCTAATTCGATATAGGTATCCAGCTGTGTCGGAATAGAAAACAATTTTTTCGGATTGTCATACAAAAATTT
The DNA here is from genome assembly GCA_964629685.1 of uncultured Gammaproteobacteria bacterium. Lineage (GTDB taxonomy): Bacteria > Patescibacteriota > Microgenomatia > UBA10105 > UBA927 > CAZVTT01. The sequence continues at coordinate 27,936 of CAZVTT010000008.1, forward strand.
AATGACATCCGCGCGTTTGATTTTTTGAGCGTGAACGGCTTTCCACAGCAATCCTAACGTTGTTTCCAGTCCCGGTACACCAAATGGAGGTGGATCGTTCTTTTTTTCGTCAATTGTATGCGGAGCATGATCACTCTCCACTACATCAATTGTTCCGTCGCGTAGTCCTTCCCACAGGGCATCCTGATCATTTTGCGTTCCCAGTTCCGGCTTCATTCTGGCATTGTTACCTAAGGTTTTTTTATCGTCCGCTGTCAGGAACAGATGATGCGGCGTAACACCGGCAGAAAGTTTAGGAAATGTTTTTTTAGCACGCCTGATCGCATCTACCTCGATGGCCTGAGACACATGACAAATGTGTAGTCTGCGGTCATATTTTATCGCCAATTGAATCATTTCCCCGACCATTTCACCTTCAGCATGCACGGCGATAGGTTTTGGACTGGTCCAGGCTGCCAAAATTTTTTCCCTCACCGTGGCATCCCGAACCACATAATTTCCGGTAGTTAAATTACAATATATTTTAAGACCGAATACACGCGGATCTTTATCAATTTCTGAGAATACATTGAGGTTTTCTCCCGTAGTTCCGAAATAAAATCCGATATCTACCATCCCTTTGCCGGATAGATGAACTTTTTCCGCCAAAGACTCCGCACTGGTAGTGAGAACCGGATTATTCGGCATATCCAATAAGAAGGTGAAGCCACCCTTTACGGCTGCCCGGCTACCGGTATAGAAATCCTCCTTCTGCGTTAACCCCGGATCGCGCAGATGAACATGCACGTCTATAAACCCGGGAAACCGTTGTATTGCCATACTAAAACCTCATTTCGTTAAAACCAGTTTTAATAATGCCATGCGCACAAACATGCCATTCCGCATCTGTTCACGGATATATAATGCACGCGGATCCAGGTCTACATCCATTGCTATTTCCCCTACCCGCGGGAACGGATGCATCACAATAGCCGTTTTCTTGGCTTTTTTCATTATTTCCGGAGTAATCACATAATAATGTTTTACCTGTTCATATGATTCCAAATCCGTAAACCGTTCTTTCTGAACCCGCGTAATGTATAACACGTCCGCGATAGGTAATAATTCATCAAGTTTTTCGGTTTGCGTTATAGTTATTCCGCGTTTCTGCACTTTTTCCAGTAATTCCTGCGGTAAGCGCAATAACTGCGGTGAAACTAAATGAATTGTGACACCTTTGTACAAGGAGACTAATTTAAGCAAAGAATGTATAGTTCTACCGTTTAGAAGGTCTCCCACCATGGCAATATGTACTCCATTGAGATTCCCGAAATGCTTGGTTATGGTATAAAAATCCAACAATGCCTGTGTCGGGTGCTCACCGACGCCATCGCCGGCATTTACTACCGGTTTGTCACAAAATTCTGCCGCTATTTTTGCAGCTCCTACTTCCGGGTGGCGAATAACTACGATATCGGAATAACTGGCAAATGTCCGGACCGTATCGGGCAATGTTTCACCTTTTGATACTGAAGAATATGACACTCCCTGAAGCGGTACAAATCCCCCACCCAAACGCTGCATAGCGGTAATAAACGAACTGAATGTTCTGCTCGAAGCTTCATAGAACAAGGCGGTCATAATTTTGCCGTGTAATATATCGGTTGCTCCCTTTGTCTCAACAATAGTTTCCATTGCTTTTGTTTCGGCAATCACCAAATCAAGGAGTCCTACATCAAATTGGTCCGCACTCAAAATATCCTGTTTAAATAAGGTATTGGTCTGCATAACTAAACTCCTTTCACAGGCGATCCATAGTTCGACCAAGGCGCAATCGTCAGCGTCTCGGGACGATACTTTAAAATCGTCGCGACAAAAAATATAGCACTGGCTAAATTCGTATAAACCGGTAATCCTAAGTCTATGGCCTTCCGTCGAAGTTGATACCCGTCCGATAACGTTTTTTCAAATGTACTCATTGTCCGATGGTCACGCTGTTTCTCCGGAATGACTACCATAAAATCTATTAACCGGTCCTGAAGTAAGTCAGATGCATTGGGATGGACACCCTCAAATATTTTTCCGACACGTTGGGACTCCACTCCGTATTCCTTTAAAAACAAATGAGTACCGGAGGTGGTATAGATGGTATATCCGGCTTTAACCAAATCCGTACACGTACTGAGGAATGCCAGTTTTGCTTTAGCACCACCTAAACTCACGAATACTGCCTTTTTCGTCGGATATCTTACCCCGGTAGATAGTGTTGCTTTTAAATATGCTTCGGAAACGTCAGTTCCCATTGCAGCAACTTCTCCTGTTGAAGTCATTTCTACCCTGGCCACCGGATCGGCTCCCCGCAATTTGTGGAATGAAAACTGGGGAACTTTTACGGTATAAAACCCTGTGCGTATTTGAGGAATAGATATATCTTTTTTTTCTAGTAATACTTGTGCCACCACCTGCATAAAATTCACTTTCATTGCTTTACTGACTAACGGCATGCTTCGCGAGGCTCGGAGGTTACACTCGATAACATACGGTTCATCTTGCCAATGCAGAAACTGAATGTTAAACGGACCGCTGACCATTAATTCTTTTACAATCATTTCCGTATAGCCACGGATAATTCCTAAGGTAGCTTCGTCGGCACTAAACGTCGGGTACACAATAGTTGAATCCCCCGAATGTACACCTCCACCTTCGATATGTTGCGAAATTGCCGACACCAATATTTTGCCGTCCTGCGCAACTCCATCAAAATCGAATTCCCGGGCACCGGAAAGGAATTTGGAAATAACCAATGGATATTCCGTTAAATCCAATTCCAAATTTACCAAATACCGTTCCAACTCCTGTTCTGAATCCAGAATACTCATCGCCCGACCGGATAGCACAAACGACGGCCGCACCAGTACGGGATACCCTATTTCTTTTGCTTTCACCAGGGCTTGCCGGGAAGATGTGGCTTCCGTCCAGGCAGGTTGATTCAGATTAAGGGTATCCAACAACGCGCTAAAACTTTTTCTGTATTCCGCCCTATGTATTTGTTCGGGAGACGTACCCATAATTGTGGCACCGTATGCATACAGTTTTGGCGCTAAGTTATTGGGAATCTGACCGCCAACCGAAACTACCACCGGAGCATGCTCATAGTCTATGATGTCCAATACCCGCTCCAGACTTAATTCTTCAAAATAGAGCGTATCGGAAATATCATAATCCGTAGAAACCGTTTCCGGGTTACAATTAATCATTACGGTATGAATCCCGGACTCACGGAACGTATTTACCGTATTAACCGCGCACCAGTCAAATTCCACAGACGTTCCGATAGAATACGGTCCGCAACCCAACACAATAGCCCGTTCCTTGGTAGTTTCCGGCATATGATCGGACACGTTTCCGGCGTATGTCATATAGAGATAGTTAGTCCTTGCCGGAAATTCACCTGCCATAGTATCTATCCGTTTTATACACGGAACTATACCTGCTTCGACGCGTTTCTGTCGCATATCCCGCATGGAAATACCGCTAATATCTGCAAGTTGCTGATCTGAAAAACCACGTTCTTTCGCCTCCCGAATCTGTTCGGGAGACCATTTTTTAGTTTTACGCAGCACCTGAAACGTATCGACAATATTATTCAACTTTCTCAAAAACCAAAGATCGATGCCAGTTACGTCAGAAACCTGCTCAGCCGAAACTCCGGCCGCTAAAGCCGTACAAATTGTAAATAATCGCAAGGATGTGGGCGTTTGTATTTGCGCAAGTAATTTAGCCTTATCCGTCTCCAAAAACTGCGGATCAATTACACCAGAGTAACCATCGTTTAACATTCTGGCAGCTTTCTGGATAGCTTCTTCAAATGTCCGCCCGATACTCATAACCTCTCCCACGCTTTTCATTTCGCTACCTAACTCCGGATTCACATGAGTAAATTTATCTAAATCCCACCTGGGCATTTTTACGACAACGTAATCGAGTGCCGGTTCAAAAAAAGCAGTAGTCTGACCGGTGATTTTATTCGGTAATTCCGGCAACGTTTTTCCCAGCGCAAGTTTTGCCGCTACATATGCCAACGGATACCCGGTGGCTTTTGATGCTAATGCTGAAGAACGGGATAACCGCGCATTTACTTCAATTACCCTCACTTCGCTGCTGGTAGGATGTAATGCAAATTGAATATTACATTCACCGACAATTTTTAAATCCCGGATAACATTAATTGATTTCTGCCTAAGGGAATAATATTCCTCATTGGTCAGCGTTTGTGAAGGTGCCACAACAATTGATTCACCGGTATGAATTCCTACGGGATCGAAGTTTTCCATGTTACAAACCGTAATACAGTTATCTTGTTTATCACGCACAACTTCATATTCAACTTCTTTCCAGCCCTTCAGAGATTCTTCAACTATCATTTGTCTTCCGGTGGCAAGCGATCGTTCACTCAATTGCAGCAACTGTTCTTCCGTATGCGCCACACCGGATCCGGCCCCTCCTAACGCAAATCCTGAACGTACCATTATAGGGTAGCCTATACTTGCCGCCACAGACTTCGCCTCTTCGATGGTGGCAACTATTTTACCTTTGGCTGTAGCTACCCCCAATTTCTCTAACCGCCGCGCAAAAATTTCCCTATCCTCCGTCGCCTCTATCGCCTCTATGGGAGTACCCAAAACCTGCACGCAATACTTATCCAAAACACCATTCTTGTGCAAATCCAGTCCGCAATTTAAGGCTGTTTGTCCTCCGAAGGATAATAAAATTCCATCCGGTTTTTCTTTTCGAATTACCTCTTCAACAAAAAACGGGGTAACCGGAACAAAATAGACTTCGTCCGCCATTTTTTCGGAAGTCTGAATGGTAGCGATATTCGGATTCACCAGTATGACGCGTACGCCTTCTTCTTTTAACGCCTTAATGGCCTGGGAACCGGAGTAATCGAATTCGCCGGCTTCACCTATTTTTAATGCACCTGACCCGAGTAAGATAACTGATTTAATCTGTTTCATATATGTGAAAAAATCCAACTGGTATCAAACGGTCCCGGATGACCTTCAGGATGAAACTGCACACTGCGGAAAGGTTTGGTGTTGTGTTTTAGTCCTTCGTTTGTTCCGTCGTTTAGATTAACAAACCACTCGGAAAAACCTGCAGGAATCGTATCTTTTTTAACCGCATATCCATGATTTTGTGACGTAACGTAGGATTTCAGCGTGGTGACGTCCTGACACGGTTGATTAAGACCGCGGTGGCCGTATTTTAACTTATAGGTATCCGCGCCAATGGCTAATGCCAATAACTGATGACCAAGACATATTCCCAAAAACGGTACGCCTTTTTTTATTACGTTCGCGATATGCCCGATAGTTACCTTGCAATCTTTCGGATCACCGGGACCATTGGAACAGATTACGCCGTCTATTCCCGGTACGGACAAGGGGTCAGCATCCCACGGAACCCGCGTAACGGTATATCCTAAATGCAGAAGTTCCCGTAAGATACCATGCTTTACACCACAATCAATAACGGCGATGTGTTTCCCATTCGCTTTACTTTCAGGACGATATGTTACCTGTTCAGGTAAACTTACCGACGGAACAACGGGTGCAGAAACCACTTTGTGTGCCGGAGCAGTCTCTGAATGAGAAATCACTCCCCGCATCACCCCTTTTTCCCGCAAGCGTTGAGTAAGTGCTCTGGTATCTATATTCCCAATAGCCGGAATCCTCTGAGAAGTAAGCCACTGCGAAAATGAAGAAACGGATTGATAATGGGAAGGATCGGAGGGAGACGAAACAACTACACCCTTTACCCAGATCTTTTCCGACTCAAAGTTAGCACTTAAATGCGTATTAAACCATTCGAATGCCGGCACACCATAGTTTCCCATTAATGGATAGGTAAAAACCAGAATCTGACCGGCAAAAGAAGGATCGGTAAGACTTTCAGTATAACCTGTCATTCCGGTGGAAAAAACAACTTCCCCCTGTGTATCTCCATTAAACCCGAAGGACTCCCCAGGTAAAACTGATCCGTCTTCCAAATGCAGATATAATTTAGCCATAAAAAAAAGAGCCATCCGGCTCTTTAAGCAAATACCACAGGGGTTGCAACAAGAATAAAATTATTGAGATGAAAACACTTTCCCCCGTATTCCATCATGACATACACCTACGGGATCATACTTTACCGTATCATAGGTGTGTAGTCAAGGAATACTATAAGGGTATTGCCTAACACGCTCACTTTTTACCCGTTTTGGAAACGGAATGACTTACTTTTGTCGTTTTCTTGTTTGCCTGACGCTTTATGAGCGCGTCTACAATATCTCGTTTGGAAATAACGCCAATAAGTATTCCTTCTCCGGTAACTACCGGTAATTGACGCACATTCCGCACCAGCATCCGGGACAACGCCCGCATTATCGGAGTATCTTCACGGGTAAATATTACCCTGGTATGCATTACATCACCGGCTTTCAGTTCCGTAAGCTTTCCGACATTAGACTCCATTTCTTCAAAATCAGTGGCTGTCTTGAAATCATCTATTATTTCACTGAAATCCGGGTAGAGTCTTCGTACCAAATCTTCTTCTGCAACAATTCCCAGCAAACTATTTTGGGTATCAACGACCGGAAGCGAATGCACGTGTTTTTTAAAAATAGCTTCCCACAGTTCTTTAAACGGAGTTTTCGGAGTAACCGTTATTACGGACGTGCGCATGATTTGATGCACTTTCATAGTTGTACCCCTTCCCGCTAGTTTAGTGATTCTGACAAGATTTTGTCAAGAGATAATTGAAGAAATTCTGACGCTTATATCCTTGTAGGGGTATTTCGGTGCTTTCGTAGTACTTTCATTTCGAGTAAAGATCTACGTAATACAGCTTGCGCATTCGCTAGTTCAATTCCCTTTACCTGATTAGTAATGGCGTCTTTGGCAGCATCCTGTGCCTTTTTAATTTCCGCCTCGTTCATTTCATCCGCATGTACTGCGCGGGAAACTAAAACCGAAACCTTATGTTTAGTTACCTGCATAAATCCGCCGCCGATTGCTAAATAATATTCCTTATCCTTTTGTTGAATTTTAACTTCACCCTCAGTTAACGCAGTAAAAAGCGGAACATGACCATGGAGTACACCTATGTGACCATTCTCAGTCGGCACGGTAACCGTTTCCACCGGCTCAGCAAAAGCCAGACGTTCAGGTGTAATTATTTCCAACAGAAAGGTATTCATAGATCGGTTTCTATCCAGGCGGTCTTATTTCGCTTCGTCTATTGTACCTATCATGTAAAACGCCTGTTCAGGTTTGTCGTCATGCTTACCATCAAGAATTTCCTTAAATCCACGAACAGTCTCTTCTCGGGTGACATATTTGCCCGGCCTGGCAGTAAACGGCTCTGCTACGAACATCGGTTGTGTTAAGAACCGTTGTATTTTACGGGCGCGTGCAACCACAAGTTTATCTTCATCACTGAGTTCTTCCATTCCCAAAATTGCAATAATATCCTGTAAATCTTTGTATCGTTGTAGTACACGCTGCACGCTCCGGGCTACGTTGTAATGTTCATCACCAACCACATTGGGCTCCATGATTCGCGAATTTGAAGCCAACGGGTCTACAGCAGGAAATAGTCCCTGCTCAGCAATCGATCGTTCCAGGGAAATAGTACTGTCCAAGTGAGAAAATACGGCAACTGGTGCTGGATCGGTATAATCATCTGCCGGAACATACACTGCCTGTACTGACGTAATAGAACCTTTTTTCGTAGAAGTAATCCGCTCCTGTAGTTCGCCCATTTCCGAAGCCAATGTGGGTTGATACCCTACTGCCGACGGAACCCGACCTAATAATGCAGATACTTCACTCCCTGCTTGTGCAAAACGGAAAATATTGTCGATAAACAATAAAACATCCTGTCCTTCACGATCACGGAAATATTCAGCCATTGTCAGACCGGTTAGAGCTACCCGTAAACGTGCACCTGGTGGCTCATTCATTTGTCCGAACACCATAGCCGTTTTGTTTATTACTCCGGAATCTTTCATCTCACGCCATAAATCATTTCCTTCACGGGTCCGTTCACCAACTCCGGCAAACACGGATACTCCTCCGTGAACCTCTGCAACATTGTGAATCAACTCCTGAATCGTAACCGTTTTGCCGACACCGGCGCCTCCGAAAATAGCCACCTTACCGCCTTTTACGAACGGTGCAATCAGGTCTATTACTTTTATTCCGGTTTCTAACACTTCCGGCTTACCGCTTTGTTCTTCGAGAGATGGAGCTTCCCTATGAATAGGTGACCGTTCAGTTTGGGTAATAGCTTTACCGTCATCTATAGTTTCTCCAATGACGTTAAAAATTCTTCCTAGTGTTTTATCGCCTACCGGAACCGAAATGGATGCCCCAGTGGCTCTGACGGCATCACCACGATGCAAACCATCCGTTGGACCCATGGCAATAGATCTCACTTTGTTATCACCCAAGTTATTGGCAACCTCCAATACTAACGTACTTTCGTCGGATCGGGTAATTTCCAGAGCTTCATAAATTGCGGGGGTAAACCCATCGAACTCAACGTCTACTACCGCTCCGATTACCTGAACGATTTTTCCTGTATGCATAGATGTTTGTTTCATACTTTTTCTCTCCTTAACAATACTTTTATTGAACGCCAATCCGCGCTGTTACTATATCGGCCAATTCATACGTAATCTTTTCCTGTCTGGCTTTGTTATAGAGTAACGTCAATTCCTGAATAAACGACTTCGCATTCTCAGTTGCATTTCGCATTGCCACCATTCGGGCTGAATGTTCACTTGCTTCAGCCTGAAGAATCGCATCACGAATTTGATTTTCCAGGTAGTGCGGCAACAAAGAATCAAAGACTGCCCGTACTCCCGGCTCAATTAAAAATTCCAAGTCTTCGCCACGCTCATCCGAGACATGTCCGTCACCTTCTATTGAGAGCGGTAAAATAGTCTTAACCCTGGGTAGCTGCTTTAACGCGGACACAAACTCGTTATATACCAATACGACTTCGTCTACCCGTCCTTTAAGAAAATATTCCGTTGCAAGTTCCGTTAGAGACGGTACCGCCCCTATAAAGGGTGTTTTTTCTGAAAAATCGGCTTTTAATGTACCCCGTGTTGCAGTCACAAATGAAGTACCTTTTTTACCCAATGTTATATAATCTTGTTGTTTTAGCAGCGGAAACTCATGCAGCATAAATCGGAATAAATTTGTATTCAATCCACCGCAAAGCCCTTTATTTGTCGTAATTAAAATTACTAATTTACGACCGGTTATCACCTTGGGTTTAACCAGCAATGCATGACTGGAAATATCTACCCGGCGAGCAAGTTGTGTTACCATTTCATATATTTTTTGAGCATATAATTTACCCGACTGAGCCTGTGCCTGCGCCTTCTTCATTTTTGACGCCGAAACGAGCTCCATCGCCTTTGTTATCTGTGAAATACTCTTGGCTGATCGGATTCTGCCTCTGATTAACCGTATGTTTGCCATGGTTTATACCTGGAATAATTTTTTAAAGTTCGTAATCGCTTCACGTAACTTTTCTTCAGTTTCAGGAGATATTGCCTTTTCTTTGGCGATCGCCGTGAGCATCTTTTCGTAGCTGGATTCAAGATATTCAAGAAATCCCTTTTCAAATGCCTGAATTTTCGCTACGGGTATATCGTCCAGATGACCCCCGGTGCCTGCCCAGATTAAAGCCACCTGATTCTGTACCGACATAGGATTATATTGACCCTGCTTCAGAAGTTCGACCATGCGGGCACCCCGTTCAATTTGTTTCTTGGTGGTGTCGTCCACATCTGAAGCAAACTGTGCAAAAGCTGCCAGAGAACGATATTGTGCGAGATCCAACCGCAAATTTCCGGCAACCTTTTTCATGGCTTTAACTTGTGCGGTTCCTCCTACACGAGAAACGGAAATTCCGACGTTAATAGCTGGCCGCTGACCGGCATAGAACAAATCAGACTCCAGAAAAATCTGCCCGTCGGTAATGGAAATAACATTTGTAGGAATATACGCCGATACATCATTTGCCTGTGTCTCAATAATCGGAAGTGCGGTGATAGATCCGCCACCGTGATCTTTATCTAAACGGCAAGCCCGTTCCAGTAGGCGACTGTGCAGATAAAAAACATCTCCGGGATACGCTTCACGGCCTGATGGACGCTTAAGGATAAGCGAAACCTGCCGATATGCCCATGCATGTTTGGTTAAATCATCATAAATAACCAGTACATCCTTACCCTTTTCCAAGAAATACTCAGCCAGAGCGCTTCCGGAATAAGGTGCCAGGTATTGGAATGAAGCAGGATCACTGGCTGTTGCGGAAACCACAATGGTATAGTCCATAGCTCCCCGACTGGTTAAATCGGAAATTACCTGGGCAACACGGGATGTTTTTTGACCAATAGCCACATAAATACAAATTACATCCTGACCTTTCTGATTAATAATCGTATCTACTGCAATTGCGGTTTTTCCGGTATTACGATCACCGATAATCAACTGACGTTGACCCCGTCCAATGGGAATCATCGCATCGATAGCTTTTATTCCGGTTTGCAAAGGAGTATTCACCGGTTGCCGAAAAACCACACCGGGAGCAATTTTTTCCAATGGATTTCGTTGCTCCGCTTTAATCTCACCTTTACCATCCAGTGCATTCCCTAAAGGATCAACCACACGTCCCAAAAATCCTTCTCCGACCGGTACGGATAGTAACGTTCCCGTAGCTCTAACCTCATCCCCTTCTTTCAGTTTGAGATAGTCACCGAGAATAATGACGCCAATAGCATCCTCTTCCAGATTAAATGCCAACCCTACGACATCGTGTGGGAAGCTCAGTAACTCGGAATAAGCCACCTGCGGCAATCCGCTTACTTTTGCTACACCGTCAGAGAGTGACAATATTTTCCCTACCCGCTCAGCGTTTACCGTGGGAGTATAATCGTTAATTTTCTTTACGAGATCATTATGCAATTGTGTGGTTACATCCTGTTTCATACGTATTACTCTTTCAACTTTTGAGCCATTTTTTCAAGCTGTGATTTTACACTAGTTTCAATAACCCAATCGCCGGCTTCTATCCGAAAACCAGCAATCAGACTGGGGTCAACGGTAACTTTAACGGTTACGGTATGTCCCATTATTTTGGATAAAGCAGCGGTCAGACGGACTTCTTCTTCCTTAACAAGTTCAGCGCCTGCCGTAACATATGCCACCTGTGCTCCTGATTTTAAATTCTCAGGTAGCGTTCCCTGTTTTTCAAGGTAAACCATCAGATCCTGTACCAATTGTTGATTATTTTGTTTCGTATTCATACCGCCATTAATTTACTTTTGCTTTCACTTTTTCAAGTTCATCCAGTTGCTTAGAAAATAATTTACGATGATCGGCTGCCGATACCGTACCGGGTAATACCCGTTTTACCATTTCCAAAGCAATTTCGACTGCTTCCGAGCGCATATCTTTCAGAGCTTCCTTGCGTGTTTGTTCCGCTTGTACCTGTGCTTTTTCCAATACTTCAGAAGCCTGCTTGTGAGCTTCAGCCAGGATATCCTTTTCCAACTTTTTTGCTTGTTTTTTTGCCTCTTCCAGAATTGATTGGGAATCCTTCCGTGCCACATCGAGTAATTTCTCTCGTTTTTGCTGCACTTTGTCCTCTTCTTCCTTCATCTTTTCGGTTAAAGCTAAGCCTTCTTCAATTTCTTCCTGACGCTTTGATAACATTTTCAGGATAGGCTTAAACAGAAATTTGTTCAGCACAAAAGCGATAATTCCAAAATTAATTATCTGTGCTAATAATAGTATTGGTTCAATTCCTAGTTCTTTCATAAATGCTCCTTAAGATTCACGCTCCTTTCCAGTATTAATCCGCATCTTCGATACTTATACGAATTTGATAATAAGTGCCACAACCAAAGCGTAAATAGCAATAGCTTCAGCGAATGCCATTCCTAGAATCATGTTCGTTTGTACCTGAGAAGCTGATTCGGGATTCCGTCCGATAGCTTCAAGTCCTTTTGCTGCTAACATTCCGATAGCCAAAGCTGGTCCAAAACCACCAATAGCAATCGTGAGTCCTGTCGCTAACAATTTCATTGCATTAACGTCCATACACTCACCTCCTCCCTAAGCATGTGCTTCATGAGGATGTTCCTCATGAGCATGCGAAACTGCAATATTAATAAATACCGATGTTAACATCGCAAATACTAAACCTTGTATTACACCTACGAATAGTTCCATGGCATAGAACGGAACCGGTAATAAGAACGGCAATAGAAATGCCATGACAGCTAGTAATACTTCTCCCGCGAAAATATTTCCGAATAAACGGAATGCAAACGATAATATTTTAGAAATATCAGATACTATTTCCAGAATTCCCACAAAAAAGAAGATTGGGCTACGCAAATCAACAAACTTTTTTAAATATCCTGCCCCGACAATTGATAATCCAAAGAATTGAATTGCACCAAATGCTACCAATGCCAAAGCGAGTGTAGTGTTTAAGTCAGCTGTGGGGCCACGGAACAAAGGTATAAATTTCCGATGTGTTTCTACCGCTTTTTCATCGTGGGAGGTAGTCTCAACCGCTCTTTCCGTCTGTTGTGTTTCACCAGAAGCAGTGTGTTCATCCGCTGTATCATTGGATCCTATAACCGACGTTTTCATCATTTCCTGTTCCGCTGTTGTCGTAGCGACGATTAATGATGGTTTTACTTCAGTATGGGCCGGTGCATTTTCATAGAATCCTATCGTACCTACACCAGGTAACAATCCTGCCCAGTTGGAAACAACCACAAAAATGAATATTGAACCGATTAACGGAAAAAACTTCTTCCCATGTTGACCACCTAAGTTCGTAAAAAAATTGTAAAGTCCACCGACAATCAATTCGGCTGCAGCCTGAACCTTGCCTGGCTTACGTTTAAGATTTGAAGTGAGAGCTACTGAAAGCAGTGCTAAAAACGCCATAACGACCCAGGTAGTAATTAGTGCGTTAGTAACTGGAAACCCTGCTACAGAAAAAACCGTTTCCGCCGCTATAGATACATGTGGTGTTGCTGCCATAGTTATTTCTTATTTGAATATCTTATAATTTTTTTTACTATATTATAGAAATTCACAATTGAGATTATAAACCCCAAGAGTAAACCCAATAATGTAAATGAAGGACGGGAATTCATCCGAAGATCCACTGCGCCACCACCAATAGCACCCAGAACAAGCGGTAAAGAAATCGACAATCCTATCTGATTAGCAAATCCTAAATAATACCAAACAGACCCATTCGATTTTCTACCAACCCTGTTGACTGGTTGTGCAACGGTATTGTCCCCCAGGATCAATTCGTATTGTTCCCGCGCCTTTTTATTACTCATTTAACAAAACTAGCAAATAATAACGCGATGATTGTATTGTCTCAATGATAATCCGTCAATCATGTACAAAAATCTAAATATAGTATATAATGATTGATTACCATATTGATATACCTCACTTCATAAACTGCTTCACTTCGTCAGCCAGAATAGTTAAATGGTCCTCTTTTTCTTCCAATTTTCCACTCACTTTTACAATTACGTCCTTCTGCAATAATCCGCTTACTCGGGCAAACAATTTCGGGAAAACTACGACTTCAATCGAACTGGCCATATCTTCAAGTTTAATAAAAGCCATTTCCTGATTGTTTGCTTTGGTAAATATTTTCTTGATGGTCGATATTATTCCCCCAACCACTACTTTCTGACCAACTAGGGAAGCGTTGAGTTCCTTTACCAGTACAGCGCCCTCACGTTCAAGTTGGGATAAAGCCTGTTGCATAGGGTGAGCCGTAAGATAAAATCCCAATAACTCTTTCTCAAAAGCCAATAATTCATCTTGAGCTAACTCGGGAACATCCGGCAAAACATCAATTAATACTTCAGCGGTATCCGTATCACTTTCGAATAATCCGACTTGACCTACTGCCACCGACTTTTTATCACGATGTGCCTGTTCAACTATTGTAGTTAAACCGGCAAGCAAGGCAGAACGCTTACCGAAACGATCCATAGCTCCGCCTTTGATTAAACTTTCCAACGTCTTTCGGTTCACTTTACCCAAGTCCACCCGTTTAATAAGATCGGAAAGTGACGAAAATTCCGCTATTTTTCTTGCCTGAACGATACTTTCTATTGCGGCGGTTCCCACATTCTTAATGGCGGATAATCCGAATCTAACTTTATTTTGTTCGACGGAAAAATCGGTTAACGATTTGTTTATATCCGGCGCAAGTATACCAATACCCATTCTCCTGCACTCATCCACGACACTGGCAATTTTGTCGTCCCGCGCGGGGCCAGTATTCGCCCTGGATTCTGCCGTATACACCGCCGTCATAAACTCCACCGGATAGTTGGCTTTCAAATACCCGGTCTGATAGGCAATCATGGCGTAACAGGCCGCGTGAGCCTTATTAAACCCGTACCCAGCAAATGGTTCAATCATACTGAAAATTTCTTCCGCCCTGCGCTGGGTTAACCCGTTGGCTACACAACCCACGATAAATTTTTCTTTCTGTTTTTTCATTTCTGTAGGTATTTTTTTACCTACTGCTTTACGTAATTTATCGGCATCTTCCCAGGTATAGCCTGCCAAAGCGATAGACGTTAACAACACATCATCCTGATAGCATATGAGCCCGTAAGAAATCTTCAAAACATCCCGTAATCGCGGATCCGGATAGCTTATGCGGGTTGCATCCTGTTTACGGGCAATAAATTCGGGGATTACTGCCATAGGGCCCGGTCGATATAACGCTACCATGGCCATCAGATCAAATATCGTGGAGGGTTTTAATTCTTTAATATATCTGCGCATACCGGCAGATTCGAGCTGAAATATACCTGTCGTTTCACCATGAGACAGCATATCAAACGTTTTTTTGTCATCCAAAGGTATAATTTCCAGATTAATCTCTACGTTACGTACCTGTTTTATAAACTTCAGGGCTTCGGACATAATCGTTAAATTCCGCAGGCCTAAAAAGTCCATTTTCAATAATCCCACACCATCTTCACCCACCGTGTACATATCGTACTGCGTCACAACCCGCTCACCTTTCGTTTCCCGCTGCAGCGGTGTGTATTCCACTATTGGTTTGTCGGCAATAACGACTCCGGCAGCGTGAACTGAAGCATGACGGGCCACACCTTCCAACTTTCTGGCCACGTCCAGTAACCGTTTCGTTTCCGATTCCGTCCTGTATGCAAGCGATAATTCGGGAGATTGTTCAAGGGCTTTGCCGATAGTCATGGAAGCACCTTGAAACCCTTGCGGAATCATTTTAGAGATACGGTCAGGTGCCGCATACGGCATACCTAATGCACGACCGGCATCCCGCACTGCACCCTTGGCTTCCATAGTACCGAAGGTAATAATTTGCGCTACTTTGTCATCGCCGAACTTTTTCGTGACATACTCGATAACTTCATCCCGACGATCATCAGCGAAATCAAGGTCAATATCCGGTGCTGATGGCCGGTATGGATTCAAAAAACGCTCAAATGGCAAGTTAAAATACAACGGATCGACTCCGGTGATATTTAAAATATACGTTACCATAGAACCTGCCGCGGACCCGCGTCCCGGACCGACAGCGATTCCGTTATCTTTTGCCCAATTTACGAAATCCTGCACGATCAGAAAATAGTTGGTATACCCTTTTTTATTTATGATATCCAACTCATATTCCAACCGTTTCCGCATTTCACCCGTAAAAGAACGGTATTTACGGGGAATACGTTCTTCTATAATTTTATGTAGGTAACTTTCCGGTGTATATTCAGCAGGAATCGGGAAGTGCGGGAGAATCCACTTTCCGACGGACAACGTAATATCACACATGGAAGCAATTTTTACCGTATTTTCTATTGACTCGGGATACTGAGCGAACAGGCTTTTCATCTCGTCAGGGGAACGCATATAAAAATCAGGAGAATTCAACATAGATAGCGGCCGATTCTGCTCTATAATGGTGCGCTGAGTCTGAACGCACAAGAGAATTTCCTGTGCTTCCGCATCGTCGGCATCTACATAATGAATATCATTTGTAGCCACCAGGGGTAACCCTAGTTTCCTGGCTAATTTAATGAGTTTCTCGTTTACTTCATCAATAAAGGGCAACGCCGGATGCTTCTGAATTTCAATATAATAATGATCCCTGCCGAACAATTCGGCATACTGCGATGCCACCCGCTCGGCCTCTGCATCATCCCCGCTGCGGAAAGCTTGCGAAACCTGCCCCTGTACGCATGCGCTGGTGCATATAATTCCTTCGTGGTGTTTTTGCAGTAGATCCCAATCAATCCGGGGGCGGTAATAATACCCCTCCAGATGTGCTGAGGAAACCAGCTTCATCAAATTTTTGTACCCGGTTTCATTTTTTGCCAGTAACAATAAGTGAAATGGATCGGTATCTACTTTGGCTTCTTTATCAAATCTGGTACGGCGTGCCACATAGGTTTCCACACCGATTATCGGCTTTATTCCGGCCGCTTTTGCCTTTAAATAAAACTTAAAGCTCCCGTACATTGACCCATGATCAGTCAATGCCAGAGCATCCATACCATACGATTTAGTCCGTTCAATCAGGTCGTTTAGTTTTCCCAAACCATCAAGTAAGGAGAATTCGCTATGGGTATGGAGATGTACGAAGTCACCCATGATCACTTACGATACCGGAAGTACTTCAGCAGTGCAAGGGAAGCACCTGCCAACTAATTCGTTTCGGATAATTTCCGTTTCAGAAGATCAAGTATTTGTTGTTTGTCGGCAGTACCTTTCAATACTCGCAATGTTTGACCGAGAAGAAACATGAGCGCTGCTTCTTTCCCCGCCCGATAGTCCGCTATGGCTTTAGGATTATTGACGAGCACATCGTTGACTGCGGCCTCAATCTGATCCGATGACACTGTCGGAGTCTTACTTTGCATAATTTGCATCACAAATTCTCGGGGCTTTAGTGAATTCCAGTCCAATTTCCTGTTCAATAACCAATTCGCGAGCACAATCGGAGTCAAATTCCCGTCAGCGTTCTTTATCTGCTTGGCTTCAAACACACACAACTCAAAATAGGCAGCTTTCTCCGGAGCTTCAGTGAGTAATTGCGCATCGGCTAACTTTATTCCGTATTGCTCAATAAACCGGCTAGTCATTTGTTGGGGCAATTCCGGTAGTTGCTTTCGTAATGACGCAATATATTCGTCAGTCCAGCGCATGGGCGGTAAATCGGGATCCGGGAAATAACGGTAGTCATTTGCCTCTTCTTTTTTCCGTTGGGAAACGGTTATACCTTTCGCCTCATTAAATCCCCGTGTTTCCTGATCAGGTAATTTCCCGTCCCGCAAAATTTCTGTATGCCGTTTCACTTCAAACTCGATAGCTTTTTTTACAAAATTAAACGAATTAATATTTTTTACTTCCACTTTATATGCTGGCAATTCCGTTTGTCCGGGTTTACGCACGGATATATTCGGTTCCAACCGCATTGATCCTTTTTCCATGTCGGCTCCGGATATGTCTAAAGCGCGTACTATCTGATGCAGTGCTTTCAGAAATGCTTTCGCATGCTCCCCATCACGGATATCAGGCTCCGTAACAATTTCGACAAGCGGAACTCCACAACGGTTAAAATCAACTAACGATACGTTTTCGCCATTTAGTGTCGTGTGTTGAAGTTTCCCGGTATCCTCTTCCAGATGCACACGTCGAATCCGTACATCTCCACCCGGTACCGAAAGTTTACCGTTCAGACAGAACGGCTCATCGTATTGCGAAATCTGATATCCTTTCGCTAAATCCGGATAAAAATAATTCTTTCTGTCAAATTTTGAAAATAACGGAATCGTACAATCCAGGGCTAAACCCAGAAGAATTGTCCACTCTACTGCTTTCTTATTGGCTACCGGAAGTGCGCCTGGCATTCCCAAACAAACGGGACAGGTATATATATTCGGATTTGGTGCATGAAAAGGATCGTTTTTACAACCACAAAACATTTTCGAGTTTGTTTTTAACTCGACATGTATCTCCATCCCGATAACAGGTGTATATTCGTTTGCCATACTATTTCATTGTCGGTTTTTCCAAATGATATTGAGTTTTTTGTTGGAACTGATGCGCCAGTGCCAGAATTAGATCTTCACGAAACATGGGTGCGGTGAGTTGCATGCCGATAGGTAATCCGCCTGAGCTGAATCCGCAAGGAAGCGCAAGTGACGGAACGCCTACAGGATTATGCGTAACCGTAAAAATATCCAGCAACATATTCTGTACGGGATCATCCACTACCGAACCCAATTCTGTTGCATGCATGGGTGTAACCGGCATCAGCAACAGGTCAAATTGACTAAAAGCTTTCTTATATTCCTGTATAAAGAGTGACCGGGCTTGCTGCGCTTTCTTGTAGTATGCATCATAATATCCGGCTGAAAGGGCATATGTCCCAATAAAAATTCTCCGCTTCGACTCGGCTGTAAAAAGTTCCCTTCCTTGACCGTATCGAACTCCGTCATATCTAGCCAGGTTAGAACTCGTTTCACTCGGAGCTATCAAATAATATACGGGTACGCCATATAAAATCGACGGCATAGAAAATTCCTTTACTTCGACGCCCATTTCGGTAAACACATCCCGTGCTTCCATAATTTTCTGTTTAATTTCCGGTAGTAACCCTTCGGAAAAAAATTCCTTCGGCATTCCCACTACCAACGGTTTAGATGATGCGTGCAATAATTCAGAATATTTCGGCACCTCATGAGGAGAACTTGTGGCATCGTATGGATCTTTTCCGGCAATACCTTGCAGAATAAACGCGACATCCTCGGCTGATTTTGCCATTGGTCCAACCGTATCAAATGACGACGCATAAGCAATACAGCCGAAACGGGAGACACGGCCGTAGGTTACTTTCATGCCCGTCACGTTACACCAGGCGGAAGGGTTACGGATTGATCCGCCGGTATCTTCTCCTATTCCGAATACTACCATCCGTGCAGCAATTGCTGCTGCAACCCCACCTGTTGAACCACCCGCTGTTCTGGTATAGTCCCAAGGGTTATGTACGGGTCCAAAATCAGTATTTTCGGATGTAGCACCATGGCCCCATGCATCCATATTTGCCTTACCGATAAGTATCGCGCCTGTTTGCAATAGCCTCCCGTACACAGTTGCATTGTATTGCGGTACAAAGTCTTTCAGAATTACCGAAGCAGCGGTAGTACGTAAACCTTTCGTTGCGTAAGAATCCTTTAATGTAAACGGTATGCCATGTAACGGATGACTATGTTTTGAACGTTCATTATCCCTGGCGGCCGCCTCAGCCAACACGTCTTTTTGTTCACGCAGGGTAATGAATGCATTTATTTTAGAATTATATTTTTCTATAGAAGCAAAGCATTCCCGGATTAGATCTACGGAAGAAAACCGTTTCTCCCGCAGCCCTTTTGAAATTTCCGAAATTGGTAAATCTATAATCATACTATTGATCAAATACTGCTTTTACTACGAAAAACCCGTTATGTTTTCGGGGCGCGTTGGCTAATGCTTCTTCCTGTGAAAACATCCTATCAGAGTCAATTTCATCTTCGCGAAGTATATTTTCCAAACCGGTGACCTGACTCGTAGGCTCAATATCCGTTAGTGATAATTTAGCCAATTCATCTACAACGGTTAACGTTTTCGCCAATGCCTCGGATAAAGGTTGCTCCTCATCCGGTCGTAACGGAATATTAGCCAAAGTGGATATATGTTTTACATCTATTTGTACTGTAGGCTTCATATTACGTTCGGATTATAGCGAATATCCGCCACTAATGGAACTCCCTTTCATTCATATTTATACGAACAGAGCAACCAAAACCTATGACTTTACTGGGCAGAATACAAAAAGAATTCGTACGGAGTCGGCCGCAGTGCTACTTCTTTAATTTCTGCATCTTTTAAATCGTACCACATTGACAATATGTCTTCGGTAAACACACCTCCTGCCAACAAATATTCATTATCGGATTTTAGAGCCGCCATACTTTCAGGTAAACTTCCAGGCACGCTTTCGATATGTTTGGCTTCGGTTCCGGAGAGTTCCCAAATATTCTTATCTAATGGTCCGAAACCCGCTTTTACCGGATCAATTTTTCGTTTTATTCCATCAAGGCCTGCCAGAAGCATCGCTGAGAATGCAAAATACGGATTTGCGGTAGGATCCGGAGCCCTAAATTCAATTCGTTTTGCGTTCGCATAGGCTTTTCCTGAGTAATACATAGGTATCCTGATAATGGCACTACGATTTCGTTTGGAAAAAGCAATATTGACGGGAGCTTCAAAATGCGGCACCAATCTTCGGTACGAATTCGTTGTGGGAGCACAGAAAGCCAAAAGACTCCTGACATGGGTTAGAATTCCTCCCACATACCATAGTGCCAGTTGAGATAATTCTCCATATGTACCATTGGCGTAAAATAAATTTTTGCCGTTTTTCCAGAGACTGTTATGTACATGCATTCCTGAACCGTTATCTCCGTATAACGGTTTCGGCATAAAAGTAGCCGTAAGCCCGTGTTTTTTCGCCGTATTGCGAACGATATACTTGTACAGCATCAATTTGTCTGCCATATTCCGTAAGCTGTCAAAACGCATGTCAATTTCACACTGACCGGCACTGGCAACCTCATGATGATGCATTTCTACCCGAACACCTAGTCGAATTAAGCTTTGTACCATTTCCGCGCGCACATCCTGCAGCGAGTCAACGGGAGGAACCGGGAAATAGCCACCTTTCGTAGGAACTTTATATCCTAAATTTTCATGTTCCTCGTTGTACCCGGTATTCCAAGCGGCTTCCGGACTGTCCAAACGGAAACTCATATATTGCGGATCAGTCGTAAAACTCAAATGAGAGAAGAGAAAGAATTCGGCCTCCGGTCCCCAATAACTGGTATCTGCTACTCCTGTCTGCCGTAAATATGCTTCGGCTTTTTCTGCTATATATCTCGGATCCCGGCTGTACCGGGATTGTTTTTCAGGATCGAATACTGATGCGGTAAAGACTAGGGTCGGCAATATAGCAAACGGATCTACATGTGCCGTACCCGGATCAAGCTGCAATATAAGGTCTGAATCGTAAATATGTTGAAACCCGCGAATACTCGATCCGTCAAATCCTACTCCTTGAGTAAGGGCACCATCTAACTCTGATACCGGAACGGAGGTGTGTTGCCAAACGCCCGCCGGATCAACAAACCGGACGTCTATCATTTCTATATGAGCTTCACGGACAATCTTTGCAATTTTCGGCAAAACCATATGCTCCTCCTTCACAGTGAACCGGTTATTTCCACAAAAAAATCTCCCACGGCTTACGCACGGGGAGACATCATTGTCCCTATATCGTCACAACATTGTGATTGGAATTGATACTACGGGAGGGAATGTTTTTTGTCAACCGGAAGTAATTCGGACGCCAGAATTATGGCATCGCATATTTCTTTTACCGATTTTCTGGAATCCATACTCTGCTTTTGAATAAACCTAAATGCATCCTTTTCCGACAATCCCCGCAACTCCATAAGTGTACCCTTAGCCCGCTCTATTGACTTCCGCATAGCTAACGACTCTTTTAGCGCTAACGTTTCTTCTATAAGCACTGCCCGTTCAATCGCACCACCCACCAGATTGCCTATTGCGGAGAGTAAATTTATTTCCGTTTTCGAATGTTCATGCGGCATTTCATGCTGAACATTAATTACACCCACCACTCCATGGTTATTTACAATTGGAACCGAAAGAAAGGCTTCAAATCGATCCTCGGGTAAACTACTGAATGATTTAAAGCGCAGATCTTTATACGCTCCCGATGAAATGGCAACCGGTTTTCCACGCTCTGCTACCCATCCGGTAATTCCCTCTCCGACTTTTAACTTCACTTTTTTCAGTAAATCCTTATGCGGATTTTTTGAAGCACGGAGCACGAGTGAACGGGTAGAGACATCAAGTACATAAATAAGACAGGAATCAGCCTGGGTAACCGTTTGGGTTACTGTCAATATTTCTCTAAGCACATCGGCTAACTCTAAACTGCTAACCGCCTGAACGACTGAATACAGTAATTTAAGCTCACGTTGCAACTCGGTCTTTTCTAAATCCTGCCGCATATAGTATGGTATTTTAGGTATATTACGGTATTTGTAAAGCTTGCCACAGAAATAGTCGTGAAAACGCGTATAGCTTCTATTAAGCCATCAGCCTGGATTTACAGCATCCTTATAGGCTTATTTCTAATATTTAGTTTGCTGTACAGATTAAGTTACTTTATCGACTCCCCTTACCACGCTGACGCAATGATGGATTACTTGGTGGCTAACCATATCGTGAGTTTTAACGAGTTTCCGGCGCGTGGAGAACTATTTTCATTCGGATTCCGAAGCAGTCCGCTCTATTACTACATAATTGCTGCATTCCTAACCATCCGTAATAGTCCTCAATTTTTGGCATTTGTCTCGATAATTACCGAATGCATTTCCCTGCTTATTTTTAGTATCACGGTTGCGTACGGATTTAATCCCCGGGTGGCGTTATTAGTGTTACTGATACGCACCGTAACTCCGATCAGTTTGTCTCAATCGAATATAGTAATTTGGCCCACAATAATTGCAAAACCTTTTTTTTCCCTAAGCTTACTTACTCTGTTGGCTAGCTTTAAAAGACGTTCAGTGAAATATTTAGTCGTAAGTCTATTCACCCTCATAGTAGCCGCAGACATATACCCACTCTATGTATTCGCGATTCCTCCGGCAATCATACTGTCCATACTCTATTTCCGACCGAAGAGTATACATACAAAGTACGTTTTATTTTCAGGAATAATACTTTTTCTCACATTTATCATGCTGATCCTGTCATACATTCCACGAACACCACATACGGTAATCGCTCAGATATTTGAGATATTACAACGTATAAATTATAGCGGCACCTTAACCAATATCCCCGTTATTGCTGAGCATTTTCGGGCAACCCTTGCAGGGTTTACCATTTACAGGGTATCGTTATTTTCGAGCATAGTGATTGGTTTCATACTTATCCGAACGAAACTCCTCTATCTTAATAGTCGAAATACTGACAACGCGCACAAAACCATACTCCTGACGCTATCTGCGTATATTGTGTTCTACCTCATATGCTTATCGTTTATTTCGACTGGAACTTCGACTGGCGAAAATAGGTATTTTATCCCTATTACCGGATCAACGATATTGATACTATGCGTACTTATTGATTTTGTTCTAACAAATTTCCGAGTCGCAAGATTTTTAGGCTTAGGTACAGTGTTATTCCTTCTGGTAACCAATATCACTAGCGCATGGGAGAAATATCCTTCACAATTCACACTCGAGACAATGGGTGTAAATATTAAAAACAAATTTTTCTGGCAGGAATATCCGTGGATAGCCGCGATTGCGAAGGAAGTCACAACAATTCAAAGGGCTGAGGCTTTCCCGCATAAAAATTTTTTTTCGGTTACGGTCGATTTCAATAAAGAATATTGGAACGACGCAATTGTCTGGGGACCGTTAGAGCGGAAACTTAACACCAGGTTTACCTATATTCATCAAACCGGTCAACGCGACTACGAACTATTTCCAACGTCCAATAACTATATGTTCTTTCTCTGTAATACTTTAATTTCTCCGGAAAGCCCAAATTCTTCATGCGAAACAGCCGATACGTTAAAGAGTAATATCTGGAACAAACTTATTTACAAAGATGATAGAATTTCTGTATATTTGATTAAATCGTAACTAACTATGGCAGAATACCAAAAAGCATTCCAGGCTATGCTGGAACAAAATAAGCAGATATTCGAACAGTTCAAAGAAATACACGACGGTTACGTATCAGATCCCGTAACCTGGAAAGG
>CAZVTT010000009.1:0-24169 GCA_964629685.1 uncultured Gammaproteobacteria bacterium
CGGTCGAGTTTGTCCCGGCGCTCCAGTTGGGCCAACTCCACCCGTGGCTCCGGTTGAACCCGTTGGTCCGGTTTGTCCGGTTGTTCCCGTTGTACCCGTACTCCCTGTCGGTCCAGTTTGACCAGTAGCGCCGGTTGGTCCGGCTCCGCCAGTGGCGCCCGTACTTCCCGTCGGTCCTGTCTGTCCGGTTGATCCGGTCGTTCCCGTGGCACCCGTCGGTCCCGTTTGTCCCGTCGCTCCGGTTGGGCCAACTCCACCCGTGGCTCCGGTACTTCCTGTCGGGCCTGACTGTCCGGTGGATCCGGTGGGTCCGATTACGCCAGTGCCTCCGGTTGAACCTGTGGGTCCCGCAACACCGGTTGATCCTGTCGATCCGGTTGTACCGGTTGGCCCGGATTGTCCAACAGATCCGGTTGAACCGGTTGATCCTGTCGGTCCGCTCACACCGGTGGCTCCCGTCGGTCCGGCACTTCCCGTACCACCTGTTGATCCTGTCGGTCCGGTTTGGCCGGTTGAGCCAGTTGTTCCCGTACTCCCTGTCGGGCCAGTTTGGCCAACGACTCCGGTTGCGCCAGTAGATCCCGTTGGTCCGGAAAGTCCCGTGGCACCGGTTGGTCCGATACCTCCCGTGGCACCGGTTGATCCTGTTGGCCCTGTTTGTCCGGTTGATCCCGTTGTTCCTGTTGACCCCGTCGGTCCGGTTATTCCGGTTGACCCGGTCGGTCCACCAGCACCGGTTGCACCGGTTGAGCCAGTTGATCCAGACGGACCCGGACTGCCGGAGGCTCCCGTACTTCCGGTTGGCCCCATTTCACCGGTGGCACCGGTCGCGCCACTTGCTCCGGTTGATCCCGTCGGCCCAAAAATACCGGTAGCACCCGTCGGCCCGGGTAATCCCGTTGCACCTGTACTTCCGCTACTTCCGGTCGGTCCACCGACACCGGTAGCTCCCGTGGAACCGGTTGCTCCTGTCGGTCCGGTAATACCGGTACTTCCCGTATTTCCGGTAGGTCCTATTTCTCCGGTGGCACCGGTCGCGCCACTTGCTCCGGTTGATCCCGTCGGCCCAAAAATACCGGTGGCACCGGTGGGACCGGGCAATCCCGTCGCGCCCGTACTACCCGTACTTCCGGTTGGTCCACCCAAACCGGTAGCACCTGTTGATCCTGTTGGTCCTGTTTGGCCAGTGGTTCCGGTAGATCCGGTTGGCCCGGTGATACCCGTACTTCCGGTCGGTCCTGTTTGTCCGGTCGATCCAGTAGACCCAGTCGGTCCTGACACACCGGTAGATCCGGTGGAACCGGTGGTACCCGTCGGTCCCGTTTGTCCGGTTGATCCGGTTGGTCCGGCACTTCCCGTGGTTCCGGTACTCCCTGTTGGTCCGACTTCACCAGTTGCTCCGGTTGATCCCGTCGATCCGGTTGGTCCGCCTGCACCAGTACTCCCGGATGATCCCGTGGGACCGATACTTCCCGTTGACCCGGTACTCCCCGTTGCACCACTGGGGCCAGTCTGTCCCGTAGCTCCGGTTGGTCCCGCATTCCCCGTTGATCCTGTACTTCCGGTTGGTCCTGCGACACCTGTTCCACCGGTTGATCCGGTTGCGCCTGTCGGACCGGTAACACCGGTGGCACCTGTTGGTCCGCCGGCACCTGTACTTCCGGTTGATCCGGTCGGGCCCGTTTGACCACTTGCTCCTGTGGCTCCGGTACTTCCACTTGGTCCGGTTTGTCCCGTAGCTCCGGTTGGCCCCGCACTTCCCGTTGATCCGGTACTTCCCGTGGGGCCATTTTCACCAGTAGCTCCTGTTGATCCCGTTGATCCAGAAGGTCCAGCAATACCGGTACTTCCCGTACTTCCCGTCGGTCCCGAAAACCCAGTGGCACCGGTGGGCCCTGCTGAACCCGTACTTCCGGTTGAACCAGTACTTCCGGTTGGTCCGACTGCTCCTGTGCTTCCTGTTGAACCGGTGCTTCCGGTTGGTCCTGCTGCTCCCGTGCTCCCTGTTGATCCTGTGCTTCCGGTTGGTCCGGAAATTCCGGTAGCACCCGTCGGTCCGCTGGCGCCGGTAAATCCGGTGGCACCTGTCGGTCCGCTGGCACCGATACTTCCCGTTCCGCCGGTACTGCCTGATGGTCCATTTTCACCGGTGGCACCGGTCGGTCCACTCGCGCCTACACTTCCGGTTGCTCCGGTACTGCCTGTCGGCCCGCCGGTACCGGTGGCACCCGTTGATCCCGTCGGTCCACTGGCCCCGACACTTCCCGTAGCTCCTGTGCTTCCGGTTGGCCCACCATTGCCGGTTGCACCGGTGGCACCTGTCGGTCCGGTTTGTCCGGTTGATCCGGTAGGTCCACTGAGTCCGGTAGCACCTGTTGGACCGCTGGCTCCGGTAAATCCGGTGGCACCCGTTGGTCCGCTGGCTCCGGTAAGTCCGGTGGCACCCGTTGATCCGCTTGGTCCTGACGCCCCAGTTAATCCGGTTGCGCCTGTTGGTCCGCTGGCGCCGGTAAGTCCGGTAGCTCCGGTTGATCCCGTCGGGCCGGTGATTCCGGTACTCCCGGTTGATCCCGTCGGTCCGGTAATTCCGGTACTCCCGGTTGATCCCGTCGGTCCGGTAATTCCGGTACTCCCGGTTGATCCCGTCGGTCCGACTGTCCCCGTTGCTCCGGTTGATCCCGTCGGTCCGGTGACTCCGGTACTCCCGGTCGGTCCGGATGCGCCGGTTAAACCTGTGGCACCGGTACTGCCACTGGGCCCGGAAGCGCCGGCAACACCTGTCGCTCCCGTGGGTCCACTCGCTCCGGTAAGTCCGGTAGCGCCGGTTGAACCTGTTGGTCCGACTGTCCCGGTTGATCCGGTGGCTCCCGTTGGTCCGCTTGCTCCGGCGACACCCGTCGCGCCTGTCGGTCCGGTTGTTCCGGTACTTCCGGTTGATCCCGTCGGTCCAACTGTCCCCGTTGATCCGGTGGCTCCAGTTGGTCCGCTCGCTCCTGTGAGCCCGGTGGCACCGGTTGATCCGGACGATCCTGTCGGACCGCTTGCACCCGTACTTCCTAACTGTCCGGTAGCACCGGTTGATCCCGTGGGGCCTTCCGTTCCGGAAAGGGAAATACCGGTTGCACCGGTTGGTCCCATTTCTCCCGTGGCACCGATACCGGTAGCACCCGTAGGTCCGGGTTCACCATCATCACCCTGGCTCCCTTTTTCACCGCTGGCACCGGTGGGACCGGCGCCGCCTTCCAATACAATAGTAG
The DNA here is from genome assembly GCA_964629685.1 of uncultured Gammaproteobacteria bacterium. Taxonomy (GTDB): domain Bacteria; phylum Patescibacteriota; class Microgenomatia; order UBA10105; family UBA927; genus CAZVTT01. The sequence continues at coordinate 3,258 of CAZVTT010000009.1, forward strand.
GTGTTGCTACCGGAATTAATGATCCGTTCAACCGCAACTGTACCACCCCATCTTGTACGGAGACCTGCAGACCGGGGCTTAAACTTTGAATCTTATCTATAATAGGAAGCTCAGGTGAGATTCCGGATTGGGTTGGAATGACATTCTGACTAAATAACCTGAGCACGGCTTCATCCTGATAACGGCGGGCTACGATTGAAGTTCTAACAGACCCGAACGATGTGTTTACATTATTTTGAGCAACAATTGGATTCGTTTTCTCCTGTAAGACGGTAGATAACCCTAAAACATTCTCATTTTTATTCCCATTCACTTCATACATCAAACGCAACAGTTCCTGCATCAACGTTATTTCCGCAGGATCTACGGTAATAAGTGAAGACATCACATCGGTAACGTGCATGTTTCCCCGGGCGGTAAACTGACCGACGATAACTTTTTTCTCTGAAGGCACAAGAGCCCGGAAATCGCCGATAAGTTTTCCTTCACTGATCCGACCGTTCAGGATTCTCACCGGAAGCACAGATTCATCCGGTAATCGTAAACCGGTAATCATGCTATCTACGATTTGTACGGATTCGCTGGAGGATTTATTCTTGACGTAAAACGTGTCAACAATAGCATTGGTTTCATGGATTATGCCCCAGTCTCCGTTCGTAAACCGAACGGTAACGTCACCATTAAACCGTTCATCCGAAAGCGTAGCGTTTTCGAGGATTGCATACGAATACGATCCGTCCTGTCTGAGCACGGCCATAATAAACGGACCGTTTAACTGGCTGGCTGTTAATATGTCTTTATTGATGCTTGTTACTTTAGATTCAGTCGTATTTCGGGCAACCAATTGATTGGGCAACTCCAACGTCTCCGCAAAATGAGAAGTAAATACCAGTGAAGAAACAACTCCGCTTAACGCTGCACACAGCAGGAGAACTAACAGAAATGATAATCTGTTTTGCCGTGGTTCCCGCATAGGAATAGCCCGCATACCCGTATCGCCGGGTACCCCGAGAGGTAACCGGTATGCCGTTCCCCGCGGTTTAACCCGTGGGGGTGTTAATGTATGTCGTTTCACTATGTGTGTTTTTTTCCGCTTCATACCGTTACAGTTTTTACATGCACATGCTTGTAAAAACTGGTAAAATTAGCCTCATTCAAGTGCGCACAATACGACGAATTCCGACTGATGTCGGAATAAAAATTGGACATGAATATTTTGCATATGTTCATGGACTACCCCCACCGTTTACGCGGGTATGTCTATAGGTACGCCGCGCAGACCATAACACGCCGAGTACGGTAAGCGTAAGAAATATCAACGCAGTGATTACGATCGTGCCGGCATGGGTCATCGCTAATATTCTGGTCATCGGCGCCTGTATTCCGATTGCCCATTTCTGATCAGGAAGTGCATCGTATGCCATTAGCATCCGTTCGTTCCCCGAACTATAAACTTCCGCCATTCCTGCCTTACCACGCAAGCCGTCCCGCAACGGACTGTCCGTATTTACCAGCGTGTTTAACAACTCCGGTTGGTCATGAATCAACCGTTTCCCGTTCGCATCGATTAGTACAAAATATTCACCAAGTTCCGGTGATGCTATACCCTGAAGTCTGTCTCCCAAACTGGCCAAATCCATGACTCCGAACAGCAGTCCCAACACCTGATCATTATTTGTATCCAGAACAGGAACGACAAAGGCTACCATCGGGATAAAATTCGTCCCATTTTCCTGAAAAATATTCGTAATTACGGTAGTTTTCGACTCGATCGCCTTCTGAAAATACGGAACATCCGCATAATTTTTCCCCATTACTTCCGCATCGAAAGGGAATACACTCATGGCAGAAGCAGTGGCATCAAATGTCGCTAAATATTTAAACCGTCTGTTGGCTTCAAATATTCCCCTGTTTACGGTGTGGATTAATTGGGTATCCTTCTTCTGAATGGCGGAAATGAGTACGGAATCCTGAGATACACCTTCAAGCGTCTGTTCTACGGAGAGTACCGTAGATTCGACGACGAGCCTGCCGTATGCAGCTTTATTGGTAAGCTGAGTACCGGCAAATTGCAGCATTGCCGTTTGTAATAATCGAACGACCCCTATGGCTAAGAGGAAAAGGGCTAAAACCGTTCCGAATGAGAGGAATACGATTTTACGGTCGGATTTATGTTCGAACGACAACGAATGCCAACTCGGCAGGAATAATCCGGTCATGGCGGTAACCAGGAGAAAAAACGCCCGACCCCAATACATTTGTCCCGTATACCAAATGGACAATCCGATAAGCATGCCACAAAACATGGCCATAATGGTCCAGAATACTTTGGTAAACCGACGATACGCCAAAAACAACAATGCATTTATCCCAATTCCGATAATTGCCACACCTATGATTCCGGTCACCGGTCGGATATCCATAGTCGCCCACCAGATCAACGTTGGATTAGCTAAGGCGATTACCCGGAATACAACCGGAAGCGTAAATGTCATGCACGCAATATACAGCGAAAAACTGGCGATACCGGATATACCGGACAGCAGACTGGCAGTGATTACTCCTGCTAAACTTCCGAACAGGAGTACGCCGACAAAATCTCCGGAAAACCACAGAATAGCAGCTAATGCACCATAACCGAAAATTAAAATACTTAAAAATACTATCCTCCACCACGTTTTGGATTTCCCGATAACATCCGTCAACATTAATCCTATTCCTGAGGCAATAATGGCTATTCTGACCGGAGACATCCACTGTGCAAACCCCATAACCGCAAATTCATCCAGATGTCGGGAAAATAAAAACATACTGGAACCCAAAACTATGGATGCGATGCTGACAAACCAATCAAATAGACTGGGGACTGTTGCACTTCCGGCATTTCCTGCATACGCCACCTGCCCCATGTCCGTGCTCCGAGGTAACGGAGCTACGGATACTAACTCCGCTGTCCGCGCCGGCGATACAACCGGACCTACTACGGCGGACACTCCTTCAACCGCTTTATTGGAATGTAATAACAAACGATTCAATTCGGATTGCGGAATACGGAATCTGCCTTTACCGACACGGACACTCCGGATTCTGTTTTCTTTGAGGAAGGTATAAATACTGTTCGTGGAATATCCGAGCAGATCAGCAACTTGTTTAACCGTATATGTGGCAGGCATATAGACTTAGATCATTTCACAAGAACTTTTTAAAAATTTTACAATCTTTACCAAAATTTCGAGCTGAATTTACCAGTTTATTACAATATAGGTAAGATCTGATTTAAGTATGCCCTCCGTGAAATGCCCTGTCAAGCAGTATTATTCCCGAATATTTTCATATCATAATCTTATCATTAACCGCACTTTTCCCTCTTATTTCAGTGTAAAATACATATCTTGTTATCATGATGTGATTGTGATAAGAATAAATAGAGTCAAAAAAATAAAAATTATGCTGCAGGTTACCTACACAGTAAGTCCTAAAATTGCTAAGACGTTAAATACCATAGAGTCTGCCCGACGCTCAATTTTAACGACTGCAATTTCTCCCCGAAAAGAACGACAGTTAGTGTGGGAAACAACAATCAGCAGACTATATGCACTGGAAAGACCCAATGACATTCAGGTTACCCGAGATGAAATTGAGCATATGTTACTTGGTCAGAAAAGATACGCAACAAAACCTCAGGGAGCCGTTATACTGTCGTATAAAGCGACGTTCGATTACCTCTCAGAGGAATGGCTGGCAAACCCGCGGACATTTTCGCTCCGCTCACTTCAATCAATTTTAGACCTACTTGCCACAGGGGGTTTACCGACCGAACTTCCGGTACCAACTGCAGAGGTAAAGCAACTCTTTGATTATCTTTCTTCCCCTAAGGATCACCCGGTCATCGCTGCAGGAATAGCATACAGTCAGTGGACACAATGGGAACAAACACCATTTATCAGTCCCATTGGAACGTTTCTGATGTACACGTATTTATTTAAAGCCGGCTATGATATCCGACGATTTCTGTGCATACACCATCAATTTACCAGACATCCCCGCGAATATACGGCTAGCCTTGACAGCATAGCTACCACGGGCTCCAGTACCACCTGGCTTGAATATTTTGTAGAAAGCTTTTCGCGCCACTTGGAAACCATTAGTGAACGGATAGATCGGGTAAGTATGCAGACACAAGATGATACGTTTTTTATTCTTACGGACCGCCAGAGGGCTATCGTAGCGTTGCTGGATAATCCGGAAAGCACCATAACCAACAGAAAGATACAGGAACAGTTTCGCCTCTCTCAGATTACCGCCTCGCGTGAATTGGGTAAACTTACGGCACTGGGGAAAATAATCCCCCGCGGCAAAGGACGTTCCATCTATTACGTAAAGGGAGCATAAGGACAATCCTTCTCTAACGGAATTTACAAGTTTTTACAAATGGAATTGAAGAAACTGTAGCGTAATCCTACTCGTTATTCTCCGGTACCGATAAGAATAAGAAATTCTGCAGGGGTCGTCGTTTCTCCGGTAGGAAGTGCTCCGCCATACTTTACGTTTAAGGCTTTAGCCACTTGTTGCGCCCGCGCTGTCTGGCTGCCTCGGACATCATACAACACAGTTCCGATGATCCCTTTGGTCGCGGAAATGCCTCTCTCCGAAATTGCAGCCCCCGGCAGTTGTTGTTTTACGAATTGTTCGAAGGAAGTTAACCGTGTTTCGTCTGATGTGGTATTCCGTATTGCCACACTAACCTGTCCCAAAGGCTCGGGTGTGGGTGTATTTCCGGTGGTTGTTTCGTTTGGTTGCGTTCCTTGCTGTGCCAACAATTCCTGATTTGCCGGATCTGCCTCGGTTAACGCGCCGACTTCGATTAATCGCCCTTCAGTAGGACGATACAAATAGGCTTTTCTGGCATTTGCATAAACCAATACCTTATCTCCGTTTTGTGCATTTACGAAAAATGGTTGTCCTTTTAATTTATCGATGTCCAGAATTGTAGCCAGCGTGGGATCTTCTCCTGTGGGCAGGGCAATTAATTTACCCACGTCTTTTACCATTTCCTGTGTCAGTTGTTTGGCTTCTTCCTGACTTAAATTTGCCGTATTTTTGAGTTGCTTTACTTCTTTCTGCAACTTCATATTTTGATATACGAAAAACCCGCAGACACCGGAAATAAGCAGAAAAACCACAAATACCATCCAAAAATACGGAGATTTAATTATAGTTGCCGGGTGATGAGACATAGTTATTATTTTATACTCCCTTTCCGCAAAAATGTGAAGAGCGAGAGCTACTACTACGGATTGCCGCTTTCCGGTGAGAACCGTATACCCGCACCGTCATTCATAATCTGCTGAATCTGATACTGGGACAATACATGTCCATATATCCGGACATCATCCATCTGACCATCAAAAAACGAACCGAACCCAATATACGGACTCCCTAATGCCAAACTGGCGACATTTAACGTCGATCCATGTACTGAAGCCGTAAGCTGTGGTTTTCCGTTAATATACCCGGTGGCATTCAAAGTACTGTCCACCGTTATTACCAGGTGCTGCCAGACGCCTGTTGAAATTGCATTATCACCGGATAAGGCTACCCAGCAATTGTTGTCCCATAATAACAACCGATTCGTGCCCGTTGTACACTCGGTGCTCCCGTTTCCTATTGCCATTCCATAAAAATTATTACTGTCCACACTACTTATCGGATTTAAAATTCGAGAATTGCTTCCCTGATCATTATTAATAGTGTTCGGTTTTACCCACACGCTGATACTGAGCGGATAATCCACCGGAATCTGTTGGAGATCTACGTAATCGTCCACACCATCAAAATCCAATGAAGCATTCAGTTTTCCGACCGCACCGTTATTCCATATATCCGTACTTACTCCACTGGAACAGCTTCCTGCTGAGGTATTGCCTGAACCTCCCGGCTGGAGTGTACCCGTATACCCATTGCCGGAACTATCATGTACCGCCAGGCCCTGACACTCATTTAATTTCCAGTGTGCAATCGGCGCTCCCCGGTTGAAATCATACGCGATCTGCGCACCGGCCCGTGCATATGGGTAGACCTGCATATGATCGATATCACCTGCGAGATAATTATTCAGTGAACCGGTACACCCGCTGGTATTATTCACCCCGATAAGGAGTGAACATCCGTTGAAATTAAGCGCAGTCCCGTTCGTCGCCGTTGCAACTTCCCTACCGTTTATATAAAGCGATACAGCACTCCCGCTGCGGGCTGCAGCAACGTGTGTCCATTGTCCGGTATTTATTGCTGTTCCGGATTCCACCACAAACGAATCGTTTATATCGAGCGCAAGCTCTCCGGCATTCCCGTTTACGCCTACGGTTAACCGCAATTCCGCTCCGCCGGAATTGTCGGAAGTCTGCAGGATAACCCCGTTGGTGTCCGTCGTTTTTACCCAAGATTCCAGCGTAAAATCCGACGTGGGCATTCCGGGCACGTCGACCGACAGATATTGATTCGTACCATTCAGACGGACCGCACTGCCGGTTTTTCCGGGAATCCACGTGTTATGGTCGGCATTGGCGAAATTCGCGGTTTTCGCGTTCCCTGATTTATCTGCTGAACTAATAGTGCCGGTATTTTCATCAAACGGAAACAGTAATGCCGGTGGATTACCCGATCCGTCTGTTACCAGTGCAGCTTCGGAACTACCCAAAACACCGGCGGCAATGGCAGCATTTGCATTCATGTCCAATGCTATCTGCTCCGCCGTTAAAGGCGCGCTGTAATACTTCACCTCATCAATTTTTCCGGTAAACGTATACGGACTGGTTAACACACTACCGGAAGCGTATCGTGTGCCGATAGCAAACGGCGCCGTACTGGCGCAGATGGCACTTTGAGCAGTAGTGCTGCCTACCTGCTTCCCATTGGCAAAGACCTTCATGAATGCGCCATCCCACACGCCTGCTACATGCGTCCAGGCTCCCGTGGCTAACGTGTAGCCGGTACTGATGGTAACTTGACCGCCACCGGCGCACGTCGAAGATGATCCGAAAAGTAATTGACCGGAACTGTCTACCGATAACGCGTAGCCACGCTGGGAAGAAGCATCATCATATTTTGAAATGATGACATTTGTGGGAGCGGTACCACCGGCGGAAAATGAAGCCGGATGTATCCACGCGGATACGGTAAACCCACCGGTCCCGGGATTAAATACCGTCTGGTTTCCGGACGTAACGAAATCATTCGTACCGTCAAAACTCAGACATCCGCCTAGTTTACAGTCAGTAGCCGTTTTCCAGGTAGGATCATCCGAAGCCACACTGGTTGAAGCTCCTAATGTTCCCGGATACGTTGTGCCGGCGTTTCCGATATTTTCCAATGACTGGCCGGATATTTCGTTCATCCGGTAAAAAACTGCCTGAGACGCCACCGGACTGCCGCCGATAGGATGCCCGCCGTTCATATCTTCGACAATCTGAGACTGCGACCGGGCATAATTGTAAATTCTAAATTCGTCGACCGCTCCTTTCATACCATAGTATCCGGATAATACGGAATAAAATGGATCGTCGTAAAAGGAACCTATCGCCGAGAATGTACCGGTACGGGATACCGATTCCCTGATACCATTAATATAGACGGTACTGTTTGCTTCACTGGACCGATCAAATACTCCGGCAACATGCACCCAGGTATTTTTGGGTACGACGGTACTGCCGGTAATCGTATAGGCATCATTCCCTGAACTACTATCATCTATAAGCTTGAGTTCCAGATTTTCGTCTGCATTTATCACCAATGCAATGGTAGAGCTCCCGCAACAATTTTGTCTGCCCACAATGACACCATCGTCATCATAGTCCGCCCGCTCTTCCAGCTTAAACCAGGCAGAGTAGGTAAAGCTTCCGGCAGATGGTACGCGGGTATTAGGGTAATCTATCGTTTCGTTCAAAATATCCGTCTTGTCCGGATTGTATATGGCATTACCGTATTTACCCGGTATTACCCGCCCGGGTGTATCCATAAATAATTCATCGCTCGGATACCCGGACTTATCCAAAAAATACCCGCCCAATGCGTCGTCAAAATTCCAGTATGCTGCCGGACCTGGCGACCAGGTATACAGACTTCGGACGTCATCAGCGGTGAGCTCCCGGTTATATACCCGTACCTCATCTAAATTCCCTTCGAACGACGAACTGTCATCTATTGCCACAGCACCGATATTTGCCCGATCCAAGGTAATGGTAGTTGGGATACCCGTATCGGAACCGTATATGGAACCGTTTATATATGCTGTAAATCGATCTGTAGTTTTGTTCCAGGTGATGGTCACGTGCGTCCACTGGTTTTGGGGTATTGCAGACGGCGCAATGGTCACATACGCATGTTCATCATCACTGTATTGATAGTGGGCCATAAACGAATCCGTATCCGAGCTATAAAACAAACCCAAATCGTGATAGAAACTCCCTGAATTGCCCAAACTGAATGCTGTCGGCCAATCGGGGTCCGAGTCGGCGAATGTTCGGTACATCCAAAAGCTGATAGTACCTTTGGTACTATCGATACTATTCACTAATCCGTCTACCTGCATCGCGTCATTTACTCCATCAAAATTAAGACTGCTTCCGTACTTCCCGGCGACATAATCCGAATCCGTCATTGATCCCGTATCCGAGCCATGAGCATTCTCTCCGGAACTGTCACAGCTATCACCACTGGCTCCACCCATACAGGTATGGCTGTCTATATCCTGATCATCCATTGTCCAATACCCGATCAGCCCATTGGATAGACCGGTTGAATTATTTATACCTAAAACCGCACCACCATCCCTACCCGATAAGGCTGCCGACTTCGCCTGAGCTTCCGAACGGGCATACGGGTAAAGGACAACTTCATCTATAAATCCATGCAGATCGGCTGATCCGTTTCCCTGTGTTCCGATCGTCAGATCCGTACTATTTGCCAAACTATTTATATTTCCGATAGTGCCTGTCGTAGAGGCTTTTTTATTTTCTCCATTAACATAAATCGTGGTATTTGTTGCGCTGTCGTCATCGTAGACCGCGGTAATCTGAACCCATTCGTTACCGGCGGTAAACGGCACAGACGAAACGACAAACTGATCCGTTCCGTCCGACACGCGGAAATCCAACACCCCTCCTGTGGCGTTATAAAACAGAGCGTAACCGGCGGTATCGGCAGCTTGAGTGGATTTTTTAAATACTATAGCCCGGTCTCCCGAAAGATCCGATAATTTAACCCACAAACTTAAAGAAAAATCACTGGTATCTGCAATGTCCAATCTGTTCGCGTCGGTGACCGTAACGTAATCGTTCGTGCCGGTAAAATACAGACACGGACCAGTTACGCATTGGAGCGCAGGTTGCCATTCTGCTCCCGTGATTGCCCCGTGATTATTATTCCCGGTGGCATCACAAGTATCTCCGGAAAATGTCGGTGGGCAGGAATCATTCATGCCTTCGTCAAACTTCCACTGCGCCAATGGCCCGTCGCTTTCATCCTCAGAACCCAGGACGGAAACGAATGTTCCCGGATCTGCCTGATTGTTGTATTGGGTTTGAATCCAGTTTGCGGTGGGAATAGCCGTTGTCACCCGCACTTCATCCAGACGACCGTCGTAATACGTGGACGCTACCCGTCCCAGGTAGAACGGCCATGCAGACGCAGACGTCATATCGCGGGTAAAATTGGCTGTCGTGGTAAGCAGGGTACCATTCAGGTACCAGCGGAATTGATCTGTCGGATTGTCATAGACACCCACCACATTGTACCAAGTCGCTTCTTCATGTTCCGTTTCGCTGAAATTGGTTTCCGTAGAAGAATTCGCATTATTCGCACTTTCATCATAGACATCCAGAAATAAACCATGGGTTGAAATCGGCGCCACCCAACCGGCATACATGCCATTGGAATAACTTATTCCGGCCGGATCAAACTTACTTAAAAATCCCAAATCCGATCCTTCCGACGATGTATTCATCCGGAACCAAAATTCAAAACTAAAACTATCGTCAAAATTAAGTCCGGTTTGCGCTCCATCCGTAATACTTAAATATTCGCTACTTGCAGCGGCAAAATCCGCGGCAGTACCAATTTTTCCGGTATTACTGTTTACCGTATTGTTATCTGCTAAATCGTTATTATTCGACGTTGAGTCACTTCTGGCACCCGAAGACTCCCCCAAATGCCAGACACCTTTGTAGGCACTTCCCCACACGCCGGAAGCATTCTGCTGACTGGTAGCATTCGCATTACCGTAATACATATATATGGACGTATCCGTAACGGCACTCAGAGACGGAATCTCCACCCATACCACCAATGTACCGGTGGATGAACTATAACTTTCTATTTCATGATCTAGCTTTGTGATACCATCTGCAGCAGTAAACATGATATCGTCTGCATCTGTTTGAGCATATTTTAATAACTCTGAGTCAGTAACCGAAACCAGCAACGGGTAATTGGTCAGTGCGGTGGTGCCGGTAACTTTTCGTTCATCGACAACCAACTTCTTTCGGTATTTCCACACACCCGGAGTCGTGACATACCAGCCAGCCACCCTGGGTTTTTGTGTTCGGTAAATCCCCCAACCCGCCAACACGATACAGACAGGTACGAGTATTACCAGCCAAAAAAATTGCCGTCGCTGTGGTGTAAATCGCCGTTTCATAGCTATTCTCTACGGACTTCCCGTCCCCGGACCGAATCTGGCGCCACCGCCTTCTCCCTGCATAATATTTTTTATTTGTGCCGCAGATAAAACATAATTAAACATCCGGACATCATCCAGTTGACCGTTAAAGAATTGTGCAGCTCCCGCACGGGAACCAAGCTGTAAACCGGTAGACGTAGCTATAGAAGATGAAAGCGTATTTACCGTCGTCGTAAGGGCTTCAGAATTTCCATCAAAGTATATTTTTACCCCTCCCGGCGTACTCGTCCCGTCATAGGTAATACTTACAAAATGCCAGCTTCCGTCATCAAAATTGGTATCACGGGTGGTTCGGACTTCCAGGGTATTTGAACTGTATGAATTTACCAATTGATAATACAGATATCCGCCGCTTCCGGTCTGAATATTATACCCGGCATAGGGTGCACTATTGGCTTGTTTGGTAATAATACTCATACTGCCATCCGCTACCGTTTTCATCCAGAAGGTATATGATCGCAAGTCCGTCCTTTCCATTTGTACTCTGGTCAAATTCCCCACGCTGACGGTGTCATCACTCCCGTCAAAACCCAAAGATCCATTTCGTTTACCGGTTGTCCCGTCATTCCACATCTCTGAAGATGTTCCTGACCCACATGTTCCCGTAGAGGTATTGCTCCCGGCACTCGGGGTAATAGTGCCGTTACTCGCGGCGGCTTCACCGCTCCCTAATTTCGCAGAATCATATGCCGTGGCACCGGTACACTCGTCTAATTTCCACCAGGCAAGGGGTGCACCACGATTATAATCATAGATAAATTGCGCGGGCGTCCTGGCGTAATTATAAAGCCGAACATCATCGATAGCGCCATCAGTATTTCCACCAAACCCACCCACTTCTGCACCAATCGAAAGATTTCCGTCACCGTCAAATACTGTTCCGCTAAAATTAACACTGCCTTCCTCTATTCCATCGACATATAGTTTTAGGGTAGTTCCGTTATAAATAAACCCGACATGGTACCAACGTCCGGGGACTACGGTTGTTGTTCCCTGGACATATGTGCCGGACAATACCGAATTACTCATCGTTACAGCAAAAGTATCATTCGCTGACTGCAGATATAACAAAAATGTATCGTATGGATCTGTAGAGTGATCATGCGTAATAATCCATTCATCATCACCTTTGACCGTCGCAAGTTGATTGAATTTTACCCAGGCGGAAACAGTTAGCGCTGCCGGTGTAAACAATGGATTATCGTTTACGGATACATAACTATTCGTACCGTTAAAGCCCGCAGCTGAACCCGTTTTTCCCGTCTTCCACGTTGTCTGTGTCATTGTGGCACTATTTCCATTTCCAGTCGCGTCGTTACCGACCACACCGGTATTCTCGTCAAATTTCCACCAAGCTACTGGACCGTTTCCTGCAGCATCAGCAGATTTACTGGCTTCCAGCGTTCCCGTGGAAAAATTTAGCGCCGCATTTGCATTCATATCCAGCTTAATTTGATCTTCCGTCAGCGCTGTCGTGTATATTTTTACATCATCAAAATACGCGTTGGGAGCTGTTGCGGCTCCGGCGGCGCTCTCACCCACCGAAAAAATTGAAGTGGAACTTGCAGGAAGTGATGTGGTAATGGTACCGCCAACAGTACCATTTTTCCGCACGCCGTTTTTATATATTTTCAGCCGGTCTTCGTTTGCGAGTGATCCATCGTACACTCCGACAATATGTGTCCATTTCCCGGGTTCTAAATTAAAATCCGTGGTAGTAATTCCCGTAGCAGCAGAGGCTAACGTCGTACTTATTCCAAAAAGCAACTCATCACTTGCACTGATATCGCTCCCGATGGCAAACACATTTTGGTTTGTCCCGTTATATTTGGAAATAAACGATCTGGCGGTAGTTAAACTTACCGGATACACCCACATGCTTAACGTCATCTGGGAAAGTCCATCGACAAAGTCCACGTCACCAGCCGAAACTCCGTCCGTTCCGGTATCAAAATATAAACAGCCGTTGTATTTACAGTGAGTATCACTCAACCATTTGGCCCCGGTAATCGTTCCGGTTAATCCCAACTGAGACGTATTCGCGTTATTCACCGTCGCTCCGTACCGTTCATCAAAATTCCAATTGATTATTTGAGAGGCTATTGGACTGCCGCCGGCAGGATGACCGGCATTCATATCCTCTACTATCTGTTTAGCGGATCGGGCATACGTGTACACTTTAACGTCATCGATATCACCATTAAATATTCCCCCAACCGGATCCCCACCAATAGTAAAATCTTGGGTAGTATCAATATTTAACGTACCCGTTGCAGTAGTTGATGAGCCGACCAGGACGCCGTCTTTATAAATTCTTAAGATATCATTACTGCCGGATTTTTCCCTGACACCCGCTATATGGTGCCATTGGCCATCTTCTGTGCCGGTTGCATTCGGCGTAGCCCACGTAGTGTCTACGTTATTAGATATTCGGAATACATATCCTCCGGTTCCCTCATGTCTAATTTGATACCCATACGCGTAAGAACCATGAAATTTTTTGTCTACCGGGTGGGTATACGCAGTGTCTGTTGATCGAAACCACCCCATTACCGTTACTTCGCCTGTTCCGACATCCAGTGATCCATTCGAAGGATCAGTCACCCGCACGTATGAACCGGAAGCACTGTCTGACCTAATGGCCCCCCCAAACTTTCCCACTATCCAATTCCTTTGGCTCCATTTATTCAGTACCCCATTGTTTCCGGTCCCGGAAATATCAAGAAGGGAAGACGTCCCGGTATTTTCATTCATATTCCAATACCCCGCCGGTCCGGGTGCCCATTGGTACAACAGCTCCACTTCTGAATCTGATAACGCTTTCGTGTAAACCCGGAGTTCATCAAGAGTTCCATAAAACGTATTAGCCGTTCCTCTAGCACCGATATCCGGCGCACGACCTGAGACCAAACCAAACGTAATTCCCGCTTGAGAATTATCCAGCTGACCGTCAATATAAACTCGTTGAACACCATTTTTGAATGTGCCCACCACATGATGCCAGGTACCTGTATCCAACGTTGAAGCACTCTGAAGTTCTGAATATGCGGCACCATCGCCAATAAGAAATGAGACTCTCCCTGTTGAAGATACCTGCAACGCATAGCCATTATTATTGTTCGTCAAATCAAAAATTCTGTCGTCACCGCCATTACCGGTATGATTCACCCACGCTGCAACGGTAATTTCGGAATTTACCGCAAAATCAGTGTTTGATGCGATGTCTATGACGTCATCCACATTATCAAAAGTACATCCCAGTGAAAACTTCCCTGCTACCGTACAGTTCATTCCGCTGGTATTTGCACCGTAGTTTGTAGTACCGGTATTACCGGCTCCGGAGGTATCAGTTATTGTTTGTCCATTACCCGATACGTTATTATCCATTTTCCAATATCCAACCAGCCCGTCACTCAAGGCGGAACTATCGGCCGCCCCCATAACAGCTGCCACGCCCCGTGAGCCACTGATCCGTTGCGTGTCAGCCACGACCTGAGCAGCAGTCCTGGCATACCTATATATTTTTATTTCATCCAGAAATCCGGTAAAAGCATTAGCAGAACCGTCTCCGTCAATGCCAACGTAAAAAATGTCAGCATTTGCATACGTTCCAGTGCTGGCAATACTAACATCCGGGCTGCCAACAGAAACACCGTCTATATAGAGCGTTAAACTGGTCGATCCGCTTTTAACACAAGAAAAATGATGCCACTGATTATCATCGTATGTGGCTGCTGTTGAGGTGACACTGTCTTCGGGAGAATATGTACTATCTCTATCAAACCCACACGTAATATCTCCATCCGACTCCATAATTATTTTGAAACCGCCATCAGCCCCGGTGGTGTGATGACGGGCAATAAGGACTTCCGACCCGCTGGTTTTGGGTTCGTGACGGAACCATCCGCCCAGAGTAATACTGTCGGAGGCTGCGATATCCAAGTCCGCATCGGCTGCACGGGAAACGTAGTCTCCGCTGCCATCAAAGAACAAACACCGACCGCTAACACATGCGTCTTCCGTTTGCCAAACGGCATTTGTCCGGGTTCCGCTGTTTCCGTTTCCGGAAGCATCATTTACCGTCGTGCCGTACCCTTCATCTCCGTTCCAATACAATACCGGTTGTTCTCCTGCCGTTACGGTACTCGGTTGGGCTTCTTCGGTTCCGTAGGAATAGAATGTGTCGGGGGAATATTGATTTGCGTATTCCGTCGCGATCCATTCCGTAGAGCGGTAGGTATTTGATACCCGTATTTCATCTATCTGACCGTCTATATCTTCGTCCCATACCGAATTTTCTCCGACATAGATATTATTATTTGAATCCGGAATGGTACAGCCCACACAGGTAGTCGATTCTATAAGCGTGCCGTCACGATAAAAACGCAAGGCACTGCCGTCATACGTCGCAGCCAGGTAATACCACGTACCCGTCGACAGCGTAATGCCACCGTCTGCCTCTTCATTCGTGTCATTCGCATTATCATTGTCAAAATCTATCCGCATGACAGACCTATCCGCGGGAGTACCATCATCTGATTGAATATAGAGCTGAAAATCAAACCAGGTGCCGCCGCTATCCGTCCGCTGAAATAACGTATGCCATCCGCTGGAATTTATCGTATCCGCTTTAACCCACCCCGAGAGCGTAATGGTATTTCCGGAATGATTATCTACCAGTTCTACCCGATCATTTTCCGCTCCCGCGTCAAAATCCAGCGCCAAACCGATTTTACCGGTTATCTGATCACTGGCACCCCATGATCCCTGCGTTTGACCCTGATTGGTATTATTTTCACTATTTAACTGTGTCTGTACTCCATTTTGCGGTACTTCCGCGAAATGATATACCCCGGCATAATCCGTATCCCAGGTCGCGGCGATACTTTCCTGATTCGTAGCGGCCGTATTTCCGTAATACATATACAACACGGTGTCTACCGATGGAGACAGACTCGGAACCTGCACCCAGGCCACCACTTGTCCGGTAGCAGGAAAATAGGTTTCTATTTCGTGATTTAGCTTCGTTGCACCGTCCGCGGACGTAAACAGTATGTCGTCTCCGTCGGATTGAGCATTCGCTTTTATATTAGGATCGGTGACGTTTATAAGTACGGGAAAATTTGTCAGCGCACTACTGCCGTTTACTTTCGTGTGATCAATAGTAATTTTTTTCCTTTTATTCCAGGTGGAACTATACCAGGCCGCATCTGCCCCCTTTGGATGAAGTAACGATAATCCGACAGCTACACCGCCTGCGATAAGAATACATAAACTTATACCTACTAAAATGGTTTTTTTCCGAATATGTTTCCGAAACCGTTTCATATTATTGGCGTAACACGATAAACCAGTCAAAACTAATGTCATAGGGCGATGGCGCAGCCAGAGATACGATAAACTTACCGTTTTCTTTGTGACTGATCGTGAGTGGCTGTACCGTTAATGTTGTCGGGGTAATCATAATCAGACTATCGGCAGCAGCGCCCAAGGCTTCCACTTCCACGGTTACTTCTCCTGCACGCATAATGGCGCTTCCTGCCGTACGCGATCCCAGCACGGTGTACTCTTCGGCGGCCATACTGCGGGCACGAACTTGTCCGCTTACCTTCATATTCCCGAGGGTATCTATTTCTACTGCACCGAAGTTAAATTTAATCAACCCGTTCAGTGCATTAATCCCCTGATGCGTGAGCGATATATTGCCGTTTATTAACAGGGAACCGGCAACGGATGTGTCCGCGAGTGATGTACGTCCGATCACGGCTAACCCTTTTTCTACCAGAAGTGCACTGACCGACGATAATTGAATATTCTCGCCCAGTAACGACGGGCCGAATAACGATTCGACCAGAGAACCGCTGCTACTAGCCACTTCGGGAATGGACAATAAGTCTTCAACGGTAACGTCTGCTTCCACCACATCCGCGCTGTCTGAAGCTATCAGTTCCTCGTCCATATACACCATATCCGAAGACATGGCGCTGTCTGTCGCCGTTCCCGATACCGTACCCGTCGACAGTACGGAGAGTCTGCTTTCCAACTCTGCCAAGCGTGCGCTCAGGACAGCCAGTTCCCCTGAAGGTGTAGCCGGTACCTCATCTGCAGGAGTATCCCGCCGTGTCAGTTCCGCAGACAAACTGGCCAGTGAACCTTCGAGGCTGGTAAGCCTGCCTTGCACTTCATCCGTCTGAGTGCTAACCGCTAATATTTGGCTTATCAGACTGCGTATAGAATCCGTATTGGTTAAATCCAATGCTCCGTTATTATCGAACGACAGTGCTCCGATGGGATCCGACCACATATTGGTGATATACACCATGAGCGTTTCCTGATTTGTACCGGGAGTCCAGTCCGCCAAAGCCCTTCCGATCATAAATCCGGGTTTATTTGCCCGGCGAGCAATACCGAATATATCGGAGAATGTCAGATAATCGCCATATTTTATTGCCTGTGACCGATGGTCAACCCGCACCGGTACCTGCCCCAATAGTCCCACTATCACTTTATCCGGACCCTCTACTCCACCTAATACCGCCGGGTGATCTGAGGCAATTCCCACATATTGTGAGGCATCTTCCGTACCGCGACAGGGACGTAATCCTTGATTTCCCTGACACAAAACGGTTCCGCTCGGAATAGTTTCCGTTTTGTCGTCCTTAGGGAAGTACTCGGCAAAGTCTATACCAGATGTCGCGTACGTAACGCCTGTACCATTATTCCCCGATATCTTCCCCCGCAGTTGACCGACTCCGTTTAAGAACGAGATAAAACTATTATTCTGGTTTACACTGCCCGTAGTACCAAGTTTAATAACTAACCCGTCGGCATCTATGCCGGTATTCGTATTTTCGATAATGGCGGCAGCCGTAGCGGCTGTGGTATCGACCACGTTAAAGCGTAACGTGGCGCTGGCGGTACTGTCTCCTACCAACATCTTGCCGCCGGCACCAAGCTGCACGACCACATTCCCGCTGTTATATGTTTTTAACGTGAGGTTATTTGATTCAAACGCTTCTCCTACTTCTACTGTAAACGGAGAATTTGATTTGAGATATGCAGCAGTTTGGTTAGAGAACAATAGATCATACGCCATAGTTACATCTCCGGCAGCAGTAAACGAAGCCGGCAAACTGGTGGTAAATCCCGTTTCCGATACGGAAAATACCGAACTGTTGGCATCCAGAATATTGAGCAAGTTCGATACGGTCCCGTTGGTTCCGATATTGATTCGGAATAAATCTGCAGTGGAAGTCGTACTCGATCCCGGACTCCAATCGATATTTACCAGTTCTCCACCCGTCGTTAAACCGGTAGACGTAGATGTTACGGCTAATCCGGTACCCGTGGTCAGTGCATTTGCCGTTAAAGCGTAGCCCGAACCGGTAGTTGATACGGGAATATGCGTAATAGCCCCATCGTTTCCAATCGTAAACCTGGTGGTTCCGGAAGAGGAAGCGGTTAAAATATCACCCAAATTTTGCTGATTAATAATTGCTGCAGCATTACCGGCGTAAGCACCGGATACGTGCAAAGGCGCGCCAGGCAGCGCAGTGCCTATCCCGACGTTCCGGGACGTATCGATGGTAAATGCGGTAAGTGTGGTTAATGCGGACGACGCTGCAATCTTAAATGAATTGCCGGCGTTATCGACACCTACAGTCCAATCCTGCTCACCTACCGCCGAAAAATCAACCATGGCGTTTCCGCCACTTGATCCACCATTGGCAATCCTTAACACCGTCGTAGATGACGTCGTATTTGATGTATTCTGCACATTTGCCGTCAGGGTAGTACCGGCACTGGCTTTTGATGCATCGAGGAAATATCCGGGAGCCGTATTTCCAACGCCCACGTTGCCGTTTCCGTCCACGAATAACCCCGTATTTCCTTTCGGTGATAACTGAATCGGACCGGTAGTACTTCCTCCGATGGTTAACGGATTCATCCCCTGCGTGGTAATTGTCGGATTGGTTCCGAAAAACGCCAGATTCCCGGCCAGACTGGCTGTGCCGCCGTTTGTTACCTGGAATTTAAGCGTCCCGGAAGTAGACGCTGCCAGAATATCTCCGGTACCGGTCTGATTCAGTATTGCGAGTGCATTTGCACCACGATTTTTGCTGACTTCCAATCCGGCAATCGGCGTGGTGGTCCCGATCCCGAAAAGACCACCTGACGTAAAGATAGCCTGATTGGCATTGGTAACGTTTTCGAATACCACCGCCCCACTGTTATACGTTTGCATCGAGAGCAGATTCGATTCCGTTATATCTCCCGCCTGTATGTACAATGGTGCACTGGATTTGATATAACTGGCTGTTTCGTTGGTAAATACCAGGTCATACGCTACCGAAACGTCTCCCGGAGAGTTAAACGCCACCGGTAAATTGGTAGTAAACGCAGTTTCTGATACGGAGAATATCGAACTACTGCTATCTAGTATATTTAATAAATTTCCGACCGTGCCGTTGGCCCCTATATTTATCCGCAGTAAATCGCCAGTCGCAACTGTTGACGAACCTGGTGACCAGTCTATGGACGCGAGTTGTCCGGTAGAAAACGACGTAGAAGTAGACGTAATATTTGCCAGTACTCCGGACGACACGGTGTTATTCACGACATTAAATGATCCGGTAGGTGCAGTTGTCCCGACACCCACGTTACCGCTTGCGTCTATATACAGTCCGGTCGTGCCCTTAGGAGAAAGTTGAATAGGTCCGGTACTTGAACTCCCAATGGTGAGTGGTGTCATATTTTGTGTTTCTATGACCGCGCTTGTTCCGCGAATAGTTAATTTTCCGCTGATACTGGCATTGCCGGTAACCCCGTCTAGATAAATGAGTGCTGAATTCGTAGCCGTACTGGATTGACCACCACCGGTAGTGCTGCCGAGAGCAATACTTTTATCTACGGTCGGATAGGTATAAATGAGATTATTCGATTCCGTAAACAGAATTTGACCACCTGCTCCAACTGCTCCAGCTGCACCTGTGGGGCCGGTAGGTCCTGCGGTTCCGGTAGAACCTGTTGAGCCGGTCGGCCCGGTTTGTCCGGTAGCGCCTGTCGTTCCGGTAGCGCCGGACGGTCCGGATATACCGGTCGCTCCAGACGGTCCGGGAGTTCCGGTTGCACCGGTGGTTCCGGTTGATCCGGTGGCTCCCGTCGGTCCGGTTTGTCCGGTGGATCCGGTAGTGCCGGTGCTCCCTGTCGGACCACTTATTCCGGTGGCACCGGTCGGTCCGGTTGCTCCGGCAGTTCCCGTTGCCCCGGTACTTCCCGTGGGGCCAACTGATCCGGTGGCTCCGGTACTTCCCGTAGATCCAGACGGTCCGGCAGAACCGGTCCCGCCCGTGGGTCCGGTTGCTCCGACATTTCCGGTCGCGCCGGTAGAACCGGTAGGACCCAATTCTCCGGTGGCCCCCGTAGACCCTGTACTTCCCGTAGGACCAGTCATACCCGTAGCTCCTGTCGGGCCTGCGAAACCCGTAGCCCCGGTACTTCCGGTACTTCCCGTGGGTCCGGTGTTTCCGGTAGCTCCCGTCGTTCCCGTAACTCCGGTCGGACCGGTAACACCCGTGGCTCCGGTATTTCCAGTACTTCCGGTGGGTCCGGTATTTCCCGTAGCTCCCGTCGTTCCCGTACTGCCTGTCGGACCTGTCTGTCCGGTTATACCGGTGGCTCCGGTATTTCCGGTTGGACCCGTTAACCCCGTGGCTCCGGTTGGTCCTGCCAATCCGGTGGCTCCGGTTGCTCCCGTCGCACCCGTCGGTCCGGTTTGTCCCGTGGCTCCGCTTGGTCCCGTAATCCCCGTCGCGCCGGTAGAACCGGTAGGACCGGTTTGTCCCGCTTCTCCTGTTCCTCCTGTGGCACCTGTCGTACCGCTGGGGCCGAATGAACCGGTGCCTCCGGTTGGACCTGTCGGACCGAATGAACCGGTACCTCCGGTTGCTCCGGTACTTCCGGTAGGCCCGGTTTCGCCGGTAATTCCGGTGGATCCGGTACTCCCCGATGGACCTGTCTGTCCGGTTGACCCTGTGGGACCGACCGCTCCGGTGGCTCCGGTGCTGCCGGTGCTTCCGGTAGGTCCGGTACCTCCTGTACTCCCCGTAGTTCCCGTACTCCCGGTTGGCCCAGTAAGACCACTGGCTCCTGTCGGCCCGGCCACACCGGTTGCTCC
>CAZVTT010000009.1:24269-41986 GCA_964629685.1 uncultured Gammaproteobacteria bacterium
GTGCTTCCGGTTGGCCCCAAATCTCCGGTTGCTCCCGTACTGCCGGTACTTCCGGATGGACCGGTTACGCCTGTTCCGCCGGTAGAACCGGTTGGCCCATTAGCACCTGAAGACCCCGTACTGCCAGTCGGTCCGGATTGTCCTACTGCTCCAGTTGCTCCAGTACTCCCCGTCGGGCCGGTTTGACCGGTACTGCCGGTTGGCCCGGCTGATCCGGTTGCACCCGTACTTCCCGTGCTTCCCGTCGGCCCGATTGCGCCGGTTGCGCCCGTGGCTCCGGTTGGACCGGCTTCGCCCGTTGACCCAGTGGCACCGCTAGCACCTGTACTCCCGGTCGGACCAAATATTCCCGTAGCCCCGGTTGGTCCGGGTAGACCTGTGGCGCCCGTCATTCCGGTGGCTCCGGTCGGCCCGGTGAATCCGGTAGCTCCCGTCGGACCATTTTCGCCGGTTGATCCGGTGGGACCGGCTGATCCGGTTGCTCCCGTTGCTCCGGTACTTCCGGTTGGACCGGTTTGACCGGTACTTCCGGTTGTTCCGGTGCTCCCCGAGGGACCAGTCTGACCATTCTCACCGGTGGCACCGGTTGAACCTGAAGGTCCCGATATTCCCGTAGCGCCGGTTGGACCGGAAACTCCGGTGGCTCCGGTACTTCCCGTCGCCCCCGTCGGTCCGTTTACTCCGGTTGCTCCAGTTGCTCCAGTCGGCCCAGCCTCACCGGTTGCTCCCGTCGCTCCGCTCGCTCCGGTACTTCCCGTCGGTCCAAAAATTCCGGTCGCCCCTGTCGGTCCGGGTAATCCGGTCGCACCGGTGGTTCCGGTTGAACCTGTCGGACCTGTTACGCCGGTTGCTCCTGTTGGCCCTTCCGTACCGGTTGCCCCGGTCGGACCAGCTGATCCGGTCGCTCCGGTACTCCCGGTGGTACCTGTCGGTCCGCTGTGTCCGGTGGCTCCACTACTCCCAGTGGCTCCCGACGGCCCAGTGAAACCGCTGGCACCGGTGGCGCCACTCGGCCCCGTTTCTCCGGTTGCCCCGGTCGGACCGGCCAATCCCGTTGCGCCAGTGCTTCCCGTGGACCCAGTCGGCCCTACATTTCCGGTTGCTCCCGTGGCTCCGGTTGGACCGGCCAATCCGGTGGCTCCGGTACTCCCGGTGGCTCCGGTTGAACCGCTTGGACCGAATAATCCGGTGGCGCCTGTCGGACCGGCAGTGCCGGTTGCACCCGTGGGTCCGGACTCACCAGTCGCGCCAGTTGGCCCTGAAAAACCGGTATTTCCGGTAGCTCCGGTGGGACCGGTTAATCCGGCAATGCCGGTTGCACCCGTGGCTCCGGTTGGCCCTGCAGACCCCGTAGCGCCGGTAGCTCCGGTCGGCCCGATTCCGCCAGTACTCCCGGTAGTGCCGGTTGGTCCGGTCTCTCCCGCTGCTCCGGTACTCCCAGTGCTCCCGGTCGGTCCGGTACTTCCTGCTGCTCCGGTACTCCCGGTCGCACCGGTTGGCCCTGCGTTACCAGTGGCACCCGTACTTCCGGTGGGGCCAGCTAGCCCGGCTGCTCCGGTACTCCCGGTACTTCCGGATGGACCTGCCTCACCCGTGGTTCCGGTCGGTCCGCTTGCTCCGGCTGTGCCCGTGCCACCGGTACTCCCGGTTGGTCCAATATCTCCGGTAGCTCCCGTGCTTCCGGTTGGTCCGACTTCACCCGTGGCACCGGTACTCCCCGTACTTCCTGTCGGTCCCCCTGAACCGCCACTTCCTGCGGTACCAGTGGCGCCTGTCGGTCCATCCAATCCGGACGATCCTGTCGCTCCGATACCGGTAGCCCCGGTGGGACCTGCGTCCCCATTCGATCCGCTATCCCCTTTATCTCCTTTTGAACCTGTGGCTCCTGCTCCTCCACCCGAGCCTGATGCTCCTGTCGGTCCTACCCTACCGTTTGTCCCGGCCAGCCCGGAAGCGCCCGTGGCTCCGTCTAGGCCTGCATCTCCGGGCGGTCCGGGTTGCAACAATTCCGTGACCCGAGCCATTATTTGTTCAATAATTGAATCCGAATCCGCAGCTTGAACAATCGTTTTCGTTTCATCTTCACCGGGTAATTTAATGCCATAAACGGAAGCCGGAAGAATTGCCCGTAGTACCCTGACGGAACTAACAGCCGATGTATGGAGGAAAGCGGCAACTATGGATTTACCCCAAGCAGCCGGACCTGATTGTTCTTCCGTCGTTGCACCTAGAACAAATTTCGCATCGGGAGTAACGGAAGTGCCGGTCTGTTCTTCGACCATTTCAAATCCAAAAAAATGGGCGCTTTCTTTCGGAAATGCCAGAAACGAAATGGTTACTAAAGACGACACAAAAAAGAATCCGGCGAGAACGATAAATGCTGCACGGACTATACGGATTCCCCATCGTCGGAGAGGACTGACGACTACCTGCGTTTTTATGACTTCTGCAACTGGAGCACTCTCGGTAACCGGCAGCGTAAATGTTTCCGGAAGAACCGGAGCAACCGGAACTGACTGCGTTGGTTGATTATCTTCTATAGGTCTTTCATTAATATCCGGTATCGCGGCCCGTGATGATTGGGCTTTGTACGCCTCAATATCGCTCAGCGTAAACATCCGAAATCCATTTTTAGCCCGTTCAGACGGCAATACCTGCTCGTCCGCCAGCTGACGGACGGCCGTAGCCGATATGCCAAGCAGTTCTGCAGCCTGTGCCACCGTTACGGCGTCGCCATATTTGATTTTGTCTAAGTCGGAGATCAGAAAGAAGCGGTTAACCCCGTCCAGGCGATAAGCCTGTAATTTTCCAGCTTTTTCCCAACGCCGTAAAGTATCGATGGAGACCCCTAGATACTCTGCAGCTTTACCTATGGACAGATGGGCGTCGGGCATGTCTCTATTTTGCCTATGCAAAGGTTAAATGAACCTATGCAAATGAGTTCAAAATCCTTAGGGTTTGAGTCTGTAAACTTTCCCTATATCCATCGTAGTTATTAATATAGATTAGTGTCAATAGCCGGAACGCTACGGGAATCCCCAGCTCAAAAAAAGCAGTCAAAAACTGCTCACTTTTACAGTGATTAATTAAGCCTATATATATGAACCAACAGATACTGCTCCTGTTCTTTTCCGGGAATTCGCAAGCCCTATTTTTTAACTAAATTTTACACAAACCGACATCCATATCCGACAACTGCTCCCGCATTTTTTTACAAGAAATATTCCGGATAACCATGGCAATATTACAACTATAAGATAGCGTTAAATCCAACTATAAGTCTGGAAAATTTGCTATGGATTAACGACGCCGGATGAAAACACTGACAGTATGAAGTGACAAAAAAAGATAAATTTTATGACGTATATCGTTCCTCCCGAATTCAGTTTATGCAAATTAATTGCATGCTAAAAGCAGATAAATTTCACCAATCAATGTGTGGTATTTTCATTCGAAAATGCGTATGCTTTGGGAACAATTTCTTTAGACAAAAACGGCAGTACATCGATAGTATTTTCATCAACATTTTGACAGAACTATTGCCTGTACGTTTTGCTTACCGTTACCGGTATGATACGAGTATGCGTTTACACTTCCACGTTGCACGCCATCGTAGGACCATGCTGCAGATGCTGAGTATTCCGGTGTTCTATCTTCTATTTTTGCTGGTACTGCCTATTCTTGTCAGTTACACCACTCCCTGTCTTACGGGGCTTTCAGAGTCGTACAGTGACGCAGACTGCACGGTAGCACTGGTATTGGATCGCTATTCGATATTTGTTATCAGCGGATTTACCGTATGCGTATTGCTGACCTATTACCTGTTCAATTCGAGGCAAAAACAATTTTCACGCACGTTCTTACTCACTGTGCTGGTGGCGAGTGTCCTTGCCGGAGAAACAATATTTGCCTATTACCGCTTTATACCGTTTGCCGAAAAGAAAGTACGTGCAGCTCCTATAATCTTGGACACCATGACTGCGCCGGTTCCGGGTTCCCATAACTAAGCGGGTAATTCATACCAATAGCATTCCCGCTACGATAGCATCGTATTGTATTTAAACTTCTAAACTAACACTATCAATGAGTATATAAACCCTATCAGATTATATGATGCATGCGCTGGTTAGCGAAAAATGACAAAAGAGATAGAGAAGAACCGCATACCCGCGGCTATATCGATTACAATGTTCCTTCAACTTTGGGTAAGGTAAGGCTATTATTTTTTCCGTTTTCTTTTGGTTGTGACAAGCGGTAGAAGTAATCCATAATCACATCCTGATACATTTCCGACATTTGTTTGGCTACGGAGTCCCAGCTAAAAAGATGCTCCATCCGTTCAATACCATTTTCGCGCATTTGCTTTCGGATCGTAGGGTGCTCGAGTAAATATTTTATTTTTTTGGCAAACATTTCGTGATCACGTGCAGGGACCAAAATGCCTGTTTTCCCGTCACGCACGGTCCACGAAATTCCCCCGACATTAGATGCGACCACCGGTGTACCCGCGGCCATGGACTCGAGCGGCACTAACCCGAACGGTTCATAAAATGAGGGTACCACCGTAACATCTGCGGCCGAGTAGTAATATTGCAGATATTCACGGTTGATACTGCCCATAAACCGCATCATATCCCGGATGCCCAGTTTATCGACTATGGCATTTAACCGATCCAGTTCTATTGATTCAGGACTGTTCTTATCTTTACCCCAGCGATGTTTCGGTTCACCACCGGCGATATAACACCGAAGAATGCGCCGCTTTTCCGGCATGGCTTTTGCGAGTTCACTCATCGCATGCAGCAGGGTGTCTATGCCTTTACGACGGTCCAATCGACCCACATAGAGTACGATCTGTCTGTTGGGGCTGATATGCAACACCCGCCGTGCCAGGAGTTGCGGAGTCGGCTGAAACCGGTTTAGATTTACTCCTCCGGGAATAACCACCACTTTTTTACCGGAGATGTTATAAAATTTCTGAATTTCTTCTTTCATGGGGGGGCTGGTCGCTATAACCCGTTCAGCACCCATCATGACTTCCGTTTCCAGCTTGGTCCGCTCTTCGGGAGACGTATCTTTTGCCCCCATAGCATTATGTTTCACGACGCCAAGCGTATGAAAGGTATTCGTAAGGGGTAAATGCAAGATTCGGGAGAGCTGCACACCCGCCCATCCGGAGAAATAGTAATTACCGTGTAACAGCAGATAATCGAGCTTAGCTTCTTTCTGAAACTGGATAAAACTCTGCACATATTCCGGCATGTACTGAAATAACTCGTCCTTAGGCACATGCTCCATCGGTCCGGCTTTCAGACGAATTACCCGCACATTATTTGCCAGCTTGGCAATACGTGTCGTTTTGTGTGAATTCCACCGGGTAAAAACATCAATAACCCACCCCAATTTGGCGAGTGATTTGGTCAATTCGGAGACATAAACATTTTCCCCACCAGCCTCAACACCCCCGATGGGTGATAACGGATCAGCGTGATCAGTGAGCATTGCCAGTCGTCGTACCATAGTATTGAGTTGAGACGCGGTTCCGCGTCTCGTTTGTATAGTATAGCGGAAGTATACAACCGGGACAAGCTATTATTTGTAATTTATCATACTCAAATTAGCCTGTGGGTATCCCGCGGCTTTGGGGTAATCCGCAAATACACCGCACTCCCGCGGCTCTTCCGGAGCAAACCTGCTATAATGATTTTATGCGCGTCGCACTTCTGGCCACCAATATGCTCCGAATAAACAAAGGCACGCGTAAGGGCACGGAAATTTTCGTGTATACGTACGCAAAACAACTCGCCCGCGCTATCGCCGCCGGGAAAGAACCCATCCAGATGACGGCGTTCGCCTCCGGCAATTCCGACTTTCCCTTCCCCATCCAATCCATAAACTATGTTGCATCCAACGAAGACAAAGATATCGGCGTCGAACATCATAAAATATTTGAAATCGCCTTATTTGCCAAAGCCTTTGCGCAACAGCACAAATTTGATTTATTTCATGTTCAGGTAAGTAACGGGGAATGGTTAATGCCCTTTGCCAAACTAGTAAAGAAACCCATTTTGGTCACTATGCACGGCAGTACGTTTGAAATTTTTAATCAGCGATTTTTTGCCTTGTATAAAGATGTTCCCAACGTGTATTTTGTCTCTATCAGCGACAGCCAACGCAAACAATTGCCTCGTTTAAACTATATCAAAACCATATATCACGGCATCGATGTAGATCGTCACTTCACGTTTGACGCACACGGCGGTCCAGCTATGATGTGGGCAGGCCGGGGAATTCCGGAAAAAGGACTTGATGTGGCTATGAAAGTTGTGCAACGTACCGGACGGAAAGCGCAATTTTATCCCATTATCGTCGATCACTATCTCCCCTGGTTAAAACGGGAAGTCCTGAACAGACAGCGGCTCCTCCGCAAAGCCACAGACCTGACGCTGGAATTTAATTTAACCCGCAGTGAACTGGTAAGCCGTTATCAGAAAGCCAAGGTATTTCTGTTCCCGCTCGCCTGGGAAGAACCATTCGGATTGGTTATGGCCGAATCATTAGCCACCGGCACTCCGGTAGTTGCATTTGCCAGAGGTTCGACCACA
Organism: uncultured Gammaproteobacteria bacterium; assembly: GCA_964629685.1. Lineage (GTDB taxonomy): Bacteria > Patescibacteriota > Microgenomatia > UBA10105 > UBA927 > CAZVTT01. The sequence continues at coordinate 30,875 of CAZVTT010000009.1, forward strand.
GAAATCATTGAAGACGGCGTTACGGGATTTCTCGTTAACCCGTCTCCGTCAGACCACCGGGGAAACTTTCAGATAACCAAAACCGGCATAGAAGGATTATGTGAAGCAGTAGAACGCATTTACACCTTACCGCAGGAAGAATATGAAGCCATGAGACTGGCATCCCGAAAAAGCGCAGAACGGTACTTTTCCATTCACCGGATGGTTGATGAATATATCACACTATACAAACACATACACAAAATGTATCAGACCTCAAAAAAATAGTGCATTACCGCGTAGGTACTAACGACCGATACACCCGTTCATATCCCGCCACCATCTGCTGTTGTGTAAAGAGGCGTTCCACCCGCTGACGGGCAGCCGACCGCATCTTCCGGTAGGAATCATGATCAAGCGCATATATTTTTTCTATTGCTTCACAAATACCGTCTAATCCGGTTTTCTGTGTTTGCCACTTGCCGCGCGTATCGGCGTCGCTGGGATTTACGATATATCCGGTAACCCCGTCTTCAATAATTTCCGGTACTGATCCACGGGCAAAGGCAATAAGCGGCGTACCGCAGGCCATGGCTTCCACAAATACGAATCCGAAAGGTTCTTCCCATTGAATCGGAAATAATCCCACTTTGGCGGCACCGTAAAATTCATTTTTTTCCTGCTGAGAGGTAATTACCGGCACTATATCGGTATTGGCCTGTATTTTCGGTTGAATATGCTCACGATAAAACACCTGATCCGTTACGTTCCCGGCAAACCGCAAAGCATGACGCGTTCTTCCGCTGGCCTCCAATGCTTCCGGCAGTCCTTTGGGAGCGTGCGGACTTACCCGCCCGATCCAAATCATCGGCTCGGCTCCCGCTTCATGAAATTGGTATTGGGAGACATCTATACCGTTGTATACTACTGCCTTTGTGGGAGCATACGATGTTTTCTGCCACTCGGACACGGCCACATATACACTGGACGGATGATTCACCAATTGCGGAATATGCACATAGCCATTCGCCCCATCCGGAGGCATATGCAAAGTGGTAACCATGGGTACGGTAAACAAATCAGAAACCGCTCCGCCTAAATAGGAAAGCGTATTATCATGCAGAACATCAAATTCCCGTTCGTGCTGTTTGGCAATCATGAGTGTCCTGGCACACAATGAAGCATCTATGCCCTCACGCTCCGCCTCGGTAAGTTCCGGAAATCCTAAAGCCAAACGGTTGGCCCGAATATCGGAACGGGTCACATCGGAAACGGGAATTATGGTAACGCCGGGAACTTTCGACGCAGGAGAAGCAAACAAAGAAACGGTATGACCGGCAGCTGCCAAACCGGTAGAAAGCAGCGCACAAAAAACTTCGGTTCCCCCACCGGCATCGATACTAATCGGTTTGGACAGATCACCCAGTATCCCAATACGCATAATCTTATTGTGACATAAACCGGAAAGAGTTCAACCATGCTAACCGCTCTCTCACAAAGTTCAAAACCGCAATCCGCTGATGATCTTCTTTGATATATATTGTATCTATTTTTATATTTACCACTTACTGCATCAATTTTAGCTATCAATAGTAACAATAGCTATCAATATGTATCAATACTCAACCCAAACACTATACGGATACCAGATCTCCCCAGACAAAAACAATCAACAATCAGTACGACAAATCAGCCAAGCACAATGATATACCGTGATATTTATTGATATACTTCTATAAGAACATCAAAAAGATACTATTTTAAGTACGAATGGCATCAAACTATATTTTTATGATTGAGGTTGTTGTGCACGAACAGTTAGTATGAAGCGCAGCAATGCCAACTGACGGATAATCCGCCATGGTTCCAACAGCAGTCGCCAGAACCATTCCAAACCGGCGTCCTGCAGAAATAGCGGTGCCCGTGACACCCGTCCGGTAATCATATCGAAAGCTCCACCGACGACCATGAGTACTTTCCCGCGGCCTATCTTATGACGTACCAACTCCTGCGCCAAACGCTCCATAAAAAACTCCTGTTTCGGTGCGCCTAAGCCAATAAAAATAATCCGCGCGTCTTTATTCCGGATTCTTTCCAAAACCATTTCAAAAAACACCTGTTCGTTCTGATGTTTTACCGTTATCCCCTGCGCTCCCATTTCCAATTCGGGACCATCTAACCCAAAACCCGATAGACCTTCCCGCGAGGCTGATAAGCACTTAAATGCTGAGATTGCTAAACCGTGTCTACCCCCTATAAGTCCTATTCCAACGCCCTCTTTATGTGCCAGATCTACCAGCTTCCCCATCAAGTCAACTCCGGTAATCCGGGAAGTGATTTTTCCGGCTGCTAGTGTGCGGGCTGCCCACACGATTCCTACACCATCGGGGATTGCTATATCGGCCTGATTGAGTATTTCAACAAATTGATTATCGGTCTCTGCGAGCATGAGTTGTTCGGGGTTGGGAGTAACTATTTTTAACGGTGCGACCGAAGGTTGTTTTAAGTACTTCTCCACATACTTAAGGACATCAGTTTCCGATTGTGTGGAAATAAATATTTTCAGTATTTTTACCGCATTTACCTTCATAATTATTCCTATATAAGCTATTTTTGCATGCAGTGTTTTGAGCCTATCCGGCAATTGAGTACAAAATCCTGAGCCTTGTAACACTATTTACGGAATACTCTTCGATGCAGTAATTAGTATTATAAGTCACTAATAACTTATCCACAAAATATCCTCAAATAATTCAGCACCAGGTATTAACCCAAAATTATAAGCTACCGGCGACTCACACTGCGTTTGTATAATTCTATATGTTCCAGAGCAATACCGGTCCCGCGCACCACACAAAACAACGCGTCTTCCGCAACGTGACAAACAACTCCGGTCGTTTGTGTCATCAGCCGATCTAAATTCCGGAGAGTACTGGTTCCCCCGGCCATTACGATTCCTTTATCTATGATGTCAGCAGCCAGTTCCGGCGGCGTATCTTCCAGTACTGCTTTAACGGCGCCGATAATCTGCATCAGATTGGGCGTCATGGCTTCGGTAACCTCCCCCGTGGTCAGCTCGATCATACGCGGTAAGCCACTCACGGCATCCCGGCCACGTACTTCCATGGTACTAACCTGGGCAGCCGGACCTGACGATTTGGCTGGTGCCGCAGGTTTTGCCGCAACCGGAGCAGTTTTTGCTGTCGGAACGGGCTTATGATCTCCGGACGGCATGGCATCTCCAATCGTAATTTTTATGGTTTCCGCCATCCGTTCGCCAATAATTAAGTTATATTTCCGTTTCACATATTGGGCGATGGCATCTTCCAGCTTATTGCCGGCAACCCTGGCACTTTTGTGCACCACAACCCCGCCTAAAGAGATAACGGCCGCTTCGGTAGATCCGCCTCCGATATCGACAATCATATGTCCGGACGCCTGGGCAATGGGAATTTTTGCTCCTATGGCTGCCGCCAACGGTTCTTCTATCAGGTAGGCAACTTTTGCTCCTGCAGCAAGTGTGGCATCGAGTACCGCCCGCCGCTCTACTTGGGTTACGCCGGTCGGAACACAAATCATGACTTCCGGTTTAAAAAATCTGTTTCTGCCGGCTACCCGGTCGATAAAATACCGGAGCATGGCTTCCGTAATCCGGTAATCGGCAATAACACCATCCCTCATCGGACGGGTAGCAATAATATTCCCCGGGGTCCGGCCCAGCATTTCCTTGGCTTCATTTCCTACAGCCACCACGCGGTTATCATCTACGGTTACGGCGACAACCGTAGGCTCATTGAGCACCACGCCTACGCCTGCAAGCCATACCAGGGAATTTGCTGTTCCGAGATCAATACCAATACGTTTGGAAAACATATATTTACTTTTCCGGGGTCATTCTGAACTTGTTTCAGAATCACCGGGGATGCCTAAAACAAGTTCGGCATGACAAATATAACTGGGGATTTTTGCCGAATCATTAGCATTCTACCATATACCATCGTATAATAAATTACATGGCAATCAAGAAAGTCTGGAAGGTGCTGATTCCGTTCTTAACTCTCGCGGCGATCCTGGGATCATCTGCTGCGATTATCGCGTATGGACGCGGTTATCGTTTGGGTGTCAGAGATAATCAATTGATTAAACCTACCGGATTGGTCTCCGCTACTTCCGATCCTATCGGCGCACAAGTTTTTGTGGAAGGACAGTTAAAAACGGCGACGAACAATACCTTTAACATCGATCCGAATTGGTACACCGTAAAAATCAGTAAAGAAGGCTACATTCCCTGGGAGAAAAAACTGCGGGTACAGGGAGAAGTGGTCAGCCGGGCCGATGCCTTTTTGTTTCCGACTAATCCCAGCTTGTCTCCACTCACCACCAGCGGCATAGAACATCCGGTGGTGTCTCCGGACGGAACCAAAATTGCCTATTCGGTACCCACGACAGGAACTGATCCAGTGGCACTGAAAACAGGCGGACTGTGGGTATACGACCTGGCAGACCGACCGCTGGGACTAAACCGCGATCCCCGGCAAATTGCTAAACCCGACACCACGTTTGATCTGGCAAACGCACAGCTGACATGGTCTCCTGATTCCACCCAGATTATGGTAAACGACGGAAAAAATGCCCGTCTGTACCAGTTAAACAAACCGAATGAATTCCAAAGCATTACCATTACGTTTGACGTACTCCTCCGTCAATGGGATGAAGAGAAACTTACCCGCGAGAAGCAACAACTATCCGGATTAAAACAACCGTTTATTGATTTTGCTACCGCCAGTGCCAAAATCATCAGCTTTTCTCCTGATGAAACCAAAATTCTGTACGAAGCCACCCGCAGCGCTACCATCCCACAGGTAATAATTCCTGCGCTTATCGGTACGAATCCTACAGAAGAACAGCGCGGGGTTAAGCCAGGAAGCCTGTATGTGTATGACGCACGGGAAGATAAAAACTATTTTTTTATGGACAAAAAAGAAATACCCGCCCTGCTGGCGCGGGAGCTGACACCCACTCCCACGCCACGGAATGCCCGTACAACCGCAAAAGTGCTGGCAAAAGTAAAACAGCCAGCCTACCCTATCCGCTGGTTCCCTACCAGCAGACACTTGGTGATAGCACTTGACGGAAAAATAGATATTCTGGAGTATGACCGCACCAATTGGGTTACCGTATACGCCGGACCGTTTATAGATGGATTTATGATGCCATACCCCAACGGCAGCAGGATTATTATTCTGACGAATTTAAATTCCGGGGTAGCCAAGTTTCCCAATCTGTATACCGTTAACTTGCGGTAATACGATCTTCCCAGTGAATCGAATGTCACGCTGTTGCCCAGAAGCGCAGCAGTTCTATTTTCCGATGGAATGAATGTGCCCCTGGTAGGAATCGAACCTGCATCGGAGGTTTAGGAAACCTCTGCTCTATCCATTGAGCTACAGGAGCGTAATAACGCTCTCATATTATACACGTTTATACTACTCGGTTGACAACCGAGTGCTCTGCGGTTTAGACTTTTGCTATGCACAGGGCGCATCAAAAAAGTCAGCTGGCTATTTTAGAATTTTCCATGCACCTCATCAGAAAAGGATTTACCGTTCTTACCCCCACCAATCCACCCACGGTTTATGACCTGGTCACAGAGCATGATGGTAAGTTCAGTCGAATTCAGGTAAAATATCTAACTGCACGACATGGGATTCTGAGAGTGGAAGTCGATAAGGCAGTACGGCAATCACTTCGCTCAAAAGGTCATGCCGTAGACGCAATAGGTGTATATGAGGCTGAACAACAAAAATTCTACCTCATACCGGTGGACCGGATCACCTCCCGATCGGAGATCTGGATGAGAACCACAGCACCGAAAAACGCACAGAAAAAACATGTGCATACGGCAAGTGATTTTCGTATTTAATTGGGAAAGAACCCAAGGTTCTATTCCAGAAACGGGACGTAGTTCAGTTGGTAGAACGCACGGTTCGGGACCGTGAGGTCGGCAGTTCAAGTCTGCCCGTCCCGACTAAAGCATTGCTTCGTCGAGGGACCGTTTCGGGGTATGCGTTTAGGGTTTAAAATTTCCGCCAACGATAACGAGCACATCCCCATCTGCCGGTTTAGTTTCTCCTTTGGGAAGCGGCTTCACCACACCGTTTAACGCTTCGGCAATTCCTTTAGCATCCGTGGCATGCGTTCCGGTTAAATCCACTACCACGGTTTCTGCGTATTCTGTTCCTACGGCATTATCTTTTTTCAGAATAGTAATCCCCGGGAAGCTGGTTTGCAGTTTATTTTCCAATGCTGCTGCCAACCCTTTGGTGGTTGTTCCGTTATAAATTACCACCCGCACCGGAGCTACCGCTGCGGTTGCGGAATCACTGGCGGGAGCCGTAATGGGAGCTATCTCCACCACTCTGTTGAGAGAAGGTCTATATAAAATAGCCTTTTTAGCATTGGTAAAAATTAATACTTGGTCACCGTTTTCCGCGTTGGCAAAAAACCGTTGGTCTTTTAACTTGGTCGCATCCGATACCAATGCTACCGTGGGATCTTCATCGGGTACGACGACTAACGCTTTTACCCGCGACAACAATACTTTTTTGCTTTCCGCTGCCGCCAGGTTCGGATTTGCGGCCGCCTGCTGAGACTGTTGCCAATTACGGTACAGCAAAAACCCGCCTACACCAAGACAGGTAGCCATGAAGAATACCAGCGGGATCAGGATATATCTGGGCAATCGCGAAAGCACCATACCTCTATCCATCATAGGCCTCCTATAAAAAGCGCGTCAAGGTTGCATATCCGATATATAATACAAATCCTATAATTGGCACTTTTCCACCGTTGCAGACAGACTCGTGGACACCAATAGATCACAAGCATGCGTGATCGCAGGTATTGATGTACCGCGTCTGTCTGTTTTCACTATTTCGGAAGTAGAGGACTTGCTCATGGGTGAAACGCTCAATCTTGACCAGCTTAAATCGCTGGAAGGCGGTACGATCAGACTCGTCGCTGAAACGGGTACGTTCTTTTCCCGTTTGACGCAAATTGACGTTGTCGACGTACCGGAAGACGGCAAGATTCCGCCGCATCAACAACTCGTGCTTCACCATACCGGCTTTTTCGAAAAAGATTCAGCCACAGTTGCTGCCGCTGAACCCAATCCGATGATTTTCCGCAATCTGGATATGGATTGGCATTGGCAGGAAGGAAGATTCGTGGCGCTGGAAGGCGTTTTAACCGCCTTTACCATTTCTCCGCCTATCCGCAGCTAACGTAACGAAAACAGACAGAAAGCAGCATCGGGCTGTGTATGCATTTTTACCCGCACACACAGCCCGGTCCGATTTCCCAACCCGAAGTAATACCGGCAACCATAGGAGTAACCATTTAACAGTTCAGCAATTTCGCTCTATACTGAATACATGAGGCGTCTGTCCTGCTGTATTTTTGTGGCATTAGGAATTATTTTCTTTACACTTCCCCGGGGTGTACACGCTGCCGATATTGCCACGAAATCGGCGAACATAAACATAGAAGCCCACGTCCCACACCGCAGCATGGATCTGCAGTTTTTATTCCAGTCTAATCTGGAAACTTCGGCTGTAGGAGCTGATCAGGAAGTGGAATACACCATTACCTATGGTTCCTGGCTTGAACACCCCACCCCGATGGTAATTGAAGCGGAATGGAGTTTAGGTTCAACTGATCAGTCGTTATCGTCACTGGAAATCGTACAATATGTAGCCGGGAGTGCCACGGCAGATTATTGGGGCGGATCAGTGCCCGTGGTAGACATAAAAAAGCGCACCATTACCTGGACGGTTGATCGTTTCCCCCGCTATACCATCGATAAAACACTCCGCTTTAAATTAAAAACCCCCGGCAGATACGTAACCGATAAGAATGTGAATTTTACCGTAACCGCAAAAATGAAAACGAACGAAGTAACCCTGGCGCCGATTACCCTGGAACAGGTGTATGCTCCGCGGGAATTTATTTTAAAGGAAGTCCGCGGCTTGCAGATTCTTGCCATAAATATCAATAAGATAACTACTACATCATTCTCATTCTATCTACTAACGTCCGTACCAACAAAAACAGTAGTTACCTATGGAACAACTCCGGAATTGGGTGAAGTATTTACCGATACCACGTTTGCAGATCAAAAAATTATTACCATCGATGGGTTGCAACCGGGTACGACCTATTATTTTAAAATTCTAATCGAAAACGATAAAGGTATTCAGCGGCGCACTCCGGAATTGCTTACGGTGACTACGGCATCAACGGAAGTAAACGATCTGATCGATGAAAGCCGGTTGTTATTCAGCACTCAGGGCATTATTTTACCCCAGGGCCCGCCGGTTTTGGGAACCACCGCAATTGTCGTACCCCAAGGCGTGATGATGAACGTGTACATTCCGTTTAAGGCAAATACGCCCGTATTTTCCTACTTTTCCGTGCTTCCCCGTTACGTCCTGGGGGCCACAACCGAAACGACAATCGGTGATCCGGTAGAAAAAATCCGACTGCTGGAAACGCAGGAGGGTACCTTCACCGGAAACGTGGCTATACCCAGACAAACCGGGACATACGACATGCTCCTGGAAACGCAGGATGCCGACGGAAATATTGCCACGGATGTCATCGGGGAAATGACCGTCACCAGCCCGCTGCTCATTATGAATGAACAGGGAAAACCTATCGAAAAAGCATTGGTATATTTGGAACAGTATAATCCCCTTACAAAACGATTTGAGTACTTTCCCGCCCGTTCATTCGGTTTTCGCAACCCTACCTATTCTAAGACTAATGGAATGGTCGACATGGTACTTCCCTATGGCGAGTACACCGTAAATGTGAACGCGTTAGGATTTCAGACAAAACAACAACGGTTTGTGTTTCCTATCCGCGACGGGAATGCCTACCCCCAGATGACATTAACCAAAGGCCCGTTTTCCTTCCGCCAGCAATTTGAATATTATTCCAGCGTATTTTCGGATATGGTGACATTTATAAATGAAACGCTGAGTGCCGTAGCTGCTTCATATAGATTTCTCGATCTTACACTGGTGGTCGGACTGTTTACCCTTTCCGTAATCAGTTTATTCGTAAATATCCGACGGATAAAACTGACGTTTGAAGGTCTGGTAATTTTCGTTGAAAAATGGTTCAGCCATCATCTGCATCCGCAGCATAAAGGAACAGAGCTGTACGTCGGATTCCTGGAAAACGAACAAAACACACTGGCTGTGCATGCAGCTGTCGTGTTGTTACAGTCAGCACAAACTAATCTTACCGTCAGTAGCGATATAACCCGATCTCTTGGTGAGTTTCATCTGCACATCGATCCGAAAGAACGATATATTTTAACCATAAAAAAACCGGGGTATATAACGCTGAAAGAAGCGGTACTCGGCAGTGACCTGCTGGCACGCAAGGCTCCGTTCGGTATTCACCAGGAATTGGTCTTCGTAGTGCCCAAATTGGTAGCGTTTGCAATCGATATGATCCGCGTACTGTTCTACAGTATGTCGGATGCATTGCTCGTCGGCCTCCTGATAGCTACCGTACTATTAATACTGAAAATAGGGATTATCCAAACTATTCCCATTTCCGTATTGCTCCTTCTGAATATTGTTGTCTGGGTAGAATTCCAGTGGAAGCGCTGGCGACAGGAACGCTCCATGAATCCGTCACTTCGCAGGCGATAACACGTACATTCCCACAAAATACTATCCTTAATTCGTGCTGCCGGAATCGGTAGAACTTGGAGCGCTATCTATCGTAGGCGTAATCAGTTCTGTTGGTATCGGACTTTCCGTGACGGTGGGAGTGGGTATCCCCGGAGTATCCGAGATAGTTACCGGGGCAGGACTGCCGGTAGGAATGGATAGACTCGGTAAAGGAGAACCAGTCGGCAGCATGGTGGGCGTAATCGTGACACTTGTACCGGTATTGAATAACGATTGCCCGATCTTCCCGACGGTAGACTGTGGTCGTTTAATTCCAAATGCGACCCAGGAAAATATTAATTCATCTTCGGCCGGTTTATTCAGCTTAATCGTAAATCCTTCGGCAGAACGGTTTACAATCAGATGTGAATACCCCGCCCTGCTGATCCGTTCTTCCCGGGCTTTGGCATCCTGTTCATTTTGTAAATTATGTTCGATATCAAACGATAAATTTGCGGTAATGATCGGTGCGGCGGCATAGGATTGAGCGAATCGGACATCGACCATGTCTTGTCCCGCTTTAAGAATGGCAAATCCACCCATGTCGTTACTGAATACCGGAGGTTGTTCAAATTCTACCTGACCGCGGAATATAACCTGAGACATAAAGGTAACCACGTTACTAAACACCGCTTTTCCGACTACCGTAAGTGAATCGGCTACTTCGGCAATTTTGGTTTGCAATGTCCCGAGTATTTGCAGACTTTCGGTGGCTTTACCGTTGGTGAAGGTAAGGGAATCAAAGTTAGCCAATCCGGAACTTCCCGAAGCGCTAATGGGCGTTGTGATAATCATCGGGTCCGTTTCGACTGTTTCCGCAGACTGACCGGCCGCAGGATCAACGGTTAGATTTCGGATTTCCCGCGCCAGAATCTCCAGTCCTTCTATTTGTTCCGCTTTTATTTTAGCGGCGGTGAGCGTTCCCGAGAAACTGGCATTTCCGAAGCTATCGAAGAGTATTACCGGTGTTTTATTAGCATTCTTCACCATGAGATTGCTATCCGCATCCAAGACTATGCTTATCCCGTCCGTACCTGCTAATGGATTAATTTCGTTTACCTGAAGCGTATCGATGGTGGCCAGCGGTGCCACCAGGTCAACGGCAGCCGCTAACCGGTCGACCATTAACGACGTCGAACCAGCTGCAGATGTCGTGGCAGTTTGCGCCTCATTCATAACCGCTCGTAAGGTATTGAGCGAAATCGTTTGTCGATCCGAAGATGCCCCAATTTGCAACGGATCTATACCATTCAACGTTGGCAATAAACCGCTACTCATACCGCTCTTTACGAACGCCATTACCGTACCGACTTCAGTGGTAGCATGACCGGACATGGCTTGTCCCAATACCGGACCGGCACGGGTGGCTTTCATGGCAACTCCCGGT
>CAZVTT010000010.1:0-29610 GCA_964629685.1 uncultured Gammaproteobacteria bacterium
GCTCCGGGTGTTCCGGTGGGGCCGGTTGCTCCCGTAGCTCCCGTGGCTCCGCTTGCTCCGGTAGCCCCTGATGGTCCGGTTTCTCCCGTCGCTCCGGTAGAACCAGTTGATCCTGTTGGTCCTAAATCTCCGGTGGATCCGGTTGATCCTGTTGGTCCTTGCTCTCCGGTCGATCCAGTCGGTCCGGCTTCACCCGTTGCACCTGTTGCTCCCGTTGATCCTGTTGGTCCTTGCTCCCCGGTTGCTCCGGTCGGTCCGGCAACTCCGGTTGCTCCGGTAACACCGGTCGGTCCGGTAAATCCGGTTGCTCCCGTGGCTCCTGTGGCTCCCGACGGTCCGGTAACTCCACTGGCTCCGGTTGAACCGGTTGGTCCACATTCACCGGTAGCTCCGGTTGGTCCTGCAACTCCGGTTGAACCGGTAGCTCCGGTTGAACCGGTTGGTCCGGTTTGTCCTGTAGCTCCCGACGCTCCGGTAGTTCCGGTGGCTCCGGTCGGTCCGGTTTGCCCAGTAGCACCGCTTGCGCCGGTGGCTCCGGTGGGTCCGGTTAATCCGGTTGCTCCAGTTGATCCTGTTGGACCCTGCGTTCCTGTAGAACCAGTAGGTCCTGCTTGGCCGGTACCTCCGGTTGCTCCGGTTGGTCCGGTTTCTCCAGTCGCCCCGGTGGTTCCGGTAGCACCGGTCGGTCCGGTCAAACCGGTTGCTCCGGTTGAACCAGTTGGTCCCTGCGTTCCGGTAGCACCTGTCGGTCCGGCTTGTCCGGTTGCTCCGGTTACTCCGGTTGGGCCGGTTTCTCCGGTTGCTCCGGTTGGGCCGGCTACACCGGATGCACCGGTTGCTCCGGTTGGTCCGGCTTGCCCTGTGGCTCCAGTTGCTCCAGTTGCTCCGGATGGTCCGGTTACTCCGGTGGCTCCGGTACTTCCCGTTGGTCCACCTTCACCTGTGGCTCCGGTTGGTCCGGCGATACCGGTTGCTCCAGTGGCTCCGGTGGTTCCGGTGGGTCCGGTTACACCAGTAGCGCCACTACTACCGGTTGCTCCTGTTGGTCCGGTTACTCCGGTGGCTCCGGTGCTACCGGTACTTCCGGTCGGTCCGGTAAGTCCAGTCGGCCCGGTGGCACCTGTCGGTCCGGTTTCTCCTGTTGCTCCAGTTGGTCCGGCTACTCCCGTTGCTCCGGTTGAACCGGTTGGTCCCTGAACACCCGTTGCTCCGGTTGATCCCGTCGGTCCGGAATATCCGGTCGCTCCGGTAGTTCCCGTGGGTCCGGTGAGTCCCGTTGCTCCCGTCGCTCCCGTCGGACCGGTAAATCCGGTTGGTCCGGTTGCTCCGGTTGGTCCGGTAAGTCCGGTAGAACCAGTGCTTCCTGATGGACCGGTAAGTCCGGTACCGCCGGTTGGTCCCTGCAAACCGGTTGACCCAGTTGGTCCAGGTTCACCGGTAGCACCGGTTGGTCCGGAATCACCGGTTGCTCCTGTTGATCCCGTCGGACCCTGCTGTCCGGTGGCACCGGTTGGTCCCGGTACACCAGTGGCACCTGTCGCACCGGTCGGTCCAGTGAACCCCGTCGCACCGGTGGCACCTGTTGATCCGGTCGGTCCGTTTACTCCGGTGGCTCCGGTATTTCCGGTTGATCCTGTCGGCCCAGCTTCTCCTACGCCTCCGGTTGATCCGGTTGGTCCGGTTACCCCGGTTTCTCCGGTTGATCCCGTTGGACCTTCGTCTCCTGTGGCTCCGGTCGGTCCAAATCCTCCGGTGGCTCCGGTCGGACCTTCGTCTCCCGTGGCTCCGGTAGCTCCCGTGGGTCCCGAATCACCGGTGGCTCCCGTTGATCCCGTCGGTCCTGACTCACCGGTAGCTCCGGTAGTTCCGGTTGAACCGGTTGTACCTGTCGCTCCAGTTGGTCCCTGTGTTCCCGTTGCTCCGGTTCCGCCGATTAACAGGTCGATGTTTGGAATGGGGGTAGGGGTAGGAATCGGTGTTGCCGTAGGAATCGGAGTTGGAGACGGAAGTGGCGTCGGGAAAACGATCGGACATGTTACCAGCTTGTTATTTGCATCCAGACACAAAAATGCGCCGGTACCGCCAGTTAATCCGGTGAATACTATCTCGCCGGATGAGGTTATGCCGGTTGCTGATTCGATTTGTCCTGCTGCGTTAACCCGGAATGGCTTTTCTGCCCCGACAGATAACTCTTCGCCGATTTGTGCTGTCTGTTGAACTGTTAAATTTTGTCCGACGCTCAAATTTTCCGAGACATTCGCTGTAGTGGTTTGTAATCCACCAAGCGCTGAAAGCAACCCGGAGATAGATGCTTCTTTGCTAACCGTCAGGGTTTCGCGTACACCCACGTCGACGTTGAACTCAAGCACGCCTCGTTCTGTTTCTCCGGCAAGAATCTGCCCATCCGGCTTAGCAGCAGGTTGATTGTTTATTACAATAGGTGAAAAAAAATTATTTACACCCAGGCCAGTTGAGGCCGATCCGAACAAACGGACACCACGGTTGATGCCCGTTATTAATACAAGGAATAAAGAAAAAAAGACTACCGCGCCAACCAAAAATCGGCGCGCAAGCACCGTTACCCGAGAATCGTCCCGCGTGTCAGGCGGACTCTCTGTCGGCGGCGGCTTGGCTGACTGAAACGGCTTGGGTTTCTCCGGCAGCACCAGCTGCGGATTTAGCCACTTCAACAGTTGACGAAGTGCGGCCACACTTCGCTTCACCGTACTTTCCGGAGTTCCGTCACGTAAGAGAGCATGCTCGTATGCTTCCACATGACGCAGCTGAACTTCTTCGGGTTGAACCGTGCGGCCCAAAGACGTTTCCAGCCAACGGAAAAACCGTTTCACGTCTGCAAGATAATCGCGGATGGTTGACTTACTGACTCCCCGCTGTGCGAGGTCCTTGCCAAATTCACTTATTTTATCAACAGCCGATAATTTTTCTTCTTGTACTATTGGTTGATCAATGATCGGAGCAACAGTGGGAACTCGTTGCACCACTGTCCCTTGCGGATTAGCCCATTGTTGGAGTCGCTTTAACGAAGCCACGTATCGGTTAATGGTGTTCTGGGGAGTACCGGTTGCGCGCAAGTGCTCCTGATATGTTTCTATTTCTCCGGGAGCAAATGTCGAAGGGTTAAACGGTGTTTGGTGGGTTGAATCGTACCAACGGAGAAACCGGGTGAGGTCGGCAGTGTAGTTGCGGATAGAACTTTTACTCAGTCCTTGTTCCGCTAAGAAACGAGTAAATAACTCGGGCAAGCTGTGCACTTTTTTTAATGACGCTGAGTAATTGTGTAATTGCTTGGTATTTCAAGCCATTACATTATTACTAATGATGTCTATATCTATAATAAGCCCTTTGTGCGGGAATGCGTCAAGGGGTAAACTGAATAGTTGTAATACCCTGTTCTGATAATCTAAAACATCATTTTAAGTAGAAAAAAATCAAATTTAACCCTATAAATACCAGCGTCTAGGGAAGCAATTTTACGAATTTTTATAGCCTTTTTAGAAAATGTACAAAAACTCAAGTATTTACTACAGGATAATATGACGTCGCAAAATATTTTTAGAAAACAAAAATTCTGCAATTATTTTTTTTAATATTGTCACAACAATCCGATCACTCCTTGTCACAAAAAACTGACATGAAAAATACCACACGGTTTATCATGTTCTCTTCCCGAACGGAGAAAATTACGGATACTGGAGCAAAAAATCAGAAGGCCTAGAGGAAATTATATATTGGTATAAATATTCACGGCATTGGCATGCGCATAGATGACGGAATGCGGAAAAGAAAAGTCTTTTGTCTCACTTGCGGTTCGCACAAATATCTTCTCATTTTCCACAATCGTTATAAAATTTGCATGCATTGGTAAGATATCAAACGGTCCGTCGACGTTTTTTGAGGATACGGACCGCGCATCCCCTTCCCAAAGGAGCTTTTCCGGGGTATTTATGCGTACATGCAACAATTCATCAGCCATAAATGTAAAAAAAACCCATCCTAGGGCATTTCACGGACGTCTTACAATAAAAATCCGAAACGTTGTGATCGCAAAAAAATAGATTGTTAAATCAAGCTAAATACTACTTTAATTTTATAGGCTGAATCAACATCACTACTATAGGCGATTACCCGTTCACGGCAGGTGCCACACCAGTCGTAGGAAGTAACTTGGCATCAGATAAGCTCCCGATATACATGAGCTTATCTGCCGGTACTTGGTCTACGGCTCCGGTAATAATGGCATGAACGTCTTTCACCGTATCTGCACGGGCAACATACATACCTTTTTTGCCGGTTTGATTTTCCATAGTTTTAAACGGTTGTGTCATGTAATTTATGAGTTTGTTTGCCCGTTGATATTGTGTCTGATCAACTGGTGAAAGCTCTGCTTCACCGACGATGGCCACGATACGTGAGAGACGTTGATGCGTATTCAGTAATTCCAACGCCCGTGTGGCCGTTTCATAATGATCATCCCCCACAATCCGTTTGTTTAAGGTACTGGAAGTGGAAAGCAACGGATCAATCGGGGGATAGAATCCCCGCGAAGCTCGGTCACGGGACAAAATAACCTGTGCATCCAAATGAGAAAGAATTGCTGCCACTCCCACGTCTGTTAACTCGTCTGCGGGCACGTAGACCGTCTGTAACGACGTAATAGACCCAATGGCAGTAGAAACTAATCTATTCTCAAAATTGGAGATCTCGGTCTCTAAGGTGGCTTGGTATCCCAACTCCGAAGGAATAGATCCCAGTGTTGACGATACCTCAGCCCCTGCTTGAATAAAACGATAGACATTATCGGCAAAGAAGAGCACATCTTTTTTCTGCACATCGCGAAAATACTCCGCGAGGGCTGAAGCTGCCCACGCCACGCGAAAACGGATAATAGCATTTTCATTCATCTGACCGAAGATAAGCGCCACACGGCTGATAACTTTGGCTTCTTCCAGCGACTTCATCAGCTCATGCCCTTCGCGGATACGTTCCCCTATTCCGGCAAACAAGGCTACCCCTTCATGCTTATAGGTAATATTGAGCAGCAATTCCGTCATCAACACGGTTTTTCCCACACCTGCGCCACCGACAAATCCTACCCTACCGCCTTTCACGAACGGCGTAAAAAAGTCTATTTGCTTAATCCCGGTTTCCAGCATTTCCTGTGACGTAACCACGTTCACCGTCACGGATTTATCTTGATAAATAGGACGGAAGTCTACGTTATCAATAGGACCCTTATTATCTACCGGTTGCCCAAACAGGTTAAATACCCGACCCAAAATGGGATCACCGACCGGAACGGTCAATGGTTTACCTGTCGTTACCACCGGCATATCACGGTACAGCAAACGCCGTTTGGTGAGCGACAAGCAATACAGCATGTTATCGCCGGTGTAGGCAAATACTTCCAAACGAAGCGACGGATCCGCAGGACTGGTTAAAATTTCGAAAAAGAGCGGCAACGTTGCATTCTGGTCAAATTCAATTTCGACAATTTGTCCGCGCACCCCGCGCACCCTTCCGGCGAAAGCTTTCGCGTCGGGATTTTCATCCTGTTTATAAAGATCCGGTATGACCGCTCTTGATGTAATACCATCCATATTGTACTAGTGTTTAATGCCTTTCAGTGCAGCAAACGTTTCCAGTAATTTGGCATTTATAATTGAACTTTGTATTTTTCTGATCTGACCTTTTTTTGATTTTATCAGCGCGGTAGAACGCTCTTCGGCACTACTCATGGTAATTAACCTGGCAGCAGTTCTGGCTAAATCCGCCTCCAGCACCACCCGCAGGAACAATAATGAACGCACCTGCCGTTCAAAAAAAGCCAGCATTTTACTATGCTCAGGTTCGAGCAGCATATTAATTTCATCCGGCGGTAACTCTTCACCTTTTTTGGCTGCCTGCGTAATATCCGTAATGCCTACCGTTTGCGACACCAATGAAACAAACTTCGGATAATATAACTGAACCGGTTCAAAGTGTTTCACACTGTCTAAGAACTTCCCGACTTCCGCGGTCGTCGGATTTTCTTTTTCAAACAACAAGACATCATGGTTTTTACTATCCGCCCGTGACCGCAAAAAATCACGCCCCGTTGAACCGATAATCAGCAGGTGTTTTTTCCCGGTATCTTTTTCGAAATCCGCGATAAGTTTATCCATAATGGTCACATTTAAGTTTCCGTAAAACCGCTGATTAGACGTCAGTCCTACGTACATTACGCCCTCAGTAGCAGGCTCAGGCTTCTTCAGCATCTGTTCTGAATGTCCTGCCCGCACCAAATGGTACACATGGCTGATTTCCTCATAAAACTGGCGGTTCATTTCAAACAATTTTTTAATTTTTTGCACCCTGGCAGCCGACGCCTCCGTAAAGGCGGAACTAATCATTTTCAGCGTTTGGGCGTCATCTAATTCTGCTTTGATTTCGTTGATCGTGGGCATGTCTGCTCCAATGGTGCCAACATTTTTTTTAATTTTTCCACCAGCTCATCAAATTTTATGGATTTTATTTCGCCTCTCAACGCCGTAAACGTTGCGTCTTTGGATATAACCTCGACAATCGCGCCTTTATTCGTGCGCACCGCCTCAAAGTCGCGGTCATCAAAATATCCCGCAAATACCAGGCTCAGAAAAACAATCTGCACGTCAGCCGGGATCGGCGTTAATGGTTCCTGCTTTAACAGCTCTTCGGCTATCCGTCCCCGTTTAATTTTCAGCTGCGTTTCTCCGGACAATTCGGAACCGAACCGGCTATACCGTTCCAATTCATGATACTCCGCCAGAAGTGACCGCACTTTATCCGACAACACCTTATGAATAAATAGCTGTGTTTGCCTGCCCACACGGGTAACGGAACGATCGGCTTCTATGGCCGGGTATATTCCCTGTGCCCGCAGCTGGGCTGAAAACAGAATGTGACCGTCGGTAATAGACATCACGTTCGTGGGAATGAGATTGGTAAAATTTTCGATGGGCGTTTCTACCACAGGCAGCAAGGTAATGGTCCCTTTATGGTGGTGGTCATTAAACTTCCCGCCACGCTCCAGTAAGCTACTGTGCTGATAGAAAATATCGGCAGGATACGACTCCCGTCCGGGCACGCGGCCGGCGAGCAACGATATTTCGCGTGAATACTTGGCATGAGTAGCCAAATCATCCAAAATAACCAACACATTTTTCCCCTGATTCCGGTAAAATTCGGCAAGTGACATCGCCACGGAAGGCGCAATCAGAATCATAGGTGCCGACTCATTGGATGTCGCTGCCACCACCACCGTATACGCATCCGCTCCGGTACGGTGCAACTCCTCGGCAAACCGCTTTACGTCTACCTCACTTTTTCCTATAGCACAATACACACAAATACAGCCGGTTTGTTTCTGATTCACGATCACATCCAAAAAAAACATTTCTTTCCCGCTTCGGGGTTCACACAGAACCAGTTCTCTTTGACCTACACCAACCGGTATTAACGTATCAATCATACTCAAACCAGTATAAAATTGGTCATGAATTGCATCGCGGCCATCTATCCCCGGAGCCACGGTGTCCAAATCCAATTCCTCTCCACCGGCAGGCAAACTGGCTTTACCGTCCAAAGCGCTTCCCAACGGATTCACTACCCGTCCGAACAGATTTATATTGAACGGTAAGCTGAGACTCTTGTCGGAAAGCTCCAGATAATCACCGGGCTTGGGCCGTTCGATGTCCAGCATGAGTACCTCGACATTTTCTTTGTTTAACGCCGATACCAATGCACGCCCGCCGTTTTTCGTCAGGACAATATCGTACATTTTCGCCGACGGGAGACCGTTCAGGTTTATAATATAATCCCGGGTACTGAAGACGAACCCGACTTCTTTTTTAGTCTTTGTAAAGTTTTGCAACATAGTCCGCAATAATCTTACTGATTTCTTCCTTCCGTTTGTGCATGTAGTACCGTAGAGAATAATCCCGGTACACCCCTTTCCACGCAAAGGCGCAACCACCCAGCAACGTAGGATCCGTATGAATATCCAATAAAATATTATCCCCCACACTCCGCCGGAACCATTTCCCCAGCTTAACGACCTCCGCGGGAACTGGTTCATACGGAATGTACACACTAATAACCGGTATGACTTTGATCATTTCTGACATAGTATTTAATACTTTGTACGTGTTATCTTTGTTAAACGCATCCAGGAAACTTTCCCCCCACGACAAGAATGAATCTATGTCATCCGTGGTAGCCCGTTTGGAGAGCAAAAACTTCGTTAAGTCCGTAGCCTCAGGAGAATAAAACGATTTTTCCAGAAACTCACGCAATAAGCGAATCCGCCGCTGTAAATCAGAGCGTGTGTAGGCCGTATGAAGAATTGTTTGAAACAGTTGATCTGCTGTCATGGTACATGATGCTGCGCCCTACATCAGTTGAACGAATTTTCATGCTTCGCCTCTTCGAGCGCTTTATACACCAGTTCACTTTGCTCGACTAAGCTCAGTTTCTTTTCCAACGCAACCTGAAGGGTCCGTTCCAGAACATCGATAATCTTTTCGTCCAACACCTGAATCCGACGTTGTTTATACTCCGCAATTTCGTTTCTGGCGGCTTGCAGTGCCTGCTCGACTTCCATACTCACCTTACCGTGTACGTCCTTTATAAAGGCATCCAGTTGCTCTTGCGCATGCGTAGTCATGGCAGTTGAACGGTCGGTTAAAAACTTGTCGTTTTTTTCTATATGCGCCTGAATGGTTTGCTCGGTATTTTTGATAAATGTTTTATACGACTCTTCGGCTTTCCTGGCTGTTTCGCTGGAATGATCCTGCATGGTAGTTTCCACCACTTTGAGATGCTTTTCCAAGGCTTCTACCAGTTCATGACCCGTTCGTTTTTCCTGAGACAACTGGCGAATGCCTTCCAGTTCTGCGCTCACCAGAATTTTATTGGCCTGACCGAATGCCCGGTGAATAATTGAACTGGAACGTTCTTTGGTATGAGCCAGAATTTCATCGATAGGTTTATCTTCATTCTGTCTGGCAAACAAGGCACGGAACAACACGAAGAACAAGGCCAACTGCATGATCATGAGCAGCACAGTAAGGAACGGCAGAATACTTTGAAGTAATTCTATTGACATAGGCAGGTACCAATAATGGCAATTTTATTGTAAATCGTCCAAACACACGTGTCTATGGGAAGACCGAATACAGTGCTTAAAAAGCAAAATGTACTCTTACAAACTAATAATTACCAGGCTCAGGATCACTCCACCCAACGTCACCAGTAAAATCATAATCACGTTCAGCACAATCATGGACTGAATAGATACCTTGGCTAATGGATTCCGACCGATAGCCTCTATACCCTTGGTGATATTTCTGCCGAACGTCCGGAAGCTGATGATGATAGTAATCAGCAAGACGATAATCGCCAGAATATAGCGGATAACCCGATCAAGCTGCCGCGAAGTCCGCAGGTTAAAAATAACCGAGTCAGTTAACCGTCGTAATGTACCGAATACTCCCCCTGCCGCTTTTACCTGCGCCGGAGAAGCCGGACCGATACCCAAACTAACCCGTATGCGTCCCTGCGACGCAGTTAGTCCGTTCACCGTGACCGATGTACCATCTTTTTCTTCAAATGAGGCTAAAGCCACGCCCAACATGTACCCGGTAAAATCGGTAGCTTTCATACCCTTGCCCGGCATTTCTGAGCTGGAAATATAATCTCCCACGGCAATAGGACCATTGAGCGTGGTTACATTCACAAACGCGTCACCGTAGCGCGTAACCGGAATGGTGTCTTTGGTGCGGTATACCATAACCGGAGATTCCACCAACACCCCGTACATTTTTTCGTCATACGGTTTATCCGAACGGACAAGCGTTTCGTTTTCCGTACCAAGGGACATAATATCCCCGTCCTGTGCTTCGGTATCGCTGATAGACAGTGTTTGGGCAATATTAAATTGCTTGATTTGTGCCTGAACCCGGCCCAAAAATATACCGCTTAATAGTATACCCAGCAATAAAAATACTCCGATTCGTTTCATGATTCCTCTTCTCCATTATAGGCATTCCCACAAGGAACTGACGAGAAGGAGTTCTTGGTTCTGCGCGTAGCACTGTACATATATAGAGTGCTAACTATCTTGCTTTATCCTGTCAGAAAGGCCTGCTCCATCATGCTCCGGTATGCTCCTGCACGAATATCCGCCTCAAAACACCACATATTCGGCTAAGACGGAACAGACAGAGATTTTTATGCCCTATAGTATTGACACCGCAGCCGCATTTACGTATACTTATCCCTTATACTTCGCTACTTTCCAGCGCCGTGACCGTAAGTCTCCGATTTACGAAGCCATCTCACCGGAAAGTCGGTTTCGAGTCTTCCGGCTCGCTTTTTTCGCGTGAGCGCGAAAAGAAGCGACGCACCTTTACAGTCAGTCAGGTTATTTCCCAGCGTTTACCGGGCATATGAGGCAACACGCACTGTTGCTTGATATGCCTGGTGAAACAGCCCGGGATAAAACCAATGTATACGGAGTATTACAGATCGTGAAGTTGAGCAATCGTCTCTTTATCGTCGCCGTCATCAGCATCGTTCTGATGATCGGCACTGTCGCGCAGGTCGGCGCACAAGATGCCTCATTCGTGTATTCGGATAGCACCGTTAAGCTCACATTCTACCCGGATGGCGGCGTGAATATCGAGAATTTAACGAATGTGTCTATCGGCGTGAATGACATGGAACTGGCTGGATATACCAGCATTTCCAACTACCGATTCAACGCAGAAGAAGTCAAAGCCTCGTGCCCAAGTGGCGGAGGTGTAGTGTTTTACTTCAATATTCGTCCGAATTGGGGAACGATGGACAGTTATCGGGCGCGTGTATCGTTCCGCAGCTTATGTTCGTCCATATTCGCCGGACAATCAGGTTCAGAAAACGGGAACAACAGTGGCGGAAACACTATCCCGCAACCGACACTACCGCCGGTTACTTCTCTCGGATCACAGACACCAGATTCAACGGTGTGCCAGGTGACTCCTTCGGGAAACCGGGTGAACGTGCGTCGTGGTGCAGGGACGGATTACGGTATCGTCGGACAACTGGCGCATGGGTACTACCTTACGGTTGAATCGCTCACCGATAATGGTTGGTACAAAGTGAAAGACGCATCACAATACGTTTCAAGTACCGTCGTCACAGCCAGTGGCCCGAATTGCCAGACAGGTAATCAGGAACGAGGAAACCCCACAGCCACACCGTCCGGTACTGATACAGGATCGTCTTCCGCCCGCCCTGACGATGACAACTTTTGCATTGTCACGATGCCGTTTAACGGATATGTCACCGTCATGGATCCCTGGGGAGTAAAACTTCCTACGGAATACCACCCGGAAGATGAAATCTTCCTTATCATCACCAATTCCGATGTTGACTATTCCGTCACATTCACGGAAAACGGCGAAGATTATACCATCGTTGTAGACGGCGAAACCTGTACCGCCTCGTAGACATTCATAATACAATCTGACTGACATCATCGCGGAATCCTGGGGTTCATTGCAAGCTCATGCTTCGGCACTGCTTGAACAAACTACATCCCCCGGGAATTCCGCTCTTTTGAGAACATACTCGTGTGTGTTTTCAAACGAGCACACGACCACTGGTCGCGTGACAAAGGTATTTTATACGACAAAACTTGTGTTACATATTTCACACGAATTCACGGTAGCGTGATCAACGTGTACGGCACATTACCAATCTCTACAACGTTCACAGAAATCCGGAACAGCAACGCCATGCAGTGGTCTGACGCAAAAGGAACTTCAGCGTGCCGCTGCTGTTCCGGATTTCATAGTCGTGAGGAGGAAACATCATGACACCAAATCGTTGGCGCATCGGACTCTTGTTGGTCTTGTTGGGAATATTTACGGTAGCGATCATCGCCGCCGCGGGGACTCCGGTCATCCCGCAACAGTATTCTCTCAATACCAACATTTATCCGCACACGTGCTGGAGCAATACGGCATTGTGCATGTCCCGCACGCACACCAGTGGTACGGCATCTGCCGGTATCGGTACTCCGACGGAACGGTCCGTACAGACTCCCGTCCCCCTGCCTTTGCCTACCGCGCCCCCGCCCACACCGTGAACCCCGTAGAGATACGAACCGACAGGAACAAGTGAATCGAGCCGCAGTATCGGCGCAAATCATCATTTCACTTCCCTTCCTGTCGGTTCTATCGTTTTTTGAAAACCCTGTTTGAAGCCTTTTGCAGGTCAAATCCTGAAGCGTTTACATCTGTTCCAATGTTTCGATTCCCAACAAGTACAATCCACGCTTTAACACCATGGCGGTGGTCTCGGTAATAATCAACCGGCGGGTACGCTCTTCGGGTGAAACTGTGTCAGCCAATATTTGATGTTTGGCATACAGCAGGTTATAACTTTGTGCTAAAGCAAAAAGATATGTACAGATTGCACTGGGGGAAAAATCCCGTGCAGCTTCGAGAACGACTTCGGGAAAATACATAAGCCATCTGGCCACCTGGCGTTCTGCTTCATTCAGGTCAGATAGCAGCATACCAGCGGGTACGTCCATACCATGCTTCCGTAAAATACTTTGGCATCGGGCATATGTGTACTGCAGATATGGTCCCGACTCTCCGGTAAAACTTATGGACTGACCGAAATCAAACGCAATTTCCTGAGTGGTCGAAACCCGCAGGAAAGCATATTTCACTGCTGCCACCGCTGCCTTTTCGGCAATATCTTCAGCTTGCTCGGGAGTATAGTTCATGACAGAGGATTTCAATACGGCTTGTATCTGCAATTTTGCTTCGTCGAGTAACCAACTGCCCAGTACCACGTTTCCGGAACGACTGCTCATTTTTCCGTGTTTTAATTTTACCCAGCCATAAATGAGATGGTATTCCCGTCCCGTAGTCTCCGGATATACCTGTTCCAATGCTTTAAATACTACCTGAAAATATCCTGCCTGTTCCGGACCGACCACATGCACAATCAACTCGGGGGTATACTCGGCAAATTGTACGGGGGCGAGTCCTATATCTTTTCCTTCGTAGGTAGGATTTCCTTCACCGGTAATAAATACCCGGTTATGTAATCCGTATTGCTCGCCGGGGAAAATAATCGCGCCCTCACTTTCTACAAACACACCTTTAGCCAAACCTTCCAATACTGCTTTTTTACCGGATTCATACACTTCGCCTTCAAAATAATACCGGTCATAATGCGTGCCCACCCGTTTATATATCGATTCAAAATAATCCAAACTCCACTGTCGGGTTTCGCGGTACAGGTCATACACCGCCGGGTCTTTGGCGTATATTTGTTTATTTACCAAACCGATTTCGGTTTTTGCCGTTTCCTGTTCCTCATATGCCTTACTTCCGGCCGCATACGCTTTTCCTAAAAATTCAACCTTTTCCGGTATGGATTTATCTCGCACATGCGTAACCGTACATTCCGGTACATGCAACATCGCCCATAAACATTTGGCAATATGCATTCCTACGTCTCCCTGGTAATTCACCCGTACCACTTCATAGCCTGCTGCTTCCAATAACCGTACCAAAGATTCTCCCGTGGTAATATTTCGCAAATGCCCAATATGAAAGGCTTTATGTGTATTGGGATGCGCGTATTCCACCATCACCTTACCGCCGGATTTCACCTTGGACAATGGCCCTTTTGAGGCTATATCGTGCGTTTGGACTACCTGTACGGGCTGAGGCTGTTTTAGCACTGATTGCGTATGACTGATAAGAGCTGAGGCTACTACTTTAAGGTTTATGAAGCCTGGTCCAGCCACTGTAATTCCCGCAAGAGCCTGTAATGCGTGCTTTTGCCGGACGGACAGTGATAGCTTTGAGTGCGTATTAGATGCTTTGTGATCCAGATCAACAGGCTCAATTTGCATTTTTAACTGTTCTACATTCTTTTTAATCTCATTTGCAACATCTATCGGCTTTCTTTTTAAACGCCCTGCTAATACCAACGCGACATTCGTGGCATAGTCACCATGCTCAGCATGTTCCGGACGGGTAAGCGTAGGAGTAACATCCGTGACTCCCATGTGGGTTAGTACATATTCCAAAAGATGAATAAATTCGTATTGCATAGTTATGTATTACTGGGTAATGCTGCTATATATTGATTACAAATTCGGATGGCGAGTACAAATTTCTCGCTCTGAATTATCATGGTATACCCGTTCCGCTCTTCCGACCAAAATACCGTTCAAATTCCCTGTACGCAACGTTCATCGCTAAACCATAATTCGTTCTATTGTACCATGCAACCGCGTGAGATTCGAACGCCGACGGATACTACTTCATCACAGACACCAACAACATTAGCAGTATATGTATTATAAGTGCTATAAATATTCATTTTAAACATATTGTTAATTCAATATAAAAGCTATACTACGGGAATCATACGGTAAAAAAACGCAAGTATGACGTCCATTGCTACACTGAATACAGTGACACAATTCGCCATTAAACAGGTGTATGCATCATCCATATGGTTTTGTTCTTTCTGTCCCGTAAACTCCAATACAGTTCGTCAGGAAACAAAATAAAACCGTCCGCTCAGACATCCTCCCCTAAAGAGGGAAGGAAGTCCGAAAGGACGGTTGTAAAAAATAAAACGCTGTTTAAACCAAACAGCGTAAAAAAAGATAATTGCAAGAGGCAATTTACTACAGGACTGCCAATGTGTCAATACCCTAAATTATTTACCTAGCAATAACAAGCTTATACGAAATTATATAAGCTCATAACGAATACTCTATGCACACGACACCAGTATTGTTGTCGCCTGAATAGAGTTCCTTTACCGGATTGGTGTTTGCCACCCGGCAAAGGAACTCAGTGAACACACGATGCAGACTACAGGGGAGAGCGTTAGAATCGCTTTAATACCGGTGCACGCCCTGCCTCAGCCCAATTCACGATAGTCTGGAGAAACAAAACGAGAAGGGCACTCGATGAACCGGAGATGCCGATAGCTAACATCAGCTCAAGACCGCCATCCACCAACGGTTGTGCGCCCCACAGTAATGCCAGCAGACTCATGATCGCTGATACCACCACACCTGCCACCATATAGAATCGTGCCAATTCATGACGAAAGGCGCGTTCTAAGAAACGGGTAAGCAGGAAGTCCGACATGGTGAAAAGCAATCCGAAGAAGACCACCGCAAACAGCGCAGCAAACACATTTGCGTCTTTATCGGCAAGATACATCGCCAATGTGATCATAATGATCACGTATCTGTAACCGAACGCAATTATGCCACCCCAGAAGTAGTACTTAAATTCTTCCAGCGTTTGATACACGGTGGTGATACCTTCTCCGAATACGCGACGACCCCAGAATTTGGGTTCCACATCTTTCTGCGGATCCTGCTGGACTTGCCATGCCATTCGCACGGTGCGCAGGTCTTCCAGTGCCTGAAAGAACAGCACTTCCAGCACCGTTGTGACGATGGATACGGTCAGCGATATTTCGATGGGGAACCAATCCCGCAATGCCCGGTCGGTGAAGCTAATGTCGTACAGAGCCACCAAACCGAGGTAGAAAGATCCCAAAATCATGTAAATAATCATCGTATCCCTCTGGCGCAACGAGCGGAGTGTCCCGAACAGGAACACGTCTGCCAGCCCCATCAGTAACGACCCGGTCATGCCGATCACAAAGCGGAACGGTTCAAATTCCACGAACCGCGCAGTGATCGAATAGAAAATTACGTAGTTCGTGTACACATCGACCACGAGACCAACTACGCCCAGAATCATAATCGTCCAGAACCCCACGACAGATTTGCCGTAGGCCGTTTTTACTCTCGGATGCACGATTGGCAACCCGAAAAGTAAGAAATACCCAGTTAACGCGAGCATGATTTTTCTCCCATCATCTGTTTACGCCTCTGCGTTCCGGGGTGTAACCACCGCAAAACGCAAAGGCGTACGTGTATTCATGTAAAAGTGCAGCCCGAAAGTAACGCTTTTGTCACGTCCGGACAATATTTTTCAAGTAAAAACCTGAAGTGCTAAATTATACCACCGGGGTCAACATACAACAATTGCTATAGGATATGCATATCAAACTGTATCAGTGGGCGGCAAACTCCAAATATACACGCATACTTACTTGGAAAGGGAGCTGCGAGAAATCGTCCACCCGTGACCATCACTAATTAGTTCTATGTCACCGTACACATCCGTGCGTTCAACCGTAGTTTCAACCGACTTCAACTGGTGTAATAACTCCGGGGCGGGGTGCCCGTAATTATTTTTTCCCACCGATATTACGCTGACCACTGGCTTAAGAACTTCCAGTAATCTATCCGTAAGCGCAGTCCGGGAACCGTGATGCGGCACTTTCAGGACTTCAACCCGATCGGGAAGTATCAACTGCTCCTGATACCCGGTTTGTACCCGCGAATCACCGTCACCCGATAAAAACACATCAAAGGTACCGTACCGCAGCAGACAGGTCAGACTAAATTCGTTTAGTCCTGACGTTGTACCCAATACCTGTGCATCTGTGCGGGCATGAGAAGCCGGTATACCGAGCGCCAGCTGACTCACGGTAGGCCACACGATGGAAATCCGTACCTGACCTATTTGTATGCCGTCACCCGAAGAAACGTACCGTACCGGTATCCGTTTTTGCTCCAGCATAGTTTTAAACTGACGGTAAAGTTGACTATCTGCCGATACATCAGCACGGATAAACGTCTGTATGGTGTACCGCTCCAGTACTGATATAAAGCCTTCCATATGATCTGCTTCGGGATGTGTCAGCAGCGCCAAGTCGAGGGTCCTATCCCAAAACGGCATATGGCGGCTTAAACATCCGATGACGCCCGATTTCGGACCGGCATCAACCAACGCGTCTTTGCCGTCCGGAAACCGGATGTACACCGCATCGCCCTGTCCAACGGCACAAAAAATAACATGCAGTTTACCATCCGGTATAGTCCGCAGGAACGATAACAGTAAAACACATCCTGTAATACATCCTGATAGTACATATCCGGTCCGCAACTTCATACTATTCTGAGGCTATTTTGAGCGTAAAAAATGAATGAATTTACTCCTCATTCACGCTCTCCTCTGCATAAACAAGACAAAAGGATAGATCTTGTAATATTTTCATATAGGTTTTAATAAAAAAATCGTTCAGCCTCATGGTGATACACTATGACATAGTTACCAACCTAAACTGGCAAATGGCAATCGGCTTGATAAATCAATCACAAACAATAGATACGTTACAAGGATCCAAATAATCCACGCAAATGGTACCGCCAGTACCGGTACAACTAAGCCTATTCCCACCATAATGAGTCCGAGTACCGTAATGGGAGGAATCACAAACCCGATCATGACATTAGACAGGGGAGCAATCAGTGAAATCCGCTGAAACGTAAAAAGAATTATGGGAATGGTAAATACCTGTGCAGCCATCGTTACGCGCAAATCAGCCAGTATCCCACTCCGAAAACCCTTCCATAGTTGAATACCTAAGGGCACCGGTTCCACCGTCGGATCAAAAATCCGCGGTACCGATTGAACAGGATTAGCAAAAAGTAAAATCCCCAAGGTCGCCCCAACGGAAAGCTGAAACGAAGGGTCAGCCAGCCAAAGGGGATTTAGCAATAGCATGCCAATAACTGCTAATATGAAGCTATATACTGGCCATGTTTTTCTCCCGGCGATCACGGAGCCCATTACCAGGATATTCATGCATCCGGCCCGAACCACGCTGGCGGAGGGCCCCACGAACGAGATAAACCCTATAGTAATCAGCGCGCAAAGCATACACGCATACGGACGACGCATAAATTTTATAAGCAGATTCAGAACAACGTTCGTAAGTATGGAAATATTCATTCCGGATAAAGCCACTATATGAATCGTACCGGTTCGCACCAACGCGTCATGCAAATCCGCTGACAACGCAGATGTGACACCGAATACCATACCGGCCAATAAACCGGCATGTGGGTCCGGCAACAAACGATGAATGATAGCCACTACAGTTACCAGTGCCATTGTAGGTCAATACAGAGGCTTGTCGAAAACAGAGATTGTTCTATAGCGACAAACGTGTTTTTATTTTTTCAAAAACACTTGCTTTGATTACCTTTTTGGTTAACACGTCTTGTACGGATTGATATGGACGTCCGGATATAATGGCTTGTGCGGTAACCGGACCAATACCGGATAAGGATTCTAATTCAGCAGAGGATGCTTGATTTAAGGATATCGGCTGGTTGGTACTGGCTGGTGATTCCAGCACGACCGTATCAACATTGTGCGACGTTTGGCTATCAGGACTCACGGCTTCAACATCATTGTGCGACGTTTCAATATCCTGTTGTGTCGGTATAAATATCTTCATACCATCCACCAATTTAGCTGCACGATTCAATTGTTTATCTACCCACTCACGGGCCGCATCGTTTCGTAGGGCTCCCGCCAAACGCAAAGCATCCTCTACCCTGCTGCCTTCCTGCACCTGATAAACGCCGGGACGGACTACTGCCCCACGAACGTCTACCCAAAACGTACGAGCGCTGGCAGTCGAAACACTCTCTCTGCTAGTATATTCGATGGGAGTGTCAATTTGGATTGTTTTAACAAGCAAAAACAGTGAAGACACAAAAAGCAGCAAAGCAATTCCCAACAAAATTGCAGCCACAGTATAGCGGCTACTCCACTCAAACCCGGGCAGACGTTCACATTCGTCATCCATCTCCGGCATTACACCACGCTTTATCTCAGTTTCCAGTCATGAAGATTACCGATATCCGGTATGCCGAAAAACAGGGTAAAATTTACAACAGAACATATGTATGTTTCCGCACCAGATAACAATTGTGCGACGTCTTCACTGCACAAAAACGACTCCTGTATTTAAGAAAAATTAAAGCACGAAGTTAATTAATCGGTTGGGAACGAAAATGACTTTGACAATCTTCTGTCCTGTTAAAAACCGTTGCACATTTTCCCGTGATTCGGCCAGCACCCGAACTTTGTCTTCATCTGTAGCCACACCCGCCAGTACCGTAATCTTATCCCGTAATTTTCCATTCACCTGAACCAAAATGTCCTTTTCTTCATCCTGAATAAGCGAAACATCTACTGATGGCCATGTCTGGCTATGTATTGAATCTTGTACCCGCGTAAGTGTTTCGCGGCCATGGAGAAACTGCCAAAGCTCTTCCGTAACGAACGGCGCAAAGGGTGCCAGTATAAGTAATAACAATTTTAACTGATCCGGATGGACCGGAGACTTCGTTTCCGCCACTAAATTGGTAAATTCCATCATAGAGGCCAATGCAGTATTGTAATGTCGGCGTTCCAGATCTTCGCCTACTTTCTGGATCAGCTTCATCAACGCCCGGGTAATCACTGTCGGTGTTACTTCCGTAGTGCTCGCCTGTTCGTGTACCATCCGCCAGACACGACCTACCCAACGACTCATACCTTCCATGGCTGCATCACGAAAATCACCGCCTTGGTTAAATGGTCCCATGAACATCAGATACATACGTAAAGCATCAGCACCGTATAATTTGATGTATTCGTCGGGATTTACTACATTCCCCTTGCTTTTACTCATTTTGGCCCCATCTTTGATCACGAGTCCGTGTGCAAAAAAACGACTAAATGGTTCATCAAAATTAATATATCCCCAGTCATGGAGGGCCATAGTCACAAACCGGGAATACATCAGGTGCAAGACGCTATGCTCTGCCCCACCGGTATACATGTTTACCGGTAACCAAGTTTTAGTAATAACCGGGTCGAAGGGTTTTTCCGCGGCAGTCTGTGCTCCCACACTGGGGTATCGCAAGAAGTACCACGAACTATCTAAAAATGTATCAGATACATCTGTTTCTCGTACAGCTTTTCCCCCACATCCCGGACACACCGTTTCATAAAATTCTTTGTGTTTTGCCAGGGGTGCAACGCCGTCATCACCGGGTCGATAATCTTCAATATTTGGCAGTACCACGGGTAAATCATTATCCGGAACCGGATACCATCCAGCCATTAGGGCAATATCTGATTCATTTTGAGATTCTTTGTTATGTTTGTTAGCTTTTTGATAGCTTTTAGCAGCTGCGGTCGTAAACCAACTTTTACCTGATTTTGCACAAGTCTCACACTTTATCATGGGAATAGGTGGACCCCAATAGCGTTGGCGTGATATGAGCCAATCACGCAAATGGTACGATACAACGCGCTCTCCCCACTTGTTTTCTTCCAAATGATCCATCATTTTTCCGATTGCTTCCTGGATGGGTAACCCATTCAGGAAATCAGAATGTATCATAATACCGGCTTCTTCCTGTACTTGCTCTATGGTCGTAATCGGCTCAGTGTTTCCATCAGGATCACGGACTACCCGTTCGATTGGTAATGAAAACGTTTGGGCAAATTCAAAATCCCGCTTATCATGTGCGGGAACACCAACCACTGCACCCGTGCCAAATCCCATTAACACAAAATCGGAAATATATAAGGGAAGTTTTTTCCCATTCAAATTATTTATGCAGTACAAATTAGTAAACACACCGGTCTTTTTTTTGCCTTCACTAGACCGATCAATTTCGGACTTCTTTACCGCCTGAGCAACATATTGGGTTATTGCATCAACATTCTCCGGCTTTATCACTGAAAGCAATTGACTGACAAAGGGATGCTCCGGGGCAATAACCACAAATGTGGCACCGAAGTTGGTATCAGGTCGAGTGGTAAAGCAGGTTACCTCCCCTTGAGGGGTTCCATTCCCGTCAATTACCGAATACCGTATGTTAATTCCCTCTTTTTTACCTATCCACGCACGCTGTGCTACTGTAACTTTCTCAGCCCAATCTAATCCCGCAAGGTTCTCTAAAAGTTTTTCCGCATATGCGGTAATACGGAAAAACCATTGCTCTAGCGATCTTTTTTCTACAATATTCCCGCACCTTTCACACTTACCCTCAATAACCTGTTCATCAGCTAAAACAGTCTTACAATGGAGACACCAGTTCACTCGGGCACTATCCCGATATGCCAAACCATGTTTAAACATTTCAACAAACAACCATTGAGTCCACTTATAATAATCGGAATGATAGGTTTCAACGGTACGCGTCCAATCAAACATAGCGCCAATACCACGAAGTTGATTGTAATAATTCGTTTCCGTTATCTTTGCATGCTCCATTGGGTGTCTGCCTATTTTCAGCGCGAAGTTTTCACTGTGTATACCAAATCCGTCTAATCCGATTGGCTGAAAAACGTTGTACCCTTCCATCCGTTTAAACCGTCCATATATATCAGAACCGGTAAACGCGTACATATTCCCAACATGTAAACCTTCTGCTGAAGGATACGGAAACATCATGAGATTATAGTAGGGTTTTTTACTTTGAGAAAGCTTGAGCGTGTCCAAACCAATATCCTTCCAACGTGCTTTCCACGTCTGCTCTATGTCGGTGTGGCTATAATTTTTCGTTATCATATTTCCTCCAGCAGAGTAAGTATACCGAATTTTTATATGAAAGCAAACAGTGAAAGCCTACCAGAACAATCCAAACATATAACAGATAATCGATCTCATGAAAAATATATTGTTGTGACAAGCTATTTTTTTATGAAATGTATTAATTCCCGATCTCATTTTTAAATCTGTATTAACCTATAACATTAGTATGCATAGTATGATATAGAAAATACGCTCAAAAGAATTGACTACTATGAGTCTTAAATCCCACTGGTTCATGAGATACATACCCGCAATAATTTCGGAAATAATTACGCAAGCCCGTTAAAATAAGCAGTCTGAACATATTTCGTCCGGACTATGCGCCTCTATTATATATATACTGCTTATCTTCAGATGAAAACGGTACCTAAGGCTCGTCTATTTACGATCACCTTTTCAGATATCTAGAAGCCACATATTTGTCGGAGCATTTTTTTAAACCGTTTAAACAAGCTAAATCGGAATTATCAATAAGCGATTTCAAGTGCCAATTATCCGGAACTCTACAGTACGAAAGAACTATGGACCTTTAGTAGACCTGTAATATCAATGTACCTTCAATACCTTATATCGGATAATCTCAGTACACATGTATTACGAGAAATAGACTGCTCTACTGCCCCTCTACAAATCTGGCAACCTTATATCTATTTTGCTAATAAAAATCTAGCTCAAATTTCCAGAAAAACCGTCGTCCTTAATCCGTAAAGACGAATCTACGCTCAAATAAGTATTCGGACGATACCGTATTTATTATAAGACATTGGAACAAATTACTACAGGTTTTGTAAAGGAATTATGCAGTTATAACAAGCTAAGTGCTTTACCGCATGAAAAGTAGTATTGCCACCCTCCGTTTTACCATGAAACAAGTACAGTAAAAAGTAATAGTTCAATAATATTTTACCGTGCGGTATTTATATATTGTTGTAGCAATATATTTTACGTATGCGGTAATATGTGAAAGCTATATTTCTGTCACTTTGACCGCAATAACTCCGCAAAAAACATTGCCATAGCAACCCCTATCATACCTGCTCATTTGTGCTTGACATAGTTATTAATATTAGATTAACTAGATATTAGGAGGAATTATGTACGAGCTAATGTTAACTAATGTCCCGAATTATCAAGCTAAACTGATCGCCGCTTTTAAAGCATTTCTACGCTTGGAAGGAACCTCAATTAAAACGCAAAAAAATTACACTACCGATGTACAGCACTTCAACAATTGGGCTGTTTTAACAATACAAAACACGCATGGCATAATACCGCAAAATCACTTCGTATTTTTGAACTACATACGCTCGGACATAATCGAGAGTTATAAGGCGTATTTACGTAGTCACCATACGCCGATTGCCACAATAAACCGCCGCTTATCGGCACTTCGAATGTTTTTCCGCTGTTGTGTAAACGAAGGATTCACGGATAAAAACCCTACGATAAACATTGCCAACATAAGCCAAAGTTCTATTTCTTTAGATCCGATTGATCAGCTTTTAGCCAAATGGAAAAGTCATTTACACACCAATGGAACGCCTTCTGTGACGGTCAAACGATATACGGATGACGTCAAAGAATTTCTTGCGTGGATGCAGAAAAAGGCCTAGAGAAATTATTTTTAGACATGAGTGACCTGCCGAATATTAGCGACCAACACGTAAATGAATACGGAGAATTTCTAGTCCGTGGCGGTGCTGCGCCGGAAACCATAGACAGAAAAACGGCGTCAATTCAACAATTTCTCAATTGGCACCAGGGTGGAAACGCAAATATTCAGCCACAACAAGCAGAATCTACAGTGTACACTGTTTCTCCTGCCGGCGTCATAGATAAACTGGAACCCCAGGGTGAGAATTCAAGCCCAATACCACCCATAAATAAACCGAAATCAAAATCAAACTGGAAGTGGTTTATACCGTTGATAGGAGCCGCATTAATTTTAGCACTCTTCATCGTCAACCGCCGGGATCAAGTTGTCCGGCTTTTGAGATCTTTCGCAAAGGAGGATTCACCTGCCGTAAGTCTGATATCTCCCACCCCGACCCCAACACCGAAACCGATACCTATACCAAGCGGAATTACCTCATCCGGTAATTGGATATTATATTATCGCGGGATTATTCTCGGTGATACTGCTAGTCCTATAACAAATCCAAGTTGGTTTACCTTTCGTTTGTACAGTGCGGAGGTGGGCGGAACACCACTGTGGACCAGTAAGAGTTGGAATCTTACACCTAATAGTAATAACACTTTTCTGGTTGGACTCGGAGACACAACACAAGCTGATACTGCCATCCCGCAGGATTTATTTTTTCGCAATGAAACGCTCTACCTCGGTATAACCAGCGCAACTGCTGAAAGCGGATTAAGTACGGGAACGGAATTGTCTCCCCGACTTCCGGTAAACACAGCGGCAACTGTAGTTAATTCATTAAAACTCGACGGCTATACGGCATCTCAGGAGCCCACAGCATTTACCGTTCCGGTTCTAAATGCCGATGGCGCACTTATTCTGAGTGCCCAGAATCCGAGCATCGTAGGTAAAAACGGCACATTCACCATCATGGGACAATCGCTTGTTCTGACGACTAATCCTCTATCAAACGGCTCTGTCACACTGAAGCCGGACGGAAGCGGAAAGGTAGTCATAGAAACCAATGCGAACGGCGGAAACCAATTAACCGTTACTGACAAAAATCTGCAAACGGGTGCACTTATTTCCGGAACAGTCGCAAATACAAATACCGGCTTTAATCTGTTTGAACTGTTATCAGGCCAAACACCCAGTACGAAATTCTCGGTTGATGCTCTGGGCAATACGCGGGTATACGGCACGCTTACCGTTCCGGTAATTAAGTCATCGAGTGCGGAAATACAGCTCGATTCGAACCTAAATTTCTCAAAAACCAGCACTATTTCCGCAACTGGTAATCTTTTCCTTGGTTCAACCGGTGATATTACCGTAAACCCTGGGAGCTCAATTTTTAATATTCCCGCACTCATTGCTAACCTTACGCCCAGCTATGACGGTAACGTAAAAATCCTCGACGGGGTAGAAATCACCAATGGATTACGTGTCAGCGAAGATATCCGCGGCCGGAATGTGTATGGTGAACAAGGCATTGGGGCCGGGACTACCTCCCTACAAAGCGGATTCGTGTTTGATGCCCGGGGCAATGCAACAATCTCGGGTTCACTTTCATTGGGACCACTCGTTCCGGGTGCAGTCGGAAGCTGTACCTCTGCAAATGCCGGAGTAATTTACTACGACGGCGTAGACAATGTTTTGTACTACTGCAACGGAACATCTTGGGTTTCAGCTCAAACTGGCGCTGGAGGACCAACAGGTGCTACCGGACAGGCCGGCTCGAGCGGAAGTGTCGGAGCAACTGGCACTGAAGGACCAACGGGTGCTACTGGTGAGAGTGGGCCTTCCGGCGCGACGGGTGTTGCAGGTGACCAGGGACCGACAGGTGCTACCGGCTTAGAAGGCCCAACAGGCTCAACCGGAGCTACAGGTAATCAAGGACCAACCGGAGCCACAGGTTTACAGGGACCAACCGGCGCGACCGGCGAAGCGGGTGTTACCGGTCCGTCAGGAGCCACAGGTGCAACCGGCGCTACCGGTGTAAACGGCCCCACGGGATCAACGGGAGTCGCTGGACCGACGGGTTCAACCGGAGCAACTGGCACCGAAGGTCCAACCGGTGCTACTGGACAAAGTGGGCCTTCTGGTGCGACAGGAGCCACCGGTGCCACTGGAGTTGGTGGACCAACCGGTGCTACCGGTGAACAGGGACCAACGGGTGCTACCGGCTCGACCGGTATACAAGGACCAACGGGTGCAACAGGAGCCACGGGTGCAATAGGAGAAACCGGTCCGACAGGATCAACCGGTAGCTCAGGAAGCACAGGCGGAACCGGCGCCGTCGGTCCCACAGGGACCACAGGATCAACCGGGGCTACTGGCCTCCCCGGCCCTACCGGCGCTACCGGAGAACAAGGTCCAACAGGTTCAACAGGTGCCACAGGTGAATTAGGCCCCACCGGTGCAACGGGAACTACCGGTGCCACAGGAGTTACCGGACCAACAGGGTCAACCGGTGCCACCGGTCTTCCCGGACCCACTGGTTCTACGGGAGAACAGGGACCGTCGGGTTCGACAGGTGCCACAGGAGCAACCGGAGAAAATGGACCAACAGGAGGAACAGGAATATTTGGACCAACGGGTTCAACGGGGGCTACAGGATCTACCGGTGCAACCGGATCAACCGGTGAGCAAGGACCAACCGGATCAACCGGAGCCACCGGTGTAACCGGACCGACAGGTTCTACTGGCGCCACCGGATTAACCGGACCGACAGGGGCCACAGGTGTAACCGGACCAACCGGATCAACCGGAGCCACCGGCGCTACCGGAGAACAAGGTCCAACAGGTTCAACAGGTGCCACCGGATCAACCGGAGCCACCGGTGTAACCGGACCGACCGGTTCAACTGGTGCCACAGGAGCCACTGGTGTTGGTGGACCGACAGGTGCTACCGGTGAACAGGGGCCAAGCGGTGCCACAGGAACAACCGGGTTCACTGGACCATCGGGTAGTACCGGTTCAACAGGTGCCACAGGTGTTACCGGCCCCACAGGTGCCACAGGCGTAACGGGACCAACGGGCGCAACCGGCTCAACCGGAGCTACCGGTGAACAGGGGCCGAGCGGCGCAACGGGTAGTACGGGATTCACAGGTCCAACGGGAGCAACCGGAGCAACAGGAGCAACTGGTGTTGAAGGGCCAACGGGCGCTACCGGCACAACAGGAGCCAGCGGTGCAACAGGACAGACAGGGCCAACAGGTGCCACCGGAGCTACCGGAAATGCTGGTCCTTCAGGCTCAACAGGGTCTACGGGGGCTACTGGAATTGGTGGACCGACTGGTAGTACTGGCGCCACCGGCATTGGTGGACCGACTGGTGCAACTGGCGAACAAGGTCCAACGGGTTCAACGGGAACAACAGGATTTACTGGGCCAACCGGAAGTACCGGTTCCACCGGGGCAACTGGTGTCGGTGGACCAACCGGAAGTACCGGTTCCACCGGGGCAACTGGTGTCAGCGGACCAACCGGAAGCACTGGTGGAACAGGAATAACCGGACCAACCGGTGCCACCGGATCAACAGGAGCCTCAGGTATTCAAGGACCAACAGGTTCGACTGGAGCAACCGGTATAACCGGACCTACAGGCGCAACCGGAGTAACAGGACCAACCGGTTCTACCGGCGCAACCGGGGTAACAGGACCAACCGGTTCTACCGGAGCAACCGGAGCAACCGGTTCCGCAGGCCCAACAGGATCAACAGGCACCACGGGAAGTACCGGAGCAACCGGTGTAACAGGACCAACCGGTTCCACCGGATCAACCGGAGCTACAGGTCTCCCCGGTCCTACAGGTGCCACCGGACAACAAGGACCTACAGGCTCAACTGGAACTACAGGAATTACCGGACCAACCGGTTCCACAGGATCAACTGGAGCAACCGGTGTGGCAGGACCTACAGGCAGTACCGGTGCTACCGGAGCAACCGGAGCAACCGGCTCGGCAGGCCCAACAGGTGCCACAGGAGCTTCTGGTGAAGCAGGACCATCCGGCTCGACAGGAAGCACAGGTGCTTCAGGTATATCCGGGCCAACCGGCGCCACAGGAAGCACAGGTGTTGCTGGCCCCACAGGTGCGACAGGAGAACAAGGACCTACGGGAAGCACAGGTACAACCGGAGTAACCGGACCGACCGGTGCCACCGGAGCCACTGGAGCAACCGGTGTAGCCGGACCAACAGGTGCCTCAGGAGCAACCGGTAGTACAGGAGCAACCGGTGTTACCGGACCAACCGGAACTACAGGAGCTACCGGAGCAACCGGTCTCCCCGGCCCTACCGGAGCCACCGGACAAACTGGACCAACAGGTTCTACCGGTAGCACCGGTATTACGGGTCCTACTGGAAGTACTGGAGCAACGGGAGCAACGGGTATCGGTGGTCCAACAGGTAGTACGGGAGCAACAGGAAGTACGGGAGCAACCGGTATTGGTGGTCCCACGGGTAGCACGGGATCAACCGGAGTTACCGGCCCGACAGGTCCAACCGGTTCGACCGGTATCACCGGACCTACCGGTGCAACTGGTTCTACTGGAATTGCAGGACCAACCGGTGCAACTGGTCAAACAGGACCCACTGGTTCTACAGGATCAACAGGTATCGCCGGACCTACGGGTTCAACGGGTTCCACTGGATCGACTGGAATAGCTGGACCTACAGGAAGCACCGGAGCCACGGGTAGTACCGGTGCAACCGGTGTTGGTGGACCAACGGGAAGTACCGGTGCAACTGGCGTTACCGGCCCAACGGGTGGTACCGGAGTAACCGGGCCAACGGGATCAACAGGAAGTACCGGATTAGCAGGACCAACCGGTGCAACGGGATCAACAGGTGCAACAGGTATTAGCGGACCAACCGGAAGTACCGGTGCAACTGGAAGTGCCGGACCGACTGGCGCAACTGGTGTCACTGGACCCACCGGCGCAACTGGTCAAACGGGACCAACTGGAAGCACTGGCGCTACCGGAGCAACTGGTATCGGCGGACCAACCGGAAGCACTGGTGGAACAGGAGTAACCGGACCCACAGGTGCCACCGGTCAAACTGGACCAACAGGCTCCACGGGAGGAACAGGAGTCACTGGACCCACAGGAACAACTGGAGCAACCGGAGCAACCGGTATTGGTGGGCCAACCGGAAGCACCGGAACCACGGGTAGTACCGGAGCAACCGGTGTTGGTGGGCCAACCGGAAGCACCGGAGCCACCGGTATTGCTGGACCGACAGGTGCCACCGGCCAAACCGGACCAACGGGATCAACCGGATCAACCGGTGTTACGGGACCAACCGGTAGTACCGGAGCAACCGGAGCAACCGGTATCGGTGGGCCAACCGGGAGTACCGGAGCCACCGGTATTGCTGGTCCGACAGGTGCGACAGGTCAAACCGGACCAACAGGAGCAACCGGTCAAACCGGACCAACAGGAGCAACCGGAACTACGGGAGCTACGGGCATTAGTGGACCTACGGGAAGTACCGGTGCAACAGGTGTTGCCGGCCCGACAGGTTCCACTGGCCAAACAGGACCAACAGGAAGCACTGGCGGAACGGGTGTTACCGGACCAACGGGAAGCACGGGAGCCACTGGAGCAACAGGTGTTGGCGGACCGACCGGAAGTACCGGTTCCACTGGAAGTACCGGCGCCACTGGTGTAAGTGGACCGACAGGTTCCACTGGAGCAACCGGAATAGCTGGACCGACAGGTGCCACAGGACAAACTGGACCGACAGGTTCCACTGGAGGAACAGGCGTTACAGGACCGACAGGTTCTACTGGAGCAACGGGTGCAACTGGTGTTGGTGGACCAACAGGAAACACAGGTGCTACAGGTTTCACTGGACCGACGGGTTCTACAGGAGGAACAGGCGTTACGGGACCAACAGGTAGTACAGGTGCAACAGGCAGTACCGGTGCAACAGGAGTCGGTGGACCAACGGGAAGTACTGGCGCCACTGGAGTCACTGGACCAACCGGAGGTACAGGTGTCACCGGACCAACCGGAAGTACGGGAGCAACAGGTATCACCGGACCAACAGGTTCAACGGGAGCTACCGGTGCGACAGGAAGCATAGGGCCAACAGGAAACACGGGAGCTACAGGTGTCACCGGACCAACCGGTGCTACCGGAGTTACGGGACCAACCGGAGCGACCGGTCAAACAGGACCTACTGGTACCACCGGATCTACCGGTGCCACAGGAGTCAGTGGACCAACCGGTAGCACCGGTGCCACGGGTGTTGGTGGGCCGACCGGAGCAACCGGACAAACAGGACCGACAGGTTCCACTGGAGGAACAGGCGTTACAGGACCGACAGGTTCTACTGGAGCAACGGGTGCAACTGGTGTTGGTGGACCAAC
>CAZVTT010000011.1:0-28988 GCA_964629685.1 uncultured Gammaproteobacteria bacterium
TAACTTTAATTTTGCCTCTTGGAACTCCCATAGCGCAGGTAATAGGATATTCACCTTTAGCATTTGGTGTGAATGTTAATGTAAGTGTTTTTCCTTTTTCTAAAAATTGTGGTTCAGTTTGACCAGAAACCATAATTGTACTCATACAACCTGAACCATCATCCTTCACATCAACTTCCAGCCGAACCGGCGTTCCTGCATTTACCGTAAATGTATTTGGAGAAATATCTTTATCTTGGGTATAGATTGTTTTAATAATTTGGACATCGTTCTTAACGATGGGGGCTGCGGCAGCAGGTTGTTCCACAACAGGTTTTTTAGCCCCTCCACATCCACACCCACCTCCACCACATGACCCAGCCGATGCTGGATCATTTGGAGCTGCTGCAATTGCTGCAGGGACTGGAGCTTGAGCGCCGGCAGATCCATTTCCATCCACAACAGTGAATTGTCCTCTATACATTCCCATCATGCAGGAGAAGGGTATAGTTCCTGTTTCCTGAGGTGTAAATTCGATAATGTTTTCTCCTGGATGCAAATTCATCCGAACATTAATTTTGGAAGAAACAATACTTGATGCACAGGTATTTGCATCGGTTGAATTTACGATCCAACGTACAGGAACTCCTTTGGTTATGGTGAACGAATTGGGTTCGTATCCATTCGCATTTTGAGTCATTCGGACAATCTGTACGTTTCCTTCACGATCAGCTACAGCAGAGTTTGCTGCCAATACATTGCTTCCGGCTGACAAGAGAAATGTAGGACTCCAGCCGATCAAATTCAGTGCATTGTTCATGTTAAATACTGAAAGAGCAATAACAACGACTCCGGCAAATTTAAAGAACTTTTGCGCAAATACTCCCCGAAGTACTGATGTTAGTCCACCAATTCCCAACAGTCCTGGTGCAGTACCTAAGGCAAATACGCCCATGATCATGGCTCCACTAAAGGGACTACCACTGCTCATGGCAT
Source organism: uncultured Gammaproteobacteria bacterium (assembly GCA_964629685.1). Taxonomy (GTDB): domain Bacteria; phylum Patescibacteriota; class Microgenomatia; order UBA10105; family UBA927; genus CAZVTT01. The sequence continues at coordinate 976 of CAZVTT010000011.1, forward strand.
AGAGCTGCATAGCTTGAGTAAATCCGCAGGGGAGGAAGAACGTACTTGCTCCCATGAGAAATGAATTCTTGTGACTATATTCTTGATTTTTTGTTTCTTTAATTCCCAGTAAATTACTGACGCCTTTTGGTAGCGTTAGTTTGAAGTTTTCAAGGCGGGGGAATAATCCGGTAAGTTGTGCTCCTAACGTCAACATGACTAATGCAACAGCTAAAGTCATTAACCCAAGACTGAATCCGGAGATCTGAAAAAATGACCCTATGCCTCCGATAACACCACCCAATATAGTATAGGAAACGATGCGTCCAATATTAAACCAGATATGAGGGGTGAATCGTTCTGAATTGGTTGCATTGGGATGCTTTTGGGCATAACGGGTTGCTGTTCCCAATACAAGGCCACCAACTAATGCCATGCAGGTAGAAACCCCTGCTGTTACCCCAATGAGAAGCACGGTAACAAGACTTGTAGGGTGTCCTCCACTGACGCCTAAAAGTTTAGAGAGACCCAGAAGACTAACTATCTGATAAAGGAAAAAGAGGACAACACCTGCATAAAAAATATCGGAGTAGTCGGCAATGTTTTTAGAAAACCAGGGTTTTTTCTCGTTATATCCTACTTGATACCCTGCTTTTTGTACCGCCTGTTCTATATGATCAACAGATAGATTGCTTGTATCGTAATATATTTCAGCACAGGCTTTTTTCTCACTGACAGTTACTTTTGATACTCCCGGAATAGTTGAAAGTTCATCTTCTATAAGGAGTTCACATGATCGGCAATGCATGCCTTTAATAGGGACAGTCGTTTTTTTCATATATGCGTATAGTAGCGATTGAATCATGAAGATTTCGTGAGCGTAGTTAGAAGATTTTATGAAAAACAGTATTAAAGCGTGGGTTCTACGGGTAAAAGGATATGAAATGATGTTCCATGGCCAGGGAGGCTTTCTACGTCTATGTTCCCTTTATGGGCACTAATAATGGCATGAGCAATGGAAAGTCCTAGTCCACTTCCAAACGTTTTGTCTGTCTTTGAACCACGATAATAGCGGTCAAAAATATGAGGTAAATCTTTCTGATCTATTCCTTTTCCATTATCTTTAATGAGAATACTGACGGCGTTAGATCTCCTCTTCATCGTTACTGTAATTTTTCCTTTTTTTCCGGAATACTTAATCGCATTTTCAAGAATATTTAGTAAGGCACGAAAAAGTTTATCCTTCTTTCCCTGAACAATAATGTCATTTTCTATATGAGTTTGAAAGGTCAAGTGTTTTTCGTTCCCAAGTTTTTTGCCAATTTCCAGGAGTTCCTTTCCCATATCAGTTATAGAAACCGATTCCAGTAAGTTTTGAGAAATATCCGTTTGGCTCCAAGCAATTGCCAAGAGATTGTTGAGTGTTTGTGATAAACGGTCTGTATCGGATAATAGATTGGCCATTTCTTTTTTGTATTCTTCATTCGTTCGGGGTTTAGAAAGAGCAATTTCAATGCTACTTTTAAGCGTGGCTATCGGAGTCTTTAATTCGTGCGCTACATCGGCCATGAACTGACGTTCTCGGTCAAATGCTTTTTCCATCCGTTCTAATAATCGATTGAATGCCGTGGTTAGTTTTTCTACTTCGTCCCCGGTTCCGGTGTTTTTTACACGCTTTTTTAAGTTTTCCACGCTCAAGGCTTCCATTTCATCGCTGATTTCTCCAATGGGTTTTAATGCGCTCCCTGCTAAGAAATACCCACCTAATACAGTAGGGATAATCAGCGACAAAAATACTAATGTAAGGCTCGTGGTCAAACTTCGAAGTGAATTCTGAATAACATCAATAGGATGCCCAACCATGACAATATTCGATATATGACCATCTGTAACTCCGGGAACAATAATAAACCGCATCACTTGTGAACCAATTTCGTAGTTAACAATGGGTATATCCCTGTTTGTAACGTACTGACCATATAAAGCAGTGACGGCATTTGTATTACCAAAATTCTGTGAGGTGAAAATTGGTACGCCATCCTGGTTAGTAACAAAGACAATCATTCCAGGAATCTCCTTCATCTCGTCAAGTATTCCCGTAGGAGTCATATTTTGGTTCTCAGGATTTTCCTCTAACACGATATCTCTCACTTTCTCACCATGGGAACGTAAAATGGTATCGGTATGGCTATAGAGTTCACGCTGGGTAACCCAATAAAAACTGGAAAAAAGTATAGCGGTGGAGAGGATAAGAACACTACTATAGATAAGAGTCAATTTAAAACGGATGCCTTTGGTGTTCATGCTGTTTCACTGATCTTGTAGCCTACGCCATGGATGGTGTGAATTAATTTTAGCTTAGCTTTTTTGTCAATTTTTCTTCGTAAACTCGCGACAAATACGTCAACAACATTGCTCATTCCATCAAAATTGTAGTCCCATACATGCTCCGTAATCATGGTTCTCGTTACAACTTCATCTTTGTGGCGGAGAAGAAGCTCTAAAACAGAAAATTCTTTTGGGGTAACCGTTATATGGTTTCCATCGCGTACTATAGAGTGTTTAATAGGATCAACAATTAAATCGGCGATAGTGAGTTGCGTAGAAAGATCATGAGAATTCCGGCGAATTAATGCATGTACTCTACTGCGCAATTCCATGAACGCAAAGGGTTTTGTAAGATAATCGTCTGCACCGGTATCTAATCCAGCAATTTTATCTTCAAGAGTTATCTTTGCGGTAAGTATGATTATTGGAGTCCGAAGACCTTTGGCTCGAAGTTCACGACAGACACCTACTCCATCCAATTTTGGAAGGGTGATATCAAGAATTATTGCGTCGTATGATTCCGAAGAAGCAAGAAATAATCCATCCTCCCCATCAAACGATACATCCACGGCAAATCCGTCTTCAGTAAATCCTTTTTTTAGCACATTTGCTAATCTTTGTTCGTCTTCGATAATAAGAAGTCGCATAGGAAAGCTCCAAACATAAGTATACTCCAGTTTCATGAAGATTTCATGAAGATTTCTTCATCCTTCCTTCAGACTACCTTCATGCAACAGAGAGTAAGGTAGGACTATAAGAAGAATGGAGGTGATAAATATGGAAGAACATACATCTACAAAACAAAAACAAGCGGGAGTATTTGGAATTTCAAATACAGTACTTGCTCTTTGTATTGCCATTCCGGCAATAGCAATTATTGCCGTTACAGTATTTAAAGTTTCTCTGGGAAGTTTACTCTACATTGGATTGTTTCTGGCATGCCCATTACTTCACGTCTTCATGATGCGAGGTGGTGGACACAAACATTAATTTTATGAATGATTATGGCAACTGGTTTTTTGTCTTATTTAATATTGTTATATTCCTATATTTTATTAGTAGTGCATTTAAACCGAGAACGAAAACTGATTGGAAAACATTCAGGATATTTGGAGCATTTATCGTTGCATTATTTGCCGAAATGTATGGGTTTCCGCTAACGATTTATCTTCTCACCTCATTTTTTGGTAATAAATTAGGAATCGATTTTACCCATAACAATGGACATCTTTTAAATACACTTCTCGGCATTAAGGGGGATCCTCATTTTAGTTTTATTCATATAATGAGTAATGTTTTCATTTTAGGAGGGATACTATTTCTGGGATCAGCTTGGAAACATTTGTATCAGGCAACGACAAAGGGAATCCTTGCGACTACAGGAGCATATCGGTATATGAGGCACCCTCAGTATGTAGCATTCATTTTGATAATCATCGGTTTTCTTCTGCAATGGCCGACTCTTATTACGTTACTTATGGCTCCGATTCTTATTATTCGCTATATACTGTTAGCTCACGCTGAGGAACAGAGTATGGACAAGAAATTTGGTAGCACATATGACACATATAAAAAGGAAGTACCCGGATTTTTCCCCTCATTAAAACTAGTTTTTTCTGATGGAATAAAGAATATAACCGCAGTGCAAAAATATGAGAGGAGGTGAGGATATGGATAATAAATGTCTTTCATTTATTGTTGGAAGTTTATTAATACTTCCTATTGTTGGAATTGGTATTGTTGCCGGTGCAACGAAAATCTCACAAGTACATGCTCAAGAAATTGCGTATAATGCTCCGGCAGCGCATCTGAGTCATATGGCAAAAATGATGGATGCTGATGATAAAAAACAGATGGTTGAGATGATGAAAAAGCATCATGGTGTAAACTGGCAGAAAGAATGTAATACGATGGATTCTATGGACATGAGTTCGTAAGATTCAGATTCCCGTAGAAATACCCTCTCCAGCAAAGAGGGTAGAGAGCTTATTGAGAATTAAAATGACCCCTGGTCCCGTTGATCATTTGACGAACACACCACTTTGCATACATACCACCTAATGCCATTCCTAAGCCTCTGGTTTTCCATGATTTTGGCAGCTCATAATCAATATATACGGTAAACAGCGATCCTTCTTGTTCAGGCTTAATTTTAAAGCCTAGTGTGTATTGATCAATCACAATAAGGTTAACATTCCCTACAGTCCGCCACTCTTTCTGGTGGGGTTTGTCATGAATTGTTATCATTTCATCGAGGAAAAGATTAACTCCAAGTATTTTTCCATTCATAGTAATGTGGGACCCCACGACTTTCCCTTCACCCTCATCAGTATGAGTTTCCATTTTGCTTCCTGCCATCATCCAACTAGACTGATTCATATGTGCAGAAAAATTGATAGGATTGTCTGCAAATAAAAAAATATTATCAGGGCTCGAGGCAATTGATACACTTTCTTCTAAATGATGTAATTTTTCCATAAATCTATATAGAAATTAAATCTTTTTCTGCTCGATTAAGGAGTACTGCATTTGTTGCAACAACAATTGATGACACACTCATGAGTAGTGCTGCCATTTCAGGACGAAGTGAAATGTGGTACGAGGGATACAAAACGCCTGCAGCTATAGGAATTGCTAAAAGGTTATAAATAGAAGCCCAGAAAAGGTTCTGTTTCATTTTGCGAACGGTTGCTTTAGAAAGCTTGATAGCCCGTAGAACATCCGCCGGATCAGATTTCATGAGAACCACTTTTGCTGTTTCGATAGCCACATCTGTTCCTGCACCGATAGCGATCCCGATATCCGATTGAGCTAAAGCAGGTGCATCATTAACACCGTCGCCGACCATAGCGACAAATTTGCCCTCTTCTTGAAGTTGTTTAACATACTTGGCTTTATCTTCCGGCAAAACTTCTGCAAAAACACGCTCTATCCCTAACAATTTACTAATGGCTTCAGCGGTTTTTTTATTATCACCGGTGATCATGGCGACCTCTAAACCAAGCTCTTTCATGCGGGTAACGGCTAGTTTAGCATTTTCCTTTATTGGATCAGAAGCTGCTGCAATTCCTGCAATTTTGTTATCAACCGCTAACACCATAATCGTTTTCCCCTCTGAAAGAAGTCGGTCAATATCACTCTGAATAGGTTGCAAATCAATTTTTTTATCATTCATGAGTTTAACAGTACCTACAAGAACATACTTCCCATCAACAACAGCTTCTACCCCGTGACCCGCCAAGTTTTTGAAATTTTCAATTTGAGTTGGAACTGATACGCCCCGTTGTTTGGCTTCATTGAGCACTGCCAGACTTAATGGATGAGAAGATTTTGCTTCCGCAGCTGCGTCCAGAGCAATAACATCGTTCTGAGTAAATCCATTAACTGCCACTACGTCTGTAATTTTGGGTTTACCTTCGGTAAGCGTTCCGGTTTTATCCATTACAACCGCCTGAATTTTTGAGACTTGTTCGAGTGTGGGCGCGTCTTTAATCAGAATATTGTGTTTTGCTCCCAAACCGGTACCAACAGCAACAGCAGTAGGCGTTGCCAATCCTAGAGCGTCAGGACAGGCGATGACAACTGCAGAAATGGCAAACGTCAGTGCAAAAAGAAGAGGTTGTCCGAGGATGAAATACCAGACAACAAACGTAATCAGCCCTCCTCCTACGGCAACAACAACTAAGTATTTTGCAAATCTATCCGCTATTTTTTGTCCTGGAGCTTTTGAATTTTGTGCAGTTTCCACCATTTTTACAATTTGTGCTAATGCCGTATCTTCTCCAACTTTGGTCGCTTTAAATTGTACTGAGCCGGAGGTATTAATAGAGCCACCAATAACGGTATCGCCGACAATCTTGGTAACTGGTAACGATTCTCCGGTTACTAATGATTCGTCGATAGCTGTTTCACCTTCAATAATTTCTCCATCGACTGGAACTTTATCTCCAGGCTTTAGAATCAAAATATCTCCATGTTTTACTTCAGATGTAGGAACCATAAGTTCTTTTCCATCTTTGAGTAATCGTGCTTGAGGTGGAACGAGATTGAATAACGCTTGTAGTGCGTCGGTAGTTCCTCGTCTGCTTTTCATCTCCATCCAATGTCCAAAGAGAACAAACGTCGTAAGCATTGCTGCCGCTTCATAGAATGATTCTTCGCTTCCCATGAGGGTTAACACAACGCTAAACGCGTAGGCTGCAGTAATTCCAACAGCAATAAGCACCGCCATATTGAGTGTCTTTGCTTGTAGTGCCTTATATGTTGAATATAAAAATATCCATCCTGAGTAGAAATAAACGGGCGTGGTAAGGAGAAACATAATCCAATTTGCAGGAATAGGAGTTGGCAATCGAAGTCCAAGAATATTCATTCCTAATGGGGAATACGCAATAATAGGGAGCGTTAATATGAGGGCTATGAAAAACTTGGTCCGTATATCTTCTTCCATGAGTTTGGCCATTTCTCGACCAGCAAGACCTGAATGTTCCATTCCCATCGCCATAGTCATACTCATTTTGAATTTTTCCCAATATGTCATTTCAGAAATAGGTTTCATGACATGATCTTTATGATCCATATGACTCATTGAATCTTCATGCGAAACCTTTATTGGAACTAATGCCATACCACACTTCGGACATACTCCCGGTTTTTCTTCTTGTATTTCAGAATGCATGGGACAGGTATACATTGTCATTTCTTGCTTCATATATTCATGATACTAGATAAATATGAAGATTGTATGAGTATCAGGGAGGATTATTTCTTCATGATTTATTCATATTCAGTTCAATATAGTAATTAGTGCCATGGATAATGAAAAAATAGTAGAATTTTCGTTTAAATTCTTTTTAGTTAGTATTGGTATTGCTCTTTTTCTTGTTATTTCTTCGTATCTACATACGTTTACTGGAGGTAAAATTCCACAGGGTTTGGTCCCCACACCCAGAGTCGAGGATATTTTGTCGCACGACAGATAGAAAACTTACGGAAGTAATGGTCCACCGGTATAATTTGGGATCCACCAAGGAATGAAAACATAGATCATAAACGCTATTCCTACAGGCAATGAAAATCCTACATATAAAAGTATGGTCAGGACATGGTCACCTGGAGTCTTAAATGCTTTTATATGACAACTATTACCATGACGTTTGTAGAGAAAAAATAGAACACTCATCAATAATAATACTGGAATAAGAAATGTCTTTTGTTTGCCTTCACGACTCAGAATTAACAAATATCCAGATGAAGTAAGAAAAATGAGAAGTGCCCCGCAACAAAACACATGGAATACAAGGAAGGGTACAATCCCACCTAAAAAATCCTTCATATTCCTGTCATATCATGGATGAGGTTAAGATTTTGTGAAGAAAAGTCTTCTATTATTTACCGTTTCTCTTTTCTGGTTATTCCTTTCCAGAAATATATACTACCTAATAGTAAAAATACGACACCAATAACCCAAGTGATTAACGCCAAGATCATGTGGAAGCCGTAAAATCCGGCAGAAGTTCCACCCATCATAAACCCAGGATTACCAAATCCTTGCTGACCCCATCCACTCATCATCGGGAAATAGCCAGTTCCGGAAGATGTGGCCGGTGTACCGTTTGTACTATTACATCCACTGTATTGCTTTCCCATGACGATATGCATTTGCTTTTCACCTTCATCACCCATCATTCTGGTCATATTGGAATTCATTGTTGAGTGTGAACTGCCTACCATTTGTCCCATGAAATAGTCACCCAAGACATCAAAATCATCATCTGTTAAGTCTTTACAGGAAACTTGCTTTGCCTGAAGTTTATCCCACACTGCTTTTCCATTCGCCTCGTCTTGTGCAGTGGATGAATCCTGAGCAGCTGCGTTTTGATTATTAAAATTTCCCATCATCCCCTGAGCTGATACAGAAGGCAAAATTACCAACAAACTACCGACCAATAATGAGAGCAGTAATAGTTTTTTCATAGTAAGGATAAGTATACTCTAATTTTTAAGGAATAATATGACTGTTAGCATATATAATACAAATATGTTTCTATCAGAACTTCTCAAAAATTCTAAATTTAAACGGCTAGCAATTGTTTTGCTCCTGGTTGTTCCGTTTGAGATCCTTTCATTATTTTCCATTCATTTGCCGCGCGTTATTGAGATACCATTATTTGGCCTTATCATCTTCATCTTTGGACGTAACGTCATTATCAATGGACTCCAGAGTCTTGTACGGTTGAACTTTTCTAATATCAATCTCCTTATGACCGTTGCAACTTTAGGTGCCTTGTTTTTAGGAGAATTGGAGGAGGCTGTAATTATCATCATTCTTTTTGCTGTGAGTGAAACTCTGGAAGAGTTTGGGATAGAGCGTAGTCAAAATGCGCTGGAGGAATTGATTAATAAAACACCAAAGTCAGCCTTACTTCAAGGTCATAGTGATAAAACGGCAATAGAAAAAATTGTAGTTGGTGATATTGTCATCATTAAACCAGGGGATTATATTCCACTCGATGGAGTTGTTGTTAAAGGAGAATCACTGGTTGATGAAAGCACAATTACCGGTGAACCACTCCCCAAAAATAAATTTAAAGATGAAATTGTCTTTGCAGGAACAATAAATAATCAAGGGTATTTAGAAATACGTGTTACGAAGACATCTAAAGATACAACACTTGCTAAAATTGTTGAACTCACATACAACTCCGCAGAACACAAATCAAAGGCATCTAAATTTATCGAAAAGTTTGCATCATATTACACACCTGTTGTTATGGGGATTGCAGTATTGCTTGTCGTAGTTCCTGTTTTTGTGTTTAAACAACCACTAAATCCCTGGCTTATGCAAAGTCTCACGTTGCTCCTGATTGCCTGTCCCTGTGCGTTAGTGATTTCCACTCCTATTACAATATTTTCCGCAATTGGAAATGCTACAAAGAGAGGCATTATTATCAAAGGAGGCCAATACTTGGAGGAGATGGGGAAAATTAAGGTAATAGCCTTTGATAAGACTCGAACTATAACCAAAGGTACACCCATCGTTTGTGACGTGATTCCCCTTAACGGTTATTCTAAAGAAGAATTACTTGTTTGCGTTGCGGGTGCGGAAGCTTTTTCAGAACATCCAATTGCGAAGAGTATTGTTGAAAGTGCAAAAAGTTTTAAAGAAAAAGGACATGTATATAAAAGTTTCAAATCGTTAATGGGAAAGGGAATAAGTGGTGAATGTTTAGTGTGTGTTGATAAACACCATTGTATTGGAACTCTCCAGTTTGTTATGGAAGAACACAAGGTAGATCAGAGAGTAGTTGATATTGTGGAAAAGTTTGAGAAAGAAGGGAAAACAGCAATCGTTATTAGCAATGCAAAGAAAGTAGAAGGAGTAATTGGGGTAATGGATGAAATTAGACCGGAAAGCGTTTCCCTTATTAAACGGTTGCATGAATTACATGTCAAAGCAGTTATGCTTACTGGAGATAATGCTTCCGCTGCGGCGTATGTGGCAAATCAGGTAGGAATTGATGAAGTCTATGCAAAACTTTTACCAGATGAAAAAGTTACACAGCTTTCAAAATTGATAAAAAAATATAAAGATGTATCAATGGTGGGAGATGGCGTCAATGATGCACCAGCACTAAGTACTGCATCAGTTGGTATTGCTATGGGAGCTATTGGTTCAGATGTAGCAATCGAAAATGCAGATATTGCTCTAATGAATAACAACTTGTCTCTCATTCCTTTTTTAATAAAACTGGGTCAAAAGAGTGTTGCAACAATAAAGATAAATACGGCAACAGCAATCGGGGTAAAAGTATTATTTCTCTCACTAGCTCTTCTTGGAAGAAGTAATTTAGCCTTGGCTATATTTGCAGATGTGGGAGTAGCATTTCTTGTTGTTGTCAATAGTCTGCGTCTATATAGCTATAATTCGACATAATGTCGTGAATAAGAATTTTCCTAAAAGGAACATGCGTACTTTATCTTTCTCCTGAAGTGGAAAATTTGCAAATCGGAAGGCATTCCCTACCGTTTCCGGATCGATTGAATGAGAGATAGAGATTCCTAAATGAGATACATAAGGTTTTCAGAAAGATTAGAAACTTACTACCTTATCACTGGTGGCGATAAGTTCGTATAGCTCATTGAGTCCGCTGATTGGGCAGGCATCACTGCTTTCTTGATTCCTGGATTTCATACAAGTACCGCAGGCCTGAATATGTGCTTTTTCTGATTGTAAGAAGGTTTCCACCAGATGTTTAATATCAAATTTGTCACTGGTATTCTTTTCGTACTCCACACCTTCGCCCAGAAGGAAAATACCCACATCATCACCTTTCGTAATAGCAAGATTAGCCAAACGGAAAGCGTTCCAATTAGTTTCAGCATTATTTGTAGAAAGAATGATAGCAAGTTTCATAGTATTCTCCTTATGTAGTTACTCCATAATACTCTTCTGTTTCAAGTAATTCCAAATACAGGGGTCTTACCCCTCTTTTACAAGGGTCTCCGGCTTCGCCTCCAATGAACTCCGCTTCGCTTCGCCCTTGCAAAATTCACCCTGCTTTTTTTTGAGACAGGTATTGGAGGCAGGCAGCCTCCAATACAAAAATTATAAAAATTTAAGGCTCCAAGAAAGGAAAAACATGAAACTATCAGATAAAGCTCAAACGAGCATAAACAAGGTAATTGAAAAATTCCAAACCGGAGACTTATCACCGATAAGCAAAGTTGCTCGTATCCGGCTTGATCCGTCCGCACCTGCCAGGAGGTGGAGTCTATCAAATAAAGTTCTTGCGTTCATGCAAACGGAGGAATTTGATTGTAGGGCATTCGGACAATGGAAAGATGCTGGACGATATATAAAGAAAGGAAGCACAGCGGCGTATATCCTACGACCTCACACGATGAGGATAGTTGAAGAAGAAAACGGAGAAAAGAAAGATAAGATAATTTGTATCGGTTTTTCCACAATTCCGGTATTTCCGGCATCTGATACGGAAGGAGAAGGAACATTGCAGAAGTATCAGCCTGTGGAATTACCGCCACTATATAACGTAGCTAAGAAATTTCATATCCTGATTAAATACTTGCCTATTGCTCCGGATCGGTTAGGAGATACTCAACCAGACGGATCAAAAATCAGACTAGGGACTCAGGATACAAGCGTTTTCTTTCATGAGTTAGCACACGCCATACATGCAAGAATTGAAGGAGATTTAAAAGGTGGACAACAAACGGATCAGGAAACCGTAGCGGAATTTACTTCAGCGGTCTTAATGGATTTCTATGGCATTAGGGACAACTCTGGTAATGCATGGAGATATATCAGCCATTATTCAAAAGATCCGCTAGTAGCCATTACTAAGGCAATGGGAACAATTGAAAAAGTTTTAGAGGTACTCTTGTGCCCGGCTTAAATTGCATCCCAGGTATCCGGTTGAATGCCTCGTTTTTGAATGTCAGCCGTTATTCCCACATAAAAGTTAATAGAAATACCTTCCTCATCAAGTTTTTCTTTAATAAATCTCTGGAGGTGCGTTTTAAGCCGAGTATTGGGGCAGACAATCAATATTTTAGGAAATGGGTAATTAACGTGTGACTGCCAGTATTCACCTTTAAAGTAAGAAATGTATTGTTTTATCCTGGTATCCACGGCAAACCATCGCATATTTCCGTCTATTAATTGGATAAAATATCGTTTTGTTTCATTGGTACCTTTAACGGCAATATAGGCATCCGGTAGCGGTAAAGGTAAATACGAGAAGTTAATAAGGTCAGTAGTAGTATAGAAATGGAGTTCTGATTTCTGATCTTGAGCTACTTTCTGAAAATTGAAGAATAAATCTGCCAAAAACAGCCAATGTTCACGAAATGATTCTTTTGTGTGCTTTTCTCTGTAGACTCTCTTAAGTAATGTCTCGTGACATTTTTCATCTTTTTGTAGAATCGGTCTGCTTTTCAGTCCTAAATAGTAAATTGCCGGTTTATTTATTTCCTGTACGGTTTGAGAGTATATTCTGTTAAGTATTTTTTTATCTGTTAAGTCTCGGAGCCAGGAAGTTATTCGGGTATCATTTTTGTGGTTTAGGAAGTGTTGTATTTGAATTCGATTGAGAAAGCGGAAACGGTAAAGTAAGAGAAGAATTTCATGTTGTTTTGATGTGATGTGATTAGTAGCCAGTGTTTTCATAGGAGAGTAAGTAGAATCGAGCAGTGACTCAAGATGCTCTGGTTATTCCTCCCTCTTCTTTAGAAGGAATAGATGTAAAAAATTCATATATATTTAGCCTCCAAAAACCATATTTTTCTGTATGAGCCGGCACATACAAGAAATTCATCAGGGAAGGAGTCCTAATTGTTGCTTTACAGGATGACTTTTCTCTTTTTCTACTTTTGGTTGTTCCCGAAATACTTCAGGCGGCTTGGCTATAAATTCCGTAGCAAAATGCTTCCGTGAGGCTTGAATAATTTCATTAATTCGAGCTTCGTTGATTAGTACTGAAACCGGAGTAGTTTCACCGGAAAACGGCTCTTCCGGATGAAGCGCACTGATTTTGATATAAAAGTGAAATGATGGAAGGTTGTCGATTTCTCCAAGCTGCACATATGGTATGAATTGCGGGAGAATCAGCCGTTCATCTTCAGGATTTGCAGTTCTAAAACAGATAACTGTCCCGGTATTGGCAAGCGTTACATTCACTAATGACTTATCTTCTAGTTGTGATGTTGTTTGATGAGCCAATATGGCGTTAAGTCGGTATTTGCGTGCTTCTGAAAGAATCTGTGCAAACGACGGAGTAGCAAAGTTTTGAAATTCATCTACATATAAATAGAAGTCTCGTCTGCTGTCACTGGTTACTCTTGCGCGTTTCAGAGCTGACAGCTGGATTTTCGTCATAATAAGAGCTCCAAAGACTTGAGAGTTATCTTCACCGATTTTACCTTTGGAAACATTACAGAGTAGAATTTTCCCTGAATCCATAATGTCATCGAAGTTAATCGTGGAGTTTTCCTGTTCTAGGATGCGCTTCGCTATGGGAGAAAATAAGAATCTTCCGATCTTATTGGTAATTGGGGAAATCATTTTCACTTTCTGATAATCACCTGCCTTACTGAATTCATACTTCCAGAAGTCGTTCAAGTTCGGATCTTGTAATGAAGCAGTAACTTTTTTCCTAAAATCATCATTAATCAGAAGTTTGTATACAGTAAATAGGGTAGGATTTGGCGTTGTGAATGCGGTGTGGATGGTATTACGCAGAATATACTCCATTCTAGGACCGGAATATTTATCGTCGTAAATCTTATGGAATAAAGAGATGATACTTTCTGCAATCAGTTCCTTTTCCCGTAACAATAAATCTCCGGTAAGATCGTTCGGAAGCTCAAGCAAATTTAAACCGACCGGAAAGCTGATATCGTCAGGATTAAAATAAATAACGTCCTTGATCCTATCATTAGGGATTAATTGCAGGATATTTTCTATCAGTTCACCATGCGGATCTATCACGCAAAGCCCTTTCCCGTGTTCCATATCTTGTTTAACCATCGATAGGAGTAGTGTGGATTTTCCGGTACCTGTAGCTCCTAAGACATACATATGACGTCTTCGTTCTTCTTGCGTTAGACCAACCAATGTTTGAGTGCCACCATAGGAATTCTTAGCAAAGATTACGTCTAAATCCTGTGCTTTTTTGAGAGAAACGGGAGCCGGAAGCTGTTTACTATGAACTTTCTGAATATCTTCTGTACGTGTAGTTGTTGTAAAAGGAAAGTGATACAAATCTGAAACTTCAGATACAGACAGGATAGAGTTGCCAAAAAGACTAAATAATCGATGACGAAACGTAAGTACTTTGATTTTCTGTAACAGGTGAAATTTTAACGTTTGAGAAGTTTTTATTGATTGGTATGAATTAGTAAATGAGGATAGAGATGAAAGAAAGCCACGAATCCTTTTTCTTGCATCCATTTTGTTACCGATTACTAAGAATCGGATAGATGTAGTAAACAATGATTGATCCAGTTTCCCTTTTACCAGGACTTCTAACTCTTCTTGATATGGGTTGGGAGTTTTTTCTCTGTTACGATCAAAAGGTAAACGTAAAAATGGACCCTCTGTCCCTTGGGATGCGGCAAAGATTAATAATCCAATAGGTAACATCAACAAGTGAAGGCTCAAAAGTAAAAACAATCGCACAAAGGTGAATCCTTTTTTTCCTCTTAAACCTTCAACTAAATCTTCATTCTTATAAATCAGATTAGATATCCGTCTAATATCTTTAATCCAGGATTTATTGACGGGTGATGCAAGTAACTGAAAAGCGACAACTTCGTCCGGAGCAAGTTTAGTCATATTTCCGGTTATGTATGCGATTGGATCGTGTTCTTTGAGTTCATTCTGCCTTTTCAAGGGAAAAGCAAAATGATTCGTAAGCACAAATTCTGTAACTGCTGCTTCTTTAAGAGAATCTGAAAGGTAATCATTTGTTTCTGTAACACTAATGCCCGGGAGATACGAAATTAATCCTTTTTTGATAAGGTCAGCATCTTCTTCATTTACTCTCAAGAGATATCGTATGCCTTCATTTTTACTGGATACGATCTCAAATGAATACAACTTTTGATTACCAATAATCCGATGAAGCCAGGATTGTTGTTTTGCCAGTCCGTGAATCAAAGTAAATAACTGTTGGGTAGTGTATGAGCTTTGGAGTGTTTCAGAAGGTGGTTTTACTTCAAAAAATATGAATTTTTGCATTAATTGCAACTTTATTCTCAATAATTTAACGAACAACCAAAGTAAAGCCAACAGGATAAGCAAAATACTAATGGCTATGAAGATCTCGACGACAGAAGGACCAATACCTAAAGTTTTAGGAAAGGAAAAGCCAGTGGAAACTGAATGAAAAACAGTTTTAACCAATACGTTATCTGTAAACAATTCCCTGAACGGTTTAACAATAAAATCCATGTGTGCCTTATGAGAGGCAGAGCTTAATAAAATTCACTTGGAGTCTATATCAAAACCAGTTAAGTGTAAAGGAAAAATAAGCACCTTTGTGCTTGACAACTATAAATATATTTATATATACTATAAATATATTTATAGTTAAGAGGCGGGATGAATATAACTAATTTAGTACTTAATATTTTACTTTCGATCATTTTAATTTTATTGAGGTTAGTAAAAGAGATATTGAAGAAATTACATAAGGAATGAGTATGGCAGGTGAGGCTGAAAGATTACCACTATTTACGGTAGAAGAGATAGATCATCAATCATTAGCTGTTAATCCTTATATTTCAGTTATAGAAGAGTCATTACCCATAAACACCGGTCAAATTGATGGTAGGACATCTATTATCAAATCGTTGGATGAAATATTCCCGGAACAACAATATGAAAAAAAGCTCAGGAAAGCTAAGCAAATTCTCGGACCAAACGCCGTCGAATATTCGGCTGATCAACTCAAAGACTTAATTACGGAAATTCAGTTCCTATGTGACAGTTGGTTGGATGATTTTGAACGGAAGATATTTAACGGTTTAACACTATCGCAGTTAATTCATGAGAAGGGAGGGGTATGAATGAATATCGAAAGGTAAATACTGATGGTAAAAAAGCAATTATTTATCTGAGAGTGTCAACTGAGGAACAAGTAGATAACTTCTCTTTAGAGACTCAGCAGGATATATGTATAAAGGAAGCTCAAAAACGCGGATATGAAATTATTGATGTCTTTAAGGAGGAAGGGCGTTCCGCAAAAAGCATAACCGGAAGACCTGTCCTAATAAATCTCTTAGAGTATTGCAGAAAGAATAACAATAATGTTCAAGCACTATTTGTATACAGATTAGATAGAATATCGCGTCAAACCGGAGATTATCTCGCTATCAGAAAGAAACTCGCTGAACAGGGAATTACGATTCTTTCCGCAACGGAACCAACAGGTGATAGTCCGACAGAAAAATTAGTCGAAACGATCTTAGCCGGTTTTGCCCAACTTGATAATGATATTAGAAGTGAACGGACTAAAAATGGGCTGCGAGCTCGGTTTTTGTCCGGACTTATTTCTCACAGACCACCTTTAGGATACTTATTTAAAAGTGGCTATGCAGTTAAGGATCCTGAAACATTTGATTTAGTTAAAAAATCGTGGTCATTGATGGCTACCGGAACAAAATCATTACAAGAAATGGCGACTATCATGAATGAATGGGGATTACGTGAATTTTATATCGGTAAGGTCCATCTTCTTAGGGCGCAGACCGTAAATACTATTTTCAGAAACAAATTCTATATGGGGAAATTGATATCGAAAAAGCATCCGGAAGAAATAAAGGGGCAACACGTCCCAATGGTAACTGAAGAACAATTCTATAAAGTTCAAGCTATTTTGGATGGGAGGAATCTTAATTTATTATCTTCCATTAAAAGAACGTATGATAATCCTGAATTTCCTCTCCGGCGCATCGTAAAATGCCGTCGATGCGGTATAGGAATGACCGCCGGTTGGAGTAAAGGGAGAAACAGTAATTATGCTTACTACCGATGCAGCAATAACTGTCCGAACAGTAACGTAAAAATATCTTTGCTTGATAATGCCGTAATCTCATTATTAAAAGAAGTAACTCCCAAAAAAGAATGTCTGGAGTTATTTATTCAGTTTCTGGAAAATACTTATTACGACAGAGTTTCTCAATTACAGAAAATTACTCAAGATACTGATTCCGATATAGAAAAACTTCGTGCTTTGCGGGGTACCTTGGTGGAGAAAAATTTAAGCGGAGTATATTCCGATGAAGTATTTAAGGAACAAAACGCCATAATCGAAGATAAAATCTCCCGTGCCATGATTGTCAAAGATGATTCGAAACTGGATAAATATAATATAGTAGATGTGACCTCATTTGTACGTACGTTACTGGCTGATCTAGGAGAAACATACAAGAGGTCGAGTATCAGCCAAATAAAAGTATTATTTGGTTCAATGTTTCCCACCGGATTGACCTGGGATGAAAATGGCACATTGAACCACACTCTTAGCCCGATATATCAATCCATACGAACATTTGATGCATGTAGCATCCGCTTCGGTACCCCGTGCCGGATTCGAACCGGCGATCACAGCGCTGAAAACGCTGGGTCCTAGGCCGCTAGACGAACGGGGCGCTTTTGAGTCATATGATTATAACAAAATATCCTCCCCGTGGGAAGCTTTGTTCCCAAACTAGAAACATGGAATAACTGCCTCAAACGGCTTATATTTGGTGAAAAATGAGTGACTTAATATAAAATTCGTGCCGGATATCTTCATCCCGAATAGGGGAATACCGGAGGTACTCATTCCGGTTCCTTTCCTCCAAACCGGCGTACATCCATCCCAGGTAATTCGGGGGCGTAATATTTAGTGTCGGTTCACTACTACGTTCCGCCAGTACTTTTTCAATTGCAGCATCATCCAGGACGAGTGGATTTACCGTAGCCAGTGCGATAGTCCAGAAATGGGTGGTAATAATCGGAAAACTGCGGAATAACGCCGACAACACCGGGCCGTTATATTCATCCGACCCGGGATTAATATCCAAAACATACGTGCCGTTATCGGAAATAATCCGGCGTATTTCCCGGAAGTATTGCTCCGATTTTACGGCAGTACCGCCATCCCACTGTAACACTGCCAAATTATCCACGATTACGTCATACTTTTGAGCGGGTAATAATCGTACTAATACACGCGCATCTCCCTGATACGATGTAACCTTAGGATGGGACAAAACATCCTGCAATAAATACGCAGCGTCTTTGGTTGCAAGAATGCGGAATAATTCGGAAGACCAGTCAACTACATCTATTTTTTCCACTTGGGGATCTTTAGCAAGCTCCCGCACCATCCCGCCACCACCCAGTCCCAATACTAATATCCGTTTCCGATGCTGGAGAGTAAGCGGGTATATTGCCAGGCGGACATGTTTGGGATGATCGGGCAAAAAAGACATATATTGTCCGTTTACCTTAATTACACCGGACATTCTATCCGGATTCCAATCTATCGCTGCAGTTCCGGTAGTTCCTTCCAGTCCCTGAAAGTCCTTTTGTTTTCCGAATACGTACATATTCCAATACGATTCCGGAATAAAAAAATAGCAACAGATAATCAGACCCGCTAGCGGTAATATCGGTACCGATAAGCGATATCGATACCATAAAAATCCTATTACCATGCATATGCCGATTGCCAACATGAACAATAAATTTGCCGTACCGAACCAGGTAAATC
This sequence comes from uncultured Gammaproteobacteria bacterium, assembly GCA_964629685.1. Classification (GTDB taxonomy): domain Bacteria; phylum Patescibacteriota; class Microgenomatia; order UBA10105; family UBA927; genus CAZVTT01. The sequence continues at coordinate 19,566 of CAZVTT010000011.1, forward strand.
CGTATAATGAAATAAACCAGATACCGAGAAATGCACCAATGGCGTTAACCAAATACAATTTACCGGTATATTCGGGTAATTGGTGTGAAGCATTTTTAGCCGTTAATAACAGTAACGGGAAAATAGCACCCTGAAATAAGCTAAACGGCAATATAAGTATGCCGTATTGCACGAGAATATGAACTATATGAGGTTCAAATATTAGCCTATGCCTATACGTAACGGATACCAGAATTCCGGATAAACTTAACAAAAACAGCAAACATATCCGCAAATAAATCTGACGGACACTTCCTATTTGTACCCGGGTAAATACCATGCTTCCTACACCCAAACCGGTTAGAAACATAAGCAATACCAGCGAAAAATTATACGAAGATGATGGCCAATAATGCGCAGCCATGCGGAAAAAAACAATTTCTACACTCAGGGCAAAAAAACCGGAGATAAAACTGAGCAGCATAGTTTCCCCGGGCGGCGTAGCAGTTTGGGCTTCAGAAAGTAACGTATTGCGATCCGGGACAACGGTAACGCGACCCCAGGCATAAATAACTGCGGCAAGGAGAATATTACCTCCCGCAATAATCTGAAGCGTCTCGGGGAGCGTAAACGTGTTAAGCAACAGAAATGGAGCAGAAACAATTCCAAAGGCTGCACCGACAGTGTTTAAACCATATAATCCGCCGATTTGTTTTGCCGAGTATTTCTGGGTGCGGATAAATGTATTAAAAAATAATGGCAACGTTCCGCCCAACAACAGACAGGGGATTAATAAAAGCACGCTGCAACTCAAGGCCATAAATATCCGCAATGTATACGGAGTCGCAAGCGTACCGAATATTAAATTATTGTATATCCCGGCACTATGAGATAAAACGAAGTAACTGGCTAAACCACAGAAAGCGATCCCCAGTTCTATTGCTGCATACCAAAGGTAAGAACGGACACGGTATTTTCTAAATATCCAGCTTCCCAACCCTAAACCCAAAAGGAAAATGGAAGTAATAATAGTAGAGGATATCGCATCACCACCGAAAATGTATTTCAGCAACCGCTCCCAAACTATTTGGTAGGTCAAAGCGCAAAATCCCGAGATGAATACTATCAGGTAGGGAATACGCTTCATGATCATTTTTACCATGTGTATTCATTTTATGTTTATTCTTTAATGAAAAAAAGTCGTAGTATTTTACTGTAATTACGTTTAATCCATGATATAGTCTCGGAATTCATTAATACTGCTATGAAAATAAACGGATATTTTCGTCGGGTAAATTGGCTATATTTTGTCGTAGGTTTAATACTTGGAGTAGCATTTTGGCGTGGTATCCAGGTCTGGGATTTTCCGTTGGACGATCCTGATACGTCATGGCACTATCTCGTAGCGGCCCATATCCGTACGTTTGGCGAGCGCCCACTGGGTGAAATTGAATATAACCTGAATTCTTCCAGTGTCTGGTATTACAAACCACCGCTTTACTTCTACCTGATTGCTGCTTTGGGATATATCCACCAAAGCATATGGTTTTTAGGCATGGTCAACTTCATTGCGCAAATTATGTGTATTTATATACTGTTCTATCTGGCTAAAAACATGTTCGGACCGTTTACGGGTATTCTGGCGGCTTTATTGTATGTTTTTAGCGATTTTTATTTACAACAAGTCAACTACATCCATCCTCCGTACCTTATGCACGTAGGATTTGCCTGCACCTGGTTCTGCTTATGGAATTTTTGGGAAAAAGGGAAATCAAAATTTGCATATCTGACAGTTACCATGTTTATTATTACCCTTTCTCTGTACCTTTCAGACCTGGTAATGCTTCCGGCTTTATGTTTGGTATTATGGAAAACAACACGTAAACATCATTGGCAAAGGAATTCGTTCCTAAATCTATTGGGTTATGCCATAATTTTATTTTTTCCCGGCTGGGTTATTTCCACGTTGTTTCGCCTGGAAATTTGGGAAAGCGTGCACAATTCCGGTGTACCATTTATTTCCGGCATTTCAGATTTTTACGCACAAGTTAGCAGGAATTTGCCGTTTATTGTCCGATCTTTTTTACCGTTTTTCCCCCAACCTCCCCTCCGTGAATGGTGGTATATCTGTTCCGGAGCACTTATCGTGTTAACGCTATACTTTTCGAAAAAAAGAAGTATTTTCTTACTCCTATTCGGAATAATCTCAAGCGGATTGGTTATCCTTTCCTTATCTCATATATCAGTATCTTCACGGTATGTTATTCCGTTTATATTTCCAGTATTTTTATTTTTGGCCGGAACAGTATCCGAACTGGGAATTATTACCCGTTTTAAAATTATTTCGTTAGCTTTTTTGTTATTACTGGTAGTACTTTCCGGAAAGTTTTGGCTGGATCCGCATTCCTGGTTTACATTTCCGCAGCAACAGGCATTTATTTCAGCCAACAAACAGTTATTAACCTATATCGAACGCAATGCTATTCCTACCGGACGAATTGCTTTCCAACGTGTATATCTGCCGCCATCAGCTACACCTATCATTAAAAATGATTTAACATTTTGGGATACCATTGAGCGGATACATAAACTCCCCATAGTACATTTTTCAGTCGATGCCGCAGCTCCCACCGTCCCGGATAATCCGGAAGTTATTTTTCTGGTCTGTTCCGGTAAACCATCACCGTACACTGTCCCCTTGGTAGATTGCACCTCTCAATATCAAACACTCAATTCCCGTTGGGCTATCCGTGATCAGGTGTATGCGGATAAATTGTTCCAAATTTGGTCCCTGTTCCCCCGTGATACCGCCATGAAGTAAGTTTCTTATTCGGTTATTTATATATTTTGTTATTGTTTGCATCACTTGACACGATATCTTTTCGGTTTTAGTATGGAATTAAAGTTCGGGTATTTTTCGGTATACTCCAAATCGCTTATGACTATAGATGAAGCTGTTTCCGTAGATTTATTGTGTAATCACCTGAAAGGAAAGGCTTACCCCTGGATATTTACATGGCGGGGACGTCAATACCGTACCCGTACGGTAGGATTACACCATACATCCAGAGAGGGAAGAATACTTATTCATATTTTTTCCGTTACGGATGGGACAACGTTTTTCCGGCTGCATTTTAATACGGAAACATTACGATGGAGACTGATTGAAATTAATTCCACCGAGTAATATTCCATCCTATTTCTAATTTAAAAACTAGGTGTATACTGGAAAGAGTTATTATTTGTATTTCTTATGACTGCTCCCTTTCGTCCGGTTCAACAAGCACTACTGGTTATTGCAGGATTAATCGTTACGTTCAGCGCCTTTGGAGCAAAACCACAAACCGTACCGTCAAAGACTGAAAATCAAGTCCAGGAAATTACCACACCTACGGGCCAGGTAAAAGGATCCTCTACGTCATCACAATCTCCGCGGATTATGGTTTCCGGCGGTCGTGAAGGATATAGCGGAGGCGGTATGGTAGCCATACCGACATCCGACGAACCCGCCGTCTACCTGAGTGGATATAGTTTGAGCGGCTCGGTAGATGTCGTGGTATACAAAGCGGATGAAACTGCATTATTACAGTACTTAATTCACGACAAAGAAGGAAAACAGAAAAACAAACAACTAAGTGTTTCCGACTTCCAGCAATTAGCCACGTTAAAGCATGAATTGTCTTCAGGAAATGGAAATGAATCCAAACTCACGCTTCCCATTAAGGAAGCGGGCATATATCTTTTGCGGATTACTTACGGCTCGCATACGGAAGACAGCATTGTGGTACGTTCCGGTACGGGTGTGGTCCTTAAAGAAGGAGATAATGAATTTGTTTTCTGGGGTCAGGATTTTTCCGACAGACGCAGTATACGTGACGGACAGATTGCCCTTTATAATCTTATGGATGGCGTTAGGCAACTGGGCGGCGCGGAATTTACTACAGACGGTATAGGAAAATTACCGCTTACACCGGAAGCAGACATAGCCATTATTACCAGAAATGGTGAAAAATCCGTAGTACCGATTAACTTACATTATCTGAACGTAGGTTATGACTACAAACAGTTTGTCTTAAAAACAAAACAGCTGAAATACTTTATGTTTACCGACAGGCCTATCTACAGGCCGGGTGATACCGTTTATTTTAAGGCAGTATTACGCAATGATGACGACGCCCGATATACCATTCCTTCCGGTAGCGTAACGGTGAAAATATACACCGGGTGGGGAGAAAACGAGCAGATATTACTCGAACAAAATTATCCCATCAATGATGCGGGAACGGTAGCCGGTCAATATGCCCTGTCTCCAACATTAAAAACGGGGAATTACTCCATTCAGGTTAAATCGGCAAACCAAATTTGGAGTTCCACGTCGTTTGATGTGCAATTTTTCCGGAAACCGGAATACATAGTAGAGTTGTCCGGCAACACATTGGAATACGTGGCCGGTGATCAGGCGAGTGTGGATGTGAAAGCACAATATTTTTCCGGTCAACCGTTAGCAGGACAAAAAGTTCAATACCGGATTACTTCTGCAGATTATTACGAATATGAATATGTCATGGATAAAAGCTATTTATTGAATGATGATTACCGCTACGGATACTGGTACGGAACACAAGTCAGATCAGGTGATGTGGAACTGGATCAAAAAGGGGAAGCCAAAATAGTTCTTCCGGTTCAACCGCCATCAGCCGTTAACCGAAGTCAGATTATTTCCGTAGAAGTAGAGTACGATGATGGTTCCGGAAACCCTTCTTTTGACCGTAAAAATGTACTTATGCACCGGGGTACGTTTGATATTTACCGCCAAAACACGGGGTACTACACGACAAAACTAGGTACTCCGCTTACTATTCCGCTACAACTGGTTTCGTTCACGAAAGACCCGGTAGGGGGTATTCAAATGAAAGCTCAGGTGAAACGGGAAGAATGGGTCAGACAAGTAGATCCTAATCAAAAATATCCCATATACACAAAAGTAGAAGAAAACATCGGAGAAGTAACTGCCACTACCGACAATGAAGGCAATGCCACACTTAGCCTTACCCCAACAAAGGTCGGATCATATACTTTTACGGTTACCGGACAAGACAGACGGGGTAATTCCGTAACCAAATTATTTTACAGCTACGTTAGCGCGGAGAACCAGGTGTTTTATTGGGGACAAAATAATAACGATTTAACGTTGCTTACGGATAAAAAACAGTACAAGCCCGGCGATACGGTTAAATTAACTTTACAATCCACTACACCTGACAGGGATGTTCTTATCAGCTTTGAGCGCGGTCGGATGGACCGTTACTTTGTGGTTCCGTTAAAGGGAGATACCGGAACAGTGGATTTGCCGCTGGTACAGACGGACATGCCGAATATATACATATCGGCTTCCAGCTTTTCGACAGCCGCACTTGATCAACAATCGGTAAATATTCCCGTTTCCACGGAAACGAAAAAACTTGTCGTCCAACTTACACCGGACCGTAGCACTGTCGGCCCCGGAGATACACTTTCCGTGAATGTAGCCACCACAGACACTGCAGGAAATCCGCTGGCTGCAGACTTGGCACTTTGGACCGTAGATAAAGCCATTTTTCAACTGGCAGACGAGAATAAACAGACTATTTTTAATACGTTCTGGCAGGAAAGGTATGACGATACCTCCGAAGCGCATTCATTGCAGGGTATAACCGTTTACAACGCCGAACGGGGTGGAGGGTGCTTTGTCGGCGGTACTCAGGTACTCATGTCCGATCGTTCAACGAAGCCTATTGAGTCTGTTAAAACGGGAGATAAAATATTAACCAGGATAAACGAAAATGATCCGACACTCGTCGCAGCAACCGTTACCGCCACCCACGCGCAGGAAGATAACGGGTATCTCATCATAAACGGAACAATAAAAGTTACCCCCAATCATAGATTGTGGATTAACGGACATTGGCAGGAAGCAGCATATTTGAGAGCCGGTGACTTACTGACGGGCAATGACGGAGCATCCGTAATGGTAGAAACAGTTGAATGGATGTTAGACAAAACAACCGTATATAATCTGACGGTAGACAAATATCATACGTATTTTGCCGATGGCGTATGGGTGCATAACCAAAAAGGCGGCGGCAGATCGATCTTTAAAGATACTGCGTATTGGAATCCCTCCGTACGGACAGGCGCTGACGGTAGGGCCAAAGTAACCATAAAGTTACCGGATAATTTAACAACATGGGTAATAGCCGCAGTAGGCGCAACCATAGATACAACTGTCGGTCAAACCACAAAAGAAGTTATAGTTACAAAAGATGTTATCGTGCGTCCGATTCTGCCGAATATTCTTCGGGAGGGTGATACCAGTCAGGTCTCAGCCTTAGTACAGAATTTTACGGAAAAAGAACAAACTTTTGATGTTTCCCTGAATTTCAATGCCGGAGAAGTACAACAGGCAACGTTTGCAGGCGTTATTATTCCGTCCCAAGCAACTCAGGAAGTTATTTGGACTATTACTCCGAAAAATGAAAACGAGAAGGCTACGTTAACATTTTCTGCCGTTTCCAATCAGGATAAAACCGTTTCAGACGTTATTACAAACAGTCTTCCGGTAAAGCTTTTCGGCTTTGCCGAACAACGGGCAGAGGTCGGTGACGGAACTAAAACGTACGCCGTGGGATTTGCCGCAGACAGTCATAAACAGAAATCGAACGTTGTACTATCTCTTGCTCCCAGTCTGATCGGCTCTTTACCTTCGGCCATCGAATATCTTCTGCAATATCCGTACGGATGCGTAGAGCAAACTACCAGTAGATTTGTGCCTCTGGTAATTGCCAAAGCCAATTTGGAACTATTTGCAGACGTAACAAAAGATAAGCCAATCGATGAAATGATATCCAAAGGGCTTAGCAGACTGAATAGCCTGCAGAAAGAAGATGGCGGCTGGACCTGGTGGTATTCCGGAAAATCCGATCCGTTTATTACCAGCTACGTTTTGGAATATTTACTGTTGGCACAAAAAAATGGTTTAGAAGTAGATAGCGACATGCTCAGTAGAGCTAAATATTATCTGCAGCGGGATACAACCGGTGAAACGTATGAACAACAGGTAGCCAGAACGTACGGTTTAGCTTTATCTGGAGCAGAGAACAGGAAACGATTACTGGAAACACCGGATTCTTTGTCGTCAGATATGGTAGCCGTGGCGGTAATGTCCAATTATCTCTACGGTCATAAGGATGCACAGACAAACGGTTTGGCTACGCTTATGAAACGGGCACAACCTCAGGGTGATACGGTATTCTGGACAGCAGGGGCTAAAGATAAATTCGGATCTATAGATGCTTCTACAGCGTTAGCCGTGCGGGCAATCCTTATGGCGGGTGGTGATCGGGAAATCGCAGCGAAGGGAATCCGTTACCTGACCAGAAGCCGAAAATTCCAGTACTGGTCAAATACCTTTGCTACCGCGCAGATTATTCGGGCTATAGCAGATTTTTCCAAAACAGGTAATGAATTAACGCCGAACTACACGTACACCGTTACTCTCGACGGTAAAGAATTAACAAAAGGGACCGTTACCAGCAGTAAACAGCGCATAAAAGATATTCTTATTCGGGCAGATCAGATAGCAGCAAGTGGCGGGTCTTTAGTTATTGCGCAATCCGGTGTCGGTCAGCTCTACTCTACTGCCCTAACGCATGAATTTCATTTAAGCAAAGATTCCCGCTCGAGCAGTACCGGGTTATCGGTTAGCAGAGAATACTATAGTGAACGGGGTGATGAATACGGTATTACCGTGGGAGACGCCGTAACGGTAAAAATTACCGTAAGCGGACTAAACGCAGATGAATACTATGGCGTAATTGCAGATGAATTGCCCGCAGGGTTAATACCGGTTAATGAACGATTAAAGAATCAACAGTTTGATCAGACCGCCAGTGCCAACTGGTACGATTTATATGATCGGGAAACTACGGAAAACGGAATGGTCATGTCATTGTATAAATTAGCCGCAGGCTCAAAAACATATACGTATAGAGCCAGAGCAGTAAGTTCCGGAACGTTCAGTGTCCCGCCGGTACAAGCATCCCTAATGTATGCTCCGGAAATTGCCGGAAGATCGGGAGCTGAAACACTTACCGTAACCCGCGAACCCAAAGTACTTCCCCAAAGGGTCGCAGCCAAAGCCTTGCAGGAAGCGGTTAAACCGGACAGAATGAAACAGATTGCCGTATTGTTGATTCCTATCGGTGTTATTGTGGCCGGAATAGCCATCCTCCTCATGAAAATATGGAAGATAGACGTACGGCAGATGTTCATAAACAAAAAACAAACTACCGAAAAACCTCCGGAACCGCTCCATCCGGATGATAGAAAACAGGAATGATACGACCAATATACGTTGCGGGCGTTATTGCTTTGGCAGTTGCCTTTGCGTGGGGGGTATATACCAACAATTATCAAACTGTATCAAACGACACCGTGGTTCAGACCGTAGAGACAGCGGAGGTATATGCCGGTAAAACTCATGCGCTGCGCCATTACGATTCCGATAGATTCTTTGACGGTATAGTATTTGCCAAAGAGAGAAATCCGGAAGCTTCATATCCCATTTCGGGCGGTATTACGCCGCACCATTTGTATCCCGGATTTATTCTGGCCGATTTTTATATGAGAATAGGTAAACAAAACCCTAAAACGATGCTAGTTATCGGACCAAATCACGCGGAAAAAGGTAATTTTCCCATTATTACCAGCAGTTATGGATGGGAAACGCCGTTTGGTGTTGTCGCTCCGGATACGCCCACAATAGAACGGTTATTGCGCTCGGGATTTGTCCGGGTAAATGAAGATGTACTCCCGGAAGATCATGCGGTAGCAGGACAAATGCCATTTATTAAATTTTTTGCACCGCAAACCCGGGTCATACCCGTATTAGTGAGTGGAACATTGTCAGAAGAAGATGCACAGCAGTTTGCCGCAACAATGCATAAATTACTTCCGCCGGATACGGTAGTGGTGGCAGCCGTAGATTTTTCCCATTATTTAAACGCTGAGGAAGCACAACGGAATGACGGTATCACGCTGGAAACTATGAAAACATTTAATTATGATCAGTTATTTAAAATGAATAATGACTTTATTGATAGTCCGACTTCCATTGGAATCGTGTTAATGCTGATGAAATTACGCAATACCGTTGTTTTTGATACGCTATACAATACGAATTCAGGCTTGCTCCAACATAATAATACAATTCAAACTACCAGCTATTTTTCTATATTGTTTCATTAATGAATGCACGGAATTATACACTTGAAACATTCGGAAAAGTTAAACTTACCATGATGAGTATCCTTTTTCTGAAATCTATTTTCGTATAATTGACACATATAGTAAAAACAGGTATCGTCAACATACAATTTAATATATCCAGAGTGACGGGGAACCTCT
>CAZVTT010000012.1:0-17824 GCA_964629685.1 uncultured Gammaproteobacteria bacterium
GGTGAATATCCTATTACCTGCGCTATGGGAGTTCCAAGAGGCAAAATTAAAGTTATTTAATCCCGCAAAGCGGGATAAAGAAAGGATATAAATATGAATCATGTAACTCAGACTGTCACAATCGACGGCATCACGTGTGATGCATGTATAAAACTCATTACAAAAAGGTTTTCTAAGATTGCAGGAGTTACCAATGTAGTATCTGTAGAAAAAAATGGAATTGCAACAGTATGTGTAGAAGAGAAACTGACCGAAAGTGTCTATTCTGAAGCTCTAGCTGATACCGCGTACGCAATTATTGAAATTAAATAAAGGAGAATATATGCAAAAACACTTGAACTTATCTATCGACGGAATGCATTGTAATTCATGTGAAACATTAATTACTGAAGAATTAAAGGAATTAAAAGGAATTCAGGATATATCTGTAAAGTTTAAAAACAAATCCGCTGATCTTTCCATTGATACACAGCTATTAACCGTTGATGAAGTTTTGAGCGCAGTTAAGCGTGCAGGATATACTGCAACCGTAAAAACAAACGGTGAGGCTTTATTACCAACAGAGCAACCACTGGAAGCTTCTCGGGACATTTTCCGTTATGGAAAACCAATTAAGATTACGATTGAAACAACCACAGATGCATTTCCTTCTAAAGAATTCTTGGGGCTTTTTACATCTTCACCAAATGAAAGTGTCCCTCAACTACCTCAAAGACTTAATACATCTGATGTTTCTCAAATTACCCCTAAGCCAACTTCAGAGCTATTAACAAATAAACGCGCCAAATTAGATATTTCTGGCATGCATTGTTCGTCATGTGCAGGACTCATAGAACGCTCTCTTAAAAAAGTTCCGGGAGTATCTCAGGCGAGCGTTAATTTCGCTGCCGAAAAAGCCCTGGTCGTTTTTGATGAGAATGCAGCGAAAACAGAAGATTTAGTTGCGGCAGTTAAAAAAACCGGTTATGGGGCTAGTATTGTTCAAGATGGATCTCAGGTTAATGAAAGTGCAAAACGATCCAAAGAGATAGGTCATTTGTTTCACTTATTTATTCGTAGTCTTCTGTTGAGTGCTCCCATGCTCTACTTTATGCTATTTGATTTTTTCACTTGGATTCCCGGTCGAGCGGCAACACTTCCGTATATGGGAATTATTTCACTACTCCTTGCTACGCCCGTACAATTCTGGATGGGATGGGGATTTTATAAAGGAATGTGGTCCAGCCTCAGGATGAAGACGTTTAACATGGATAGTTTGATTGCCATTGGTACGTCTACCGCGTATTTTTACAGTCTGTTTAATTTGTTTAATTATTATCTCGTAAATAATTCTCTCATAGGGATAAATGGCCAAAAAATACCGGAACTGTATTTTGAAACAGCAGCCTTTCTCATCACATTTGTTTTGCTCGGAAAATGGTTGGAAAAACGGGCCAAAGGGCAAACATCTGAAGCCATAAAAAAACTCATGGGTCTTCAAGCAAAAACAGCTCGGGTTATTCGGAATGGAGAAACCAAAGATATACCAGTCGATGATGTAATCAATGGAGATATAATTTTGGTTCGTCCCGGAGAAAAGATACCCGTTGATGGAAAACTGGTTAAAGGTTCCTCTGCGGTTGATGAATCAATGGTTACCGGTGAAAGTTTACCGGTTGAGAAACAAGTTGGAGATATGGTCGTTGGTGCAACCATAAACAAAACCGGAAGTTTTGAATTCATCGCTACGCGCGTCGGAAATGAAACAACACTGGCACAAATTATCCGACTCATCGAAGAAGCTCAAGGGTCAAAAGCACCTATTCAGGCATTTGCTGATAAGATTTCTGCATATTTTGTTCCAGCGGTTATTGGTATAGCGATACTCACCTTTGTCATTTGGTACTTCGTCTTAGGTGCGACTTTGGCATTTGCCCTTATGGCGTTTACTGCTGTAATCGTCATTGCTTGTCCCTGTGCGTTGGGATTGGCAACACCAACGGCACTCATGGTTGGTACTGGGAAAGGTGCACAACAAGGAATTCTTATTAAAGGTGGAGAACCACTGGAAGCCGCCTGTAAAATAAACGCGGTCGTCTTTGATAAAACAGGAACACTCACTAAGGGCAAACCCGAAGTTACTGATACGGTGTCCTTAAGTGAACTGGATGAAGATGATGTCTTGGCAATTTCTGCAAGTTTAGAAAAATCCTCTGAACATCCGTTAGCCGAAGCAATTTATGAGTATTCAAAAGATGAAGAAATACCACTCAAAGAAATTGCTAATTTTAGTGCCGTTCCCGGTAAAGGGGTCACCGCAGATATTGAAGGGGTTACATATTACTTTGGCAACAGAAAATTGATGTCTGATGTAGCCGGACTTAATGTTGAAAATATTTCCCGAAAACTTTCACGTCTCGAGGAACAAGGAAAAACCGCTATGATTCTGGCAAGTAAAGAAAAAGTGTTGGGAATTGTTGCTGTTGCCGATACCGTCAAGGAAACATCCAAAGATGCAATTATTGCTCTAAAAAAACGCGGCATAACGGTATATATGATTACCGGAGATAACGAACGTACCGCAAGAGCCATTGCGGTACAAGTAGGTATTGATAATGTGTTGGCTGAAGTACTCCCACAGGATAAAGCCAATGAAGTTAAAAAAATCCAGAAAAAGGGTTTGAAAGTTGCTATGGTCGGAGATGGCATCAATGACGCGCCAGCACTTGCACAAGCTGATGTTGGTATTGCAATGGGATCTGGGACGGATGTGGCTATGGAAACCGGTGGTATCGTCATAATGAAAAGTGACCTCCGGGATGTCGTAACCGCATTTGATCTTTCAAAGGAAACGATGAATAAGATCAAGCAAAATATGTTCTTTGCCTTGTTTTATAACGTCATAGGCATCCCCATTGCAGCGAGAGTTTTCATGGGGTTTGGATTAGTGCTTAAACCTGAATTGGCAGGGCTCGCTATGGCCTTATCATCAGTATCTGTGGTTTCTAACTCACTACTCTTACGCTATTTCCGCCCTGGGAAACGGAATTGGGTATCAGCATTTGCACCTGTCGTCATGACCATACTATTCACTGCTGTATTCTTTGAATTTGGACGAATAAGTTCGGCGATGGCAACCAGTGAAAAAACTATGGAAGTAAAACCTGTCGTAAATGTGCAGGTGATCAACCCCACGTCATTTATCAGCGAACACAAAACAAAGATAAATTTTGCGGGTGATACACCAAAACTGTTTATTGAAACAGATCGAATTCCGGAAGGATGGCAAGTTAGTGAAGGAGTAGGAATTCTGAATGATAATGAAATGATTATTGGTGCCAAAGAAGCAGCGATGATGAAAGAAGAAAAACTCATTACCGTTGCAGGTGACTCATTGACTGATTTCTTTGGCATACCTCAGATGAAAGTTGTCGGCATCCTCGCAGCGACAGGTACACCAATTGACTCATATCATATTATGAATCAAAAAACGTTTGAGACGATTCAAAGTTCAACCATACCGACAAAGTAAGTAATATGGAAAAGACTAATGAAAGTATCGTACGATATTTGTCGAGGGCGAAAACATTCATTGCCAAAGCTCTCTTAAAGGTCAAAGAAAATGACGAGCAGTCAGCGCAAAAGCATATTAGGAAAGCCATTCATATGCTAAAAATTGCTGATAAACTCATGATCCAAAAACACATAACCGTCTGTATTCCTAAAATGATACGAGCTACCTCAAGCAACAACGTTGTGGATGAAATCATGAAGACTTATAAATACGTCTCTTCATAATATCTTTCAAATTCCTTCACGAAATCTTCATGCATGAGTAACTATGATAAGGCTATATGAAACACACGAATTCTACGAATTCAAATAAGACAATGATCTGGCTTATTGGAGGGTTTACTGTCCTCGCTATCGTTCTCATTGGTTTCGTTGCTGTTGGAGAACAGAAAAAAGCTGAAGGCGCGGGTCAGATTGTTCAATACCAAGAGATTGATGCAAATAAACCAAAAGCTACCACAACGTCTATTTTCCAAGATATTGGAAAAATGAGTGTTAATGATGAAAAAACTGTCGATTTTACGGTAACCAACAGTGGAACAAAACCACTACAACTTTTTAATATATCTACGTCCTGTGGATGTACTGCCGGAGTTGTAACTATTAATGGTGTGAAAAGTCCAGAAACAAGTATGCATGATAACAATAGTTGGAATGGAACCGTTGAACCGGGAAAGTCAGCCACCGTATCCCTCATCTACCGTCCCAGAATTATGCCGGTTAAAGGTGACATTTCCCGATCCGTCTATGTTGAAACAAATGACCCTTCACAGAAACAATTAACGTTTAGTATTAAAACGTTTGTGGAATAAAATGAACTTATTTTTTGGAGTATCACTCACTGCTGCGTTTATTGGAGGAATGGTAGCACTCTTTGCTCCCTGCTGTATAACTTTTCTTTTTCCATCCTACTTGGGAACCATATTTAAAGAAAAAAAACGTGTCGTATTTTTAACCCTCATATTCGCTCTCGGATTAGGGTCAATCTTAATTCCTGTTGCATTAGGGTTCCGTTTCATCGTTTCATTCTTCAATGATTTTCATACAACGATCTACTTATTGGGCGCTTTGGTTATGTTTCTCGTTGGGATAATGACACTGTTCGATATAAAAATAATGCTTCCAGTGCCGCACTATATGATGCCAGCAGAAAAGGATACGAATGTCGTTTCTACCTATGTCTTGGGATTATTCTCTGGTATTACATCATCATGTTGTGCGCCGGTATTGTTCGCAGCCATAACACTTTCGACACTTTCGCCAACACTTTTAAGCTCACTTATTGTCTCTACCGTTTACGTTTTGGGAATTGTGTTTCCCTTGTTCATTCTTTCACTATTCTATGAAAAGATGTCGAATCGCTATCTCTACAACATGAAAAAGAAAGTGGAAAAACCACTGAAAGTGTTAGCTTCAGCAACGTTTATGATTGCTGCTGTGATCATTGCCTTCATGGCACTCACCAATCGGATTCAAATGGATTCCAGTATGGAATACGGAGTAACCTTACGTACGTTTATCTATGATCTTTCAGGAAGATTCCAAAACCCTCTATTCGATATTCTGATTGTGATCGGTGCAATTCTATTTATAGTGTTTGCTATAAAACAAGCAAAGAAATAATGGTAAGTTCTAAAGTAACGCTCGAAAGAAGAATATCAAGAAAACAATAAGGTGTAAGGGTGAAGTAATTAAACCAGGCACATACTTCTTAACATTGCCCCACCATACAACGTGTTGAACCCCATTTGCAAACATCAGGACAAGGAAAAAAGCTTGAAAATAACTCCTGTCTGGTATTGTTTTATTCATTAGAATGAATATCCAGAAACCAGAGAAACATAGTTCCCATAGGAGAAAAACCCAAAATGGCATGGGAAATAGATACCATTTCTTATGAAATCCAGTTGCTAACTCTTCAACTGAATGAAATAGCTGAATAATGAGGCTTATCAAAAAGAACTGTTCTAGGAGACCCATCAATTTATTATATATTATCGTTAGGGTACATTAACGGTAAAATCCTTGTTTGTTACAGTTCCATCTGGCATGGTAACTGTCGTAGACACTTTCCACGGACCCTGCATTGTCATCCGTCCTGATGCTGAATATTTTCCATTCCCTTGTTCTGTAGCATCACCTTTTTGAGTTCCCATATTCATTGCGGTCATGTTTAAATCAAAATTTACTTTGGCGTTATCTACTGGCTTACCGGTATTATCTTTAACTTCAATAATGAATGTTGCCGGACCCATTCTGAGTGGATTTGGATCGGTTGAGAGACTGATCGTTGCATTCCCGGAACCCGACGTTTGTGTGTTTCCTACGCCATTTGATTTCAACAACAAGTAACCAATGGCCACAATCATTCCAACGAATACAATTATTAATAATTTGTTACTCATATACTCCTCCTTATTCGGTGACATTAATCATCATCATAAGTCCACCAGGCTCATGATGATCGTTCGTCGTATGGTGTGGGATGTGGCAGTGAAGCATCCATTTTCCTGGTCTATCCGGTGTAAATTCAATGTCATACCGTTCACCGGGCGCCACACTAACAACATCTTTGGTCCACTGCGCACTTTCCGGAACATCATTTCCATCTGTTGCTACAATCTTGAAAGGAAAACCGTGTAAATGCATTGGATGAATCATTTGTCCCGCTCCAATAAATCGTAAACGGATTTTTTGTCCCACTTTGGCATTAATAGTTTCCGTATCCGGATATGCTTTACCATTTATAGTGAAGAAATTACCATCCATTCCTGTTGCTGGCATAGCCGCATACGTTTGGCCATCAATAACTCTCCATTCATTCAGCATAAAAACCTTATCTATATCCGGTTTAGAGACAAGTCCTCCAGGTGGATCGATAATAAATGCACCGGATAAACCTACTGAAATTTGTTTATCACTATCAAAATGGGAATGATACCAATACGTACCCGACGGCTTTGCTACAAACTCGTATGTAAATGTTTCCCCCGGAGCAATGGGTTTTTGTGTTTCATCAGGTATTCCGTCCATATTATTCGGTACTTGAATACCATGCCAATGAATTGTGGTTGATTCTGGAAGATTATTTTTAATCAATATCCTCACTTTATCTCCGCTTTTTACATGAATAAGTGGCCCAGGAATCATACCGTTATACGCCCAAGCTGTTACCGATACGTCTTTTAATATATTCCACTTAACAGGTGCTGCCGTTAAATTAAAGACTTTTGTTCCATTATCAATGGTAAATGGTAGATTCTGAAGACCTTTTTCTTGTGTAGCGATGGGAACACCATCTTGCGGAATAGCCTCCATTGCCAGTAAGGCTGCTGAGTTTTCCCCTGATACGGTTAATTGTGCTGGAGCATTCTTCTTTTCATTTCTTTGTTTTGTGACTAAAAAAACAAGAATTATACCTGCAATAACAATACCTACAATCAATATGTTTTTATTTTTGTCTGCCATTTTACTAGTGTATCCAACCAATCATGAAGATTTCATGAAGACAATGCTTTCTCTATCATTGGTTTTATTTGTTCATAAGGTACGGCTCCTGGAACAAGTTGAGTTCCGCCTTTGGCATCGATAATAATTGTTCCTGGTGTACCGGTAACCCCTTCAGCTGTACCTGTTGTTATCTGATCTTTTACTTTCTGAGCAAACTCCCCTGTATCAAGACATGTCTTGAATTTTGATTCGTTTAATCCAATCTCTTTAGCGAGTGGTACCAGCTGATCCAACGCAAATCCTGTACCGTTTGATGTTGTCCGCTCAAAAATTTTATCGGTATATTTCCAGAAGGCATCATTTCCGCCAAGCTTAGCTGCACATTCTGTGGCTTCAGCTTCTTTCTGAGCATTTGCGTGAAAGGAAAGTGGAAAATGGCGATACACCCATTTCACTTTATCACCATAGTCAGTAATAACTTGCTGCATGGTCGGGTGAAACTTTTTGCAGAATGGACATTCTATATCGGAATATTCAACAAGGACGACCTTTGCATTTTTATTACCCTTGAAATGATCCTCAGAAGTTATTTCAGGTTTCTTTGCTGCCTGTTGTGCTGGGGGAGCTGACCCAAGTGCAGCATTAGGAGGAGGATTCGCATTTGCCGCTTGAACGGTTGACGGTTGGGAAGATCCTTTCTCCAAAAATTGTACTTTTGCCTGAAGTGAACCCAGAAAATAAGCTCCCAAGATTAAAATGACTGTCAGAAATATGTTGATATTAAATTTACTAGATACAGACTGGCTGGTATTTTGCATATACCTAGACAATATCAAAACGATTATGAAGATTTAGTGAAGAATATCTAAATAGGTATCAGGGCATAAAAAGGTACCTGTATTCGTCGTAGGCAAAATATGTAGGTCGATTGAGAAGCTCGTCTGCTATTTCCCATGCAGTCATATGTTCTGAAATTCGGTAAGAAGCATAAAGATCAACTGTGTTATTTCCTATTTTGAGTGCATCGGTTCTTCCTGGCAAAGAATCCGTATTATGTTCTAAAGCGTATTTAAGCGCATTTTTATCTTTCACAAATCCATAATATTCAAGGTTACTGACCAATGCATCTATAGTAGTATTTGTGGTAAGACGTAACGTAACTTTTCCGTCAACTCCGGGTTTAGTTCTTATAGATTGAGCTTCCTCAGGACTCATGTGAAGGTTAGAAACAAAATAGTCTTCAACTTTTTTGGCAGATGACCAATCTTTTCCTGGAGCTGTAAATTTTTCTGCACTGGGCTTACTTACCTCCGCTATACGTGAAGATGCGGATCGGCCCGTTATGGAGGCCCCAATAATAACTGTGAGGATCAGTAAAATACCCGTGATTGAGATTGCTTTTTTTGAGAATTTTTTCTTCATATTACACTAGTATTATACCTCTGTAATGAAAGAAAATCAGTTTTAGATTGTATCAAAGCCAATATTGTTGACTTTTCATAATATGCTGATATACTTCGATCCAGTAATAACTGTAAGCTGCCCAATTGAATATATTTTGGACAGCATATGAAAAATCTTATTGTTGTAACTTCCTCGTTATTTACCTCCCTATTAATTGCTGTTCCAGTTTTTGCCCAATCCGCTGATGTCTCTAAAGTTCAAACATTTATTACCAGCATTATCCAAACTCTTGTTCTACTCGCTGGTTCGTTAGCGAGTGTATTCTTTGTCTGGGGTGGCGTCCGTTACATCACCAGTTCCGGTAATCCCGAAACACTAGAAGGTGCTAAGAAGACAATTATTTATTCTGCAATTGGACTGACAATTTGTTTAGCCGCTCTTGTCCTTACCAATATTGTTACGCAGTTAGCAAAAGGTGCATTCGGAGGCTAAAACAGAAAGAACATGACACATGCGGATCAAGCTTCTTTTTCTCATGTCCATCCTCATATGGCTGGCCGCACCACAGGCGGTTTCTGCTGCATCCGGTAATGCAGAAGTCACTCAATTTACTACAGAAGCCTTAAATGCCCTTACCATCCTCGGATCATTAGTCGCTACTTTTTTCTTGGTTAAAGGAGGATATCTTTACATTACTTCCAACGGAAAACCGGAAGCATTGGAAAATGCAAAGAAGACCATCAGGAATGCAGTCATAGGACTAGTTTTAATCCTTTCTGCCAATACAATAGTTTCCATACTTAGCGGTGCTCTCACGACACCGAGTATTTCTTCCAGTAGCACCTCGTTAAATTTAACGCCAATTGAACCAATTGCTCCCAGTGGAGGACTCACCCAAGTTATTGTTGATACGATGGTTTCAATCTTTCAGAATATTATTCTGACAGCCACAAAACCGATTACTGATGCTATCATTGGTTTCCTTACAACCACACCACAATTAGCTACAAATTCTGTCGTATTTAATTTTTGGTTAATCATCGTTGGTATTACTGACTCGTTATTTGCTCTTCTGGTTGCGATATTAGGTTTTCAGTTCATGAGTGCCTCAACATTTGGGTTTGAAGAATTAGAATTACGGCAACTGCTTCCGCGCATCGGTATCGCTTTCTTAGCAGCGAATACCTCGATTTTTGTTATTGACTGGGTTGTCCAACTTTCTAATATTCTTATAACCGCAATTCTTCATGCTACGGGAGGATTAACTCAGGCGTGGATCACAAATGCCTTTAATCCCGCAACACTTTCTGTTGATCAGATAGCACTCATCACACTAATTTTTATGCTCTTGTTCGTTATCTTAGCTGTGGTATTACTGCTTTTTTATATCACCCGGTTGATTGTTATTGCCGTTGGAGCAGTTCTGTCTCCTCTCTTATGTCTGTTGTGGGCTTTACCGAAATTTTCAGACTTTGCGGAAATTTCCGCCAAGACGTACTTTGTTGCAATCTTCTCCATTTTTGTTCATGTGGTGATTATCCAGTTAGCTGCTTCTTTCTTAACACTACCCGGTCAATCAGGAACCAATCCTATTCTTTCCATCCTGGTTGGAATCGGGTTGTTATTAACCCTACTTAAAACTCAATCATTTATGGTCCAGCTTATGTTCTACAATTCAGGCCGGACACTGATGAAAAAAATTGGTGGACAAATTATGAATGTAGTCAGCAGTAAACAGACTGAGACAAAAGTTGCGGCTTCAGCGACACAGGACGGTATTAAAACAGCAAGAAAGGTAGTACACGCATGAGAACAAAAGTTATTCCTGCTCAAGTCACAACTGTTGAAGATACCATTGCTGGGAACCTCAACTTCACACAAATTCTATTGATGCTTGTACCTGTATTTTTGAGTACAGCTATCTATGCACTTCTCCCTGAGCGGCTTCATTTTACGCCATACAAAATTATACTTATGGCAAGTGTTTCAGTGATATTTATTCTTCTATCTTTACGGGTAAAAGGAAGACTGGTTTTACAATGGCTGACTATTTTAAGTACGTATGTAGCACGTCCTCATATTTATATATTCAATAAAAATTCATTATTTACCAGAGAATATACTCTGCCATCACTTCCTTTAACGAAGCTAACTCTAGGTAAACCCGCTGTAACGAAACAGAAAACCCAGCATGAATCCGCACCTGAATTTGATTATCAGTCTCTAATACGCAATCCGAATATAACCGTGAGATTCAGGAAAAAGGGGTTATTACTCGTTAAAAACATATGATCAACCTAAATCGAAAAGTATCATCCAGAAGTCAAATCAATATCAAAGAAGTCAAAGATGGCGTGTTAATCCTCCCTGGCAATAAGTATCGCTCTATTGTTGAGACATCTGCAGTCAATTTTGAGTTAAAAAGTGAAGAAGAACAGGATCAACTTATAGATTCATTCCAGAACTTCCTCAATGCGCTACCATGCCCGATTCAGATCCTTATCCGAACCCGGGAAGTTGATATAGATGGCTATATAGAAGAATTCATGCACCAGAACAATCATGAAAAAGAAACGGTTTATATAGAACAACTCAAAGAATACGGTCAATTTATTAAAAAATTAGTCTCGGGGAATAAAATTCTATCCCGGAAATTCTATATTGTTATTCCCTATACAGGAGAAATTCACAAACGAGATTTTCCCATGATTAAAGAACAGCTCAAACTCAACGAAGACATTATTACTAAGAGTTTAGAAAAGTTAGGTATGAAAACCCGTCCCCTGGGTAATTTGGAAATTCTTGATCTGTTCTACAGTTTCTATAATCCAACGCATCTGAAAACCCAACCGTTAACACAAAAAACATTTCAGGCATTATTTACCAACACCTATGCTATCTGATATTCCCAATATCATCAAAAAGAAAGTCAAAGCGTACAAAAAACACAGGAAAACGCGAGAAACCACACGTCAGTTTGAATTCGGTTCACAGGATCAAATTGATCTCATTTCCTACTCCGGTCTTGAGGAACACACAAACTATATAGAATTGGATGGGAAATATATTAAAACTCTTTTTGTCTCCGGCTATCCGTACGTAGCTTCAACAGGATGGCTCAGCATGTTAACGAACTTCAACCATAATGTAGACATCTCCTACCATATAGAACTGGTTGATCCCTTAATAGCTATCCCCAAACTAACCCGTAAAATCACGGAACTCGAATCTCAAAGACGGATGATGCAACAGCAAGGGAAGATTATCGGTTCAGAGGTCCTTGATCCGCTGGAATCCGCCATGAATCTGAAAGATCGTATATTACGGGGTCAGGAAAAGTTATTCCAGGTCTCCATTTATGTGACTATACACGCGGATTCCGTAACTGACCTTCAGAAAACGACCACGTTATTAGAGACAGCACTGGCAACAAGACTTTTTTATACCAAAGCAGCTGGATTTCAACAATTGGAAGGGTTACAGTCGATTCTTCCCAGAGCCGAGAATATTCTCTCTCAAAAACGGAATTTGGATAGTTCTTCTGCTGCTCTGACCTTCCCGTTTACTTCTTCCGAGCTCGTACAGGAATCCGGAATTTTGTACGGCATCAACAGATCTAATAATTCACTTGTCATTGTAGATAGATTTTCGCTGCATAACGCGAACAGTATTACCTTTGCCCAGTCAGGAAGCGGTAAAAGCTACGCTGCAAAAGTGGAAATCCTCCGACAACTCATGCAGAAAACGAAGGTCATCGTCATAGATCCTGAACGGGAATATAAACAACTGTGTGAGTCGTTGAACGGTACGTATATCAAATTATCCGTTGATTCCAAGGAGAAGATAAACCCCTTCGACTTTTCAATAAGTTCATCCGGATCTGAAAATAGTCTAGCCGAACATATACAGGATTTAACAGAAGTTATTTCTCTGATGGTAGAAGGACTGACGGCACAAGATAAGGCATCCTTGGACAGAACAATCATCAAAACATATAAAGATTGCGGATATTCTATCCGGGGACAACAAAAATCTCGAGAACAACAGTTCTATCCATTACTGAAACATCTATTTAAAAATTTGAAGTCTGAAGGTCAGAAGAGCCTGACAGCACGGCTGGAAAAGTTTGTAACCGGATCGTTGGCAACTGTTTTTGACAGTCAGACCAATATCAAACTCGATAACCGTTTAGTCGTGTTTGATATCAAGGATTTACCAGAATCTATCCGACAGATAATGCTCGTTATTGTTGCTAATTTCGTCTATAACCAGGTCAAAAAAGAGCCACAGAAAAGGCTTTTGGTAATAGATGAAGGATGGTTACTGTTGGAACACGAAGAAAGTGCAAGATTTGTCGCTGGATTAACACGGAGAGCCAGAAAGTATTACTTAGGAGTCAGCATAATCACTCAGCAAGCTAATGACTTCCTGAATAATGAATACGGGCGTGCTATTGCTTCCCAGGCATCTCTACGAATCCTAATGCGTCAGGATACAACCACTATCGGCGGTGTCGCACGGGAATTCAAGCTCAGTGAATATGAAGAAAAATTCCTATTAGCCTGTGATAAAGGTGAAGCAATCATTGTGGCCGATCAAAACCATGTAGCTATTAAAATTGTAGCCTCAGAAAAAGAGCATCCCTTGATAACCACTGACCCGTCAGAGAGATACCAAACGCCATGAACCTTTTCCTTCTCTGGAATGCATTTTCTTACCGAAAAGAAATAATGTATGTCACAACGGCGTTTGTTCTGGTCCTCGCCCTTCCTTTTGTCATCATCTTTGCTCTTACTCATGCCGGAATAGAGGAAGTTTCGGAAAAACTGATAACAGAAAACGTTGGGAAAGATAGTGTTAGTATTAAGAATCCACTGGATGGTAAAGTATCACTCACAATTCCTGGACCCTTCATCTGGCCTACTACAGGGATAATTACATTAGAATTCGGAGAATCAGACCTTCCATATCAACCACTTCATACAGGAATTGATATTGCAGGTTCAGCAGGTGACCCCATAGCCGCATTTATGAAAGGAAAAGTCATCTATGCCGATGGGATATCGTGGGGATACGGTAAACACATTATTATTGATAATGGAAATAATGTCTCATCGCTTTACGGTCATCTAGGTCAGATATACGTAAAGAAAGATCAGGAAGTACAACAAGGTCAAATAATAGGTGCTGAAGGAAGCACTGGATGGTCTACCGGGCCGCATCTACATTTTCAGACAAACGTGTATGGAATACCAGTGAATCCGAGAGTTTTCTTATCAAATTGAATATTACATATAGAATCTATATTCAGGTCTATGGACTGCGTTTGGAGGCAACTCAGCTAATATTTCGCCTACTTTTCTTGAAAAAGCTAAAGTTATAGGAAGACTACAAGAAAAGTCAGCTGTATTCCAATTCATTTTTGTAAGAGCTATTATTTCTTGAAGAATAACATTCCACGGGCTATCACCATAATGTTCAGTAATTTCTATTGGTTGAGGAGTTCTAGCCCCAGGATAAGTTCTTAGAAATGGAATGTAACCTACAGTGTACAACAGGAAATTAGAATCTGAAAATTTAACATATGTTCCCCTTATTGTAGGATATATACCCTCCCTATATAGCTGTATTTTTCTCCATCCAATACTTATAAAGTCTTTTTCTGCAATATTTTTTGTAGCTTCTTCAAATCCTTCTAATTCGTCGTCAGTAAAGGTGGATGTCTTATGAATAACAATACGAGATGGTAAGGAACCTCTGTTTTGTCTTTTGTATAAATCTATTACATCATTAATAATTGTTTCCGATGATACTCTATCTAAATGAGGTGATTTTCCATATTTTTCTTCATCCCATTCAAAGGAATTCCCTCTTAAAACATAACCATCCCCGGCTGAAGTAAACGCTTGTGCAAGACTAGATCTCATTCTTGGATTATTAGAACCAATTTCTTTGTAAAAGGAAATTCCTACATAGCAAGTACCCGGACTAATATTTGCCAACCGCCATGGTGAGCCACCAGCTTTATGGTACAGTGCTGTTACAAAATTCCAACTCCTGGTTGCTATATCTTGTACTGAACTGCTTTTCTTACTATCTACGGTTAATTCGATTGTTCTTGGCCAAACTATCTGCGTTGGTATCCCGTGTTTCATAACTTTAGCTTTCAACGCTCTCCGGAGGTTATTTCCTCCCAAAATTTGATCCTCTAAACCCAACGATGCACTCATATCTTCAAAAAGAAATTGTTGTCCCGAAAGTAGTACTTTTCGCAATTTCTTTTCAGGTTCAGTCATTTTTCTCCTTTTAATTGTGCCTGACTGGGTTCTCTTTACAGTGCAGAAATCAACAATTGGTTGAGGTAACGCACAAATAATTACTTGTGGGGGAGGATCTCTTTGTGACAACACCTCAATTGCTTTTTCATATAAATCCACGACGGCTCTTAATCTACTATTAAAATCTTGTATTCCTACTGCTTCTTTGATTGCTGAATCCTTTATTGATTCTCTCCAAGTTTCGCCTGTTATTAATTCACATTCGAAAGGTAAATTTTCATTAATCCCCGGAAAATGCGGATACAAGAAAGGTTCCTTACCATCATTGGTTAATCTGCCTTTCAATGCAGATATCCACTGTTGAGTATCAGCAATCATATTACTCGGGCCAACTATTCCAACAATAATACTTCTTAGTGAAGGTCTGTCTAAATCTTTAATATTGTATGGTCCATATAACGCTATACCGACTTTAGGATCAACATGTTCATGATTTCCTCCAAATAAAAGATGTGGTTCACTAATAATCCCCGCATCAAAATTAGGTCTATGGTCAATAAAATAGTTCATATTTCTTCTTCTAATTCAGTAGAATTTTCAGATTCTTGAATACCTTCATAAATGATCGTTGAATCACCCAAATCCTTTTCAATTTCATTCAACGTATCAGCCTGCTTATCTAATTCTTCCATTAAGTTAATATGGTCATTCTCGATTCCATAAGCTAATTGTACATAGGAAGGTATTGATGAAATTTCTATTCTTTGATCTCCTGTCCTGACCCAAATTGTTGGGGATCTTCTACCACCCTGTAAGATATAGGTCCAAAATCGAATATGGTATAAAAGGTGAATATTTCTTTCTTTTCCGGTCCACCTATTAGCTATACTGCTAACTTTACTACCCTGCATCAAATCGACCCCATTTGTCGTAATTACCCATGTGGGAATAATTTTTAAATAAAATTTATTCCCTATAAATACTACTCGAATATATGCACCTAAATGATGCCAAAATTGAATTGTTCCATTCCAGTAATGAGGTTTTGCGACTGTCCTTGTAGCAGTGATTTTATTTGGCTTCCAAATAACAAGGTTTTCATTTCCGTCTTTTGGTGGGAAATAATATCGTCCGTCGTTTTTGTTATCCAGTACTAACCCTCTTTTTGTCATGTGACGATCAATACTCATATTTAGCATAGAAACAATAATTTTCCGCTGTTCTTCATCTTGGATGTATTTGTTGATAGGAAGAAAGCCAACAGATCTTTCATCAAATACATCTCCGAACGGATTATCTGGAGAGGACAAATCATGAAATGTAATTATTGTGCCTCTATACATTCTGAAAATAGGTGAAAATGTTTTTTCAAAATTATTTTTTTCCTGATTTTTTAGAATGTGCTCCCTTAGTTCAGTTTTAGTCGGATATTCTTCTCCGATAAGTTTTTTTGTCTTATATTTTGGTGAAATTTTTGCAAAATATACATATTTAGGTAACGATTCTATTTCCAACATATTACAAAATAACTTTTCTGTTACAGTATCTGGATCAGCATCAAGAACGCCTCTTTCTGAAATTAAAGTTTTTCTATCAATATGACCAGATGAAGTAATAAGTTGTCCACGATATGTGATAGGTCTTGGAATGGGCTGATCTCTTAATACAGCAATTAATTTTCCGAAATTTTTCTTATAATTTTTGGAGCGTAAATCAATTGCATTAAGATGTGCTAATAAATAGGGAATATAAGGACAATCTTCAGCAAGAATAGGAACAATTTTACCCTTTCTATTATCCGGGTCATTGAACAACGCTGCGTGCCACTCTGCATCCGTCCATCCACTTTCGTTATTAAAATAATCTGGCGTCATTACTATTCCAAAGAACCGACTTGTCTGTAAGCCTTTTTCAATTAATCCCGGTATACTGTCACCTGGTCTTATCTCTGCCTCGTCAAGCCAAGTAGTCAAATATCTACTGTTGTATTCTATTTTTTCTATATCAGAAGCTAGAGTATTTACAAAAGCTTTGTTTACTGACCGATGCGATAAAAAGATATCCTTTTGATTCATAGTTTGTTATTTCGCTTTGACAAAATCTCTTACAGGATTTATATCATTTTTCAAAATATAACATATTCTGATAACAGTGATACAATATAAATATATGAATAGTGATAATGGCTCTAAAAAGGCTTTTGGAAGCCAAATAAAGGAAGCACGAGAGAAAATGGTTTTAACCCAAGCTGAAGCTGCTAAAAAAGCGGGTATGACAGTTAATTACTTTGCCATGATTGAACGTGGAGAGGTCAACCCATCTTTTGAGAAAATGAAGAATATTGCCAGAGTACTGAAACTCAAAATCACGATATCTTAGAGAAATTTGCCGAAATGGAGAAAATTAAACATCTCAACCGCATACTCTTCACCTTCTATTCGTCTCATAATTTCCCTACTACGCGTTTGTGACAGGATATTCAGGCTACCTTCCCATAGGATCTTTCTGTCCAAAATAGCCAGTTTCCGGTGATGATTCCCGGTACACATCAAAACCTGAACTCCCATTCTTTCAAATTTCGAGATTACCTGTTCTGATTGGAACTCTAGTATCTCATTGTGTTCTTTTGGATCCCGGGTAAAAATGAATATCTGTGCTTTCTTGTCCAGCAGTTTTTCAAAGATCGGTATAAATATTTCCGTACGCTCTGCGGTAATATACGGACTTTCAATGATTATTTCCCGATTACAATGCGCTAAATCCTTCAGAAAAGTTTGATAAAAAGAGCGTTCATCGAAAAGTGAAGAGGTGAATTTAGATTGTACTGACAGCATCTTCTCCTCCTTCCTGTTTCTGATATGCTTCTCTTAATGTGTTAAAGTGAGCTAATAGCGGTTCAAAATAGTTTGAGTCAGGGGTACAGCATAAAAAATCCGGTTTTATACCGGATTTTTTTATGCTCTATTCCTGGCTGAATGAACCGGGTACCGGTTCGCAATCCAGCACTTTGCGAGTCTTCGAGTATTAGTGCTGGTGAGCCCAGAGTCCGTTCCTACGGCGAAGGGAATTCGGCTACTTAGTGTCAAACGGTTTGAAAAAATATTTATTGATTACGAAAATAAGGACACATGTAAAAATAA
>CAZVTT010000013.1:0-2064 GCA_964629685.1 uncultured Gammaproteobacteria bacterium
TCACACCGGTGGCTCCCGTTGATCCAGTGGCACCGGTAGATCCCGTCGGTCCGGTTTGTCCCGTGGCTCCCGTTGTTCCGGTTGCTCCGGTCGATCCTGTCGGTCCGGCATTTCCCGTAGCTCCGGTGGATCCTGTTGGACCTGTTTGTCCGGTGGCGCCGGTAGTACCGGTCGCACCTGTTGGTCCAGTGACTCCTGTTCCTCCTGTTGATCCTGTTGGTCCGGTTTGTCCCGTCGCGCCGGTAGGACCTGCCTGTCCTGTGGCTCCGGTAGCTCCGGTTGCTCCGGTCGGTCCCGTTTGTCCGGTGGCACCTGTTGATCCGGTCGGTCCAGATTCACCGGTAGCGCCAGTGGCGCCGGTTGAGCCTGTCGGTCCAGTAACTCCAGTGGATCCCGTTGTACCTGTTGGACCGGTAATTCCAGTTGCCCCGGTTGGTCCATGTTGACCGGTCCCTCCGGTAGCTCCTGTCTCTCCGGTTGGTCCGGTGACACCGGTTGCTCCTGTAGATCCGGTCGCTCCGGTAGGTCCTGTATCACCAGTTGCTCCGGTAGTTCCTGTTGGTCCTGTTTGCCCGGTAGCTCCAGTAGTTCCTGTTGCTCCTGTTGGTCCGGTAACACCAGTTGCTCCGGTCGCTCCGGTCGCTCCCGATGGACCTGTTTCGCCAGTTGCTCCGGTTGCGCCGGTTGAACCAGTCGGTCCTGCTTCACCGGTAGCTCCGGTAGATCCTGTTGGACCAGATTGACCAGTAGAGCCCGTGGTACCTGTTGGACCTTGTGCTCCGGTTGCGCCGGTTGCGCCCGTAGATCCTGAGGGGCCGGTTTGTCCGGTGGCTCCGGTTGAACCGGTTGGTCCGGTTTGTCCGGTAGCCCCGGTAGTCCCGGTTGGTCCTGATTGTCCGGTAGCTCCGGTTGATCCTGTTGCTCCTGTTGATCCTGTCGGTCCTTGTGCTCCGGTCGCTCCGGTTGAGCCGGTGGATCCTGTTGGTCCACTAAGCCCGGTCGCACCCGTTGATCCGGTTGGGCCGGTAAATCCTGTCGCTCCCGTCGCACCTGTTGATCCGGTCGGTCCGGTGACTCCGGTGGCGCCTGTGGTTCCGGTCGCACCTGTTGGCCCAGTTTGTCCGGTGGCACCTGTTGATCCGGTCGGTCCGGTAAATCCTGTTGCTCCAGTAGATCCTGTTGCACCCGTAGGTCCAGTTTCTCCAGTAGCACCACTTGCTCCGGTTGTTCCGGTCGGTCCGGTTTGTCCGGTAGAACCAGTTGATCCTGTCGGCCCACTTATTCCGGTAGCACCGGTTGAACCGGTTGGTCCGGTAAATCCGGTTGCTCCCGTCGCACCTGTTGATCCGGTTGGTCCGGTAACTCCGGTGGCTCCAGTCGCTCCGGTTGAGCCTGACGGCCCGGTTTCACCTGTAGCCCCCGTTGTTCCTGTGGGTCCTGTTTGTCCTGTGGCTCCGGTTGAGCCGGTTGGACCAGCATCTCCTGTAGCACCAGTTGCTCCCGTTGTTCCGGTTGGCCCCTGAGCTCCGGTTGCTCCGGTTGATCCAGTCGCACCGGAAGGTCCGGTTTGTCCCGTGGCTCCCGTGGAGCCGGTTGGTCCGGTAAATCCTGTCGCTCCGGTTGTTCCCGTAGGTCCGGTTTGTCCTGTCGCTCCAGTTGCACCAGTTGAACCTGTAGCTCCCGTCGGACCTTCATCTCCAGTAGCTCCTGTCGCACCAGTTGAGCCTGTCGGACCTGTTTCTCCAGTGGCACCGGTTGTTCCGGTTGGTCCGGTAAACCCTGTCGCTCCGGTCGATCCTGTAGCTCCGGTTGGTCCGGTAAATCCTGTCGCTCCGGTTGCTCCCGTTGCTCCTGTCGGTCCAGATAATCCGGTTGCTCCTGTTGCTCCTGTTGGTCCGGTTACTCCCGTTGCTCCTGTCGTTCCGGTGGCTCCGGTTGGTCCGGTAAATCCGGTTGCTCCTGTGGCTCCAGTGGCACCCGTTGATCCTGTCGGTCCAGTTTCTCCGGTTGCTCCGGTTGATCCAGTAGTACCGGTAGCGCCTGATGATCCGGTTGCTCCTGTGG
>CAZVTT010000014.1:0-1786 GCA_964629685.1 uncultured Gammaproteobacteria bacterium
C
Organism: uncultured Gammaproteobacteria bacterium; assembly: GCA_964629685.1. Lineage (GTDB taxonomy): Bacteria > Patescibacteriota > Microgenomatia > UBA10105 > UBA927 > CAZVTT01. The sequence goes on from CAZVTT010000014.1 coordinate 2, forward strand.
TGGTTCTACTGGAGCAACAGGATTTACCGGACCAACAGGGGCTACCGGTGCGTCTGGGGCGACAGGAGTCACGGGACCAACAGGAGCTACCGGTGGAACTGGGGTTACCGGCCCAACCGGAGCTACCGGTACAACCGGAGCAACTGGGGTTACGGGCCCAACCGGAGCTACCGGAGCAACGGGTGCTACTGGAGTTCAAGGACCTACAGGCGCAACAGGCGCAACAGGTGCAACCGGAGCAACTGGTGCACAGGGTCCAACCGGTTCAACCGGTACAACAGGTGCTACGGGACAAACCGGCCCAACCGGTTCAACCGGAGCCACCGGTGTTACGGGACCGTCTGGTGCCACGGGGGCTACCGGTGCTACGGGTGAATCCGGACCAACCGGATCTACTGGTGCATCCGGAGCCACAGGACAGACCGGACCAACAGGTGCAACAGGTGCAACCGGCGTGACCGGACCAACTGGAGCAACGGGGAGTACGGGGGCAACCGGATTCACCGGACCAACCGGGGCTACTGGAGCAACCGGATCGACAGGTGCAACTGGATTTACCGGACCGACTGGAGCCACAGGTAGTACAGGTGCAACCGGAGTAAGCGGACCGACGGGTGCGACCGGCGCAACAGGTCAAACGGGTCCAACAGGTGCAACTGGCGCATCGGGTGTCACCGGGCCTACCGGATCAACCGGATCAACCGGTGCGACCGGAGAATCCGGGCCGACAGGATCAACCGGATCAACCGGAGCCACCGGACAAACCGGACCAACGGGAAGCACGGGATCAACCGGCGCTACCGGAGTGACCGGCCCAACCGGCTCAACCGGGGCAACCGGCGTGACCGGCCCAACCGGAGCCACCGGCTCAACAGGATCTACAGGATTTACCGGTCCAACCGGAGCCACAGGTTCAACTGGTGCAACAGGATTTACCGGCCCAACCGGAGCAACCGGTTCAACCGGAGCCACGGGAGCAACAGGATTTACCGGACCAACCGGAGCTACGGGGACAACCGGAGCAACGGGACAAACAGGACCTACAGGATCTACCGGTGCAACCGGAGAAGCCGGTCCAACTGGCTCAACCGGAACGACCGGAGCGACCGGATTCACCGGACCGACAGGTGCAACCGGATCAACAGGTGCAACAGGAGTCACCGGACCTACCGGATCTACCGGAGCGACCGGATTCACCGGACCTACAGGTGCGACCGGATCAACTGGAGCGACGGGAGCAATTGGACCTACAGGATCAACGGGATCAACGGGATCAACGGGTGCAACGGGGGTCACTGGGCCGACTGGCTCAACTGGGGCAACCGGAGGAACTGGACCAACAGGTTCAACTGGAGCGACCGGTGTTACCGGTCCAACAGGAGCAACAGGTTCAACCGGAGCCACCGGACAGACGGGGCCGACTGGAGCTACAGGAACGACCGGAGCCACCGGACAAACAGGACCCACCGGCTCAACCGGAGCGACAGGAGCGACTGGAGCAGTAGGACCTACCGGCGCTACCGGATCAACCGGAGCGACAGGATTCACGGGTCCAACAGGTGTAACTGGAGCTACCGGGCAAACAGGACCAACAGGATCAACAGGTGCCACAGGAGCAACCGGATCAGCAGGGCGTACCGGAGCAACAGGATCAACCGGAGCGACAGGAGAAACTGGGCCGACAGGATCAACGGGTGCCACTGGAGCCACAGGAGCAACCGGATTTACCTGACCAACCGGAGCAAAAGGAACGACAGGAGCAACGGGAGTAACCGGAAAAACAGG
>CAZVTT010000015.1:0-1503 GCA_964629685.1 uncultured Gammaproteobacteria bacterium
GTGTGGTTGATGCTTTTGCATTGAATTGCTGGAGTGCAGTCCAGGTGTTGGCGTTAGCGAGGTTTAGGCCAAGTGTTCCGGTGGTGGTGATAGGTCCACCAGTGAGTGATGAGTCAGTTGATACTTGAGTGACTGTTCCTGTGTTTGAGGTGAGGCAGGTACCGTTCACGACCACACATCCTGCTGAGAGAGTGATGCCGTTTGCAAATGTTGAGGTACCACTTCCTGTGACAGTGAGTGAGGTACCACGAAGACCTGCTGCTGCAATACCACCTGCAAATGATGATGTTGCAGTTGAGGTTGCAGTGACATAGTTCACCGTTGGTGAGGTTGATGAGATGAATGAACCTGCATCGTTAATACCGAGCCAGCCTTGGCCGAATGAGGTTTGACCGGTACCACCGTTTGAAACACCAAGTGTGCCGGTGACTTGTGATGCAAGGTTCAGTGTTCCTGAGATGGTTGAGAGTGTTGTTGTGGCAACCCATCCTGGAATACCATTGACCATCGCAAGCACTTGCCCACCTGAACCTGCAGCGAGTTTAGAAAGAACGTTGGTTGCTGAGGCATAGAGTGTGTCACCGGTTGTGTATGAGGTGATGTTGGTACCACCACGTGTGGTGCCGAGTGTTCCGGTGGTGTCTCCGAGTGCGATACCCAATGATGATGTTGCAAGTTGTTGGTATGAACCACCTGCGTATGAACCAAGGAGAACACCTGCTGCGGTTGGGTTAGAGATGCCGGTACCGCCACGTCCTGCTGCGAGTGTGCCAGTCCATGAAGGAGCAAAGGTGAAGGTACCACCTGAGTTGGTGATGTTGAGAACGATGTTGGTGTCAGTTGATGTGGCGAGAGTGAGTGCTCCTGTCTGTGCGGTGCCGAATGATTGTTGGAGTGAAGTGACACCTCCTGAAGTTGAGAGACACGTCCCATTAATCGCAAAACATCCTCCCGCGAGATCAATACCTCTATTGAATGACGATGTTGCAGTGCCTGACACATTGAGTGTTCCTGTGGTGAATCCTCCTGATGAAAGACCAGCCGATACTGTTGAGGTACCTGAACCAGTGAGTGTGAGGTTTGCTGCAGAGAGTGCTGATGAGATAAGTCCTCCCGTGAACGTCGACGTTGCTGACGATGTTGCATTGAAGTATGGAGCTGCGATTGCTCGCCATGCTTCAAGACCACCGGCGAAGGTTGAGGTACCCACTCCTGATACTGCGATGTTCTGTGTGGTGGTTGGTGCAAGCGCTGATTGACCGAAGGTGTTGGTGGTCAATTCCCATGCCTTGCCAAAGAGTGCAGATGGAAGGAGATAGTCGGTACCGGCAACAGCAGCAACGATGTTGCCAATTGACGTGGTCTTCAAGAGTGATGAGGTGACGCTGGTGACGGCAAGGTTGGTTGATGATGCGTTGGTGAAGACACCTGTTGATGGTGTTGAAGCTCCGATTGGTGTGTTCTCGATAGTGCCTCCTGAGATGGTGAGGTTGTTGGCAACTT